>NZ_CP070352.1:0-1200000 GCF_016919405.1 Ensifer sp. PDNC004
TCATGTCGCAACCGAGTCAAAGGCGATTTTTTTTAAGAATGGCGAGGCAGGCTTGTCCGGCCGTGCGGTCAACGATTGAAGTGACCGGGCCGGTCCAGGCGGTGGCTATTGCTGCCCGGCTTGTCGTCATTGGCCGATTGCAGCACTTCAGCCGCTTTTTTTCCGCGCTCACGCGCTTTCCTCCAGATGAGGAAAACGACCGCGAGGAAATAGCCGATCTGAATGAGGACCGCACAGATCGCCGTCTGGATCAGCGTGGATGTGAGAGAGCCATTGAGGAAATAGGTGACGACAGCAAAAACCGTCAGGGCGCCGATCATACTCACGAAGACGCGTGGTGCGTACATGACACTAGCTCGCAATCGGTTCTATCGCTGCAGACGTCATCGCAAAATCGGCCTTTCCTCTGCAAATGTTAATATATTGGCGACGGACATCGGCTGCAACCGGCAATAGCCGCCGCTTTGGCACATAGAAACAGGCAAATCTTTATGTCGCGTTTCGAGCAGCGTCGATCGAATCAAAATCAGTTGATTGGCCTCGAACGCCATTGCGACGCGAGCCTGCGCTCGGCAGCTGATTTTCCACCTCCCGTCGGGAGACGCTCTCTGCGTCGCCCAATGGTTGCCGCCACACTCACGTGCTGATCAACTTTTATTACAAGTTTGAACGATGCTGCGCGTCTTCGTGTGCGCCGCGAAGACTTGGTGCGACGCAGCAGAATTTGGGAAATACGGACGACCGATAATTTTGGAGCAGGGGAAATCACACTCCCGAAGCTCAAGGAAAACATCGGCCTGCGAAGATATCGCCACTTATCCGGAAATGTAATTTGGCTCGCCAGAAACAATACAGGAATACGTGCGAGGTGATACTGTTTCTCGCAATAATATAACCGCGCCTGTCACGGGAAATATTTCATATTCGAAAGTGGTGATATACGCATTTTGGCCCCTGCTCGGATACTCGCCTTTATTTCGCCTTCAAAAAGCAAATCCTTACCGGACGTTCATTATTCACGATGAGCGCGCCCCAGTGTGGGCTGTAGGCCCCCCTGGGGAGACCGACAAATCGCCAAACGTAAATGGAGTCACCTCTATGAAGTCTGCGACCAGATCGGCCAATTCGCCGTTTTTCAGTGCCGCAGAGTTTGCGGCAATCCCACCCGTGGGTGGCGTTTCGAAGCGTGGCTTCGACGTGCTTGCCGCTTCCCTCGCCCTCGTTTTCTTAAGCCCGCTGTTCCTGATGCTCATGGCGCTGGTCAAGTTTTCCGACGGCGGCAGCATCTTCTACGGCCACCGCCGCATCGGCCATAACGGCAAGTCGTTCCGTTGCCTCAAGTTCCGCACCATGCGGCCTGATGGGGACCGTATCCTGCAGGACTATCTCAAGGCCAACCCGGCCGCCTATGAGGAATGGCGCGCGACGCGCAAACTGCAGGATGACCCCCGCGTCACGGTCGTAGGCAGCGTCCTGCGCAAACTCAGCCTCGATGAGCTGCCTCAACTCTTCAACATCGTGCGCGGTGAAATGAGCATCGTCGGTCCGCGCCCGGTGGTGGAGGACGAGCTGGAACTCTACGACAGCGCCGCCGTCTACTACCTGCAATCCCGCCCCGGTCTCACCGGACTTTGGCAGATCAGCGGGCGCAACGACGTTTCCTACGCAACCCGTATCGCGTTCGACACCCACTACGTCCAGAACTGGTCGCTGCTGAGCGACTTTTCCATTGTTGTCAGGACCATTCCCGCCGTTTGCCTTTCGCGCGGCAGCTACTGACGAAACAGCGCCTGGAAAGCCCGCGCGACCGGTCGCGGGACGGCGCCCCTTCATTCGGGAAGCCCAAATGAAAAAACACAATCTGTCGGGAAAGTCGCGCATGCCGCGCGCGCTGCCCCGTTTCCTGCGCCGCGCCGCTCTCATCGCCGCGGCGCTCACTTTCGCTTTTCCGGCTTGGGCCGACGAGTACCAACTCGGCACCATGGACAGGCTGAGGATCCGCGTGGCCGAATGGCAGACCGCTGAAGGAGCCGTCCGCGACTGGTCTGTTGTCAGCGGCGAGTACACGGTCGGTCCGTCGGGAGCGCTTTCCTTGCCCTTCATCGGCGACCTGCCGGCAGCCGGCAAGACGACGACCGAAGTCGGCGAGGCGATCGGCGAGAAGATGCAGACGCTCTTCGGTCTGCGTGACCGACCGTCCGCCTCCGTTGAGCTTGCGCAATACCGCCCGGTCTATCTCGCGGGCGAGGTGCAGAAGCCAGGCGAATATCCCTTTGCGCCCAATCTGACGGTGCTGAAAGCCGTAAGCCTCGGCGGCGGTCTGCGTCGTTCCGAAAGCGGCCAGCGCTTTGCGCGCGACTACATAAATGCGCATGGCGATTCCAGCGTCCAGACGTCCGAGCGTAACCGGTTGTTGATCCGGCGCGCCCGCCTTCAGGCCGAGATCGCCGAAAAGGATGGCATCGAACTGCCGAAGGACCTTCAAGGGGTACCGGGCATCGATAAGCTTCTCGCCAACGAGACGGCGCTGATGGCCTCGCGCGACAGGAAGCAGAAGCTGCAATTGAAAGCGCTTGCCGATCTGAAGTCCCTGCTCGAAAGCGAAATCCAGTCGCTGGCAAAGAAGACGGAAACCCAGAATCGCCAGCTCGAGCTCGTCGTCGAAGACCGCGAGAAAGTCGAGAGCCTTGCCGAGAAGGGGCTGGCGCTCAGCCAGCGCAAACTGTCGTTGGAGCAGCGCGTCGCCGAACTGCAGGCCGCTCTTCTCGACATCGACACCGCTTCGCTGAAGGCGAAGCAGGATGTCAGCAAGGCGGGGCAGGACGAGACCAATCTTCGCAACGACTGGGACGCCCAACTGGCCCAGGACCTGCAGAACACCGAGGCCGAACTCGACACGCTTTCGATCAAGCTCGGCACCAGCCGCGATCTGATGGCCGAAGCGCTGCTGCAATCGGCCGAAGCCGCGCAGTCGAAGGACAATACGGCGGAGGCCACGATCGCCTATTCGATCATGCGCGAGCGCGACGGCAAGCCGACGGAGATCGCCGCTGACGAAAACACGCCTGTATTGCCCGGTGACGTGATCAAGGTCGAAGCCAACCTGGCAACGCAGTAGGACCGGCTGTGAAGATTTCGAAGGCGAGCCTGATTTCTGCCGATCGCAATGGTGTCTATGGCACCGTTGCGATCGCGTTATCGCTCTTCGTCTTCGCCTATTCCTCGCGTTTCGGGCAGGCATCGATCCTGCTCTACTATGGCCTTTGGCTGCCGCTGGTGCTGGTCGATTATCGTCGCGTGCTCGGCAACTACGGCATCCGCCTCTGGATTCTTGGCTTCGCGATTTTCGCCTGCCTGTCGGTCTTCTGGTCGGCAGCGCCGGGTATGACGGCGCGAACGGGGGTGCAGTATCTCTCCCACGTGATATGCGCCCTGATTGCCATGCGGGTCGTCGGTATCAGGACATTGGTGCGCGGCGCGATTGCCGGCACCGGCGTCGTTCTCGTCTACTCGCTGCTCTTCGGCGTCTATCACCTCGATCCGCTCGACGGCACCTACAGTTTCGTCGGCGCCTTCGCCTCGAAAAACCAGCTTGGCTTCTACGCCTCGCTCGGCATCTATTTCGCCTTCGTCGCGCCGATAGCGCTTGGAGAACGCGGCCTGTGGCTCGCGGCATCGGGCCTGGTCGCGATGCTGTCGGCCTATTCCCTCTTTGCCTCGCAATCGGCGACGTCGGTGTTGACCACCGTGGTCATCCTCGGGCTCTGGCTCGGTATGCGGGTCGTCGGCCTATTGTCGCCGGCACACCGCAAGGGTCTCTTCCTCGCAGCTGCCGTTTGCGCCGTCATGGTTGCCGTTGCAGGTATCTATGGCGGGGGCGTCGATCTTGTCCTCGGCCTTTTCGGCAAGGATTCCACCCTGACCGGGCGCACCTATCTTTGGCAGCAGGGCATCGAGGCCGCCATGTCATCACCGTTGGTCGGTGTCGGCTATCAGGCCTATTGGGTCCAGGGATTCTCGGAGCCCGAGCGTCTTTGGGAAGAGTTCTATATCGCCACGCGCTCTGGCTTCCACTTTCACAACACCTTTATCGAAGCGATGGTGGAGACCGGCGCAATCGGGCTCGTTCTCTTGTCCGGTATCCTGCTGATAACCGTGCTCGGGCATACCAAGCGGCTTTTGACGCAGGACCACGACACGCAGTCCTCGGTGCTTTTCGGCATAGCGCTGCTGCTGCTGGTGCGGTCCTTCGTCGAGATCGACATCATGAACCCCTATCATATCGGCTCGTTCCTGCTCTATTTCGCCGCCGGAAAGCTGACATTGCCGGAAGCGCGCCCGCAGCAGAGCGTCGAAGATCGTTCGGGGCCGGCCGTATCGGAGATCCCGCTGCGCTTGAGGTATCGATGATCACCCCTCCGACGACGATCTACGGCATCCAGTACCTGCGGGCCGTCGCAGCGCTCGGTGTCGTCGTCTTTCATGCCGCCGAGCGCACCGGACATCACTTCGCGATCGGTGCTGCGGGCGTCGATGTCTTCTTCGTCATCAGCGGCTTCATCATGTGGGTGATCAGCGAGCGGCGGCCGGTGTCACCACTCGCATTCCTGCGCGACCGCGTTCAAAGGATCGCGCCGATCTATTGGCTCGCGACCGCGGTAATGGTCATCGGCGGCCTCGCCGGACTGTTTCCCAATCTCGTCTTGAGCAATGGACATGTGCTTTCCTCGCTGCTGTTCATTCCCACGCGCTCACCCAGCAGCGGCGAAATCTGGCCGGTGCTGGTGCAGGGCTGGACGCTGAACTACGAGATGTTCTTTTATGCCGTCTTCGCACTGACGCTGCTGTTGCCGCGGTCGAGGCGTCTGCTGGCGATCGCTGGCTGTTTCTCGGCGCTGGTGGCCATCGGCTTTGCCGTCGACAGCGACAACGCGCTCTTCGTCACCTATACACGGCCGATTATTCTCGAATTCGTGGCCGGTATGGTCGTCGCCGAACTCTGGCTGAGGGGCAGGGTGCCGGGCGCAACGTCCGGCCTCGTGCTTGTCGCCGGCGCGTTTTCAGGATTCGCGGCGGTCGCCGTGCTTCGCCTGCCTTTCGACGAGTTCATTCTCGGACCCTTGGCCGTCATGCTGGTTTTGGGAACGCTGGCGCTCGAGGTTAAGGGCTGGTTTCGCCCGCGCAGGCTGCCGATGATGCTTGGCGACGCATCCTATTCAATCTATCTCTGGCACACCTTTGCGATATCGGTCGTGGTCAAGGCCTGTGGAATGATGGGGATTGGGCCGCTCGCATCGGCCCTGCTGGCGGTCGTTGCGGGGACGGCGCTTGGCGCTTTCGCCTATCTTCTGATTGAAAAGCCGTTGGCCACACGGCTGCGCTCGGGCTTTTTCTCAAGGCCGGTGCAGCACACGGCCTGACGCGTCGGAGTGATCCTGGTGCGGCGATGACCGCCGCACCAGCGCCATCAAAGCCTCAAACACCCTGATTGCGGCGGGAATGCCAGTTCCAGGCCGTGCGCGTGATGTCGGTGAGGTCGTATTTCGGAACCCATCCCAGCACGTCGCGAGCCTTGTCATTGTTGGCGACCAGTGTCGTCGAATCTCCTTCGCGGCGTTCGACGAGATCAACCTGGAATTCACGTCCGGAAACCTCGGAAATCGCCGTCAGCAGTTCCTTGACGGTCGTGCCGGTGCCAGTGCCGAGGTTGAGCTCGACGCTGTCGCCGCCGGCAAGCAGGTGTTCGACCGCGCGCACATGGGCGTCGGCAAGATCAAGCACGTGGATGTAGTCGCGTACGCAGGTGCCGTCGCGCGTGTCGTAGTCCGTGCCGAAGATCTTGAAGCTCTGGCGCCGGCCGAGGGCGGCGTCGATGGCGAGCGGGATGGCATGCGTCTCCGGTTCGTGCCACTCGCCGATGCGGCCTTCCGGATCGGCGCCGGCGGCGTTGAAGTAGCGCAGGATGACCGAGCGCAAGCCCTTGTACTGCCCGTAGTCCTTCAGCGCCTGCTCGCACACCCACTTGGTCCGGCCGTAGGGGTTGATCGGCGCCTGGCGGTGCTGTTCGTCGATCGGCACGCTCTCCGGCAGGCCATAGGTGGCGCAGGTGGACGAGAACACGAAAGCTTCGACGCCGGCGGCAAGGGCGGCCGAAAGCAAGGTCAGCGTGCCGATGACATTGTTGTCGTAGAAGGAAACCGGGTCCTTCACCGATTCACCCACCTCGATCATCGCGGCAAAATGCAGGATGGCGCGTGGCTTGTGTCGGGCAAGCACCTCGTCGAGCCGCTTGCGGTCGCGGATATCACCCTTTTCCAGCACGCCCCATTTGACGAATTCCTCGTGGCCATTCGAAAGGTTGTCGTAAACGACCGGCTCGAAACCCTTGTTGGCGAGTTCGAGGCACGTATGCGAGCCGATGTAGCCGGCACCGCCGACGACGAGGACTTTATTGCTTTCCATGATGCTTACGATCCTTGGGAGGTTCAGAGAAATTGCCAAGATTTTTCAACGGATGACGACAATGGTGTCAATGCCGCGCGCAATCAAGCACGTGTCCATGTCGCGTATGTGGCGGTGGTTACCAGCGTGCTTCTTTCCACACTTCTGTCGATCCCGGCCCGTCAAAATCGGTGGGAAAAATACGGGAAGGGACAATTATCTCCCGGGCGTTCGCACGCTAGATGCTTCTTTCTGTTCGGGCAAAACATATAGCATATTAATTTACTAGATTTAATTGATTATGCCTGCCGCGGTCGTACCATAGCCTCCAGATTTCTGAAGGAAGGCTCTCATGACGACGAAACTGAAACGCCTGGCGCTGACGCTCGCCACACTTGCGACCTCTGGCCTGGCTCTGAGCGGTGCCCAGGCGCAAACGACGGATCCGGTCAAGGGCGGCACGTTGATCTATCTGGAGCAGCAGGCCCATACGAACCTCTACCCGCCGGCCGGCGGCTTCTATCCGAACGGTGGCATCCTCAACCAGATCACCGACAAGCTGACCTATCAGAACCCGAAGACGCTGGAGATCGAGCCCTGGATCGCCGAGTCCTGGACGGTCAACGCCGATGCGACCGAATACACGTTCAAGATTCGCCCCGGCGTGACGTTCTCCGATGGCTCGCCGCTCGACGCGGCTGCCGTTGCCAAGAATTACGACGTCTTCGGCCTCGGCAACAAGGCGTTGAAGCAGCCGGTTTCAGAGGTGATCAACAACTACGAGCGTAGCGAAGTCGTCGATCCGCTGACGGTCAAATTCTACTTCAAGAAGCCGTCGCCGGGGTTCCTTCAGGGAACGTCCGTGATCGGCTCGGGCCTGGTGGCCGAAAGCACGCTGGCGTTGCCTTTCGAAGAACTTGGTGACGCGACGAAAATCATCGGCTCCGGTCCGTTCGTCGTCGAGAGCGAGACGATCGGCAAGGAACTGAATCTGAAGGCCCGCGAGGAATACAACTGGGGCCCGGTCAAGCTCGAACACCAGGGCCGCGCCTATCTCGACGGCATCAAGTACATCATCACCGGCGAAGACAGCGTGCGCATCGGTGCACTGCTCGCAGGGCAGGCGGATTTTATCCGCCAAGTCCAGGCCTATGACGAGGGTCAAGTCGAGGCGCAGGACTATCAGATCTACGCGCCTTCCACCCGCGGGGTGAACAACAGCGTCGTCTTCCGCCCGGACAACCCGTTGGTGGCCGACATCCGGGTACGCCAGGCGCTGCTGCACGCGACCGACACCAAGGAAATCGTCACCACGCTGTTCTCGGCCAATTATCCGCAAGCCACTTCGATCATCGCGTCGTCGGCGCTCGGCTACAAGGACATCTCGGCCAAGCTCACTTTTGATCCCGTAAAGGCCAAGGCCCTGCTCGATGAAGCCGGTTGGTCGGTCGGCGCCAACGGCCTCCGCCAGAAGGACGGCAAGGAACTGGTGCTGACGGCTTATGAATCGCTGCCGCAGCCGCAGAACAAGGAAACGCTTCAACTGGTCGCCCAGCAGTGGGGCAAGGTGGGCGTGAAGCTGAGCGTTCTTGCCGGCGACAGTGGCAGCAAGACGGTGGATGATCTCGATCCGCTGAAGACGCCGGTGTCGCCCGCCATGGTCGGCCGCGCGGACCCCGATGTGATCAAGAGCCAATACTATCCGAAGAACCGCGATGTGCTGCGCCAGAAGGGCGGACTCAGCGACAAGGTTCAGAGCTTCGTCGATACCAAACTGAACGGTCTGCTCGATGCGCTCGCCTCCGAGCCGGATCGCGAGAAGCGCCTCGCGATCGCCGGCGAAGTCCAGGACTACGTCGTTGATCAGGCCTATGCGATCCCGATCTTCGAGGAACCGCAGGCCTATGCCGGTGCGCCCTACGTCCAGGGCGTGGCCTTCGAGGCTGTCGGCCGCCCAAGCTTCTACAGCACCTGGCTTGCCGAACACTGATCGGTTCGACGGTCACCCAAAGTGGGTGGCCGCCGTCTCTGAAATCCGCCTGCGAGGAAGGGATCATGTCCGCCTATCTGTTCAATCGTGTCGCTCAGGCCCTATTTGTGCTTTGGGCCGCATTCACGATCTCGTTCGTGCTGCTGCAGGCAATGCCCGGCGACGCGATCCTCATCAAGTTCCAGAACCCCGATCTCGGCCTGAACGCCGAACAGGTCGCCGAAATCCGCGCTTCCTATGCCGCCGACAGCTCCGTGCCGGTGCAGTACGCGCGGACCATCGGCAACTTCCTGGCCGGCAACTTCGGCTACTCTGTTCAGGCCGGCGTTCCGGTTTCAAGCCTGCTCGCCGCGCATCTGCCGGCAACGCTAAAGCTCGCGGGGCTCGGCTTCGGACTAGCCGCGGTCCTGGCGATCATTATCGCTTTCCTATCCAGTCTCGCGCCGTTCGGCTGGCTGCGTGGCGCTTTGCAGTCGGTTCCCTCGCTCTTCATTTCGGTCCCCACCTTCTGGCTCGGCATTATGCTCATCCAGATCTTCTCCTTCCGCCTGAAGCTCGTGCCGGTCATCAATCCTGGTCCCTGGCAGGAACTGATCCTGCCGGTCGCGACACTTGCCGTGCCGATTTCCGCGCCGCTGGCGCAGGTGCTCGTGCGCAACATCGACGAGGTGATGACGCGGCCCTTCGTCGCCGTGGCGCGGGCAAAGGGCGCCACCCGCCTTTGGGTTCTCTGGCGGCACGTCGCGAAGAACGCGCTGCTTCCGACGTTGACGATTGCCGGTGTCCTCTTCGGCGAACTGATCGCCGGGGCCGTGGTGACGGAGACCGTCTTCGGGCTGAACGGCATCGGCGGGCTCACCGAACGCGCCGTCGGCAGCCAGGACGCCGCCGTGCTTCAGGCGATCGTCGTGCTGTCGGCACTGGCCTTCGTGATCATCAATCTCGCTGTGGACCTGCTCTATCCGGTGCTCGACCCACGCCTCAGGACCAAAACGGGAGCCGTTGCATGACGACGTTAGATACGCTTCACGATGACGCCGTTGCGGCGCCAAGAGCAAAGAGCGAACGCAACGGCGCTACATCGCGGCTGCGCCGCGTTCCCCTAGGGTTGGCGCTTTCCTGGCTTATCCTTGGCACCGTGTTCCTCTGGGCGGTCACCCCTTCACTCTTCACAGGTTACAACCCAGTTGAAGGCGTCGGTGGTGCGCAGTTGCAGCGACCGAGCGCTGATCACTTGCTCGGAACCGATGCGCTCGGGCGCGATCTCTATGCGCGCATCGTCTACGGGGCCGTTCATTCCCTGACCGGTGCTTTTGTCGCCGTCGGGCTGGGACTTGCGGTTGGCACCGGTCTCGGCGTCGTTGCTGGTTCGGTGCGGCGTCGCTTCGACGATGCGATCATGCGCGTTGTCGACGTGCTGTTGTCGATCCCTCCGCTGCTGCTTTCGCTCAGCATCATTATCCTGCTCGGCTTTGGAACTGTGAACGCGGCAATCGCTGTTGGGGTCACCTCGGTCGCAGGCTTTGCCCGTCTGGCGCGGGCGGAAGTCGTGCGCGTGCGTCGCAGCGATTATGTCGAGGCGGCCTTCGGCAGTGGCGGAACCTTCGCCTCGGTTCTGTGGCGCCATATTCTGCCGAATTCCCTGACCTCGGTCGTCGCCTTTGCCGCGCTGCAATTCGGATCGGCCGTTCTGCAGATTTCGACGCTTGGATTTCTCGGCTACGGCGCGCCGCCGCCGACCCCGGAATGGGGCCTGCTGATCGCCGAGGGGCGCAATTACATCTCGACTGCCTGGTGGCTGACCACCGCACCCGGCATCGTGGTCGTCCTCGTCGTGCTGGCTGCCAATCGCGTCAGCCAATCTTTCGGAAGGGCCGCAGCATGACCGTCATACCTGGATCGTTTCCGCCCGTTCTCGAGGTCGAGGGCCTCTGCATCGCCTATGCTGACGGTAGCGGCGAACGCCGCGCCGTTCACGACGTTTCGTTTCGCATCAATCCAGGCGAGGTTGTGGCGCTTGTCGGTGAATCCGGTTCCGGCAAGACGACGACGGCCCAGTCGATCATCGGTCTGCTCGCTGCGAATGGCCGGGTGGAGCAAGGCAGCATCAAGCTGAATGGAACCGATATCGCCCGCTGGACGGATCGACAGCTGGACACGGTGCGCGGCGCGAGGATCAGTCTCGTGCCGCAGGATCCGGGAAGTTCGCTCAACCCGGTCAAGACGATCGGCTCGCAACTCGGCGAGATCTTTCGCATTCACAGGGCGCTGCGTTCCGACGAGATCGAGGCCCGCGTCATCTCTCTTCTCGCCCGCGTCGGGTTGAGCGAGCCGGCGCTTCGAGCACGGCAATATCCGCATGAACTGTCGGGTGGCATGCGCCAAAGGGTGCTGATCGCGATCGCGATTGCTTTGAAGCCACAGTTGATCATTGCCGACGAACCGACGAGCGCGCTCGACGTCACCGTCCAGAAGCGCATTCTCGATCTGATCGACGACTTGCGAACGGAATATGGCACGGCTGTGCTTCTGGTGACCCACGATCTCGGTGTTGCCGCCGACCGCGCCGATCGGATCGTCGTCCTTCAGGGCGGGCGGATTCAGGAGCAGGGCACAACGGGCGCGATACTTGCCGCACCGCGCAGCACCTACACGAAGCAACTGCTCTCAGACGCGCCGTCCTTTACCTCGCCCCCGAGGTTGGCAACCGTTCGACCACCCGTTGCGGAGGCTCCGGACGATATCGTCGTCGTCGAGGGGCTTGTCCGCGAGTTCGTCCGCAAGGACGGCGGTTCTCCGCTACGGGCCGTCGACGAGCTGAGCTTCCGCGTCCGGCGGGGAACGACCCACGCGATCGTCGGGGAGTCCGGATCTGGGAAGACGACGACGATCCGCAGCATTGTCGGCTTTGACAGGCCGACGGCAGGCCGGATCTCGATCGACGGAACCGAAGTTTCGGGGGTGACCGGAGAAGACCTTCGGCAGTTCCGCCGTAAGGTCCAGCTTGTCTACCAGAACCCCTACGGCTCGCTCGACCCGCGCCAGAGTGTGCTGCAGATCGTGACCGAGCCGCTGACGAATTATCCGGGACTTCGGCGTTCTGAGCGCGAGGAGAAGGCAAGGGCGATCCTAGGCCGGGTCGGCTTGCCGGAGGACGCATTTGCACGGCGGCCCCACGCGCTTTCCGGCGGCCAGCGTCAGCGCGTTGCCATCGCCCGGGCGCTGGTGCTCGATCCGCAACTGGTTGTGCTCGACGAAGCGGTATCCGCACTCGATGTGAGTGTGCAGGCGCGCATTCTCGACCTCCTGGACGAACTGCAGTGCGATCTCGGGCTCACCTATCTCTTTGTTTCCCACGACCTCGCCGTCGTGCGCCAGATCTCCGATACCGTTTCGGTTCTGAAGGACGGGCGACTGGTCGACGGCGGAACCGCTTCCGACGTCTTCGAAAACCCGCGCAGCGATTACACCCGTGAACTGATCAATGCCATCCCCGGACGCAGGCGCCGGGTCGCGGCCTGAACAACCGACGACAGACAGGACCGACCATGATTGAGACGACGCCACGCAAACGCCTTGGCTTTTTCACCCGACTGCTCGACGACGTACCGGCAGGCACCCGCTACTACTACGCAAAGGAGCAGATCGTCACGGCCGAGCGATTCGGTTTCGACACGGCCTGGGTGGCGCAGCACCATTTCCACGCGGACGAAGGCGGCCTTCCGGCGCCACTGGTTTTCCTCGCCCATGTTGCAGCCGAGACGACGCGTATCCGTCTTGGGACCGGTGTCATCACCCTGCCGCTTGAAAATCCGATCCGCGTGGCCGAGGACTCCGCCGTTTTCGATCTGCTCTCCGGCGGGCGACTGGAGGTCGGGTTCGGGACCGGCGGCACGCCATCCTCATTCTCGGCCTTTGGCCTGCAAAGCGCCGATCGCGGCGCGATCTACGGCAGGCATCTGCAAACCGTTCTCGACGCTTGGGCAGGGCGTGGGCTGCCCGGCGGCGATCGCCTCTATCCTGCAGCACCGCAACTGCTCGACCGCATCTGGCAGGCAACCTTTTCCGTGGCGGGCGGTGAGCGGGCCGGGCGTGCCGGCGACGGCCTGATGTTGTCGCGCACCCAGCCGCGGCCGGAGGGCAATCCGCATGCTTCACTGGCGGAGCTGCAAGACCCGATCATCGACGCCTATCTGCATGCGCTTCCTTCCGGCCGCGCGCCGCGTATCCTCGGTTCTCGCAGCCTGTTCGTCGCCGACAGCCGCGCCGAAGCGTTGCGGCTTGCCGAGGTTGGGTTGAGACGGGGCGCGGAACGGCTGATCGCCAGCGGCCACGCGGTTCCAGGCAATTCGCTTGCCGATCTGATCGCGGCCTTCGACGTACACGTCGGCTCTGTTGACGACGTCATCGCCAGCCTTAGCGCTGACGAGACGCTTGAGCGCGTCACCGACCTGGTGTTCCAGGTCCATTCCGTCGATCCGCCGCACCCACTGATCCTGCGCTCGATCGAGCTCATCGCGACCCAGGTCGCACCGGCGCTCGGCTGGTCGCCACAGGAGAAATTTCATGCCCGGCGTTTTGGCGCCGTCGGTTGAAACGGATTGCTTTCCATCTTGCAAAGGAGACGACGTCATGACCACTACGTCACCGGATATCATCGATCTGCTGGCCGGCATTACGGCCGGATCGGCGCTCGACCGCATTCGCGCCCACCGGCCGGAAACCCGCGAACAGGCACAGAAGAGCTATCTCGCACTCTTTCAGCCCGCGGATTTCGGCGACGTATCGGCGGCGGATCGGCATGCGATCGCAAGTTTCGTTGCCGGCCTCCACCGTCAGCCGGACATTTTCGAATTTTACACAAGCCCGTTCGAGGATAGCGACACCGATCGCTGGTTGATCGAGGTCATCAAGGCCGAGATCGGGGCAGGACGGGCAACAGGGCCATACGGCAACTATCCCGACGGGCCGCTCAATGGAGAGAACCAAACCGGCCCGCTCTACCAAGTATCGCAGTCAAGTCGCGAGGCGCTCGGCCCCAAGCTGTCCGCGGCGCTGGAGCATGCCCACCTGCTCATCTTCCATTTGCGTGATGCCAGCCCGCAGGCGTTGCAAGCCTTGCTCGACGCTGGCTGGACGACAAATGGTGTCGTGACCCTGTCGCAGCTGGTTTCCTTCGTTGCGTTTCAGATCCGTGTCATCACCGGTCTTGGCTTGCTGTCGACCGCCACGAAGCGCGCTGCGGCTTAAGAACTCAAGAGGACATGCGAATGACCGAACACGCCATCATTCCGATCGTCGAAAACCCGCCTGTCACGTTCACGCAGGCCGAGATCGGCTGGACACCGTGGCTGCAGCCTTTGCCGGAGGAAGAGTTGACGGAGCCTCACCTCAAAGGCCTGGTCGAGGCTGGGCGGGCTAAGTCGCCCTACTTCCGTCTGCTGGTGCGCGATCCGGAAGTGCTTGAGGCGCGCACGAAAACCGACAAGGACATCTTCTACAACACCCACTCGGGCCTGCCGCGCGCCGAGCGAGAACTGGCTGCGACCGCGGCGTCGCGATACAATGGCTGCATCTTCTGCGCTTCGGTCCATTCGCGCTTTGCTTCGCATCACTCCAAACGCAGCGAGGATGTGCAGAAGCTCCTCGACGAAGGTGTCGAAACCGATCTCGGCGAGCGCTGGAACGCAATCGTCGCCGCTTCGGTGGCACTGACAGCGACCCCGCCAGCCTTCGGTGAGGAGCACATCTCCCGACTTTCGGCAGTGGGCCTCGACGAACTGGAGATCGCCGACGTCATCCATGGTGCCGCATTCTTCAACTGGGCGAACCGGCTGATGCTCTCGCTTGGAGAGCCGACACCGGCAAACTGAGCCGCAGACGCGACCTACCGCAACCCGCACCAGACACAAGCAAGCCCGCAAGGTCGAGAGATTTGCGGGCTTTCGCATGCGCGTCATCCAACGTGCCTCCCAGCTGTGCGCCGGCGCAACAGATAACGCGTTGGAGGTGAAGCCTTGGGGGGCAGCGTGCGGCAGGCAATCCAAAACGATTGCAATCACACGCAAACGCTCATGCCGGCTCCGGGCGAAGTAATCCGGCCTATCCTAAGTCTGGAACAAGAAACGGTGGCCGACTTTACTTTCGCCATAGAAAAAGCCCGCAACCTTTTACGAAGTTGCGGGCTTCTTTCATCCGAGTTTAATCGGATTAGAAGTTACGCTGCAGACGAACGAAGCCCGATACGAAATCGCGGTCGGTCGTCGCGTTGATGTCTTCCTTGTTGTACTGAACCGATACGCGGGTCGCCAGACCTTCGGTGATCGCGTAGTCGAGGGTCAGGCCAGCGCGCCAACGGTCGAGGTCGCTGTTGAACTTGTAGTCGCCCCAGTACTGAGCGCCGGGGGTGATCTTCAGCTTGTCGGTCGCCTTGAAGGCGTACGAAGCTGCAACCGTCCACTCCGAAGCGTTCCAGTAAGCGTTCGGGTCGGAGGCCCAGATACCAGCGAGCTGGAACGTGCCCGGGCCGAGGTCAGCCGAAAGCAGAGCGCGGATCGCGCCTTCTTCAACTTCGGTGTCGTAACCGCCGAGCAGGTCGAAGGAAACACCACCGACCGTAGCCGAAACGATGGCTTCAACGCCAACGCCATTGTTCTTGGTCGTTGCGCCTTCGAGTTCGTCGATGGCGATACCAGCCTGGAACGAACCGCCATCATAGAGGTAGGCGATCGAGTTGAACTCGGTGACGTTGCCGAGCGAGTCGGATTCGCCGTTCAGGCCCTTATCCCACCAGCTGTAGAAGAAACCGGCCTTGAGGCCACCGAGCTGGATGTAGGCTTCGTCGACGTCGATGCGGCTGTCGCCAGCGTCGGTGTCGTTGTCGGCGTTGAATTCAGCAGCGAAGAAGCCGGTGAGCGTGCCGAATTCGGTGTCGCTCTTGGCGTCGAACGAGATGTAAGCGCGCGAGAACGAATCCCAGTCAGACGTGCCGGCGTCGCCCCAGCCCTGACGGCCGTTGACTTCGTTCGGGCCGAAGGAGGTCTGGAAACGGATGAAGCCGCCGATCTTGAGGCAGGTTTCGGTGCCCGGGATGTAGAAGTAGCCAGTGCCGAAAGCGTCGCAAACGCGAACGTATTCCATGGGCTCCGGCTCGGCTGCAACGATGGCGTCGGCAGCCTGGGCGCCGGAAACTGCTGCGAGAGCAGCAGCGGAGCCGAGAAGAAGGCTTTTGATAGTCATTCGATCGATCTCTCTAATGGTTATCAAGGTCAACAAGGCCCGGCCCTGGTGTCCCCCAGAGATTTATCGGTTACCTCGCTCGCGCTGCTACGAAATGAACCACTGCGATGACTCGCAGCGGGCAGCGGCGACACCGCTATCACAAAAAACAAGACAGTTATGTAACAAACGCGTTTTGGGCGTTTGTTAATAGCTATTACTATAAGCTGTTGCATATGGGCAACTATCATATATTTCTAAAATAAGATTATCTTGCAAACGATAGTAATGAATCCGAATTATATTAAAGACGAAGTCTTCATATGACAAAATGCTCTCATAAAAACTTCACAGTTTGCAGATTGACGTCTTGATTTTGTTATTTTACGTAGATCCGGCCTTTGAGAAGAGAGGCTTCCGGTGAAAGCGCCGTCAACTATCAACAGTTGGCGGCGCAATTATTTTCTAGGGGTGTGTTCGGAGGCTTTTGGGCTTCTCTGGTGCCCGGGAAGTGGCCTGCGTAGATCTACTGCGTCGTCGCCGCAGCAGACGGATCGGTGTTTCGCCTTACGACCTTGCCTTCCTCGGCTTTGTAGAAAAACTGACTTGAGACGAGCCAGCCCTTGAGGGGGCGAAGCGGCGGAATGCAGGTCAGCAGCATGAAGGGGCCGGTCACCAACAGGTGTATCCAGAGCGGCGCGCTGTATTGAACTTCCAGCCAGACGCCAAGAAAGACGCTCGGCACGCAGGCAAAGCAGATGACGAAGAATGCAGGGCCATCGGCCGGATCGGCGAAGGAGTAATCCAGGCCGCAGACTTCGCATTCCTTGCGCATCTTCAGGAAGCCGTTGAAGAGGTGCCCTTGCCCACAGCGGGGGCAGCGACCGCGCAAGCCGGTCTGCATGGGTGGGATTGGCGGCCAGTCACTATCGGAAGACATGTATGTTCCTTTCAGGCGTTCTTGCTGGCGCTTGGGGTTTGCGCCGAAATTGCCTGGATAGGCGGCCAGCCACTTCTTGGGGCCGTCTCAGGCTTGCCAAGATTAGGCGCCGAAAAACATACATTGTCAATTTATTGTATGCATACATATGTGCGACAATTTCGCCGCCGGCGTTTACACCACGAAGCTGGAAGCGGCCGGGGGCTGGCCGATAAGGTCAGTGATGACGAGAAGGCTGCGCCGCAACTCCGCGTGGCTGGCAGCAGCGCCGAGGCCGAGGCGGACGGCTTCCGGTGGCGTGCCGAGCGCAAAGGCGTCGCTTGCAACGACGCTGATCCCGGCCGCCTGCAATCGCGCGCTCAGTTCGCCGCGTGTCCAGGGGGATGGCAAGTGCAGCCAGGCGTGGAAGGCGTCCGGGTTCGTTTGAGCCACGTTGGCGGGAAGAAGCTCCGAGACGATGCGCTGTCGCGCCGCGGTCTCGCTGCGAATGGCTGCGAGCACCGCGTCAGCCGTCCCGTCCTCGATCCAGCGCGTGGCGATTGCGGCCGCAAGAGGGGACGCCATGCCGACTGTGGCGCGGATCGCGCCCTCGATGCGGACCGAGCTTCGGCTGTCTGGAACGATGAGATAGGCGATGCGCAAGGCGGGCGACAGGCATTTTGCAAGGCCGCCGACATAGTAGACGAGGTCCGGCGCCAGCGCTGCCAGCGGGCGCGGTGCGGAAATGGGAAGAGCGCCATAGGCATCGTCTTCGATGATCGCTACGTCGTGCCGCCTGGCGATAGTGACGATCGCCTGGCGCCGCTCGAGCGAAAGTGTCGTCGTCGTGGGATTGTGAAGCGTCGGATTGCAATAGAGCGCTTTCGGCGCTTCCTTCGCGCAGAGTTCTTCGAATGCCTCGGGCAACAGGCCTTCGCTGTCCATGGCGAGGCCACGCAGCCTGATGCCGAGGTGCGCTGCGAGCGCTCGGAGCCCGGGATAGGTAATCGCCTCGGCGCAAATCATGTCACCGGCTTTGGTCAGGCTTCCAAGCGTCGCAAGCAGAGCCCCTTGCGCGCCGGCGGAAATCAGCACGCGCTCCGCCGGAACCGCGCCCAGCCTGGGTTTGAGCCACGCGGCCCCTGTCGCGCGATTGTGCAGGGCGCCGCCCGGCGGCTGGTATCGCATCAGCAGTTCAAGACCGTGATCGGCCTGCAGCGCCGCCATGTCATCCCAGAGACAAGCGGCGAGAATTCGATCGTCGAACAATGGCGGCAGGTTCATGCTCATGTCGACGAGACCGCCAGTCGGCGTGCCGCTGGCACGCACACGTCGCGTTTTCACGTAGGTGCCCTGCCCGACCCGGCCTTCGACGAGGCCGCGATGTCGGGCCTCGTTATAGGCGCGACTGACCGTGGTGAAGTCGATCCCGAGCGCCTCGGCCAGCGTGCGCTGCGGCGGCAGCCGCATCCCCTCGGACAAGCGCCCTTCGCCGATATCGGCCGCGATGGCGTCGGCGATGGCGAGATAGAGCGGCCCATCCGATTTGCGGATTGCCGGTTGCCACGAAATTCCCAAGCGTTCGTCCGCCATCGCGAATACCTCCTGCTGAATTGTATGGATATTGCATGTGTTTCGCGGTTCAGGCAAGTGCTCGTAGCGGAGAAGGCAAGCGGCAGGCCGCGAGCAAGCGTCACCTAGCGTGACATGCTCACCGTTGTCAGCAATACGCCGAAGCCGACAAGCAGGGCACCGAAGGCGCGATCGATCCAATGGCGAAGCGCGATTAGGCGACGTCGTACTGTGCCCGACGAAAAGAACAGGGCGACGATCGTAAACCAGATCAGATGTGTGGCAGAGATGAACGCTCCGTAAGCCATTTGGACGGGCAGCGACGTGGTCGGCTCGACGACCTGCATGAAAAGGCTGACGACAAAGATCGTCGTTTTCGGATTGAGCGCGTTGGTCAGAAACCCCATACGCAGCGCGCCGAGATCGGAGAGCGCAGGAGGTGCGGCCAAGGCGGCCTCTTCGGCCGGTTTCGCGCGCAGCATCTGGATGCCGAGCCAGATCAGATAGGCGGCGCCGACGAGTTTCAGCAGGGTGAAGAGAAACAGAGACTGACGGACTAGAAGGCCGACGCCGAGCAGAGTATAGGCGACATGGACCCAGACGCCTGCGGCGATACCGAGCGCCGTCAGGACGCCGGCCCGTCGCGACAAGAGCAGGCTGTTGCGCGTCACCATCGCGAAATCCGGCCCCGGACTGATGACGGCGAAGATTGTAATGGTCACTACAGCTAACAATTCAGTCATTGTCTTTCCCGTTCGTCTCTTTCATTACTGCTTCAATAATTTGATCGATGAGAAACGACTAACGATGAGTTCTGACGATTTTGGTGATTTCTACTCACAGATGAAAGCGCCACGGCTTCCGCCGCTTGCGGCGCTGCGCTGTTTCGAGGCGGCGGCCAGACTTGAGAGCTTCAGTCGCGCCGCGGACGTGCTGCATTTGACGCATGGCGCCATCAGCCGCGCAGTCCGTCTTATCGAAGACGATCTCGGCGTGGCGCTGTTCGAGCGCCGCAGTCGGCGTGTCTTCCTGACAGAGGCCGGGCGGAAGCTGGCGGCGGCCGTGCGCGAAGGCTTCGGTCTGGTGGAGAATGCTGTCCGGGAGATCAGGGAAGTGTCGCGAACGCCGGCGCTGGTGGTCTCCTGCGAGCCGACACTTTTGATGCGCTGGCTGATACCGCGCCTTCCGGATTTCCAGGTGCTGCACCCGGATGTGTCCGTCCATCTCGTTGCGGGTGGCGGGCCGGTACCCTTGGGGCGAGGTATCGATCTGGCGATCCGTCGCGACGATTTCCCCTGGCCGGAGGGCACTCATGTGGTGCGGCTTTTTCCGGAGCGAATAGGTCCGGTTTGCCGCGCGGACAAGGTCACCGCGTTTTTCGACGCAGCCGAAGCCGGCTCCTCGCCCAAATTGCGGAAGGATGCGGTCCCCTTGCATACGCGAACGCGACCAGAAGCGTGGGAGACCTGGGCGAGAATGGTCGGCTGTGCCGTCCAAGAGCAGCGCGGCCAAGTCTTCGAGCATTTCTACATCAGCCTTCAGGCGGCGATCGCCGGGATGGGCGTCGCGATCGGGCCCTGGCAGCTTGTTCGCGACGATATCGACAATGGCATCCTGGCCGCGCCGTGCGGCTTTTTCGAAGACGGTTCGGCTTATCATCTGCTGTCGTCGGCGCCGATCGGCGAGCGCGGACCGAGCGCGGCGTTGCGCGACTGGCTGCTGGACGTATCGATCTGAAACGGACCGTTTTCATTTCTGTCATTTGCATAAAGGCGAGCAACGTCATACGTTTAACGAAGACGTGCGCATGACCGGCGATGCCAGTTGGCGGAAAGGCGCGCGAAGCACCTGATATGCAATCGATTCGACCTTCGGGTCCTGGAGCGGCGCCATGAACATCCTCAAAATCAATCTCGGCCAGGAGCGCGGTAAGCTGCGCCCGGCTCGCGCAACGGCATCGAGGATCGTGGCCGACGTCATGAAAAGACTGGTCGTTCCGGCGGCTGCTTTGGGCCTTGTCGCGTTCGCGGCGCCGTCGATGGCGCAAGCGGCCAGTTGCAAGGATTCGGCATCGCCCGGAGCCGACTGGACCGACTGCAACAAGAAAGCGCTTATGCTCGGCGGCAGCGACCTTCAGGGTGCCAATCTCGTAAACACCGACTTCACCTTGACGGATCTGCGCGGCGCGAACCTGACGGAAGCCAATCTGGAAAAGGCAACTCTGGTTCGATCCTCGATTGCGGGAGCGACGGCGAATGGCGCGAACTTCTCCAAGATCGAAGCCTATCGCTGCAACTTTGCCGGCGTCTCCGCCGAGAAGGCATCGTTCGTGAACTCCGAGCTGCAGCGGGCCAATTTCAGCGGCGCCCGCTTGACGGGCGCAAGCTTTGAGAAAGCCGAACTGGGCCGAGCCAATTTCGACAAGGCGGAGCTCACAGGAACCCGGTTTACGCACGCCAATCTTTCGCGCGCGGACCTGACCAGCACGAGTTTTTCCGGCCCGATCGATTTCCAGGGCGCGTTCATGTTCCTGACGCGTATCGAGGGCGTTGACCTGTCGGAGGCAACCGGACTTGAGCAGGAGCAGGTCGACATGACCTGCGGCGACAGCTCGACCAAGCTTCCCACCGGCATGAATGCGCCGGCGGGCTGGCCCTGCGCCAGCGACTAACTCCCGTCACAGAGCATCGGCTTCCGGCCGGCCGCTATGCCAGATGCTGCTTGGCGGCAATCGCAAGGCATTCCTTGAAGGCTTGTAGGTCGGTCAGGCGATCAGCCTCGGGTACTTCGCGCTGCACGAGCCTGCCTTCCCGTCGCAGAACGCCGCCATCTAGCATCAGGTTGTCGGCCATATCGAAGTCTTCGATGCTGTTCCCGTCCGGACCGGCCATGCGGCCGTCGGGGCGCAGGGCGGCGTTTCCGCCGTAGTGGTCATGCAGGATGCGCTCGTAGTAGCTGCGGGCGGTGTTCGTATAGGCATAGACGTGCTTGCCATGGCCGCACATGAAGCCGAGTTCGAACACTGTGCCGACGTCGGCGCTGATGCCGCGAAACGGCGTCAGGTTGGCGATGATCATGTCGGCGGCAAGCATCATGCCTTCGTCGACGGCGTAGATTGCAAGGCCGCGCTGATGCTTGGTCGGAGCCGGCGGGATCTCGAGATCGCCCGGCACCAGCGGCGTAAACCCGGCAGCGCGCGCCAGTTCCGCCTTCAGTTTCTGGATCTCAGCCGCATTGGGCAGAAACACTTCCGGGCCAGCGAGATAGACTTTCACGCGCATTCCTCCTCACATTTTCGAGGGGCCAATCTAGGAGAGCTGCAGCCAAGAGCCTAGCCATGGACGTCAGCTTGCCCACGGATTTTTGGAGCGGGGGAGGCTGGCGGGCCGCCTGGCATGTTCTGCGCCGGCGGAGACGCCGTTGGCCCAGATCAGCTTCGGCCAATCCCGGCATCTTTGAGCATGCCACGCGGGCGAGCTTGAAATGCCGGTAACCTGAAATCTGCAGCAGAAGTCTCCTCCGAAGGTGATCGCAACCGTTGCCACCGTTGCGCGCACCGCCGTTTGAGAAGGCTCACGTGCTGTTGCCGGCTCCGTATCCGTCACGTTTACATGCAGAAACACGCGTAAACGTCAGTGTTTTCGGTCGAATCCGGTTCTTGCGACGATTTTGCACCGTGTCCGTGCGCGGCTTGCCTGCCGAGGCTCGGCGGTTTCGATTCGCCCGACAGTTGCTGCGTTCCCTGAAATTTCCCCATGCCTTTGTTCGTCGACGAGTGGGCGTCTTTGCCGTCGTATGCGACTTTAAACAATCATGCATACAAAATTGTCGACAAAATAGTTGACATTGTCGCCGACAGCTTCAAATCTAGGGCAACTTGCTCACGAGTGGGTGAGGGCGCCTGCATATGGCGACTGATGAGAAAACAGAGGGAACGACATGAAACTGAGAAAGCATCTCCTCGCGGGGTTGGCATTTGCCTTTCTCGCATCCTCGGCCTCCGCCGAAACGCTGCGTTGGGGTAGCCCGCGGGATATCTTCTCGCTCGACCCCTATTCCTATGGCAGCACCTCGAACCTGGCCTTCCTCAACCACGTGTACGAAGGCCTGACGCGCTACACGCCGGAGTTCAAGGTCGAGCCGGCGCTCGCCACGAGCTGGGAGATGGTCAAGGACAAGGTCTGGCGCTTCCATCTGCGCAAGGGCGTAAAGTTCCAAAACGGCGCCGAGTTCAACGCTGACGACGTCGTCGCCTCCATGGCCCGCGTCAGCCATCCGACCTCGCCGCTGCGCGGCAACATTCCGGCCTATGTCTCGACCACCAAGGTCGACGATTACACGGTCGACATCGAAGTCAATTCGCCGAACCCGCTCTTCCTCAACGACATGACCAACATCTTCATGTTCGACAAGGACTGGCTGGTCGACAACAAGTCCGAGCTGCCAACCGATGTCGGCGCCAAGGTCGAAGGCTACGCCACCTACAACACCAACGGCACCGGCCCGTTCAAGGTCGAATCGCGCGTGCCCGACAGCAAGACCGTTCTCATCAAGAACGACGGCTGGTGGGATACGCCGAAGCACAATCTCGACCGCATTGAATTCATGCCGATTACCTCGGCCGCAACCCGCGTTGCAGCGCTGCTTTCGGGCGAAATCGATCTGACCGATGGTGCGCCGGTTCAGGATCTTGAGCGCCTAAAGAGCTCGCCGGACATCAAGGTAATCGAGCGCACTGACCTGCGCACCGTGCACATGGTCTTCAACCGTCACGAGACCTTCGCCGACGGTCGCGAAAACTTCTTCAACAACATCAAGGTGCGCCAGGCGATTGACCATGCCATCGACCGTCAGCTGATCTTCAAGCGCGTGATGCGCGGCAAGTCGCATGTCGCCGGCACCATGGTTGCTCCGGAAATCCCGGGCTACAGCGCCGAACTCGATGTGCCGACCGCCTATGATCCGGAACTCTCCAAGAAGCTGCTCGAAGAGGCAGGCGCCGTCGGCAAGGAGTTCACGCTCGTCTGCATGAACGACGAAAGCGTCAACGAGGAAGACGTCTGCAGCGCACTGGTCTCTATGCTGTCGCGCGTCGGCCTGAAGCCAACCCTCGACATCGGTCCGCGCGCCGTGCAGGCGCCGAAGCGCGCCGGCGGCAAGTCCGACGCCTACATGATCGGCTGGGCCAACGAGCCGACGCTCGATGCCTATTCGATCCTGGTTCAGGTTCTCTCGACCCGTGAAGGTGCTGCCGGCGTTGCCAACTATGGCGGCTGGTCCTATCCGGAACTCGACGCGATGGTGAAGAAGGCCGCGCTCGAGATGGATCACGACAAGCGTCTGGCGATCGAGACCGAGGCGCTGAAGTTCGCCAAGGATGAGGTCATCATGATCCCGTTGCACCAGCAGCCGATGGCCTGGGCAATGTCGAAGAACGTCACGGATGTGACCATTCGGGCCGACAACAAGCCGCGTCACTGGCTGACCCGTATCGGCGATTGAGTTTTCCTGCCCCGGCAGAGCGTGCTTTGCCGGGGCTCCTCATTCAGCGAGAAACCCAATGATTGTCTTTCTCATCAAGCGGCTGGCCAATGCCGTGCTGGTCATGCTCGCCGTCGCGCTGCTCGCCTTCCTGATCTTCCGCTTCGCCGGCGATCCGGTCGAGTTGATGGCCAACGAGCAGATGTCGCAGGCCGACCGTATCGAGCTGCGCGAAAAACTCGGGCTCAACGATTCGTTCCTCACCCAGTTCGGTCGCTTCGTCGGCAATGCCGCCCAGGGCGATTTCGGCATCAGCTACCGCAACGGCCAGGACGTGATGAAGCTCATTGCCGAGCGCTTCCCGGCAACGATGGAACTGGCGCTGGTCGCAACCGTCCTGTCGCTCCTGATCGGCCTTCCACTCGGCGTCCTGACCGCTATCCACCGAGGGCGATGGTATTCCGAGGGGTTGCAGTTCGTCAGTATCATCGGCGTCTCCTTGCCGAGCTTCGTCGTCGGTATCCTTCTGATCCTCGTCTTCGCCGTAACGCTCGGCCTCGTACCTGCTTTCGGGCGCGGCGATGTGGTGCAGCTCGGCTGGTGGAGCACCGGCCTGTTGACGTCGTCGGGCCGCGCGTCGCTGCTTCTGCCGTCGCTCGCACTCGCGCTCTACCAGATCACTCTGGTCATGCGCCTGGTGCGCGCAGAAATGATGGAAGTGCTGCGCTCGGACTTCATCAAGTTCGCACGCGCCCGTGGCGTGCCGCGGTGGCGGATCTATTTCCGACATGCGCTCAGGAACTGTCTGATGCCGGTTGTCACCATGACGGCGATGAACTTTGGCTCGCTGATCGCCTTCGCGCTGATCACCGAAACCGTGTTCCAGTGGCCGGGCATGGGCATGCTCTTCATCCAGGCGGTCACCTTCCTCGATATGCCAGTCATGGCGGGCTATCTCTGCATCGTCTCCTTCATCTTCGTCACGCTCAATACGCTCGTCGATATCGCCTATGCGGTCATCGATCCGCGGTTGCGCGATGCAACCCGCTGAGGTCGTTGCCATGACAGATCACGTCCAGCAAACCACACCTGCGCGCAAGCCTTCGCGGCTTGCCCGCTGGCGCCAGAGCGATCTCTGGTGGTCCTTCACCCACAAGCCTTCGGCAATCATCGGCGCGATCATCCTTACGTTCCTGATCGCGACCGCCTTTGCAGCACCTTTGATTGCGCCGCAGAACCCCTTCGATCCGGCTCAGCTCGAGCTCTGGAACTCCGAGCTGCCGCCGATCTGGGAGGCCGACGGCCAATGGCCTTACGTGCTCGGCACCGACACGCAAGGGCGCGACATGCTCTCGGCCATTCTCTATGGTTCGCGCATCTCGATCCTGATCGGCGTCGCCTCGGTCGTGCTTTCGCTCGCGGTCGGCCTTAGCCTCGGCCTCGTTGCCGGCTATTTCGGTCGCTTCATCGACAACTTCCTGATGCGCATCGGCGACGTGCTTCTGTCGATCCCGACCATCCTGATCGCGATCCTCGTCAGCGCCGTCGCGCGCCAGATGCTGCCGCCGGAACTCAGGGATGTCGGCTCTGCCGCCGTTCTGGTGCTGGCGATCACGCTCAGCGCCTGGGTGCAATATGCTCGTACCGTGCGTGCCCAGACGATCGTCGAACGCGGCAAGGAATACGTGCAGGCTGCGCGCCTTCTGAAAACGCCGGCTCGGCGGATCATGCTGAAGCACATCCTGCCGAACACGCTGACGCCGATCATGGTCGCTGCGACCCTGAACTTCGGCATGGCGATCCTGACGGAAGCGACGCTTTCGTTCCTCGGCATCGGCATGCCGCCGAGCCAGCCGAGCCTTGGAACGCTGATCCGTCTCGGCAATCAGTTCCTGTTTTCGGGCGTATGGTGGGTGGTACTCTTCCCCGTCGTCCAGCTTTGCCTTCTCGTCGTCTCGGTCAACCTGCTCGGTGACTGGCTGCGCGATGCGCTCAATCCGAAATTGAGGTGAATGATGTCCAATCTCCTGATCCGTAACGTCAGGCCCAACGCCGGCGAAGCGACCGACATTCTCGTGCGCGACGGCAAGATCGCCGCCTTCGGCAAGGGACTTGCCGCCGATGGCGTGGCCGTGGAAGACGGCAACGGCCATATCGTGATCTCCGGTCTGATCGAGGCGCATACCCATCTCGACAAGTCGGTCTGGGGCATGCCCTGGCACGTCAACGCCAAAACCGCGACGCTGCGCGAACGCATCGATTTCGAACGTGAGAAGCGGCTTGAAATCGGCATTGATCCGCACCGCCAGTCCATGCGCCAGGCGATCATGCTCGCTGCCAATGGCGCAAGCCACATCCGCAGCCATGTCGACATCGACACCACCCACGGCCTCCGGCTGATGGAAGGCATCATCGAAACCCGCCAGGCGCTGAAGGATGTCATCGATATCGAGATCGTCGCCTTCCCGCAGTCGGGTCTCGTCACCCGGCCTGGTACTGTGGAGCTGCTCGACCAGGCTCTGAGCAAAGGTGCTGAAGTCCTTGGCGGCATTGATCCCTGCGGCATCGACCGCGACCCGAAGGGCCATCTCGACGCGATCTTCGGTCTTGCCGAAAAACACGGAAAGCCGATCGACATTCACCTGCACGAGCAGGGCGAGCTCGGCGCCTTCAGCATGGAAATGATGTTCGAACGCATCCGAGCGCTCGGCATGCAGGGCAAGGTGGCGATCAGCCATGCCTTTGCACTCGGCGCGCCGGATTATCTGCGCGTCGGCGGCCTGATCGAACAGATCGCCGAACTCGATATCCGTATCGTCACCACCGGTTCGCCGTCTTCGACCGTGCCGTCGATCTTGCGTCTGAAGGATGCCGGCGTGAAGGTTGCTGCCGGCTGCGACGGTATCCGCGACACCTGGGGTCCGTGGGGCCAGCCCGACATGATGGATCGTGCCCGCATCCTCGGCATGAAGAACGGCCTGCGCCGCGACGTCGATCTTGAATACGCGCTCTACGTCTGCTCCAAGGGCGGCGCCGACGTCATGGATATCGAGGGCTATGGCCTCGAGGTCGGCTGTGACGCCGATTTCACCCTGCTCACCGGCGAGACTTTGGCGCATGCCGTCGTCGACGTCGCGCCTCGGCCGATAGTCGTCAAGCGCGGCCGCGTCGTCGCCCGCAACGGCGTTGCGGAGGTGGCGATCCCATGACCAACATCAAGGATTTGACGCTCGGTGAGCGCGCCGAAGGACGCACGCTTCTGACAGCGCAATGGGTGCTCGGGCACCGCGACGGTTCGCACCGGCTGATCCCGAACGGCGAAGTCGTCATCGAGGGCGGCACGCTGCTCTATGTCGGCCCGCGCTTCGAGGGTGAAGTGGCACGCCGCATCGATCTCGGCGCTGCCATGATCAGCCCCGGGCTGATCGACCTCGACGCGCTCTCAGATCTCGACACGACGATCCTTGCGATCGACCATCAGCCCGGCTGGGCCAAGGGTCGCGTCTGGCCGCTGAGCTACATCGAGCGCGGCCCCTATGAGATGTACACGCAGGAGGAGCTGGCGTTCCAGAAGCGCTTCGCCTTCGCGCAGCTTCTCTTGAATGGCATCACCACCGCAGCGCCGATCGCCTCGCTTTTCTATCGCGAATGGGGCGAGACCGTTGCTGAATTCGCCGCCGCATCCGACGCCGCAGGTGACCTCGGTCTTCGCGTTTATCTGAGCCCGGCCTATCGCGCCGGCGGCATGATGGTGACGGCGCCGGGTCAGCTCGAAGCGATCTTCGACGAGGCAAGGGGTCTGAAGGGCCTTGACGACGCGATTGGCTTCATCCGTGACCATGAAGGTCGCCATGGTGGCCTGGTGAAGGGCCTGCTGGCTCCCGACCGGGTGGAAACCTGCACCGAGAAACTGCTGGTTCGCACCGCCGATGCGGCGCGCGACCTCAATTGCCCGATCCGGCTTCATGCTGCGCAGGGCACGATGGAGGTCGACACCGTCCGCCGCCTGCATGGCAAGACGGCGCCGGAATGGCTGGCGAGCTTCGGTTTCTTGAGCGACCGGCTGATTGCGCCGCACGCAACGCATGCGACCGACAACGATCTGCGGCTCTATGCCGAAAATGGCGTGAGCATCGTGCACTGCCCGCTGGTTTCGGCCCGCGGCGGCAGCACGCTGAACTCGTTCCGCTCGGTGAAGGCCCGCGGCGTCAACATTGCCATGGGCACAGACACCACGCCGCCGGACATGCTGATGAACCTGCTCGTCGGCCTGATTGCTGCCCGCGTCGTCGAAGGCGACCCGTCAGCCGTAAGTTGCGCCGATCTCTTCGACGCCGCGACACTTGGCGGCGCCAAGGCGCTCGGCCGCTCGGATCTCGGTCGCCTGGAAGCGGGCGCCCGTGCCGATATCGCCGTCTTCGATCTCATGGACCATCACATGGCGCCGGCGATCGATCCGATCACGACGCTCGTCGTCGGTGGTTCCGGACGCGTCACCAAGGCGGTTTTCGTCGATGGCCGTCTGTCGATGCGCGATGGCGAGGTGGCAGGCTTCGACATGAACGCGGCACGCGCGCAGGCACAGGTCCAGTTCGATGGCCTGATTGCCAAGTATCCGGAGCGGAGCTTCGGTCACCCGCCTGTCAGCGAGATCTTCCCGCCGAGCTACCCATTGGAGGTGCAGCGATGACTGAACATGCCTCATCGGCCGTGCTCGACGTGCGCGGTCTCTGCGTCGAATTCCCCGGCCGCCATGGAACGGTGCAGGCGCTATCCGACGTTTCGCTCAGCATTCGCCCCGGCGAAATCCTCGGCGTCGTCGGTGAATCCGGCGCTGGAAAGTCGATGACCGGTCTTGCCGTCCAGGGACTTCTGGAGCCGCCTGGTCGCATTTCCGGCGGCGAGGTCTGGGTCGGCGGCCGCCGCATCGACCAGCTCGACGACAAGCAGATGCAGCAGGTCCGCGGCCGGCAGATCGGCGCAATCTTCCAGGATCCGCTGACGTCGCTGAACCCGCTCTTCACCGTCGGGGCGCAGCTTGTCGAGACGATCCGCCTCCACTTGAAGCTGTCCAGGGCCGATGCCAAGGCGCGTGCCATCCAGCTCCTGAAGGAAGTCGGCATTCCGGCGCCCGAGGCACGTTATGACCACTATCCGCATCAGTTCTCGGGCGGCATGCGCCAGCGCGTTGTCATCGCCTTGGCGCTCGCCGCAGAACCGAAGCTGATCATTGCCGACGAGCCGACGACGGCGCTCGACGTCTCGATCCAGGCGCAGATCACCTCGCTGCTTCGCCGTCTTTGCGACGATCACGGAACGGCGGTCATGCTCGTCACCCACGACATGGGCGTGATTGCCGAGACGGCCGATCGCGTGGCGGTCATGTATGCCGGGCGTCTCGTCGAGATCGGCCCTGTGGCCGAGGTACTGAAAAATGCCCGCCATCCCTATACGCGCGGCCTGATGGGCTCGATCCCGGCGCTTGGCCGCCGGGTCGAGCGGCTGAACCAGATCGACGGTTCCATGCCGCGTCTGAACGCGATCCCCGCCGGCTGCGCCTTCAATCCGCGCTGCCCGGATGCCGGACCGCGCTGCCGCAAGGATCGGCCCGAACCGGCGCCGGTCGGGACCGGCGTCGCCGCATGCTGGCTCAATGCAGGAGGAGTGCTATGAGTGATGCCCTGACGGTCAACGACCTGACCTGCAATTTCGACGTTTCGGCACCCTGGCTGAACCGGGTGATCGAGCGCAAACCGCGGCAGTTCGTGCGCGCCGTGGATGACATCAGCTTTACCGTACCCATGGGCGGTTGTCTGAGCCTCGTCGGCGAATCCGGCTGCGGCAAGTCGACGGTGGCGCGGCTGGTCACCGGTCTCTATCGCGCCAGCGAAGGCGAGGTGCGGTTCGCACCGAGCAAGAACGGCGAGCCGCTCTCGGCTCAGATGATCTTCCAGGATCCCTATGCCAGCCTCAATCCGCGCTGGCGGGTGCGCAACATCATCGCCGAACCGCTGCGCGAGTTGAAGCTGCGCAACTCCGAAGCCGAGATCATGGAACGGGTCGGCGAGCTGCTCACGATCGTCGGCCTTGCGCCCTCTGATGGCGCGAAGTTTCCGCACGAGTTTTCGGGCGGCCAGCGCCAGCGTATCTCGATTGCCCGCGCGCTTGCCGGCGAGCCGGAGTTCCTCGTCTGCGACGAGCCGACCTCGGCGCTCGACGTATCGGTCCAGGCGCAGATCCTCAACCTCATGCGCAAGCTGCAGGACGAGATGGGGCTGACCTATCTCTTCATCAGTCACGATATGAGCGTGGTGCGTCACATGTCGGATCGGATCGCCGTCATGTATCTCGGACGCATCGTCGAGGAGGCCGACACCGAGACGCTCTTTGCCAATCCGCGGCATCCCTATACCCAGCTGCTGCTGGAGACGATCCCGGATATCACCCATCCGAAGCGCGGGCGCAGCATTGCGGCAAGCGAAGTGCCGAGCCCGCTGAACCCGCCGTCCGGCTGTACCTTCCATCCGCGTTGCCCGTTTGCAGACCAGCGCTGCAAGAGCGAGCGGCCGGAGATGCGCAGCTTTTCTGACGGTTCGCGTGCCGCCTGTCACCGCATCGAAGAAACGGTGAAGGCGATCAACGCAGCGTAACGCCGACCTCTTTCCCTGAAGCCTTGGGCTCCGTGTCGTGCCAGTCGCGGAGCCTCTTTTTTTGCCGCCGGCAAGTTTCAGTCTTTGCTCCGGGCAAATCGCGCGCCCCTTTCGCACCGCTGTCGTCAGGCAAATGCTAGCCTGCTAACCGGAATTCAACGAAATAGACCGATGACCATTCCCGGGCTCCAACACTCACGTTAGGGTAAGGGCCGATGGCCGGACCGCATCCCGCTTGGGACATCTGGCCGGGATCGAAATGCGTTGATTTGAAGAGTTGGCCTATGAACACGACCTCCGACACCGATTTCCCCATCCTCAATGCCGTTGAAGCCCGCGTTCTCGGATGCCTGATCGAGAAGAAGGAAACGACGCCCGACGTCTATCCGCTGACGCTCAATTCGGCGCATTCGGCTGCCAACCAGAAAACGGCGCGCGATCCGGTCATGGCGCTCGAGCAGGTCGAGATCCACCGCGCGCTCTCGTCCCTGGCGCAGAAGGGATTGGTCCGGCAGGCGTTTGCCTCGCGGGTCGAGCGCTACGAGCACCTCGCAGCCAACCGTTTTTCGCTGACGTCGCCGCAGATCGTCGTGCTCGGCCTGCTTCTTCTTCGCGGCCCCCAGACGGCCTACGAGCTTTGGGCGCGCAGCGAGCGCATGGCACGGTTCTCGTCGGTCGAGGAGCTGAAGGACAATCTGGATCTGATGATGGGCCGCCGGCCGCCGCTGATCGTTCAACTGAACCGGGGTGCCGGCCAGCGCGAGGACCGGTTCGCGCATCTGTTGTGCGGTGACGTCGAGCAGCCTGCCGAAAGGGCCGTCGTGTCTTCGGCGCCGAGCGGCTCGGCTTTATCGGCCCTCGAAGAACGACTGGAAGCGCTTGAGCGCAAGGTGGCGACGCTCGAGGAGCAGCTCGATGCTCTGACGCGCTGAAGGCGTCAAGCTTCTGAACATAATGTCACCGGGCGCGCCATGTGCGTCCGGTGACATATCGGGATGCGCTCAGCCGGCGTCGACCAACTGGCAGGCTGGTGTTTCCTTGGCACGCGGATAGTCGTAGGCGCCCACCTTAGAGGTGGCATAGCCGCCACCGACCAGCGCTTCGGCAAGCTTCACGGCCGCCGTCACGCCGTCGATCACGGGCATGCCGGTCCGCGCCTTCAGCCGATCGCAGAGCTCGGACATGCCGGCGCAGCCGAGGATGATCGCTTCCGCGCCATCCTCCTGACGTGCCTTCAGGATTTCCTGAACCAGCATCTCCTCGGTGTGGGCAAGATCCTCCTCCAGCGCCAGCACGGGCATGTCGACCGAGCGCACCTTGCGGCAGCGATGGCCGGCACCGTAGGCCTCGGCCAGATCCTCGATGATCGGCACGGAGCGGGGCAGGGTGGTGATGATCGTAAAACGGGTCGCGATGTTCATCGCCACCTGCACGGCCGCCTGACAGATGCCGATGACCGGACCGCGGGCGATTTCGCGTGCAGCGCCAAGGCCGGGATCGTCGAAGCAGGCAATCACATAGGCATCGACGCCGCGCGCTTCGCCCTTGCGGATCTCCGCAAGCATCGCCGGCACCGCCATCGCTTCGTCCGCGTGGCCTTCGATGCTGGCCGGGCTCGATGTCGGGTTGATCGATTCGAGTTGCGTGTCGGATGCAGCGACGCGCTCGGCGCTGCGGTGCGCCTGTTCGGTCATCGAGCGGGTGGAGTTTGGATTGATCAGCAGGATGCGCATGGATCAGCTCGTCTTCCGCATGGCGTTTGCAAGGGGGGCATAGGCGGCAATGTCGGGCGTCGGCATGACGAATTGACGATCCGATGTGATGTAGTTATTGGCGTGCAGCCGTGCGATCGGCTGGTATTGCGACGGGTCGACGTAGCGGCCCTCCTCGTCGAGGCAGTCCTTGCGCACGTGCATATGCACGACCTCGCCGAGAACGATGACTCGGCGGTCGTATTCAATGAGCCGTTCGACACGGCATTCCATCGAGCAGGGCGACTCGACGATACGGCGGGCGCCAACCTTGAGGCCGTCAGCCGCTGTCAGTCCGGCGATTGCCACTTCGTCGACATCCGGCTCGAAGGATAGGCCGCAGACCAGCATCTGGTCGGCGATCGCCATGTCCACCATGTTGACGACGAATTCGTTGGTACGCCGGATATTGGCGACCGTGTCCTTCTCTTCGCCGTTCGGGCGGGTCTGGATACCGAGGATGACGATCGGCGGGTCGTGCGAGAAGACGTTGAAGAAGCTCATCGGCGCGGCATTGTCCTGTCCGCTCGGCGAGAGCGTCGAGACCAGCGCGATCGGTCGCGGGCCGATGAAGTTCGTCAGCAGGCGGTAACGGTCCTGGGCCGGCAGTTCTGTGAAATCGAAGTCCATCGGAGCTCTCAATTGGCGCCGCGGCCCGGGTTTGTGCCGGTCGCACGGTCGTGTTTAAGCGGTTGCCATTGCACATCAAGTTGCGGTACACAATATTGTCTACAATTTTGTAGTCAATATCTAACTGCAGCGGATGGAATTGACTTTGAGCGCCGCACGGCGAGAGTAAGCGAACGGCTAAGGGAGATTTCATGTATAACGCGGACGAAGTCGCCGGTGCTCCGACGGCGATCATTTGCGAGAAGATCTGGCTTGCGATTGCAGAGCGTCGGCTACGGCCGGGAACGCGATTGAAAGAAGAGCAACTTGCCGAAATATTCTCCGTCAGCAGGGCGCGCATCCGCCAGGCACTGACCGCGCTCGAGCGCGATGGCCTTGTGACGATCATGCCGAACCGTGGCGCCTTCGTCTCCGAGCCTTCGGTGGACGAGGCACGCGATGTCTTCGTTGCCCGCAGGGCGATCGAGCAGCGCGTCGTCGAGCGCCTTTGCGAGCGCGCCAATCCCAAGGATATCGTCCGGTTGCGCGCCCATATCGAAGAGGAGCGCATTGCCGGCCGGTCCGGCAATCTTTCTGATATCGTTCGGCTTTCCGGCGGTTTCCACCTGTTGCTCGCGGAGCTTTCGGGTTCTGCCTTCCTCTTCGGCATCCTGCGAGACCTCGTGTCCCGGACATCCCTGATCACAGCGATGTACCGGTCGAACCACCTGCACAATTGCGGGCCGGACGAGCACCTGGCCGTGGTCGAGTTCATCGCTTCTCGCGATGTGGCGAGCGCGATCAAGGAGATGGCCGAGCACCTGAACCATGTGGAAGCGGAACTGGATCTGGACGAGGAGAAGGACCAGCCCCGCGATCTTCGCACTGCATTGCTCTGATGCGGCGCGCGCGACCCATTGCACCGCACTTTAGAGGAGGCGGTGCCTGCCAGCAGACTGAAGGAAGATATGACCAACCGTAGTTATTATGCGCCGCATGGCGGCAACCCGCCCCAAACCCAACTGCTTTCGGATCGCGCGGTCTTCACTGAAGCCTATGCGGTGATTCCGAAAGGGACGATGATGGACATCGTCACCAGCTATCTGCCGTTCTGGGACAAGACCCGGCTGTGGATACTGTCCCGGCCGCTCTCCGGTTTTGCTGAAACATTTTCACAATATATCATGGAAATCGCTCCGGGGGGCGGTAGTGACAAGCCCGAACTCGACGAGGGCGCCGAAGGCGCGATCTTCGTCGTTGAGGGCGAATTGACCATCACGCTCGACGGCAAGGCGCACAAGATGCAGCCGGGCGGCTTCGCCTTCATCCCGCCGGCAAGCAACTGGACCGTTCGCAATGCAAGTGAAGCGACCGTTCGCTTCCACTGGGTGCGCAAGGCCTACGAGTATGTCGATGGCCTGCCCGCGCCGGAGGCCTTCTTCACCAATGAGGCCGAAATCACCCCGTCGCCGATGCCCGGCACCGAAGGCAAGTGGGCAACGACCCGCTTCGTCGACCCGACGGACCTGCGCCACGACATGCACATGACGATCGTCACCTTCGAACCCGGCGCGATCATTCCCTTTGCCGAGACGCACGTGATGGAACACGGCCTCTATGTGCTCGAAGGCAAGGCGGTCTACCGACTCAACCAGGATTGGGTCGAGGTCGAGGCCGGCGACTATATGTGGCTGCGCGCGTTCTGCCCGCAGGCTTGCTATGCCGGCGGCCCGGGCAAGTTCCGTTACCTGCTCTACAAGGACGTGAACCGCCACATGAAGCTGCGCTCGCGTTAAGCGAGCCCACGCTCGGAAAGACAAAACCGCGCGTTCCGGGGAACGCGCGGTTTTTCTTTGCAATCAATCGGTTATGGCGGCATCCGCAGACCGTTTTTTAATGGAAGCGGCGTCCGCTTGCTCAATCTACCAGTTGCGGATCGGCCGGCTGCAGGTTGCGCGGCTGGAGACGCCTGAGTGTGCTTCCGGTAGGGTTCTTGTCGAGGTGCAGCACGCGGGTAAAGAAGTCGCTGCCGCGTTCAGTGCGTCCGATGTTGACGATCGCCACGCCTTGAAGCTCGTCCTCCATGAACTTCAGCACGCGCTGGTAGGCGTCATCCTCGAGGGTATCGAGCGCTTCGTCGATGATCAGCCAGCGCGGCCTGTGCAGACCGAGCCTAGCGATGGCGAGGAGGCGCTGCTCGGCCTCGCTGAGGTTCATCTGCTTTCGTGCATCCTGGTCGAGCCGGCCACTCAGTCTGCCAAGGCCAACCTTGGAGAGAACGGCGGCGAGTTCGCCCTTGCTGTAGGTATCGGGCGGGCTCGGATAGGCGAGCACTTCTCCAAGCGTGCCCGGCGGGAAATAGGGAGACTTCGGCACAAAAGCCAGGCCATCGTCCACCGGCAGTGCGATGCGGCCGTGGCCCCAGGGCCAGAGCCCGGCGATTGCGCGGAAGAACGGCGCCTTTTCCACCTCGGGCGCGCCGGTGACGAGCACGCGCTCGCCCGGATCGATGGTGACGCTCGGCTCGCGAAGCTGGATGCAGCCGGTCGGTGAGACGATCTCGATGTTGTCGAAGCTCATCTGCGGCGTATCGGAGGTCCTGAAGTCGATGCGCTTGTCGCCCTCATGCCGTTCGTCGGTCATCAGGAGCGCCGAGCGGAAGGCAGCGACGCGCAGCAACGTGGCGCGCCAGTCGGCGATCGCGCCGATGTTGTCGACGAACCAGCGCAGCGACGCATGCACCTGGTTGAAGGCGCCGACGGCCATCATCAGGCCACCGAAGCTGAGGTCGCCGGCGAAGTAGACCGGTGCGGCAATGACGATCGGCGCAACCACGGTGATCCAGCCATAGCCGCCGGTCACCCAGGTGAGTCGCGTTACCGCTCGCAGCAGGCCGTAGCTGACCTCGAGCACCGATGCGAGGTCGCGCTGTAGCCGCTTTTTCTCGTTGGCTTCGCCCGACGAAAGCGACACGGCTTCGATATGCTCGTTGACCCGCATCAGCGAGAAACGCAGCGCCGCCTCCCGGGCATAGTGCTCGCCATTCAGCGCCACCAGAGGCCTGCCGACCAGCCAGCTCAGCCAGGAAGCAGTCCCCGCATAGAGGATCGCCGCCCAGACCATGTAGCCGGGGATGGCGAAGGAATAGCTCGCGACATGGAAGACGAAGCCGTCCGATAGCGACCACAGTACGCCGATGAAGCTCACCAGCAGGATGCCGGATTGGAAGAGGCCGATCGAAAGTCCGGCCGAGAGGTCGGTCAGGTGGCGCGCATCCTCATGGATGCGCTGGTCCGGGTTGATGCCGATGGCGCCGGCATTCGCCAGCCGGAACGCCCGCGTCGGGCGCATCCATTCGGTAATCAGGTCCTGGGTCAGGCCTTCCCGCAGGCGCAGCTTGATGACCTGGCCGAGCCAGGTTTGCAGGACGTTGAGGACGAGAAGAACGCCGGCGATCTGGGCGAAGACGACGAGTTGATGGAGAAAGGCCGGAAGGTCGCGGCGCTCGAGCGTGTCGTAGAACGGCTTGTACCATCGGTTGAGGATGATCTGACCAAAGGCTGTCACAACGATGACAACGATGATGCTTATGCTCAGCCAGATGATCTTGTTGCGCAGTGGCGAGGCCATGAAGGCCCGATGCATCATCCGCAATTGATCACCGAGGGATTGTTCGTCGCTAGGCTCTATCCGGCCACTAACTTCGCCGTTCGTCCGGTTCGACATCGGTGCGAATCTCTCCTTCCCGGTCTCCTCAATGAGAATATAGCCTGCCTTACCCTCTCTCCCTAGCGCGGATTGTCTGCACTCACATGTAACCGCGATCACTGCACGCCCCGCAAAGACCGATATGCTTCGAAGTCCCTGCCTTCGCGGCACTGAGAAAGTTGATTTGTAACCGCGTGCAGAGAGTTCATAGTTTTGTGAACGAGGTCGAAAACGGCACTGAGGGAGGAACCTGCATGTCGGCGCATCTCGATCAAATCCGCGACCAACAAAGAGAGACCTGGGACCGCTTCTCCGCCGGCTGGAAGAAGTGGGACGCACTTGTGCTCGGCTGGCTTGCCCCCTTCGGCGAAGCGATGATCCGGCAGGCGGCGATCAAGGACGGCGACCAGGTGCTGGACGTTGCCGCCGGCACCGGCGAACCGGGTCTGACGGTGGCCGCGTCGATCCCGAAAGGTCGCGTGACCGTCACCGATCTCTCCGATCGCATGCTGCAGGTGGCGACGGAAAATGCCTGGCATCGCGGTTTGACGAATTTTGAAACGAGGGTCTGCGATGCGGGTGCGTTGCCGTTTGCGGACGCGACATTCGACGCCGTCCTCTGCCGCTTCGGCTTCATGTTCTTTCCCGATGTTGCAGCGGCTGCCCAGCAGTTGACGCGGGTCGCGAAGCCCGGGTCGCGTGTTTGCGCCGCCGTCTGGGGCGCACCGGAAAAGAACGCCTGGGCTACGACGATCATGGCGACGATTGCCCGCAACGTCGACATGCCGAAACCACCCGCCGGCGCGCCCGGCCTGTTTCGCTGCGCGCCCGAGGGCCTGATGAAGGCCGTCTTCGAGGATGCAGGCTTGCGGGACGTCCGGCAGGAGGAGGTGACCACCACGATGGTCCACGAGACCCCGGAGGACTACTGGGCCTTCATGACCGAGATCGCCGCACCCGTCGTTGCCGGACTGGCACAGGCGGACGACGAGACCCGCACCCGCATCCGCAGCGAGGTTCTCGATCTGGCGAGCCAGGCGATGCGGGTGGGCAAGGTGGAACTACGCTCGACGGCAACGATCATCGCCGGCACGCGACCATAAAAGAATGGAACGACGGGGAGGGAGGTTTCCATGGACAAGCGGTCGGCAACGTCCAGCGGGGTGGAGGAAACGCTCGACCCGAAAGACTGGGCTGAATTGCGGGCTCTGTCGCATCGCATCGTCGACGATTCGATCGACTATCTGAGCGGGGTCCGGCAACGGCGCCGCGACGAGCGTCTTTCGTCGCGACACCACGGGGTCTTCTCGATCGATTAGTCCAGCTTCTTTTCCGCCAGGAACTTGGAGATCTGGTCGGCGATCTCGATGTTGTTGAGGTCAGACATCAGGAAGTGGGTGCCGCCCCTGATGCCTATGTCAGGCAAGTGAATGAGCGTGGCGTCGCCGCCGTGCCTGTTGACCGCATCGACCCAAAGCTTCGCCATCCCGAGCCGCACACGCCAGTTGTCCTGACCGCGTTCTGCCGTCGGCTCGGCTGGGAAATTGTCACCGTAGTAGATGACGATCGGCAGCTTGGTCAGCTTGTCGAAATCGGCGACGGGCACCACCTCGCCCTTGAGGGTTCCGGCGGCGCTCGGCATGTCGGCCGGAACCTCGCCCTCCGGAAAGATGAAGCCGCTTCCTGGCTCAAGCGCGACGATGGCCTTGACCTTCGGATTCTTGATCGCCGTCAACCAGCCGGGGCCACCAGCCTGCGAATGGGTGAACAGGATCCCCGGACCGGTCTTGTCGAACAGCGCGGACATGGCATCGGAGATCACGTTGGGGTCGAAGGGCCCGGTGTTGGGCGTGACGGAGCGGAAGAACTGATCGAGTGCCGCGGGATCGCGGGAGAACTGGACGTTCGAGAAATACTCCGGCCACTTGCCGATACGGAACTGATCGAAGAAAAGCTGGTCGTATGGCGTCGGCTCGATCGTCGTTGCGACGGTGCTGTCGCCTGCACGGCCGCGACGCGGCTGATCGACAAGATAGACCGGGTATCCTCGGCGAAGGAAGATTGTCTGGAAGCCTTCGCGGCCGTCGGGCGTCGTCTCCCAGCTTCGGGCGGACTGGAAGGCTCCGTGGAGCATTACGATCGGCAGGGGCTTGGGATTTGGCGGAATCTGATAGAATACGTAGGCATGGTCGCCATGCAGCGTTTGCCCTGCCGCCGTGGGAGCGTTGTTGTCGAAGGTTCCAGGCGTGCTCGATACCGTGCCGCCGACCGCGAAGCTTCCCTGCTGCTGAATTGTCAGCGGCTCCTGCTTGGAAGCGCCCTGGGCTCCCGCCACGCCCGACGATAGGAGCAGCATGGAGAGCGCGAGCGCGGATAGAGGTCTGGCGAACATGGTCGGTACCTGCCTTTGAACATTGAGCTGGCAGGAGACTAACTGAGCATCATTCAGATGATTAGGGATGCATTTCCGATTGAGGGTATTAGCCCTCCTTATCAATACATGTTGTCACCCTCTGTAGCGAAGGGCATCAACGACGAGCTGGAATGCCGGGGACGCGTGGCGGCGGTTCGGATAGTAGAGATGATATCCGGGAAACGGCGCGCACCAATCATCGAGCACCCGGATCAGAGTGCCCCTGGCGAGATCCTCGGCCACCAGGTCATCCGGCATGTAGGCAAGACCCAGACCACGCCGGACAGCGTCGAGACGCATCGCGATGTTGTTGAACACCATTTGTCCTTCGACGCGGACGTTCAGTTCATGGCCGTCCTTCTCGAATTCCCACTGCAGGATGTTGCCATGCGTCGGCATGCGCATCTGGATGCAGTTGTGGGCCGTGAGATCCTGTGGGACTTCCGGCCACGCGTGCTGGCGGAAGTAGGACGGAGCGCCGACCACCGCCATGCGCATCTCCGGTCCGATCTTGATCGCGATCATGTCCTTGGCAAGTTGCTCGCCGAGCCGGACCCCCGCATCGTAGCGCTCCGCGACGATGTCGGTCAGGCCGTAGTCGACGGTGATCTCGACATTCACATCAGGATTTTCGGGCAGGAACTTGTCTAGGCAGGGTGCCAGGACCGAGATCGCGGCGTGCTCTCCCGCCGTAATCCTGACCGTCCCGGCTGGTTTGTCACGCATCTCGGTGAGGGCAGCAAGCTCCGCCTGTATCTCCTCGAAGCGCGGCCCGGCCGTCTGAAGGAGACGCTCTCCCGCCGCCGTTGGAGACACGCGGCGGGTCGTCCGCGTCAGCAAGCGGAGGCCCAGCCGCTCCTCCAGTCCCCGGACGGTCTGGCTAAGCGCCGACTGCGACACTCCGAGCTTCACCGCCGCCCGCGTGAAACTCTCCTCGCGCGCGACGGTCACGAACGCGACCAGATCGTTGAAGTTCTCCTGCGGCATTCATAAGGCATCCTTATAGCTTCATCCCGATTACTGCCCCTAATCGACATGGTGAGCAAGAGCTATCTTTCCGTCATCGCAACGCAGCTTGCCGCGGAGGACGGTCAAGCAAGCAAGTCAACGGGACTGCAATGCCTGACGCAAACACAGCTACCTCACCATCGAACAAGACAGCGATCCTTGCGATCATCCTCATCAGCTACGTGATGATCGTGCTCGACATTTCGGTCGTCCTCACAGGCTTGCCGAAGATCCACAACGAACTCGGCTTCACGGACGCCGGGCTTGCGTGGGTTCAAAGCGCCTATACGCTGACCTTCGGCGGCTTCCTGCTGCTTGGCGCGCGTGCCGGCGACATACTCGGCCGCCGTCGGATGTTCGTCGTCGGCATGACGATTTTCACGGTCGCCTCCGTCGCCGTCGGAGCCTCGCAATCGTCGACATGGATGCTGTCGTGGCGTGCAATCCAGGGACTTGGATCTGCGATCCTCGCGCCAACGACGCTCGCTCTCTTGCAGACCACATTCGACGAAGGCGAAGAACGTGTCCGAGCTGTCTCGCTTTACAGTGCCGCAGCAGGCGTGTCCGCGACAGTCGGTCTCGTCGTTGGCGGACTGCTTGCGGACTGGCTCTCCTGGCGGGTCGGGTTCTTGATCAATCTCCCGATCGGCATCGCCACGGTTGCCGCGGCCCGCATCTACATCCACGAGACAAAGAAGCGTCCGGGAACGTTCGACCTGTTCGGTGCAGTGACTTCGACGCTCGGCATGGCCGCCTTCGTCTACGGATTCATCCGTTCCGCCCAATCGGGATGGGACATCATAACCCTGACGACATTGGCTTTCGCCGTCATCATGCTCGGGGCGTTCGTGCTGATCGAACGTCGTGCAAGGCAGCCGATCCTTCCGCTTCGCCTGTTCGCGGACATCGAGCGCTCCGGCGCCTATGGTGCCCGTGCGCTCTACATCAGTGCCATGGTCGGCTTCTTCTTTTTCACGACGCTGTACCTGCAGCAGGTCGCGGGTCTGCGCCCGGCACTGGCGGGACTTGCCTTCGTCCCCGCCACGATGCTGCATGTCCCGGTCGCGATGATCGTGCCTCGTCTCATCAGACGCTTCGGCCGGAATGCTGTTCTTATTGCGGGCATGCTGATCGGCATCGTCGCTATGGCCTGGCTCAGCCGGGCGGGGGTGGGTTCGAACTATTGGACGGCCGTGGCGTTGCCAATGGTTTTGATCGGCATCAGCCAGGGACTGACGCTCAGCCCGCTGACATCGTCTGGCGTCGTTCGGGTCGATCATGCGGACGCGGGAGCAGCCTCCGGCGCGGTCAACGTCGCCCACCAGATCGGCAGTTCCGTCGGTCTCGGCGTTCTCATCGCCATTGCCGCCATCGGATCGAATGGCCTCAACGGAGCCGACCTGACAGCATATCGAGTTTCCCATGCGTTCGACGCAGGAACCGTCATGCTGATCGCGACATTGGTGATCTTGCTTCTGACCATCATCCCTGCTGCACGGCGGCAGTCTAAATCCCAGGAAGAAGTCGCGCCGACCGAATGCGCGGCCTGATCAAGGAGAATGACCATGAAGAAACGAACTCTCGGAACGCTCGAGGTTTCGACGCTCGGCCTCGGATGCATGGGCCTTAGCCACGGCTACGGAGCGGCGACCGACACGAAGGATGCTGTTTCGCTCATCCGGGCGGCCCACGACCGCGGCGTGACCTTCTTCGACACGGCACAGGTCTACGGCCCGTTCACCAACGAGGACGTCGTCGGGGAAGCTCTCGAGCCGGTTCGTTGCAAGGTGGTGATTGCCACCAAGTTCGGCTTCGAACTTCCAAGCCCCGGCGGTGGCCAGCACATGAACAGCCAGCCCGCCTACATCCGCCAGTCCGTCGAGGCATCTCTGAAGCGGCTTCGAACGGATGTGATCGATCTTCTCTACCAACACCGCGTCGATCCGAACGTGCCGATCGAGGACGTCGCCGGAACGGTCAAGGATCTCATTGCGGAAGGCAAGGTCAGGCACTTCGGTCTATCTGAAGCTGGTGCGCAGACGATCCGCAAAGCCCATGCCGTGCAGCCGGTGACCGCTCTCCAGAGCGAGTACTCGCTGTTCTGGCGCGAGCCCGAGAAGGAGATCATCCCGACGCTTGAGGAACTCGGCATTGGCTTCGTGCCGTTCAGCCCGCTCGGCAAGGGCTTCCTTACGGGCAAGATCGACGAAACGGCGACCTTCGGCCCCGGCGACTTCCGCAGCGTGGTTCCGCGCTTCCAGGCGGAGAACCTCAAGGCGAATAAGGCGCTCGTGGCAGCTCTGACCCAAATCGCCGAAGCCAAGGGTGTCACGCCCGCTCAGATCGCGCTCGCTTGGCTGTTGGCGCAGAAGGATTGGATCGTGCCAATCCCCGGCACCACCAAGCTGCACCGCCTGGAGGAAAACCTCGGCGCCGCCTCGGTCGAACTCACCGCCAGCGACGCTTCTGAAATCGCCGACGCCCTCGCGAAGATCGACATCGTGGGAGACAGATACCCCGCGCACCTTCAGGCACGCGTCGGAAAATAAGACCAACGACCACAAGCCCCCCATCCAGACAAAGGATATGAAGATGACTACCACCGTACCCACCGTCACCCTGAACAACGGGCTCCAGATGCCGATCCTGGGATTCGGCGTCTTCCAGGTTCCCGATCCGGCCGAGTGCGAGCGCAGCGTCCGTGATGCGATCGATGTCGGCTACCGCCTGCTCGATACCGCGACCTCTTACGGCAACGAAGAGGCCGTGGGCACCGCGATCCGCAACCACGGTATCGATCGAAAGGAACTGTTCGTCACGACCAAACTCTGGATCGAGGACGCGACCTACGAGGGGGCCAAGGCCGCGTTCGAGCGTTCGCTGAACAAGCTACAGCTCGACTATCTCGACCTCTGGCTCATTCATCAGCCATACGGCGACGTTTACGGTGCTTGGCGCGCGATGGAGGAGTTGTACGAGGCGGGCCGCATCCGCGCGATCGGCGTCAGCAACTTCTATCCCGACCGTCTGGTGGACTTTGTGCTCCACAACAAGGTCGTCCCCGCGGTCAATCAGATCGAAATCCATCCATTCCATCACCAGGACGACGCTCAGAAGATCCTCCAGGAATACGGTGTTCAACCCGAAGCTTGGGGTCCATTCTCGGAAGGGAAGAACGGGCTGTTCACGAACGAGCTCTTGCAGTCGATCGGTAAGAAACATGGCAAGAGTGTCGCTCAGGTCGTGCTGCGGTGGTTGATCCAGCGCAATATCCTCGCGATCCCGAAGTCCGTCCGAAAGGAGCGCATGGCCGAGAACTTCTCGGTCTTCGACTTCGAACTCGACCAGGACGATGTCGCCTCGATCAGCGCGCTCGACCAGAAGACCAGCAGCTTCTTCGATCATCGCGATCCGGAGAAAGTTAAGTGGCTCGGCACCCGCAAGCTTTGAGCCGAGGTCGGAGTATCGGCCTGTCGATCTCCCGTTTCGGTTTCGATGCCATAGGCACGGCCTGGGAGGTCGACACGCCTGCACCACTCGATGCCGGAATCCGGGAAGAAATTCTGGGGCTGGTCGTTAGCTTCGATCGCACCTATTCCCGGTTCCGCAAGGACTCGATGATCGCGAGGGTCTCTGAAGCCGTCGACGGTGGCTCGTTCGTCTTCCCATCCGAAGCGGCGGGGATGTTCGATCTCTACGACCGGCTTCACGTAGCTACGGATGGGGCCGTGGATCCTTTGATCGGCCGGGATCTCGAACTGCTGGGCTATGACCGCGAGTATTCGCTGTCGCCACTCCCAATCGACTGCGGACTGCAGCGCGCAAGCTGGCGGCGCGACGTGCTCCGGAATGGAAGCGAGCTATCGACGCGGAAGCCGCTCACGATCGACCTCGGCGCTGTCGGAAAAGGATATCTCGTTGATCTAGTAGCTGATGTCTTGGAGAAGGCAGGGTTCCGAGACTTCATTGTCGACGGCAGCGGAGACATGCGCCACGCTGGTGGAACCGCCCTTGAAGTCGGTCTGGAACATCCTCTCGATCCGACAATGGTGATCGGCGTCGCGAGCCTGCTGAACAGATCTCTCTGCGCTTCGGCAGCCAACCGGAGACGATGGGGCGACAACCTCCATCATGTCCTCGACGGCCGAACGGGGGGGGGCCACCATGGATGTCATCGCAACCTGGGCCATCGCCGCCGACACGGCGACTGCGGACGGCCTTGCAACAGCGCTTTTCTTCGGTTCCGCCTCGCGTCTGAAGACCACGTTCGACTTCTCGTACGTCCGCATGTTTGCGGACGGGCGTGTAGAAGTGTCTGAAGACTTCGAAGGCGAACTGTTCATATGAGAAGGGGCCGACCATGCGAAACCAGAAAAGCAATATTCTTATGGCTGCGGCACTCTCCGTGGTTCTTTCAGGACAAGCCGACGCTCAGGGCGCGCGTCCCCCGCAGTACGCCGACGGCGAGTATACGGCGACGGGCGAATACGGCGGGCAGCCCTCTCACATCACCGTCCGAGTGACGCTGAATGACGGAGTCATCACGGCAGTCGCTGTAACACCGCACGCCTACGTGCGTCGCTCCCTAGAACTCCAACGTGCATTCGCGGACGCCGTGCCGAAGGCCGTTGTAGGTAGACGTATCGATCAAGTCAGGGTCGGAAAGCTGGCGGGTTCGAGCGGGACGCCGAAAGGATTCAACGACGCCATACGCCAGATTAGGGAACAAGCAGCGCGCAGGTAGACAATAAACTACGTCGGTGGCGCTGACCGACAGGCCAGCCTTCTTGGACGCTCAGGCCTCCCAACAACGCTCAGTCGCTGCCGGCAAAATCGCGTGATCGCGCCGTGATGCCGCGCCTCGGTGCCGCGATCTGGCGAACCCGCCGCGGCCAAACCTTTCAGGTTCGTGTCAGGTTAGGGTGGCTTGTGTGGTGCATCAATCGCTCCGGGGACAGAGGCGATTGCCCTCTCCTTTGGCGTGCTCCGGAAAAGAAAGGAAAATGCGAATGGTTGGCAAGGCCCCGCATCTACACGTGCACGACAACAGCCACCGCCGGGATGAAGTTTTCGCCGCACCGGACCAGAATGTCGGCGACTTCGCCTTCAATGCCACCGTGGCTGCCGTCTTCGACGACATGGTCAGCCGCTCGGTTCCCTATTACGGCGAAATCCAGCGGATGGTCTGCGAACTCGCCAGCGACTTTGCCGAAGCCGACACCAACCTCTACGACATCGGCTGCTCGACGGCGACGACGCTGCTCGGGCTGGACGCCATCGTCGATCCTGCCGTGCGCTTCGTCGGTATCGACAACGCGCCGGACATGATCGAGAAGGCCAAGGAAAAGATCGCCCAGGCAAACTCCAACCGGGCGATCGACCTCAGGGGAGGCGACCTGCACCAGGGCATCGAGATCCACAATGCCAGCGCTGTCCTGATGCTTCTGACCCTGCAGTTCGTGCGCCCCCTCTATCGCGAGCGGGTCATGCGCTCGATCTATGATGGTCTCAACGAGCGCGGCGCTCTGCTGCTCGTCGAAAAGCTGACCAGCGAGGACTCGACGTTCAACCGCCTGTTCATCGAGCACTACTACGATTACAAGCGCCGCAACGGCTATTCCGAGATCGAGATCGCCAAGAAGCGCGAGGCGCTTGAGAACGTCCTCATTCCCTATCGCCTGGAAGAAAATTTCCAGCTTCTGAAGGAGGTGGGCTTCCGCAGCGTCGAAGTGTTTTTCCGCTGGTACAATTTCTGCGGCATTATCGCGATCAAGTAGGACGGACAGACCATGATCGCGATCGGCAATTTTCTCTTCCGCTTCCGCAACCAGTTGTTCCCCGCGATCATCGTGGTGTTGTTCCTGCTGATGCCGCCGCCGGCATTGGTGTTGGACAATCCGCTGCTGACGCTGGCCAAGGACGCGGTCGCGATTCTCGTCATCCTGGCCGGCCTGGCACTGCGCGCGACGGTCGTCGGCTACAAGTACATCCAGCGTGGTGGCCTGAAAAAGAAGGTCTACGCCAAGGACCTGGTGACCGAGGGCATGTTCGGCGTTTGCCGAAACCCGCTCTATGTCGGCAATATGTTGCTCTACTCCGGCGTCTTTCTGCTGCACGGCAACCCGCTGCTCATCGTGGTCGGTATCGGGCTCTTTGCCTTCATGTATCAGTGCATCGTTTATGCGGAGGAGGCCTTCCTGCTTCGCACCTTCGGCGACGCTTATCGCGCCTATTGCCGCGATGTGCCGCGCTGGATGCTGCGCCTCTCGAACTTCAGCCAGTCGACGGAAGGCATGACGTTCAACATCAGGCGCGTCGTCGGCAAGGACTATTCGACCGTCTCGGCGGCCATGATCGCGGTGCTGGCGACGGAGATGTACAAGTTCGCGACCTACGAGTCGTCTAGCCAAAATGCCGGCGTGCTGGCTGTTCTCGGCGGCGCGATGGCGCTGGTCGGGATCGCGACGGCTGTCATCAGCTACAAGAAGCGGCGCGGGGCCTTTCGCGATCCCGTCGCCTCCTGAAATCCTCGCTCTTCTGCGCCTTGAGGGCGGCGGCCGAAACGGACCGCCGTCACCGCATTTCTCCGCTTGGCCGCTCAAGGACTTGACGCCCATCCCCGATCGACCCTAGGCAAGGACGAACAAGTGTCCGGTGATATCTTGAGAGTCCTACTAGTCGAAGACGATCAGGTTCTGGGGGAGGCGCTGCGCGACCATGTCGCCGCGGCCGGCCATGCGGTGGACTGGTTCAAGCGCGTCCTCGATGCGGTGGCCGCGACCGATACGGTAACCTATGGACTGATCCTGCTCGATCTCAGGCTGCCCGACGGCGACGGACTGATGCTTCTGCGTTCGCTGCGCGCACGTGGTGACGGCACGCCGGTGATCATCCTGACGGCGCACGACCAGATATCCGACCGGATCGAGGGGCTCAACAGCGGCGCGGACGACTATCTGGTCAAGCCTTTCGACCTCAATGAACTGACGGCCCGCATGCTGGCCGTTTCCAGGCGCTACACCGGCAACGCCGCGCCGACGGTCAAGCTGCCCGGTATCGAGATCGACCAGGTTCACCGCAAGATCGCCGTCAACGGCGACAGCCAGAACCTGAGCGCCCGCGAATGGGCCGTGCTGGACAAACTGGTCGCGCATCCCGGCGCGCTCGTGTCCAAGGCGCAACTGCACGATGCGCTTTACGCCTTTGGCGCCGAGATCGAAAGCAATACGGTCGAGGTCTATATCAGCCGCCTGCGCAAGAAGATCGGGCCCGATCGGATCGAGACCGTGCGCGGCCTCGGCTACTGCCTTAGGTGATCGCATGTCCGACAAGAGGAGCATGACCCGCAGACTGGCGATTGCCCTTACCGGCATCGTCGCCCTCTTCTGGTTCGTTGCGCTCGGACTTGGCGTCTACGTGATGCAGGACGAGTTCACCGAAATCTTCGACAGCGGCGTGCAGGAAACGGCCGAGCGATTGTTGCAGGTCATCGCCGACGATGTCGCCAGAGACGCGGCGGACGGCGCGCCAAAAGCCTCCGTCGTGGCACCGGCGCTCAATGCGCAATATCTCACCTATCAGGTGCGCGACCGCGATGGCCGCGTCCTGTTTGACGACGGCGCGCCGGAGCCCTTTGCCGTTCCCCTTGCGACCGGCTTCTCGCAGACCGCCACCCATCGGATCTTTACGGCCGGGACCACCGACGGATCGCTCTACGTGCAGGTTGCCGATGCAATGGAGCATCGGACAGAGGCGCTCATGGAAGGCGGAACAGCGCTGCTTCTGCCGTTGCTCGTGCTGATACCCGGCAGCATCCTTGCGATCGTCTTCGTCGTCCGCAGCACGCTGTCGCCCGTCTCTCAGCTGCGCGACGACATCCTGACCAAGGACAGCGGCAATCTGGCGCCGATCGACGAGGCGACGCTGCCACGTGAATTGCGCGCGATCGCCCGTTCCGTGAACCTGCTTTTGGCGCGGCTGAAGGCAGGCCTGGAGGCGGAGCGGGAGTTCACATCGAACAGCGCCCATGAACTGCGGACCCCGATTGCCGGCGCGCTCGCGCAAACCCAACGGCTGGCGCGCGAGGTGCCGCCGGAATACCAGCCGAGAACCGCCCAGATCGAAAGGGCGCTCGTGCATCTGAGCCGGCTTGCCGAGAAGCTGCTGCAGATGTCGCGCGCCGAGGCGGAGATTGCCATTTCGGACGAACAGCATGATCTGCTGCCGGTCTTGATGGTGGTGATGCAGGACCTGGAGCGCTCGGCGCTCGGCGCCAATCGCCTGAATGTTCACGTCGCCAAGGGCACCGTGCTCGAACGCCCGATTCGGGTGGACGCCTTTGCGATCGTTTTGCGCAATCTTCTCGAAAATGCGCTGATCCACAGCCCGCCGGGCAGCCGCGTCGATCTCCATGTCGACCCGATGGGTATCCGCGTCACCAACGAAAGCGCTGTCGTCGCCGCCGACGTCCGCGCCAACCTGACCAAACGCTTCGTTCGCGGCCCGACCGAGGCCTCCGGTTCCGGGCTCGGCCTTGCCATCGTTGAACGGCTGGTCGAGCAGATGCAGGGCGAATTGCGCATCGCTTCGCCGGCGCGGGGCAAAACGCAGGGTTTTGAGGTGGAGGTCCGCCTTTGATGGCTCGCCGGTGAACCCGGCGGTGTCTGAGCCAAGTGTTTCGTGGCTATCGATCACGGCGACGCGGTGGAAGGACGAGCAACCGGGGCGCCTGGAACGGCACCCCGGTTGCCTCTAGACCTTACTGCTGGTCGAGCGCCCGGGTGAGGCTCAGCGCGGCGATCGTGCAGATTGCACCCGAAATCAGGTAGCCGCCGATGAAGATGATGCCGAAGCTGCTTGCAAGGCCGAGCGCCACGAGCGGCGCGAAGGCCGCACCGACGAGCCAGGCGAGATCCGACGTCAGAGCGGCACCCGTGTAGCGGTAGTATTGGGTGAAGCGCGAGGAGACGGCGCCGGAGGACTGGCCGAAGGAAAGGCCGAGTATGGCGAAGCCGATCAGGATGTAGGCGTCCTGGCCCTTGCCGCCGGCATCGAGCAGGAAGGGAGCCGAGAAGCTGAAGATCGCGATCAGGATCGCGCCGATCATCAGCTGGTTGCGGCGGCCGACCCGGTCGGCAATCACGCCCGAAAGCACGATACCGATGGCGCCAACGGCAGCACCGGCGACCTGAACCCACAGGAACTCTGCGGCCGACTGGCCACCGTTGAGCGTCACCCAGCTCAAGGGGAAGATGGTGACGAGGTGGAACATCGCAAAGCTTGCAAGCGGCACGAAGGCACCGAGCACGACGTCGATGCTGTGTTTGCTCAGCATCTCGAAGATCGGCCGCGCCTCGAGCTCCTTGGCTTCCATGGCGGCGCCGAACTCCTTGCTGGCGACGATGCGAAGGCGGGCAAAGAGCGCCACGACGTTGATCGCAAAGGCGACGAAGAAGGGATAGCGCCAGCCCCAGGCGAGGAAATCTTCCTGCGAGAGGTTGCTGACGAAGTAGCCGAAGAGGATGCTCGCAAGCGCAAAGCCGATCGGCGCGCCGAGCTGCGGGATCATCGCGTACCAGCCACGGTGATTCTGCGGCGCATTGAGGTTCAGCAGCGATGCAAGGCCATCCCAGGCGCCGCCAAGCGCAAAGCCCTGTCCGAGCCGGAACAATGCCAGGAGCGCCACGGCCCAATATCCGATCGTGTCATAGCCGGGCAGGAAGGCGATCGACGCCGTCGAGCCACCGAGAATGACGAGTGCGATCGTCAGCTTCGTGCCGCGCCCGTAATTGCGGTCGACCCACATGAAGACGAAGGAGCCGACCGGGCGGGCGAGGAAGGCAAGCGGGAACAGCGCGAAGGACATCAGCGTCGCGGTGACCGCATTGGGCTCGAACGGGAAGATCAGCTTCGGGAAAACGAGGATCGAGCCGAGGCCGTAGACGAAGAAGTCGAAGAACTCCGAGGTTCGCCCAATGACCACACCGATGGCGATGCTGCCGGGGGACAGAGGCTTGTCGTCCTCGTGAATGCGACGTGCGTCCCGTTCGAGACCAGACGATGTTGGGTTAGCGACCGAAACCATGAATTTCTCCGACGAACGAACGTCTTGTCGTTAGAGTGTTGACCAATTGGCGTCTGATATCAAGAATGCCGTGCACGTACATGCGCACATGCCTCATTCGAGTTCGTGCCTAACGTTCGCTGGAACAGCCGGCATCGAACCGACAATAAGCCTTTGCGCCCGTACAAACGCGCATAGAGCGATAGGGCCGTCACTGCACTGCGGCAAAATGTTGCGCTGCGACGATGGACCTCACTTCCATGCGCGATCATGCCCGAGTAATGCCGACTAGACAAAACGCAAGTTGAGGCCGCAATGCCGAAGCCATACAGTTTAGCCGGACGATCGATGATTGCCGTCCTGTTGCTCTCCGTTCTCTCGGGATGCAACATGGTGGTGATGTCGCCTTCCGGTGACATCGCCGCACAACAGCGGGATCTGATCGTTATTTCGACGGTCCTGATGCTGTTGATCATCGTTCCCGTCCTCTTCCTGACACTGTTCTTTGCCTGGCGCTATCGCCAGTCGAACACGGCCGCCAAGTATGATCCGGAATGGCACCATTCCACCGGCCTCGAAGTCATCATCTGGTCGGCGCCGCTCGCCATCATCATCGCGCTCGGCGCGATCACCTGGGTCAGCACCCACAAGCTCGACCCCTATCGACCGCTCGATCGGATCGATGCGGCGCGCCCGGTGACCGAAGAGATGAAGCCGATCACGGTCGAAGTCGTCGCGCTCGACTGGAAATGGCTGTTCTTCTATCCGGAATATGGCATCGCCACGGTCAACGAGATGGCGGCGCCGGTCGACGTGCCGATCAATTTCAAGATCACCGCCTCCTCGGTGATGAATTCGTTCTATGTTCCCGCGCTCGCCGGCATGATCTATGCCATGCCCGGCATGCAGACCAAGCTGCACGCCGTGATCAACAAGCCAGGCGAATACGAAGGCCTTTCGTCCAACTACAGCGGCGACGGCTTCTCGCACATGCGCTTCAAGTTCCACGGTGTGGACCAGGCCGGCTTTGACGCCTGGGTTGCCCGGGTCAAGCAGAACGGCACGATGCTCAACCGCGACGCCTACCTGAAGCTCGAAAAGCCGAGCATCAAGGAGCCGGTCCGCTACTACGCTTCGGTTGACGACGGCCTTTACGAGGCGGTGCTCAACATGTGCGTGCGCGAAGGGCAGATGTGCATGAAGGACATGATGCACATCGACATGATGGGCGGCGCAGGCGTCGAAAGCCACGAGAACCGCACCAAGCTCGAGCATGACAACCGCCATGCGGGCGGTGTGACCGAAGCGGCCGCACCGGCTGCGACCTTCCCCGAAACCGGCAACCCCGCCAAGAGCGAGGAACCGGCCGAGGGCGTCAAGGAGCAGTCTGCACCATCGGCAGAGCCGATGAACCACGACATGCACAAGACGCAGTAGGACTTTCGCGCGCTCGCAGGCTTCGATCCAGCGAGCGCCAAGGCCTTTTGGGCCGCAATTCGAGACATATTGGAAGACCCATGTTTGGTGACACCAGCCTCACGCAATTCATCTTCGGGCGGCTTACCTGGGAAGCGATCCCCTATCACGAGCCGATCCTTGTCGTGACCTTCGCGTCCGTGGCCGTCGGTGGCCTGGCGATCGTTGCGCTGATCACGAAGTACAAGCTCTGGGGCTATCTCTGGCACGAGTGGTTCACGTCGGTCGATCACAAGAAGATCGGCATCATGTACATCATCCTGGCGATCGTCATGCTTCTGCGCGGCTTTGCCGACGCGATCATGATGCGCCTGCAGCAGGCGATCGCCTTCAACGGCAACGAGGGCTACCTCAACCCGCACCATTACGACCAGATCTTCACGGCGCACGGCGTGATCATGATCTTCTTCGTGGCGATGCCCTTCGTCACCGGTTTCATGAACTATGTCGTGCCGCTGCAGATCGGCGCGCGTGACGTTTCGTTCCCCTTCCTCAACAATTTCTCGTTCTGGATGACGACGGGCGGCGCGGTCATCATCATGATGTCGCTGTTCGTCGGTGAATTCGCGCGCACCGGCTGGCTCGCCTATCCGCCGCTCTCGGGCGCGGACTACAGTCCCGGCGTCGGCGTCGACTATTACATCTGGGGCTTGCAGGTCGCGGGTGTCGGCACGACGCTATCAGGCATCAACCTGATCGCCACCATCGTGAAGATGCGCGCTCCGGGCATGACCTTCATGAAGATGCCGGTCTTCACCTGGACTTCGCTCTGCACCAACATCCTGATCGTCGCGACCTTCCCGATCCTGACGGCGACCCTGGCGCTGTTGTCGCTCGACCGCTACCTCGGCTTCAACTTCTTCACCAATGACCTTGGTGGCAATCCGATGATGTACGTCAACCTCATCTGGATCTGGGGCCACCCGGAAGTCTACATCCTGATCCTGCCGGCCTTCGGCATCTTCTCCGAGGTCGTCGCGACCTTCTGCGGCAAGCGTCTGTTCGGCTACACCTCGATGGTCTACGCCACCTGCGTCATCATGATCCTGTCCTACCTCGTGTGGCTGCATCACTTCTTCACGATGGGTTCGGGTGCCTCGGTCAACGCCTTCTTCGGCATCACCACGATGATCATCTCGATCCCGACGGGCGCGAAGATGTTCAACTGGCTCTTCACCATGTATCGCGGGCGCATCCGCTACGAACTGCCGATGTTGTGGACGATCGGCTTCATGGTCACCTTCGTGATCGGCGGCATGACCGGTGTCATGCTGGCCATTCCCCCGGCGGACTTCGTGCTGCACAATTCGCTGTTCCTGATTGCCCACTTCCACAACGTCATCATCGGTGGCGTGCTGTTCGGGTTGATGGCCGGCGTCGTCTACTGGTGGCCGAAGGCCTTCGGCTACAAGCTCGATTACTTCTGGGGCGCGATGAGCTTCTGGTTCTGGCAGATCGGCTTCTTCTTTGCCTTCATGCCGCTCTATGTGCTCGGCCTGATGGGCGTTACCCGTCGCGTCAGCCAGTTCGAAGACCCGTCGCTGCAGATCTGGTTCATCATCGCCGCCTTCGGTGCGATCCTGATCGCCATCGGCATCGCGTCCTTCATCATCCAGCTCGTCGTCAGCTATCTCCGCCGCGATCAGCTGCGCGAAACCTCGGGGGATGCCTGGGACGGCCGCACGCTCGAATGGTCGACCTCGTCGCCGCCGCCGGACTACAACTTCGCCTTCACGCCCGTCGTGCACGACCACGACAGCTGGTACGACATGAAGAGCCGCGGCTACGAACGCCCGCTCGAAGGCTTTAAGCCGATACACATGCCGAAGAACACCGGCACGGGCGTCATTCTCTCCGGCCTCAGCGTCGTGCTCGCCTTCGCGTTGATCTGGTACATCTGGTGGCTGGCGGCGGTATCCTTCGTCGCTCTGATCGCCGTCTCCATCGGTCACACCTTCAACTACAACCGTGATTTCTTCATTCCCGCGGAAACCGTCGCGGCTACGGAAGATGCACGCTCGAAGCTGCTTGCGGAACGGATCTGAAACGATGAGCCAAACCCAAGTCCAAGAAACAGAAAAGCCGCAGTTCTACCTGAAGGAAGATCATCACCCGGAGCACAGCACCATGCTGGGCTTCTGGCTCTACCTGATGAGCGACTGCCTGATCTTCGCCGTTCTCTTCGCCACGCACGGCGTGGTTGGCCGCAACTATGCGGCAGGTCCGGCGCCGGCCGACCTGTTCGACCTCAACCTCATCGCCATCAACACGGCGATGCTCTTGTTCTCGTCGATTACCTACGGCTTTGCCATGCTCCAGATGGAGCGCAACGCCAAGATGGAGACGCTGTTCTGGCTCGGCGTCACCGGCGTGTTCGGGGCGATCTTCCTCGCGCTCGAGCTCTATGAGTTCTACCACCTGATCCACGAGGGCGCCGGTCCGACGCGTTCGGCCTTCCTGTCCTCGTTCTTCACGTTGGTCGGCACACACGGTCTGCACGTCACCTTCGGCATCATCTGGCTGATCACGCTTATGGTGCAGGTCAAGAAACATGGATTGAATCCGGAAAACCGCCGCCGCCTGATGTGCCTCTCCATGTTCTGGCACTTCCTCGACGTCATCTGGATCGGCGTCTTCTCCTTCGTCTATCTGTTGGGAGTACTCGGATGAGTTCGCAACATCCTGGCCACGAAAGCGCGTTCGAGCCTCATCACGCGCACAGCCATCCGGGCGACGCTGCCGGGCATGGTTCGCTCAAGAGCTACATGACTGGCTTCATCCTGTCGGTGATCCTGACGGCCATCCCGTTCTGGTTGGTCATGGGCGGCGTGCTCGACAGCAAGCTGCTGACGGCCGTGCTCGTCATGGGCATCGGCGTCGTGCAGATTGTCGTGCACGTTATCTACTTCCTGCACATGAACGCCCGTTCGGAAGGCGGCTGGACGCTGATGGCGCTGATCTTCACGATCATCATCGTCGGCATCGCGCTCGCCGGTTCGCTCTGGGTCATGCATCACCTCAATACGAACATGATGCCGATGACCCACGAGATGATGAAGAACATGCCCTGATCAGGGGCGGACGGACGCGAACATGACCGGCGGCCACGACGTGAAAGTGGAGGGTGCGAATGCGTCCTCCCGCGCCCGTTTTCTTTTGACGGGCGCGCTCCTGCTTCTCGCCGTCGTCTTCGTCGCGCTCGGGACCTGGCAGATCCAGCGGCTCTTCTGGAAACTGGACCTGATCGCTCGCGTCGATGCGCGCGTGCATGCGGCAGCAGTGCCGGCCCCGCCGCGGCCGGATTGGGACAGCATCACCCGGGAAAAGGACGAATATCTTCGCGTCACGGCGACGGGCACCTTCAATCATGACAAATCGGTGCTGGTGCAGGCCGTAACCGAGCGGGGTGCCGGATTCTGGCTGCTGACGCCGTTGCACCGCGAAGACGGCACGATGGTTCTCGTCAACCGCGGCTTCGTGCCTGCCGACCGGCGTGGTCGGGCTGACCGTGCGGAAGGTGAAGCACTAGGGTCGACAGGGGTCACCGGGCTTTTGCGCATCAGCGAACCGGGCGGCGCCTTTCTTCGATCCAACGATCCCTCAGGCGATCGCTGGTTTTCCCGCGATGTTGCGGCAATCGCGACGGCAAAAGGGCTGACGGATGTCGCCCCCTATTTCATTGACGCGGACGCGACGCCAAACTCAGGCGGTCTGCCGATCGGCGGCCTCACGGTCGTCAGCTTCCGCAACAGCCATCTCGTCTACGCGCTGACCTGGTTCGCACTGGCGGGCATGAGCGTGGGGGGCGTATACATCGTCCGTCGAAGGTCGACGAGTTCACATTAGTGAGGCGTCAGGTCGCGCCACCGCGTTGGTGTCGTTCACGATTCCGGCCACGGCAGACGGTCGCCGAGGGGTCTGTAGCGGGCGGTGGGCTGTAAAGGCGCGCGTCGGTCGATGATTCTGGTCCGTCATGTGCTGAAAGCTCGGGTAACAGCATCGACCGAGAAACCGTAATTACCATGAGTTGCAATGCGGGTAAGGTGAGTCCGGAAACGGCGAAAATCCACCTTCTAGACGTCAAAAACTGTGGCAAGTAGGCCACATGGATTGTTCGCATCGCGCTTTCCGCAACAATGAAGAGTTGCAAGATTGACTCTCTCCCCGCCGCTTCATTAGCTGCCTCGGCCGGGTGGGGCCCGGCATTTTTTGGGGGTGTTCATGGGGCTGTGGGCTGGCAACGCCACGGACGGACGATCGTTTTCGTCCACTTTTTTGCGTGGAGCTTTTCCGTCGTTGTTCGGCGCAATGGCCATGCTGTTGGCTTCGGCTTTCGGCGCCGCGGCTCAATCCGTGGCAATATCCGCGAGCCCCACGACATTCAATGCGCTCGGTGACACGATCAATTTCACCTATGTGATCAATCCCGGATCCTACACGATCACAGGTGTTGATGCCGCCACCAGCGCGATCAAGGGTGTTGCCGTTTCATGCGGTCCGGTCGGTAGCGGCACTTCGCCGATAACCTGTACCGGCTCCTATCGGGTCGATGCCAATGACGTGATGTCCGGGCAGTTTTCCGACTTTGTTCAATTCGCCGGAGGGCGCATCGGCGGCAACGAGAGATTCACCGCCACCAGCCCGACGATCGTCGTGCGTGCCGCAACAGGCGGCCCTGTTGTGCTCGACGTGGCTTCCTCGCCGAACCCGTCGCGTCCGGGGGACCCCGTATCCGTAACCGCCACGGTTTCGTCGATGGGCTGCAACGCCGGCCAGTCACCGCCGGGCAACGTGACGATCACGATCGGATCGCAGTCGACGACCCTTGGGTTAACGCCGACCGGGCCTGTCAGCACGGCATCGTCCGCGACCTTCCAGACGTCGACGCTGCCGCTCGGTCAACACACGGTTTCCGCCAGCTACGGTGGCGGCAGTGGCTGCAGCACCGGCACGGCGACCGGCGCCAGCCACTGGGTCGACACCAAGCCGACGGTCACGATCAACCAGGCTGCTTCGCAATCGGATCCCAGCGCCAGGACATCCATTGCCTTCGACGTGGTGTTCAACAAATCCGTCACCGGCTTTACCGCCGGCGACATCCAGATTTCCGGCACTGCCGGCGCAACGACGGCAAGCGTCTCGGGTTCGGGCGCCAATTACACCGTTTCGGTCAGCGGGATGACGCAGGCCGGCACGGTCGTGGCGTCCATCCCCGCCGGCAAGGCTGCGAGCGTGGCCGGCTTTACCAACGATGCATCCACCAGCACCGACAATTCGGTTGCTTACGCACCGATCGCGATCTCGACGACGACGCTGCCAAACCCGGTCTACAACCAGGCCTACGGCGCGCAAACGCTGAGCGCCACCGGGGGCGCGGGCGTGTTGAGTTACGCACGGACCGCCGGGGCACTGCCCGCTGGCATGTCGATCTCGAGCAGCGGCGTCGTTTCCGGCACGCCGACGGCGAGCGGTCCGTTCAATTTCACGGTGACAGGGACCGATCTCGAAGGCTCGACCGCCTCGCGCGCATTCTCCTTCACCATCGCAGCCCCGACGATCGCGCTCTCGCCAACGACGCTTCCCGATCCGACGGCTGGCACCGCCTATTCGCAAACCCTGACGGCGTCGGGCGGCGCAAGCCCCTACACCTTCGTCGTCACGCAAAATGCCTTGCCCGGCGGAATGACGCTGGCGAGCAGCGGGGTCTTGTCAGGCACGGCAACGATCGGCGGCGCCTTCACCTTTACCATTCAGGCAACGGACGCCTATGGAGCGACGGGAAGTCAGGTCTTCACCGTCGACGTTGCGCCGACGGTCCCCGACGCGCCGACCATTGGCGCGGCCGTGGAGGGTGACGGCTATGCGGATGTGGAGTTCACCGCTCCCACATCGGACGGCGGAGCGACCATCACGGACTATACCGTGACGTCGAGCCCCGGCGGCATCACGGCGACGGGACCGACGAGCCCGGTCCGAGTGCCTGGCCTGACCAACGGCACGAGCTATACGTTCAATGTGACTGCCACCAACAGCGCCGGGACAAGTATTGCATCGGCCGCGTCCAACCCGGTTACGCCGCGATTCGCGCAGACGATCACGTTTGCTAATCCGGGCACGCAGGCGTTCGGCACGGCTCCGACATTGACGGCGACGGCAAGTTCCAGCCTGGCTGTTGCCTTCACCTCGTCGACTGCCGGCGTGTGCACGGTGACGCCCGAGGGCGATCTGACCTTCCACGAGGCCGGCAGTTGCACCATCGCCGCCGATCAGGTGGGGAACGGAACGTACCTGGCTGCACCGACAGTCTCACAGACGTTTGCGGTCGATGCCGTTATGCCCGGCGCACCGACGATCGGAACCGCAACCGCCGATGTCTCTTCGGCCTCCGTCGCCTTCACTGCGCCGGCCAGCACGGGGGGAGCGTCCATCACCAGCTACACCGTGACGTCGAGCCCGGGTGGTTTCACCGGAACGGGGCCGTCGAGCCCGGTCGCGGTGACCGGCTTGAGCAATGGGACCAGTTATACATTTACGGTTACGGCAACCAACAGCGCCGGCGCGGGGCCAGCGTCGGCGGTCTCGAACACCGTTACGCCGAAGGCAACCCAGACGATCACCTTCGTCAATCCAGGCGCGCAGAACTTCGACACTACGCCGACACTGACGGCATCGTCGAGCGCGAGTTTGCCTGTTGCTTTCGCATCCTCGACCGCGGCCGTGTGCACGATCACCCCGGGTGGCAACCTGACCTTCCACAGCGCAGGGACCTGCTCGATTGCCGCGGACCAGGGCGGCGACGGAACCTATCTGCCTGCGATGACGGTCACCCAGAGCTTTACCGTCAACGCGGTTGTTCCGGACGCCCCGACGGTGGGCACGGCTATCGCTGGCGACGGCGAGGTGTCTGTCAATTTTACCGCGCCGGCAAGCGCCGGCGGCGCATCGATCACCGGGTACACGGTCACGTCCAGTCCGGGCGGTTTTGTCGGAACCGGAGCGTCCAGTCCGGTCACGGTCGGCAGTCTCACCAACGGCGCGAGCTACAGCTTCACCGTGACGGCGACCAACGCTGTCGGCACGGGACCGGCCTCCAGTGCGTCGAACACGGTGACGCCCAAGGCGCCGCAGACGATCACATTCGCCAATCCCGGCCCGCAGGACTATGCAACGCCGGTGACGCTTTCGGCGAGCGCCAGCTCCGCGCTGCCGGTAACGTTCCAGTCGCTGACGACGCCCGTCTGCGTCGTCACGTCAACCGGCGATGTCACATTCCACAATGGCGGCACCTGCACCATCGAGGTCTCGCAGGCGGGTGACAGCGCTTACCTGGCCGCGTCCAATGTGAGCCAGTCCTTCCTCGTCTCCGCGCCGATATTCGCCTTCACGCCGGCGGCCGGCGCTTTGCCGACCGCAACCGTGGCAATGGCCTACAGCCAGAGCTTCACGGCCAGTGGCGGAACGGGGCCCTACAGCTACTCCTTGGCCAGTGGCGCGTTTCCGGCCGGACTTTCGCTCGACGCGGCTGGTACACTGTCCGGCACGCCGACTGCTGACGGCAGCTTCACCTTCACGCTCGAGGCGACCGATACCCATGGCGCAACCGCGACCAGCGGCAGCTATAGCCTGACGGTTCGCATCCAGGCGCCGATCGCCAACGCGACAACGGCAACCGTTGCCGCCAACTCGTCGGCCAACGGGATTACGCCCAATCTTACGGGCGGGGCGGCCGCTTCGGTCGCCATCGTCGCGACCCCATCGCATGGCACGGCCACGGTGGCTGGAAACACGTTCAACTACACGCCGGCGGCCGGCTTCTCCGGCGCTGACAGCTTCATCTATACGGCAACCAATACAACCGGCACTTCCGCCCCGGCGACCGTCACGGTGACAGTGTCGCCGCCGACATTCGCCTTCACGCCAGCTGCGGGTGCGCTTGCTGGTGCAACGGTTGCCGATACCTATGATCTGACGATCACCGCTGCCAACGGAACCGCTCCCTACACCTATGCGGTGACCGGCGGTGCACTTCCGGCTGGGTTGACGCTGGCAGCCGACGGCCGCCTGTCCGGAACGCCGACCGCCGATGGACCGGCAACGTTCACGGTGACGGCGACCGACGCGAACAATGCCACAGGCACGGCAAGCTATAGTCTCGTGGTTGCCGTGGAGGCGCCATCGGCCGGCCCGGTCGGCGCCACTGTCGCTGCGAACTCCAGCGCAAATGCCATCAGCCTCAATCTGACGGGCGGGGCGGCGACGTCGGTTGCGATCGCCACGGCGCCAGCGCATGGCATGGCCACTGTGACGGGGACGGCGATCCTCTACACGCCGGCGGCCGGTTATTCGGGGGCGGACAGCTTCACCTACACGGCAACGAATGCGACCGGCACGTCGGCGCCGGCCACCGTTTCGGTTACGGTCTCGCTGCCGGTGCTGGTGTTGACGCCGGCAGCCGGGGCGCTTGCCAACGGCGTACCCGGTGTTTCCTATAGCCAGAGCATTGCCGCCAGCGCCGGCACGGCCCCCTACAGCTACACGGTCTCGTCGGGTGCGCTGCCGGGCGGTCTCACGTTCGATGCATCGAGCGGGTCGATTTCGGGACGGCCTTCGGCCGACGGCGATTTCGGCTTCACCGTGACGGCGACGGACGCCTATGGCGCGACAGGCCAGGCCAGCTACCGGATCGCCGTTGCGTCCGCGAGCTTCGTCTTTACCCCGTCGCCCGGCGGGCTTGCCGACGCCATGGTCGGTGAGGCCTATTCGGCCCGCATTGCGGCAACCGGTGGCACCGGTGCGCTGGTCTACAGCCTGAAGAGCGGCGCGTTGCCGAAGGGCATGGTGCTCAACATCTCGACCGGCGAATTGACCGGGCCGGTTGCCGCCGATGCGGCGCCTGACACCTACGGCTTCACCATTGCCGTGACCGACAGCCGCGGCGCCAGCGGTTCGGCCGCCTATACGCTGAAGCTGAACGCCCGCGCGGTGACGGTTCCCAATGTCGTCGTCGAGGTTCCGGCCGGTTCGACGCCGAAGGATGTCTATCTGAACGGTGGCGCCACCGGCGGTCCCTTCATCGATGCATCGGTCGCCTCGGTCTCGCCGCCCTTTGCCGGCACGGCCGAGATCATCGAAGGCGAGCTTGCGGCTGCCGGCAGCTTCACGCCGGTCGGCTTCTATCTGAAGTTCACGCCGAATCCGTCCTATTCCGGTTCGGCGGTGGTCAGCTACACCTTGAGAAGCGCGCTCGGCGCGTCCAATCTCGGCCGGGTTACCTACAAGATCGCGCTCGACCGTGTCGCAGCCGGCGAGGAGATCGACGGCCTGGTGCGCGATTTCGTGCGCAACCGGCAGAGCCTGCTGTCGTCGACGGTCAAGGTTCCGGGACTGATCGAACGGCGACGGGCGGCCGCCAGTACCGATCCGGTGACAACGGCGGTGACGCCGTCGGAGAAGGGCGCCCGCCTCGGCTTTTCCTCCAGCCTGTCGCAGATCCAGGCGGCGCGCGATGCCGCCGATGCAGAGGCAGCCGGACAAAGCTTCGTCGCCACCGACCGGCCGTTCGACATCTGGGTGAACGGCAGCTTCCTGTTCCACAAGGATGAAGACGACAGAAACGACAAGTGGGGCAATTTCGCCCTGTTTTCGCTCGGCGCCGACTATCTCCTGAGCGATCGGGCGCTCATCGGCCTGTCGTTCCACTACGACTACATGACCGATCCGACCGACGCGGATGCCGAGCTTAAAGGCAACGGCTGGCTGGCCGGTCCTTATGCCTCGTTCGAGATCGGCCAGGGCGTCTTCCTCGACGCCAACCTGCTCTATGGCGGTTCGTCCAACGACATCGACACCGGCATCTTCACCGGCACGTTCGACACCACCCGCTGGATGGCGGACGTCAAGCTGACCGGCGAATGGCAACTGGATGAGGCGACGGTGCTGATGCCGAAGCTTAGAGCCGTCTACTTCAATGAAGAGACCGACGACTACACCGTCAAGAACGCGCTCGGCGAGGTGATCGATCTCAAGGGCTTCATCGAGGAACAGGCCCGTCTCAGCATCGGCTTCGACGTCGAACGCACGCTGGAACTGGAAAACGGGCTGATCCTGTCGCCGACGGTCGGCGCCGATGTCGGCTTTGCCTCGCTTGACGGCGAGGGTCTGTTCGGGCGGGTGTCGGCCGGGCTTGCGCTCAGCAACAACGACAACTGGGACATCGACTTCTCGCTGCTCTTCAACATCGAGGGCGACGGCTCGAAGTCGGCCGGTGCCAAGGTCGGCGCCCGCGTCCGGTTCTGATCGCGCGCAACCGGTTCGGGCAGGCAGGCCGCCCGAACCGGCGCTCCACCGCCTTCTTTCCGCTCCGGGATATGCACCGGCCCATGTGCGTTCTGACCGTTAAATCGCGTTGGAAATATTACGGGCTTCCGTCAAACATTAAAGATGAGTAATAGAGGAAGGAATTAGCCGGAGGCGTCGCCTCGTCCCTTGAGCATTGGATACGCCTGGATGTCGTTTCAACCGCGGATGCAGAACAAGATTTCCGGATTCAAGGTGATCGGCGGGCTCAATCGGCGGGAGTGGAACGGCATCATCGCCGATGTCTGGGACGTCGAGTGCGAGGCGAGGGCAGGTGGCCACTATTTCTCGGATGATCCGCGCATGTTCATCGTGCTCGACGCTGAGGGCGGTAGCCGCTGCAATGTCAGACTTTCGCCCGACGGGCGCGGCGCGGTCGCGAACGCGCACCAGCAGGCGCTTTCTTATATTCCGGCGGGTATGGAAATCTGGGCCGACATGGTCGATGTCAGGCGCATCCGCCACCTCGATTTGCATTTCAATCTCGATGTCCTCAGCAGGCGCCTGGCGGAAGATCTCGATGCCGGCCGTTGCGACACGCCGCGGCTGATGTTTCATGACGAGCGCTTTCTGCAAATTGCGCAATTGATCGCCGCCGAATGCGTCAACCCGCAGCCTTTGCACGATCTCTACGGCGATGGCCTCACGGTCGCCCTGTTCATCGACCTGATGAAACTCAACCGCAACGATGGCCGCAAACGCAGCCCGCTTGCGGCCTGGCAGCTTCGCCGTGCGGTTGAGTACATCGATGAGAACTGGGGGCGCAACATCCGCCTGGAGGAATTGGCGTCCCTGGCCGGACTGTCGCAGTCGCATTTCAGCCATGCGTTCAAGGCGTCGACCGGCATGGCGCCGCACCAGTGGCAGATCAATGCACGGGTCGAACGAGCCAAGGAACTACTGCTGAAAAACGAGGCGTCGTTGACGACGGTTGCGGCTGAGACCGGATTCTCCGATCAGGCGCACTTCACCCGGGTGTTCCGCAAAGTCGTAGGTGCCACGCCGGCAGCGTGGAAGCGCAACCGAACGGCCTGAGCAAGTGCCATCTTCCAAAGCAGTTGTTCGCAGTAAAGAGCCCAGGAACGTTCAATTTCCGCCGATCGCGACAAGAGTTGCCCGAATAGTTGATATAAAAACTCATCTTATCAGAGGGTGTAAGCCGCGTCGCCTGAAAAGGCCCTGCGGTCGATCGGGTGAGACGACAGACAGATGATGGTAAGAGGCAAGGCAATACGGCGGACGGAATGGCTGGCAAGCGGGGTCGCCGCCGTTGCGGTTCTGGCGGCGGGCGCAGCTATCGCGCAGGATGCACCGGCGACGAGGTTGGAAACGATCGAGGCGACAAGCGCCAGGACAGAGAGCGATGCGACCGGGCCGGTCGATGGCTATGTCGCCAAGGCAACGGCCACCGGCTCGAAATCCGCAACGCCGATTACCGAAATCCCGCAGAGCGTTTCCGTCGTCGGACGCGAGGAGCTTGACGACCGCGGCGTTGTCAACAAGGTCGATGAGGCGTTGCGCTACACGCCGGGCGTGATGGCCGAGCCCTTCGGCGTCGACCCGGATACCGACTGGTTCTACATCCGCGGCTTCGACGCGACGCAGACCGGCGTGTTCCTCGACGGCCTCAACCTCTTCTCCTACGGTTTCGGCGGGTTCCAGATCGATCCCTTCATGCTGGAGCGTGTCGAGGTGCTCAAGGGGCCGGCCTCCGTGCTCTATGGCGGCGCCAACCCGGGCGGCCTCATCAGTCTCATCAGCAAGCGGCCGCAGGCGGAGAACTCGACCTATGTCGAGACCGGCATCAACAACAACGGCAATGCCTTTCTCGGCATCGACGTGAACCGCCAGCTCGACGACGCGATCAACTACCGCGTCACCGGCAAGGTTTCCGGCGGCAACAACTATGTCGATCACTCGGAAGATCTGCGCGGCTTCATTCTGCCGCAGATCACCTACGAGCCCGACGATGCGACCAGCCTGACCGTTTACGGCCTGCTGCAGGGCCTCGATCAGGTCCATACCGGCGGCGGCTTCCTGCCCTATAACGGCTCCGTCGTCGACGCATCCTTCGGCAAGGTCGATCGCAAGGCCTTCTTCGGCGAACCGGACATCGATACCGGAACCTACGTGCAGCAGATGCTCGGCTACGAATTCAAGCACGAGTTCGACAGCGGCTGGCAGTTCAGCCAGAACCTGCGCTACGGCCATCTCTACAAGCACGAAAACGGGCCTTACACCTACGGCTACTACGATCCGAGCCTTCCCTTCCCGGTTTCGAACACGCCGGCGTCCCCGGGCAATCTGCTTTATCGCCTTGGCTTCGAGGCGACCTCGAAGGTGGATACATTCGCCGTCGACAACCGGCTCGAAGGCGAGTTCGAGACGGGAGCGCTTGAACATACAGTCCTCGTTGGTCTCGACTACAAGTTCTTCCGGCTGGACCACGTCCAGGCGTCGTCGGCGGGAACGCCGATCAGCGCCACCGATCCGGTCTATGGCGCGCCGCAGCCGGCCAACGCCATCTATATCAACCAGGTGATCACGCAGCAGCAGCTCGGCGTTTACGCGCAAGACCAGGTCCGCTTCGGCGATGGCTGGCTCGTGACGCTTAACGGCCGCTACGACTATGTCGATACCAAAACCGACAATGGACCGACCTTCTGGGCGCCGACCCAGAATTCGAGCTTCGACTACAGCGAAGGCGCGCTCAGCGGCCGCGCCGGACTTGCCTATGAATTCGACAATGGCCTCACCCCCTACGTCAGCGCCGCGACCTTCTTCAATCCGGTCGTGGCGGTAACGGCGACCGGCAACACCAAGCCGGAAGAGGGCGAGCAATTCGAAGCCGGGATCAAGTACAAACCGACCTTTTTTGACGGCGTGCTGACGGCGTCCATCTATCAGCTGACCAAGCGCAACGCTCTTGTCACCGATCCGCTGACCAGCATCTCCACCCAGACCGGCGAGGTGCGTTCCCGCGGCATCGAGTTCGAGGGCAAGGTCAATCTTGACGAAAGCTGGAAGCTGATTGCGGGTCTCGATTTCATGGATATCGAGGTGACCGAGGATGCAAACCGGGCGCTGATCGGCAAGTCGCCCTATCTAGCGCCCGATGCACAGGCCTCGCTGTGGCTCGACTACACGGTGCAGCAGGGCGCGCTGGAAGGCCTCAGCCTCGGCGCCGGCGTGCGCTATCGCGGCGAGAGCTGGGCGGACAAGGAAAACACCGAGAAGGTGCCGGCATCGGCGGTCTTCGACGCAGCCCTGCGTTACGAGAAAGATGGCTGGGGTGCTGCCCTCAACGTCACCAACCTGTTCGACAAGGACTATGTCAGCGGCTGCAGCGGCCTGCTTGTTTGCGGATACGGCGATGCGCGCACGGTCACGTTGAAGCTCAGCAAGACCTGGTGAGACCGATAGGCTGATCGACGATCTGCCAAAAGCAAACAGGGCGCTCAACCCGTGTTGGGGAGCGCCCTGTTTTCAACCCGGAGTGCCGCTATCGCACGCCAAAGGCGCCGACGACTGAGAGCACTCGAAACGGGTAGTGGCCTTTAGATGGAGAGACCTGCCGCCTTTTCAAGGGCGGGGAGCCTCCCTTGCAGCAAATTACTTCGCGCCGATTGCAGCAAGGCCTGCAGTTGCGCAGTTTGCGTCAACGTCGCCCGACGGCGCGCCGCCGACACCGATGCCACCGACGAGCGCCTTGCCGAACTTGATCGGCACGCCGCCGGCCTGGATGACCATGCGAGCGTCCATGTCGCGAAGGCCTTCGTTGGCGGGCTTGGTAGCAATGAACTCGCCGAGGCCAGCCGTATCGCGACCCATGGCGGCCGAGGTGAAGGCTTTGCCCTGGGCGCTGTTTCCGGTGTGCGGGCCGGCATTGTCGGCCTTCAGCAGAACCTTGGTCGAACCGTCACGTGCAACGACCGCGACGCTGACGTTGTGGCCTTCTGTGGCGCATGCCTTCAGTGCCGCGTCGGCAGCCTTGACGGCCATGTCGAGCGGCAGGTAGGCAGCGGTCGGAAGCTCCTGCGCGGTGGCGGCAACGGGAGCGAGAAGAGCGGCTGCAAGCACGATATTGCGGATCATCAATGGGTTCCTTTCCTGTTGATAGGGAAAGGTTATTGCCGAACGCCGCCCGTCGATATTCGTAGCTCTTCCGTCACCATCCGTAGTTCTACGGAGTTTGCGTCCCTTCGAGCCAGATGCGGGTCATCTCCGCCTGCGAGGTGCTGCCGAGCTTGGCGCCGATCGCGGCGCGATGGCTTTCCACCGTTCGCGGCGACAGGCCGAGCCCCTCGGCGATCTGGCGGGTGGTGAAGCCTGCCGCAATGCGGTCGAGAACCTCGCGCTCGCGCTGTGTGAGTGCCGCCAAGAGGGCAAGCGTTTCCGCCTTTTCCGCCCGCGCCTGCAGGGTGCGCACCAGCATTTCCTGCCCCTTGTGGATCGCGTCGATCAGGTCCTGCTCGTCGATGGGCTTGGAGAGAAAGTCGATGGCGCCGTTGCGGAAGGCGCGCCGGCAGGCCTCGATATCGCCATGACCGGAAATGACGATCGTCGGCCAGTCGACGCCACTTTCACGGAGCTTTTCCTGCAGTTTCAGTCCGGAGATCGCCGGCATGCGGATGTCGAGGATCAGGCAACCCGGCTCGAGGCGCGACAATTGCCCGAGAAAAGCCTGCGGATCGCCGAAGGGGATGACCTTGATGCCGACCGTTGAGAGCAGCAGGCTTAGCGCGCGGCGGACCGCATCGTCGTCGTCGACGAGATAGACGGGAACGGTCATTGTGTCTCTTCCTGTCGCGCCGGCGCTTTGGGCAGTGTCACCCGGAAGGTTGCACCCTCATCGCCGGCCACCAGCGAGATCTCGCCGCCGGCGCGTTCCACCAGGCGCTGGCTGAGGGCGAGGCCAAGCCCCGTGCCGCCCGCCCGCGTCGTCATGAACGGGGTGAACAGGCGCGGGCGCAGCGCTTCGGGAATGCCCGGACCGTTGTCCACGACATCGAAAACCACCGCGGTGTCTTCCTGCGTCAAGGTCACGACGACACGGGGCGTTTCGCTCGCGTGGCCGTCGAGCGCTTCCATTGCATTGCGCACCAGATTGAAGGCGACCTGCTCGATTTCAACGGGATCACCAGTCACGATTACGGGCGCTTCCGGAAAGCGGAACTCAAGTTGGATCTGCCGCGACCGGGCGTCCTGCTCCATCAGTGCCTCGACATTGCCAAGCGCCCGGCGCAGGTCAAACGTCGTCACCGGCGTCGCGTGCGGCTGCGACCAGTTGCGGAACCGCTCCAGAATGCCCGAGGCCCGGCGCGCCTGGCTGACGGTATCGTCGAGCACGGAGGCAAGGGCTGCGCGGTTTCCCTGGTTGAGCAGGCGGCGCCCGGCCTGCGCCTGGGCGAGGATCGCGGTCAGGGGCTGGGTCAGTTCGTGGGCCATGCCGCTTGCCATCTCTCCAAGCGCGTTGACGCGCGAGGCGTGGCTAAGCCGTGAATCGAGCGCACTCAGACGCGCCTGCTGTTCCGCCATGCGGGTCCTTGCCCGTTGGCGCAAGGCGGCGAGCCCGGCGAGATAGGCCAGCGTGAGGGCAACGAGGGTCAGACCGGTCTGCACCGGCGGAAACATATCGGAGAGGCCGATATCCATGCCGGTTTCGAGTACGAGCGGTTGCGACGCGCTGCTGAGCGGCCTGGAAAAACGGATGGCATCGGGGAGTGCCGCCGGCTGAAGCAGGCTGTGGCCGTCGGGCAGTGAAAGCCGGACGGCGGTGCTAGGCCGGGACCAGAAAGGCCCTCCATCGCCGATCAGCTTGCCGGCATCGATGGCGAGCATCAACCCGTAGCGCGCCTCGTTCGTGTTGGGGCTGCGCTTGATCATCATGTAATGATCGGGGCGCTGCGGATGGGGCAGAAGGGCAATCCGGCCGTCGGAAGCCTTGGCCGCAGCACGAATGCGCTCGGCCGTCGCTGCGTCGAGCGGACCGGTCCCGATGGTCTCTGTTGCCGGATCGAGCGAGACGAGCTGGACTTCGTCGATGCGCGGGTAGAAGCGGGTGATGGTGCGGGCGACATCGAGGAAGAGGTCGTGCCGGCGCCCCTCTGACGCAACCGCTACGGCCGAAAGCGCGGTCAGGTGGGCATCGTGCTGATCGGCGCGCTGGGAGGCCAGGCCATGGAGCACGGTGCTTTCCCGCTCCAGTTCGGCAACCAGCGCCTGCCGCTCGCGGGTGCCAAGGGCTGCCGCCCCGACCAGCAGGATAAGACACCAGAGAGCAACAAGGTAAAGGGGCCGCTCAAGCAACGGACGACTGTTCGGTAGCATCGATCATTCTTGTCATTTGCAGGCTTGCTTGCGCAGCCTGCTCTTTTGTTGTCCGGCTGAGCACGGCATCGGCCGAGAAAATACGACCGCAACAACAGAAAATCCAGCCGCTCGCTTCAGCCCATCTCTCGCGCGACCACAAGCTTCGCCCTGAGGGTCTGCACGGCCTCGCCTTGCCGGTTGATCGTCCGGCTGACGTCCCTCTTTCTGCGCCTTCGACTTAGTGTGCTCCACCTGCACCGGCGCCGCCGAGTTGGATCTTGCAGGTGAAGAGCAATGCGATGGCTGCGAGAACGAGCACGATCCCGATCACCGCGAAAGTATCACTGAACCCTAGGATAAGCGCCTGCCGGCGAACCGTGGCGGCGATCGCGGCGATCGCTTTTTGCTGCGCGACGGCGGCGTCGGTGACGCCGTGCGTCATGAAGTACCGGGTCAGATCGCCGATGCGGTCGCGGACTTCGTCGCGGTAGACGGTCACGGACTGGCCGATGATATTCGAGTGGAACTGCTCACGCTTGGTCAGCACCGTCGCAAGCGTGGCCGTGCCCACGGCGCCGCCGAGATTGCGCAGCATGTTCGACAGGCCAGAGGCGGCGGCCGCGTCGCTTGAAGCGATGCGGGCGGTGGTGATCACCGTGATCGGCGTCAGCACCAGCGCCTGCCCGATGGCGCGCACGATGTTCGGAATGAAGAACTGGTCGCCGGCGCTGTCGAGCGACAGCGTCGTGTTCATGAAACAGCTAGCCGCGAAGATGCTGATGCCGACGAAGCCGATGTAGCGTGCGTCGAAGCGCTTCATCAGCGCCGGTACGAACGGGATGATGAGAAGCTGCGGCAGTCCGGTCCAGGCCAGCACGAGGCCGATCTGCTCGGCATTGTAGTGCTGCACCTGGCCGAGATACTGCGGCAGGATGTAGACCGTGCCGAACAGGGCGACGCCGACAAGAACGTTGACGAGAACACCGACCCCGAAATTACGCTGCTTGAGCAGGCGCAGCTGCACGAGCGGCTTTTCGACCTTGAGTTCGATGACGATGAACGCGATCAGGAACACGGCCGCCGTCAAAGCGAGCTTGACGATGAACGGCGACTGGAACCAGTCGTCCTTGTTGCCTTCCTCCAGAACCGTCTGCAGTGCCGAAAGGCCGATGGCCATGGTAACTATGCCCGCCCAATCGCCTTGCTTGAGCAGGGACAATTGCATCGGCCTCTTCTCGAGGGTGAAATAGAGGGCAATCACCATCACCAGGCTCGGTGGGGTGTTGACGAAGAAGATCGACTGCCAGCCGTAATTTTCGGTGAGGTAGCCGCCGATCGTCGGGCCGATCGCCGGGGCGAAGGTTACCGAGAGCGCAAACAGCGCCAGCCCGAACGGCTGTTGCGCCTTGGGGAGCCGGGTCAGCACCATGGTGAAGGCCATTGGAATGAGCACGCCGCCGGCAAAACCCTGCAATCCGCGCAGCGCGATCATCGAGCCAAGATCATGGGCAAACGCACAGGCTGCGGAAAACAGCGGAAATAGGATCGCGTTCGCCAACATGTAGCGCCGGAACGAGAAGACGCGGCTCAAATAGTCCGTGAGCGGGATCACGACGATTTCGCCGATGAGATACGAGGTCGATATCCAGGCGCCGTTGTCGACGCCGGTCCCGATGCCGCCTTCGATATCGAGCAAGGAGGCGTTGGTGATCTGGATATTGAGGATCGCCATGAAGGCGCCGATCAGGCCGGCGAGTACGGAAATCCAGGCGGTCGTGCTTGCCCTGTCGGGTGACGTCGCTGCGGGTTCCCGCACGCTGGGCGAAACCATGGGCATCGTGGTGGTGGACATTGCATCCTCCTTCCAGCGCTTGAGGCTGGGAACGGCGCCTGAGCGTCCTTCAGTTTAGGCTTGCCGGCACGGCGGCCACCGTCGTTCCCGCGGTCCGGGTGTCGATCGTCGGGTAGACGGACATGCCGGATCGCAGCACCACGTTGAGCGGGCTGTCGCGGTCGAGCACGATCTTGACGGGGATGCGCTGCACCACCTTGGTGAAGTTGCCCGTCGCATTGTCGGGCGGCAGCAGCGCAAATTCCTGGCCGCTTGCAGGCGAGATGCTGTCGACGTGGCCCTCGAAGACCTGGCCCGGAAACGTGTCCACCTCGATCGCCACCGACTGGCCAGGAACGACATCGGCAAGCTGCGTTTCCTTGTAGTTGGCAACGATGTAGGCGGCGTGCGTCGGCACGACCGCCATCAGCTGCGTCCCGGCCTGCACATATTGGCCGACACGCAAGGTGCGGTTGCCGATCACGCCGTCGATCGGCGCTGCGAGCGCGGTGTAGGAAAGATTGAGCTCGGCCTGGTGCTCGGCCGCCTTCGCGCTGTCGAGCGCGGCCTTTGCCTGTGCGACCTCGGCTTTGATCACGTCGAGCTGCTTGACAGCGCTTGCGAGCGCTGCCGTGTCGCGCGTCACCGCGGCCCTTGCGGCGGCAATGCGTGAGGCCGCCTGTTGCGCGTTCTGCACTGTGCCGAACCCTTGCCTTGCGAGTTCCGAGTAGCGCTTGTCGTCCTGTTCAGCGAAAGTTTGGTCGGCCTTGTCGGCCTCGACCGTCGCCTTGGCCGAATCGATCGCGGATTGCTGCGCGACGAGCGCCGACTGCTTGTTTGCGATGTTGGCCTCCGCGGCTTCGACCCCGGCCTTGGCCTGTTCGAGGCTGACCCTGAAGTCGCGGTCGTCGATGCGGGCGAGAACCTGTCCGGCCTTGACCTGCTGGTTGTCGGTGACCAGGACCTCAGCGACATGGCCCGAGACCTTCGGGGCAATCGTCGTGCTGTCGGCCTTCACATAGGCGTCGTCTGTCGCCACTTCGAAGCGACCCGTCGTCCAGTAGGCCCAACCGAAATCGACCCCGCCGGCAACTGCGGCGATGGCGACGGAGGCGAAAAGCAGGTTGCGAAGCCAGCGCTTACGGGTACGCGCGGCGTTTGTGGCTGCCGCGGTCGGGATGGCTGTGAGCGTCCGCTGTGCCTCCCTGCGGGGCACGGCCTCCAGCGTTTCCACGGGCTGGGCATTTTCGATGCTGAAAGACTGCTGGCTCATTTTCCGGTTCCTTTCACCGGTGTGGCGCGTCGAATTGAACGGCTGGCCAAATAAAGAAACTTTATGCTTTCCAAAATATTCGCGCCGCCGATTGCTGTCAAACGAATTTGGAAAGTTTGGATGTTCCATAAGCTGGGCTGTCACCCAGGTAACATGATTATGAGGCGTTCGGGATCGAAGGTGCCCGCCCGTTTTTCAATTGGCCGAACATGAACGCTTCTCTCTCGATGCTGCTATCGGGCGCACATTCCGCGTGAACCACCGAGGTTGCTAGGCAACGACAGGCTGGGCCCCTAAAGCCCGGCCTGTCGCATCTCGCTCGCCAGAAACTCGGTGAAGACCTTCACCTTGGGCAGCAACAGCCGATTGGTGGGATAGACCACGTAGATGCCGCGCTCGGCGAGCCTATGGCCCGGCAGGAGCTGGCAGAGCTTGCCCTCAGCGAGCAAGGGCTTGGCGATGAAGGAGGGCAACACGCCAATGCCGATGCCGGCCTGGATCATTTCGCTGAGCATCAGGCTGTTGTCGGCGACGAAACGCGCGGGCAGGTCGATCATGACCGCGCCGTCGGGCCCTTCCAGCCGCCAGCTGCCGGGTTGGTCGGCCAGGCGATAGGTCAGGCAATGGTGGCTCTTGAGGTCGCCAACGGTTGCAGGCGTGCCGTTGTCCGCGAGATACGACGGGGCGGCACAGATAACTTGGCCGATGTCGCCGAGCCGCCGGGCGATCAGCGACGAATCCGTCAGCGTCGCGCGCACCCGGATGGAAACGTCAAAGCCTTCCGAAACGACGTCGAGCACGTGGTCGTCGAGCGTCATATCCACCTTCAGCTGCGGATGCAGCGCCATGAAGCGCGCAAGCATGGGCGCAAGCACCGTCAGGCCGAAGGACAGCGGCGCATTGAGCCGGAGCCGGCCGTTGATTTCGCCGGCTTCGCCGGACGTGGTGCGCTCCAGATGGTCGAGCTCGTCCAGGAGCCGGCAGCATTCGGAAAAGTAGGCGCGTCCGTTTTCCGAGAGGCTCATCCGCCGGGTCGTGCGCACGATGAGCACAGCCCCCAGGCGCTCTTCCAGTTGCCGGACCTGCTTGCTGATCGAGGCGTTCGACTGTCCGAGTTCTTCGGCCGCCTTGTTGAAGCTCTGAAGCTCTATGACGCGTCGGAACGAACGCATGGCAGCCAACAGGTCCATTTTTTCTCCAGAGTGAAATATGTTTTCCATCCATCGCTGATTATTCGCTCCAGCGCCAGCAATAAGGTGAACCCAGCTTCCTGATGTCGCGGGAAGACCAGAAGAAGGAGTTCATCATGTTCAACACCACAGCCCTGGAGCGTGTATTGGTCGCGTCTCTCGTCGCCGGCCTCTTTGGCGGCACGGCCTTCGCGCAGGAGGTCGGCAAGAGCCCGTGGGGGCCGAAGGACGAGATCGGTCGGCTCAACCTGATTACCCCGGAATCCCGCGCTGCCATTCTGTCGCGGATCGAAGGGAGCAAGTCCTACGACCTCGCGGTCGAGTATTTCATCGGCATGCCCAGCTGGGAGGCAGCTGGCGACCCGCCCTATCAGATGTGGATGACGCACACGCCGAATGGCACCCTGGTCTCCGATCCGATGAAGGTCGGCAAGGAGATGAACACGCATGTCAGCTACAGCGGCTCGGCGGTTTCGATGTATGCGCATATGGGCACGCACATCGACGCGCTCAATCACTTCGGCCTGAACGGCAAGATCTGGAATGGCTATGCCGCCGCCGACCACCTCGGGGACCAGGGCTGGACCGTCACCGGCGCCGAAAAACTGCCGCCGATCGTCGCGCGCGGCGTGATGATCGACGTTGCGGCCGCCAAGGGCATGCAGATGCTGCCCGACAACTACCGGATCACCCGCAAGGATCTCGAAGAAGCGCTGAAAAGTCAGGGCGTAACGCTGGCGGAGGGCGATGTCGCCTTGATCCGCACGGGGCGGATGCAGAACTACGAAAACAAGTCCGCCTATATGAGCAACCCTCCGGGACTCGGCATCGACGCGGCAAAGTTCCTCGTCGAGGAAGGCGGCGCGATGGTGGTGGGTGCCGACAACTTGAGCTTCGAATCCTTCCCGGCCGAAACCGAAAACAACTACATTCCCGTTCACACCTACCTGCTTGCGCAGCAAGGCGCCCCGATCATCGAGCTCATCAATCTCGAACAGCTGTCCAAGGACCGGGTCTACGAGTTCGCCTTTGTCGGCGCCTCGCTGAAGTTCCGCGGCGCGGATGCAGCCCCGATCCGGCCGGTCGCCTTCCCGTTGCGATAGGCGGATGCCGTCAGATCATAATCGGTTGACTCGAGTGCCGCGGGATTGGTCCCGCGGCACTCGCCGGTCCCGAAACAAGCGCCGCCGAAGTACCTGTCGCACGGCGATGTCGATGCATGATAAATCTTGACATTGCACGAAAATGCACGAAATTGCCCGACCGAACGATAGCCTTGTCATGGAGGGCAGGATGAGCATTGCGCACCGGGTTCAAGTGGAAGACGTCACCATTCTCTCGGATGACTGGTACGTCCTGAAGAAGACCACTTTTTCCTTTCTGCGTGGCGACGGGAGCTGGCAGCGGCAGTCACGCGAGACCTACGATCGCGGCAACGGCGCGACGATCCTGCTCTACGATCCGGTCCGCCGCACCGTGATCCTGACCCGGCAGTTTCGCTATCCGGCCTTCGTCAACGGCCACGACGATCTGCTCGTCGAGGCGCCGGCGGGACTGCTCGACAATGCCGAACCGGAAGCGCGCATCCGCGCGGAAACGGAGGAGGAGACGGGCTTTCGCGTGCGCGACGTACGACAGGTTTTCGACGCCTTCATGAGCCCCGGATCGGTGACTGAGCGCCTGCATTTCTTCGTCGGCGAGTATCAGCCCGGCGACCGCACGTCGCAAGGTGGCGGCAATGAAGACGAAGGAGAGGATATCGCCGTCCTCGAACTTGTGATCGACGAAGCACTCGCGATGATCAGTTCCGGCACCATTCGCGACGGCAAGACGATCATGCTGTTGCAATATGCCGCCTTGAACCTGTTCCCCAGCTCAACACCGATTGGTGCAATGGCAGACTGAAGCGAGGGCAATCGCCAGAGCCGGCGATCCGAACACTGCTAGGTGACCGACGAGCGTGCTGCAGCTCCAGCGTCTACGGAGATCCAGGCCGCTCCCGTGTGACCGTGGTGGAAACCATTCGAAAACGGTCTGTTCGGATAGACGTCGGCAAGATCCGCCTGTGCTTCACATGCTGAGCGCCGCCCGGAGATGGCATCGGCGAAGATGTGTGCCACGGCTGCCATGTCGCAGTCCTGCGGCGACAGCCGAATGCGGGAAACGCCAGCGGCCAAGAACTCCGGCAGTTCCTGCAACAGCGCCTGGCAGGTATGCGACATGGTCTGTACGCCGTTCAGCGCCAGGAAGGGCTGGCTGTCGAGGGTCTCGACGGTCAGGCCATCCGGGTCTTCGCCGCAGATGAACTGGCAATTGTCCTTGATTAGCCCCTTGGAGCGGGCATGGGCGCAGCGCGCCGAGATCGCCAGCGGCACGCGACCGAAGGCGAAGACCTCGAAATCCACTCCGGGGTTTTCGCCAATGATCCCGTGCACCGACGTCATCGGCAGTTCCGGCGGCAGACAGATGCTCGTCGCGCCCCTCGAAGCCAGGAGCCGGGCGGTCGCGCCGTTATAGACGTTGACCAGCGGCCCGATCGAATGCGGCCTGCCGGCAAGCAGATGCAGCGCGGATAGGTCATTGACCTCGATCGGATGGGTGCTGTCACGCACCAGCCCGCGCATCAACTGGCTTTCGCGTTCGAGCGTCACCAGCGCGAGCGAGGTGAGGCTCACCTGCTTGCCGGCAACTTCCAGCCGTTCGATGACCTCGCCGACAAAGGGCTCGATGAAATGCAGCCGCTTCGAGCAGACGGCCTCGCCGATCGTCACATGGGCGATCGGCGCTTCGTCGGCGATGCGGAAGTAGAAGTCGCGCCATTTGGGGCCGTCCCAGAGATAGTAGACCGGGCCGAGGCTCAAGACGGGTTTGGATGCACTCGTCGATTTTGTCATGGCCGCTATCTCCACCGCTTTTCATAGGCGCCCGTCGTTGTCTTCTGGCCTTCGCTGAGCGCCTTCAGCCGCGACACCAAGGCAGGTCGCTCGTCGGGGCCGGCGGTCAGTGCCCGCCGCATGACCGAGACCACCTCGGCGACATAGGCCTTGCCGCGCTGCCGACCCTCGATCTTCAGCGCGCTGACGCCGGCGCTACGCAGCGCATCGATATGGTCCATGACGTCGAGCGAAACCGGATCTTCGAAGGCATAGCCGCGCTCCTCGGCGATGTCGAAACGGCCCTTGCAGAGCGTCGGATAGCCGGCCGCTTCGCCCGCCGGGAAGCGGTTGATGGTGTAATCGCCGAGTTCGGACACCAGCTCGCGTCCGTCCTGGCGATAGCGCACATGGCTCGCGGGCGAACAGACACCGTTCATGTTGGACGACTTGCCGGTGGCGTAGGAAGAGAGCGAACAGCGCCCCTCGGCCATGACGCAGAGGCCGCCGAAGGCAAAGACCTCGATCTCGCAATCGATCTGCTTGGCAAGGCGGGCAATGTCGGCGATCGTCAGCGTGCGTGGCAGCACAACGCGTTTCGCGGCGAAGGCCTCGACGAGGAAGCGCACGGCATCGGCATTCGAGGCCGAGGCCTGGACGGAAACATGCAGCCGCTGCTGCGGATGGCGTTCGACCGCGTAGGCCATCAGGCCGAAATCGGCGAGGATGACGGCATCGGCGCCAAGTGCTGCGGCGTCATCCACCGCCTGATGCCAGAGTGTCTCCTGGCCGGCTCGCATGAACGTGTTGATCGCGACGAAGGTCATCACCCTGCGCTGTTTGGCATAGGCGATGGCCGTCCTAAGTTCGTCGCGTGAGAAGTTCAGGCCCGGGAAATTGCGGGCATTCGTCTCGTCGCGAAAGCCGCAATAGACCGCGTCGGCGCCGGCATCGACGGCTTCGCGGAAGGCGGCGGGCGTGCCGGCGGGGCAGATCAGTTCCATTGAGGAGCCTCCTCCTTGAGAACGCGGCCAAGCGCCCGCGCGCGGATCTGTTCTGCCGCACGGCGCACGAGCGGCGCCAGCGGCCCGGCCATGTCGGCGAGATCGCTTGGAAGGTCGATCTCGCAGTCGTCGAGGGCGTTGCGCAGCGCCAGCATCGCCTCCATGTCGCCGCTGACGGCAAGATCGCGCGAGAAGAAGACGGCGTCGCCGTCGATGCGCCCCTCGAGCAGCGTCAGAAGCAGCGCGAGTTCGCCTTCCATACAGGCATCGGAAACCGGCGCGCGCTCCTTGCGATGCACGGTGATGCGCGGCACGGCCGGTTCGACAAGGAAGCCGATCGGCAGGTCCGACGGCAGGAAGGCGTAGCGCTTGGCTGCATGATCCGCGAGACGGTCGAAGAGGCCCGGATGGCTCGCGATCACGCGGGCAAAGACGCGCTGCACCACGCTTTCGATGGCGATGATGGCAACGAAGCTAAGGGGGGCTGTGATCGCGAGCGGAAGTGTCATTTGCTACCTGTGGAGCGTCGGAATCGAACGATGCGGCGCATGCTAGTCGCCTGCTGCCGGTCGTTGTTTGCGCCACGTCAAAGACAAGCGCCATTCGCCGCCACAAACAGGCGAAATGAACAGGACCTTTCGCCCGTCCAAGGGCTTTGCAACGCTTCAGGATTTTGTCGAAACGCTTGAGCGCGAAGGCGATCTGAAACGGATTTCGCGGCCGGTTTCGCTGGTGCACGAGGTGACCGAAATCCACCGCCGCGCGCTTGCCGCCGACGGGCCGGCGCTTCTCTTCGAGCGGCCGGTCGATGCGACGGGCGCCGCACAGCCGATCCGGCTTCTGACCAATCTCTTCGGGTCGGAGCGCCGGATCGAGCGTGGTTTCGGCCTGATGCCGGGTGGGCTCGATGGCCTTGCCTCAGATCTTGCAGAACTGCGCGATCCGCGAGCGCCGCAGTCGCTGCGTGACGCCTGGGATCGCCTCCCGCTGCTCCGATCGGCGATGTATATGCGGCCGCGAAAGGTAACGCGTGCACTCTGTCAGGAGGTCGTCTGGCGCGATCACGAAATCGACCTCGCGCGCCTGCCGGTTCAATGGTGCTGGCCGGGTGAGCCGGCGCCGTTGATTACCTGGCCGCTGGTGATCACGCGCGCGCCGGATGATCCCCTCGATGTCAATGTCGGGATCTATCGCATGCAGGTGCTGGGGCCCGATCGTGCCATCGTGCGCTGGCTCGCCCACCGCGGCGGCGCCCGTCACCATCGCCTGTGGCAACGCCTGGGGCAGGACATGCCGATCGCGGTCGTCGTCGGAGCCGACCCGGCGACGATTCTTTCTGCGGTCATGCCGCTGCCCGATGGCTTGAGCGAATTGAATTTCGCAGGGCTGCTTCGGCGCGGCAGGACGCAACTCGTCAACGCGAAGACCGTGCCGCTTTCGGTGCCGGCCAATGCGGAGATCGTGCTGGAGGGCACGGTCTCAGCGAGCGAGACCGCGGAGGAGGGCCCCTATGGCGACCATACCGGCTATTACAATTCGGTGGAGCCGTTCCCCGTCATGCGTCTGTCGGCGATCACCATGCGTCGGAATCCGCTCTATCTTTCCACCTACACCGGCCGACCGCCGGACGAGCCTTCGCGGCTTGGAGAGGCGATGAACAGGCTGTTTGTGCCACTGGTTCGCAAGCAGTTTCCGGAGATATCCGATCTCTTTCTGCCGCCTGAAGCCTGCTCCTACAGAGCCATGGTCGTTTCGATCGACAAGCGCTATCCCGGGCAGGCCAAGCGCGTGATGATGGGGCTTTGGTCTGTCCTGCCGCAGTTCAGCTACACCAAGCTGATCATCGCCGTCGATCCGGATATCGACGTGCGCAACTGGTCCGACGTGATGTGGGCGCTTGCGACCCGCTTTGATGCCAGCCGCGACATGACCGTGATCGAGGGCACGCCGATCGACTATCTCGACTTCGCGTCGCCGCGATCCGGCCTCGGCGGCAAGCTCGGGCTCGACGCCACCAACAAAATTGGCACCGAGACCGACCGCGAATGGGGGCGTGTTCTGGCGATGTCACCCGAGGTCATTGGCCAGGTCGATGCGATGTGGGCCGGTCTCGGACTTGGAGGGCTGACCCGATGAACCGGTTGAAGATCGTCCTCGGCGTCACCGGCGCTTCGGGCGCGACGATTGCCGTTCGCATCGCCGAGCGGCTCAGCGAAATCGAAGGCGTCGAGCTGCATCTGGTCCTGTCGCCGGCGGCGCATCGCACGCTCGCACACGAGGTCGGCGCAGACGCTCTTCCATCCCTGCTGCGTCTGGCCGCGCGGACCTATGACCACGGCAATATCGGCGCGACGATTGCGAGCGGGTCGTTTTCGACGGCCGGCATGATCGTCGCGCCGTGCTCCATGCGCACACTTGCGGCGATCTCTGCCGGCATGGCCGATAACCTCGTGGTACGGGCAGCCGACGTGCATCTGAAGGAGCGGCGCAGGCTGGTGCTGATGGCACGCGAGACACCGCTGCATCTCGGTCACCTGCGCAATATGTGCGCCGTCACGGAAATGGGGGCGATCATCATGCCGCCGGTGCCGGCCTTCTATCATCGGCCTGAGAGCGTCGCGGCCATCGTCGACCATCTGGCGGCCCGAGCGATCGACCTGCTGGCACTGCCGATCACCCCGCAGGCTATGGCCTGGCAGGGTGAGGACCAAAAATCATCGTGATCTAGGAGAGGGTGGCCTGAAGCAGCGGATCGGCGCTGAACAGGACCTCGTGACCGCCAAGCAGCAGCCACACGGCAATCGCGACGGTGGCAAAGGCGGCGATGATCATCACAGGATCGGCCCGCAAACGGCTTTCTCCCCGGATGATCGCTGCAAAGGGCCACACTGACGTGCCCTTCGAGGCGGCTTGCCAGCTCTCGCCCAAACGTCGGCGGGCACGCTTTTCAAGCATGAAGAAACCACCGACGGAAAACAACGCGAAACCGCCGAAAAGCACCAATGCGCGCAGGTCGCCGTTGGGCACGATGTGACCGGCGGCCCAGAGCAGGAAGCCCCAAAGCACCGGGTGGCGGGTGATAGCAACGATGGCGCCCGGCCGTTCGTTTCCCTGATAGATGGAGATCGACAGTGCATTCTCGCTGAAGAGGCCGGCCAGCACGAGAAAGATACCAAGCGGCGCCAGGACGAAGGTCACCCAGGCCTGCCAGGCCGCCGGCTCCCAGAGCGGGATGAAATCGAGCTGAAGGGCCGCGTGAAAGACGAAGACGAGAGCAAGCACCGACAGAAGCGAATAGACCGCGAAATAGGTCGAGCGACCGAGCCGGTCGATCAGGCCCTGGCGTAACGCCGGCCAGGCCGGCACCAGATGGAGAAGCAGGAAGACGGCGAAGGCGAGGAGAAAATAGGTCATATCGGTTGTCTCACGCATGGCGCCAGAGAAGCAGGCGTTCCGTTGCGATATGGCGGCGAACAGTTTCGAAGAAGCCCCGTAGCATGTAGCCGATCGCATCCCAGCTGAGCGATGGCCTGTTGTCGAGAACCGCCTTCAGCACACGTACCAGCTCGACGGCTGCCCGATCGTCCTGGTCATGCTCGGCGCGCAGCCGTGCGATCAAGGCGTAACGACCGTCGTCTGACCGCTGAATTTCGACTGCTGGAAACAGGATCATTTCCTCCAGCGCGTGGACGCGCCTGAGCTTTTCCGGCAGCTCCGTCAGGATCACGCGGCAGCTCGTCAGGTCGATGCGGCGCGGGATGGAATCGGCCAGCGTCTCGAGGCGATCACACAGGGACAAAAGTTCGCGATAAGCCTGCCCCAGCTCGTGATGTTCTGAAAATTGCTGCTGGATCGATCTGCTCCGTTGAGTGTTGGTTCGAACTACACCCGACGGCAATGATCCTCTTTGACATTTCTCAAAGTCTGCGGATCAGCGATCGAGAAAGAGAACGATGGCGATCGCAACGGAGGAGAGGATCGCCGACAGCGTGGCGCCGCGCTGAAGCACGCCCATGCGATGGAGCACGAGGGCGAAGACGATGATGATGGGGGTAGCGACGGAAAGGCCGATCTGTGCGTCTGTCATCGGAAGGCTCCTTTGTTGTCAGCCAATAGCCCCGCCCCTTGGCCGCTTCTTTGCTCAATCGCAAAGACAGGATGCGCCCTCGCGCCTAGCTCGAACGATGTTTGGGAGCGGGAAGAGGAAAAGTGTGCGCGGTTTTCCGCCCGCATCCCGCTCTAACCCAATAGACCTTACGGAGGCGCTGACATGGATGCCCGCAGTCATCCGATTGCCGCAACGGTGGAAGAGGACACGACGGACGCCTTGCTGCTCTGGGTGCTCGTCTGGAGTGAACTTGCCGCGTTCGGTATTCTGCTTGTCGGCTTCCTGATTGTGGGTCTTCTCCAGCCGGACGCGTTTGCCGCCGCCCGCTCGCATCTCGATCCGCTGCTTGCCGGTATCAACACGCTTGTTCTTTTGACAAGCGGCTGGCAGGCGGCCTTGGCGGCGAGGCCGAGGGCATCGCTTAAGCAGCGCAGGCGGGCGCTGGTGAATGCAGCACTTTTCGGCTTCGCCTTCGCGGCGATCAAGCTCTTCGAGTATAGCGCCGAGGCTGTCGTTGCCGGCGATCCTCAGTTCGGCTCCTTCTTCGAGCTCTATTTTCTCGTCACCGGCTTCCATCTGCTGCACGTCGTCTTCGGTGCCTTCGTGCTCATCATCGTTGCCTGGCGACCGAAACCCGGCAATGTCGCGTTGATCACCACGCTCTGGCACGTCATCGATCTGGTCTGGATCGTGATGTTCCCGCTCGTCTATCTCGTGTGAGTGCCATGACCGATCGCAATCCCAGACAATTGTTCAACACTTGGCTTCTGCTTGCCGGAGCCGTGTTTTCGGGCATGGCGCTGATGGTGGTCGCCGGGCCGGCCACCCTCGTCATCGCCGTGTTGCTCGGGCTCGCCGTCGTCAAAAGCCGGTTCGTCGCGCTCGATTTCATGGGGCTCCGGCAGGCGCCGTCGGCCCTTCGTCTCGGCCTTTTGATCTGGCCCGCAGCGCTCGTCCTTGCCGCTGCAGCGAAGCTGGTCCTGAGCACTGCTCTCTTCAGCTGAGACGACCCGTGGACTTGTTTGCCGAAACGCAAAGAAGCCGCCGCCGATTTCCCTAGACATGGGTTTGCCCCGATTGTTGCCAGCGCAGGAAATGCTGCGCCGCACGGGGAGGGGATCAGATCAGCCGGCCGCACTCTCAGCGGCCAACTGAAATCGAAAGGACCACGTGATGGCAGAACGCCTCACCAAAACCGGGGCCCGTAACGTCTTTTACGGCGGGTCCTTCTTTTTCTTCGCAATCTTTGTCGGGCTGACCGCCCACAGCCACTACTACATGCGCACGACCTCGACGGACGAAACGACGCTGACCGATGCGGTCGCACGCGGCAAACACGTCTGGGAAAAGAACTCCTGTATCAACTGCCACACGCTTCTCGGCGAGGGCGCCTATTTCGCGCCCGAGCTCGGCAATGTCTGGAAGCGCTTCGGCGGCGAGGCCGATCCGGCCGGCGCCCGCGAAACGCTAAAAGCCTGGATGGCTGCCCAGCCGACCGGCATCGAGGGACGGCGGCAAATGCCGCAGTTCAATCTCACCGAACAGGAACTCAACGACCTCGCCGACTTCCTCGAATGGACGAGCCGTATCAAGACCCAGAACTGGCCGCCGAACGAGGCAGGCTAAGCGAACCGATTGGAGTGTGACACCATGAAATATCAAACCCAAAAGGTCGCGATGCTCTATTTCTACGGAGCGCTCGGCCTGTTCCTCGCCCAGGTGCTGTTCGGCGTGCTTGCCGGTACCATTTACGTCCTGCCCAACACGCTCTCCGAGCTGCTGCCCTTCAACATCGTGCGCATGGTCCACACCAACGCGCTGATCGTCTGGCTGCTCATGGGCTTCATGGGCGCGACCTACTACCTGCTGCCGGAAGAAGCCGAAACCGAACTCTACAGCACGAAGATCGCCGTCGCGCAGTTCTGGATCTTCCTGATCGCCGCGGCTGTCGCCGTCGTCGGCTATCTCCTGCACATCCACGAGGGGCGCGAATTCCTCGAGCAGCCCTTCGCGATCAAGGTGGGCATCGTCATCGTCGCGCTGATGTTCCTCTACAACATCACGCTGACGGTGCTGAAAGGCCGCAAGACGACCGTCACCAACATCCTGATCTTCGGGCTCTGGGGTGTGGCGATCTTCTTCCTCTTCGCCTTCTACAATCCGATCAACCTGGCGCTCGACAAGATGTACTGGTGGTACGTCGTCCACCTCTGGGTCGAAGGCGTCTGGGAACTGATCATGGCATCGGTGCTCGCCTTCCTGATGATCAAGCTCAACGGCATCGACCGTGAGGTCGTCGAAAAGTGGCTCTATGTCATCGTCGGCCTGGCGCTCTTCTCCGGCATCCTCGGCACGGGCCACCACTATTACTGGATCGGTGCACCGGGTTACTGGCAATGGATCGGTTCGCTGTTCTCGACGCTGGAAGTGGCCCCCTTCTTCACCATGGTGGTCTTCACCTTCGTGATGACCTGGAAGGCCGGCCGCAAGCATCCGAACCGCGCAGCCCTGCTCTGGTCGATCGGCTGCTCGGTCATGGCCTTCTTCGGCGCCGGCGTCTGGGGCTTCCTGCACACGCTGTCTTCGGTGAACTACTACACCCATGGCACCCAGGTGACCGCGGCCCACGGACACCTCGCGTTCTTCGGCGCCTATGTGATGCTGAACCTCGCGGTCATGGCCTACGCCATCCCGGAAATCCGCGGCCGTGCGCCCTATAACCAGTGGCTGTCGATGGTGAGCTTCTGGATCATGTGCACCGCCATGTCGGTCATGACCTTCGCGCTCACCTTCGCCGGTGTCCTCCAGGCGCACCTGCAGCGCGTGCTCGGCGAAAGCTACATGGACGTCCAGGACCAGCTGGCGCTGTTCTACTGGATCCGCCTCGGCTCGGGTGCCGTCGTCCTGATCTCGGCGCTGATGTTCATCTGGGCGGTTCTGATGCCCGGCCGCGAGCGCAGCGAGAAGCTCGCCGGCGTCGTTCAGCCTGCCGAATGACCGATCAGCCGGCGCGGTTCGCCGCGCCGGCATCTCCTCAAGAATTCCCAGCATGGAGACTTGCCATGAGCCCTGTCCAATCTGCCGTCAGTCGCGCGGCACTCGATATCCCCGCCTATAGCCCCTCCGGCAATGAATGCGCGCTGTTCGAAAGCGCCTGGGTGCGGCAGCTGCCGCTCCTCTTGAAGGGACCGACCGGATGCGGCAAGACCCGCTTCGTCAGCCACATGGCGGCGAAGCTCGGCCTGCCGCTTTCGACCGTTTCCTGCCATGACGATCTGGCCGCCGCCGACCTCACCGGCCGCTATCTGCTGAAGGGCGGCGACACCGTTTGGGTCGACGGCCCCTTGACCCGCGCCGTGCGCAATGGCGGCGTCTGCTATCTCGACGAGATCGTGGAAGCCCGCAAGGACGTGGCCGTCGTCCTGCATCCACTGACCGACGACCGCCGCATGCTGCCGCTGGAGCGCACCGGCGAACTGCTCGAAGCACCATCGAGCTTCATGCTGATCGTGTCCTACAATCCCGGCTACCAAAATCTGCTGAAGAGCCTGAAGCCAAGTACAAGGCAGCGCTTCGTGGCGATCGAGTTCGATTTCCTGCCGCGCAACGCGGAGATTTCAGTCGTTTCGCAGGAGAGCGGGCTGCTGGAGGGCCAGGTGGCGCCGCTCGTTAACCTCGCGCACCGCCTGCGCGCGCTGAAGGGGCATGACCTCGAAGAAGGCGTGTCGACCCGGCTGCTCGTCTACTGTGCATCGCTCATCGATGCCGGCATGCCGGTCAAGGATGCCGTGCGCGCCGCAATGATCGAACCGCTCACCGACGAACCGGACGTGCGCGCAGCCCTTCTCGAAGTGGCCGGTTCGCTGATCGCGTGAGGTGAACCATGCTTGATTTCCTCGAGCTCGAAGAAACCGTCGGACGGGCCTGGCACCGTTTCGTCGGCAACACCAGAACCTGGCGGCGCTATCCGGAAGAGGCGGTGAAGCTCGCCGACATGTTGCCGGTGCTCGGCGTCTCCTTTCGCGGACATGGCGGCGAGGCGGCGGTGCAGATCGTGCCCGCCCGAGGACGCACGTCGACCCATCGGCTGCGGTGGCGGCAGCGCATGGGGCTTGGCGAAGAGAAGCTCGTTCAGCCGGCGCGCGACCACGCGTCGCTGATGTTGCCGGGCGAGATCGACATCTTTCCGACGAAAGACCTGAACCGGGATCTCTATCACTGGCTCGTTGCCTATATGGCGACGATGCCGGTCGACCCCGTCAGCGAGACCGATCCGCTCCGCCGCGACCTGGCGCTGATATCGCGCGCGCTGGAAACGGTCGAGGAAGTCTTCCAGCGGTTTCCCGGCCTTAGGCGGCGCTATCGGCGCCTGGCCGAGGCGACCCTGGCCGAGCGGCAAAGGGGAGCGTTGCCGTCGGTCGAGCAACATCTCGAAAACCGTATCCTGCGCCTGTTGCGCAAGACGACCGGGGAAGCAGACACCACGCTGCCGTCCATTTTCCCTCACCGCGCGCCGCCCGGTTACCTGCCGATGCTGCCGATGCCGCTTTGGCCGGACACGCTGCTTCGGGCGGAAACGAAGACCACCCGCGACGAGGATGTCGCCGCAACGGCAGGCACGCAGGGGACGGTCGCCGAAGTCGAACGCCACGTCGCCGTGCGCGAAAATCCTGAGAACCGCAAGGGGGAGCGCAGCCCCTTCATTCTCAACCGCTTCGAGAAGATCCTCGCCATGGCCGAGATGGTCAATGTCGACCGCCCCGGCGACGACAGCGACGACCACGACAGCAAGGCTGCCGAGGAACTCGACGACATGACGCTCGGTGAGCGCAAGGGACGGCCCTCGGCGCGATTCCGTTTCGACCTCGACCTGCCGCCGGAAGCCGTCGATCCGACGCCGCTGACGGCCGAGCTGACCTATCCCGAATGGAACTACCGGACCGGGCAGTACCTCAAGGACCATTGCCGCGTGCTGGCGATGCCGGCTTCCGCTGAGGCGGAGCGGAGCGAACTGACCGAGGAAAGCCGGAGCTTGATCCGCCGGGTGCGGCGCCAGTTCGAAGTGCTGCGCCCGCGGCACGAGATGCTGCGTGCACAACTTGACGGCGCCGATCTCGATCTCGACGCGGTCGTGCGTGCCCGCACCGATCTCGCCGCCGGCGGCCAGGGCAGCGACCGTATTCATCTGATGAGCCGGCCGCAGGTGCATGATCTGGCGGTGACGATCCTCGTCGACGTGTCGCTGTCGACCGATTCCTGGTCCGACAACCGGCGGGTGCTCGATGTCGAGAAAGAGGCGCTGCTCATCCTTGCGCACGGGCTCTCGGCCTGCGGCGACAACCACTCGATCCTGACGTTTACCTCAAGGCGGCGCGACTGGGTGCGGGTCGAAACCGTGAAGGCCTTCAACGAGGCGATGGGACCGCTGGTCGAAGCGCGCATCGCGGCGCTGAAGCCGGGCTATTATACGCGCATCGGTGCTGCGATCCGGCACGCCTCGGCCGAGCTCCGACGGCAGCCGAACCGCAAGAAGCTCTTGCTTGTTCTGACCGACGGCAAGCCCAACGATATCGACCACTACGAGGGGCGTTTCGCGCTTGAAGACATCCGCCGCGCGGTCACCGAGGCCCGGCGCAGCGGCATCAACACCTTCGCCGTCACCGTCGACCGCGATGCGAAGTCCTACGTGCCCGCCATGTTCGGCCAGAACGGCTATTCCGTAGTCGGCAACATCTCGCGGCTGCCGGCGGCACTGCCGGCGATCTACCGGAATTTGGTGGGGTAAGGCGGTACCCAAGTCGAGAGAGAAGCAAGAGGCCCGGGAACCGCCGGGCCTCTTTGATTCAACGGAAGCCGTTTGCCAGCCGCGCGTGCGCCGTTTCGCGGCCATTTGGGGCGGATTTGCCGATCCGCTCGCGGCTATTCTCGGGGGGAGGAGGCTGGGTCTCGATGCTCGGGAAAAGCCGGGCATGACGTGTTGGATGGGCAGTTTTGCCAAAGTGTATAGCTGAGCTGCCAGCGATGGCTGCCGACGACAAGCTTGGAAACGGCTCGTTTTCAGTGAGCGTAGTTGCCCAAAACTTCGTCATCGTCGCCCTTGAGGCGAGGATCCAAGGCGCATCCGAACGTATTTCGTGGCACAAAATAACGAAGTGCTCGGGTCGAGCACGAGCATGACGGAAGAGACGGACGGCGCTTTGCCGGCGTGATTGCGCCGGGAACGCTCGGCAATAGCCAAACCTTCCCGGCGATCAGCGCACTCAAGCCGCCTTGCTGTGCACCCTCTGGGACTCGTCGATATAGGCATCGAAGGCCGCCGCCACCGCGCGGATGACGAAGCGGTGCTCGGGCCTGACCGTGATGACGCCATCAGCGATATCGATCACACCGTCTTTTCGCAGTTCGGCCAACTTGCTGTTGCCGCCTACGAACGATTGCCAGTCCCGGCCATGCGCTGCGGCGATTGCGGAAATATCCGCACTGAAATCGCACATCAGCCGTTCGATGATCGCTGCGCGCAGACGGTCCTCGTCGGTCAGTCGGTAGCCCTTGGTGGTTGCGAGGCGACTGGAGGCGATGCGGCTTGCATAGACGCCGGGCGGCACCTCGTTCTGGACATAACCGTCGCGCGAGCGGCCGATCGCCGAGGCGCCGAAACCGATCAGGGTCTCGCAGGTGTCGGTCGTGTAGCCCTGGAAGTTGCGGCGGAGTTGCCCAGCCTCCTGGGCGGTGACGAGATCATCGTCGGGCAAGGCAAAATGGTCGAGGCCGATCTGCCTGTAGCCGGCTTTTACCAGCGCCTCGCTGATCGCCATCGCCTGTTCGGCGCGCGCAGCACTGTCGGGCAGTGCCGTCTCCTCGATCATGCGCTGGTGCTTCTTGAAGCTCGGCACATGGGCGTAACCGAAAACCGCCAACCGTTCCGGCCGCATCGCCACGGCCACATCGACCGTCTCGACGCAGGAGCGCACCGTCTGATGCGGCAGGCCGTAGATCAGGTCGAAATTGATCCCACTGACACCGGCGCCGCGCAAATGGTCGACGGCTTCGGCCGTCTGCTTCTCGCTTTGAATGCGGTTGATTGCCTTCTGCACGACGGGATCGAAGCTCTGTACGCCGAGGCTTGCGCGCCGGACTCCGCCTTCGCCGAGTGCCTCGGCCATGGCGAGCGTCAGCCGGCGCGGATCGATCTCGACCGCGACATTGGCCGATGGTGCCAGCGCGAAACGCTCGCGCATCAGCGCCATCAACGCCAGGAATTCACGCGGCTCGATGATCGTCGGCGTGCCGCCGCCAAAATGTACCTCTGCGACCGGAAGCGGCCGGCCAATGGCATCGGCGACCATGCGGATCTCGTCCCGGAGCACCTCGAGATAATCGAGGATCGGATCGTCCTTCTTGGTGATCGTCGTGTGGCAGCCGCAGTACCAGCACATGGAACGACAGAAGGGGATGTGCAGGTAGAACGACACGTCCTGCCCATCCGGGATCGCCTTCAGCCAGTCGCCATAGGTGTGATCGTCGACATCAGCGGCAAAGCGCGGTGCGGTTGGGTAACTCGTATAGCGCGGCAGGCGCATTTCACCGTATTTCAGCAGCGCAGAAGCTAACATTTCGTCCTCATCTGGGTGGCGATGGATGCAGCTTTTTAGGACCCGCGGGCCCGCATCTCTTTGCGAAAAATCAAGGACGGGACGGTCTCGGCCAAAGCGAGATTTGTTTGCGCTTCGACAAAATGTCGCGGCGGCGCTGTCGCTAGGTTGCGGAAATCCGGGGCGTGTGCGCCGGCGTTGCCCGGATCATCATCAAATGACGGCGCTCAGAAGCGGATGACCATGACCATTGCAGAGACCGACAAGCCCTTCATCGATGTGCGGACGATCCCGCCGGTAGAACGCCATCCGAAAATCTTCGGCATGTTGAACGCGCTTGCCGAGAGCGGCGCCTTCATCATCATCAACGACCACGATCCGCGCCCGCTGCACTACCAGTTGGAAACCCGCTATCCGGGCGAATTCACCTGGGAGTATCTCGAGCAGGGACCTGACGTCTGGCGTGTCGAGATCGGCCGGCAGCAGTCCTCCGGCTGTGACTGCTGCTGCGGCGGGCACTGAGCCCCTGGGTTCCTTCAAGAGCGGGGTGAGAAAAAGCGTGCGTCATTTTCCGCTCTCATTCCGCTCTCACCTACCAGAATTGATCACACTTGCGCGGCTCGACCAGAGCCATCGTGATCCAAGGGTTGAACCACCATGTTCGCAGCCACGCTATCCCGCTGGACCATGTCCTATTTCGCGGCCGCGCTGATTTTCCTCGTGCTTGGCGAGACCATGATGGCTCTCGGCTTCGGCTATCCGGTCTTGGCCCTTGAGGCGCCTGAAACGCTGGCGCTCGTCCATGTTGTCCTTCTGGGTTGGCTGAGCCTGCTGATGACCGGGGCGCTGCTGCAGTTCGTGCCTGTTCTCGTCGGCCGGCCGCTTTCCTTTCCCAGCGCCGCGCTACCCGCGCTTCTGTTCCTCATCACAGGCATCGCCAGCCTGGCGCTCGGCTTCATCAGCCTTTCCGGCGCGATCGATCTTCCGGTGATGCTGCTTCCTCTTGGAGCCGCTTTCTCGATCGTCGGCTTTTCGGTGCTGGGCTTTTCCTTCGCGGTTACGCTTTGGCATTCACGCCCCCTGCCACTCCCGGCTCGCTTCGTCGCGGTCGGCCTTGCCGCTCTCTTCGGCGCGATGTTGCTCGGTGGCGTCTATGCCGGCGTGCTCTCGGGCCTGATCGACGCCGAGGGTGCGATCGACCTCACGATCGACGGTCTTTCCCTACATGCTTCGCTCGGCCTTTGCGGCTGGTTGAGCTTCACCACGATGGGTGTCAGTTATCGGCTTTTGACCATGTTCATGCTGTCGCCGGACAAGGAACGGACGAGCAGCCGGCTGGTCTTCGCGCTCGGCACCCTTTCCCTCGGCCTTCTGGCCGCAGCTGTGCCTGTCATTCTCGTGGGCACCATTGGCCGCTCGCCGCTTCTCCTCCTTGCCGTCGGTTCCGGCGTGGCCGTGGTCGCGATCTATGTCGGCGATATCCAGCGCATCTATCGCGAACGCCGGCGAAAGGCGATCGAGCTCAACAGCCGCGCCAGCATTGGCGCCTTCGTGTCGCTCGTCGCCGCGAGCCTGCTCTTTGTCGCCCTGCTGGCCGCCGGCCGCCTCGGTGAGGCTATCGGCGCTGTCGTCTATCTCGTCGCTTTTGGTTGGCTGACGGGCATGGGCCTCGCCCAGCTTTACAAGATCGTGCCGTTCATGACCTGGCTCGAATGTTACGGGCCGGCGCTTGGGCGCATGCCGACCCCGAGGGTTCAAGATCTCGTCAGCGAAACGTCGGCCCTTCGCTGGTTCCGGCTCTTCTATCTGACGGTCGCGGTGGGCACGCTCGCGCTCCTGATCGGCAGCGCGCCTCTATTTCGTTTTGCAAGTCTCGGCCAGTTGATTGCCGTCAATGCGCTCATCCTCGAGTTCGTGCGAACACGGCGACTGATCAACGTTCCGGCCGAGCTTCGATTGCCTGACGGACTAGTTCGGCCAGGCTTGTTTCTGCCATCCATTCCTCACGGAGGTTCCCATGAGCCAAGATCCCTATGAACTCGACGTACGGCCGCACTTGCGCGGCGGCAGCGATCCGTTCCAGGCCATTATGAATGCAGTCGACAGCCTCGCTCCGGGCCAGGCGTTGAAGCTGATCGCAACCTTCCGGCCCATTCCGCTTTTCAGCGTCATGGCGGGTCGCGGCTTCACCCATCAGGACCGCCCCCTCGACAATGGCGAATGGGAGGTTCTGTTTACGCCAGAAGGGGAGGTCGAGGGGATCAGGCTTTCGGCCGGTGAAACGGAACTCGACACCTGGCCCGACCCGAGCCGGCAGCTCGAACTGACGGAGCTCGATCCCCCTGAACCGATGGTGCGCATCCTGGCGACGGCCGAGAAGATGGCCGAAGGCGAGGTTCTCTTCGCCTTGCTCTCGCGCGAACCGTTGTTCCTCTATCCGGAGCTCGCCAAGCGCGGCCACAAATGGGCGGGCAATTTCGATGCGACCGGCGAGACCTATCGGATCCTCATTCGCATCGGCGGGAGGCGTTCCCATGTCGGCGGCTGAAAGCCTGGACCTCGAAGCCAAGATCCGCGATGCCTTGCGCATCATCATAGACCCCGAAATGGGCAGGAACATCGTCGATCTCGGCCTGATCTATGACATCGACGTTCAGGAGGGCGGCATTGCCCGCGTCACCATGACGACGACGATCAAGGGCTGCCCGGCGACCGCATTCCTGAAGGAAGCGGTGCAGAACTGCGTCTGGTACGTGCCGGGCGTCGAATATGCCGAGGTCCGCCTGACTTACGAACCGCCGTGGACGCCTGACATGATGGCCGACGGTGCGATGGAATTTGCCCACGGCAGCATCTTCTAAGGATCAGCCTTGTAACGAAGAAAAGGCGCCGCAGATGCGGCGCCTTTTGCATTGGGGTTCGGGCGTGCGGTCAGGACGAGGCGCGGGGCGCGCGGCGTTCGCGCACCAGCATCGGTCCGTATTCCAGCGTGAACAGTGCGAAGGCGGCGATCCACAACACACCCGAAAGCGCAATTAGATGGTGGTAGTGAGCCGGCAGCACCTCGGCCAGCGGCCGGATCAGCGCCGCGCCCGCAATCGCGACATAGGAGGCGCTGGTGACTGCCGATCCCACCAGCGGCCGTCCGGTATGGCCGCGTGTGGCGCGTGTCATCACGGCGAGCATCATGAAGGCGATCACACCGACGGTCAGCACATGCATGACCGGGTAGTCGCCGAGGAGCTCGACCGCCCCCGCCGCTATCGCCAGGAAGCCGAGCGGCACGAAGACGTAAGCCGCGTGCAGGACGAAGAGCAGCTTCTCCGGCCAGGTCGGCGATCCGTGCCAGCGCAGCAGGCGTACCGCATGAAAGGCGCACGCGACGACGGCAATCGCTGCGGTGACGATGTGAACGGGCGCGAAGGTCCAGGCGCCGAGCGCCGCAACACCGATCAGGATCGCTGCAGTGTCGAACCGGTTGTAGGGCACCGGGAAATCGGTGCGGCCGACCTTGTTCAACCAGTTGCGGGTGAAGCTCGGCACGATGCGTCCGCCGACGATCATGATCAGCATGGTGTAGGCGCCGATCGCCAGTCGCGCTGCGGCGTCGACATCGAGATTGCCGAGGACCGAGAGGTGGAACCAGATGTTGGCGGCGGACAAAATTATGAGCCCGCCGATCACCTTGAGGTCCTTCCACTTGCGACCGACGATCACCTCGCGCGCGCAGATCAGGAGTAACACCGGCAGAAACAGAGCTTCGACAGCGGCTGCGACAGGTAGGCCGATGAATCCGCTCGACAGGAGAGCAACGCGACCAATGACCCAGAGCCCGAAGAGGGCCGCGAGCGGCCGTCCGGAAACCGGCAAGCGTCCGGTCCAGTTCGGGATCGCCGTCAGCAGGAAGCCGCCGAGAACGGCGGAGGAAAAGCCGAACAGCATCTCATGCGCGTGCCAATGGGCAGCGCCGTAGTCGCCCGCAAGGTCCAGGCCGAGAGTAACCGCGGCGATCCACAAAGCCATGGCGCCGATGGCCCACAGGGCAGCCGCCAGAAAGAACGGCCGGAAGCCATAGGAGAAGAGCACCGGGCCGGTGGTCGAGAGCCCGCGCGGAATGCCGCCGCTCGGTTTCGGTCTTATCAGTCTGTCCAACATGGTCGTGGTCCTCGTCGTGCGTCCTTGCGGACTTGCGGATGAGGCTTGATCTATCAATGGGTTCGAAGGCCCTCTTTGCGAAAACGCAAGTATCGCGGCCCGATCGAACCGCCAGCTTCGCAAGGCGCAAAGAAAAGCGATCTGCTCGAAACGATTTGTTCCAAGACAAAGACGCGATTCGTCTGTGGTTCTACTTCTCTAGTGACTGCTGGGGGACCGGTGGTCGAGACCGGAGGTGAGGCCGCCCAAGTCGGCGCCGCCCACCCTAATTCGTTGAATACAGGCGCGTTTCGCAGAAGGCCAATCCCGGCCGCTGGAACGCGCCGAAGGAGAGCAAGATGACTGAACAACTTCAGATGACCCGCCGGACGATGCTTGCCGGCGCTGCCCTGGCGGGCGCGGTTGCGCCGCTTCTCCATACCGCCCAGGCGCATGCCGCCGGCGCCGCCGCGGCAGCCGGTGCTGCCCCCGTCGACATCTCGACGCTGCCGCGCGTGAAGGTCGATCTCGTCAAGCCGCCTTTCGTTCACGCCCATGATCAGGTCGCCAAGACCGGACCGCGCGTCGTCGAGTTCACCATGACGATCGAGGAAAAGAAGCTGGTGATCGACCGCGAAGGCACCGAGATCCACGCGATGACCTTCAACGGCTCGGTGCCCGGACCGCTGATGGTGGTGCATGAGAACGACTATGTCGAACTGCGGCTGATCAACCCCGACACCAACACGTTGCTGCACAACATCGACTTCCATGCCGCAACCGGTGCGCTCGGCGGCGGGGCGCTGACGCAGGTGAACCCGGGCGAGGAAACCACGCTGCGCTTCAAGGCGACCAAGCCCGGCGTCTTCGTCTACCATTGCGCGCCTGAAGGCATGGTGCCCTGGCACGTCACCTCGGGCATGAACGGCGCCATCATGGTGTTGCCGCGCGAAGGCCTGAAGGACGAGAAGGGTCAGCCGCTGACCTACGACAAGATCTACTATGTCGGCGAGCAGGACTTCTACGTGCCGAAGGACGAGGCCGGGAACTACAAGAAGTACGAAACCCCCGGCGAAGCCTATGAAGATGCGGTCAAGGCGATGCGCACGCTGACCCCGACCCACATCGTCTTCAACGGCGCGGTCGGCGCGCTGACCGGCGACCATGCTTTGCCCGCGGCCGTGGGCGAGCGCGTGCTCGTCGTCCATTCGCAGGCCAACCGCGATACGCGGCCGCACCTGATCGGCGGACATGGTGACTATGTCTGGGCGACCGGCAAGTTCCGCAACCCGCCGGACCTCGACCAGGAAACCTGGCTCATACCGGGTGGTACCGCGGGCGCTGCCTTCTACACTTTCCGCCAACCGGGTGTGTACGCTTATGTCAACCACAACCTGATCGAGGCGTTCGAGCTGGGTGCCGCCGGCCACTTCAAGGTCACCGGCGAATGGAACGACGATCTGATGACATCGGTCGTCAAGCCGGCGTCGATGTAGCCGGGTGACAGCGGATGATCGTGGGGCCGCACTGAAAGCGACCCCACGCGTGAACAAAGGTACGCGCCAACAGGCGCGTGCTATTTCCCCGGAGACCTCCCATGCCCAGCACCAAGAAAACTACGGTTTCGCTCCTCTCGCTCGCAGCCCCGGCCGTCCTTTTGGCGGCAATCGGCGGCGTGCTTTCGGCAAAGGTTGGGCTGTTCGACGATCTCAAGGACGGCATCGATCCGTCGATCCGACCGCCGGTGACCATGACGATTGCGCCGCGTCAGATGAGCTATCGCGCCGAGGGCCACTTCCTGAAGAACGGCTTTGCCGTCGACGCGCCGATCGTGGTTGCCGCCCTCAAGCAGCCGCTCGAGATCATGAAGTATCAGGTGACGCGCGACGACTACGAGCGCTGCGTCGCCGATGGCGGCTGCCAGCAACCGGAAGGCGGCCATGGCGCCGGGCTGTCGGGTGTGCCGATGACTGGAGTAAACTACACAGACGCGACCGATTATGCGGCGTGGCTGACCAAGAAGACCGGCGAGGTCTGGCGCCTTCCGACCGACCAGCAATGGGCCTTTGCCGCCGGGTCGAAATTCCCAGACGATGCGCTGGGGATCGACGGTACCAAGGACAATCCGGCGCTGCGGTGGCTTGCGGACTACGAGCGCGAATCCAGCCGGCAGCGGGCGAAGAACCCGATGCCGCAGCCCTCAGGCGCCTTCGGCGAGAACGAGTACGGTGTTGCCGATCTCGACGGCAACGTCTGGGAATGGACCGAGACCTGCCACCGCCGCGTCACGATCGGCGACGATGGCGAGGTGCTGAAGGAGTCTCCCGCGTGCGGCATCTTCGTCGTCAACGGCAAGCATCGGGCGTCGATGAGCTTTTTCATCCGGGATCCGAAGAGCGGCGGCTGTGCGGTCGGCGTCCCGCCTGACAATCTCGGCTTCCGGCTCGTGCGCGACGACCGCTGGTATTCGGGCTATCTCTATGCCTTCGAACGCCGGTTTCAGGGGGCGGGCTGAGATGCGACGGCCGATGAAATTGCTGGGAAAACCCTCTCTAGCGCATAGTGCCGGGTCCTTTTGCAGGACCCGGCACTATGCTAGAGCAAGGGCAATTTCAAATCGGCAGGATGTAGGGCCAACGTGGCTGCACTCGATCGCACACTCGTCAAATCGCTCCCACTGTTTCAGAAGATGAGCGACCTGGAACTGGACACGCTGCTGACGCGCGCCACGGTGCGGCGCGTGCCGCAGAACGAAGCCGTGTTCGAACAAGGTGCGACGGCCGACTTCTTCTTCCTGTTGCTGAATGGTCGGCTGAAGGTGACCCAGGTCACCAAGGACGGCCAGCAGATCATCGTGCGGGTCGTCAATCCCGGCGATCTCTTCGGTTTTGCCCGGGCACTGCAGCGCAGCGACTATCCGGGCACGGCAACGGCGGCGACCGAAAGCCTGGTCCTCGCCTGGCCGACGGAACTCTGGAACATCTTCGTCGAGAAAAATCCGCATCTTGCGGTCAATGCCCTCCATACGATTGGCCAGCGCCTCGACGAGGCGCATACCCGTATCCGCGAAATGTCGACCGAAGAAGTCGAGCGCCGTGTGGCGCACACGGTACTGAGGCTCGCCGAACAGGCCGGCAAACCGGAAAGCGGCGGCATCCGCATCGATTTTCCGATCTCGCGCCAGGATATCGCCGAGATGACCGGAACGACGCTGCACACGGTCTCGCGCATCCTCAGTGCCTGGGAGGGGCAGGGCCTGGTCGTCGGCGGACGGCAGAAGCTGACGCTGAAGGATATTCCGGGATTGCGGCGCCTGGCGGAACGTGCCGGCAACTAACCCGGCCTGCGCACTGGTTTGATCGCCTTGCCATTGACACGGGGAGGGTTGCCGGTCGTTCCAAGAACAGGTGACCACCAGCCCGTCAACGACCGGTCGTCTCTCGAACCCTGGTGATGCAGCGCCATGAACGGTTGAATCGGATCGCGTAATTCACCAGTATCGGCGCTTGCATGATAATGGCCATGACATGGGGGATGGTGTGGTTCGACGTAGCATGCGTGCCGGCCGCCGGCGGCGGACGATCGGGCGCGCACTTTTGTCGGTGGGGATGCTGACGGTCGCGGGCTGTGCCCGGGATCCGCTTGCGCCTTCGATCGTGGTGTTCGGCTCGTATTTTCCAGCCTGGCTGCTCTGTGCCGGGCTCGGTATCGTCACGACGGTCGTCGCACGGCTGATCCTCGTGCACGCCGGCATTGACGAACACCTGCCGGCGCCGCTTCTCGTCTACCTCTCGCTCGCGCTCACCACCAGCATCATCTACTGGTATCTGGCCTTTGGCGGAGCGCCGCATTGAGTGGCGGTGATCTCTTCCGGCGCGCCGTCGCGCGTGTGCTCGGCCCGCTCATCATCGCCAGCGCGGCCTTCGCGGTCTATTTCGCTTTCTGGCAGGTCGATCGCAGCCCGCGCACGGACGTCGCTGAAATCGATGCACCGACGGTCGCGATCGCCGCGAGCGTGCCGGGCCGGGTCATCGCTGTCGAAGTGCGCAACAATTCCAGCGTGAAGAAGGGCGACGTGCTCTTCCGCCTCGATCCGGAACCCTATCGCCTGCGTCTGGAGCAGGCGCAGGCCGAGCTGAAGGCGACACAGTCGGAGGTGGCACAGGGAGAGCGCAATCTCGATCTCGAGCGCGCCAATGCCGACGTTGCGGACAGGCAGATCGCCCGCGCAAAGAACAATGTCATGCTCGCGCGCCAGACACAGGAGCGGCTGGAGCCGCTCTTGCCGAAGCGGTTCGTGACCGCGCAGCAGGTCGACGAGGCGCGTACCGCCGTCAAGGATGCCGAGGTCAGCCTTGCTCAGGCGTTGCGGTCGGCCCATGGCGCAAACCGGGTGATCGGCACCCTCGATACCCGCAAGGCCCAGGCGGATGTCGCGCGGGCGACGGTCGCGCTTGCCGAGCGGGACCTGGAGAACACCATCGTTCGGGCGCCGTTCGACGGCAAGATCGTCGGCTTGCGCACGACGGTCGGCAAGGTCGTGGTTCCCGCCGAAACGCTGTTTACCCTGATCGACACGGCCGAATGGGAGACCGTCGCCTTCTTCCGCGAAACGGAACTCAAGGCGATCGCCATCGGCAGCCGCGCCGATGTCTTCGTCATGGCGGATCCGGAGCGTCGTATTTCCGGCACGGTCGAGGGTGTCGGCTGGGGCGTGCGATCGGAAGATTCCGCCACGATCCTCGGCATACCGATCGTTTCCAACTCGCTGAATTGGGTGAGGGTCGCCAAGCGCTTTCCCGTGCATGTGCGGCTTGAAAATCCGCCGGAGGACCTGATGCGCGTCGGCGCCTCCGCCGTCGTCGTCATCGGGCCCGCGCATAACGACGCCGATGCTGTTCCAGCCGCGAAGTAGCGTCCGCTACACGTCGATCCTCTGGAACGAATTGCAACCCTATCCGGGCCGGCTGGACCTTTCCCTGCGCATGGCGCTGGTCACCACGCTGGTTGCTGTAACGGCGATGGCGCTGCAGGTCCCCGAAGCGGCGATCTCCTGTTATCTCGTCTTCTTCGCGTTCAGAGCTGATGCCGGCTCCGGCATCCTGATCGCCATCGGCTTGCTTGTCGGGGCGACGATCGGAATTCTGCTGGCCATCGTCTGCCTGATGGTGGTGGCGGACGAACCGGCACTGCGCCTGGCTCTGGTCGCCTTTTTTACCTTCGGCGGCATGTACCTGACGCAGGCAAGCCGTGCCGGGCCGCCGATCGGTACGGTCGCCATGGTCTTTGCCTTCGTCATGACGCTCTACGATATCGTGCCGATCCCGGAACTGCTGATCCGAGGGCTCGCTTGGATGTGGGTGGTCGTGTTCTTTCCGGTGGTCTATCTGATCGCGATCCACGTCATCGCCGGCCACAGCCCGGCGCGACGGCTACGCTCGGCGATCGCCGAGCGGTTGGAGGTGGCAGGCCGGCTCCTGGCTAGTAGAGACCACGCGGCGAAACGCGTGGCTGCGACGTTGCTGGCCGAAGGCAATGGCGAGCTCAAGAAATATGCCGGGTTCTCAAAGCTTCTGGCGTTGATGGACAAGCACGACGTGCCGCGCATGCAGGCGGCGACGGACGCGTCCTATGATTTGCTGACGCTGGCACTCGCCCTATCGCTCGATGGGCGAAGGCCGCGGGAAAATGCTGCGGCGGTGGAGGTTCTTCGCCGCATTGCCGAAGCGATCCGTAGACGTAGGCCGCCCGAACAGGGTCTCGCCGGATCGCCTGATTTTCGTGCCTTCAAAGCCGCTGATCCACTCCCGGCGCGCCTGGTCGAAAGGATCGTCGACATCCTGGTGGGGGTTGGCCAGCCCGCGCTCGCGTCAGGCGCTGCTGAAGAAGGGTTCTTCCTGCCGGACGCTTTCAGCAATCCGCTCTACACGCAGTTCGCGCTGAAGGCGCTGCTTGCGGTGATGATCACCTACATTACCTATACGGCCCTCGATTGGTTTGCGATCCACACCGCCCTGATCACCTGTTTCATGGTAGCGCTTGGAACGACGGGCGAGACCATGCACAAGCTGGCGCTGCGGCTGACGGGCTGCCTCCTTGGCGGCGCCGTGGCGATTGGCTCGACGATCTGGCTCGTGCCGCACATGACGGATATCGGCCAGCTCGCTTTTCTTGTCGGTGCGGTCAGCCTCATTGCGGCATGGATTTCCGTCGGTTCGGAGCGCATTTCCTACATCGGTTGGCAGATGGCGCTCTGCTTCTTCCTCGTCGTGCTGCACGGTTTCGGCCCGAGCCTGGATCTCAACGAGGCGCGCGATCGCATCATCGGTATCGTCTTCGGCAACATCGTCGTTTCGGTCGTCTTCTCGACGATCTGGCCGGTCAGCATCGGGCAGGGAATACGCAGGAACCTTGCGGCAAGCGGTGCCACGCTTGCCAATCTGTTAGCGCGCCGCGGCGGCCCCACCGGCGACTATGCCGACCTGATCAGCGGTGTCGCTGGCGCATTGCGCCAGAGTGAACTGCTGCGTTTCGAGCCTGCAAACGTGCGGCGGGGAGACATCGATGCCCGGACGACGGAGCGCATTGCCCTCGGTCTGCAGGAACTGGCCGCACCCATCATCGAACTGCGCGAACACGACCGCGCCTTCGGCCCGTTGCGCGGCGCGCCGGCGCCGCTGAAACGCGCTGTCCTTGGCTATGAGCGCGCGGTGGCGCAATGGCTGAACGGTCAGGCCGAGCGATTGGAGGTTTGGCACCGGCCGAAGCCCAGTGCGGATCTGGCCCTGGCGCTTCGGCGGCTGAAAGCGAGTCTCGCCCGCGCCCGGAAGGCAAGCATACATGCCGGAGGTTTTCCCCGGCGAATCCGCGACGAGCTCGCCTGGAGGCTTGCACTCTACGAGAAGATCGAGACTGTGGTTCGGCGGCTGGCAGCGGGGGATGCCTTGGAATGATGGTTTCTGCGGGGGCGAGGTGGGTTTCGGTAGGGGGGATCGCCCTTTGCCGAAGCATGTGCCGTGCTGCCCGAGGCTCTCTTCTCCTTGGCGCATTGTCGATCCCGGCAGCCTGCACGTCCGCTGCACTCGATGATCTGGCGCCACCGAGCGCCGACCGGCCGGCCGTTTCGGGAACGGGCACCAAGGACGCCTCGAAGGTGAGTGCCGGCGCGCCGGATTTCTCTCTCGCGCCGAACCCTAAGATCCCGATTACGATCGCGACGCCGTCGATCGATCCGAAACACGATTACAGCTTGCCGGAACTGGTCGATATCGCCCAGCGGACCAATCCGATTACCCGTGCCGCCTGGCAGCGCGCCCGGCAGGCGGCGATTGCCGTCGGCATCACCGAAGCGGTGTACCTGCCTCTCCTGACGGCCGATGTACTCGCCGGTCTGGAGCAGACGTCGGCGACTGCGCCCGGCATCGGCGGTCCCATACCGATCGCCCCCGGCACGCTGACGACAACTGGCGCGCAGTTCATTCCATCCCTTACGGTCAAGTGGCTGCTTCTCGATTTCGGCGGGCGGGATGCGGGGAGAGCGGCGGCGACGCAATTGGCGTTTGCCGCAAACGTCACCTTCAATGGCACCCACCAGAAGCTGATCTTCGATGTTTCCAACGCCTATTTCGTCCTGACGGCGGCGCGCGTTCAATTGAAGATCGCCCGCCAGACGGTGCAGAATGCCGAGCTCGTCCAGGCGGCCGCCAAGGCACGCATGGGCCGCGGCATCGCCACGTCGATCGAAGTCGCTCAGGCAAACCAGCAGGTGGCGCAGGCGCGCTTCAACCTGACCCAATCGCAAGGGCACGAGCGCAATGCCTATATGACGCTTCTCGAAGCGGTCGGGGTCTCGCCAACGCTTGAGATCCGCATCGCCGACGGCAGCAATCGCGCTCTGCCGAAGGCCGTGCCTGAAGACCTCAACCGGCTGATTGCGACATCGCTCCAGCGTCGACCGGATGTGCAGGCGGCTTTTGCTCGCCTGCAGGCCGACAAGAACGGTATTGCGGCCGCCCGCGCGGAGTTCATGCCGAAGGTTGCGCTGGTGGGCAACGTGAACCGCAACATCGGGTCGCTCAGCGTCGAAGACACGCGTTTCGACCAGCGCTCGACGATCCGCGTCAACCAGCCGAATGCCAACCTGATGATCGGCCTGAGCTTCCCGATTTACGATGGCGGGCTGCGCGATGCGCGGCTGCAATCGGCGATGGCACAGGTCGGCGCTGCCGAGCAGGAGATGGCGCAGCTGCAAAACACCGCAGCGCGGGAAGTTGTCGTCGCCTATGATCTGCTGCGAACCAGCCTGGCCGGCTATGCGGCAGCGAGCGAGCTGACGACCGCCGCTCAGACGACCTACGATGCTGCGGTCGACTACTACAAGCAGGGCCTGGGCACGATCACCGATGTCAGCATCGCGCAGACGGCGCTGCTGCAGGCGAAAGTCGCAAGGGCGACCGCCTACAGCGACACGCTCGTCGCCGCGGCCAGCCTTGCTTTTGCGACGGGAACGCTGACCAACCGCAATGTGGTCAATCGCTTCTGACGACCCGACGCGATGTACGTTCCGCCGTGGTACTCACCGGAGGATCGACGACGCCTCGATCAACAGTCCATCGAACGCGCCAGCAAGGATGCCCGCCACGGCCGTCGTTCCGACATGAGCGGCAAGAATGAGCAATCCCAGCATAGATACGGCCGATCCGATCCGGATTGCCGATGCACGCTCGCTTTCAAGGGCCAACGGAATGGCGACCGGCGTGGATAGTATTGGGCGTGGCGCACCCCGGAGGTTCTCATTTGCCGCACGCAGGAGACGGCGCGGCCGCGAATATTTCAGGCGGCTTTTTTCGCATATTCCGGGATAGGTTTCGCAAACTGAGCTAGGCATCTGACGTGTCCCTGACCAACTGGATCTGAGGGGATCTTAAGCGCTCCGTCCGCGTTGGCCGTTCCCGAGGGAACTCCTAAGTGGAGGGCTTGTTGCCTTCGAGAAGCAGGCGGTGTTTTGCGAGCGCCTGGCCGACAAATTCGGTGAAGGCGCTGACGCGTGCCGTGCGCCGCAAATCCTCGTGTGTCAGAAGCCAAAGCTCCCGCGTCATCTCGGCAACTGGCGCGCCGATGCGGATGAGACCGGCCGTCGTATCGCCGAGATAGCAGGGCAGGGCAGCAAGACCGATACCGGCCATTGCCGCCTCGCGCGCCGTGACCAGCGAATCGCAACGCAAGACCGCGGGCGCCGCGAGCGCCGCGCGCATCCATCGTGCCACGCTCGTGGACGCAAGCGCGTCGCCAAGCCCGATCCAGTGTTCCCGTGCGATATCGATCGTATCGGCAGCGGCCAGTCCCCGAATGTCGAGATAGGACGGCGCCGCATAGACGGCGAAAGCGACCTTGGCGATCCGCCGACCGACCAGGGCATCCGGTGAATCGACCGCGGGGCGTATGGCGACGTCCGCGTCGCGATGGGAGAGATTTGCAAGCGCATTCGAGGTGCTGACCTCGAGCAGGACGCCGGGATGACGTTGACGGAAATCGGCCAGGATCGAGGGCAGGATCGACGCCATGAGCGTATCGGTGGTGGTGATCCTCAGGCTACCCTCGAGCCGCAAATCCTGCCCCGTCAAGCGGCGCTCGAGCTCCGTGACCGTGTCAGCCATCTGCCGGGCCACCGCCAGGAGCTCCTCGCCACCGGCAGTGAGCGTGTAGCCGAACGGGAGCCGGTCAAACAGCCGGACCCCGAGCTTCCGCTCGAACGACCCGACACGCCGGAGCACGGTCGTGTGATTGACGCCGAGCGCCCTGGCGGCGGCCGCAAGGGAGTTTGCTTCGGCAACCGCCAGAACAAAGCGAAGATCTTCCCAGTCGATACGGTGATGGCTGTGCATGATTGCGCAAACCTAAAACAGGTTGTTCGTCGGATGGGCGAATTTGCACTGCCACCACCGCGTATTGTCAATCGCTTTTCGCAATCGAGTTCCACGGTCTAGACGACCCATTCGCTCTGGAGCCGTCATTGAATGCGGCTGTGCAAATACGCAGAGACACTAGGCAAAACGACAGATCGTTCTGCAACGGAGCACCGGCTAATGTTGGTCTCACGATCGGATGGGCCGGTCGGTGGAGCGACACGAGATGATCCCACTCTTCGGCGATCGGGTGCTTAGGACGGGCGCTCACTCGGCCGCCCCGCATCCTCAGGCGCCGCCGCACTAAAGCGCATTCACCGATCAACACTTCCTCCATTCTCAACGTCATTTTCATCCAGGAGGTCCCGTGATGGAGACCCTGTTCGTTCCATTGGCTTTGCTTGCGGGTGGTCTGCTCGCTGTCCAGGCGGGTGCCAACGCACAACTTTCCAAAGCGGTCGGATCGCCTTTTGCGGCGACCACGCTTCAGCTCGCGATTGGCACGGGCCTGTTGTTTCTCGTCACCCTCCTGACGGGAACAATCGCCGCGCTTGGTGCAATTCCCGCGGTCAAGTGGTGGCATCTCATAGGAGGCACCGCCTCAGCCGTCTATGTCGTCTCGACCATCGTTCTCTTCCCCCGCCTTGGCGCCGTCGTTTCCGTCGGATTGTTCATCGCCGGACAGATGCTCGCTTCCCTGACGCTCGATAGTTTCGGCTTGCTGGGCGTTCCGCCGACGGGACTGCGGGTCGGGGCCGCCGTTGGCACGCTCGTCGTGCTCCTCGGGGTTGCTATGGTGGTGTTCGGGCAAGGCGGAAAAGACAATGTTAAAGCCGACCGGCTTGGCTGGATCGCCCTTGCGTTGATGGCAGGCGCCGTGCTCCCGGTCCAGGGCGCCGTCAATGCGCTCCTGCGCCATGATCTCGGCGGTGCGCCGTTCGCGGTGGGTGCGATCTCGTTTCTCGTCGCCACGCTCGCCATGGCCGTGGTGATGCTTCTGGTGCTCGCCGGGCAAAAGACATCCCGCCCTGACATCGCCGACGTGCAGACAATGCCCTGGTGGGGATGGCTCGGGGGTCTCGCCGGAGCGACCTATGTCACCACCGTCTTTACCGCGATCCCGGCGATTGGCGCAGCCGCCGCTGTCGGCCTCACCGTGGCCGGCCAGCAGGTCGCAAGCGTCTTCGTCGATCGCTACGGCTGGTTCCGCCTACCGCAGAGGTCCGTGTCGGGGCTGCGCCTGGGCGGCGTGGTGCTGCTCTTGGCCGGTGTCGCCATCATCAAACTCGTGTGAAGCCGCAACCGATCGCGATCTGTCGAACGCCGGAGAATTGCCATGTCATCCACATCGCTTGCCTGGATCTATCTCGTTCTCTCCGGCGTCGCAGACGTCGCCTGGGCTGTCAGCACCAAGTTCTCGAACGGCTACAGCCGCCTGTCCTGGACGCTGGTCTCGATCGTCGCGTTGGTGGTCTTTCTCTCCCTGCTTACCCAGGCGCTCAAGACCTTGCCGCTAGGCACAGCTTACGCGGTCTGGACTGGCATCGGCGCCGTCGGATCCGTTCTCTGCGGCGTGCTGCTCTTCGGAGAAGCCATCACCATCTCACGGGCAACCGCAATGCTGGTGATCGCCGGCGGCGTCATCGCGCTGAAAATCGTGCCAGCATGAGCTCCAGGGCAGAGCGACCTTAAAACACAGTCTCTTCAATAGATTGAGCCATTTTTTTTCGACCATGCTGTTGTCACAATCAGCCGGCCGCCACCGTGTGTGGCGGGTCAGCATTCCGTAGCGGGAGTTCGCAGTCCCAACGTGACCAAACAGCAGACTGGATGACCCCTTTACAGAAGCGGCCGCGCAAGCATTTCGGCGCCGAGAACGAGCAGGCAGACGAGGAACCAGCGCCGGAATGCGGACGGGCTCACACGGTTGCGAACGACTTGCCCTGCCCACACGCCGGCAAGCGCGGGCGCAATGGCGAGACCGGAGACGAGCAGATTGTCAGCCTCGAAGGCACCTTGCCAGACGAGCCCGGCGGTGAGGGCGACCGTGGACACGGTAAAGGAGAGGCCGAGCGCCTGCACCAGTTCGTCCCGTTCAAGACCGAGCGCCTGCAGATAGGGCACGGCCGGGATGACGAAGACGCCGGTTGCGCCCGTCACGATCCCGGTTGCCGCGCCGACGACTGGAGACAGCCACGGCTCCCACTTTGCCGGTACGTGTAGCTGACGCTCAAAGAGTGTGAAGGCCGCGTAGAGAACGAGCGCCGCACCCAGCGCGCCCGTCGTCAGCGCGGTGCTCCCACCGGCAAGCACCGATGAACCGCCGAGCGTGCCGACGACGACCGCCAGCTTCATCGGCCAAAGCCGGACAGCGAGCGCGCGGAAGCTCGGGCCGGCGAGAAGCTGCCAGACGTTCGTCAAGAAGGACGGGGCAATCAACAGGCTGGCGGCGGCAAGGGGTGAGACGAGCGTGCCGAGCACGCCCATCGCCAGGGTCGGCAACCCCATGCCAGTGACGCCCTTGAGGATGCCGGCGGCGAAGAAAGTAGCGGCAATCGCAACGGCGAGGGACGGAGCAAGGTCGAGCATGCCACGGGCATAGCGCATACCCGCACCGGCACAATGCGGATCATCCGCAATCAGACTTCGGCTGGTCCGAAGGCTGCTTTTCCGATAGCCTCGTTTGCATGCGTTTCGACCTCACCGACCTTCGACTGTTTCTTGCCGTAGTGGATGCCGGCAGCATGACCCATGGCGCAGCGGATGCCGGGCTTTCCTTGCCGGCGGCAAGCGAACGCCTGCGTGACATGGAGGCGATCGGCAAGGTCAAGCTGCTCGAACGTGGCCGCCGCGGGGTGCGGCCGACGCCGGCCGGAGAAGCGCTGGCGCATCACGCCCAGCTGATCCTGCGGCAGATGGGGCGGATGCGCGGCGAGCTTGGTGAACACGCCGATGGCCTTCGAGCAACGATCCGGCTTGCGGCGAATACAGCCGCACTCACGGAGTTTCTGCCGCAGCGACTTGGCGCCTGGATGGCGGCACATCCGCGGATCGACGTCGATCTGAAGGAACGCCAAAGCATCGAGATTGCGCGAGCCGTCGCCGCCGACCTCGTGGAGATCGGCATTCTTTCGGACCAGGTCGATACGGGCGGCCTGCAACTGCGCCCCTTCGCGATCGACCGCCTCGTCGTCGTGATCCCGCGCGATCATGCACTGGCGGCAAGCAGGCATGTCGACTTTGCCGACATTGTCGACCAGCCGTTCGTCGGCCTGACGGATGGCGCATTGCAGGGCCACATCGACGTGCACGCGCGCCGATTGGGTCCGACGCTGAAGATCCGCACGCGCCTGCGCAGCTTCGAGGGCCTGTGTCACATGGTTTCGCCGGGTGTCGGCCTCGCCATCATGCCGGAGACGGCGGCGCGGCGCGGCAGCAGATCCGCCAAGACCGCGTTCGTGCGCCTTGCCGATGACTGGGCGACGCGGCGGCTGTCCGTCTGCGTGCGGGCGGAAAAAGAACTGAGCCGGCCGGCACGAGACCTGTTCGGACATCTGGGCTCGCGCGGTTCGCGTTGATGGCGGAACGTGCGCCGGCCTTTAATCGCAAAAATCGATTTTCCTTTGGAACTCTTCGCGCCTTTGGCGGTTGGGCTCCCATACGGATGTCGTTCGGCCCGATCCTTGCCGGGCCTACTGCGTGAGAAGGAGAGGGAGCATGATGCTTTTCCGAAGAGGGCAGGAAACGCCCCGGAAGCCCACCTTCTCTCAGACGGACCGCCCGCTCGTTTCCAAGAGCGAGACACCATGCTGGGCCTTTTCTGCAGGCCGCGAGGTATCGTCATGATCGGCAAATCGGTGCCGGCCTATGTGATCGATCTCGTCTTTGTCGAGCGGATGCTGGAGATGGCGGAGCGGCGTATCGCCGAGCCCGCGTCGAGCCAATCTCTCCACCAAGAGATCGCCGACGAACTTGAGCGGACCGGAGGAGATCCGAAGATGGCGCGCATCCTGCTCGTCACCTTCACCAATTCCTACGCCGCGCACGTGACAAGCGGCGATCGCCTGCGAAAGCTGAGAATTGAAGCGGAATGGGGTTCTTTCTTGCGCCGAAGGTGGCTTTGAGGCTCGCTTCGAGCGCGCTCACGGGCCAGGCGCCGGCCCGAAGCTCGGCAGCCGAAGCTAACAGAGCAACAGGAATACCGGCATCAGGGCGGCCAGATAGGCGAGACCGTCGGCGGTCAGGCGATCGCGAAGGTTTGGCGCAGCGAAGGAGTTGCCCGATAGGCGTCCATTATTGTTCATTTTCTTGTTCTTCCTTGGTCGTTGTTGTCGGTCCCGCCGGGAGGAAGGGGCCGGGCCCGTCGCATATGGGAGACAGGTTGGTCGGGATCAATGAAGGGCGCCAGGCAAAGCAGGCCTCCACGCGAAATTCCGACATCGACCGGTTGTCGATCTTCCAACGCGGTGCTTGAGGAGCCGGGTGTTAGCAGGGTTTGGACCCGATGCAATGCGTTGCCGGTCACGTCCTTGCACGTTTGCGTGAGCTGCCGCTGCCAAGCCGTCCGAACCGCGCGCCCGAACGCCAACTCGCAAGCGGGCGCTCAACCGCCCGCTTGGCCACTCGTTGCAGCTTGAGATTTGAAGTCCGGGAAATGCGGTGCAATAGAGTCCGCGCGTTCACCGAGGGGGAGGGGCTTATGGATCGGCCGGAACCGCGCATCCTTCGCGCGACGGCGGCGGACGCGGAGGAGCTTGGTTATGTCGGACCAGCGGCCTATGCCGCAGAATATGCGTATCTCTGGGACGACAGCGCTGCCCTGGCGCGTCAACTGGCGACGTTCAGTTCGGACGCATTCTCGAAGCTGCTCGAACGTCCGGAGGCGCGCGTCTGGGTGGCGCAGATGGATGAGGCAATTGTCGGCTTCCTCACGATGATCATTGGGGCCGTCGATCCGATCCGGTCAAAGCCCGGCGGCACTGAGATCCCTCGAATCTATCTCCTGCGGGCCACCAAGGGGCTGGCCATTGGCCGTAAACTCGTGGAATGCGCCATCACCCAGGCGAAGCAGGAAGGCAGCCGTTATGTCTGGCTGGACGTGATGGCGTCGGCAGAACAGGCACGACGTGCGTATCTCAAATGGGGCTTTGTCGAACTGGGCGCGACGCGTTTCGCGAAACCCGTGAAAGCAGACCTTGCCGGGACGATCGTCTTAGCCAAGCAACTCGATTGAACGCCGTGCGAGGCGCGACCAGCTTCTGTCCGTCACACCATTCGTGAGGGCGGATTGTTTCAAGGCTCGGCGCGACGCGACTGGCGGCCTCGTCGTGGCATCCCCTCAAGCGCTGAACTCCGCCACCGCCGGCTCATGCGCTTGTTCGCACCCCAAGTCCTCTTGCGCTCGCTGATAGGCCACGGAAATGGCCGCGAACTTGATCGCCTGCCAGCGAACATAGTCATTGAGCAGGGTTTCGGAGACGAACAGGTCGCCTCGATTGCCGGGAAGGCTCCAGACGAGGAGCCCGTCCGATTTGGCCCGGGCAAATACCCGCAATACGTGGCCGCGCGACAGGGTGTGTCTGTTCGAGACCTCGCCTGCGGCGAGCGCTCCGAGGCAAACCGGCCGATCAAACACCTCAAGGCCGCTCGGGACCCGGCCGATGAGTTCGTGCAGGATATTGCTTCCCGTTTCCGTTCGCACGAACAGATCCACGCTCGCCGGCGGCTGCGCCCAACCCGGATCGAATACGAGGGATCGAACGGCCAGCGGGTGGATCCGTCCAAGCAGGCGCTGGTCGCCCTCGAACCTGGACGCGCGATCACCGCCATCGAGCCGATCGAGGGCGACCAGATGGCTCGCCAGCCATTGGCCGATCATGCTTTCGCCGTAGGCGCTCAACCGCAATGGTCTTATGCGTTTGTCCCTGCTTTCCTGCGGGACAAGCAATCCATAGGCAACCATTTCCGCCAGATGGGCCGTAAGCGTGTTCTTGCTGAAGGGGAGCTTTGGCGCGAAGAATTCGATGAGTGAGCCCGCCGTTAGTGGCGAACGCGTTTCATCGCGTTTGCGTTCAAAATGCAGCGCGATGATCGCCTGCGTGATCAACCACTTCTGCATGCTGGCGACATAGCGCACCACCCTCGGAGCGACATCGTGCATGGCGAGCAGCTCTTTTGCCGCATCGCGCAGGACGGCCAAGAAAGCCGACCCCTCAAGTGGCGTTATGGGACTGAAAGCGTCTTGCGATCCTAAAGGCATGATTGTGTCTGTCGCACCACGGCTGATGGCATCCCCGGCATTACTACCCATCCACTGTTGCATCACCATGTCACGCCGTCACCTGTGTGACTCAATTTTGGGTGCACTCACCCACAACTTGCTTCTTGAGTTGATCCTGTTCCGCCGGTCTCGCTATGAGTGGCCAGCTTCTGGGGGAAACACCATGAAATCAATTCTTTGTCGTCTACGCGCAGGTTGAGCCAACAGCTTGCCGGGGCCGACCGTCGCTGTGGCCGAAGCTTGATGTAGCCGACTGACCGAACGGTCCATCCAGGGTCCATGCACGTCGCGCAAGGCGCGCCATGGCCACGGCGTTCTGCGCCGTTTTTTTGCCCCTGCAACAACGCCCCTTAGGCAAAATCGAATGCTCAAAAGCCTGCCGCTCACCCCCGTGTTTTCTTCTTTCGCGTTCCCAAAGACGTTCCTGAGAACGTTGCAACCGTGCTTGCGCCTGCTCCAGGCGTCGCGGATACTGCCTGGTTGGATACGCGCCGGATCATGTGGGATACGAAGCTGCAGCGGCAGTGCCTTGCGGCCCAGCATTGAGGCGGATCTGGACCGGGCCTACCGTCTCGACAACGGCGCGGTGTTGACCACACGCTTTGGTGGCATAGCCGTCTTTGCCGCACTCGCAAACAACGGTACGGCAGGAACGGTCAGCGCGGGTCTGAACCTCTCCAACGACCTCCACTGGGATTTCGCTTCTTCATTGCTCTACGGAATCGAAAGCGATGCGCGAAGGCAGGTGCTCATGCGCGCTTCTGATTTTGATGCTTGATGGCCTCAGCCCTCTCGGCTCGTCCAGTCGAAATACGGCATATGCCGTATTTTGTTGTCCAGGCGGACATGGGAAGCCTGCGGCCTGCGAAGGGCGCGTTCCCAGGAACTCATTATCAGCCCGAATGTTCGAAAAGACCGGCGCACGCCCTGGCAGAGCCCAAGCAGGCTTCACGGCCCGATTGTTACTTACGAAGTAACGCCCAGAATTTCCAAAAAAGGACATGAGAATAGAGATAGCCATGGAACAGTTAATCGATAGGAGGGAGTTCTCCGCTGGCTGGAAGACGGCCGATGCACTGTTTCGAAATCCTGAGTTCCCGGCCGTCGACCGGCAGCTTGCCGCTCATCTCATCAAGATTCATCGGCAGACGCCGCGCCTGGCTCGTCTCCAGGCTTCTCATCGCAAGTGGTTCATGACGCAGTCCATGTACGCGCTTTGTATGCAACGGGCGACAGGCTGCGACGTCGTCGGGCTGCATGCGAGCCGTTTCATCGAAACCGTAACTTCCATCGGCGTCGCGAGCCGCAACACGGCCGATGCCTTTCTCAAGGAACTGCTGGCCTACAAGATGCTGCAGGAGATCCCCTCGCGTCATGACAAGCGGATCCGCAACCTTGACACGACGCCTGCCAGCGACGCGGCGATGCAGGGCTGGTTCATGGGCCACATGAACGGATTGGACCGTCTGGACGGCGGTGGGCGTGTCGCGGCCTGCACAAAGGACCCACTGCTATTCCGCTTGGCGCAGCCGCGCGCCGCGGCGGCACTGATTGCCAACTCCGTGTGGCGTCATCCGCCCGACAGTATAGGGCATTTTCTGTCGTCGGAGTTCGGCGGCATGATCATCCACGAATTCATCTTCGAGATCGCGGATTTTACGGCCGTGGGGGACAGGGTGACCGTCGGCCCCGTCAACGTCCATTCGCTCGCGGTACAGTACGGAATTTCCGCCACCAACATCAAGCGGATGTTCAAGCGGGCGCAGCAGCAGGAGTGCCTGGGCTGGGAAGGTTCCCGCGGGCGGAAGGTCCTCTGGCTCTCCAGGCAGTTTCTCGACGACTATTTCTGGTGGCAGGCCCAGAAATTCGCAGCACTCGACGAGGCCTTTCATGCCGCCGTGGCGATGGTTCGGCGCGGCGAGAAAAATGCTCCCAGATTTGGCCCTTGAACATCGCGGGCGCATCTTCGTATGCCCGCTAGGGTTCTTTCAATCGTATGGGAGCCGTGTCGCGGAGTTAGATCGATGGGTTCGGTGGATGAAGGGCTTTTCCGCAAGGAAGCGCTGGAAAGGAACTTCTCGCCCGAGCGGTTGGAAGAGGCGGTGCGCATCAACACCGCGGCGAGCCGTGTCGGGCTTCTCGCCATGCTCCTGCTTTGCCTGCTGTTTGCGGCCTGGAGTTTCGTTGGCCGTATAGCGACCCGGGTCGAGGGCGAGGGCGTTCTGCTTCCGGTGCCGGGCAAGGCCTTGCTGGAAATGCAGCTCTATCTGCCGCCAGCGAGCGGCAAACGGGTACGACCGGGCATGCCCGTCAACATCGAGATCGCCGGTCTGCCGCGCGAGCGTTGGGGAACGCTTGCTGGCAGGGTCGTGTCGATCTCGGATTTACCAGTGAGTCACGAGAGCATGCTCGCCACGTTGGGGGACGATGGCCTGGCGTCACGCTTTTCGGCAAAGGCCATGCCCTTCGTTGCGGTCGTCGAGCTTTCAACCGATCCGCAACGGCCCGGCGCTTATGTCTGGCGTGGCGGCGAAGGCGCACAGACACAGCTGGGGCGGGGCGCGGTCGGCACTGGCAAGGTAACGATCGAGGAACGGGCGCCTGTCGATTTCCTGTTGCCTTTACTGCGTACCCGGCCGGGGGCCTGACATGCGCCGTTTCTTGCCGGTTCTGCGGCGATCGGTTCCAATCATCCTGCAGATCGAGCATGCCGAATGCGGCGTCGCGTGCCTTGCAATGGTGCTCGCCTGGCACGGTCGCCATGTCGGCCTCGACGAGTTGCGCATACGCGCCGGCGTTTCCCGCGATGGCACCAAGGCGAGCAATCTGCTGCGCGCCGCCCGCTGGGCAGGCCTTGAGGCCCGCGGCCTTCGTCAAGAGCCCGAGGAACTGCGTAATATCGAAGGCCCCGCCATCCTCCACTGGCAGTTCAAACACTTCGTCGTTCTGGAGCGCGTTTCTGGCGGCTTTGCGACCATTGTCGATCCGGCCGACGGCCGCCGGGCGGTGTCGCTGCAGGAGCTCGCGGGAAGCTTCACCGGCGTCGTTCTGACTTTTCGAAAAGGCGAAGCGTTTCGACCGAGTGGAAAGAGACTATCTTCGCTCTCTTCGCTCCGCGAACGGTTGGCTGGCCCCGGGATGCGCTCGGCACTTTTCGCCGTCCTTGCCGCTTCGCTCATCCTCGTCGTGCCAGGCATGGTGCTGCCGGTTCTTTCGCGCAGCTTCATCGACGATATTCTCGTCGATGGGCAGAAGGATTGGCTTCTGCCGTTCTGCCTGTTGCTTTTCGGAGTCATCCTATTTCAGGCGGGGGTGACGATGTTCCAGCAACTGCTGCTGATGAAGCTGGAAACGCGGCTCGCCTTCGTACCGACGGCGCGGCAGCTCCGGCATATGCTGCGGCTGCCCGTCGCGTTTTACACGCAGCGCGATGCCGGCGAGCTCGCCAGCCGGCTCGATGCCAATGAACGGCTCGCGAACCTTCTCTCCGGCGAGCTCGCAACGCACGTCTTCAACCTCGCGAGCATCCTGACCTATGCCGCGGTGATGCTGGTGTTCGATCCCATCCTCGCGGTGCTGCTCATCGGCTTGCAGGGCCTATATCTGCTGCTGCTGCGCGAGGCCATCCACCGTCAGCAGATAAACGCCCGCCAGCAAGTCGCCGCGGCGGGCAAGCTCGTGGCCGCTACCATCGGCCCCATCCGAAGTCTCGAAACGGTGAAGGCCTCGGGTCTCGAAAACGAGGCGTTCCGGCGCTGGGCCGGCCATCAGGCACGGCTTCTCGGGTTGCGCAGCGACGAGGCCCATATCGACGTTCTCCTGGCCGCCGCCCCGGCGCTGATGCAAGCGCTGGCCGGGGCGATCGTTCTCGGAGTGGGTGGGCTGCGCGTCATGGATGGGGCAACGACGCTCGGTACGGTGATCGCCTTCCAGGCCTTGGCCATCAGTTTTTCCGCACCGATCGGCGGTCTGCTCGCCCTCACGGGCCAGATCCAGCAGGTCCAGGCCGACCTGGAGCGGGCCGACGACGTCATGCGTGCGCCCCTCCTCACGCCGCCGGCCGGCGGCGTCCTGCCGAAGGACGGTGTGCTTGAGGCAAGGGATCTCAGCTTCGGTTACAGCCCACTCGATCCGCCATTGATCGAAGGGTTTTCGCTGGTTCTCCGACCAGCGGCCAGAATCGCTATCGTCGGCGGCTCGGGCAGCGGAAAAAGCACGGTGGGTCGTCTGCTCGCCGGACTGCTTGAGCCGGGAGGCGGGTCGCTCAAGCTGGGTGGTGTTGACCTCATTGCCGTCGCCACGAACCAGCGGGCTGCGTTATGCGGCTATGTCGATCAGGACATCTTTCTGTTCGAAGGAACGGTGCACGACAATCTGACGCTCTGGGATAGGGGCGTGTCGGAAAATACGATCACGCGGGCGCTGGCCGACGCGGCTATACTTGACGATGTATTGGCCCGCGACGGGGCGCTCTTCGCGCCGATCGACGAGAACGGCGGCAACTTCAGCGGCGGGCAGCGCCAGCGCCTCGAAATCGCCCGGGCGCTTGCCGCCAACCCACAGGTCCTCATTCTCGACGAGGCGACCTCGGCGCTGGATACGGCAACCGAGAGGAAGATCGTCGAGAGCCTGCGACAAAGAGGGTGCGCCTGCCTCATCATCGCCCATCGCATTGCCACCATCCGTGATTGCGACGAGATCATCGTCATGCGGGCCGGGCGGATTGTCGAGCGCGGCAGCAACGCCGAACTGCTTGCGCTCCAAGGCGAATATTTCAGCCTCGTGCAGGAGTCTGCGCCATGACGGGACCTCTCCAGCCGATTGCGTATGACGACGAGCGCAGCAATTCGGGCCTGATGCAGGTTTTCGGCGAACCTCCCGGCAACGACGGCAGCGGCGCCCCTGGCGCGGGCACACCGCTTGTCGAAGCGATAGCCATGGCCTTGCAGGCAGCCGGGCATCCCGTGTCTGCAGAAGCGTTGTGCGATCTCAATGCGCAGGCCTCAGAGGATGACGCTCCAGCCTTGCTGACCCGCGCCGGCGTCGCCTTCCGCCCGGTGGAACTTGCGGCGGACTGGTGGCGTCATGATGGCTTGCCCATGCTGGCGGAACTGGAGGACGGTACGCCTGTGGCGTTGGTTCCGGGGGCGCAGGGCGGCTGGCGCATTGTCATGCACGGTAAATCCATACGGGCCACGGCGCGTGCCGCCGCGCAAGTACGCTCACGGGCGATCCAGATCTATCCGCTCTTGCCCCGCGCCCCGGTAACGCTTGGCGGCCTGTTGCGCTTCGGTCTTCGCGGGGCGGGCATGGACGTCGCGCGCATGGCTATCATGGCCGCTCTCGCCAGCCTCTCGGCGATCGCGTTGCCCATCGCGGCCATTCTGCTGGTGGAGCATGTGATCCCCTCCGGCGATCGGGCTGCTCTCCTGCAAATCCTTATCGGCCTCGTCGCGATCGCCTTCGGACAGACGGCATTCGATCTGGTGCGCGCCTTTGCGATGGCGCGAATAGAAACGCGCCTGGACGCGACCTTGCAGGCCGCGGTCTTCCATCGACTGCTGCGCCTTCCCGCGCACTTCTTCAAGGGATTTACGACCGGCGATCTGGCCGAACGCGTTCTCAGCCTGCAGGAGGCGCGGCAGATGGTGACGGGGAGCATGCTCTCCGGTCTCTTCGGCATACTTGGCATTCTGACCAGTGCCGCCGTCTTGTTCCTGACCGATTGGCGGCTCGCCTTGGTTGGTGTTTCGGCCGCGGCGCTGCTTGCGTTCGTTTCGGCCGTTGTCTCTTGGCGACAACTTCTCGAAGAGCGCCATCAGATTGAGGCCCGAGGGGAAGTGCAGGGCTTCGTGCTGCAGCTGCTGTTCGGCATCGTCAGGCTGCGCGGGGCCAATGCCGAGGAGCGTGCGCTGACGCGCTGGGGCTCAAAGAGCGCCCGGCAGCGCCAGGCTTTCATGCAAGCGAGGCTTTACCGCGCGTGGCAGAGCGTGCTGCAGGTTTCGATGCCCTGGCTCTGCCTGTTGTTGATCTACGCATCGGTGGGGTGGCTGGGTAATCTCGATGAAACGCAGCCGCTCCATGCGCTCGCAGCTCCGACCGACGGTGACAACAGCGGAACCTTGAGCATTGCCGTCTTCGCAGCTTTTGCGACGGCGTTCGGCCAGTTGACGGCTGCCTTGCGAGCGTCGATCGGGGCCGTCTCAGGGCTGGTGGCGGTTGTCCCGCTCGTGCAGCGCACCCGCCCGGTGCTGGATGCTCAACCCGAGCAGGAAACGCTCCGTAACGCTCCGCTTCATCCGGACCTCCAGGGAAATGTCGTCTTCCGCAATGTTCACTTCCGCTACTTCGCGGACGGTCCGCCAGTCCTGGAGGACGTCAGCTTCGAGGTCGCCGCCGGGGAATTCGTCGCGATCGTTGGACCATCCGGCAGCGGCAAGTCTACACTGCTGCGACTGATGCTCGGGTTCGAAACGCTGGAAAGCGGTGAAATTCTCTTCGACGGCATACCAGTGGACGCGTTGGAGCCCAGCTTCATCCGCCGCCACATGGGTGTGGTGCTCCAGAACAGCATGCTTTTTGCAGGTTCGATCTACGACAATATCGCCGGCGCTTCGGGCTGCGGACCGGAGGCGGTTCTCGAAGCCTCGATTCTTGCCGGCCTGGAACAAGACATCGCGACCATGCCGATGGGGCTGCACACCATCCTGGCAGATGGTGGCAACACCCTCTCGGGCGGACAGCGCCAGCGCATTCTGGTGGCCCGCGCGCTCATCGGTCGGCCCAAAATTCTCCTGCTCGACGAGGCGACCAGCGCGCTCGACAACCGCACCCAGGCAGCGGTGTCGGAGAGGCTGGCCGAGCTGAACACAACACGGATCGTCATTGCCCATCGTCTGTCGACGATCCGCAAGGCCGATCGCATCATCGTGCTCGATGGGGGCAGGGTCGTTCAGGTGGGTCCCTTCGACGCGCTAGCACGCGCTGGCGGCTGCTTTGCAAGACTTGCAGCCGTGGACATGCTGGGCGGCCGGTGAAAGTCCAAATCTGGGAGTTTCACCGAAAATTCTTGAAACGGGGCCGGGAGGATTTTACCTCATCTGCCTAGAGGAAAAGCAGAATTTGCAGGGTCTGAACCCGTTTGACGGCGATCACCGGCGAGAATGAATCTCGCGTGATCGGCGGAGGGAAAACTGTGCGCTTTTTCTCCGGCCTTTGCGCCTCACGACAACCCGCCGTTCGACCCTTGCGGCGATCGGCATGCAACCAACCGCCCTGCAGGACAGGGCTGAAAGGAAAACAAATGAGCGACAACAAGAAGGACCAAGCGGTCAAGACAACTGTCAACGACGAGCTGCCCGATGCTGCACTCGACATGGTTTCGGGGGGCTATCCGGTACGTACGAGCCTGAAGCCGTCGGGCAAGGGTTCGGTCTTCGGCCGCTGATCGACCGCCCGGCCTTTCCTTAAGGCCGCAGGGCGAATCGGCCGGTATCCGCAACGGAAATGCGGATACCGGTTTTGAGAGAGATGGTAACTGCAATGTTTGCCGCGAGGAACCGGTCGTTCACGATCGAAAGACGAGACACGATCGCAGGTCGCGAGGCCGAGCGGATGACCTTTCCCGCCTATCGGCGGCTGCTATCCGGCGCACCGGGCCACGACATCTTCGTCGCGACGCAAGGGGCCGAGCTATGTGGGTTGGCACTTTGGCGCCAGAGTGAGGACGGCGGCCAACGGCTTCTGTCGCTCTTCACGGCGCATGATTGGCGCGGAGAGGGCGTGGCACGCAGCCTGCTCGCCCATGCGCAGGAAACCTACCGGCTTGCCGGGATTGGAGGACTGACGGCCTTCTGGTCCGATACGCTGCCTGGCGCCGAGCCATTCTCGCGGCTCATCCAATCGCTTGGCTGGAGCGCGCCGGCGCTCGATTGTGTCCGCGTTTCAGCCAATGCCGCGCAGACGAAAGTCTGGTCCGATAGCCGCCGAATGGAGCGCATGACCACCCGCCCGGGTATGGTATTCCGCGCGTTCGACGCCGTCGGCGCCGCCGAGCGGGCGCAGATCCAAAGTGGCCTTCAAGCTGAAGGCGTCCCCGTTCAATGGCGCCCTTTCGAACCCTATGATGATATCAACCAGCAGCTGTCGCTGCTGATGTACCGCAATGCCAACCTTGACGGCTGGATCGTGGTGCAGGACAGCGGTCCCAGCGAAGTTTGGTTGTGCAGCCTTTACAACAGAGGACTTTCAACCAGCGCCGGTGCTTTGATGCCGCTGCTCGTGGAAGTCTGTGCCAGGCACCACGCCACCTTCGGACCGACCGGGCGGTGGCGCTACAATACCGGGCCAGAGCATCCGGGGATGGCCGCATTCCTTTCGCGCTATGCCAGCGAATTTGCTGATTTCTACGATCGGCACCTTTACTCCACCTTTGCCTCGAACGGCGGGCGCAGCGCTACGATCTGATCGGCCAGCGCCAAAATGTCCTGCCTGTGCGAGGCGATGACGACGGCGATGGCGGTAGTGCGGGCGTTGGCAAGGATTTGGGCGGCGTGCTCGCGGTCGAGGCTGGAGAGCGTTTCATCCAGGAACAGGATTTTTGGCTGGGCGGCGAAGCATCGGGCGATGGCGATCCGTGCGCCAAATGCGCGTGGCACAGCGCCTTCAATCATCAATGTCATGTAACCCATCGGCAGCGTCATGATCTCGTCGTGCACGCAGGCAGCTCGCGCGGCCGCCTCGATCGTCTCAGGCGATACGTCGGCAAGTCCTGCGCCGATGACGGCGGAGATCGTCCCCGGCTCATCGCCCTCGTCCTGCATCACGCAGGCAACGGACATTCGCCATGCCTGCAGGCGATCGTGGTCGAGAGCCTCGCCATTCACCAGCAACTGACCCGCTTGAGGCGTTTCAAGCCCCATCAGCAGATGCATGAGGCTGGATTTGCCGATGCCGGACGGACCCGCCAATGCCAGAACCTTGCCCGGAGCCAAGGTAAACGACACCGGATGAAACAGAGCCGCACCCGTTCCGTGGGCGTGGCTGATTGCTGACGCCTCCAAGCGGATGAATGGCAGGGGCTCGCCGTCGCTTGCGCCGCTTTCCGGGCGGAAAACCGTGGCCCTTGTCATTCTCAGGCGAACTGCGGCACGCCCGAAGGATATCGTGGCCGTGCTGAGCGCTAGCGCGAAAAGGGCGGTAACGGAGGCAGTACCCGCCGGCGCCAGAGTGTAGCCCGCAAGCGGCGGCAGCGTCAGGCCGGCAAGATCGATGCTGCGTGCCGTGTCGTCGAACCGCGATTGGCGATTCAAGCGCCGTATCTGATCAGAAACGAAGTTCCGTCCGATCTGCAGGCGGCTCTCCAACGCGCCGTATCCGATGGCCCATGGCATGTATTTGAGCTGACCGGCCCGTCGCGACGCCGCCTCAGATCGCTCCCGCAAGCGTCCGGCCTGCGCCGCTCCCAGCCCCTCGCAGATCGAGGCAGCGATGGCGAGCGCCATTGCAATGCCCAAAGTTACGGCAGCGCCGGGCAACCCCATCGTCAGGAAGAGAGCAAGCAGGGCAGCAAATACCACGGGGACGCGGGCGGCGATCTCCATGCGCGCCGCGAAACAGATCAACGCGCCATGATTGCGACGGCCCTCCCGCCGGTCTGAATGGGCGCGCCGCTTACCGGAAGAGGTGAGCAGCCTGTCCCAGGAGCGATGGCGGATGGCCATGCGCGCGTCCCGCAGTCCCCGCAATGCCGCGATCTGGCCGGCATGGGCCAGGAGCAGAAGTCCGACGGCAAGGAGCACGGCAGCGATCGGACCGGCCCGTTTCGCGGTATCCGCCGTCTGCCAGACCCACAGCGCACAGCCGGGTGCAAGCCAGCCCGCATGCATGAACGCGACTGATGCCGGCGGGCGAAGCCGGGGAGCTTGCCCCTTCTCAGCGAAGGCATAGAGCGCCCGGTCATCGCGCGTTGTCCCCGCCAATTGGCGATAGGCAGTTGTGCCCGGTCGAACGATGCGCTCATCCTCGACCGTCTCCCCGCTCAAAACCGGGCCGATATCCTCGCCGCGCCAATGATTCGCCATCGGACGGATGCGCCTTCGCCAATAGCGCCCGCTCATGATGGGACCATCTCGGAGCCTAGAACTAGACGATGAATGGTGAGGCCTGCCGGCAGGGGACGCAGCGACGAGACGAGCAGTGTCAGTCCAGACCGACGCAGGCGCATAAGGATGCGCTCGGCTAGTTCTGGCTCAATGGAATCCAGCAGGCCGTCGACGACGAGAAGCGCCGGGCGGGCAAGCAGGGCGCGGGCGAGGCGCAGCCGCGCCCTCTGGCCGCCGCTCAGTTGCGGCGCGCCGGCCGAGAGATAGAGATCAAGCCCGCCGCGCGGCGAAAGCGTTGCGGTCAATTCCACGAGGTCGAGCACGCGGTCCTTGTCTGCGTCGCTACCGGCCGAAAGGAAGCCCCGTACACTGCCGCGCGGCATCGGCTCTTCGCCGTCGAGAAGGATGACGCCGGGGCGTGGGCCCGAGCATCGTTCACCGAACAAAAGGACCTCGCCCTCGGATGGTGCAAACAGTCCGGTACTCAGACGACAGAACACACTATGACCGCTGCCTGATGGCCCCTCAACGGCGAGCATGTCGCCGGCGGGTACTTGCAAATTGACGGGTCCGAATACGGTCTCTGCCCGTTGAAAAGGTGCCCAGGAGACGTTGAGATACTCCAGGGCGATGGATTGTTCTGGACCGTGAACGGACGATGGTGCAACCGAGGTCGCAGGTGGCCGTGGGACAGCGGGTTCAGGCGGAGGTACGTCCGCGAGGCGGGCATGGGCGGCTTCTGTTGTATGCCCGCTCGCCAGGCTTTCAATGAGACGGATACTCAGGAAGGCTGCGATAAGCCCGCACCAAAACAGGGCGATGAGCCCTTCGCCGTTGCCGTAGGTGACGGGAACGAGGCTGGCCACGACGCCTGCGAAGAAAAGGACAGTACGGCGCTGGCTCTCTTCGACCGCCATGACGAGCCGCTTGTCGCCTGCCGCTGCCAACCCGGACAGGCGGATGAACATCGTTTGCGGGCCGGTCCCAAGGCGCCAGCGCGCACGGGGCTCGAACAGCATCGCCGGCAGCGGTCCGGGCTCGGCTTCCAGGTCGCTTCTTGCGCCTGGCGATCTTTCACGCAGGGTGGATGCGTTGACGAACAGCAGCACGGTGGTGAACAAGACGACGCTTTGGGCAAGGCCGGCCAGACCGGCGACGAACGGCGGCAGAAGCATGTTCGCGACCAGGGCCGGCAGAAAAATTGCGCTGCGCTGCGGACGTGGATCGGCGATCGTAGCGATTGCCGAAAGCATCGCATCTAGCCTGTAGCGCCCCGAAAGAAGCATGTCCGCGGCCGGCCAGCGCCGCACCTGCTGCTCCAACCTAACGGCCTGCGCCTCTGCCCGGCTTCGCGCGGCAAGGCGCGTTCGGCGCATCGCAAGGGCGTCGCCCGCAAGCAGAAGCAGGATCGCGAGGAGCGCGAGACCGACCTCGGCGGCGGCGAGAAAATGGGGGGTGGCGACGACACCAGCGGCAATCAGTATCGCGGGAAGACTGCAAGCCGCACGAAGGGTCTCCTTCGACGGCCACGCCGAGCGTCTTGCGCCGGAAGCCGGTTCTGCTGGCGCAAGCGTGAGAACGATGCCCGTGAACTGGCGCGAAAACTCGCGCATCTCGACATGAACGATGCCTTCCGCCGGATCGTTGAGCCGCACTCCGGTCTGAGAGACCGCTTCGAGCACGGCAAAATGGAGGAAACGCAGGTGCACAAGGACCGGAAGCGATAGCGAAGAGAGACCGTCTAGATCGACCCGGCGCGCGATCGCGCAAAAACCCTCTTCCCGCGCCGTTTCGCGCAGTTGTCGCAGCGTCGAACCGGCCAGTGGCGAGGAGATGCGCCGTCGAAGCGTATCGAGCGGGATATCCCGGCCGTGATGCGCCATGAGTGTCGCAAGGGCAACCACGCCGCATTCGGCCGCCATGCCCTGCAAATGCAGCGGAGTGGCAATGCGTCTCATCCGGAGCATCCTGATGTGGCGCCCGCACGGCCTTTGAAGATACCGCCAGATTTGGTTGAAACCCATGCTTGACTCTTTTTGCCGGCGGGCGCATCGGCGAATTGCAATCCCTCGGTGTGGATAGACACAGCAACGTGGGCGCGATCAACTCATTTAAGGTCCAATTTTGTGGGCAATGACGCACATAACTCTGGCGCTGCGGAACTCTACCGTAAGGAAGCGCTGGATCGCCTGGCAGAAGGCGAGCCGTTGGACGAGACCGTTGCCGTGCGCGGCAGCATTTGGGCGCCGCTTGGTGTCGGCCTGACCTTCATTTTCGCGAGCCTCATGCTCTGGATGTGAGATGCCGACCCGCGAGCTCAAAAGTCGTATGAGGTCAGGCGATGGGTGAGGTGGCGATCGCAGGCGGCCCATTGGCCATGGGGCCCGACCGGCATGCGATCGCCGTTTTTTCAGGCGTGCTGGTCGCGCGATACTGCCTCGCTGCCTTGGCGATTTTCGCGTCGGATCGCCAGTTTCCGCACCAGGACGTAGAACACCGGTGTCAGCACAAGGCCGAACACAGTGACGCCAAGCATGCCCGCGAAGACGGCAATCCCCATGACGTGACGCATCTCGGCGCCGGCGCCCGTCGCAATCACCAACGGAACGACGCCGGCGATAAAGGCGAGTGACGTCATCAGGATTGGTCTCAGCCGAAGACGGGCTGCCTCGAGTACGGCCGACAGGGGATCGGCGCCTTCATCCTCCTTCGCTCGCGCGAACTCGACGATCAGGATCGCATTCTTGGCCGCGAGCCCCACGAGAACGACGAAGCCGATCTGCGTGAAGATGTTGTTGTCGCCGCCGGTAAGCCAGACGCCTGCGATCGCGGAAAGCAGCGCCAACGGCGCGATCAGCAAAACGGCGAAGGGCAACGACCAGCTGTTGTACTGGGCGGCGAGAATGAGAAACGCCAGCAGGACCGACAGGGGGAAGATATACATCGCCGTGTTTCCGGCCTGCTTCTCCTGATAGGCGAGCTCCGTCCATTCGAAGGTCATGCCGGGTGGCAGCGTCTCCGCGGCGATCCGTTCTATGGCTGCTGTCGCCTGTCCGAAGGAATAACCGGGCGCCGGTCCGCCGCTGATATCGGCCGACGGGAAGCTGTTGTAATGCATGACGCGATCCGGCCCCGAACTGTGCTTGACCGTCAGCAGCGCGGACAGCGGGATCATTGCACCCGCCGCGTTGCGCACCTTCAACCGGCCAATATCTTCCGGCTGCATTCGGAATGGCGCGTCCGCCTGAACCACCACGCGATAGGTCCGGCCGAAACGGTTGAAATCGTTGGCGTAGAGCGAACCGAGATTGACCTGCAGCGTTTCGAAGATGGTGTTGAGCGGCACCCCTTGAGACTTGGCTTTCACCCGATCGATGTCCACCTGCACCTGTGGCGCATTCACCTGAAAGCTTGCGAGCATGCCGGCAAGCTCCGGTGTCTGCATCGCCTTGCCCACGATCGCGCCCTGTGCTTCGGCAAGCGCCTCGAAACCGAGCCCGGCCCGATCCTCGACCTGGATCTTGAAGCCACCGGTCGTGCCGAGGCCCGGAACGGGGGGCGGTGGGAAGATGCCGGCGAAGCCGTCCGGTATCTGGCTGAACTTGCCCATCAGGCGTCCTGCGATCGCGAATGCGGACAGGGAGGGATCCTTGCGTTCGTCGAACGGCGTCAGCATCGTGAAGATGACGGCGGCATTGGGAATGTTGACCATGCCGTTGACCGAAAGCCCCGGGAAGGCGACGACGCTTTCCACGCCTGGTTCGGTGAGCGCGATCTCCGACATTTTCTTGACGACCGCCTCGGTCCGGTCGAGCGAAGCGCCTGTCGGCAATTGGGCGATGCCGACGAGGTAGTATTTGTCCTGCGCCGGCACAAAACCGACCGGCACGGTCTGGAAGCCCAGCCATGTCACGGCGACCAGGCCGGCGTAGACGAGTAGGACGAGCGCGCTGAGCCTGACGGCACGGCGGACGGACCAGACATAGGCATCCGAAGCGCGTTCGAAGAACCGGTTGAAAAGCCGGAAGAACCAGCCGAACAGGCCGTCGATCACCCGGGTCAAGAGATCGCGCTTCACCTCGCCGTGGTGTGGCTTCAGAAGTACGCCCGCCAGTGCCGGGGAAAGCGTGAGGGAATTGACAGCAGACAGGATCGTCGAGATGGCGATCGTGAGCGCGAACTGGCGATAGAACTCGCCTTGCAGGCCGGACAGGAAGGCGGACGGAATGAACACGGCCGAGAGCACGGAGGTGATGGCTATGATCGGTCCGGTCACCTCGTCCATCGCCTTGCGCGCCGCTTCCTTCGGCGTTTCGCCAAGCGCGATGTGACGCTCAACATTTTCGACGACGACGATGGCGTCATCGACCACGATCCCGATCGACAGCACCAGGCCGAAGAGCGAGAGCGTGTTGAGCGAAAAGCCGAACATGTACATCAGCGCAAAGGTGCCGACCAACGATATCGGCACGGCAACCAGCGGGATGATCGACGCTCGCCAGGTCTGCAGAAAGAGCACGACCACGATGACGACCAGAACGATCGCTTCGAGCAGGGTCATCACCACGGCCTCCAGCGAGGCCTTCACGAAGACGGTGGGGTCGTAGGCGATGCGATACTCGATGCCCTCCGGAAAGCCTTTCTGCAGGTCTTCCATGGTGGCGCGAATGGCGCTTGCCACGTCGAGTGCGTTGGCGCCGGGGCTCTGGATGATCTGCAGCGCCAGCGCCGGCTCGCCGTCAAGAAGACTGCGCAGCGCGTAGGAGTCCGCGCCCAGTTCGATACGGGCAATGTCGCGCAGCCGTGTGACCTGGCCATCGGCGCCGGTCTTGACGACGATCGCGCCGAACTGCTCCTCGTTGGATAGCCTGCCGAGCGCGTTGATCGTGACCTGCAGCGCTGCCGACGCATCCGGTTGCTGGCCGACGGAGCCGGCGGCCACCTGGGCGTTCTGTTCCTGGATTGCCGCGACCACATCGGAGGCGGTCAATCCGCGCGCTGCGACCTTGGCCGGGTCGAGCCAGACCCGCATGGAGTATTCGCCGGCGCCCCAGACAAGCACATCCCCCACACCGGACAGGCGCGCGAGCTGGTCGCGAACCTGCAGCGTGGCAAAGTTCGACAGATAGAGCGGATCGTAGCGGTCGTCGGGGGAGACGAGATGCACGACCATCAGGATGTCCGGCGAGGTCTTCTGCGTCACGACGCCGATGCGCTGAACTTCCTGTGGCAGGCGCGGAAGCGCGCGGGAGACGCGGTTTTGAACCTGAATCTGCGCCATATCGGGGTCGGTGCCCTGCTGAAAGGTCACCGTCAGCGTCATGCGTCCGTCGGTTGCAGCCTGCGAGCTCATGTAGAGCATATTCTCGACGCCGTTGATCACCTGCTCCAGCGGAGCGGCAACCGTTTCGGCGATCACTTCGGGGCTCGCGCCCGGATAGCTTGCGGTGACCTGCACGGTCGGCGGCGTCACCTGGGGATATTCGCTGAGCGGCAGCTTCAGGAGGGTCAGGCCACCAACGATCAGCATCAACACCGAAAGAACGACCGCGAAGATGGGGCGGTCGACGAAAAAGCGTGGAATGTTCATCGACGCGCCTCCTGCGATGCGGCCGCTGCCACATCACCTTCGGCCGCCTCGGCCGACACCATCGATACCGCCTGCGGGTCCACCTCCATACCGGGTCGCACGAGGCCCTTGAGAATGATCTTTTCACCCGGCTTGAGACCGCTTGAGACCACACGCAAGCCGTCGATCATCGGCCCCAGCTCGATCGGCCGGTATTCAGCCTTGTTCTCAGGCCCAAGGGCCAGCACGTAGCGGCGCCCCTGATCGGTACCGATCGCCTGATCGTCGATCAGAACGGTGCGGGCGGGCTCGGCTGTCACCAGGTTCACCCGTGCAAAAAGGCCGGGCGCGAGCAGTCCGTCCGGGTTCGCGACGATCGCGCGGGCCCGGATCGTGCCGGTGCTGCGTTCGACCTGGTTGCTGATGAAATCGAGAACGCCGGCATGGGGGAAACCGGTATCCGTCATGACGCCAATCCCGACGGGCAGCGTCTCGGTGGCGCCTTCTCCCTTGTCAGGCCGCGCTCGCCCGACAAAATCGAGAAACGTCGCCTCGTCTATGTCGAAGTAGACATAAAGCGGGTCCATCGAAACGATGGTGGTCAGGAGCGTGGCGGCGCCGGCATTGCCCCCTGAAACCAGGTTGCCTTCGGTCACTCGCACGCGATCGACCCGCCCACCGATCGGAGCCACGACGCGGGTGAAGGAGAGATCGAGCTCTGCCGCAGCCACTGCCGCCTTGGCAATTTCGACCTCGGCCTGCCGTTGGCGCTGGACGGCTTCGGCATCGTCATAGGTCTTGCGCGACACGGTTCCGTTCGGAACCAGGGTTTTGGCGCGCTGGAACGCGATGTCGGCGTGATCGAGCAGGACGATCGCCTGTTTCAACCGCGCCGTGGCGGCGTCCAGGGCGACCTGGAACGGTCGCGGATCTATCTGAAACAGGATCTGTCCTGCTTTCACGAGCGCGCCTTCGGGAACACTGACGCTGTCGACGGCGCCGCCGACGCGCGGACGCAGTTCAACGGATTTTGCCGCCTCGAAATGGCCCGTGAATTCCACCGCCGGCGCGACCTCGCGCGTGACGACCTCGGCGACCGGAACCTTGGGCATGGGCGCACCCGTGGTACCGGTCGCCGCGACTGCCTCGGACGCACTGGTCGAGGAGGCAAGCGCAAGAAGGCGTTTGGCGAAGGTTCCCGCTCCATCGTTGTTGACAAGGGCAAGCCCCCCAACGGCTGCGATACCGGCTAGAAACAGGGCGGCGGCCTTTTTACGCATTCTCGTTCACCTTCATTTGTTCACGCGCCCGGCCGGAGTGGCCACGGCAACGATCAGTTCTTCGCGAAGGTGCGGTTTCCAACGATGGAAAGGTCAAGACCTCCAGAAATTTCTTTCGCTTACCCTGATGCGAATGATCAGGATCTGCCGGAAAGAGATTGGAAAATCTGCATTTTCGTCTTGTGTATTCTTAGCGGCCGGCACTCCGGTAGGGGAGCCGCCGCGCACGATTGAGCCGTGCTCTCCGCTGGGGCGCCACGCCACTCTCATTGGTGCCGTCGCGCCGAAAGTCCCGCCAGGCGATCGGTGCAGCTTCGCCGTCGCATTCAGAGCCTACGGCATCCGAACCCAAAAGCGTCGGCCGTAATCCGACACCCCTTGACCTTACCAGCGCTGGAAGCCGCAGCCTGCGGGCATTTCCGCTTGCCGCCGTCAGAAGCCGGCCGGCGAGCGGATCCGAACTCTCATGAGGAAACATTTGATATGACCGTCAAACGCATAGACATACGATCGGCGCGGACAAACCTGGAGGTGCATGCCGACCAGACCATTCTCGACGCCGCGCTCGCGGCCAAGCTTCCTTACCCCCATGGCTGCAGGTCCGGGCGGTGCGGCGCTTGCAAGTCTCGGCTGATCGAAGGCGAGGTGGAGCTGCTCCAGCATTCGCTCTTCGCTCTCACCGATGAGGAGAAAGCCGGCGGCCTTATCCTCGCCTGTCGGGCGCTTCCCGTAACGGACACTGCCGTGGCATGGCTTGGAAACGGCGAAGAAGATACGCCTCAGTCGCCCCAACTGCTAAACGGCATCGTGACGCATCTGGAGGACCTCACGCACGACATCAAGCTGGTGCGCATCGATGCCGTGGGTGGGGCGAGTTCGCGCTTCGTCGCGGGGCAATATGCCGATGTCCGCTTTGAAGGGGTCCCGGCCCGCAGCTATTCCATGGCCAATCGACACGGCGATGGCGGTGTGGAGTTCCACATTCGTCATGTCGTCGGCGGCGCGACCTCGCAACATGTGCACGGCGCTCTGAAGGCAGGCGACAGGGTGGCGCTGGAATACCCGATGGGATCGTCGTATCTGCGGGAGAACCATTCCGGTCCGATCCTCTGCATCGCCGGCGGCTCCGGTCTAGCACCGATCAAGTCGATCGTCGAAACGGCCCTTGCCCACGGCATGAAGCAGCCGATCCATCTCTACTTCGGCGCACGCAGCGAGCGCGATCTCTATCTCGTCGATCATTTCCGCGCGCTCGCCGAGTGGCACGCCAATCTCGTCTTCCAGGCGGTCTTGTCGGAGGCGGATTCGGCGCACCACCGCCGGGGGTTTGTGACAGAGGCCGTGGCCGAGGATCTGTCTGACCTCGACGGATGGAAAGCCTATGTCGCCGGCCCACCGCCGATGGTGGATGCGGCGATGGAGGTCGCCTTTGCGCGTGGCCTGAACCGCTCGGACATGCATGCCGACGTGTTTTTCACGCCCGAACCGGCGGAATAGCCACTGTCGGGCGTGAAAACTGGCGGAGCGGCTGCTTAACTCGCGATGCGGAAGCAGCCTGGCGGAAGCTCAGCGAAACTGCGCGCCCGCCATCTCCTCCAACTGCGGCCTTCTGATTCTGACCTTGTCGACGTTGCGGCCATCCAAGGCGACGACTTCATAGGTCAGGCCACCGAAGCTGACGCTTTCACCCTGGTTTGGCAAATGCCCCAGGCGCCAGAGAACGAGGCCCGCCAGCGTGGAGTAGCGGTCGGCCTCATCCACGAGATCGACGTCCAGCAGCTTTGAGACATGGCGGATATCGATCCATCCGTCGACGAGCAGCGCGCCGTCTTCCTCGTGCTCGACCGTCAACTGGTCGTGATCAGGCAAGGCCAATCCTTCTATTGTTAAGGGGAAAAGAAAATGCGTCGCGCGCCCGTCTGGCAGACGGCTACGAGCGCAACGGAAGTGACCGCGGAACCGCTTCAGCGGCGCCGCGATTGTAGGGTCTGATAAAGGTTGGTCAGGGTCGGCGTCGTCAGGCATGCCGCGTGGTCTGCCTTGTCGGATAGGCCAGATAAGGCGCGGCAAACAGCAAGCCGAACGCGGCCCATCCTGCGCGACCGGAGAGGTGGCGGGTCGTCGTGACCGGATGGCGGACAGGCAATGGGCTTGGTGCAGCTGGGATCATGAGAAGAGGATGGTCTTTGTAGGAGGCTGGCTTCCGGGGGAGGGGGATGATCCCCGGAAGCCAAAAGCGGCGTCAAATATCTTCGTCGCCGCCGAAATCCATGTCGTCAGCGGGCGCTTCCGGCTCCGGAGCCGGGGCGGCGGGTTGAGCGGCCTGGGCCTCGTTGCCGCCAAACATGCCCGCGATCGCGTTGCCGAGCAGGACGCCACCGGCGACGCCCATCGCAGTCTGCGCGGCGCCCGCGAGGAAGCCGCCGCCGGCGCGCTGTTGCATCGGCTGGCCGTAAGCCTGGCTCTGGTTGCCCCATGGCGAGCTCGGCGCGGCATGGCCATACCCGGCCTGTTGCGGCGCCGGGCGCGGAGGGGCAGCATTGCTGCCAAACATCGAGGCGAAGAAGCCACCGCGCTGCTGGCTCTGTGCACTGTGCGCTTCCAGTTCTTCAATGCGGCGTTGAGCCGCCTCCAGCGCCTGCTCTTGCACGACGATCGTCTGCGCCATGTAATAGGGCGCGCCCTGCTGCTGGCCGATCCGCTCCTGAATGAATCGGTCCGCTTGCGCGTCGCGCGGAGCGGATTGCCGCTCCGCCTGGGCGAGCTTGGAGAACAGGCCGTCGATAGCCTGCTGATCATTGCGATCCATGAGATATGTCCTTGATATCGGCGACTGTTATTCTTCCCGCTGGCCGGTGAAATTCAGCAGCAGCTGGAAGATGTTGACGAAGTTCAGGTAGAGCGAGAGGGCGCCGAAGACCGCCAGCTTCTGCTGGGATTCCTGGTCGAAGTTGTCGGCATACTGCTCCTTGATGTTCTGCGTGTCCCAGGCGGTCAGACCGACGAAGACGACGATGCCGATCACCGAGACGGCAAACTGAAGAGCGCTGGAGCCGAGGAAGATGTTGACGATCGAAGCGATCATCACGCCGATCAGGCCCATGATCATGAACGAACCGAACTTCGCAAGGTCCCGTTTCGTCACGTAGCCGTAGAGGCTCGTCGCGCCGAACATCGTGGCGGCGATGAAGAAGGTGCGGGCGATGCTGGCGCCGGTGAAGACCAGGAACACCGAGGCGAGCGACAGCCCCATGACGGCGCAGAAAGCCCAGAAGGTCATCTGCGCCGAAGATGCCGACATCGAGTGCATCTTGAACGAGAAGAAAAAGACGAAGGCGAGGGGCGCCAGCATCACCACCCACTTCAGCGGGGTGGAGAAGATCGGCACGTAAAGCGCCGGCGTTGTGCCGACGATGAAGGCGACGAGGCCCGTCACCACGAGGCCGAGGCCCATATAGTTGAACACGCGCAGCATGTGCTGGCGAAGGCCCTCGTCGAGGGCGGCGGCCGAAGCCTGGCTCATACCGCCGAAGCGGTTCTGATTCTGATACATGAAGGTTTCCTCAGTAAAGTGAGTTCTTGAGAAGCTCGGCCTCGTCGCTGAGGCCGATGCCCGGCGTGCTTGAAACGACGGCATAGGCAACCTCGCCGACCTGCCACCAGGCAGCCTCGGCATTGGATAGGTTGAGGTCCTTCACGGGTTCGACCGCGAAGCGACCGGGCCTGCCGGCGAAAAGTGAAATGACTGTGCCCGCATCGGTCTTGACGCTCATCTCGACGCTGGGGCCAAATTCCGAGGGGAACACCTGGACATCGACGACGTTCCAGCCCTTCGGGAGCTCCGGCATGACGATGGCGGTCGCGGCACGAATGTCGTCCCGGTCATAGGTCTGAACCTCCGGCTGCGACGGCATTCCCGCCCTGACGACCGAGGTCTGATGGGCGCGGATGGCGTGCTCCACGAAAGCCGGCGGATGGGCCGAGGCATTGACTTCGCTCGGGCCGACCGCCGAATGCGCAATCCACCCGACTGACACCAGCAAGCCGACCGCCGCAACTTTTTGCAGCGCGTTCCAAACGCGCGCATTGGCCAGGCCAGATGAAAGGCGCCGAGCCGCCTCGCGCGTTTCCGGACGACCGGCAACGGCGTCCGACGTCATCGCCAGCTTGAGCGTGGTGCGCATGCCAAGGTCGGCCATGACGCGCGCCGCAGCATCCGGGTTCCTGGCAAGCCAGGTCTCGACCCGTAGCCGACCGGTCGCATCCAGCTGATTGTCGATGTAGGCGTCGAGATCGCCATCGGTAATCGTATCGACGTCAGTCACTGTCGCCTCCGACAAGCTTCAGATGGTTGGGCTTCTTCCGACCGCTTTCGAAATCCCTGAGGGCCGCTCGTGCGCGCGAGACGCGCGACATCAAGGTCCCGACGGGAATATCGAGTATGTCGGCCGCTTCCTGGTAGGAGAGATCTTCGACCGCAACGAGGTGTAGGGCTTCGCGCTGCTCTTCCGGCAACAGCATGAACGCTTCGCGAACCTGAGCGAGCCGGACGCTGTGTTCCTGGTGGGCCGGGTAGGACGCCGCCGCTTCCTGCGCCGTCTGGCAGTCACGCTGGCCGCGCGACATCGCCGACCGCACGCGATCGATATGGGCGTTGCGAACGATGGCGAAGAGCCAGTTCCGAAGGTTCGCACCTGACCGGAACGTCGAGCGCCGCTCGTAGGCTCTCACCAGGGCATCGTGGACGAGATCTTCAGCGTCCGGCGAATTGCGCGCAAGCGAACGCGCATAGCGCCGCAGCGCGGCCAGCTGCCCAATAACGTCGAAAGCACCCTTCTTAGAATCCATACCCGCATATACGGAGCCGATGCGATTTCTCATCCATGGTCGACGAAAAAAATATCATCCACCCGGATGCGGCACATTCGGATGGCATATTCGCCATCATAAGCGGAGCGCGCTTGCGCTTTGGTTGCCCGGGCGCTGCCCCTATGTGCTCGCGGCTAGCGCTTCGAGGGTTGCGGCAAACAGCATACGGGCACCGTCGATGGAATGCGCGGGCTCGACATATTCCGCTTCATTGTGGCTGAGCCCGTCGCGGCAAGGCACGAAGATCATGGCGGCCGGCGCAACGCGATTGAGGAACAGGGCATCGTGGAAGGCGCCGGAAAGCATGCGCTTGGTCTTTAATCCGAGCGAGGCGGCGGCGCGATCGAGACAGGCGAGCAGGCCGTCCGAGAACAGGGCGGGCGGCATGTCGAAGATTTGCCGCGCTGTGCTCTGGCAACCGTTCGCTTTGGAGGCGCTGTCTAATGCCTGCCGGACCCGCGCCTCCAAGTCGTCGATGGCTTTGGTCTCCGGGTGGCGCAGATCGACGCTAAACGTGACCGAACCAGGTATCGCGTTCACCGAACCTGGTTCGACTGCGAAGCGGCCGACGGTGAAGCGTGCGCGCGGGTCGCTCGGCATGACATTCTTGTAAAGTGGTTCAAGCGCGGCAACGGCGGCGGCCATCGGGTCGCGACGGAATTCGAGCGCCGTCGTGCCGGCATGCGCTGCCTGTCCATCGATCGTGACCTCCAACCACCGCGTGCCTTGGATGCCGTAGACGATACCAACCGGTATGTTTTCCCGCTCGAGCGACGGCCCCTGTTCGATATGAAGCTCCAGGTATCCGGAGATCGGGAAGCCAAGTGGGCGCAATTCGGCGTCCGGCAAGGCTTTCAGTGTTGCCTCCAACTCGTCGACGAACGACGCTCCGTCGCGCCCGCGAAGATCGGACCAGGCCTCGGGGATCGCGCCGGCGGCAAATGCCATAGACCCCATCGTGCCCGGGGCAAAACGGCTTCCTTCCTCGTTGGTCCAGGCGACGACCTCAAGCGGAAGATCGGTCTCGATAGCGGCATCTTCGAGGCTCTCCATAACCTCGAAGGCCGTCAGGGTGCCGAGTGCCCCGTCAAAGCGCCCGCCGGTCGGCTGGCTGTCGAGGTGGCTGCCGATGACGAACGGCGGGCGATGAGGAAAACGGCTCTCCCGCCTGATGAACAGGTTGGCCATCGGATCCTGAAAGACACGAAAACCGCGCGCAAGCGCGAGTTCCGCCAGCATGAGGCGGGAGGCGCGATCCTCCGGCGACAAAGCCTGCCGGTTGACACCGCCGGCCGGCGTCCCGCCGATTCTTGCGAAATCGTCGAGACGCTTGAGCAGGCGCTTGCCGTTGATCGTTGTTCGAGAGGTCATCGTCGTTCTCACATGTCGCCTTGATCAGCCGTAGGCTGCATCATGAAAGGCGATTTCCAGCTGCTGCGCTCGCCCGAAGATCGCGCTCAGGCGCTTGCGCTCGGAAGCGTCGAGCGTGTTGCCGGCCGCATCGAGTTCTTGCTTCAGCCACATCGCCTGGGCCGCGAACTCATCATCGGCGTGCATTTCCACCCATTCCTTCAAATGCGGATCGGCAAACGATGACCGGACGGCCCTTTTCGACCAGGTCCAGTACATCCACTCGGCCGCGAACATGGCAGCGACGGTATCGAGGAAACCGCCGTTTCGGGCGATCTCGAGCATGCCCGCCCGGAAAGCCTCGACCTCAGCAACATCGAGATCATAGGCGCCGGGATCGATGTTGCGCTCGGCAAAAATCCGCTCGAAATAGGCGATCTGCTGGTTGGCGAGCGCGTCCAGAACGGCAACCAGCCAGCGCTTCTGTTCAATTGTCTCGGCTTTCGCCGTCGCGAAGGCGAAGATCGAGATCGCGGTTTCCACGAACGCGCCCTCATAGACGAGATAGCGTTCGAAAACCGGCGTGGGCAGGCGCTCCGTGACAATGTCATAGACAAAGCGATGGTTCACCATGGCTTCGAAGACGGCGGCGTTCTCCCGCAGGATCTGTTCCGAAAGCGTTTCAGCCGCCATCGTCACGCCTCGAGCGCGGGTTCGGCAGCGGCGCGGAAAGCCTTCACCCGCTCGATATCGACCGGGTTCCACCAGACCCCGCCGTGCTTCAGCGACGAGGCAACGATCACGCCGTTGGTGCGTTTGAGGATTTCGAGGATGTTGTCCTTGGTCACGCCCGAGCCGACCAGAAGCGGCAGGTTTGTCGCCGAGCCGATCTCCTCGATTTCCGCGATGGTGGCCGTATTGCCGGTGCGCTGACCGGTGGCGATCACGCCATCGGCGTCGAAGAAGGCGAGGTCGCGCGTCAGTTCCTGGATCGAGCGATCGGCAACGATGGCGTGGGCACCGTGCTTCACATGGCTGTCGGCAAAGACCTTGATGTGCTCGGCGCGCAGCAACGATCGGTAGCGCATCGCTTCTGCGGCCCGCCCTTCCATGAAGCCTTCGTTGGCGACATAGGCATTGGCCCACTGGTTGACGCGAATGAATTTGGCACCGCCAGCCATGGCGATGGCAAAGGCCGGGATCGGCGCATTGGCGAGAACGTTGATGCCGAGCGGCACACCCGTCGCCCGGGCGATCCGGTCGGTGACGACGGACATGAAGGCGGCCGTTTCGTGACCGATATCTTCCGGTTTGGAGAACGGCACGTCGCCGTGATTTTCGATCATCAGGCCATGCAGCCCCCCCTCGACCAAGGCCTCGGCATCGCGCATGCAGGCGTCGTAGATCGCGGACATATCGGCGCCCCGATAACGCGGCGCACCGGGGAAGGCCGGGCAATGGATCATGCCGATCAGAACCTTGTCAGTCCCGAATATTTCCCTTATGGCGCTTGAGGACTTGTCAGATATTTCCTGCATTTCTCTCCCTTTCGAAGGTATGTTCATGCACGCTTACGTAATCGGTAATGTGACGGTGGACGAGACCATCGCCGTGTCGGAAATGCCGGCTGCGGGCGCATCGATCCACGGTAGCCAGCGGTCCCGGGACCTTGGTGGCAAGGGCGCGAACCAGGCTGTCGTCATGGCCCGCACGGGCCTGCCGACGAGCCTTGTCGCAGCCTTCGGCGACGGTTTTCGCGCCGACATGATCCGCCAGCATCTGGCGAGCGAGCCGGTGGTCAGCAGGCTTGTGCCGGTCCTCGGGAAGTCCACCGACTTCTCGATCGTGCTGACCACGCCGGATGGCGAAAACGTCAACATCACGACCACCGACTCTGCACAGAACCTCACGCTTGCCGACGCCATCGCTCCGCTGACCGACGCGGTCCCCGGCGACCTTGCGGTGCTCCAGGGAAACCTGTCGGACGAAACGACACGCGGCATCCTTGAAGCTGCACGCGCTCGCCACATGATCACCGCCTTCAATCCGTCTCCCTTGCGTCCCTATTTCGGCACCCTGTGGCCTTTGATCGACATCGCCTTCCTCAACCAGGGCGAGGCGCAGGCAATGACCGGCACCAGCGGCGAAGAGGCTGCCCGCAAGCTGCTTGCGGCCGGCGTTCGCGAAGTCGTTCTGACCTTCGGCGGCGACGGAGCCATGCTCGTCACCGCCGAAAGCAGTGTCCGGATCGGCGCCGTCGAATGTGACGTCGTCGACACCACGGGCGCCGGCGACACGTTCATGGCGGTGGCGCTCGCATCCGCTGCACTTCGTGGCAGTCGTCTCGATCGCACCGCGATCGAACATGCAACACGGGCCGCCGCCATCACTGTCAGCCGTCCCGGAACCCGTTCGGCGTTTCCGTCGATTGAGCAGTTGCAAGCGATCCTCGCCGCGCGCTGAGGCTCTTCCCAGCGCGCGGTCCTCGCCGTGCTTAGCGCGCCGTCTCCGTCATCCATCCAAGGATGTTCTTCCAGAGGCGGCCGTAGCCTTCCCACTCGCAGAATGCCGGCGACAGCCAGTGCGGGCCGATATCGGACGTCCAGGCGGCGGTGCGCCCCTTGCCAAAGCCACCAAGCACGAGCAGCGGGTGCCCGCCCTGGTCTTCCGGGAGCCGGGCGATGACCTCGGCTCCATCGCGTACCTCCACTTCGTTGACGCCAAGAAGCAACGGCCAGCTGCCCGAAAGCCCCGCCATGGTCGGATGATCCGGCTTGACGACGTCGGCGACGGCACCCTCGGGAATCTCGACGCGGTCGTCATAAGGAAGGCAGGTGACCGGAAGCGTGTCTTCTACGGCCGTGCGGCGCCAGCGGGCCTTGCCGTCGATGCCCTGGAAGGAGAAGTAGCCGCCGACCATCAGCAGCGCTCCACCCTTTTCGACCCAGGCCTTGATGAGCTTCAAGCGGTTCGGAACGGTGCGCGAATGCAGCCATACTGCCGGCGGCAGCAACAGCGAGTTGGCGCCGATGTCGGAAAGGATGATCGCATCATACTGGTCGAGGCCGGCCATCTCATAGGGGAACTGGTCGACGGCGTCGTGCGCGGTCATGTAGGTCAGCTCGAATTCGCTGTCCTTGAGCACCTTGACGAGCGGTTCCGCGCCCAGGTGGAAGGTGACGCTGCCGAACTGGTCGAAACCCTTGTAGTGGGTGGCGGAGCTTACCCAGCTCTCACCGACGAGAAGCACTTTCTTTGTCATGGTCTATCCGTATGTCTTGAATTGCGTTGGGAGCCGATGTCAGGCCCCGGTTTGGAATACCGAGCGGGGATTGTCCCGCATCATTCTGTCGAGCGTGCCGTCGTCCAGTCCGTGCCGTTTGAGGCGCGGCAAGAAGTGGCGCAGGACGTAGGCGTAGCCGTTGCCTCCGTAGTGGCTGAGCATCATTTTCAGGAACACGTCGTGCGAAAGCAGGATGCGGTCCATGTGGCCGGTGTCCACCAGCCTGGCGATCGCCCGTGCCGCCTCTTCGTCACTCGGGCATTGCACCTGCTGATCGGCATAGAAGAAGTCCATGCCGATCATGTCGTATTCGATGAACGCCCCGCGCTCGGCGAGTTCGCTTTGATAGGCGAAGTCGCCGTGGGACGGGTTCATGTGGCAAAGTACGGTGTGGCGCAGATCCCCACCTTCCTCGGCGACGACATCGAGCACCCGGTGGCCGAGCCGGAACCAGCCGGGCAGGTGCACCATCAGCGGCAAGCCGGTCCGGACCTGCGCCCGGGCGGCCCCACGCAGGGACTTCTCCTCCGCTGGAGTGAAATCGGAGGAGACACCGATCTCGCCGATCAGCCCGATTTTGACGCCCGTGCCGTCGACACCGTCGATGGCCTCGCGAACGATGCCGTCGGCGATCTGGTCGACGCTCATGTCGGCGACCTCGGCCGGATGCGAGGAGGCAAGATAGTACCCGGCTCCCATCACGATGTTGAGGCCCGTCGCCTTGGAGATCCGCTGCAAGGCGAGCGGGTTTCTACCGATGCCCTTGCAGGTGGGTTCAACCACCGTGCGGCCGCCTTCAGTCGCGAAAGCCTGCAATTCGGCGATCGCCAGGGGTTCGTCGTCAAGCGTGATGTTATGCTTGTTGACGAAGGGGTCCTGGCGCAGTTCGCCAAGGATCTCCATGCAGACGAAGCCTTCAGCGAGATACTGACGCTCCTTCGTTTGCGGCGCGTTCCACCAGCAGCGGCAATCGTTGAGGATATGCTCGTGCATCAGCGTGATGCCGAGTTGATCCGCACCGATCGCGCCGTGCACCGTCATCACCTTGCCGGACCGCACATGTCCTTCGGACAGTTCCTTGCTCATGGCGGTCATCTCTTGCCGCCGAAGCGGAAGTTGGCGGTGAAGATCCGCGTATTGAGCCAGATCGCAACGAGAATGATCGCGCCGGTAACAATCTGCGTGAAGAACGGCGAGATATGCATGAGGATGAGGCCGTTGCCGATGACGGCGATCGTCATGGTGCCGAGCACGGTGCCCAGGATCGTTCCGCGGCCCCCCATCAGCGACGTCCCGCCAAGCACCACCGCGGCGATGACCTGAAGCTCGAAGCCGACAGCAGCATTCGAGGAACCGGAGCCGAGGCGCGCAGCGATCAAGAGGCCGGCAAGGGCGCAGGCGACGCCAGCGATCATATAGACCGAAGCGATCACCCATTTCGCCGGCATGCCGACGCGGCGGGCGGCTTCCATGTTGGACCCGACGGCGACGACCTGGCGGCCGTACTTGGTCGAGGATATGACGACATAACCAGCGACCGCGACCGCAACCGCGATCAGGGCAGGCATCGGAATACCCAGCAATTCGCCGCGGCCGAGCATGAAGAAGCCCGGGGCATCCTTGATCGGGATCGAATAGCCCTGCGTCAGATAGAGCGCCAAGCCGCGCAGGATCGACAGGCCGGCAAGCGTGACGATGAAGGCCGGAATCCCCTGATAGGCAGTGAACCATCCCTGCACGAAGCCAAGGAAGGCACCAAAGAAGAGCATCGCGATGACGACGAGAGGCCAGGGATACCCCATCGCCAAGACGATGGCCGCGACCGCATTGACCAGGGCGACCTGCGAACCGACCGAGAGGTCGATGCCGCCGGTGATAATCACCAGTGTCATGGCGACCGCGACGATGAGGATCGGCGCTGCTTGGCGGATGACGTTCAGAATGTTGCCGAGCGTCATGAAGGTATCGGTCGTGGCCGCGAAAAAGACGACGCAGGCCAGGAAGAAGAAGGCGATCGACAGGACCTGGGCGTTTTCCGAGAGGAAGTCTGCCGCGGGTGAGCCTTTCGCGCGTTCGGTGTAGGCCGTCATTGCTTGGCTCCTTCCCCGACGATCAGCTTGACGAGGTCTTCCAGGTTGGTCTTGCCGATTTCGCGCTCTGCCACCTTGGTGCCTTCGTACATGACGGCAATGCGGTCGCAGACGCGGAACAGGTCCTGGAGGCGATGGGTGATCAGGATGACCGAGACACCCTTTGCCTTGACGCGGTTGATCAGCGCGAGCACGGCTTCGACCTCCGCCACGGCGAGTGCCGAGGTGGGCTCGTCCATGATCAGGACCTTCGGATTGAACGATGCGGCACGCGCAATCGCGATCGCCTGCCGTTGTCCGCCCGAGAGCTGGGCGACCTTGCCGGTCAGCCGCGGAATGCGGATTTCCAGCGCGTCGAGCATCTTGCGTGCTTCGGCGAGCATGGTCTTCGTGTCAAGGAATGGTCCCTTGCTGATTTCTCGACCGAGGAAGAGATTGCCGACCACGTCGATGTGGTCGCAAAGGCTCAAGTCCTGGAAGACCATTTCGATATTGCGGTTGCGCGCATCTGCAGGTCCTGAAAAGCGGACCTCTTCGCCTTCCAGGGTAATGGTCCCGCCATCGGGAATGTAGGTTCCAGAGATGACCTTCGTCAGCGTCGACTTGCCGGCGGCATTGTCACCGACGAGGCCAAGGCATTCGCCAGGATAAATATCGAGGTCGACGCCGCGCAGCGCCTGGTGCGATCCGAACGTCTTGACGATCCCCTTCAGGGACACGCGGGGGCTGACACCGGCGCGGGAGGGCAAAGCCCCCCCGACACCAGCGACAGCGGGAGGATGCTGTCTTTCAGTCGTCATCATTTGAAGATCGCCCGATATGGCTCGACGTTGTCCTTGGTGACGATCGTTACCGGCACGGCGATGGTCTTCTCGACGCTGCCGCCGTCGGAGACCTTCTTCAAGGCGTCGACGGCAGCGGCGCCCATTGCAGAAGGATCCTGCTGGATCACGGCGGTGACGTAGCCTGCGTCGATGCCGGCGATCGCCTGGGCGGTAAGATCCCAACCGAAGACCTTGACGCTATCCTGCTTGCTCTGGCTTTCAACCGCGGCGATGGCACCCATCAGGGCCGGCTCGCCGGTCGCATAGATCGCGGTCAGGTCGGGGTTGCCGGTAATCAGGTTCTCGGCGGCCGCAAGCGCGTTGTCCTGCACGTTCTGTCCATCGACGACGCCGGCCGAACTGATGCCGTCGACATCCTTGATGGTCTTTTCAAATCCTTCCTGGCGAACGTTCTGAATGAACGAGTTGAGCGCGCCGACGACACCGATCTTGGCTTTGCCATCGGCGTTGGCCTTGATGTAATCGAGGAAGAACTTGCCCATGTCGGCGCCCGCCGTGGCGTTGTCGACTCCGATCTGCGCCTTCTGCGGGCCTTCCGGAAGGATCGCATCGATGGCAACGACGGGGATCCCGGCTTCGGCCGCCTGATTGACGGCCGGCATGATGCCGTTGACGTCGATTGCGACGACGGCGATGCCATCGACCTTCTGCTGAATGTAGGTTTCGATCGCACTATTCTGCGCGGCCGGGTCGTTGTTGGCATTGAAGATGACGAGCTTCGCGCCGGCAGCGTCAGCTGCCTTCTGCGCGCCTTCGTTCATCTGGTTGAAGAAAAGCGCCTGCTGGTTGATCTGCACGAGTGCAAAGGTCTTTTCGGCGGCAAGGGCCGGCGAGAGAGCCGCGCCGAGGGTCGTCAACGCCGTGAATCCAAGCGTGGCGATTAAGGTCCTGCGTTTCAAATTCCAGTTCATGTTCTCATCCTCTGTTGGTTCTCCATTGCGTGATTTATCGTTTCGCCGGCGGAGCAACGGATTTCCGCACGACGATTTCGACTGGCAGGAGCTCTTCGACGAGAGCCTGCTTGCCCTGCCAGTTTGTTTCGAGAAGAAGGGAGAGGGCACGCTCGCCGATCGCGCGGACCGGCTGGCGGATGGCGGTCATGGGCGGACCGAAAAGATGCAGCGGGCCGACATCGTCGAAGCCGATGACAGAGACATCGTCGGGAACGGACACCCCCTGGTCCCGGAAGACCTCGATCATGCCGATGGCGATTTCGTCCGAGCTGGCGAAGATCGCCGTTGCTGGGCGGCCTTCCTCGATGAAGCGTTTCGCCGCCCACCGACCAAAGGTCACGGTGTAGTCGCCCGCGTATTTTGACAGCCGGAAATCTTCGCCGAACGCATCGCGCAGCGCCCGCTCAAGACCGTTGAAGCGTCGATGCGAACTGATCATCGCTTCGGGGCCGCCGACGAAGAGCACATCCCTATGCCCGAATTCGGCCAGATGCCGGCCGGCGAGCGATCCACCCATCTCGTTGTCGCAGAACAGCTTCGGTGCCTGGGCGCCGGGGACGTCTTCGTCGGCGATCACGACTTTGCCGGTGCGGTTTATCAAGGTGGCGAGTTGACCGTCATCCGGGTGGTTGGTGACGAAGATCAGGCCGTCGACGTGATTGCGTTCAATCAGTTGGAGATAGGCGACCTCACGACCGGCCCGGTTCAGGGTGGCGTAAAGAGAGACGGCAAGACCGCGGGTATCCGCCTCTTCTTCGACGGCTGCCACGAGGGTTGCGAAAAAGGGGTTGGCAATATCCGGAACGACAAGACCGATCGTGTCGGAGCGACCGCGGCTAAGCCGGCGGGCATGCGGGTTGGGCTGGTAATTGAGGTCGCGGATCGCATCCGAGATCCGCTTCTTCGTCTCGAAGGGCAGGTCGAGCGATCCGTTCAGCAGGCGCGACACCGTCGTCACTGAAACGCCGGCAGCTCGGGCTACATCCTTCAGACCTGTGACGCGTCGTGTGGTCACCTTGGCTCCATCCCTTGCCGTTGTAAACCGATTTACTAAAACGCTTTACAATAAGATTTCGAGTTTCATGTTCTGTCAAGAGACTTTCTCGGACGCGGCGGTGGCGCGCGCATCTGGCCACGGATTTGGGACGATTGGCGGCGGCGAAAAGACCTAGAGACAGATGGCGTTTGCTCTTGAGAAAACAGCATCTTGGCGCCGCGAGGCGGGAACAAATCAGCGCCCTGATCGATTGAGCGATCATGGAAAACAAAGTTCTTTGGGCAGCGCTGATGTTGCTATCCCCCGCCGTGCTGGCCAATGCCCAGACGCTTCAGCCCGAAGCCATCGACCGCGCTTCGATCACGCCCACCACGTTGGAGCGGACGACCGAGGTCTCGGACACGCCGGATGCGGCCATCGTCCGGCTTCAGGTTCTTCTCGATCGGGCAGGGACTTCGCCCGGCGTGATCGACGGATTCGCCGGCGAGAATGTCGCCAAGGCGATCGCCGCCTTCGAGACCATGCAAGGCCTGCCCGCTGACGGAAAACTGGACGCCGACGTGATCGAGCGACTGTTGGACCAGACGACGGTGGTCGAGCCCTATGTCATCTCCGAGGACGACGTCAAAGGGCTGGTGGCTGAGATTCCCGAAGACTATTCCGAGCAGGCGAAGATGGATCAGCTCGCATACACGAGCGTTGCCGAGAGGCTGGCCGAGCGCTTCCACATGGATATCGATCTCCTCAAGGCACTCACTCCGATTTCAACGTTCTCGGTCGGTGATACGGTCTCCGTTGTGAACCCAGGCGCGCCGAGGCAAGGAACGGTCAAACGCATCGAAGCACACCGGCGCACCGGTCAAATCTTGGCGCTTAGCGCTGATGGTACGCTGATCGCGGCCTATCCGGCGACCATCGGCAGCAGGGAGACACCGTCTCCTTCGGGAACGCACGAGGTCAAAGGCGTCGCCCGAATGCCGCCCTACGTCTACAATCCGAGGATCAACTTCAAGCAGGGCGATAACCGAAAGGTCCTGACCTTGCCGGGTGGCCCGAACGGCCCGGTCGGCACCGTCTGGATCGATCTCTCGAAGCCCACTTACGGAATCCACGGGACGCCCGAACCTTCGATGATCGACAAGTCGGGATCGCACGGATGCGTTCGCCTGACCAACTGGGATGCGGAGGAGTTGGCGGCGATGGTCAAGCCTGGCGTCATCGTCAAGTTCGTCGACTAAGCTACCGAAGACGCTCAGGAATTTCCGAATGGTCAAAAGCCGAAATCGGCCACCGAACACGCCGGTGATCGTTCCCGCAATTCCCAAGTCAAAACTTCAGCGGATGCGCGTCTGAACGCGCACGATGTTCATCTGAAGCTCGTGGCTGGTTGCGTATCTGCCAAGCACCTTGATAAGGCGCAGCTCTTCGGTCTTGTGAATTCCGGTCCGCCGGCAATAATCCGCGACGTCCCAGATATGCTTGATCTGGGAGCTGTCGACTGTTCGAACATCCGTGTGTTTCATCCCGTGCCTCCCCTAACCCAACACAACGTTTGGAGGCCGGTTTGGTTCCGCCAGGATAGGTTCCCGGCGGTTATCGCCTATGCGTGCCGTGCCATAGTGGATGAGCGACGGCTACAGGGTGCAGAGCGAGCGCGACGTCGGGGTCAGCCTCGAAACCTCGATCCTTCGCCAGCACTGGCTATCCATTCGAGGAAAGACCTCATTGGTCCATCTGACGTCGTTGCTCAACCGCTCCTGATGCCGTGAAAGGCCGTCCTCGTCCTCATGCATTTCAAACCAGGCAAGCACCGTGTCGCCTTGACGGACGGGGAGCCTCGGGAAGGCGTTTGCGCTGCGCTCGGTGACGAAAACCGCATCGATTCGAGCGCCGGCTTCTTCGAAGATCGGCAGCGCCTCGGCGATGAAGAATGCGGCGAAACGGTCCTCCGTGCCGGGGGCCAGCGAGCAGATGTTCACAGTGACGAGACCTTTGGTCGACCGTGCCTGCTTCTCCCTTGCAAGATTGCGGGCAAACGGCTGTGTGCCGGCGACAGGCTTCAGCAGCAACACGTTGTCCGAGTTGAGCATCGTCTCGTTTGCTAGAGATCCATGCTCTTTCCAGACCGGCCCCGAATAAAAGGCCGCCAACGCCTCCGTTCGCGTCTCCATATCCGCAAAGGACCGTACCCAGACGAAGGCGTCGGGATCACCGCAGTCGCGGAATTCACCTTCGACACGCATTCCAAGCGCTTCCTGCGGATCGACAAATTCGCGGTCGAACAGATCGATCAGGCGCTCCCTTCCGCCGGGATGAAGTCGGTAGCGGCGAAGTTCGTAAACGGCGTGCGGTTTCATGATTCCTCCAAAACAGGTCGATTGTCCTGTTTTTAATAACAGGTTGATCGACCTGTTTTGTCAAGGCACTATGTGAATCGAATTGTCAGGCGACGGTCATGATCGAACACAAAAGAACCAACGACCCGCAAGCGGTGCGCCGCAGGATCGTGGATGCGGCCTATCAGGCCTTTGTCACGCAAGGATACCTCGCGACGGGAATGTCGGAACTGCGCGCGACGGCTTCCGTGTCGGGCGGTGCAATGGCGCACCACTTCCCGGCCAAAAGAGAACTTGGATTGGCCGTTATCCGCGATCGCGTCGCTGAGGCGGTGCAGGAGACGTGGATCGACCCGCTGCGTACCGCCAGCGATACGCCTGCAGCAATTGATCGGATAATCACCGAGATCATCAAAGAACTCTCCGAGAACGGTTCCGTCTCCGGCTGCCCGCTGAACAATATGGCGATCGAAGTCTCCAAGCACGATGACGAGATGCAGGAGGCACTGGGTGCGATTTTCGACGCCTGGGAGAAAGCGCTGGCGGCGCGATTCCACGAAGACATCCGCCTGAAACGCGTCGCGGACATTCAACCTAACAGTCTCGCGACCTTCATCATCGCCGCCTATTCCGGCGCCATGGCGATGGCAAAAGCCAGTCAGGACACGCGCCCGCTCGTGAACTGTCAGGCGGAGCTCGCAGCCCTTCTCGCGTCCAAATACGCCTAGGTCGGTCCGACCGATGCGCTCGCTTTCGGTTGGTGGTTTTGACACCCTTTCGGCTTCCAAGCCGAAGGCCTTCATTCGAGATTCTTCGCAAATGTCGCCGGTGTGGGCGACAGGCCACAGCTCTAGATGCTAGAGGTGTTCATCGGGAAGGGGCACTCCAGTAAACAGGAGACTTCTCGATGAGCAGAACAGCCATGAACGCCCTTGGACAACCGCTTCATTACAGCGGAAGTTCGACCGCATGGTTTTCCGCAACCGGATCCGGGTCCACGCTCTACGGAACACCCGGTAACGATTCGATCTGGGGCGACAGTTCCGTCGACGTGACCATGTTCGGCGGCACGGGCGACGACATCTACTACCTCTATTCATCGGCGAACCGGGCCGAAGAGGCGCCCGGCGAAGGGATCGACACGATCGATACCTGGATGAGCTACATCTTGCCGGAGAACTTCGAAAACCTGACCGTCACCGGTGACGGCCGACACGCCTTCGGCAATGCCGCCGACAACATCATTGCCGGTGGCTCCGGCAGCCAGACCATCGATGGACGCGCCGGCAACGACGTGCTGATCGGTTCCGGCGGCGCGGATACCTTCGCGCTCAAGCGCGGCAACGGCAGCGACCTTGTCGCCGATTTCAGCTCCAACGATACCATCCGCCTCGACGGATACGGGATCACCTCGTTCGAAGAGGTGCTGGCGAGTGCGGCCCAGGAGGGAAACGATCTCCGCCTCCATCTCGACGATGGCGAAAGCCTGGTCCTGGCGGATACGACAGCCGATGAATTGCAAGAAGGCCAGTTCCAGTTGAGCCTGGACCGATCCGGCCTGACGCAGACCTTCTCGGACGATTTCGAGATGCTTCAGCTCACCGACGGCACGAGCGGCATTTGGGATGCGAAATACTGGTGGGCGCCGGAGGAGGGGGCGACGCTCTCGGAAAACGGTGAACTGCAATGGTACATCAATCCGAGCTACGGGCCGACCGCATCCGCCAACCCGTTTTCGGTCGAGGATGGTGTTCTAACGATCACCGCAGAACGTGGACCGGAGGCGATCCAGTCCGAGATCGGCGGTTATGACTACACGTCCGGAATGTTGACGACCTATTCGTCCTTTGCCCAGACCTACGGTTACTTCGAGATGCGGGCCGACATGCCGGACGATCAAGGCGCCTGGCCCGCTTTCTGGCTGCTCCCCGCCGACGGTTCCTGGCCGCCGGAGCTTGATGTCGTCGAAATGCGCGGGCAGGACGCCAACACCGTCATCACCACCGCCCATTCCAACGAAAACGGCGAGCACACGATCGTCCGAGACGGCGCGCAAGTCGCCGATACCGACGGGTTCCACGACTACGGCGTGCTTTGGACGGAAGACGAGATCGTCTGGTACTTCGACGACACGGAGATCGCCCGCGCCGATACACCAGCGGACATGCACGAGCCGATGTATATGCTCGTCAATCTCGCGGTCGGCGGAATGGCCGGTTCGCCCGATGGCGATTTTGACGATGGGGCGGAGATGAAGATCGATTCCATCGAGGCCTATGCGCTCGACGCCGACTGGCTGATCTAGACGGACGAGAGACGAAGGGAGCCGGCAGCATCCACGCTGCCGGCTCCGGCTGAGCCTATCTGGTAGTGAAGGGGAGCTGCGACGGTCCGCCGTTTCAGCTCCGCAACAGAGCTACTCCGCGATATGCGTGAGCCAATGGCGCGGCTTGTTGTCGGCGAGCTGAGCGACCTTATCGATCTTGTTGCTCATCACCCAGGCCATTGGCTGCTGGTGCAGCGGCAGCATGATGATCTCGTCCTTGACCATCTGCATTGCCTTGGTCTGCAGATCGAGCCGCTTCGTCCGGTCCATTTCCGTCGAGGCCTGGATGATCAGCTTGTCGATCTCAGGATAGCTCCAGCCGCCCCAGTTGAAGACGCCCGCCTTGTCGCTCCTCGTCTCGATCATCTGAAGCAGGATAGAATAGCTGTCGAGCATCGGCTCGTTCGCCCAACCGATGATGTAGACGTCCGACAGACCGCCCGTGCGCTTGGGCGCCTGTGCGGCCGTCGGGCCGATGTCGAGCTGGGGCTTGAAGCCGGCGCGGCTCAGCATGTTGACGATGCTCTGGCAAAGCTCCTCTTCGTTGACATAGGCCTCGTTCGTGCAGACGAGCGTGAAGGGGAGATCGCTGGCGCCGGCCTCGGCAAGCAGTTTCTTCGACAATTCGGGATCGTACGGTACGACCTTGTCCAGTGCCTCGACATATCCCGGGATCTCCGGCGCAACGATCGCACCCGCTGTCCTCGACTTGCCGCGCATGACCCGCTTCTGGATGAGCTCTGTGTCGAGCGCGTGGGCGACGGCCTGGCGGACACGCAGGTCGTTGAACTTGTTGTCGACGCCGTCAGCCAGTTTCGGCTTGCGGTTGAAGCCCATCATGATGGTGCGAAGGTCCGTGCGCTCCATGACCTTCAGGTCCGGCTGCGCGACAAGGCGTGGAAGATCCTGCGCCGGCGCATTCTCAGTGAAGTCGATCTCGCCTGACAGCAGTGCCGCCACGCGTGTCGCGGCCGAGACGATCGGCGTGAACTCGATGCGATCGATGTTGGATTTCGCCGGGTCCCACCACTCGTCGTTCTTGACGAGAACGGTCTTGCTGTCGGGCGTGCGGCTTTCGAGCTTGAACGGGCCCGTACCGTTGGTGTGATAGGTGGCGTAGCCCTCGATCTTCTTGCCGACATCTGTCGGCTTCAGCGAATTGTTGTCGGCGAGCCATGTGGCGTCGAAAATGTGGATGTTCGTCAGGTCGTTCAAGAGCAGGGGATAGGGGCCGGTCAGTTCGATATCGACAGTGCGGTCGTCGACCTTCTTCGCAGACTTGTAGGCCGGGAGGTTGCCCCGCAGCGGTGATGCCGGATCGCTAACCCGCGTCAGCGAGGCGATCACGTCATCGGCCGTGAAATCGGCGCCATTGTGGAACTTGACGCCCTCGCGCAGATGGAACCGCCAGACGGTGTCCGATACCGTCTCCCAGGAGGTCGCCAAGGCCGGCTCGATCTTCAGGTCGGCGTCAAAGCGGACGAGCCCTTCATAGACGTGATTGAGGAAGGACAGCGTGTAGCTGTCGCCATAGGAATAGGGGTCGAGCGAGTAGATATCGCGCGAAGAGCCCCATTTGAGCGTCTCCGCGTGAGCCGCCGCGGAAAGCGCCGTCGACATGGCGGCTGCGAGGATCAGTTTCTTGAGCATTCTGCTGTTCTCCTTTGTTGAGGTCACCGGTCCCCTTGACGGGAATCTTCTTTTTAAGAGGCATGAACGGCGCACAGGCCGTCCGTCTCGCCGCCCGGTAAGGGCGGCCAGTGGCATGATCTATCGTTGGCGCGGGCATGACCTTCGCGGTCGTGTCGATCACCGCAAAGACCTTTGAGTGCCTATGCGGGGATCTTGATCAACTGGCGTTCTTGGATGGCGATGCGCCCAAGCGAAAGCCTCCTGGCAATGCTTGAAGCGCCAGATCCTGTTGTCGATAGCGGTCGTTCGATGGCCAACGCCAGACATCGACTCGAACAGGGACACATCTCTGCGCCGCTTATGGATGCGGCTCAGAAACCCAATGTTCGGCGGTGCACGCTTGGAATGGCGTGCGAATGAGGAGATGTCAGGCGTGCCGGCCCGGCGGTGCAGGCGGGTATGTTTGGTATCGCGAAAAGACGTGCGAGTACGCTGTCTTCTGAAGCCCTTGCATCAACCTGCTCCTCCCTAGCTCGTTGCTGCTAGGCGGCACCATCGCACGCCAAAAGTATTTGTCAACGCTTTTGTCGACAATCATGAATACGATTATGGCGACAATCTTGGTGGCGACTGATCGGCCCGCTACGGTTGTCGCTCGCAACGTTCTGAACAAGTGAGATGGCTTTCAGGCCAGGGCGCGCACCGCCTTGTCACTTTGCGATGAAGGTTTGCTCGCTCCCGCCGCAAAGCGTGTCGATGCGGGCGCGGACGCGGGCAACGCCCTCGGCAATGCTTGTGCTCGGAATCGACGAATATCCCATCCGGAAGTAGCGGCAGGGCTGGTCGCTTCTGGGGAAGAAGGGCGAGCCGGATTCGACCAGCACGCCGTCCTGCCGCAATTCGCTGACCAGCCGGTCGGCGTCGAGCCCTTCCGGTCCCTCCATCCAGAAAGACGTGCCGCCGAAGGTCGAGGAGCCTGCGACTTTCAAGTTCGCCCTGCGTAGGGACTCGGCCATGATCACATGGCGTTTGTGATATTCGGTCCGCATGCGGTGGAGCACGGCGTCATAATGGCCGAGCGCGAGGAAATAGGCTGCGGTGCGCTGAAGATGCCCGGGCGGATGACGCAGCATCAGCGAGCGAAGCGCGCGCGCCTCGCGAATGAAGGGGGCAGGTGCGACGAGGTAGCCAAGCCGAAGCCCGGGAAACAGCGACTTCGAGAAGCTGCCGATGTAGAGCACCCGACCCGACGGATCGAGCGCCTTCAGCGCCGGCGAGGGCGGGGCGAGGTAGCTGATCTCGAACTCGTAATCGTCCTCGACGATGACGAAATCCCGTTCCTCCGCAGCCTGCAGCAGTTGCGTTCGCCGGTCGACCGGCATGGTCGCGCCGGTTGGCGAGTGATGGCTCGGGGTCACGAAAACGGCGTCCACCTTCTCCGGTAAGGCATCCGGTGACAGGCCCTCGCCATCGACATCGACGGTCGTGACATCCGCACCGCTCAACAGCAGCGAGGCGCTGATATCGGGGTGGCAAGGGTTTTCGCAGACGGCGGCGGAGCCCTTCTCCAGGATCAGGCGGGTCACGATCCAGAGCGCATTCTGCGCGCCGACGGTAACGAGGATTTCGTCCGGCGTGGCGTGGATGCCGCGGCGCGGCAGCGTGCGGGAGCAGATATAGTTCACCAGCCGCACGTCGTCGGCCGCGGCAAAGTCGCTCGCCATCAGCACGAAGTCCTCGCGCGCCAGAGCGCGGCGGGCACAGTCGCGCCAGGCATTGAGGTCGAAGAGCGTCGGATCCATCTGGCCATAGAGGAAGGGGAACGGGTAGCGCCGCCAGTCCAGCGGCTTGGCGACCTGGCGCACGACGCCGAAGCTCATCTTGATCTTACGGCTCCAGTCGACCGGATTGGACCCGGCGGATGGACGCTCCCCCTCCACATCCATGCCCGGCGGATTGCCGGAGATCCGATACGAACTGCGGTTGACCGCCTCGACGTAACCCTGGTTGATCAGCTCCTGATAGGCGAGCGTCACCGTGATGCGCGAAATCCTGAGATAGTCGGCGAGCTTTCGGCTCGACGGCAGATGCGCGCGCGGCTGCACCCGTCCGGCGAGCACGGCCGAAACGACTGTCTCACGCAGCTGCGCCTGCAGGCCGATACCGCTCTCTCGGTCGATGAAAAAAATGGTTTCTGAAACGTTCATCTGCACGGCGCCTGCTCCCCTTGGCGACGTTAAACTGGATCTATTCAACTTCCAGACTGGATATAACGCAAGCCGGATCTCGGCCTTATCGTCATCAACAAGACCGGAGAAACGGTCAGCGAATAAACAAAAGGGAATAAACAAAGAGGAGGAAGACGAATGCTACATGGACATTTCAGACGACTGGCCGCGGCGGCCAGTATAGTCGCGAGCCTCGCCGCATCCGGCGTCGCTTATGCCGAAACGAAACTCGTCGTCGGCTATCAGCAGATCGTGGGCCCGTTCGTGGCCGCGATCGCCGATGGCCGCTTCGATGCAGCCGCCAAGGAGGCCGGCTATTCGATCGACTGGCGCCAGTTCAGCTCGGCCGGCGACATCACCACGGCGCTCGCCTCGGGCGACGTGCCGATCGGGGTTCTCGGTTCGACCGGCACGGCATCTGCCGCAACGCGCGGTGTCGAGCTGCAGCTTTTCTGGATCCTCGACAATATCGGCCAGTCGGAAGCGCTGGTCGCCCGTGAGGGTTCGGGCATCGAGACGCCGGCAGACCTGAAAGGCAAGAAGGTTGCCGTGCCGTTCGTCTCGACGTCGCATTTCCACCTGCTGGTCGGCATGAACAAGGTCTGGAACGTCGATCCGCGCGAGGTGGAAATTCTGAACCTGAAGCCACCACAGATCGTGGCCGCTTGGCAGCGTGGCGATATCGACGCCGCCTATGTCTGGCCGCCGGCGCTCTCGGAAATCCAGAAGACCGGCAAGACGATTTCCGACTCTGAAGTAATCGGCGCTGCGAGCGTCCCGACCTTCGACGGGCTGGTGGTGGACAAGGCCTGGGCCGCGGAAAATCCGAAACTCATGGAAGCCTTCACCAAGGTTCTGGCCGATGCCTATGCCGACTACAACGCCAACAAGGCGGCATGGACGGAGGAATCGCCTCAGGTCGAAGGCATCGTCAAGCTGATCGGCGGCGATGGTCCGAGCACGGTCGAAGCCCTACGCCTGCTTTCGTTCCCGAATGCGGATGAGCAAGCCTCCGAGGTCTGGCTCGGCGGCGGCGCCACGCGTGCGCTGACCGAAAGCGCCAAATTCCTCGTCGAGCAGAAGCAGATCAGCCAGTCGCTCGACGACTATGCGCCTTACGTGAACGCCGACTTTGCCAAGGCGGCCGCACAATAGGCTAAGCTGCCGATTGCGCCGGCCGTTGAGGAGCGGCCGGCGCACCATCATAGACCGTGACCGAGGTGCAGGGAGGCATTTCTCATGGAAACACTCAGCGTCAGAAACATCAGTCTGACCTATCCGGGCCTCTACTCGGACCAGGCGATCATCGCCCTGAAAGGCGTCAATCTTACCATCAACAGCGGCGACTTCGTCGTCGCCCTCGGTGCCTCGGGCTGCGGCAAGACTACCTTGCTCAACCTGATGGCAGGCTTCATGGCGCCGTCGGAAGGTGACATCACGCTTGGCAACCACCAGGTCAACGGCCCGGGCGCCGAACGCGGCGTCGTCTTCCAGAAACACGCGCTTCTGCCGTGGCTGAACGTCATGGAGAACACTGAATTCGGCCTCAAGCTGCGTGGCGTCGACAAGGCGACCCGGCGGGAGCTTGCCACCAAGAACCTGGCACTTGTCGGCCTGCAGGACTTTCACCGCCACATGATCTATCATCTGTCGGGCGGCATGCAGCAGCGTGTGGGCATAGCAAGGGCGTTGACCTGCGACCCCGCGATGCTCCTGATGGACGAGCCTATGGCAGCGCTCGACGCGCTGACGCGCGAGACCATCCAGGAACTGCTCTTGAAGGTCTGGCAGCTCACCAACAAGATGTTCTTCTTCATCACCCACAGTGTGGAGGAAGCGCTGTTCCTCGGCTCGCGGCTGATCGTCATGTCGCCGCGCCCGGGCCGCATCACCCACACCTACGAGCTCAACTTCAACAAGCGTTTCCTCGCCGAGGGCAATGCGCGCGCGATCAAGTCCAGCCCGGAATTCATCCGCATGCGCGAAGAAGTGCTCGGCATCATCTATGGCGACGAACGCGCGTCCGGCAACCCGGAGGTGGCCCATGCTTGACAGAGTGACCCGGGCCAAGCCCGTAAAGGCCGGCAAGATCTTCGGCGCTCCCGGTGACGGAAACAGCGGCCTCATCAGCTTTTCGACAACGGTCGTGATCGTCGCGCTCTGGTTTCTCGTGACCGAGGGCGGCTGGGTCAAGCCGCTCTTCCTACCGTCGCCTCTGGCGGTCTGGGACAAGTTCATGCTGGCGATGACCGACGGCGTTTCGAACTCGACCTTGATGCAGCACACGCTCGCCAGTATCGGCCGCGTCTTCGGCGCCTTCCTGCTGGCATTGGTGACCGCTGTGCCGATCGGCGTACTGATGGGCGTCAACCGCTTCGTGCGCGGACTGTTCGACCCGATCATCGAATTCTACCGGCCGCTGCCGCCGCTTGCCTACCTGCCGCTCGTCATCATCTGGCTCGGCATCGGCGAGTTCCCGAAGGTCTTCCTGATCTATCTGGCGATCTTCGCCCCGATGGCGATTGCCGCAAGGGCAGGGGTGCGTTCTGTCTCTACCGAGCAGATCCACGCGGCCTATGCGATGGGCGCCACCCGTGGCCAGGTGATCAGCCAGGTGATCATGAAGGCGGCTTTGCCCGAGATCTTCACCGGCATGCGCATCGGTATCGGCGTCGGCTGGACGACCCTGGTGGCCGCGGAAATGGTGGCGGCCAACCGAGGCCTCGGCTTCATGGTACTCAACGCCGCCGAGAACCTCGAAAGCGATACGGTGATCATGGGCATCTTCATCATCGGCATCTTCGCATTCGCCTTCGATCTTTTGATCCGCTACCTCGAAAAGGCGCTGATCCCCTGGAAGGGCCGCCTCTAACCGGCGACCACCTCCGACACTTCAACTGAATAAGGCCTGGCGGCCTTTTGAAGACGGTCTTTCCCGTCTCCGGCGAAGCCATGCCTGACGATCAAGCCAAAGGACAGGACCATGACACTGACGGCAACCGATCTCAAAACCTTGTTCGATGCCTTCAACCGGCATGACATCGATGGGGTCATGCACTTCTTTTCCGAGGATTGCGTGTTCAACGCGGTTGGCGGCCCCGAGGTCTACGGCAACCGTTTCGTCGGTACTGGTCCGATCGCCGATGCCTTCAGCGGCGTCTGGAAATCGATGCCGGATGCCGAATGGGCCAACCACAGCCACTTCGTGGACGGTGACCGCGGCGTGTCCGAGTGGACTTTTTCGGGGACGGCTGCCGACGGCAGCCGCATCGAGGCCGAAGGCTGCGACCTCTTCACCTTCCGCAACGGCAAGATCGTGCGCAAGCAGGCGTTCCGCAAGAACCGCCCGGTCCTGCAGCCCCGCTACTAATGGCCTGGAGCGAAAGCCATGCAACTGCGCGCCACCCCTATCAAGCCTGCCAAAGAGCCGTTTGATCCGGCCTATGACCCTAACCATGCCCGCAGCCCCGGCACGGGCAAGGACTATGCGCCGACCTACTGGATCGGCACGGCCGGTCCGGAACCGGAGGACGACGGTCCGGTCACGGGCGATATCGATGTCGACGTCGCGATCATCGGTTCCGGCTATACCGGCCTCTCCTGCGCCATCCATCTGGCGCGCGAGCACGGCATCAAGGCAACGGTGCTCGAGGCCAATGGTGTCGCCTGGGGCTGCAGCACCCGCAACGGCGGGCAGGCGCAAATCTCCGCCGGCCGGCTGAAGCGCTCGCAATGGATCGCCCGCTGGGGCGTGGACGTTGCCCGCAAGATGCACGCGGAGATCTCTGAGGGCTTCGACCTTTTCCGCTCGCTTGTTCGTGAACCAGAAATCGACTGCGATCCGCAGGATGGCGGCCACCTCTATATCGCCCATCGCGACAAGATGCTGCCGGCTTTGCAAAGCGAGGTCCGCGTCCTCAACGATACCTTCGGCTATCGCGCCCGCATGGTTTCGCGCGACGAGATCCACCGCGACTTCGTCCGCGACGAGGAAGCGCGCGGCGCGATGTACGAGCCCGACGGCATGGGCATTCATGCGGCCAAGCTCGCCTTCGGCTACCTCAAGCTTGCCCGCAAGCTGGGCGCCAAGGTCCATACGTCGAGCCCGGTGCTTGACTGCACCGCCAAGGGCGGCGTGCATTACCTGACGACGCCTAGCGGAACGGTCAAAGCGCGTGCCGTCTGCATTGCGACGGCCGGCTATACCTCGCCGGGGATGAATGCGCTCACCCGTCACCGGCTGATGCCGATCCTGTCGAACTCGATCGTCACGCGGCCGCTGAGCGAAAGCGAGCAGCAGGCGCTGAACTTCAAGACGCGCATCCCGCTCACCGACACACGCACGCTGCGGCACTATTACCGCATGCTGCCTGACGGACGCGTGCAGATCGGCAGCCGCAGCGCCATTACCGGACGCGACGCGAGCAACCCGAAGCACCTCGAGCTGCTGCTTGCCGGTCTCTACCGCAAGTTCCCGGCGCTTCGCGGCATCGACATCGACTACTCCTGGTGGGGGTGGGTGGATGTCAGCCACGACATGATGCCGCGCATCTTCCAGCCGGACCCGAGCCAGCGGCTGTTCTACGCCATGGGCTATGGCGGCAACGGCGTCATGTATTCCGCCCAGGCCGGCCGTCGCATGGCGCAGATGGTCGCTGGCAAAGGCGGCGGCCTCGACCTTCCCATCTTCACATCACCCTTGCCGGGCCACGGGCTTCTGACGCCGTTCCGACGGCTTGGCCAATGGGGAATGTACCGCTGGTACTACCTCCGTGACGAGATCCTCTAACTCTTTGAAATAATACCAGGAAAGGAACCACCCCATGAAAATGACCACCGAGGAAGCCTTCGTCAAAGTTCTTCAGATGCATGGCCTCGAACATGCCTTCGGCATCATCGGCTCGGCCATGATGCCGGTGTCGGACCTGTTCCCGAAGGCCGGCATCAAGTTCTGGGACTGCGCCCACGAGACCAATGCGGGTATGATGGCCGACGGCTTCAGCCGCGCGACCGGCACGATGTCGGTCGCAATCGGCCAGAACGGCCCCGGCGTCACCGGCTTCATCACCGCGATCAAGACCGCCTACTGGAACCACACGCCGCTTCTGATGGTCACGCCCCAGGCGGCCAACAAGACGATCGGGCAGGGCGGTTTCCAGGAAGTCGACCAGATGGCGATGTTCGAGGAGATGGTCTGCTACCAGGAAGAAGTGCGTGATCCCTCGCGCATCCCGGAAGTCCTCAACCGCGTCATCGAGAAGGCCTGGCGCGGTTGTGCTCCGGCGCAGATCAACATTCCGCGCGACTACTGGACCCAGGTGATCGACGTCGACCTGCCGGCGATCGTTCGTTTCGAGCGTCCGGCGGGCGGTCCGCAGGCGATCGCCGAAGCCGCCAAGCTTTTGTCGGAAGCGAAGTTCCCGGTCATTCTCAACGGCGCCGGCGTTGTCATCGGCAATGCCATCTCCGATAGCATGAAGCTCGCCGAGCGTCTCGATGCGCCGGTCTGCTGCGGTTACCAGCACAACGACGCCTTCCCCGGCAGCCATCGCCTCTCGGTCGGCCCACTCGGCTATAACGGCTCGAAGGCGGCGATGGAGATGATCTCCAAGGCCGATGTCGTTCTCGCCCTCGGCACGCGGCTCAATCCATTCTCGACGCTCCCGGGCTACGGCATCGACTACTGGCCGAAGAACGCCTCGATCATCCAGGTCGACATCAACGCCGACCGGATCGGCCTGACCAAGAAGGTATCGGTCGGCATCTGCGGCGATGCCAAGCAGGTCGCCCGCCAGATACTCGAGCTGCTCTCGCCAACGGCAGGCGACACCGGACGCGAAGAGCGCAAGGCTGCAATCCACCAGACCCGCTCAGCCTGGCAGCAGCAGCTCTCCTCGATGGACCACGAGGACGATGATCCGGGCACGGAATGGAACGAAAGCGCACGTTCGCGCGAGCCGAACCGCATGTCGCCGCGCCAGGCCTGGCGGGCGATCCAGGCGGCCTTGCCGAAGGAAGCGATCATCTCGACCGACATCGGTAACAACTGCGCGATCGGCAATGCCTATCCGACCTTCGAAGCCGGCCGAAAGTATCTGGCGCCGGGCATGTTCGGCCCCTGCGGCTACGGCTTCCCGTCGATCGTCGGCGCCAAGATCGGTTGCCCTGACGTGCCGGTGGTCGGCTTTGCTGGTGACGGTGCCTTCGGCATCTCCATGAATGAAATGGGCTCGATCGGCCGCGAGGGTTGGCCGGCGATCACCATGGTGATCTTCCGCAACTACCAATGGGGCGCGGAGAAACGCAACACGACGCTCTGGTACGCCAACAACTTCGTCGGCACGGAGCTCAACCCCAACCTCTCCTACGCGAAGGTGGCTGAGGGCTGCGGCCTGAAGGGGGTGGCCGTCAACACGACCGCGGCCCTGACCGAAGCGCTTTCCAACGCGATCGCCGACCAGGAAAAGGGCGTGACGACATTCATCGAAGTCATCCTCAACCAGGAGCTCGGCGAACCTTTCCGCCGTGACGCCATGAAGAAGCCCGTGCCGGTCGCCGGCATCGACCGCGCCGACATGCGTCCGCAGAAGCGCGCCTGATCCACGCTCTACCTCAAGCCCCGCCCGGTGCGCCCGGGCGGGGCGAAGCTTCTCGCAGATGACCGGAACAGAACCATGACCTTCGTCGCCTCCGTCCACGAACGCTTCCGAAGCGTACCCTCCGGCTTTGCGGCCTACTGGCCGGGCTTTGCCGTTACCGCGGCCGTCGCCGTCGCCGCACAGTTCCTTTCCGATCACTACGGCGCACCGGCCATGCTGATGGCGCTGCTGCTCGGCATCGCCTTTCATTTCCTGTCCGAGGAAGGGCGCTGCGTCGCCGGCATCGATTTCTGCGCCAAGAAGGTGCTGCGCATCGGCGTGGCGCTGCTCGGCATGCGCATCAGCGTCGACCTCCTGATCGGCCTTGGCGCAAGCACGATCCTGCTGCTCATCTCGGCCATCGCCGCGACCATCGGCTTCGGACTGCTTGCCGCAAAATTGCTCGGTCGCGGCTGGCGGCTTGCGCTCATCACCAGCGGTTCGGTCGCGATCTGCGGCGCGTCGGCGGCCATGGCGATCGCAGCGGTGCTGCCGAAGAACGAGTTCTCCGAGCGTAATCTGATCTTCACCGTGCTGTCGGTCACGGTGCTCTCTACGCTTGCGATGATTGCCTACCCGATTCTTGCCCAGACCATGGGGCTGGACGCGCGCGCCACCGGCATCTTCTTCGGTGGCACCATCCATGACGTCGCGCAGGTCGTCGGCGCCGGCTTCTCGGTCTCGCCGGAGGCGGGCGAGACGGCCACACTCGTCAAGCTGATCCGCGTCACCATGCTCGCACCAGTCGTCCTCATCTTCTCCCTGTCGCTGCGCAGGGTACCGCAGCCCGAAGGCGAAACCGGCAAGCGCCCGCCGCTGCTGCCTGGCTTCGTCGTCGCCTTCCTGATCTTTGCGGCGCTGAATTCCTTCGGTTTCGTTCCGGAAATGGTCACCAAGGCCGGCATGGAGACATCGCGCTGGGCGCTGCTCGCCGGCATCGTCGCCGTCGGCATGCGGACGTCACTTCGCCGCGTGCTCGACGTCGGTGGCGACGCGGTCGCGCTGATCGTCGCCGAAACCGTCTTCATCGCTCTCTTCATCCTCGTCGGCATTCACTATCTGGGGCACGCCTGATGAAACCGCTCGACCGCATACTCGAGGCTGCAGAAGCCGCGCCGCGCCATATCGTGCTCGCCGAAGGCGAAGACCCACGGATCGTCGAAGGCGCCTTGCGTGCGTCGCGTGCCGGCATTGCCGCGATCACGCTCGTGGGCGACAGGAAGATCGTCGCGGCGCAACTGCACGCCGCCGGCGGCAGCCCAGACGAAATCCGCATCGAGGATCCGGCTTCGTCTCCGCTGACTGAGCATCTTGCCGCCGCCTACCACGACCTCCGGCGTGGCAAAGGTATCGATGAAGCCGCAGCCGCCGCAGCCGTTCGCTCGCCGCTCGTTTTTGCGGCCATGATGGTGCGCGAGGATCACGCAGACGGAACGGTCGGGGGGGCTGTCGCCACCACCGCCGATACGGTGCGCGCCGCACTCCAGACCATCGGCCGGGCACCGGATGTCGGCCTGGTGTCGAGCTTCTTCCTGATGATGCTCTGCGCGCCGCACCACGAAAAGAAGGGTGCCTTCGTCTTCGCCGATTGCGGGTTGATTGTGGATCCTGATGCCACCGGCCTTGCTGATATCGCGGTAACCTCGGCGCGCTCCTACGAGGCGCTCTCCGGCAAGCCGGCGAAGGTGGCAATGCTCTCCTTCTCGACGGCGGGCAGTGCTGCGCATGAGCGCGTTTCGAAGGTGGTGGAGGCGACGCGGCTCGCCCATGCCTCGGCACCAGGGCTGGTGATCGACGGGGAATTGCAGTTCGACACCGCCTTCGTCGAAGCCGTCAGCGCGGCAAAGGCGCCGCAATCGGCGCTACATGGCGAGGCCAATGTCTTCGTCTTCCCCAACCTCGACGCGGCAAACATCGGCTACAAGATCGCCCAACGCATCGGCGGCGCGACCGCGATCGGCCCGATCCTGCAAGGTCTTGCCAAGCCCGCCAACGACCTCTCGCGCGGCTGCAACGCCAACGACGTGTTCCACATGATCGCCGTCACGGTCGTTCAGGCGGGCCGAGGCCGGTGAGTCCGGTGGCGTGCTTCAAGTGCACCCGGATGGTTTGAAGAATGCCATCGCGGCGCGCTTCATCAAGGCGCAAAGGGCCTTCGACGCCCGAATGCTCTGCACCCACTAGGTGCCCGATCTTCTCTCTGAGTACCCGTCGTGTTCGCGGCGGAGCAAAGTCCGGTTGCGCGCAGGCTGCCGGTCACGAAGTCATGATGAAGGGCCGGCACGTCTCCGACGGCAGGCCGTCAAGCAGCAGTTTTCGGAACGCAGCGTCGACTTCGCGGGGAGGCATTTCCGGTCGCTCTTCCAGCCACCACCGCAAAACGGCGTTGAACGTGGAGACCATGTGGCGGATCACGAGGTCGCGGGGAAGAGCGGCATGCATCGTGCCAGGAAGCGACTGGCGGAGGACTTCCGCAAGCACATCATCGACCGCATCGCGCACGATGCCGCCTCCGCGTCCGCCGGCAAGCGCGACCTGGATGTCGGCGTGTTCGGCGACGTGCTCGAACAAGGCGCGGCTGGGATCCCATGCTTCTTCATGGCGTGCCGACGAGATCGCCTTGTCCTTTGCAGTCACCAGCAGATCGCGAAGACGTTCCAGACTGCGTTTCAAAAGGTCGTCTTTCGACGTGAAGTGCGCATAGAACGTCGATCGTCCGATGTTCGCCTCGGTCAGGATGTCTTCGACGGTGATCAGCTCGTAGTGCTTGCGGCGTATCAAGGCGAGAAGCGCTTCATAAAGCGCCGTGCGCGTTCGGGCCACGCGTCGATCGATCGCCAAGTTTGCTCTCCTTTTTCCGGACGAGCGCGCGCTCCAGTCCAATTCGGTACAAGTGGTGCCCGTCTGTTTCGCAACTTCCGAACACCATGTTCCGGATCGTGCTAGCCGATTGTCGTCTAGTCAACATCGAGGAACAGCCATGGTTGAACTTTCCGCAACGTCGCCTCTCTCTTCGCCTTTTCGAAAAGCCGGTGCCGGTGCGCTTCTGCTGCTCGCTCTGACGAGCCTGCACCACGCCTATGGCGCCTATATCTATGAAACACCGTGGCGCCTCCACATCGTCCATTTGGCCGTGCCGGCGGCGATCATCATAACAACCGCTCTGTATGTCGGTCGGTCAAAGGGCGGGACCATGGCCGGACGTGTCGCGATATGGCTGGCGGCCCTTGTCGTGCTCGCCTTCCCGGTCGCGATGATCGGTATCTACGAGGGAGGCTGGAACCATGTGATCAAGAATATCGCCTATTTCGGCTTCGGAACGGATGCGGCACGGTTCCTGTTTCCCGAGCCGGTGTACCGGTTGCCGGACGATTTTCTCTTTGAATTGACGGGGATTGCCCAATTCCCGCTCGCCATCGTCACCGCGCTCAACACGATCAACCTGTTGCGGCGACCCATCCGGTGATCGGATCTAGCTGCCGGCGGCCGCGCCCTCGTGCCGGCCGCCCGCAGGGTTGCGGTCGAAGGCCGCTACCTCAGCCTGCACTGCGTGGAGATTTGCCATCCCCTTTAATGAAATCGGCAAAGGCTGCGACCAGGTAATCGAACACCGCTGCGATCCTGGCCACCGATCTGAGATTCTCGTGGGCGACGATCCAGGTATCCAGTGACGTCACCACTACCTCCGGCAGGAGACGCTGAAGTCCTGGGTCCCTCTCTCCGATCGGAACCTGCATGATCGTGATGCCGAGGCCGGCCCGTGTCGCGGCAATGCGCGCGGGATGGCAATCCGTCCGCATCGCATAGCGCATCGGGGGTAGTTCTGGTGCGGCGCTCTTGCCGATCTTCATGTCGACGGGGGAGCGATACGGCCCGAGGACGTCGTGACTGGCGAGATCGGCCAAGGAGCCCGGCCGTCCCCGGCGCGCGATGTAGTCGGCGCTGGCGAACAAGCCGAGCGGGATGGAACCGACTTTGCGGGCGATCAAGGCATCCTGCGTCGGCGCAACTGTTGTCCGCAGTGCCGATCGTGCATCCCGATCAATGTCGCAGCCGAACCCTCGGCGCGCGGGAATTGCGCAGCCCGATCCATCCGCCAGGCTACGTCCACCAGACGCCAGCCTTGAAGGCGGTGGGTTTTGAGCATTATGCGCGGCTAGCCTGAGAGGGCACTCAGCCTCGGAGATCGAGCGCTCCTTCCGGGCGCTCACAAAGCAAGACCTGTTGCGGGATTTCCCGTTCGGGCGACAATTCGACGACAGGAAAACATATGCAGACTCGGCGATGCTGCTGGGCGGCGGCGCCTTGGGAGCGCAGGCGTCTCCTGTCATCTCGGACTTGACTGGCAGTTGGCGCATCGGGCTCGGTTCGCTGGCAGCGCTCGGCGTTGTCGCCGTCGCTGTTGCCTGGGTCGCGCTTCCCAGCGACGGCCCACGGAAACCGGAGGGCAATCTCGTCCGAAATTTGCTCACGAAGCCGCGGGCCTGGCTCCTCATGGTGTTCTTCGGTCTGGTCAATGGCGGCTACACTTCGGTGGTGGTCTGGCTCGCTCCACACTACCAGCAGCTTGGCTGGGGCCCTTCGGCGAGCGGCAGTCTGCTCGCGGTCATGGCGGTCTTCCAGGCAGCGGCTGCGCTCATCCTGCCGGTCTTGGCCTGCCGCAACGGGATGGACCGGCGGCCGTGGCTGTGGTTCACGCTCGGGTGCCAGTTCGCAGGCTTTGCGGGCTTTGCCTTCGCGCCGCATGCAGCACCGTTTGCGTTCGTCGCGCTGACCGGCGCCGGGCTCGGCGGCTGCTTCGCCCTGTCGATGGTGGTCGCGCTCGATCATCTGGCCGACCCCGCACAGGCAACTGCGCTATCGGCCGTGATGCAAGGCGGTGGTTTTCTGCTGGCGGCCACACCGCCGATGATCGTGTCCGCACTCCACGACCTGACCGGAAGCTTTGCCGCCGGCTGGACGTGGCACCTCGGTTCTATTCTCATCGCGGCCGCGCTCACCGCACGCCTGGCGCCGCGAGGCTATGCAGCCGCAAGGCCACTGGCACAGGCGACGACCAGCACCGACCGGCCATTCGGATAAGGCAACGCTCGAACAAGCGCGTCAGGCGATCGTTCGTGCGCTATCCGTCATCAGCTTCAGCCCAAGTGCGCCCACCACGGCGCCGGCGGCGCGGTCGATCCAGGTCTTTGAGCGCAGATAGACGACCCGCGGCCCCTGGGAGGAAAAGCCGAGGGCGACGATCGCGTACCACAGGAACTCGTTGATGAAGAGCAGCGGGGGGAGAGCGAGAAGCATCCAGGTGGGCGCCGGCGACGGCAGCAGCGCGGCAAACATCGAGGCGTAGAAGATCGCCGTCTTCGGGTTGGAGATCTGAACGAAGAGCCCCCGTAGCAGGGATTTCCAGAGCGTGCTCGGCTGGTCGGCGGGCGTCTCGGCAATCGTAATCTTCTGCGGTGCTGCCCGCCAGATGCCGATGCCGATCCAGACGAGATAGGCGCCGCCGGCGAGCCTTAGGAGGATGTTGAGCCATTCGACCTGAAGGAGGATCGCCGTCAGGCCAGCGACCGCAATACAGGCGAAGAAAAAGCCGCCAATGCCCATGCCGACCGCTGCCATCAATCCATCGGCGCGTGACCGCGCAATCGCGATCCGCGACACGACGATGAAGCTCGGGCCGGGGCTCATGGCTCCAAGCAGGAAGACGCCCAGGATGGAGGCAAGAATTGCAAGTTCATGCATGTCGCTATCCTCTCATTGGAGCGCTGCCGCCAGCGCGGGGTGATTATGTAATGCGTCGCGTCATTCCTCAATCGGGCGCGTGCCACACCTGCCTGCTCCGCGGGGAAACCGAAGATGTATCCCTCAATGGCGCCCCTCCTCGATCTTCGGGAGGAACCAAGCGAGAAGCCCCGCAAGCGGAAGGAACGAGCAGATATAATAGACCGTTTCGACACCGTAGCGGTCGGCCAATATGCCGAGAAGCGCTGCGGCAATGCCACCCAAGCCGAAGTTCAGGCCGTAGAACAGCCCTCCGATCAGTCCGATGCGGTTCGGTAGCAGTTCGATGGCGTAGATCAGGATCGATGCAAAGGCGCTTGCCATGATCAGGTTGATCATCACCGTCAGCACGCCGGTCCAGAACAGATCGACGTGGGGCAGGATCAGCGTCAGGGGAAGCGGCCCCAGAACCGAGATCCAGATGATCCGGTACCGCCCGATGCGATCGCCGATAATGCCTCCGATCAGTGCGCCTGCGGCCGAGGCGAGCAGGAAGATGAACAACATCATCTGTGCGGAAGGAATGGAAAGTCCGAACCTTTCCATGAGGTAGAAGGTGTAGAACGAACGGAAACTTTCGCCGTAGGCGTTCTTGGTGAACATCAGCAGCGTCAGGACCACCAGAGCGACAGCGATCGTTGCCGGCGCGTGACGGACGCTGCCGGCCTTCTTGCTCTCCGCCCGCAGCGCCATGAATGCAGCGCTGATCTCGCGCTGCTTGCTGCCAATCCAGGCGAGAAGCATCATGGCCAGCAACGCCAGGGCGGCGAACCACGCAAGGCTCGGCTGCCCCCAGGGAACGATGATCACCGCGGCAAAGACCGGGCCGAGCGCACCGCCTGCCTGGCCGCCGACCTGAAACAGTCCCTGCGCCAAGCCCTGCCGGCCGCCGGCGGCATAGCGCGCCATGCGCGTGGCTTCGGGATGGAAGATGGACGACCCGATGCCGATCAGTGCGACCGAGACAAGGATCATGGCATAGCTATCGGCAAGGGCGAGGCTGACCAGGCCCGACAGCGTGAACATCATCCCGACGACCGGCGAATAGGGGGCAGGGTGCTTGTCCGTGACCATTCCGATCGCCGGCTGCAGCAGAGACCCGGCAATCTGGAAGGTCATCGTGATCATGCCGATCTGTACGAAGTCGAGCGCGTAGGCGTCCTTCAGGATCGGATAGGCGGCCGGGATCAGCGACTGCATGAGGTCGTTGAGGAGATGGGTGACCCCGAGAACGACCAGGACGGCAAGATGCGTCTTCGGGCGTGTCACGGCAGGGATGGCGACTGTCATGGTAGATTTCTAGACTCCAGGATGCCGTGAAACGGCCTGCGGCGAAGCCGCGCGGCGGGGAGCTTATGCATCCTCCGATAGGCGGGCAACCACCGGATGACGTCGCGCGCGAAAAAATGGGCTATCGGGCCAGAAGGTTAGGCCCGTTCGGGCGCTTTCTTCGTCTGTCTACGACAGCGGGCACCTCGGCGCTTGCCGTCAACGTCCGGTTCCCGCCTCGCATGCTCTCGTTCGCGCCGACTCAGGCCTCGTGTCTGAAACCGGTCTCATGGCGCTCTCGCTTTCGGGTAGCAAGGTCCGCGATCGCGAGGAAAACACCGATGGCCAGGGGCTCGGCCGGCCGAGGTTATCGGTCCTTAACCAGCCGATCGGAAGCGAACCGTCGGATAGCCCGCCGCGCTACCGCGGAGCCGGCTCATTCACGCGTGGTCAAGGCGAAATGTCCGTGGTTCCCGGGGCCTATCACGGCTTCGATACGATGGTGCCGCAAGCGCGCGTTTCGGCGGATTTCGTCGCCAGCTGGAAATCGGCCTTGGGCCGATCGTTGGAAACAGACTGAAGGGCCGGCGCACTGCACAGTTGGCGCCGCACGGTTGCCACAGCGCAACAGGCTGTCCGCCCAAAGGCGGGCATCTCGCTTGACGACCACTACCTTTTCTTCCGATAGGGTCAGTGTACGCGCAGATGCAAGGCGAGGTGGCGACGGTGGCAATGCTCTTGGTTCCCGGCTTCATGCTGGACGCCGATCTCTGGCGCGACGTTGCTCCCGCGCTTGGCGACTACGGGCCTGCGATCCATGCCGACCTGTCGCAGGATGCCTCGATCGCTGCCATGGCCCGTCGCGCGCTGCTGGATGCGCCGGATCGCTTCATACTCGTTGGGTTCTCCATGGGCGGGTACGTCGCCCGGGAAATCGTCAGACAGGCGCCCGAGCGAGTGAGCGCCCTTGTCCTCATCGCTACGTCCGCGCGCGGCGAAAGCGACGTGGAGCGCCAACGAAAGGCAGCCGTCGCCGGGCAGTCGGCCGGCACGGCATTCAGAGGCCTCAGCCGTTTGGCCATCCTCTCGTCCCTGCACCCCGACAATGCCGGGCGGACCGATATCCTTGAGCGAATCCAGGCGGCCGGCCAGCGAATGGGAGGCGACGCCTTTCGCCGCCAGTCGCTCGTCGAGCGGAAGGACGAGCGGGATGCCCTGGCTTCGATCCGAAGCCCCAGCCTCGTCATTGCCGGTGAAGAGGATCGCTTGAGATCGCGCGCTGAGGCGCTCGAACTGCACCACGGGCTCGTCGGCTCAAGCTTCGAGGTCGTCGCTGAGACCGGCCATATGGTTCCGATGGAAGCGCCGCAACGCCTTGCGGCCGTCATTCGGGATTGGCTTGATCAATTGAACACCGGCGCCTAACGATCGCTGCTGTCAATGGGCGCCCGTTCGAGCGGCCATGGTCTCCACCTTTTCCATTTCCAGCCTGCTCCTCTTGCCAATCGAGCGGATATCTCACCGGGGCCGCGGGCGTGCCCATGAACGCTCCGGCAGGACCGAGCACGCCGCATAAGCGGCCGACTAACTCGCCACGTCCGCTCACCTCCCGTGGACGTAACAGAACAGCGTGAAGAACGCTGTTGACAAAACACACCGATGACTGGCAAATGTCAGAAATGTACAGAGGACGCCGGCTGCGGCTGGTTTCAGGGGAGACAGGAGCCTGAAACCGAAGGGTCGGGAAGCATATCCGTCTGCACAGATGCCAGCATGGGAGGGGGACATCGTGGCTTTTCAGATGGATCGGCAGCTCGGCTTTCTTGCCACTGTGAACGTTGCCGCGATTGTCGCCGGTGCGGTGCTCGTCGGCGCCAGCTTCGTCGAGCTCTATAACTTCCAGTCCATGGCGTCGCAGGTCCCCGAGCTGGGTTTCCTCGCGCTTGGCGTCATGCTGGCCATGATGTCCGGCAATGGCGGCATCGACCTTTCCGGCATCGCGCTGGCCAATCTCTCCGGGGTTGCCGCCTACTTCTTCCTGCGCGATGTGATTTCCGCCGACGACGCTCCGCTTCTCTTCACCTGGAGCCTGATCGGCCTTGCGCTTGGCGTCGGCCTTGTCGGCGGCATGCTGAACGGGTTCCTGATCGCGAAGGTCGGATTGACGCCGATCATCGCCACGCTCGGCACGCAATTGCTCTTCACGGGGTTGGCGATCGTTCTCACCAACGGTTCGGCGCTCAGCATCGGCTATGTCGAGCCGCTCGACGATTTCGGCAATGCCACGATCCTGAGCGTGCCCCAATGCTTCGCTCTGTTCCTGGTCGTCGCACTTGCGATCGGCGCCATCCTGCGTTTCACGCCCTTCGGCCAGCGTCTGCTTCTGCTCGGCAACAATGCCAAGGCGGCGCGCTACGCCGGCATCCCGGAGAAGCGCATCCTGTTCCTGACCTATACGGTTTGCGGGCTGTTGGCATCGGTTGCCGGCATCGTCATCGCCGCGCGCACCTCGAGCGTCAAGTGGGACTACGGCACCTCCTATGTCCTCATCGCGATCCTGATCGCGGTCATGGCTGGCGTTCGCCCTGAGGGCGGCTATGGGCGGGTCATCTGCGTCGTGCTTTCGGCAACATCGCTGCAGATGCTCTCCAGCCTCTTCAACTTCATGAACATCTCGAACTTCTTCCGGGATCTCGCCTGGGGCGTTCTTCTGCTCGTCTTCATCGCCACCTCCGGCTTCGATCTCAAAGCCTGGTTCAGGGCGACCCGCAGCTAACCCCGTTTCCGCCAGGGCCGGGCGCGAGCCTTCGCGCGCCACAGCTCTTTCCCTTCGAAGGCGCAATGGGAGGAACTATGCCTGATTTTCGTAAAATTGCCGCCTGCACCGTGGCCCTCGGCACCATCTGGGCCGCAACGGCGGCCACTGCCGAGGAGAAGCCGAGCATCGTGACCGTCGTGAAGGTCACCGGCGAGAACTGGTTTACCCGCATGGAGGAAGGCGTTGTCGCCTACGGCAACGACAATGATACGGTTGCCACGAGCCAGATTGGCCCCGGCAAGGCAGACGCTGCCCAGCAGGCGCGCCTGATCGAAGACCTCGTCGCCAAGAAGGTCAGCGCGATTGCCGTCGTGCCGATGGATGCAGCGTCGCTCGAAGGCGTGCTGAAGCGCGCCGCCCAGCGCGGCATCAAGGTTGTGACCCACGAAGCCGACAGCATGAAGAACACGCTCGTCGACATCGAAGCCTTCGAAAACAAGGCCTTCGGCGCTCGCTTCAACGAAAAGATCGCCGAGTGCATGGGCAAGTCCGGCAAGTGGACCTCCTTCGTCGGTTCGCTCGGCAGCCTGACGCACGTGCAGTGGGCTGACGGCGGCGCTGAAAATGCAAAGAAGTACCCGGACATGGAACTGGTCTCGGAGAAGAACGAATCCTTCAACGACGCCAACCGCGCCTACGAGAAGGCCCGCGAGATCCTGCGCAAATACCCCGATATCAAGGGATTCCAGGGCGGCTCTGCCATCGACGTCATCGGCATCGGCCGCGCCGTCGAAGAGGCTGGCCTTCAGGACAAGACCTGCGTATTCGGTATCGGCCTGCCGAAGGATACCGGATCCTATCTGGAGTCCGGTGCTGTGGATGGCATCAGCTTCTGGGATCCTAAGGATGCCGGCTACGTCATGAACAAGGTCGCCGACATGGTCATCAAGGGCGAAGAGATCAAGGACGGCATGGATCTCGGCGTGCCCGGCTACGAAAAGGTGACGGTCAAGAAGGGTGCAGGTGACGGCATGATTGTCGTCGGCGAAGCCTGGGTCGACGTCGACAAGTCGAACTACAGCAAATACCCGTTCTGATCGGTTCAGCCGATCAATGCCGTCGCGCCCACCGGCGCGGCGGCAGGACACTCGAACGCCCTCATGCCCCGTCAGGACAAAGCCATGCAGCCCCAGCCCACTGGCGGTGAACCGCATCTCAAGCCCGCGACCCCGTTTCTGGAGGTGCGCAACATCGAGAAGCACTTCGGTGGCGTGCGAGCGCTGAAGGGCGTCAGCCTTTCGATCGAGGCCGGCAACATCTATCACCTGATGGGTGAGAACGGCTGCGGCAAGAGCACGCTCATCAAGATCATTTCCGGGGCTCAAGGGGCCGATGCAGGCGAACTCCTGATCGACGGCAAGACGGTCACCGGACTGACGCCAGTCGCCGCCCTCGCTGCCGGCATCGAAACGGTCTATCAGGATTTCTCGCTGCTCCCCAACCTCTCCGTCGCAGAGAACATCGGCCTGACGCAGCAGCTCGTATCCTCGTCGGGCAAGCTTGCGCGGCGGCTCGACATACCGAAAATGCGGGCGACAGCCGAGCGCGCCCTTGCGGCCGTCGGCCTGCCCGCGAGCAGGGCCTTTCTGTCGACGCGCACGGACGAGTTGCCGATGGCGACGCGGCAGTTGATCGCCATTGCCCGTGCGATCGCCTCCGACGCCCGCCTCGTCATTATGGACGAGCCGACGACGGCGCTGACCAAACACGAGGTCGACAATCTTATCGGCGTCGTCGATCGCCTGCGCGCCAAGGGCGTTGCCGTGCTGTTTGTCACCCACAAGCTCGACGAGTGCAAATCGCTCGGCGGGCGGGCGATCATCATGCGCGACGGCCAGAAGGTCGCCGAATGCGATGTCGAAGGCCATTCGAAGACCGATCTGGCCTTCTGGATGACCGGCAAGGTGCTGGACGATACGCGCCAGCGCTCTGCCGTCACGCTCGGCGAGAAGTTGCTCAATGTCGAGAAGCTCTCGCGGAGCGGCTTTTTCGCTGACGTCTCCTTGTCGCTGCGCAAGGGCGAAATCGTCGGCATTACCGGGCTGCTTGATTCCGGGCGCAACGAACTGGCGCTTGCGCTCGCCGGCGTTTCGCCGGCTGACGGCGGCGGCATTTTTCTCGAGGGCGACGAGATCCGCCTTGGCAAACCCGCCGACGCGATAGCGTCTGGCATTGGCTACGTTCCCGAGGACCGGCTCTCGGAGGGGTTGTTCCTCTCGCAATCGATCAAGGACAATATCGTGGTTCCGGTCCTCGACCGGCTGCGCAATGCCCTCGGTATCGTTGACGGACGCCGCAGCCGTGCGCTTGCCGAGCGCACGGTCGACGATCTCCAGGTCGTCTCGGCCGGCGTCGACAAGCCGGTGCAGTCCCTATCCGGCGGCAACCAGCAGCGCGTGCTGATCGGGCGCTGGCTGACGATCGAGCCAAAACTTCTGATCCTGCATGGCCCGACGGTCGGCGTCGATGTGGGCTCCAAAGACACGATCTATCGGATCATCCAGCGGCTCGCCGGCGACGGCATGGGCGTCATCATCATCAGCGACGACCTGCCCGAATTGTTGCAGAACTGCGACCGCATCATGGTCATGCGCAAGGGTCGCGTCGTCAAAACCTTTGCCGCCGAAGGGCTGGCCGAAGACGTCCTCTCGCGTGCGCTGACGGACGATACCATTGCGAGGCTTCAATGACCGAAACCACCTTTTCCTCGGCTGCACCCCGGTCTGAAAGCGCAGGCGCGGTTGCCGGCATTTGGGCGTGGCTCATGCGGCATCCCCCGGCCTTCACGCTGATCCTGATCGTCGCCGTCTCGCTCGTCGTCGGCGCGATCAACACGGACTTCTGGCAGGTATCGAATCTCTTCGACATCCTGCGCGCGTCCGTCGTGCGTGGCCTTTTCGCGCTCGGCGTGCTCGTCGTGTTGGCCTCCGGTGGCATTGACGTCTCGTTCACGGCGATCGCCGCCTTCGTCATGTACGCCGTCACCATGCTGGTCGTGAACGTGGTGCCCGACATGCCGATCGTGGCGATCCTTGCGCTCGGCGCTGTCGGCGGCGCCTGTTTCGGCGCGCTCAACGGTGTTCTCGTTCATGCGCTCAAGGCGCCGTCGCTGATCGTGACGATCGGCACGCAATATGTCATTCGCAGCTTCCTGCTCACCTTTGTCGGCACAGCGCTGTTCATGAACATTCCGGCAGCAATGGACGCGTTCGGAAAGCTTGCGCTCTTCACCCACCACAGTGCCAACGGCTCAACCTCGACGCTGCCTGCCTTCGTGCTGATCCTTGCGGTCGCCGCGATCGTCACCTGGTGGATCCTCGAGCGCACCCTGATCGGCCGCGCGGTCTATGCCGTCGGCGGCAATGCCGGTGTGGCCGAGCGGCTCGGCTACAACCTGCGCACGGTCCGCATCTTTGTCTTTGCCTATGCGGGGCTTCTCGCCGGCATCGCCGGGATCATTCACGTCTCCAGCAACCGGCTGGCGAACCCGTTCGACCTCGCGGGCGCCGAACTCGAAATCATTGCCGCGGTCGTTCTCGGCGGCGCGCGCATCACCGGCGGCTCCGGGAGTGTCATCGGCACGCTTCTGGGCGTGGTTCTCATCACACTGGTCAGCAACGTCCTCATTCTTGTCGGCATCCCGAGCACCTGGCAGCTCGTCATCGTCGGCATCTTCATCATTCTCGCCGGCGGGATCTTCTCGATCCGCGGCCGACAATCCTGACGGCCGGCCTTAAGGCCGCCAAGCCGCGGTCGGGGCCGGTGTCTTTCGACACCCCTGTTTCTTTGAGAAAGGTTTGAGTGCATGGCGCACGATGTTTCGGTCATCGGACTTTACATTCTCGACATCCTCGGTCGCCCCGTCGACCGAATTCCCGAGGGCGGCAATGTCGAGTTCATTGACGAGATCCGCCTGACGGTTGCCGGTACCGCCGGCGGCACAGTGGTCGACCTTGCAAAGCTCGGTCTCAACTGCCTTGCGGTTGGCGCCGTCGGCGACGACGAGAAGGCCGACTTCGTGCTTTCGACCCTGCAGCGCTTCGGCGTCGACACCGCGGAGATGCAGCGGATCGCCGGCGTTCCGACGTCCGCCACGATCCTCAACATCCGCCGCAACGGCGAAAGGCCGGCGCTTCACGTCCGCGGCGCGTCCGGTCATTTCGAGATCGCAGCCGAAGCCCTCGATCGCGTGACAGACGCGCCGATCGTTCATCTTGGCGGCACGGGACTGCTCGACCGCCTCGACGGCGAGCCGAGCCGCGTGCTTCTCGAAGCAGCCAAGGCCAAGGGCCGCACCGTCACCTTCGATCTGCTCGGTGCCAGCGAGAAGACGCTCTCCCTCATCCGCCCGCTCTTCCCCTATATCGACTACTTCATGCCGTCGGTGGAGGAAGCCATGCTGATCTCCGGGCGGAAAACCGCCGAGGATGCGGCGCTCTTCTTCTGCGATCTCGGTGTGAAGCACTGCGTCTTCACGCTCGGCGGCGACGGCGTCTACTTCATGGATCCGGACCGAAAGACCGTGAAACTGCCAGCCTTCGAGATCGACGTCGTCGATACGACGGGCTGCGGCGATGCCTTCAACGCCGGCTTCATCGCCGCCCTGCACCACAAGATGGACACGGAGACGTCGCTGAAGTTCGCGCAGGCCTCGGCCGCGCTGGTGGCGACCGGTCTCGGTTCGGATGCCGGCATCACCTCTTTTGAGGCGACGCAGGCATTCATGCGCACGGCGCGCGTCAAGACGAACTGATAGGCTGGCGGGGCGCTCCTGTCGGAGCGCCTCAGGCCTATTCGGCCAGCAGCATCTCGGCGGTTGCGATGTCGGTGACGAGGTGGGTGGCGTAGCCGCCCTTCATCGTCGCGCGGATCGCCGTGACCTTGTTCGCACCGCCGGCGACACAAACGCGGCTCGGGATACGCACGAGTTCGTCGAGCTCGATACCCACCATGCGATCGTCGAGTTCACCGCTCACCTGTCGGCCCGCCTCATCGATGAAACGGCAGATCAGCACCGCGACGGCGCCGTGCGCTTGATAGGAATCGAAGTCCTCCTGGCTTGCGACATTGGCCGAGCGGATCAGCGTGTCGGGGCCGATATCGCCGACGCCGAAGACCAGGATGTTGGTGGAATGAATAAGCTCGAACTGCTTGACGAGCACCGGTTCCGAAAGCAGCCAGCGCTTGAGTTCCGGCGTCGACAGCAGCGCCGGCGCCAAAAGGTTGACGCAGCGTGCGTGAATGCGCTGGGACATCAGCGAGGTGCAGAATTCCGGCGAGAACTCGGGATTGGCGATCGAGCTGCCCGAAACCTGGACGACAGTGAGCCCATCGAGCGGTTCGGCCAGCGAGATCTGGTCGGCGACGGCAAGCACTGTCCGTCCCCAGGCAACGCCGATCGTGTCGCCTTGCTTGATCATGTCGGCAAGCAGGCGGGCGCCGGCCTCACCGAGCCGCGTGACCAGCGACGCCGGCTCTCCGGCTGGAATGACCAGCGCTCCTTCGAGCCCGAACTTCTCCTTCAGCTTGCGCGCGATGGCCACGCGTCCACCGACATCGGTGTTGACGCGGATGGTAACGAGGCCGCGTTCACGGGCCTCCTGAAGGTAATTGACGATGGTCGCGCGAGACATGCCGAGGATCTTGGCGATGTCGCTCTGGGTCAGTTGATCGACGTAGTAGAGCCAGGCGGCCCAAACGACCCCGTCATCGAACTCGGGCGGCAACGACTTGCCTTCGCCGATCATCCAACTTGCCCGTGCGCTCTCCGCCATCCGTCACTCCGCCTGATACTGTTTGCGCCACCTCAAACCGGAAATGAGGCCGCCGTCAAACAAATTCGAACGCTCAATTGACATTTGACACATGATGTTGTCATTTGTTTACGCCCCGTTGTAACGGGCGATCGAGAACGGAATCGCGTTTGAGCATGCGGCCACGAATGCGGCCGCATGGGCAGACGAGACTGCGGCAGACTGGATCGGATCCGCGCCTTCTTCGACGCGGCCCGCGCCAGACGCCGATCCCAAATTTCCCAAGCGGCCTTTCCTGCCAGCCTTCCACGGCTCGGCGGGCACGGTCCCGCCATGTCATTTTTGTCCGGAGCCGTCGCAGGTGATGTCCGCCGGAAGCTGAGGAGCCTTTGCATGAAATCGAGATGGTCCGAAACCGAATATGCCGATGTCGTCGACGCCTACGTCCGCAACGGCGTCAACCGTGATCTGGCGATCCGCACCTACACCACGCGCCTGCTCGGATCCGACCCGGAGCTGGTGCTGCATGGCGGCGGAAACACGTCGGTAAAGACCGTTTTCACCGATCTCGACGGCTCTGAAATTCCGGTTCTTTGCGTCAAGGGAAGCGGCTGGGACATGGGCACGATCGAACCGCCAGGCCTGCCTGCCGTCCGCCTGCAACCGCTCCAGGCGATGGTCGGTTTCCAAACGCTCAGTGACGACGACATGGTCATGCTGCAGCGCCGCTTGCTGCTCGATCCGGCAGCGCCCAATCCGTCGGTCGAAGCGATCCTCCATGCCAACCTGCCGTTCAAGCACATCGACCACACCCATGCCAACGCGATCGTGTCGCTGACAAACCAGCCGCACGGCGAAGAAATCGTGCGCGAACTCTTCCCTAAGGCGATCATCGTTCCCTATGTCATGCCCGGCTTCGATCTTGCGAAAGCCTGCGATGAGGCTTTCCGCGCCGATCCGACCGCCGACGGCATGATCCTCTTGAAGCACGGCATCTTCACCTGGTCGGAAGACCCGCGCGAATCCTACGAGAAGATGATCGCCGCAATCGACCGGGCCGAACGCCGCATTGCCGAAGGCAATCCGCGTCCGTTCGTCCAGGTGAAGCAGCCAATAGCGCTTGCAACGGCTGCGGAAATTGCGCCGGTCCTGCGCGGTGCCATCGCGATCGACACCGGTGTCGAAGGCTGCCCGAAACGCTTCGTGCTGGAGCACCGGGCAAGCGACGCGGTGCTTGCGTTCTGCAATGCGCAGAATGCCGGCGATCTCGCGCGCCGCGGCAATGCTACACCGGAGCATGTCATCCACATCAAGCGCTTCGGGCTGGTCCTGCCGGCGCCGGTTGCCGATGAAATGGCCACCTGGGCAGAGACGGTGCGCACGGCCGTGGCCGACTACGTCGCCGAATACCGCGCTTATTTCGAGCGCAACAACGCGCGCGTCGGTGGCAACAAGAAGATGCTCGACCCGATGCCCCGCGTCTTCTACGTCGCCGGCGTCGGCCTCTTTGCGGCCGGCCCCAGTAAGAAGGCCGCACGCGTCGGCGCCGATGTCGCGGAAGCCACGATCAACGTCATCCGTAACGCTGAAGGAATCGAGAGCTTCGAGGCGCTGTCGGAACATGATCTCTTCGACATCGAATACTGGTCGCTCGAGCAAGTCAAACTGACGAAACAGGTGGAGAAGCCGCTCAGCCGCCAAGTTGCGGTGGTGACTGGTGGTGCCGGCGGCCTTGGCCTTGCGATTGCCGAGGCGCTGCGCGCGGAAGGTGCGGAAATCGCGCTCGTCGATCTTGCCGAAGCGACGGTCAAGAAGGAGGCCGCCCGGCTCGGAGGGCTTGGCGTCGCCTGCGACGTGACCAATCCTCAGGCCGTTGACGCCGCTATCGCCAGCGTTGCCGAACATTTCGGCGGTATCGACATCGTCATTTCGAATGCGGGTGCCGCCTTCCAGGGCGCCATGATCGAGGTCGCCGACGAACTCTTCGAGAAAGCCTTCGCCCTCAACTTCTGGGGACACCATTACATCGCCCGGGCAGCAACCAGGGTGATGAAGACGCAACGCACCGGCGGCGCACTGGTGTTCAACGTCTCCAAGCAGGCGGTCAATCCCGGCCCCGATTTCGGTCCCTACGGAACGTCGAAGGCGGCGCTGATGGCACTGATGCGGCAATACGCCGTCGAACACGGTGCGGACGGCATCACCTCGAACGCCGTCAACGCCGATCGCATCCGCACCGGCCTCATGACCGACCAGATGGTCGAGGAGCGCAGCCGCGCCCGCGGCATCACGCCGGAAGCCTATATGCGCGGCAACCTCGTCCACCGCGAAGTCGCCGCCAAGGATGTGGCCGAAGCCTTCGTGCACCTTGCCAAGGCGCGCGCAAGCACAGGCGCGGTCATCACCGTCGATGGCGGCAATGTCGCGGCGATGATGCGATAGAAGGATAATGGGCGGCCGCGGTGGGAACCCCCGCGGCCGTGCCCAACGAAATGAAACACATCGGCACGATCTTCGGCCGAGTGGTGTCGCCGTAGCGGAGGCAACAGGCCACGCGACGGCCTATGCCGCCGCTGACGAGCAGGGCCCAGCCAACGACCCGGCGCTGGCGCTCCTAGATCCCGGAGCCGTCCAGTTCCTGCTCGTCCTCGCCTTCCCAGGGCAGCGGCATCGCGGCGCGATCGAGATTGGCCGTGGGCATCGGCATCCAACACTTCAACTCAGGCTCGGGATACTCGATGATGCGGCCGGGCGAGGAATCGGAGGCGCGCCAGCCTTCAGTCCCGAACTGATCACCCTTCGACCAATAGGCGAGATCGACTTCCGCGGGGCCCTGCTCGGACGGCCGGATCGTGACGAGGATCCGGCTCCCGTTTTTCGGAGCGCTTGCCATATGACGCCAGTGGTCCGCCTCAGCCATCACTTACCTCCTGCCTTGCTGCACCTGACAAGTGTCGCCTCGCCATCAAAAGCGGTCAACTCATAGTTTACGTGGGGGGAGGGAGGAGAAGGCGTGCGCCTGCGCGGTGTGTCTCGTGGCCGACAACGCCTTGTCCGCGCTACATTTGGCCAAGACCAGTGATCGCAAGTACGGCTCTGTTAGACGGCGAGACTGCACTCTCGTTGGCATGACCGGGAGCGCCCGGCCGCAACCAATAGATTCGATTTAAGGCTATCTCGAAATGGATCAGTTCCTGAAGTCTATCCGCAGCCGCAAGACGATCATTGAAACTCGAATCGCCGAGGAACAGGCGCGGCCAGCCCCTGATCGCTTTCGTCTCTGGACGCTGAAGAAACTCAGGCTGCAATTTTTGGAGCAGATCGCATTCGTCGAGCGCACGAACCGTCTGCTTCCGACGTAAGGTCCGATAGCACAGCCGCGAGCCACGGCTTGACGAACGACGTCGCCCCCGACGCGCGGATTGATTCCCGATGGTGTACCTTTAGCGGCATCGCGATGCCTGGCTTCCCGGACGCTGATTGCCTGTCAGCGTCCGGCGCCAGTAGGCCTTACGGGATGGCGATGACAGCCTCGATCTCCACCTTCGCGCCCTTCGGCAGCGCGCTGACTTCGTAGCAGGCGCGGGCCGGAAACGGCTTGGCGAAGAAGCCCGCATAGACCTTGTTGATTTCCGCGAACTGCCCGAGGTCGGTCAGCAGAACCGTGGTCTTGACGGTGTTCGAAAGGGTAGTGCCCGCGGCAGTCGCGATGGCAGCAAGGTTCTTCAGGCACTGCTCGGCCTGCGCGATCGCGTCGTCCGAGTTGAACTCTCCGGTGGCCGGATCGATCGGAAGCTGGCCGGAGACGAACAGGAGGTTGCCGACCTTGATCGCCTGCGAGAAGGGACCGACGGCGCCCGGCGCGTCGGTGGTGTGGATTTCCTGGATCATGATCCGTCTCCGAGATTGGTGGTTGAATTGAGCACGCTTATGCGTAGCGGGCGATCGCGAGATCGGTGGCGTCGATTTCCGGCTTACGCCCGCTGACGAGATCGGCGATCACCCGTGCCGAACCGGAACTCATCGTCCAGCCGAGCGTACCGTGACCGGTGTTGAGATAGAGGCCGGCGACCTTCGTCGGACCAATAACCGGCGTGCCATCCGGCGTCATCGGCCGAAGGCCGGACCAGAAGCTTGCCTTCGACACGTCGCCGCCCGGGAAGAGGTCGGTGACAGAGTGCTGCAGCGTCAGGCGACGGGGTTCGCCGAGATCGTTGGTGTAGCCGGAGATTTCCGCCATGCCGCCGACGCGGATGCGGTCGCCGAGCCTGGTGATGGCGATCTTGAAGGTTTCGTCCATGACCGTCGATTCCGGCGCGCGTGACGCGTCGGTGATCGGGATCGTCAACGAGTAACCCTTGACCGGGTAGACCGGCAGGCGGATGTCATGCGGCCTGACGAGGAGAGGGGAGAAGCTGCCGAGCGCCACGACGACGGCGTCGGCCTTGAGCGTGCCGTGCGCCGTGACGACGCCCTTGATCCGACCACCTTCCACGTCGAGACTGCGGATGATGCTGCCATAGTTGAAGCGCACGCCGAGCGCTTCCGCCTTCTTCGCAAGCTCGTTGCTGAACTTGAAGCAGTCGCCGGTCTCGTCCTTCGGTGTCAGCAGGCCGCCGACGATCTTTTCGCGCACATGTTTCAGCGCCGGTTCGACGCGAATGCAGCCGTCGCGATCCAGGACCTCGTAGGGGATGCCGTCGGCGGCAAGCGCCTTGACGTCCTTGCCGGAGGCGTCGAGCTGGGCCTGGGTCCGGAAAAGCTGCAGCGTTCCCTGCATGCGCTCGTCATAGGCGATGCCAGTTTCAGCGCGCAGCGCGGCGAGCGAGATGCGGCTGTAGTCGGCAAGCCTGAGCATGCGGCTCTTGTTGATCGCGTAGCGCCCGGACGTGCAGTTCGAGAGCATCTTGATCATCCAGGAGATCATGGCGGCATCAACCTTCGGTCGAAGGATGAGTGGCGCATGCTCCATGAACAGCCATTTCATCGCCTTCATCGGAATGCCGGGTGCCGCCCAGGGCGAGCAGTAGCCGAAGGAAACCTCGCCGGCATTGGCAAAGCTCGTCTCCAGCGCCGGCCCCGGCTGGCGATCGATGACGGTGACCTCGTGTCCGCTCTTGGCAAGCTGGTAGGCCGAGGTGACGCCGACGATGCCGGCGCCGAGAACGATAACTTTCATGATGTCCTCAAAAGGAAAGGAAGCTCAGCGATACTGCCGTTCGTAGCGATGCCCGAGACCGGTCAGGATTTCGTAGGAGATGGTGCCGGCATCGCGTGCGATGTCTTCGAGTGTCTGGTTGGGCCCGAGGACCTCCACCAGGCTGCCGAGTTGCAGGCGCCCCTCCGGCAAGGCCGAGATGTCGATGGTGATGCTGTCCATCGACACCCGGCCGACGATCGGCAAGCGAACACCGTCGCAATAGACCGCACCCCGATCGCTCAGGCTGCGCGGCAGGCCGTCGGCATAGCCGGCGGCAATTGTGGCAAGCCGGGTCGGGCTTGCGACGACATGGCTGCCGCCATAGCCGACGCGCGCACCGGTCGGCACTTCACGCGTCTGCACCACCGCGACATCGAGCTTGATGACCGGCTCCATCGGGTTTGGGTGACCATCCGTCGGAGCCCCGCCGTAAAGCGCGATCCCCGGACGAACCAGCACGCCGTGATAGGCTTCGCCCAGGAAAATGCCACCGGAATTGGCGAAGCACAGCTCGTATTCCGGAAACTCCGCTGCAATGCGCCGGAGTTCGGCAAGCTGGCTGCCGTTCTGTTCGCTCAAGACGTCGTCGGCAGAGGCCAGATGGCTCATGACGAACTGGATGTCGATCATGCCGCAGGTCCGCAACATCGAGGCGACCGCCGGTCGTTCCTGCGGCGGGACGCCGAGCCGCGACATGCCCGTGTCGAACTGCAGCGACGCCGGGAGCCGGCGGTTGAGATTTACCGCCGCACCGGCCCATTGCCGCAATTGCTCAAGAGAATTGATCACCGGTACGATGCCGTCGTCGGCGCAGGCGAGCTCGTTGCCCGGCTGCAGGCCGTTCAGGACGAAGATCATCGCATCGCGGGCAAGCTGCGGTCGCAGGCGCCGAGCCTCCACGAACTGGGCCACGAAGAAATGCCGGCAGCCATGGTCATAAAGGCGCGCCGCGACCCGGTCTGCGCCAAGCCCATAGGCATCCGCCTTGACGACGGCTGCGGCCCGCGCCGGCGCAATTTCAGACACCAGCCGGTCGTAATTGCGAACCAGCGCCGCAAGATCGATCGTGAGGTAGCCCGAGGCGCCGCCCTTGATCGCTTTCTGCTGCGTACTTTCCCTGACTGCGCCGTCCATGGCCGAGCCTCCCAACCTGTCCGGAGGGTAGTGAAACGATCGCAAAATTGTCGACGAATTGTCGATTGATCGTTGTGCAAATTCGTGATCTTTGAATGAAACGATCACGAATTGGAATAATCTGCAATGACTGCGCTCGACACCATAGACCGCAATATCCTGCGGCTGCTGCGCCTGGATGCGCGCCGGAGCAACGCCAGCCTCGCGAGCGAGGTCGGGCTCTCGCCTTCCGCCTGTCTGAGGCGGATAAAACTGATGGAGCAGTCCGGCGTCATTCGCGGCTATACCGCCCTGGTGGACACCTCGAACGTCGAGGCCACCATTGCCGTTATCATCAACATCACGCTGGACCGCCAGACGGAGGACTATCTCGACCGGTTCGAGGCGGCGGTGCGACGACATCCCGAGCTACGCGAATGTTTTCTGATGACCGGTGGATCGGACTATCTGCTGCGCGTCGAAGTCGCCAATGCCGGCGAGTTCGAGCGCATCCACAAGGAGATTCTCTCGGCCTTACCGGGGGTCTCCAGAATCCATTCGAGCTTTGCGATCCGCAACGTTCTTGCGACACGCCCCAAGGCACGTCGATAGGCCGCAATCCCGGAACCCGCGCGGCCGTCCCTAGCAGAGCAGGAGGGCGACGGGCATCGAGGCGAGGAGATAGGCAAACCCATCCTCCGCAAGGCGCTCGCGCAGGCTGTGCGTGATTGGCGAGTTGCACCTCGCCCGGGACGATCGAGCGTCGTGCGTTCCTATATGAAACAGAACGAATATTCCGAGGGTGGAAATTTGCGAATTCTGCATTCTATTTTCTCTTGCAGGTTCGTTAGCGTTCGTTTTTAATCAGCGCACTTTCGCTGCGAAAGTCAGGCGCGACTGATTGAGGAGGATCAACGCGACTGAGCACCGAGACTTGTCGTCTCAATATTGGGAGGAATCGCCATGACAGTTTTGAAATGGACGCTTGCGGCCACATCTGCGATGTCAGTCTTCGCCGCCCCGAACGCCTTCGCGGCGACGGAGCTTGCCTGGTGGCACGCAATGACGGGCGCCAACAACGAAACCGTTGAACGGCTTGCGAAGGAATTCAACGAAAGCCAGTCGGAATACAAGATTGTCCCCGTCTTCAAGGGCACCTATGGCGAGACGCTGAATGCGGGCATCGCTGCGTTCCGCTCCAAGCAGGCTCCCGCGATCCTGCAGGTGTTCGACGCCGGCAGTGGCGTGATGTTGGGCGCCGAAGGTGCCGTGGTCCCCGTGGCGGAAGTGCTTCAGAAGGGCGGCTACGAGTTCAACAAGGACCAGTACCTGCCGGGCATCGTCGCCTATTATTCCAAGGCTGACGGGACCATGCTGTCCTTCCCCTTCAACTCGTCGTCCCCGATCCTCTATTTCAACAAGGACGCCTTTACGAAAGCCGGCATCGATACCGACAAGCCACCGGCCACCTGGCCCGAGGTCTTCGAAGCGGCCAAGAAGATCAAGGCGAGCGGAGCGGCAAACTGCGGGTTCACCTCGACCTGGCTGACCTGGATCCAGACCGAAAACTTCTCGGCCTGGAACAACGTGCCCTACGGCACGAACGAAAACGGGCTTGCCGGGCTCGAAGTGGAACTGAAGATCGACGCGCCGCTCTTCGTCGACCATTTCCAGTCGATTGCAGATCTCGCCAAGGATGGCACCTTCCGCTACGGCGGCCGCACCTCCGAGGCCAAGCAGCTGTTCATGTCGGGCGAGTGCGCGATCCTGACGGAATCCTCCGGCGGTCTCGGCGACATCGTCAAGTCGGGCATCAACTACGGTGTCGGCGAGCTTCCCTATTATGAAGGCCATGGCCCGCAGAACACCATCCCCGGCGGCGCAAGCCTCTGGGTCTTCGCCGGCAAGAGCGACGCCGAATACAAGGGCGTGGCCGAGTTCTTCCACTTCCTCTCGAAAACGGAAACCCAGGCGCAGCTTCACCAGGTCTCGGGCTACCTGCCGGTGACGCTTGCAGCCTACGAGGAAACCAAGAAGTCCGGCTTCTATGAAAAGAACCCGGGCCGGGAGACGCCGATCAAGCAGATGATGGGCAAGGCGCCGACCGAAAACTCCAAGGGCGTCCGCCTGGTCAACCTTCCGCAGGTTCGCGACATCCTCAACGAAGAGTTCGAAGCGATGCTTGCCGGCCAGAAGGATGCCAAGACGGCGCTCAGCGAAGGTGTCGTGAAGGCAAACGCTGCGATCAAGACTGCGATCGGCAACTGACCTCCAGACGAAATGTCCGCATCGCCCGCAAGGCGGTGCGGACTGGTTTTTGATGGGGAGGGGAGACCATGCAGTCCGTCGTATTTCCAAACAAGGTGCTGCCGTATCTTCTGCTGGCACCGCAGATCGTCTTGACGGTCATCTTCTTTTTTTGGCCGGCAAGCCAGGCGCTCTATCAGTCGGTGCTGCGCGAGGATCCGTTCGGCCTGAAATCCGGCTTCGTCGGTCTCGCCAACTTCCGGGCGATCCTCGCCAATCCCGACTATCTGCATTCGCTCAAGGTCACGGTGGCCTTCAGTGTTGCGACAGCGCTGTTGTCGATGGCGCTCGCGTTGCTGCTCGCAACGGCGGCCGACCGGGTGGTGCGCGGCCGCAACGTCTACCGCACGCTCCTGATCTGGCCCTATGCGGTTGCCCCGGCCGTGGCCGGCATGCTGTGGCTGTTCATGTTCAACCCGGCGATGGGAACCTTCTCTTACATTCTGCGCCGCAATGGCTTTGCGTGGGATCCGTTGCTCAACGGCAACCAGGCGATGTTCCTGGTGATCGTCGCGGCAGCCTGGAAGCAGATCAGCTACAACTTCCTCTTCTTCGTCGCAGGCCTGCAGGCGATCCCGAAGTCGCTCATCGAAGCGGCAGCCATCGATGGCGCCCGCGGCACCAAGCGGTTCTGGACCATCGTCTTCCCGCTGCTCGCGCCCACGACGTTCTTCCTGCTTGTCGTCAACACCGTCTACGCCTTCTTCGATACCTTCGGCATCATTCACGCGGTCACCGGAGGCGGCCCCGCCAAGGCCACGGAGACGCTCGTGTATAAGGTCTACAACGATGGCTTCGTCAATCTCGACCTCGGCAGTTCGGCAGCACAATCGGTGATCCTGATGGTCATCGTCATCGCGCTGACAGCGTTCCAGTTCCGCTTCGTCGAGAAGCGGGTCCACTATTCGTGAGGCGCCGATGATCGAGAATCGTCCCATATCAACTGCGATCAGCCACCTGATACTCGTCATCGGGATCATCATCGTCGCGCTGCCGATCTATTATACCTTCGTCGCCTCGAGCCACAGTTCGATCGAGATCGTGCGGCCGCCGATGTCGCTCGTCGTCGGAGATCACCTCGTCGAGAACTATCGGGAGGCGGTCGGCGGCGGCGTCGAGCGCGTCGTCGGCGTCAGCCTCGAGCGTCTGCTGTTCAATTCCACCGTCGTTGCGATCGCGATCGCCGTCGGCAAGATCGTCATCTCCTTCCTGTCGGCGTTCGCGATCGTGTTCTTCCGCTTTCCGCTGAAGATGCTGTTCTTCTGGATGATCTTCATCACCCTGATGCTGCCGGTCGAGGTGCGCATCCTGCCGACCTACAAGGTGATCGTCGATCTCGGCCTGATCGACACCTATGCGGGGCTGACGCTGCCGCTGATGGCTTCGGCGACGGCGACGTTCCTCTTTCGCCAGTTCTTCCTGACGATACCGGGCGAGCTGGTGGAGGCGGCGCGCATCGACAATGCCGGTCCGTTCCGCTTCATGAAGGATATCCTGCTGCCGCTTTCGGCAACGAACATCGCGGCGCTCTTCGTTATCCTCTTCATCTATGGCTGGACCCAGTATCTCTGGCCGCTGCTCGTCACCAACGACGCGAAGATGAACACGATCATCATCGGGCTCCGGCGGATGATCGATTTTACCGACGCCTCGACGCCCTGGAACTATGTGATGGTGACGGCGATCCTTGCAATCATCCCGCCGATCCTCGTCGTCGTGCTGATGCAGCGCTGGTTTGTCAAAGGTCTTGTGGAGACAGAAAAGTAATGGCTGAAATTACCCTGAAGGACGTCCGCAAGACCTATGGCACGGTGGAAGCGATCAAGGGCGTTTCGCTCGACATCAAGGACGGAGAGTTCGTCGTTCTTGTCGGACCGTCCGGCTGCGGCAAGTCCACGCTGCTGCGCATGATCGCCGGGCTCGAGAACATCAGTGGTGGAGACATCCTGATTGGCGGTCGTCGGGTCAACGATGTCGAGCCGGCGGAACGCGACATTGCGATGGTCTTCCAGAACTATGCGCTCTATCCGCACATGACGGTGCGCCAGAACCTTGCCTACGGGCTCAAGAACCGGAAGACCCCGGCGGCCGAGATCGACCAGCGCATTGCCACGGCCGCAAGGACGCTCGAAATCGAGCCCTATCTCGACCGCAAGCCACGGCAGCTTTCGGGCGGCCAACGGCAGCGCGTTGCCATGGGGCGGGCGATCGTTCGCCAACCCGCCGCGTTTCTGTTCGATGAGCCGCTGTCGAACCTCGATGCGAAGCTGCGCGGGCAGATGCGCATCGAAATCAAGCGGTTGCAGCGTTCACTCGCAACGACGAGCGTCTACGTCACCCATGATCAGATGGAAGCGATGACCCTTGCAGACCGGCTTGTCGTCGTCAGCGCCGGCCGCATCGAGCAGGTCGGCACGCCACTGGAGCTTTACGAGAAGCCCGCAACCACCTTCGTTGCCACTTTCATCGGCTCGCCGTCGATGAACCTGCTGCACGGCAAGAATTTGTCGGCAGGATGGTCGCTCGCCTCGGACGCGGCACGCCCGAATGGCGATTACACGCTCGGCGTCCGTCCGGAAGACATTTCGCCGATGTCAGCCGACGCCCCGGCGCGAGCCTTCGAAGCGACGGTTCGCATCGACGGCATCGAACTGGTCGGCGCCGAAAGCCTCATACACGGTCGCCTCCAAAACGGAGACGAGTTGGTCTTTCGCGTTTCCGGGCGCGCGCGCAACGAGATCGGTGACGAGGTGAAGGTTGGGGCGAGCACCGAAGCGCTCCATATGTTTGATGGTAGTGGGAACCGGCATGGATGATAGCCGGAAGGTCGGCGCGAGATCAGCAGAGGTTCGTTGATCTCGCGAGCGTAAACTGTTGAATTGTTGGAAAACATTGGGGGCTATGGTCACGACCACAGGGAACGTAGCTCTTTGGCCTGTGGTCGCTTCTTTCAGGGCGTCTCGCTAAAATAGTCCGAAAGGACGCCCGCAGGCGAGTTCCATAATACTTGTTATGCGACTTAAATTTGTAGCCGGGCGGATTCCATTTTCAAATGCAACGGAGGCAAATTGGCCATCGTTTCAGGGGGATGGATGTGGCCCGCTCTTTTGTGCAGTTGAGTATGGATGAACGCCGCGTCATTGCTCGGATGCATGGAGAATAAGATCAGCCAGGCGGAGATCGCGCGGACGCTTCGTCGCGACCGTTCGACCATCTGCCGCGAGCTACGACGGAGTTTCTGGCACGATCGTGAAGTCCGCATTGCCGAGGGCTATTGGCACGTGACGGCTCAACAGATGGCTGAGGACCGGCGTCGGCGCTACCGGAAGCTACACCACCCGCGCAAGTGCCTGGGGCTCCAGACGCCGAAGGAGATCTTCAGCCAGTACCTGTTGGCTATGAGGGGTCAAAGCATGTAGGTTTCTCGCGATCATTGCATTCAATCTGGAACCACCACCGCAAAGTTAGAGCGTCCTGATCCTGCAAAGTTGGAATGTCACTCTCCCCGGGTTTTGATGAGCTGGGAGATTGCGGATGGGATTGATTGCGATGAGCGAGCGCGATCTGCAGCGGATTGAGGTTTTGTCGAATGTGATCGCCGGACGCATGACGCTGATGTCGCCGGCGCACGTGCTGGAGCTGAGCACCCGCAGGTTCGCCGGTTGCTGGATCGGGGCAGCACTGGCGGTGCGGCGTCGATCCGGCCGCACGCTATGACCGTGCGAACCGTATGTTCGGCATCTTCCTAAGACATGTCGTTTTCGAGCTACCCTGAAGATCGGCTAAAGGGCGCGTGGTGGCTCGGTCGGTCGTCGAGCGCGCGCCGGATAAGCGTTGAAGGCGGGACGTAAGCTAAAAGATGCTCCGCAAACAGGCGCTTACGATTGTCAACTTCAGCTGCGCAACGCAGGCCGACATCTCTCAAAAGATGACCCGAAGCCTCTGATAAGGCAAGCCAATTGCAAAGCGGCATCGACTGCGGATTGACAGTCGACAGAAATGAGCGGATAGCCCGGATGCCATTTAAGGCTTCAAAGCACCCTGCTTCCGGTTCTAGGGCTTTGGCAGCGATGCCGTTGACGGGCAGATGGGCCAACCGGTTATGAAGCCGACCCCGGGTTCTCGGCCACCCGGCAAAGCCACAAGAATTCTTCCACGCCGACAATCAGAGGACACCATGGAAACGGTAGAAATCAGCGATCGAAACGACTTTGCCCTTTGGGCCATTCAGCGCGCACAGGAAATCGTGACGGGAGAAGGCGCAGCCTTCGCAATCGCAGCCCAGGGCGCAGACGAAGAAGCTCTGTCGCAAACCGCGGCTGCCCTCGGCAAGGCGATCAGTGAGGCCATGCTCGAGGTTTTCGACGGTCTCGTCGCCTCATAAATTCAACCTTCGCCGAATTGGCTCTAGTTGCCGTCTCGCGATCCGCATTGGCGGGCGGCACGGGTATGTCCCCGCGAGATCGGGACCAATCTTCAGCGTCCTCAGGCCCGAGCCGAATTGTCGAAGGAAGCCAGCGCAAGCTGGCTCCCGACAGATTGAAGCATTAGATCACGCCGAGCGCGTCCATGGCTTCGGCGACCCGGACGAAGCCGGCAATGTTGGCTCCGAGCACGTAATCGCCGGGGTTTCCGTATTCCTCGGCGGTCTCGGCGCAACGGTCGTGGATCGATTGCATGATGATGGCAAGCCGCGTTTCGGTCTGCTCGAACGTCCAGCTGTCGCGTGAGGCGTTCTGCTGCATCTCAAGAGCCGATGTCGCAACACCGCCCGCATTGGCGGCCTTGCCAGGGGCAAACATGACCCCTGCATCCTGAAAGATGCGAACCGCTTCGGGGGTCGACGGCATGTTTGCCCCCTCACCCACTGCGATAACGCCGTTCTTTACCAGGGTGCGGGCATCCTTGCCCGTCAGCTCGTTCTGCGTCGCCGAGGGCATCGCGACATCGCAAGGAACGTCCCAGACGGAGCCGCCCTCGACGTAATGCGCCCTGGAGCCTTTCAGCCTGGCATACTCGGATATCCGCTCGCGGCGAACCTCCTTGATCTGCTTGACCAGTTCGAGATCGATCCCGTGCTCATCGACGACATAACCGTTGGAGTCGGAGCACGCGACGATCTTGCCGCCGAACTCCGCAACCTTTTCCATGGTGTAGATGGCGACGTTTCCGGATCCCGATACGGTCACGCGCTTGCCTTCGAAATCGAGGCCCTTGGTGCTGAGCATCCGCTGGACGAAGTAGGTCGCGCCGAAACCCGTTGCCTCCTTGCGCGCACGCGAGCCGCCGTAGATCAGCGCCTTGCCTGTCAGCACGCCGGCCTCGTACCGGTTGGTGAGCCGCTTGTATTGGCCGAACATGTAGCCGATCTCCCGGCCTCCGACGCCGATATCGCCGGCAGGAACGTCGGTATATTCGCCCAGGTGTCGATGAAGCTCGGTCATGAACGACTGGCAAAATCGCATGATTTCCCCATCCGAACGGCCCCTCGGATTGAAGTCCGAACCGCCCTTGCCGCCGCCGATCGGCATGCCCGTCAGGGCGTTCTTGAAGGTCTGCTCGAAACCGAGGAACTTGATGATCCCGACGTTGACGGAAGGGTGAAAACGTATCCCGCCCTTGTAGGGCCCAAGCGCCGAGTTGAATTGGACGCGGAAACCGCGGTTGATCTGTACCTGCCCGGCGTCATCGACCCAAGGCACCCTGAAGATGATCTGCCGCTCCGGTTCGCAGATCCTTTCTATAAGGGCCTGTTCCGCATAGCGCGGGTGCTTGGCAATGACACGCCCCAGACTTTCAAGCACTTCGCGTACGGCCTGGTGAAATTCCAGCTCGCCGGCGTTGCGCCTCAGTACTTCCGTCAGAATTGGTTCCAGCTTCTCATCGACATTCAAGATGGTTCTCCTCATGCGCGCAGGTTCTATGCGCAGACCCTCGCGCATTATCGGAAGCAGAGCGGCAAGTGAAGATTTATTTCCCGCGACCATGCAATTCGTGATTGCCGACCTGCGGGCCGGTTTTCCAGGGGAAAAGGTACACAAGGCGTGACTCTGATAGACACGCTCAAGATAAGGCGACCGTGCGCGGTCGCCTCTCCGGCAACGCCCCTCTTCCGGGGCAAAGTGCGGTAGCTTCCGGTGATGAAGTAAACGTCACTCCTCGCGGAAGGCTCGAAGCATTTGGTCGGTGAAGGGCTTCGTCAGATAGGAGATGGCCGTGCGCTCGTCCGTCTGGACATAGACTTCGACCGGCATGCCCGGCATCAGCTTGCGGTCGCCGAGCTTGTCCAGCGCCTGGGTGATGTCGACCGTGGCGAGATAGTAGGGCTGTCCGGTGGCGCGATCGATCGTCGTTGCGGCGGCGACCACACCGACCCGGCCATCGAGTTCCGGGGTCGTACGCTGGTTGAAGACGGTGAAGCGCAGGCGGCTGGCCCGGCCCGGTGCGATGCGGTCGATGTCGGCCGGCGGGATGCGGATTTCGACAGTAAGATCATCGTCCTCGGGCACGATCGACATCACGCTGGCGCCGGGGGCGATGATGCCGCCGATCGTGTGGACCTGCAGGTCGTAGACGAGACCGTCGACAGGGGCGCGCACCACCATGCGCGACAGTCGGTCGCGGGCGGCGACCTCGCGCTCGCTGAGTTCGGCGATCTTGGCCTCGATGCCGACGATCTGGGTCTGGGTTTCCTTGCGGATGTTCTGGTCGATGGCGAGCAGTTTGATGCGCAGTTCGCTGATCTGCCCGACTGCTTCTGCGATCCGCGCGACGAGTTCGCCCTTGGATCCATCGATGCGAGCCATCTGCCGCAGGAGGTCGCGGTGTTCGGAGACCGGCACCAGACCGCTCTTCAGCAAGGTCTCGAGCTTGGCGATTTCCTTCTCGACGATTTCCCTTTCGGCGTCGCTCGAGCCGGTCTGGGCCTTGAGGCCGCGGATCTGCTCCTCGAGCTGGGTGATCTGCAGGCGCATCTGCTCTTCCTGGCTGGTGATCATCCGGCGGTTGGCCTCAAACAGCTTGAGTTCGCTGACCTTCAGCACCTCGCTGACATCGAGGCCGTCGAAAGAAACAACGGTCTCGCCATCCCGCTCGGCCTTCAACCGAGCGCGCATAGCGTAGAACTGTTGCAATTGGCCGCGCACGATCGCAAGCTCCACCCGGGTCTGTGTTTCGTCCAGACGGATGAGCACGTCGCCCTTCCTGACCTGGTCGCCGTTGCGCACCGCAATCTCGGAGACGATACCGCCGTCACGGTGCTGGATGAGCTTGACCTGCTGGGAGATGGCGACCTGGCCTTGCGTGATGACAGCCCCGGAAAGCCGGGCGTGGGCGGCCCACCCACCGACGCCGAAGAGCAGGGTTGCGGCAAAGGCGGCGGAGACGACGATGCGCGAGGTGATGCCGAACTGGCTGCTGCCCTTTGCGATCTTGTCTTCGGCCTTGTTGGTCCTGCTCTCGTTCTCTCTGCTGATCATGGCCTTCTCCCGGTAACGCGTGACAACTCTGGTTGATGCGGGTGGTGTGTTTGCGATTGCTTAGACGGCGTCTCTCTGCTGCTCCCCGGCCGTCTCGATGGCGGCGAGAATGAAGTCCTGCTCGGTCAGCGCGTGGCGGCCGGCGATCAGGAACTCGAGGTCCTCATCGCGCTCGAGATCGATGACGGCGCGCACGACCGTGCGCTCGCTGTCGCTGAAAGTCTCGTGATAGAAGGTGATGCGGTTGACCGGCGCCGGGCTGCCGTCGTCGGCAAAGGGCGCAAAGACGAGGCCGCCGATGGCTTCGGCAATCTTCGACAGGTCGATGCGATCGCCGACCTGGAAGTCGCGGATCTCATCGCGCCCCTCCCCGCCATTGGCAAGAGCGGCGAGGCTGCGGAAGACGAAGATATCCGCCCCAGCACCTCCGGCCAGGAAGTTGACGGCGTTGCTGGCGACGACGATGTCGTCGCCCTTGCCGCCGATCGCGGTTTCGACGGAACTCAGGCTGTCGTTGCCGATCTCGACGCCCGTGGCAATGCCGCGGTCGAGATCGATCACCACGGCCTGCGTGGCTGCGGAGGCATCGTAGCGATCAACGCCATCACCGCCGTCGATCGAATCGTCTCCGTCGTCGGTACCGGGCAGGAGGACCACGACGAAGGTATCGTTGCCATCCTCGCCCTTCAGTTCGTCGTCGCCGGCACCGCCGACGAGCACGTCATCGCCGTCGCGGCCACGCAGCCTGTCGTCTCCGTTTCCGCCAAATAGCATGTCGTCGCCGCGACTGCCGGAAATCCGGTCGTTGCCGCGCCCGCCGACGATGATCTCGAAGTCTTCGATGCGATCCTCGCCGATCTCCTCGCCCTCGGCGATGCCGGTCTCCATATCGGCGAGAACCGCCTGCACCAGCGCGGACAGATCGAGCGTGTCGATGCCATCGCCGCCGCTATAGGTGTCATCGCCGTCATCGTCAGCGTCGCCGCTGCCATCGAAGGCGAGCACCAGGATCGTGTCGTTGCCGGCGCCTCCGGAGACGACATCGTCACCCTTGCCGCCAATCAGCGTGTCGTCGCCGGCATTTCCGGCAATCACGTCGTTGCCGTCCTTGCCGATCAGTGTGTTGCAACGCTCGTCGCCGGTGATCCGGTCGTCGCCGGAACCGCCGATCACGCTTTCGATGCTCTCGATCGTATCGGAGCCGATTTCCGTACCTGTCGCAGTGCCTGCGGCGAGGTCGATGACAACCGTGTCCTGTGCGGTGCTGGCGTCGAGCGTGTCATGGCCTTCGCCACCGGAATAGCGGTCGTTACCGTCATTGGCGGGCGGCGATGCGCTGCGCGCTTCCTCGGCGGCAAGGCCGGTGACGATGACGTCGTCGCCGCCTCCGGCAAGCACTGTATCCTCGCCGGAACCGCCGGTCAGCCGGTCGTTACCGGCCCCGCCGTCGACGAGATCGTTGCCGGCATCGCCATCGAGTACATCGCGACCCTCCTCGCCAAACAGGCGATCGTTGCCAGCACCGCCGGAGAGATAGTCGTCGCCGGCCTCGCCAAGCAGGATATCGTCTCCCTCCTCGCCATAGAGATGATCGTCCCCTGCCCCGCCGAACAGGATGTCGTTGCCGCGCCCGCCAAAGAGGCGGTCGTTGCCGGCTTCACCATAAAGCGTGTCGTTGCCATCGCCGCCGAGCAGCGTGTCGTCGCCGCTGCCGCCGAGGATGATGTCGTCGGACTCGCGGCCATAGACGATGTCGTCACCGCCAAGGGCCGCGATGATGTCCTTCTGCGGCGTGCCGCGCATCACGTCGTCGCCGTTGGTGCCGCGGATCTCGTTCGCCGGCCAGTCCATCAGCGTCATCGACGCGCCATTGACGGTACGGCCGGTGCCATCCGAAACCGAATAGGTGAAGGTGACTTCGCCGAGATCGCCACGCTCCGGCGTATAGAGCCACATGCCCTCGCCGTAGGAGCGGATCGAACCATTGGATACCGTCAGGTTGGCGATCGACAGCCCGTCGCCGTCCGGATCGACCGTGTTGGCGAGCAGGTCGTTCAACAGGATGACGGCCGAGAGGTTCATCAGGCCGTTGGCGAGCACATTGCGTCCGGTGACAACAGGCAGGCGATTGCTGCGAGCACTGCCGTCGTCGTCATCGTCACCATCGCCGGGACCACCAGGACCACCGGGCTCGTCATCGTCATCGTCATCGTCGTCGTCATCGCCCGGGCTACCACCGTCATCATCATCATCATCATCGCCCTCCTCGCCGCCGGGTGGCGAACTACCGAAGGACGCCAGAGCGGGGAAGTCGAAATCCAGCGGGCCGTTGTCGTTGGCGGGGCGTGCGCTTGTCTTGTAGGGCCGCTCGTCGATGAGGTCGGTCGTGGGCTGGCCGTCATCGAAGGCAAGCCGCACCGATGAGCGCAGGCGACCGAGCTTTGCCGGGATGGCTTCGTCCGGAAACGCCAGGTCTTGCAGCAGCGCCTGAACGTAGGCGGCGGCATCCTCGATCGCCCCGAGCGCCCCTGACATGTCGAGCAGGTCGCTCGGCTGGCCGGGCCCGACAGGTGCGGGATCCGGTTCGTGCTTTGCCGGTTCGCTTTCGCCTTCCTTGCTGCCGAACACCGAACCGAGTGCGCCGAGGAACAGCGCCGACAGTACCAGCCGCCCACGCTTGCGCTCGGGCTTGTCGGCGATCGCGTACCGGTTCATCGGCGCGATCGCCTGCTGACTGTCGGGGCGCTTCAGGATGAGCTTTTCGTCCATGACATCCTCCTCGGCCTGCGGCCGAACCTCTCAAGGTCTCTCACTCGGCCGCCGCCGACACCCGGTGCGGCGGTTGCCCGCCAGCATCCGCGCGCCGCGTCTTTTCGACCACCAATGGCCGGGTCTTCTGCGACGGCAGGATCTCCTCCTTCGGACCGAAGGCGACCAACCGACCGCCTTGCACCAGGCCGATCATGTCGACCGTCTGCAGCGCGCTCGGGCGATGTGCGACGATGACGACGATGCCGCCGCGCTCGCGTACATTGAGGATCGCCCGGTTGAGCGCTTCCTCGCCTTCGGCATCGAGGTTGGAGTTGGGCTCGTCGAGCACCACGAGAAAAGGGTCTCCATAGAGCGCGCGTGCCAAGGCGATGCGCTGTCTCTGGCCCGCGGACAGGGCCGTTCCATGGGGACCAAGCTCGGTCTGGTAGCCGTTTGGCAGATGCACGATCATCTCGTGAATGCCGGCGGCCTTGGCGGCGCGGATGATCGCCCGCGCATTCGGCGCTTCGGCGAAGCGCGAGATATTGTCGGACACGGTGCCATCCATCAGCGCCACGTCCTGCGGCAGGTAGCCGACATGCTGGTTGAACAGCCCCTCCGGCCACTGGCTGAGATCGGCGCCGTCGATGCGCACGGCCCCGCGCAGCACCGGCCAGATGCCGAGTATGGTGCGGGCGAGTGTGGTCTTGCCGCCACCGGACGGGCCGATCAGCCCCACGGCCTGGCCGGCCTTCAGTTCCAGGCTCACCTCGCTCAGAAGCACAGCACCTGTCGAAGGCGCGACCGTCGTCACCTTGTCGAGGCTAAGGCTCTGCTGCGGCGCCGGTAGGTCAAGATTGCCGCTGCGTTCGTCGAGCACGCCGAGCGTCTCGTTGAGGCGGTGAAAGCTGCGGCGGGCGGCAACGACGCCCTTCCACTGCGCGATTGCCAGGTCGACCGGCGCCAGCGCCCGGGCGGTCACGATCGACGAGGCAATGATCGAGCCGGCCGACATCTGTCCGCGGATCGCCAGATAGGCGCCGAGCCCGAGGATCGCCGATTGCAGGATCATGCGCAGCACCTTCGACAGGCCCGACAAGGTGCCGCCGATGTCGGAGGTTTTGGTCTGACAGTCGAGGTGGCGGCGGTTGGCCTTCTCGAAGCGCGCCACGGCCCGGCCGGTCATGCCCATTGCGTGCAGCACGTCGCTGTTGCGGGCATTGCTCTCGGCAATCGAGCTGCGCGCCACCGAGGCCTTGATCGTCGGGCTGGAATGGCGCCGCGTCATGACCTCGGCAATCACCGTCAGCAGCGCCAGAACCAAGGCGCCGCCGAGCGTGAGGTAGCCGAGCATTGGATGCAGCAGCCAGACGAAGGCGAGATAGATCGGGATCCAGGGCAGGTCGAACAGCGCCATCGGTCCCTGGCCGGCGAGAAAGCCGCGCAGCGTGTCGACATCGCGGCCGCGTTCCGTCGCCTCCGCCGTCGAATAGCCGAAGCGCGGCATTTCGATCACCACCTTGTGGGCGAGCGGTGCCAGTTCCGCGTCGAGCCGAGCGCCGAGACGCACCAGGATCTGCGAACGGATGACGTCGAACAGACCCTGGAACAGGTAAAGCCCGACCGCCAGAACCGAGAGCGCCACCAGTGTCGAGATGCTGCCGCTGGTCAGCGCCCGGTCATAGATCTGCAGCATGTAGAAGGCGCCGGTCAGCGCCAGAATGTTGATGATGCCCGATAGACCGAAGAGATAGATGAGGATACCGCGCATGCCGCCAATCTTGTATTGCGGCTCTTTCTTCTTGCTCATGATGAGAACCCCTTTTGCCCGCCCCGCATTCCATCCCGGCCGGCCTCAGCCGACCGGGATTTTTTGCTTCATGTTCAGGAGACGCCGTTGAAGTCGGCGACCTTGAGGTTGTGGGTGCCGTCGAGCGTCAGGGCGAACTCGGCATCCGGGTCGCCGTCGACACTGCCGCGGATCACGGTTACGTCCGCACCGTCGCGGGTCTCGTGCGTGACCACGATCTGGCCGGCCCCTGAAAGCGTCGTGCCGCTCGAGAGCGTGAAGCTCTGCTTGCCGGCCTGCCCGCTGTTTGCATCGATCGCCGAGAAATCGATCCGGTCACCCGGCGAGAAGCCGTAGATCGTGTCGCCGTCGGCCGCCGCCACCGAGGTAAAGCGGAAGACGTCGTCGCCAAGGCCTCCGTCCATGATGTTGACGGCAGTCGAGGCGGTGATCTCGTCGTGACCCGAACCGGCGATGATGTTCTCGAACCCGTAGATCGTGTCGGTGCCGACCTCGGCCCCCACCACCTGGCCGCGCCCCATGAAGCCGCTGCCGAGATCCACTTTGAGGTTGCCGGTCGCCACCGAATAGTCGAGCGTGTCGACGCCATCGCCACCCCAGTAACTGTCGGAACCGTCGTTGAGCGTGGCAAGCACGGTGTCGTCGCCGTCGCCGGCCCAGACCTTGTCCGCCCCGGCGCCGCCTTCGATGATGTCGTTGCCGGCATCGCCGTAGAGAAGATCGTCGCCGCTATTGCCGAACAGCGTGTCAGCACCGGCCCCGCCATGGATCTCGTCGTTGCCGGCTCCACCGGAGGCGACATCATCGCCATCGCCGCCGGACAGCACATCGTCGCCATCCTCGCCGCGCAGCACGTCGTTGCCGCCATCGCCCGACAGAATGTCGGAGGCTGCGCCGCCGAGCAGGATGTCGGACGCCGCGCCGCCCAACAGCACGTCCGACGCCGAGGTGCCGACCAGGGTGCGGGCTGCAATCGGCAACGGCACGCCGTTGCCATCGCCATCGCCCGATCCGCCGTCCGTACCACAGCCGTCGTCGTCACCGTCGTCGTCCGAGCCACCATCACCGCCGTCATCATCGTCGTCACCGGCGACGAGGGTCGGCGTATCGCCGCCGAAGGTGATGGAATGCCCGCCATTCGATAGCGTCGTGGTGCCGTCGCCGTTGTCGGTTTCCTCGTAGCTCGCCGGGTCCGCGCCGACGGGGATCTCGATCACGTCCTGGGGACGCAATGCACCGACGATCGTGTCCTGGCCGCCGTTGCTGCGGAAGACGATGCGGTGGGCGGACGACAGGCTCGAAATATCGACCACATCGTTGCCGGCAGACCCTTCGATCGTGATCGTCGAGTAGTTCAGGCTGGTCGTGTCGAAATTGCCGATGACCTGGATCGTGTCGCCCGCGCTTGCGCCCCCATCCGGTCCGCCATTGTTGTTGTTGTTCGTCACGTTCAGCGTGTTGACGCTGATCTCCTCGATGTTGTCGAGTTCGGCAATCACGCTTTCGGTACCGTTGACCGTGCGGGTGATCACGATCTCCGTCGATGCAAGGAAGGTCGTGTTCAGGCTTGCTGCCAGACCGGCATTCTGCCCGGCGGTAACCGCATAGATGCGGAACAGTTCGGCTCCCTGAACTCCGTTCAGAGTGTAAGTGTCACTGCCGGCGCCGCCATCGATGATGTCGCGTCCCTGGTTGCTGGTTTGGTTGATGTTGTCGTCGCCGCCGCCAGCAAAAATGATGTCGTTGCCCGCGTTGCCGTTCAGCGTGTTGGCGGCATTGTCGCCGACAAGTATGTCGTTGCCGGTCCCGCCGTCGATCGGTCCGCCGGCGTCGCGGACCACATCGACGGTTGCCGTATCGGTACCCGTACCGCGGTAGGTGAAGGAACCGCCGTTGGTGAGCCCGTTGTCGGTAACCGTGACGCCGTTCGGGCCAAGGGTGGCCGCGACGCTGTTCGTTCCTGTGATGGCCGAGATCGCCAAAGGGCTGTCGGGATCGGTATCGTTGGCAAGCAACGCCCAGCTCGGAATTGTGAACGGGTTGCCATTGGTCCAGTTCGTCACGATGCGATCGTTGTTGGCGATCATGGGGTCGTCCACGGCAACCACGCTGATGGTCGCCGTCGCGGGCTGGCTGTCGCGGATGCCATCGTTCACCGTCACCTCGATCGTCCGGGGCGTCGTGCTCGGATTATCGGAGGAGTTGGAGAAGCGAACCGAGTCCAGCGCGCGTTGGTAATCTGCGGCACTCGCCTGGCCCGTGAACTGCAGGACGATTTCACCACCAATTATGGCTTGCGTGACCGCGATAGCGGTGGGGCGCCCGTTCGCCGTGGTCGCCGTCAGTACGTCGCCGGCTGCCATGTTCTTCAGGACGATGCGGGCCGAAGCGATCATCTCGTTTGTGGTAATGCCCGACAGGCTGGAGATGCCGACGGCAGCCTGGTTTTCGGTGAACGTGCTGCTCCAATTGTTCGTGCCGTCGTCCACGGGCGTGGTGTATTGAACGTTCACATTGTCGATCAAGACAGACTCGGCGTTGCTGTTCACACCGCTGAAGACAAAGCGGATGGCCGACGAGGCCGAGAAGGGGCCGGCAAGCGTGAGGTTGGCGCTGCCGTCGTTGGCGTTACCGTCGATCGTGCGGATTGTGGTGAAGGTGATGCCGTCGCTCGAATACTGCACCAGAAGGCTTTCGCCGTTGTCGAGGCCGGTTTCGTCGTAGTCGAAACTCAGCGTCGCAGTGCCCGTGCCGACCATGGAAAGATCAACGGTCCGGGTGATCGTGGCGCCCGCCGGCGTCGAGCCGAAACCGGTGTCCTGCCGGAATTCAAGCTGGCCGCCATTGACGCGGATTTCACCCGTTGTCGCCACGTTGGTCGTGCGGTCGCCCGTCTCCGTCCATGCCGAAGTCCAGGCCGCCGATCCATTGGAGTTGGCGTAGTTCGCGGAGCCGAAGGCATCGCGATAGTTGCCGCTGTCGAAGGCGTGCAGGTCGAGCGATGGGCCGCGAAGGTCGAGAACCCGATCGGCAAACTGGATGCGTTCAATGTTGAAGAGGCGGTCCGTCCCCTCCGCTTCGAGATTGCGTCCGGTCACCGGGTCGATGACGCCGGCGGCCGGGTCCGTATGGGCGACCGTCACGCTGCCGTCGGCGTTGAAGGTGACCTCGTAGTTCTCGAAGTTGTCGTAGTAAACGGCCGTGTCGACATCGCCGGCCTTGCCGCCATCGACGATCTCGCGGACGACCTGCAACTGGCTCGGCTTGATCTCACCCGAAAACAGACGGCTCTGGATGTCGGCGATCGAGTCGACGCTGAAGGCCGGCCAGCCCTGGCCTTCGCGCGGCGAGACGAGGATGCGTACGTTCAGCCACTTGTCGCCGTCGATGATGTCATTGCCGCCCATGCCGCGGATCGTGTCCGAACCGCCGCCGCCGAGGATGATGTCCGACCCGTCGGACGTATCCATGACGGCGACCTCCTTCGCTCCGGCCGGGTTGATCGGAACGCCGTTCGCATCGAGGTTGTGCGGATTGTAGAGGTCGAAGCGCTGGAGGTGGGCGACGAGCTCGCGCAGGCCTGCGATCCGGTCGACATTCTTTTCGAGCAGCGCGTTCGAGAAGCTCTCGATCGGAGCGTCGGCGTCGACCTGGGCGGCGTTGCCGTTTGGATCGTACCCGCCGATGACCACGTCGCGGCCGGTGAGGGTATCGTTGCGATCCCAGCCGGACAGCCCTTCGACCAGATCGTAGCGGTCGCGCAGGATGTTGTTCTGCTGGTTGACGAAGATGCTGATGTTCATGTTCGCATCGGCGTCGTAGTTGTTGTTCTTGAACGTGGTCCAGTCGAAGCCGGCCATGCCGTTCGAACGGTTGATGCCGATGCCCTGAACCATGATGTCGTCGCCGGATTCGGCATCGAAATCGGTGTCGTTCTCGCCTGCGATCATCACGTCATGGCCGATGATGCGCGAGTTGAAGAACAGTTCCGAATTGTCGCCCGTGAGCGTCGTCATATTGCCCTGGGCTTCCATCCAGTCGTCACCCTCGTTGCCGAGAATGGCGCCGCCGCCGCCGGTGGGTGCGCGGATGAAGTCGTTGCCCTGGCCGCCGGAAAGCGTCTTCTGATCCTCGCCGCCGGCCAGCACGTCGTTACCGTCGCCGCCGAAGATCAGATCGAGGCCCATGCCGCCGTTGATGACGTCGTCGCCCGCTTCGCCCTTGATGACGTCGCTGGCGCCGATGTCGGTACCGCTATCGGTGATGATGTCGTCGCCGTCGCCGCCGTGCAGATGATCGACGCCGAAGCCGCCCTCGATGCGGTCATCTCCCCCCTCGCCCCAGATCGTGTCGTCGCCGGCACCCCCGATCAAGGTTTCGCCTGTGTTCGTGCCGCCGAGCACCACGTGCTCTTCGCCGGTGAAGCGCAGGTAATTCGTGCCGCGAATAACGAGGGAATCAGTGCCCGTAACCGCGGAAATCACGTCGGCCTCGCGGGTTGGGTCGGCATTGCCGAGCCCATGGTTCCACTGCTTGGTCTGATCCATCGTGATGATGTAGTCGGCCGTCTGGAAGGCCGAGCCATTGATATGGAGGCCGCTGTCCTCGGTGTCGGTGTTGCGGCGGATGAGGTCGGCAAAGCTGTCGGCCTCGAGCTCGTTGAGCAGGTTATGCCCTTGCGTACGGCTCAGGTAGTAGAAGCGGTCGGCGTTCTGGAGGTTCTGGATCTGCAGCTCGAAGACGAAGGTGAAGGTCGAGCCCAGCATTCCGCCGAAGGGCATCAGCGCCTCGGCTAGGCCGCCGATCCAGAAGTCCACCTTGTTGAGGCCGGTTTCCCGCGTTGCCCATGCGCCGGTGGAGTTCAGGTAGTCCAGTCGCGCCTGGCGCTCCGCCGCCGTTTCGCCAGTCGTGCCGAAAACGAGATCCCAGGCAGCATCCCGCTTGGCTTCGGCCGTGGTGGCAGCGACGATCGATTCATGGGTGCCGTAAGCGGCGATAAAGTTGACGATCGAAAGCGGGTTCTTGATGTGCAGCGCGAAATCCGCCCAGCTTTCATAGGGTTTGAGGTAGCTGTCGTTCGTCTGTTCGTAGATCTGGCGCCGCGCCTCGTTGAGCGAGGGGATGCCAGTTTCGCGCGCTCGGGTGATGTTGACCGCCGCAAGGTCCAACGGCAGGCCGACGAGGTTGTTGCGCAGCGCGCTGGTCATGAACTCGTCGATTTCGTTGCCGACCTGCTGGGTCATGCCGCGAATGATGGCGCCGGAGGCAGCGTGCGCATCGACACCCGCGTTGTTGAACGCCAGCGGGTTCAGGAACGCTTCGATCAGGCCGAGTTCTTGCGGTGTTGCAGCACCTTGAGCGTTCAGCGTGAGCATCTCGACGTTTTCGGTAAGCATCGAGTGGCCGAAGCGATAAACGACCTGGGCGAATTCTTCGAAGATCGCGCCGTCGAGTTCGACGGAATGGGAGAACACGAAGGCATCGATTTGCGGCGCGACAGCGCGGACGAACTCCTCGAAGACGAGGTGCTGATAGACCATTTCCGTCGAGAAACGTGCCGCCTGGAAGAGACGCTCGCCATCCCAGACAAGGCCTGCGGAACTGGTCGGGAACGTGGTCACGTCGACCAGCAGCCACTCGTTGAGCAGCGCCAGGTCTCCTTCGGCCAGCACCGTCGCCTTGATCGCGCTGACCTGTCGGTTGTGCTCGCTGTGGAAGACCGAATGGGTCGCCGTCAGCGCGATGTTCTCGTTGCCGCGGCCATCGCCGACGACGAAGTGGGCGTCGAGCAGTTCGTCGTCATAGGTGACGTTGACGCCGAACGCGTTCGGAAGGATCGTGTTGCCGGCAACGTCGTCGTCGTCCGCAACAACGGCAACGGGCGCGGTTAGCGGGTTCCGGTCGTGATCGACCGGGCCGCTCGGTACGGCGCTATGGGCGATGTCGTTGAGGAAGGCGCGGCCGGCGCTCAGCGCCGTGACCCCATCGAGCGGGTTTGCAAGATTGCCCTCCACAGGTCCGTTGACGGTGATCATCAGCGGCAGGCCGTTGGGTCCGCGAACGAATTCGCCGTAGAGGTCCGTCACCAGGAGCGGCACGCTATGGACGTTCAGGTCGCTAAGCTCGATGCCGAGCAGGTCCCTTGCCTGGTTCTTGATGTCGGCCCAGGTCGGCGGCCCACCGGTGGCGCCCTGCAGCATCTCACCCGTTGCCAGGGGCTTGCCGTCCACCAGCACATACTCGCGCAGGAAGACCTGGTGCGACGGATTGGATGTGTAGACCTGGTTGAGGTCGATCCACGGGGTGGTCTCGTTTTGATGATCGCGGATGTCGTCGGCCGTACCGAGCTGACCGTCAGGACCGGGATCGTTGGTCGCGCGGGTGAGGACCATGAAATTGGTCTGGCTACCCACGACGTAGAGCGGATCGTCCGGCTGCAGCGGAATGATGACGTTGCCGCTGCCCCCCTTCGAGGTCAGGTCAAGGCCGTGGTCGAAGAACTGGCCGAAGATGGTCATGAAGCCGTTGAACGAGGCGGTGTCCCCGAGGTCGGCGGCGACGTTCTTGATGAAGACGTTGTCGCCATCCATCGTCACGCCGTGAGACGAAAGCTCGTTGATGACGGCGGCATCGGCCGCGGCGGCCGCAGCTTCGGCGGCTGCCGTCGCCGCACTTCCGGTCGGGATTGCGTCGCGCACGGCAATTGCATCATTGAGCGCATCCGTCACGTCCGCCAGATCCCCCGCTGCCACGCCCAGGGCCGCGTCGGCGCTCGCGAGTGCCGAGGAGGCGCTTGCCGCAGTGCTCTGGGCACTGTCGACGGCGCTCGCCAGGTTTTGTTGCTCGGCCACCGCGTCCTGCAGGGCGACGACTGCCGTCGTATGCTCTGCCTGCGCTGCCGTCAGGGCAGCCGAAGCGTCTTCCAGATTCTCGGCGGACAGATTGTAGGCGATTTCGGCATCTTCCCGGGCTTCCACGGCCTCGATGTAGAGCGCGCTGTTTGCCGGCGTTGGATTGTTCTGGAACGCCGTGAGGGCGGCGCTCTCCGCCTGCTCGGCCAGGGCAAGATTGGCAAAGGCGACGTTGCGTGCATCGGTCGCGTTCGAGACCTCCGCCGCTGCAGCCTGGCTGGCTGCAAGTGCCGTGGCGGCAGCCGCCTGGGCGCTTGCGACCACAGGCGCATGGGCATCGCGCGCCGCGATTGCCGAGGCCAGGGCGGCATTGGCGCTTGCGAGTGCCTGCGCCGCTCCCGACTGTACGACCACGGCCGCGTCATAAGTCGCCTGCGCCGTTGCTTGCGCTGCCTGGGCGTTGGCGACGACGACATTGGCGGCAGCGACCGCGGCAGCGGCATTCGCAGCCGCGGTCGCGACGGCGGCATGCGCCGCCCGTGCGACGGCCTGGAGATCCATGACCGTGCGCACGATGCCCAGGGCTTCCGCCCCCTTGATGTCGACGGACGCAAGCGCTCCGGCTATCGCTGCCGGATTGTCGAGCGACTGGTCCGCGACGATGTTGGAGATCAGCCGAGGCTGGCTGTCGTAAACCGTACCCGATGGGTCGGCGTAACTCGTCTGCTGTCCGTTGCGCGGGTTGATTTCGGCCGGCGCGTAGTTCGGCGTGAGCAGGCGCACCATCGTCTGGTCCGATGAGCCGAGATGGGTCATGTTCGGCTGGAAGTTGTTGTACGAGCCGTCAACCGTGCGAAGGCCGTATGGAAGGAGCGGGTTGGAAACAAGCTCTGCAAGGGCAGCGCGCGGATCGGCGCCGCCGTCGATGGCCGCCGTATGGGCTTCTGCGATCTTGATCTGCTTCAGGATGAAGTCGAGGTCGTTCCGGTTAAGCTTTACCATTTTTCCCTCCATCGGAGCACCCCGCGGTCGCGGTCGCCCGTTTTCAAACAAAGTTCCACCGTCCGGCGGTGAGGCTGTCCTCCGCGGCGCGCCGGTTGCTTTTCGTGTCTCGTTGGTGAGCCGAATAGGCCTTTTGATGCTCGTATGGTGAGCCGCAGCGCCGACGAAAGAAACGGCGCAAGGTCGGACGAGATTGTCGACGAAGGTTGGAGCGGATTTCGGACTAGTGGACGTGCACCGATGGCATTGGTCCAATGAAAAACCTGGACTTAGGTCCAGTTCTTCTTTCTCCCGTAGAAATTGACTGGAGTAGCTCTTTCAATTTGTCAGAATAGTGCGATCATCGCGAAAGCGGCTTGGCCGGGGCACTGCATTCCGCGGCACGCAATCCGAGAGGAAACCGCGCAGCGTGACGGAGCATTCAGGGGGTATTTCGCATGAGATCGCCGCGCCAGCGGAGCCGGCGCTAGTGGGCCGCCGTCGGCTGTTGCTGCCGCTACGACAATGGTTTGGCCGGCAGACCCTCTCCATGCAGTTCCTGCTTGCTTGCGGTGTACTGATCTTTCTGGTCGCTGCCGTCTCCGGCTATCTCATTTCTCGCGAAGTGTCTCACAATGCGGCGGTCGATCGCGCAGCCGCGACGGCTCTCTTCATGCAGAGCATTCTCGAACCGGCCGGCAACGACCTTGCCCAGTCGGGCCAGCTTTCGCCGGAGCGCCGGCTTCGTCTCGACGAGCTTTTTGCCGAACCGCAGTTCAAGGATCGCTTCCCCTATTTCGAGCTCTGGCTTCCGGATGGGTCGGTCGCCTACTCCACGTCCAAGGAACTGATCGGCCGCCGTTTCAATCCGCCGCCGGGGCTTCTGCGCGCGCTCAAGGGAGAGGTTGCCGCAGAGTATGCCGACCTGACGGCGAGCGAGCATACGCTGCGCAGCCTGAGCACACGTTATCTGGAAATTTACAGTCCGCTGCGCCGGTCCGATACCGGCGACGTGGTTGCCGTCGCGGAGATACACGAGGACACGGATACCCTGCACTGGGAGATCTTCGAAGTGCGGCTGATGGGCTGGACGGTCGTTGCCGGCGCATCCACCCTCATCATGCTCGGACTGCTCGCGATCGTGCATCGCGGAAGCGCAACGATCGAACGGCAGCGTCTGCGGCTGGAGCAGCGCGCCGAGGAGGCCGAGCGGGTTTCCGAAGAAATCCGCGTCCTGCGTGATCGCGCAAGGATCGCCTCCTTGCGCATGACGGACTCCAACGAACGTCTGACTCGCGGGATTGGCGCGGATCTGCATGATGGTCCCGCGCAGCTTATCGGCTTTGCCATCCTCCAGACGGAGCCCGTCCGCGTCGCCCGGTCCAAGTCCGAGCGTGAGGAGGCGCTGGAGGTGATCTGTGGCACGCTGGAGGAAGCCCTGAAGGAAATTCGCCTGATCGCGCGGTCGCTGCTGCTCCCGGATATCGAGCATCTGGACCTTGACCAGGTGATCGAGCGGGCAGTGAAACTGCACGAGGCGCGAACGGGAACGCAGGTTGCCATCAAGGGTAGCGGCAGCAGTTTGCCGCTCCCGCCGGTTATCAAGACCTGCATCTACCGCTTCGTTCAGGAAGGGCTGAACAACGCCCACCGCCATGCGAACGGCCAGGGCCAGGCGGTGCGCTGTCGCATCGACGGCACCGTTCTGAACCTCAGCGTTCGCGACCATGGCGGCCCTTCAGCCAAGCGCAGCCCCGGCGACAAGCCGGACGGCAGCGGTCTGGGCATTCACGGCCTTCAGCAACGGGTGGAAAGCCTTGGCGGTACGTTAAAGTTCGTGCATCGACGAGATGGGGCGGAACTGCAGATGACGCTGGATCTCGGGGGAGGAATGCTCGATGGATGAACGATCGTCGGTCATCGTCGTCGACGACCACGCACTCTTTCGCATGGGCGTTCTCCAGGCACTGTCAGCGCACAAGCGCTTTGCCGTCGTCGGCGAAGGAGGTTCGAAAGAGGACGCGCTCCGGCTCGTGGAAAATTTTCTTCCGAACGTGGCATTGCTCGACATCTCCATGCCCGGCAACGGGATAGACGCCGCCCGTGAAATCTCGGCGCGATGGCCAACGACGAAGATCGTGATGCTGACCGTGTCGGAGGAGGACGACGACGTCCTGGAGGCACTCGATGCCGGTGCGGCCGGCTACGCGCTCAAGGGGGCGCCGGCGCTGGACCTGATTACGGCGATCTCGACCGTTGCCGAGGGGCGAGCCTATCTTTCGCCAGCACTTGGCATGCGCCTTTTCGGCGTCATTCGGAACCGCACCGAAGGGCATCGGGTGGAACGGCTCGTCGACAAGCTGACGCCGAAGGAGGCGACCGTCTTCCGCCTGCTGGGACGCGGCTGCACCAACCGGACGATCGCCGAGGAGATGAGCGTGCAGATCAAGACGGTGAAATTCCATGTCGGCCGGCTGCTCATCAAGCTCGGCGCCAAGAACCGGGTCGAAGCGGCACTCCTGGCGCAGCGACATCTGAAGCTTTCGGCAAACAGCAAGACGTGAGCCGGAGCGCCGGCAGGGCTGGTGCATGCATCTGGCCGAAACCGCGGACTCGGAAACGAACTCGCTGGCAGGTCACAGGTTCTCCAGCCGCATGATGCCCTGACGCGCGTTGCGATCCTTCAGGCTCAATCGGTGCGCGTTCAGTTGTTGATTTGGCGAATGCCGTTATCGCAAAACCGCGGCGCACGTTTGGGCGACATGCTCTAGTTAATCCGCTCGCCCTCGCCGGCACCCTTCGGGATCACATCCAGCCGCTGAGCCGCCAGCACCACTTCCAGGCGGTTCCTGGCATCGAGCTTCTGCATGAGCACGCTCATGTAGTGCTTCACCGTCTTCTCGCTGATATCGAGACAGCGCGCGATCTCTCGGTTGGTGCTGCCACGCATCAGGTGACGGACGATCTGCTCTTCGCGAAGGCTGAGGCGCTGCTGGGCCTGTTCGCGCCGGCGCATCTCCGCGGTCTTCATCGCCATGATGACCTTGGTGGCAAAGCCTGCCGAAATGAAAGTCTCCCCGTCATAGACCATGCGGATCGCCTGGTGCAGGTCGCTGGCCCTGCTGCCCTTGAGCACATAGCCGGCAACGCCGTAGTTTAGCACCTGGATCGCCGTTTCTATGCTTGAATTTGCCGTGAAAACGATGATGCGCGTGCCCTGGTATTTTCGAGCAATCAACTCAATGGCCGCAACCGCATCCCCCGGCATGCTGAGATCGAGGACCAGCACGCGCGGCGAATGATCTTCGACAATTCTTAAAGCGTCGACAGCGTTCTCACCCTTCGCAACGATCTCCAGATCGCTCTTTGCGGAAAATACGCTGATTAAGCCGTCAAGCAAAATAGGGTGATCATCGACAAATGCCACGGAAATACACATGGAAACCAGCCCGAAATTAGAAACAGTAATAAAATTACATTGCAAAATCGCAGAGAAATTACGCATTCAAATTTATGCAGTTACGAACGAATACATTCGATATCGAATATCAATACATACGAAAATTAAGGCGCCCCGCACAAAGCTTCGCGCATCCTCGTTCATTCGGTACGCGCGGGTTCGAATGACCTCCCCGCCCTCCGATCCTCAAATACTATTACAGAAGAACTCAATTTTAAAGTGCATGCTTAAACATAGGTTAATTTTAGGGGTTTGACGAGCCGCTGAGCGAGAAGTGGCGTCGCCGCGCAAAGCCCCTGTTCGCCGATCGGCACATCTGCGGCCACATGTCGGAACAAATCCGCTTATCAAAGGCCTTGCCGTCGGCAGGACGGTCGATTTCAATGCGCGCTGCCCGATCTCCTTATGGCTCGGATGCCGCCGACATTTGCCGAATGGGTGGTGAAACGTGGAAAACGCGTAAAGGACCTCGCGATGCCCAGAGCCGTCATTGTTGGTGGAACCGGACAGGTCGGCCTTGCGACGGCCCGCCGGCTGGTCGGCGAAGCCTGGGATGTGACAATCGCCAGCCGGCGCGCCACGACGTTGCCGGAAGGCTGCCACCACGTCGAAGTCGACGCTCGGGATGTCGATCGACTGCGCGCCGTCGTTGGTTCGGACACCGATGTACTGCTGTCTTGCGTCGCCTTCAACGCGACCGATGCCAAATGTCTAGCTGAGGCGGGGAAATCCGCCGGTCGCATCGTCGCGATCTCAAGCGCAAGTGTTTATCGAGATCACGAAGGGCGAACACTGGACGAAGCCGCGGACTGCGGATTTCCGGTTTTCGCCGGAGCGTTGACCGAAGAGAGCCCAACTGTTGCCCCCGGACCGGAGACCTACTCGACGCGAAAGGCGGCGATGGAACAGACACTTCTGGGCCGCGCCGGTTGCCCGGTCACGATCCTGCGCCCCTGCGCCATTCACGGCTCAGAAGCAGACACGCCCGCGAATGGTGGTTCGTCAAAAGGCTGCTGGACGGCCGGACCGCTATTCCCTTGGCCTATGGTGGCCGGAGCCAGTTCCAGACGACATCCGTGGCCGCCATCGCCAACGCCGTGCTTCAGGCAGCCGATGGACAGTTGCCGCCGATCGCCAATGTTTCCGACGCCGACAGCCCCACCGTTGCGGAAATCGGCCACGCCATCATGAACATTCTGGGTCGGCGGGCAGAGCTTATCGGCTTGCCGGAGGCGCCCGTTTATCCACCTGTTTTTGGTGCGACGCCCTGGTCGATCCCCTCGCCCATGATAGTTGCAGGCACGGCAGACCCGACTGCCACCTACGAACAATCGGTCAAACCCGCCATCCGATGGCTTGTAGAGCATGTCAGGAGCGACAATTGGCAAGAGCGCCTGCCGCAGCTTGCCGCATATCCAAATGAGCATTTCGACTACGAGAGAGACGATCGCGCGCTGCAGCTTCCGGAAGCGATACCGATCGCCTGTTGAACCCGTGGCTTCGGAAACCCCACACGTGCCGAGCCGAAACGCAGATTTGGAACCAACCCCGTGATCTTGGCGGCATGCGTTCCTATATTACGGTTCCGTCTCCGGCGCTGGCCGCGGCCAGTGCGAGACAAAAGCGAAGAAGCGCTCATGAAACAGGTGGAGGATATCTGAATGACCGAGAGAGCTGTTCTGGCCGGCGGTTGCTTCTGGGGAATGCAGGATCTGATCCGCAGGCTCCCCGGCGTCACCGGCACCCGCGTGGGCTACACCGGCGGCGATGTGCCCAATGCCACCTATCGCAACCACGGAACCCATGCCGAGGGCATCGAGATATTCTACGATCCGGCGAAGACCTCCTATCGGCGGATTCTGGAACTGTTCTTCCAGATCCACGACCCCACGACGAAAAACCGCCAGGGCAACGACATCGGCACCTCCTATCGTTCGGCGATCTACTATGTCGATGACGAACAGAAGCGCATTGCCGAGGACACCATCGCCGATGTGGAAGCCTCCGGCCTGTGGCCTGGCCAGGTGGTGACGGAGCTCGAACCTGTCGGCGATTTTTGGCAGGCGGAGCCGGAGCACCAGGATTACCTGGAGCGCTATCCCAACGGCTACACCTGCCATTTCCCGCGCCCGAACTGGGTGCTGCCGCGACGGTCCGCAGCGGAGTAACCGACGCCGGTCGAGCACCTGATAGAACCATGTCCGCATGAAACCGCCAGGTTCTGCGGACATGGACGCCGGCCGCATCATTCGCGTTCAGGACAGTCGTTGCGCCCTTGGGATGATTGTTCTCCTTTCTGGAGCATCACATGAACTTCAACAGTCAGAGACTTGAATTTACCGGCCATTCCGGCGCAACTCTCCGCGCCCGCCTCGACCTTCCAAACGGCCCGGTACGGGCATATGCGATTTTCGCCCACTGCTTCACCTGCTCCAAGGATCTGGCGGCGGCGCGTCAGATCTCGGCCGAGCTCGCGCGCGAGGGGATCGCCGTCCTGCGCTTCGATTTCACCGGCCTCGGATCAAGTGAGGGCGAGTTCGCCTCGACGAATTTTTCCTCCAACATCGCCGACCTTCGTTCGGCCGCCGACTATCTGCGGCAACACTTCGAGGCGCCGTCGCTCCTGATCGGCCATTCGCTTGGCGGGGCCGCCGTCTTTGCGGTTGCCAAGGAAATTCCCGAAATCCGCGCCGTGGCCACGATCGGCGCACCCGCCGACGTCGGCCATGTGCTGAAGAACTTCGGAGCGAGCCTTGAGGAAATCCAAGAGAACGGCGCCGCCGAGGTCGATCTGGCCGGTCGCAGGTTCCTGATCAAAAAGCAGTTCGTCGATGACGCCTGCGCCCAGCGCCTTCATGAGGCTGTGGCGACGCTCAGGAAACCCGTTCTCATTCTCCACGCGCCGCTGGATCAAACGGTCGGCATCGAGAACGCCAGCGACCTCTTCCATGCGGCCAAACATCCCAAGAGCTTCGTTTCGCTGGACAAGGCCGACCATCTGCTCACCGATCCTGCCGATGCCGCCTATGCCGCCCGGGTGATTGCGCAGTGGCTGAGCCGCTATCTCGTGGCCGACAGTCCGCAGGGCACGAAGCCAGTGGAACAGGTCCAGGTGACGGAAACGGGCGAAGGCAAATTTCAGAACTCGGTTCAAGCCGGCAGGCATCGCCTCTTTGCCGACGAGCCGCAAAGCGTGGGCGGGTTCGATTCCGGACCATCGCCTTACGATTACCTGTCGATCGGGCTCGCGGCCTGCACCTCGATGACGCTGCGCCTTTACGCCGACCACAAGAAGCTGCCGCTCGGGCGCATCAAGGTGGAGGTCTCGCATTCCAAGATCCATGCGCGGGATTGCGAAGACTGCGCCGCATCGGAGCGTGCCGACGGCGGGAAGATCGACCGGTTCGAGCGGCTCATATCGATTGAGGGCGAGGTCGCGGACGAGCTTCGCAGCAAGATCGAAGAGATTGCCGACAAGTGCCCGGTCCATCGCACGCTCGAAGGTATCGCCAGGATAACGACGGCGGTGAAGTAATCTGCAGGCTGCAGAATTTTTCTTTGTAGTATTCCGCTAGTACCCGTTGCTTTGCCCGCGTTGCTAAGCTCCGCCCATTGGTTTTTGGGAGGAAACAAATGGCAAACTCGAAAATTCTGATGATCACCGGTGATTTCACCGAAGACTATGAAACGATGGTCCCGTTTCAGACGTTGCTTGCGTGCGGCTACACGGTGCATGCCGTCTGCCCCGGCAAGAATGCCGGCGAGACGGTCGCGACCGCGATCCATGATTTCGAAGGCGACCAGACCTACTCCGAAAAGCGTGGCCATAATTTCGCACTCAACGCCACCTTCTCCGCCATTCGTGCCGAAGATTACGACGCGCTGGTCATACCGGGCGGCCGCGCGCCCGAATATCTGCGTCTCAACCCGGACGTCATCAAGGCCGTCCAGCACTTTTTCGCCGCGGGAAAACCGGTGGCGGCCATCTGCCACGGCGCGCAGCTGCTGGCGGCGGCCGGTGTGTTGAAGGGCCGCACCTGCTCAGCCTACCCTGCGTGCCGCCCGGAGGTCGAACTTGCCGGCGGCATCTATGCGGATATCGCGATCAGCGACGCGGTCGCCGACGGCAACCTCGTTACCGCGCCGGCATGGCCCGCCCACCCGTCGTGGCTGCGCCAGTTCATGGCTGTGCTCAACGCCTCGGCCCTGCTACAAACAGACGCCGCCTGAGGCGGCAGCCACGGGAGGGGCGAGATGTGCGAGTTGTTCATAAAGGCGGATGCGCGGCTCTGGGAAAGCACCACCCGGTCGCTGCGCATCGATGGCATGGTGACGAGCGTCCGGCTGGAGAACTTCTTCTGGTCGAAGCTTGAGGAAATCGCCCGGCGCGATCGCATGAACGTCACGCAGCTGATCACCAAGCTGCACCACGAGTCCATCGATGCCGGGCATGACCTCGGAAACTTCACGTCGTTCCTGAGGGTCTGCTGCGCGCGCTACCTCGACCTGCAGCTGTCTGGCGACATTCCGACGGATGTCAACCAGCCGATCGCCGGGCTGAACGCCCCTGCGATCCTCACGCGCGAGCAGGAAAAATACCATTGAGGCGAGGCAGGCTGCCCCTTCGCAGGGGCAGCCCCTGCTCGGCGCGCCCCTCGCCTGACCGACTGCTGCCGCGGATCCCCGATCGTAAAACGGAAGTCGTTTGGCTCGCGATGACGTTTGGTTCAATCCGCAGCGACAAGACTATGCTAATCAAGGGGACAGTGATTCTGAGTTTGTAATGCGATGAGCCCCAAGACCCGCGGTTATCTGTTTGCCTTCCTAGCCATTTGCATCTTTGCTGGCCAGGACGCCATCACCAAGTATCTTGGCGACCGCTACCCCGCATTGTTCATCACGATGATCCGGTTCTGGGCGTTCGCGCTCTTTGTTTTCGCCTTCGCCGCCTCGTCGTCGGGTGGACTTCGCAAGACCGCTCAGACGCGTCATCCCTGGCTGCAGGTCGTGCGAGGCCTGCTCCTCGTCGCCGAAATCGTCGTCATCGTCATTTCCTATGTTCACGCCGGGCTCGCCATGAGCCAGTCGATCTTCCAGGCGACGCCGCTGATCATCACCATCCTCTCGATCCCGCTTCTCGGAGAGACGGTGGGATGGCGGCGCGGCGCGGCCATTCTGATCGGCCTGATCGGCGTTCTGGTGATCATCAATCCCGTGAACGTACACTTCGACATGTCGCTGCTTCTGCCGCTCGCAGCATCCGTGCTTTTCGCGCTCTATAGCATCGCCACCCGCGCCGTCAGTCACGAGGACTCGGCCGTCACGAGCCTGTTTTATGCCGGTGTTATCGGCGCTGTGGCGATTTCGTTGATCGGCCCGTTCTACTGGACAGAGGTGGTGCCGTCCGATTGGTTTGCGCTTGCCGCACTTTGCGTCTGCGGCACCCTCAGCCACTTTTTCCTCATCAAAGCCTACGGACTGCTGCCGGCAGCCGAAGTCCAGCCCGTTACCTATTTCCAGCTGGTCCTCAACGTGATCTTCGCCGTCATGCTCTTCGGCGAGACGATAACCCACAACATGATCGTCGGCGCGCTCATCGTCGTCGGCGCCGGTCTCTTCACGATCTGGCGCGAGCATCAACTGACGAGACGGTCGTCGGCATCGCGCCCCTAGTCCTGCTCGCTCATTGGCAGCTCTGGCGCCGATAGGGATTTGAGAGCAGCCAACGTTTTGCGAAGGCCAAGATCAAACCGCTTGTCCTGCCGGACGATCACGCAGAGCCGCCCGCTCAGTTTTGGCGAAAACGGCCGGACCACAAGCTCACCCTGGCTTCCACGAGACCGACGATCGCTCGGCGGATCGTCGCCTCACTCTTGAATGAAATCACACAACACGTTCAGTGCGCCGGATATTATCGGAATTCCGTTCATCATCCATATTCCCTTCAAGCGAATGGAAACAGTGGAGGCGGTCAAGCGACCCCTTCCATCGATGCTGAGGGAGTTAGCAATGCGGATTTTGGTTATCGGAGCGTCCGGGACGATTGGTCGACCGCTGTGTGATGTGCTGGCGCAGCGCGGGCATGAAATCGTTGCTGCCGGCCGCAACGGGCGTGACGTTTCTGTCGACATTCGTTCGGCTGAAAGTATCGAGGCGATGTTTCGAAGCGCAGGGCTAATCGATGCCTGCATCTGCGTCGCCGAATCCGGCGCCCTCGACAAATTCGAGGAACTGACCGAGACCGTCCTGCTCGAAAACATGCGCGGGAAGTTCTTCGGCCAGATCAATCTTGTCCTGATCGGCCAAAGATATCTTTCCGATGGCGGATCCTTCACGCTCAGCAGCGGCATCTTTGCCGACGAGGCATGGCCCGGGGTTACCGGCGGCGCGGTTATCAGCGGCGCGCTGCACAGTTTCGTCCTGTCGGCCGCGATCGAGCTGAAGCGAAGCATGCGGATCAACGCCGTCAGCCCGACGATGGTCGCCGACTCCTTTGCCGACTACGGCCATCTCTTTCCGGGCATGGCCCCGGTGGCGATGGACGACCTGATCGGCGCCTATGTCGCCAGCGTCGAAGGTGGCGGCACAGGCGAAATCTACAGGATGTATGGCCGTTGATGCGCTTCCGGACTTCGACCGCGGCAACGCTTACGGCGCGGCCGAAGCCCGATCGAGGGCACGCTCGCGCAGCGCAAAGACATCGTCTACCAGTTCGGGCACCGGCCCCGCCACCACTGCGTCGCGGATGACCGCTTGGATCGGCAAGGCGTTCACGGGCGGTCGTGAAAGGCCGCGTCGGTCCAGCCATGCAACGAGTTGGTCCGACGATGTCGCATAAACGATCCGGCCAAGGCCGACCCATCCGTGTGCGGCGGCGCACATGGGGCAATGCTCGCCCGAGGTATAGACCGTGGCGCTAGCGCGCTCGACCGGTGTCATGTTTTCTGCCGCCCACCGGGCGATGGCGAATTCCGGATGCCGGGTGTGATCGCCGCCGGCAACCTCGTTTCGGCCCTCGTACAGAATGTCGCCGCCGCTCGAAACCAGCACCGAGCCAAAAGGCTGGTCGCCGGCATCCACCGCCTCCTCGGCAAGTGCGACGCAGCGGCGCAGATGTGTCATGTCGACTTCGGAAATCACGCTATTCTCCCTTGCTCACTTCTTGCCGTTGCCGGCCAGGGCCGCGGTGACGCCGAGCCCGATATAGAGAAATCCACTGAAGTAACGTTCGAACCGCAGGTAGCTGCGATTGCCGCGAAGCCAGCGTCCAGCCATCCCTGCCGCCATCGCATAGCTGGTGTCGGTGATCAGCCCAAGCGCAGTAAACAATAGACCGAGGGTGAAGATCTGAACCGCCACATGGCCAAGCGCCACATCGACGAACTGGGGCAGGAAGGCGAGGAAGAAAAGGGCGGTCTTCGGGTTCAGAAGGTTGACGATGAAGCCATCCCGAAACAGGCGCCAGTTGTTGTGACGCGCGAGCGCCGGTGCGCCGGTCGCAAGGCGAGGCACGGGCGCGAAGAGCTTGCGAAGGCCCATCCAGATCAGATAGGCGCGCCGGCATATTTCACGATGGCGAATGCGAGTGCAGAAGATGCGAGCAGCGCCGAGAGGCCGAGTGCTGCTGCCAGTACATGAAAAACGGTCGCGGCATGAATACCGGCAATCGAAACCAACCCGGCCGTCCGGCCCTGTTCGATCGAGCGGCCGACGAGATAAAGCACCGCCGGCCCCGGCACGAGGAGCAGCGCGAGTGCTGCGCTGACGAAGAGGCTGAGGCTGGCGGCATTCGGCAAAACGAAGTCCATGCGTGGTTACCTCATAAATTTGGCGAAGGAAGTACCCGAGCGCCGGGGCAAGCCGCAATCGCCCGCGGACCTGCTGTCCCATGATTGTATCCGCTATCGCTTCCACCGCTCCGGACGGCTGGCGCCCTGGGTGTTTCATGATGTGGGCGACCCCCACACGGTCGACGTCTCCGGCGGGCTCATCGTCAGCGACCACCCGACGCTCTATCAGATGATCGCCGACGGCCTAGGGCTCGGCTACGTGTTTCGCGATGGCCCGCCCGAAGCCTTGCGCCGCACAGGACTGGCCAGCGTTCTCACGGACCATCTCCTGCCCATTCCCGGTCTCTACCTCTATTATCCGCGCGAGTATCGTTCGATGCTGCCGCTTCGCCTGTTCATCGACCACATGCGCGGCGCCTTCAGGCGTGATGACCCGGATGCGTTGCCTGCCGAGATCCCGCGGCATCCTGCATCGCCCGTTCCGCAATCGTCGAAAGCTTGAGTTCGGCAAACTCCCGCAGCAGGGTCCGCTCCGCCTGTTCGAAGGCGCCCACCAGCGCCGCATTCGCTGCGCGCTCGACCGGGCAGGTCGGATGGTCCTCCGACACGCCGGCCGCCAGAACCTGCCCGTCATCGAGCGCCCGCTGCACATCCAGCACCGTCAACGCCTCAAGCGGCACCAGGAGCGCCCAGCCCCCTCCCCGACCGCCTTCGGAACCGACGACGCCCTTGCGCTTCAACGCCCCCATCGTCCGGCGGACGACAACCGGGTTGGTGTTCAGCATCTTGGCGATGGTCTCCGACGTCTCCCTTCCCCCGAGCAATGCCATGTGTATGAGCACATGGATCATCCGCGCCAACCGGCTATCTTGCTTCATTCCATTCCCCATAGCGTAACATCGTAAGTTACGCACTCTTGACGCCATCCGTTTCCGTAACTTATACAATTACGGTATAGAGTGTCGAGAAGGAACGAAGATGCAGGCCCGGACAATCCAGACCCGAACCATCCGCATGGGCTTTATCGAGCACGGAAACGGCCCGGCCGTCCTGCTCTGCCACGGCTTCCCGGAGACCTCGCATGCCTGGCGACACCAGGTAGCGGCACTTGCAGAGGCCGGCTTTCGCGCAATCGCGCCTGACTTGCGTGGCTACGGCCTCACGGAATGCCCGTCCTCGGTCGACGAATACAGCTTGTTTCACATCGTCGGCGATCTGATCGCTCTGCTGGACGCCCTTGATGTGCCGGTGGCCATCCTCGTCGGTAACGACTGGGGCGCGACCGTTGCCTGGCAGGCGGCACAGATGCGGCCGGACCGTTTCCACGGCGTCGTCGCCTTGAGCGTGCCGATGATGGGCCAGCCGCCCGTTCCGCCCACCCGGATCTTCCCGCAGACCGACGAGGCCGAGTTGTACACGCTCTATTTTCAGGAGCCCGGCGTCGCCGAGGCGGAACTGGAGCGTGACGTCGGCCAGACGCTGCGAAAGATCCTCTTTGCCGCTTCCGGCGACGCCGGCCCGCGACAGCCCGGAGACCAGACGCCCAATCCGTTCGGCATGGTATCGCGCCGGCATGGACTGCTTGGGGCCCTGCCCGACAGCATGCCGCGTTGGCTGACCGCTGCTGATCTCAACGCCTATATCAGCGCCTTTGCCACGACCGGTTTTCGCGGCGGGTTGAACTACTATCGAAACCTCGATCGCAATTGGCAGTTGCAGGCCGCCTTCGCCGGCGTGAAGGTCGGCATTCCCGCCCTGTTCATGACTGGCGAACGCGATACGGGCCTCGCCATCCCCGGGATGCGGGCTATCGTCGATGCGATGCCGCAACTCGTCCCACAGCTCAAGGAGAACATCATCGTGCCCGGCAGTGGCCATTGGCTGCCGCAGGAACGCGCCGATATCGTGAGCGAGGCCCTCATCCGGTTTGCCAGACAGATTTGAAAGGTAGGCGGCAAGACAATACCACGACGGCGTTTATCGCCGTCGTGGCGCGCTATCAGGCAAGAGCGGGTGAAATGACCTCGGCCCCCAACTGATCCGGCACGGTGCAGCGTCGCGAAGCCTCGTCCAGCATCGCGCCAACCGTCTCGAAACCAAAGGCACGCGCCATCTCGGCCGCGGTCTGGCCGTCATGGCCGCGTGGCGCGAGAGACACGCCGGCGTCGATCAGGATGGCAACGGTGTCGGCATGCCCCATCCACACCGCATCGTGCAGCGCCGTATAACCGTTGAACGGCCCATGGATATCCGCGATCTCGGCGAAGCGCGGATGCGCCACTAGCGCCGTTATGACATCGGACCTGCCCATATAGGCCGCTTTGTGCGCCGGGTGGGCGTGCAAGAAGTGGTCGACGAGCGTCATGTCGGCACCCGCTTCCAGAAGCGCACGAGCCGCCTCCGCCAGCCCGTCGCAATGACCGACGCCGCTTAGATTCTCACGAAAAGTCTGGCGGTATCTTTTAAAGGCTTAGGCGCGCCTCTATGTGGCAGCACGAAGATATGCATGATCGCACACGTAAAACGCGTGGGGCCGACGGGCACATCTCGATGAGAAAAGACCGCTCTCGCCTCACGAAACTTAAAGCCGGCCTCAAAGAAACCTCAGGATCCCAGTGAAAACCGTAAGATATCTTATATTGACTGCGGCCGCGATCACGTTATCGGCCTGCACGACGGCCTCCGAGCGTTCCCGGCAGCAGACACTGTCGATCACCGTGCGCAGCGGGGTGAAGACGCTTGTGGCCAAGAACTGGCACATCAACGACGATTGCAGCCAGATCGACTATCCTGCGATGACGATTGCCGAAAAGCCCAAGCATGGCCGCCTCGAAATCGTCCACGAACCGGTCTATCCAAAACTGGACGGCAAGCAGTCGAAATGCGCGACGACCAAGGTGAACGGCGTCGTCGCCTACTATACGCCGAACGCCGGCTATACCGGCCGCGACCGGCTCGTCATTCGCTCTCCTTATGAGGACGGAAAGATCGAAGAGGGCATGTTGAGCGTGACCGTCGTCAAGTAGACGCCAGCCCGAGGCGGGCAACGGAAGCACCTTCCAAAACGAAGTGCCATCGGGCCGGTTCCGCGCTATAATCAGGCGCGGGGTGGAAAGAAGGTGAAGCCAATGAAGAGGCTAGCAATCTTTGCCTTGTCGCTGGCGGCGGTAGCCACGAGTATTCCGCCAGCCATGGCATTTCCCCCAGCCGTTGCGGCGGGGGTACAGGCATCTCAAGTCCAACCGGTTCAATACAGGCACTACGGCGGCGGTTATCACGGCGGCCGCTATTATCACGGGCATCACCACGACGGTGGCGATGACTGGGCGTGGGCGCTCGGCGGACTGGCGACCGGCGCGATTATCGGCGGGCTGCTGGCGCAGCCACGCTACTATGGCCCGGGCTATTATGACGACGGCTATTACGGCCCGACTTACGATACCCCGCGTTACTATGCGCCGCGCTACTACCGCCAAACCTATTATGGAGGCAGCGCGCACACGCGCTGGTGTTATGCCCGCTACCGGTCCTACAGGGCCTATGACGACACTTTCCAGCCCTATTACGGTCCGCGGCAGGTATGCGTCTCCCCATATTATTGAGGTTGTGAAGCCCGGTTGAAACGGGCTTCATGATCGCGTGCAGGGCCAGAGGGGTTGCGCCGAAGGCAGGCCGGCGGCGCCCGCTCTTGCCCGCAGAAGTATCGATCGACCGAAAGCCGGAGGCGGAGCCCTCACTGGACGCAGCCGGTGATCCGAGGGCGGAAATCCCGCCGCGGCAGTCGCCGGGTCGATCCGGCAGGCGGCCTCTCTAATTGTATGAAAGTTTTACTCTTTTGTCGAAGCTGATGAAAGGAAAGTTTTGCATCCCTAATGTACGCAATGGTAGAGTGCATTGTTTGCCCTTCTCGCGTGGACAGAATTATAGCGTTTAGAGCACTTTGAGAGGGCAATACCCCCGGGGACCGTCAGCATGCTGAACCTGCCTCGCTTGCCGCTTCTGGACAACCTTAAGGGGTATCAGGGAAGCTGGCTACGCAACGACATCTCCGCCGGCGTCGCCATTGCCGCGGTCGGACTGCCGAGTGCGATCGCCTATCCGGCCATCGCCGGACTGCCACCCGAGACGGGCCTTTACGCGAGCATCACGCCGCTCGTCGCCTACGCCCTCTTCGGTCCGTCGCGCCAACTGATCGTCGGACCGGACGCGGCGACGATGACGGTGCTGGCGGCGGTGCTGACCACGGTCTTCGCCTCATCCTCCGGCGACGGCGACCGCGTGACTGCCGCCGCCCTGCTTGCGCTCATCGTCGGCATCCTCTGTCTCATTGCCCGCCTCGTTCGTCTCGGCGTGCTCGCGACCTTTCTGTCGCGCCCGATCCTGACGGGCTTTTTTGCCGGCATTTCGCTCTCGATCCTGGTCGGGCAGATCAAGCGCGTCACCGGAGTGCAGATCGAATCCGAGGGGTTGATCAGCCCCATTCTCGAACTTCTGAGGCAAGCCGGCTCCATCCATTGGCCCACCCTGGTGTTTGCCTTGGCGTGTTTTGCGCTCCTTCAGGTCGCCCGGATCTATCGCTCGCCCGTTCCAGGTCCCGTCATCGTCGTCTTCGTTGCCGTGTTGTTATCCTATCTCTTCGATTTCGAAGGGCGCGGCATGACGGTCGTCGGCAACATTCCCGACGGCTTGCCGTCCTTCCTCCTACCCCGTCTCGAGGGTCTGCCGATCGACGCCCTCCTGACAGGGGGTGCCGCGATCTTCCTGGTCAGTTTCGGCTCTGGCGTCATCGCAGCGCGCAGCTTCGCCGCACTCGGCGGCTACCGCGTCGATCCGAACCGCGAACTGAGCGGCTTTGGCGCCGCCAATATCGCGGCGGGCCTGTTCGGGACGTTTCCGGTGACCGCTTCAGATTCACGCACGGCCGTGAACTTCGCCGTTGGCGGACGGTCGCAGATCGCTAGCCTCGTCGCCGCGGCAACCCTGATGGCGGTGCTGCTCTTTCTCGGCAACGTCCTGCGCATCCTGCCGGTCGCGGCACTCGGCGCAATTCTGGCGGCGACCGCGCTCAGCCTGATCGACATCGACGGTCTCCGACGGATCTGGAGCGTCAACCGCATCGAGTTCATCTTCGCACTGATTGCCCTTTGGGGACCGATCGGCCTCGGCGTGCTCAACGGCGTGGTCATCGCCATTGCCGCGACGCTGGTCTACCTCATCCTGCAGACCATGTATCCGCACGACGCCATGCTGGGCCGCATCCCGGGGCGCGACGGTTTCTACAAGCTGCATCGCATGACCGACGCGCGCCCGGTCCCAGGTTTCGGCGCCTGCATGGTGCAGGACAGCCTGCTTTTCTACAACGCCGACTACGTTCGCGAGCGGCTGGAAGCGATCGCCGAGAGCCTGCCCCAGCCTGCCCGCTGGCTGGTGATCGACGCGAGCGCCATCCCGCAAATCGACAGCACCGCCGCGGACATGCTTGGCGAGTTGCAAGACGACCTGACGAGCCGCGGTATCGCGCTTGGCCTTGCCGAGTTGCACACCGATGCGCGCGCCCTGCTCGAGCGGTCCGGAGTCGTCGAGAAGATCGGCCCGGGCATGATCTTCGAGGGGATGGAAGATGCGCTCGACGCCTACGAGGCCAAATACGGGCGGAACGCCGACCAGCCGGCCGCTTCCGTTGAAATCAAGCCAGATGACCATGTCCAAACGGGAGGGAAGAATGGGCAAGCATGACGGCAAGAAGAAGAAGGGCAAAGACAAGAGCGAAGGCGAAATAGCCGCGGACGCAACGTCCTCGGAAGAATCGTCGTCCGAGGCATATGCCAAGGAGCTCGCCCGGCTGCAGCAGGAAACCGCCCATCTGCAGGCCTGGGTGAAGAAAACCGGCGCGCGCATCGTGATCGTCTTCGAGGGCCGCGATGCGGCCGGCAAGGGCGGCGTGATCAAGCGGCTGACCGAGCGTGTCAGCCCCCGCGTCTTCCGCGTTACCGCGCTGCCTGCGCCGACCGACCGCGAGAAGTCGCAGATCTACATGCAGCGCTATATCCAGCACCTGCCGGCCGCCGGCGAAATCGTGATCTTCGACCGCTCCTGGTACAACCGTCCCGGCGTCGAACGCGTCATGGGCTTCTGCTCGGACGACAGCGCCCGGCGCTTCCTCGAGCTCGCGCCACGTTTCGAAGCGGCCATGGTCGAAAGCGGCATCATCCTGCTCAAATACTTCCTCGACGTTAGCGAGAAGGAACAGGAAAAGCGCTTCCGGCAGCGCATTGCCGATCCGCTGCGCCAATGGAAACTCAGCCCGATGGACGTTGAATCCTATCGCCGCTGGTGGGACTATACTCGTGCCTACAACGAGATGATCCGCATGACGGACACCGAATTTGCGCCCTGGTGGATCGTGCCGTCGGATGACAAGAAGCGAGCCCGCATCAATTGCATCTCGCACATTCTCTCGTCCATTCCATATGAGCGCGTCAAATTCACCGAGCCCGACCTCGGCAAGCGCCAGAAGCGGCCGGATGTTTTTGCGGAGGACGATCATGTGCGCAGGAATGTGCCAGACGTTTTCTAGCTCGGCAAAGCCCGCAACTGGAAGTGCGGGCGCTCAGCTGTCGATCGGCCGCCCGGGGCGGGGAGCGCGCTGTTGCTCGATCCGCGTCCCGGTTGGCTGGCCTCAGGCTTTATCGGGAGCCCAGTTCAGAAAGAACCCGACGTCACCGGGTACCCCGCCCGGGAAGTTGATGATCATCGCCTTCAACTTATAGCCACTTGGCTTGCCGAAGCTCTGGTAGCGGTCAAAGAACTCCTTTGCTTTTCCCTGCAGTGTGTTCGGCCAATCTCGGTCGCCACTGTTGATCGCGCGGCCGCTGTCGGTGCAAAGCTCGGACGGGAAGCTGTAGACCATCGCTTCGAACTTGCCGGCCTTCACGGCGTTCGCGACCAGCCGGCGGACGATGGCGATTTCCTCTTCCGTTACCTGTTTCTTGAGAAAATCCGCTGCAAAGTCAGCGTGCTTTTGCTCTTCGATGGCCTTCAGCCGCCGCTCCTTGTCCATCTCGTCCATTTCACGCTGGAGCATCTGCATTCTAAGGTCCTGTGCACTCGGAGGTGCGCCTGCATTCTTGTTGTCAGACATCACATCGATCCACTTCAAGCTATTGGGCGCTCTGTGACCAGGCGGTACACGCTTTCCGCACATCGCATGACCAGGAACGTCCCGCAGTTACACCTAAGGGAACCCGAACGGAGTGCAGTTCGGGGACGAAACATTTTTGAATGCGAGCCGCTGTTTCTCCGATGACCCTCTATTTATTGGTCTTTTCACAGCAAACCGAGGGAGCCCCGCTGGCTCTCCCGACACAAGGCTATCCTAAAATACTACGACCGCAAGAGGACAGTGACAACTCAACAGGGGCGACAATATCAGTCGAAAATCCGCGCGCGTCCAAGCCGACTGAAAAGTTCGCGCCGCAGATATGTGGCGCATCCTAGAGTGCGGAACGCCCCGTTGCCCCGCCATATGTTTCCAGCGAGCCGGAGTGGGCCGACAGGCCAAAGATGGCCTCCATTCGCGGGTCGTTCTCGCCGATACGCTCATCGATCCATGACCTTGCCCATTGATAGGCTTCGGCGAACAGTTCGGAGTGCCGGCTCCAATCCATAAAGCTGATCGCGGCCGAAACCCGTGGGGAAATCAGGATGTCCCTTTCGCCAAGCGCAATCTCCTGCGGCCGGTGCGCCAGCATGCTTGCGGCAATGACCTGGATCAGGTTGGGGATCTTCGGCAAGCCCGAGCGGCCGAAGGGGTTCAGCAGCCGGACGGTCAGTTCGGATGCGCCGGGTATGCTGTCATAGTCGATGTGCTGTTTTCCAGGACCGCCCCCGCCCAGGCTTACGACGACGTTGGGGCCCGTCTTCAATTCCTTCATCTGCTCCAGCGGCAGATTGTTCATGATCGCCCCGTCGACGAGCATGTCTCCGTCGGCCGTGAAGAAGGGCGGCAGGATGCCTGGGATCGAGCCCGACGCTCTGACGGCCTGCCACAGCTTTCCGCGCCGATGGACATGCGCTTGCCCGGTACTGAGATTGGTCGACAGCGCGAAAAAGGGCAGCCAGAGATCCTCGATGAGTACGTCGCCATATTCCGCCTGCAGCGTGCGGTCGAGCATCTTGTGATCCAGCAGCGCATATTGCGGCACGGTCAGTCGACGAAACGCGCGACTGCGGACAAAGATCTCGTGCGTCCCACGATTGATCTCGTCGGCGTTCATGCCGCGAGCAAAGCCCGCCATCATCGCCGCTCCCGAACTGGTGCCTCCCAGATAATCGAAGGACGCGCCGGCCTCGACGAAAGCCTTGTGAACGCCAAGATGCGCGCATCCGAGCGAGCCTCCGCCGGCGGCGACAAAGCCCCTGGCCTCCCCGGAAATGAAGCGGACCAGGCGCTGAACATCCTCTCCGTCTTCCAGCGCCACATGGTGATGCTGCCGGATGCCGGGGCGCTCGTTCAGCCAGGCGCTGGTGCCGGTGACCGTTGCGGCGCGCTTGTCGTGAACCAGAACCAGCCGCACGCTCGATGGCGAATGCACCGACAGTACGAGTTGCTCCGACGGGTTGCGTTTTTCAGAGCCGGACGCCTCACCGACCAACAGGACGCCATCGGCTTGGCGGATGCAGACCCGTGTCCAGTCGCTCGGCTCTTCGTCGGCGATGTAGACGATGCCTCCGACCTTGGCCTCCAATTGGTTGAGCCAGTCCAGCACCGGCTGATCATCGACCGGAATGCCGGGAAAGCGATCCTCGATGTCGGCCCTCGCCAGGAAGGCGGTGCGCGTGGACCCGGCGAAAGCATTGCGCAACAGGTCGATAAAGCGAGGAGAAACCCGGCTGCTTCCGGCCGCAACAATTGCGAGCGTCCTTATCCGGCAGGCACCCTTGGCATGCGGCGAAACCGGCGCTTGCTTGGCGAACCGTCGCGCCAGAAACGTGGTGACCGACTGGCGCAAGCTCGGCAGGGCGCGCGCCGCTTTTTCGAACTGGTGGTCGCAGATCGAAAGGACAATGGAATCGCGCGCCGCAACGACCGTGGCCATGCGCGGCAGGCCGGCGAAGAAGCCGACCTCGCCAACGAGTTCGCCCTGCCCTATTTCGGCAACAGGTTCGGAGACGTCATCCCGGTGCACGGTGAAGCGGCCGGAGAGGACCACGAAAAACCGGTCCGACGGCTCGCCCTGGCGGACCAGAACCTCACCGCGTCGCACGATGCCGCGATCGGAATTGGCTGCCAAGGCTTCCAGTGCGGCCAGCGACGTCTGGTCGAACATCAGGGTCTCCGACAACAACTTGGCAGCAAGGGAACCGGTGGCGTCCATCGAACCTTCCTTGGAAACAGGCCGCTTCCGAGCTTAGCCGTTTCGATCGGGATTCCCGAACAGATTTCCTCCCCACGCGAGATTGCGCGCCCGGCGTTCACCGGACCAGGAATGGACGGCATCGCTCCTCAAGACACGATAGCGACGCGAGGCCGCGGACGCCAGCCGGATGCAACCTTTCTGTGCGGAACGGCGTTGCGTCACCGTTTTGGACGTGTCCATATCGAACCTTCATTTCAGCGCCCAACATGAATGCGACGACTACATGATACCTTCGATCCCGCTGCCGTTTGTCGTCGCGCTTCTGCTGACCATTCTGCTCATGCGTGCGCTCTTCCAACGTGGCCGAATTCTTCGGCCAGCCACGGTGTTCATCGCCGCATGCATCTTTCTGGTCGTAACGGTCGGCTTGCGCTGGACTGCGGATCTGCAATGGGTGCGGTTCCTTCAGCCCGTGGTCGCGGCTCTGCTTCCACCCATTGCATGGTTCTGTTTTTCAGAACTCAGAGGCTCCCATCGACAACGATACTGGCCCCACCTTCTCGCCCCCGCTGCGATATTGATCCTTTCGGCACTGTGGCAGTATTGGCAGTCTCCGATCGACCTGATCCTTGCCCTCCTCTACTTCACCTAGGCGGCGTTGCTTGCTCACCAGTCGTATGCGTCCGAAGGCAACTTCGAAAACGCCCGGCTGGCGGAGGCCCGCGGTGCTCGCAGCGCCGCGTTTGCCGTTGCCGGTCTGTTGCTGACATCAGGGATAATCGATCTGGTGATAGCTGCAGACTTCGAGTTCTATCGCGGAAGCCACGCCGCCCCGATCGTTAGTGCGGCTCACATGTTGACGCTCCCGCTTGTCGCCTTCGCGATCGCCGTCATGGGCCGGAGCGTGCCTGACAACGACGTCTGCCTTCCGTATGAAGCAAGCAAGATGCCAGCTCTCGCAATCGAAGCCGTACCGACAGACGACCACCGCCGCATCCTCGAAGCACTCGACACGGCAATGAGTGAAAGAAGGCTGTTTCGTGACCCGGATCTGACCCTGCGACGGTTGTCACGCAAATTGGCGATACCCGCCCGGCAAATCTCCGTTGCCATTAACCGGACCTCGTCGCGAAACGTGTCGCAGGTCGTCAACGAGTACCGTGTTCGAGAAGCCATGCGTCTGTTGAACGAAACCGACCTGTCGATCACGGCAGCGATGATGGAGTCGGGCTTCCAGACGAAGTCCAACTTCAACCGCGAGTTCCTGCGCGTGGCCGGCATGACGCCGCGTGAATACCGCCAGGAGAATTCCGCTTTAGGGTCAGTCGGAGGCCTCACGGGCCGGCCGGAAGGGCCTCGGCCAGAAAACCGATGACGAGAAAAGCGAGTTCCCGATGGATCTCGTCGCGTCCACGAACCCCGCCATCCTTGCAGACGATGCCGTCCCCCGGCGTCTGCGCCTCGATCAACGCCGCAGCGCCCGGTTTGCAAGGCTGCATGAAGCTGAAATGCATCGCATCGGGAATTTCGACATAGGTGGACGCATTTTTCGGCAAGCGCTCGGCGAGATAACCGGATTCGAGCCTGGCCGGCATGTCACCGATATCGGTGCCGGCGGCAATGACCAGTGATGGAAGACGAACCCGCACCAGGCTGTCGGGATCAAAACCCCGCGCCAGCCCCAGATCGAGCGACACGAAGGCATCGAGCCGAGGGTCCCTCAGGTCTTTTTCGAGTTCGGGCTGATCGAGGCCAAGCTCTGCGCTGAGGCCGCAGGCGCGCGGACTGGCATTTGTCTCACAGTCACGCCTGAAGCGGTCCCCGTCGAATGCCGCCCCGGCCAGTGCACTCACGGTCCATCCCCCGAGCGAATGGCCAATGGCTGCAATCCGGCTTTCATCGATGTCCCCGGCAAGCGCCGGATCGGCAATCAGGGCATCGATGACCCGGCTGAGGTCGCGTGGGCGCTCCCACAACTCCGCCGCCTGCTTCGCGGTCCTGTCGAACGTGGTCGTGCCCGGGTGATCCGGGGCAGCGACGACATAGCCTTGCTCGACCAGCCTGCCCGCCAGCCAATTCAGATTGCGCCAGCTGCCGCCGTAACCGTGGGAGAGCACGACCAACGGGCGCGCTCCCTTGGTGGTCGCCGCATTTCTGATAGCCTGGATACCCTCGAGGGCCCGGTTGTCGCCAACGGTAGAGGCCGCCGCGCGGTCTTGAGTGGAATACCAGAGCGCGACGTGGAGTGGTCGAGCGCTGTCCTTGAAAATGTCGGCCTCCCGAAAGCCGACCGCGTCTTTGGCGTGACCGAGCACTGCGGAACCAAGCCACAGGATGCCAACGAAAACGAATGGTTTGAACATGAGAAGCCCTTCGGTTGAAAACCTGGCCTCCATCCCGCGAAAACGGCCAACCGGCGACCTCGAACGCGATCGAGGACGAAAGCGGCTGGCGGCAGCATCGAAAATTGTGCGAAAGCACGCGTGTGGTGGGTCAGCGGACCTATCGCTTCGGACGTCTCTTGTCGGACGCAGCAGTTCCTTCGCCCTCCGGTTCCACGTCGGGCATTTCGTGCCGCATGGCCTTGCCCTCGAAATGGCCGATGATGGTAAGAACGGCGAAGGCGGAGCCGACCGCAAGGCCGGCGACGATCCAATGGCCGAAGCCGACGGAGATGCCGATCGCGCCTGCGAGCCAGAGGCTCGCGCCGGTCGTCAGGCCTTGGACCTCGCCGCGAGACAGGACGATGGTTCCGGCTGCAAGGAAGGCGACGCCTGCGGTTACCGCCTCCACCACGCGCAGCGGGTCGATGCGGACGCGTTCGTCGAAGAAGCCGCCAAGGCGGACGCTTTCGATCGAGATGATGCCAAAGGTGCAGGCTGCGAGGCAGACGAGCATATGGGTCTTCAGGCCGGCCGGCCGTGCCTTGACCTCGCGCTCGAAGCCAATGACCGCGCCCATCAGCAGCGCTCCGAGGATGCGCGCAAAAATGACCGTATAGGGGATCTGCGACGGTGGGAACAATTCGGCGGTGATCTGATCCATGCGGAACCAACGCGAATGCTTCGCATTGGTTCCGCATGATGGCGCCCGCGCCTCACCCAGTGCGCAGACGCGAGGAGCGGCCTGTCCCCACCCCGCTCCGAAGCGCTAGAAGTCGCTTAGTTGCCCAGCGCCGCGAGGGCCGCGTCCAGGCGTTCCTGGGCCTTCTTCGGGTTCTTCGCTCCCTTGACCGCTTCCAGGTTGGCCGGCGCATCGCCGACCTGGACGACGCCTACCATGCCCATGCCGTAGTGCGGCGTGCACTTGACGCCGTAGACGCCGGGTGCGGTGAAAGTCACCTTGTAGTTTTCATTGATCTTGCTTTTGAAGGCCTCGGCGCCATCGGGGATCATGCCCTTGATGGTTTCGACGTTATGTCCCTTGTCGGTCGGAATGAAGGTGACCGTGTCGCCGGGCGCAACCTTCAGCGACGCCGGCTCGAAAACCATCGCGCCGTCCTTGCCCTTGTTCAGCATGTGCACTTCGAAGTCCGCGGCGGCTGCCGGCGCGGCGACCAGCATTGCCGCGATCGCGATACCAAATCCGCTCTTGATTGCATTCAACATCGTCTTCTCCATTTGAGCGACCAGCCCGTGTTCGGGTTGTTCGAGAGGAGGATTAAGCCTGAGACGCCCCCTCCACTTTGATGCGCGTCAAATTCGCGTCGCTTTTTTATCGGCGTTGACAATACATAGGATTCCTATATTAGTCGCCTCATGAGCAAGGAACCTGATACGACACCGGCCCTGGTCGACCGCATCGGCGACGGGCTATCCCGCGTGGCGACGGCCATGCGCACGGAGGCCTGGTCGAGCGCGGACGCGATCGGCCTCAATCCCACGCAATTGCAGATCCTGACCTTCCTCGTCGCCCGTGGTCGCAGTGGAATGCGGGTGAAACAGATTGCCGGTTATCTCGGCGTCAGCCAGCCGACGACGACGGACTCCATCAACGCACTGCTGCGCAAGGGGCTGGTGGAAAAGCGCGCAGATCCGAGCGACGCACGCGCGCTTTCGGTTGCCACCACGCCGGCCGGCGAGGACGCGGTACTACAGGCGGGCCGGCTCGCCTCCGCAACGGAGGATGCCATCGCTTCGCTTTCGAGGCTGGAGCAGCAGGACCTGCTCATGCATCTCGTCAAGATCATCCGCGGCCTGCAGACGGCCGGCGCCATTCCGGAACAGCGCATGTGTGTCAACTGTCGATACTTCCGGCCGCATGTCTACGACGATCCGAAAGCGCCGCATCACTGCGCATTCGTCGATGCTGCGTTCGGACCGGCGGAACTGCGCGTCGATTGCGGCGAATACGAAACGGCAGAACCCGAGGCGCAACGGGCCGCCTGGCGCCTCTTCAATCGCGAGACGGTCTGATCATGCGAAACGATCCAGCCGCCGGCGCCAAAGCCGGCGGTCCTGAAGGCGTCACCGAGCATCCCCGGCGCCTTTTCAACAAGCTTCACCATCGGAATTCGCGAGCGCTGTTTCCTGCGTCGCAAGCGGACAGACGATGATGTCGGCGCCGGTCCGACGACTGCCATCGGCGGACCGGCAATTTTCTCCCTCCAGCAAACAGAAAGAGAAAACCATGAGCAGAATTAATCTAGTCGACCCCGTTTCGGCAACCGGTGCCAGCGCCGAACTGCTTGGCGAAATCCGCTCCGCCTTCGGGGTCGCACCCAACATGTTCCGCGCCGTCGCCAATTCGCCGGCGGCCCTTGCCAGCATGTGGGGCTCCTTCGGAGCACTCGGCAACGGTCGCCTCGGCGCCAAGCTCGGCGAGCAGATCGCCGTTGCCGTCGCGGATCGCAACGATTGCCACTATTGCCTGGCGGCCCACACGGCTCTTGGCCGCAAGGCGGGCGCCACTGCCGAGGAGATGACGGCTGCGCAACGCGGCAAGTCTGCCGATCCGAAGACGGCAGCGGCCCTCGCCTTCGCACAGAAGCTCGTCGATGCGCGCGGGCAGGTATCCGACGCGGATGTGCGCTCCCTGCGCGAGGCCGGCTACGATGACGAAGACGTGGTCGAGATCGTCGCCCATGTCGCGCTCAATCTGTTCACCAACTACATCAACGTCGCACTTGCCGTTCCCGTCGATTTCCCCGGCGTGAAGCTCGTCCGCGAAGCCGCCTGACCCGCACACACTGCAGTGGCCGGGCGGCGAGCCTTCGCCCGGCCCTCTCGGAGATGAGAACAATGAACAGCAATCGCAGGATCACGGCTCCGGAACTCGCCGTTTCGACCTGGTTCAACACACAGGAACGTCCAAGCCTTGCGCAGCTTCGTGGCCGGGTCGTTTTCCTTCATGCGTTTCAGATGCTGTGCCCGGCTTGCGTTTCGCATGGACTGCCGCAGACGCAGCGCGTCCAGAGCATTTTTCGGGACACCGATCTTCAGGTCCTCGGCCTGCATTCGGTATTCGAGCATCACGCGGTCATGACACCGGAAGCGCTGAGGGCCTTGATTCATGAATATCGCCTGACCTTCCCGATCGCCATCGACCAGCCTTCCGACCAGGGAGCGATACCGAAAACGATGGAACTCTACGGCATGCGCGGCACGCCGACGGCCATCATCATCGGACGCGACGGTTACATCGAACACCATCGTTTCGGCATCGAAGACGACATGGCCATCGGCGCGCGTCTTGCCACACTCCTTTCCGCGCCGATCCCCGACTTTGCCACGGCGGCCGCCACCTCCGCCGGCTGCACCAGCGAAGGCTGCGTCCCCGACGCGCGTGCCGGCTAGAACCTCTGAGCATGGAGAACAGACGATGACGACCAGAAAGGCGCTCGCCCTCAGGCATCTGCATTTCGAAGATCTCGGCAGCTTTGCCGGACCGCTGCGAGCGGCGGGTTTTGAAATCGAGTATCGCGATGTCGGCGACGAAAACTACCTCTCTTTCGATCCCTTGGAGCCCGATCTCGTCATCGTGCTCGGCGGCCCGATCGGCGTCTATGAAGACGAGGCCTACCCCGTCATCGCCGGGGAAATCGCCATGCTTCAGGCACGTCTTGCCGGCGACCGGCCGACGCTCGGCATCTGCCTCGGCGCCCAGCTGATCGCCCGTGCGCTCGGTGCCCGCGTCTACCCGTCCGGCCTGAAGGAGATCGGATTTTCGCCCTTGAGCCTGACCGCCGCAGGCCAGGCCTCCTCCCTCCGCCATCTGGCCGACGTCTCCGTCCTGCATTGGCACGGCGATACCTACGACCTGCCCGCCGGCACGGCACTTCTGGCTTCGACACCGCTGATCGCGCAACAAGGCTTTGCGCGCGGCAAGACCGTGCTCGCCCTCCAGTTTCACCCGGAGGCGCAAGCCGGCGCGGCGTTCGAACGCTGGCTCGTCGGTCACGCCTGCGAGCTGGCGGCGGCCGGGCTCAGCGTTCCGGGCCTGCGCGCCGATGCCCGACGTCTCGGGCCTCGTCTTGAGGCGGCGGCCTCTTCGGTGATCGGCGAATGGCTGGAGAACATCGATGGTTGAGCCGGCCCCGATCGCGCTCGACGCCCTGCTCATCGGCAGCCTCTCGCCGATCGACGACCGCGGAACCCTAAGCGGCATCGACAAACACCCGGCTCTCGGCCCGGTGCATCTTGGCACAACCGGCTTTGCCGGCGACCATCAGGGCGATCTGAAGAGGCACGGCGGCCCGGACAAGGCCGTGCACCATTACCCACGCGACCATTATAAGACATGGGTTGACGAGATCGGAAGCGTTGCGCGGCTGCAGCAGCCGGGCGCGTTCGGCGAGAACATCTCGGCCTTGGGGCTGACCGAAAGCGATGTCGCGATCGGCGACCGGTTCCGCCTCGGCGAAGCCCTTCTCGAGGTGAGCCAGGGCCGGCAGCCGTGCTGGAAGCTGAACCGCCGTTTCGATCTGCCGGACATGGCCCGCCGCGTCCAGCAGACCGGCCGCACCGGATGGTACTACCGGGTCATCGAAACGGGCATTGTTTCGCCCGACGACCGGATGCAACGCGTCGAGCGGCGCCATCCCGAATGGACGATCGCCAGGCTGTGGCACTATCTTTACGTCGATACGCTCAACCGCGAGGCCCTGTCCGCTATCGCCGATCTCGCCATCCTGCCGCCAAATTGGCGGGGTTATGCCGCCAAGCGCCTGCAGACGCGGGCGGTCGAAGATTGGTCCCGCCGGCTCGACGGCGAGGCTCCGGCTTCAACGCCTCACGGCGCCGTCGATGGCCGTGACCGCTCGCTGCCGACCGGATGACGCCGCCCTCCGGCGGGTGGCGCCCCTGTGCGCCCTCGCCAGCATCTCGGCGATCTCGTCGGCAACAAAGATCGCGTGATCGTTGACCTGCGGCAGGCCCATGAGTTCGCCGAAGGTGCCGCGCGCCAGCGGGCCGGCAACGATCAGCGATCTCTCGGCCACGCCACTCGCCCCGATCGCGCGGCTCGCCTCGTCGCACGCAAGTCCCAGTCCGAAATTGTCTAGGCGCAGCCAGCCCTTCGACGCCAGATCCGCGAGCCAGTCCTCGCTTGAAAGAATGCCCGTGTGCGCCGGGCCGGTGGTCACGACGCAGGCATCGAACAACAGGCGTTCATGGGCACGCGTCTGCCGGTGACGGATGTCGACCGCGATGACCTGACCATAACGTTCGACGCCTTCGATCGAAGCGCCGAGGATGCGCAACTGCCCTGTCTCGGTTGCCTGCCGGATCGCGTCGTCGATCTGCGGCGCCACGCGAAATCGGTGTGCGTCCCAGAAGGGCCGCAGGCGCCTCACCAGCAGACGGCGCTCCGCCACCGGCAGCGCGCGCCAGACCTGTCCACCCTGGCTGCGCAGGGCATCGAAAACCGCATGCCAGCTGAGCCCCGCCAAAGCGGCCTGCCGCACCGCCAGGCGCACGCGTCGAAGAAGCTCGAGCGCGGTCCGCGCCGGGTTGCTGACGAAATCGCCGAAGGGTTCCTGTGCTTTTCCCGCATGGCCGCGCGAGCGAAGACCGCGGCGCGACAGTGCGACGATCGAACCGCGGTGGTCGGCGAGCCTCAGAGACGCAATCACATCCGCCGCCGTCAGGCCGTTTCCAAGCACCAGAACGTGATCATCCGGACGAAGGCAGGCAAGGGAGCCCGCAACGGTGGTGTCGGCAACGAAACGCGGGTGGCCTTCGAGCGCCTGCGCGACGCTCTTCGGCGCACAGGGCGAGGGATGCGTCGTGGCGATCACGACGATATCGGCCAAAAGGTCCGTCCCGGAATCGGAGGTCAGCTTCCAGCGCGTTCCACGCCGCTCGATACGAGCGATGCGCTCGCGGCGGTGCACGACCTTGCCGCTCCGCACGAACGGCGCGACGAACGCGCCGACATACCGCCCGAACACCGCCCGCCGCACATAGAGATGGCCGTCGGCTGCCCGTGCTTCCGGGTCACCGCGCGGCTCGCCATTGGCCTCCAGCCAGTTCAGAAAGTCGTCGGGATCATCGGGAACGAGGCTCATGCGGGCAGCGGGCACATTGGTGCGATGGGCGGGATTGCCGGTGTCGTAGGCAAGTCCGGCGCCCAGGCAGTCTCGCGGCTCGAAGACCACGATGGCCGCGCCGTCGCTGGCGGCATTGCGCGCAAGGTTTGCCGCGACCACCGCGCCGGTGAAACCGCCGCCGACGATGGCAATGACCGTTCGCCGCGCAGCTGTCACGACTGGGAGACCTTCAGCTTCGGGCGATGATCGCCGGCGATGGTTTCACCGAACGGCCCGGTGTTGATCGACGTCGCGCGCGCCGGGATGGCGTGGGCCAGCGGCAGATGCGGCAGTACCAGTTCGCCGAAGCGATAGGCCTCTTCGAGATGCGGGTAACCGGACAGGATGAAGCTGTCGATGCCGACTTGTCGGTATTCTTCCATGCGCGCTTTGACTTGATCGGGATCGCCGACGAGCGCCGTGCCTGCCCCTCCGCGCACCAGACCCACGCCGGCCCAGAGATTGGGAGCGATTTCGAGCTTGTCGCGCCGGCCGCCATGCAGGCGGCTCATGCGGCTTTGACCAACCGAATCCATGCGCTCGAACACCTTCTGTGCGGCGGCAATCGTATCGTCGTCCACATATTGTATCAGTTCGTCGGCCGCCTGCCAGGCTTCCTTTGCGGTCTCGCGAACGACGACATGAAGACGGATACCGAAGGTGACCTCCCTGCCCTCGGCATCGGCCAGGGCGCGAACTTCGGCGATCTTCTTGGCGACGTCCTCGACCGGTTCGCCCCAGGTCAGGTACTTGTCGATCGTGCGCGCTGCCACCTCCTGCCCCTTGCCGGAGGAGCCGCCGAAATAAAGCGGCGGGTGGGGCTGTTGCGCGCACGGGAACAGGAGCTTGCCGCCTTCGATGTCGAAGTGATTTCCCTTGAAATCGACTTCTTCTCCGCGAAGCACCGCCTTGTAGATGTTGAGGAATTCCTCGGTCACCTCGTAGCGTTCACCATGCGCCAGATGAATGCCGTCGCCCTTGTTTTCGATCGGATCGCCGCCGGTTACGACGTTGATCAGCAGCCGCCCGCCCGAGAGACGGTCCAGCGTCGCCGTCATGCGGGCCGCGAGCGTCGGCGAGAGCAGGCCGGGCCGAACGGCGATCAGGAACCGCAGCTTTTCGGTGAGCGGTGCCAGCGCCGAGGCAACCACCCAGCTGTCCTCGCAGCTCCGTCCCGTCGGGATGAGCACGCCATAATAGCCGAGCGTATCGGCGGCCTGCGCGACCTGCTTCAGATAGTTGAGATCGACGTTTCGCCCGCCACGCGTGGTTCCGAGGTAGCGGCTGTCGCCGTGGGTCGGCAGGAACCAGAGCACATTGATCTTTTCCGGGATCTTCTCGGGGATTTCGTTGGGCACAATTCCCATTCGCGCAAGCCTCCTCACGGACTGTTTGGACAACGGTCACGGCCGTCCCATTTTGTAAAAAGCATAAACTCTATAAAATTTATTGACAATAAGAATTCGTACGATCATCCTTGGTAAGAGGAAAAATTTTTCCGAGAGCAGCTGTCAGCGACCGGGAATTAGATTCAAATTTTTCGAGGATTTGGCCATGACAATCGCGCTTGCCGCTTCTCCCGCATTCGATGCCGTCGTTCCGACGGCCAATGCCTACGGGTCGATCACCACGCCGGCGCTGAAAGCAGCCATGCGCAACTTCTCAGGTGGCGTCTCCGTCATCACCGCAGGGATAGGCGAGGAGCGCACCGGCGCCACCGTGACCTCCGCCACAGCACTCGCCGTCGATCCGCCGACCATGATCGTCAACATCAACCGCACGTCCTCCACCTGGCCCGTTATCGAGCGCTACCGGCATTTCTGCGTCAACCTTCTGTCGCGCGAGCAGCAGAGGGTCGCCGAGCGCTTCTCCGGTGTCGACGGCGCCAAGGGTGCGGCCCGCTACGATGGCGCCGAATGGATCCGGCTTGCCAGCGGCGCATCGGCGCTTGCCGGCGCGCTCGCCGCCATCGATTGCGAGGTCGAGGAGATCATCGAGCGCCATAGCCATGCGATCATCCTCGGCCGGGTGGTGGCGATTACGGCCGGGACAGGCGAACCGATCGTCTACCACAACGGCCGCTACGGCGGCGTGCAGTTCTGACGCGGCTTTCCTGCATGGCACAGAGCGCCGCCACGGATTTCAATTTTGGAACGTGCTCTCTGCAAAACGGCAATAAGCGGAATAATTTATCTATATGAAATCCATGCTTTTAATCAACATAACATCAGGACTTCCCGAGGAAGCCGCAACCCGTTGAGGAGCATTCGATGACGATCCGCAGACGCACCCTTCTTGCCGCCAGTGCCGCATTCTTGGCGGCGAGCCAACTCTCCCTTCCGGCCCATGCGGACGAAACCACGCTGACCATCGGCTACCAGCCCATCGTCGAGCCGTCGCGCGTCCCGCAGGCAGACGGGACCTATGAGAAGGCGACAGGCGCCAAGATCACCTGGCAGAAGTTCGACGGTGGGGCCGATGTCATTGCGGCCCTTGCGTCCGGGTCGATCGACATCGGCTATGTCGGATCCTCGCCGCTTGCAGCCGCCGCGAGCCGCCAGATCCCGCTCGAAACCATCTTCGTCGTCGGCCTGATCAGTGACGCCGAGGCGCTGGCGGTCAAGGGCATCGACAAGCCGGAGGAGCTTGCCGGCAAGAAGATCGCAACCCCCTTCGTCTCGACGGCGCATTACAGCCTGCTCACCGCCTTGAAACACTGGAATGTCGACTCGAAGTCGGTCGAGATCCTCAACCTCAGGCCGCCGGAGATCGCGGCCGCCTGGCAGCGCGGCGATATCGACGGCGCCTATGTCTGGGATCCGGTTCTCTCCGAAATCAAGAAGACTGCAACCGTGCTTGCGACATCGAGCGACGTCGCGAAATGGGGCGGACCGACCTTCGACGCCTGGATCGTCAGCAAGAAGTTTGCCGAAGAACATCCTGAAATCGTCACCGGATTCGTCAAGGTGACCGGCGACGCCTATGCCGATTATCGCGCCAAGCCGGAAGCCTGGAGCGCCGGATCGCCGCAGGCCGAGAAGATCGCACGGCTCACCGGCGCAAAGCCTGATGAAGTACCGAACCTGCTCAAGGGCTATTACTTCCCCTCGCTCGAAGAACAGGCGAGCGCCGATCTCCTCGGCGGCGCGACAGTCAAGGCGATCGCCCAGACCTCTGCCTTCCTGCTCGAACAGGGCAAGATCCCGGCAGTCCTCCCCGACTACGCGCCTTATGTTTCCGCCCGCTGGGCACAGGAAGCGGCAAAGCTCTCGTTCTGACGGTCACCCAATTGCTGCCCGCCCGGGTGAAATCTTCGGGCGGGCACACGGCAGCATGCCAGGAGAACAGCATGTCCGTCCTCTCGCTTGAAAATGTCACATTGCGATATGGAGCCGATGCCGGCCGCAACACGCCGGTGCTTGCGTCGATCGATCTGTCGATCGGCCACGACGAATTCGTCGTCGTCATCGGACGCTCCGGTTCCGGCAAGACCAGCCTTCTCAATCTGGCGGCGGGCTTCGTGAAACCGAGCGGCGGGCGTATTCGGCTCGATGGCGCGCCGGTCACCGGCCCCGGCGTAGAGCGCGCCGTCGTGTTTCAGGACGATGCCCTTTATCCGTGGCTGACGGCCCTCGACAATGTCGCCTTTCCCCTGCGCCTGCGCGGTTTGTCCAGGGCGGATCGGCTCGAGCGGGCGCGAACTCTTCTCGACCAGGTGGGGCTCAGCGATGCAGCCGAGCGGCATGTCTGGGAACTGTCGGGCGGCATGCGACAGCGTGTCGGCATTGCCCGCGCGCTCGCCTCCAGCCCGAAGTTCCTGTTGATGGACGAGCCGCTTGGCGCGCTCGACGCCCTGACCCGAAGCCGCATGCAGGGCTTTCTTCTCGACATCTGGCAACAGAACCGCGTCGGCGCCCTCCTCATCACCCACAGCATCGAGGAGGCACTGCTGCTCGCAACGCGCCTCATCGTGCTTGCCCCCAACCCCGGCCGGATCACCAGCGAAATCTTCACGACCTTCGGCCGTGATCACCTCGCCGGGACGCCGCTTTCGGAAATCCGCAGTTCGGCCGCTTTTCGCCGCCTGCAGGACGAATTGACCGTGCTCATCCATGCCGAAGAAGAAGGAATTGCCGCATGAGCATCTCGGCTGAAGGCCTGCCGCCGATCATGCCTGCGGCGCGCCACGTGGATGAGCAACGGGAACAGAGCGCCGAGCGACCGCCGTTGCCGCTTGTCTGGATTTCGCTCGCGACGATCACGGCTCTGCTTTTCCTCTGGAGCCTTGCCTCCAGCTATACCCTCGTCTCGCCACTGTTTCTGCCGTCACCGTTCGCCGTCTACCAGGCACTGCGGAGCCTTGCCGTCATCGGCTTTGTCGATGCGACGCTCGCTGAGCACGTCGGCGCCAGCCTGCTGCGGATCTTCGGGGCGCTTGCCATCGCTCTCGTCGTCGGCATTCCCGCCGGCCTTGCCATCGGAGCGAGCCGTATCGGCAAGGGCATCCTCGATCCAATCGTCGAGTTCCTGCGGCCGCTGCCGCCGCTTGCCTATCTGCCCCTGGTGATCATCTGGCTCGGCATCGGCGAGGCATCGAAGATCGCGGTGATTGCCCTGGCGATGCTACCGCCGGTCATCCTTTCGACGGCAACGGGCGTCCGCTCCGCATCGGCCGATCACGTCAACGCGGCGCGCTCCTTCGGCGCGTCGCGGCTGCAGGTCCTGCGCCACGTCATCGTGCCGAGCGCCCTACCCTCGATCCTCACGGGAACCCGCATCGCGCTCGGCGCCGGGTGGTCGACGCTGGTGGCGGCCGAACTTGTCGCCGCAACCCGCGGCCTCGGCTTCATGATCCAGTCCGCAGCCCAGTTCCTCGTGACCGACGTGGTTATCGCCGGCATCGTCGTCATCGCCGCCGTCGCCTTCCTGTTCGAACTGGCGGCACGCCTGATCGAACGCTGGCTGGTACCCTGGGCGACGCGGCGGTAAGCGGCAAGCGTCAGCCAGTTTTCAGAGTGACCCGGTTCCGGGTCGCGATCAATCGCGCCGCGGCATAGGTCTGCGTGACGATCTCCGGCACGAGATCGATATCCGGCAGGCTGCCGACGCCGAGCGGCCCGATGGCGTAGAGATCGGGCGTCGGATCTCCGCCAGCAAGCACTTCGCCCGCCGGGCTGACGGCTATGCCGAGATCGAGTTCGTCGGGCTCGGCAAGGCTGCCGGAAAAAAGGCTCTGCATCAACGGCGCCTGAAGATCGGGTGCCGAGCAGCGACAATCGATCACCTGATCGGCTGATAGCAGCGTCTCCTCGCTTTCACCCGCAAAGCGCACCATCAACCCTTCCGGACGGCGCCGGCCGGCCCAGCCCTTACGCAGCACGGTCCGCTCGCTCGCTAGCTCCTGCCGAAGACGCAGGTAGAGGGGTGCCGGCAGGCGATTACGGTGGCTGTCGTAGATCGAGCGAAGGTGCCTGTTGAAGCGGTGTTTCTCTTCCTCGGGCAGCGCCTGCCACAGCGACCGCGCCCGGCGGCGCAGGCCGTTCATGGCCGCCTGCCAGCCGAGCCCCGCCGCTTCAGCCTCGGCACAGGCCTGCCGGACGAAGCGAACGATCTCGCCGAGCCGTGTCGGCATCGGCTCGACCGGAAAGGTCGGCGCTGCCGAAAGACGCGTATGCGGCTGCGGCAGGAAGCCGTGACGGGAGAGGATGGTGACCTCGCCGGCAAAGCCGTTGTCGCGAAGCTGCAGCAGGCGGTCGACCACCCGAACACCACTTCCGAGCAGCACCGTGTGCCGCGGCACGACGAGACGGCGCGCGCGCACCAGCGGCTTTTCCTCTTCAGCAACTTCCATCTCACCGCGACGCAAACCAAATCCGGTCGCCAACACAACGGCGTCGCATTCCACCGTCGCGTTCTCCTGCACTACCAGAAAGCGCCCATTGGCCTGCTTGCGTAGACCAAGCACCGCCTGACAGGAGAGCTGCATCGAAATATCGGGACGACGCGTCAGCGCCTCGGAGAAACGCTGGTAGACATAGTCGCTGAAGATGCTCTTCGGCACGAAGATCTGCTGAAAGCCGGGAATGGCCGCCGGGACGGCGGCGCGAAACTCGGCATTGGCCGAGAGCCAATCATTGAAATCCTCGGGCTGACCGGCGGCCACTGAAAGATCACGAACGCGGCTGTTGAGGATTTCGCCGCTCTGGGCGGTGGCCAGCACCTGGCCGCCGCTGATCGTCGGTTGCGGGTCGAAGAGATGGACGTGAAAGGCGGCCCGCACGGACTTCATCAGGGCGATAGCCATCATTACACCGGAAAAACCGCGGCCGACGATGGCGATATGCGGCTTGCCCTTGGGGGCCCCTTCCGTCGGAGACATCTTGGCAAACAATCCATGGACAGTCATGTGCACTCTCCTATGGCCGGCCTCGCCGGAAAAGTTTGAAATGCATGGCTGTTTCGGTCCTCAACGCAGACACCGACCGAATTGTAAGGCTATCGGCAACCACCCGCAGGGTTGCGTGAAGATATCGTCCGCCGCATCGCCGGTCGAGCCTGTATGTCCTATCCCGGCTGGCCTGGCACCTTGGCGCATGCGCATCCCTAGACGGTATACTCTATAAACTTTATGCGCTATTAGAGCGTGAAACGGCGCCGACATCAAGGGCCGTGTGGCAATGGCCGCCCGAAGCGGTCTTCGGCGTTGCACTCTGGGGTGGTCAGGCCACGCCGTTTGGCAAGGGCAACCGCTCCGAAAACTCCCCCGGCTGGCCACGTGCAGTCTCCCGGCGCGAAATGCCGTTCAACACCCTCAGCAGGTCATAACCATGCGACCAGCGGCCATAGCCACTGGCGATGTTGATATGCCCGGCATGGCCGAGATCGATGAGGCGACTGCCCCAGCGGGTCGAAAAATGGCGCAGGCGGTCGAAGGGCATATAGGGGTCGTTCAGGCTCCCGACGACAAGGCTCGAAAAAGGCAACGGCAGATCCGGCATCGACCCGAAGTCGATGGCGCCCGGATGAAGCCGATCGGTTGGACCGAGATCGCACGGTGCGACGAGCAAGGCGCTGCGCACTTGCCGGGCGAGCGGACGCCGCACCAGATTGGCGACCAGAAGGCAACCGAGGCTGTGGGCCACCAGATCGACGGTACCATGCCGGAAGATCTCGTGTTCGAGCCTGTCGCGCCAGAGATCGAGCCTTGGTCGGTCCCAGTCGTCCTGTTCGACGAGGACGGCGTGCGGATTGTCATTCAGCCAATGGCGCTGCCAATGGCCGCTGTTTGATCCGAACAACCCAGGAATGATGAGCGTTGTTGCCATGACATCAACCGCTTACGAGAATGTTTCAAAGTGACGGCCGCGCATTCTGCCGCGCCCGGTTCATGGCTCAATTATGGAAGAGCGAAATGCAGCGCGTAAGCAAGGAACATTCAATATCTATAAATTCTATAGCATAACTTTTCATCCGCATCGTTCACGCACTATCATTTTAGATGTCAGGCATGGAACAATCTTGAGAGCAGAGTGTTTCTTCAGACGCGGTCAGAAGCGAAATCAGTTTCTCTTACGGCCGCCGAAGCGTCAAAAAATTGCGTTGTTGGAGCCCATGAAATTGGTAGTTTGGCGCCGAAAGATACCGGCGCTCAAACAAGCCGGCCAACCGGCGGTTTGAAGATCGGTTTGGATGAGGGGATAGCGCAGCCGCTCGCGGCTGCGGGGCCAAGAGGTGACCGAAAGGTGACGGAGCGACGCAATGGGAACCGGTGGCGATTTCGCCAGCCGAGTGTTTTGCCTGGATTTGGATTGTCGCTCGGGATCACGCTGAGCTGGCTGGTTCTGATCGTGTTGATCCCGTTGTCGGGCCTGGTGTTCCGCGCCAGCGGGCTCGGCTGGTCCAAGTTCTTCGAGCTGGCGCTCGATCCGCGCACGCTCAATGCCTTGAAGATCTCCTTCGGCACGGCCTTTATCGCTGCCGTTATCAATCTCGTCTTCGGTGTCATCCTCGCCTGGGTGCTGGTGCGTTATCGCTTTCCCGGCAAGCGGGTGATCGACGCCATGGTCGACCTGCCTTTTGCGCTGCCGACCGCGGTTGCCGGCATTGCGCTGACGACGCTCTATGCCCCGAACGGCTGGATCGGCCAGTTCCTGGAACCGCTTGGGCTGAAGATCGCCTTCACCCCCGCCGGCATCGTCATCGCGCTGATCTTCGTCGGCCTGCCCTTTGTCGTCAGGACCGTGCAGCCGATCATGGAAGAGATCGACAAGGAGGTGGAGGAAGCGGCAGCCACCCTTGGCGCCAGCCGCTTCCAGACGATCAGCCGGGTGCTTCTGCCGGGGTTGCTACCGGCCGGCCTCACCGGCTTTGCGCTGGCCTTTGCCCGTGGTGTCGGCGAATACGGCTCGGTGATCTTCATTGCCGGCAACCTGCCTTACGTCTCCGAGATCGCGCCCCTCCTGATCGTCATAAGGCTGGAAGAGTTCAATTATGCGGCTGCGACTGCGATTGCCGCTGTCATGCTGGCGATCTCGTTCGCCATGCTGCTCCTCATCAACTCGATCCAGGCCTGGAGCCGGCGGAGATATGTCTATGTCGCATGATCTGACCGCAGCCGGCCTCACCGCCAGTCCCGGTCTCAGTCCGGCCTCCGGTCCGAAGCCGGCGCTGCCGGAACTGGCCGCCGCCACCTCCGAAAGCCGCTTTGCCCGGCTGACGCTGACGATCGCAGCCCTTGCCTTCGTCGCGCTGTTTCTGCTTCTGCCGCTCGCCGCCGTCTTTACCGAAGCGCTGCGCAAGGGCGTGACCGAATTCGTGCTGGCGCTCGGCGATGCCGAGACGTTTTCCGCCATCCGCCTGACGCTGATCGTTGCCGCCATCGCCGTGCCGCTCAACCTCGTCTTCGGCGTGGCCGCCGCCTGGGCGATCGCCAAGTTCGAGTTCAAGGGCAAGGCGTTCCTGACGACGCTGATCGACCTGCCGTTCTCGGTCTCGCCGGTGATCTCCGGCCTCGTCTTCGTGCTTCTGTTCGGCTCGCACAGCCTGCTTGGCCCCTGGCTGCAGAGCCACGGCATCCAGATCCTGTTTGCCGTGCCGGGCCTGGTGCTCGCCACCGTCTTCGTCACCTTCCCCTTCGTCGCCCGCGAGCTGATCCCCTTGATGCAGGAACAGGGATCGAGCGACGAGGAAGCAGCGCTTTCCTTGGGAGCATCCGGCTGGCAGACCTTCTGGCATGTGACGCTGCCCAACATCAAATGGGGGCTGCTTTACGGCGTGCTTTTGTGCAACGCCCGCGCCATGGGCGAGTTCGGCGCCGTCTCGGTGGTGTCGGGCCATATCCGCGGCGAGACCAACACCATGCCGTTGCAGGTGGAAATCCTCTATAATGAATACAACTTCGTCGCCGCCTTCGCGGTGGCGGCGTTGCTGGCGCTGCTGGCGCTGATCACCCTGATTTTGAAGACGGCGCTGGAGATCCGCTACAGCGCCGAGATCGCCGCCAGCCGCAGACACTGACCAGCATTCGAAAGGTATCGCCATGGACGTGCGCGTTCACAACATCCGCAAGGAATTCGGCCGCTTCCCGGCGCTCGACGACGTCTCGCTTAATATCCGCTCCGGCGAGCTGATCGCGCTGCTCGGCCCCTCCGGCTCCGGCAAGACGACGCTGCTCAGGCTCGTCGCCGGTCTCGAAAGCCCGACCGAAGGCACGATCTTCTTCGGCGACGAGGATGCCTCGCAAAAGACCGTGCAGGAGCGCAACATCGGCTTCGTCTTCCAGCACTATGCCCTGTTCCGCCACATGACCGTGCTCGACAACGTCGCCTTCGGCCTGAAGGTGCGGCCCGCCAACCGCCGGCCGCCGGCCGCCGAGATCCGCAAGCGCGCCCTCGACCTGCTCGACCTCGTCCAGCTCTCCGGTCTCGACAAGCGCTATCCGGCGCAGCTGTCGGGCGGCCAGCGCCAGCGCGTGGCGCTTGCCCGCGCCATGGCGGTGGAACCCAACGTGCTTCTGCTCGACGAACCCTTTGGCGCGCTCGATGCGCAGGTGAGAAAAGAGCTACGCAAGTGGCTCAGGGACATCCATGACCGCACCGGCCACACCACCATCTTCGTCACCCACGACCAGGACGAGGCGCTGGAGCTGGCCGACCGCGTCGTCGTCATGAGCAAGGGCGTGATCGAACAGGTCGGCACGCCCGACGAGATCTACGACCATCCGGTCTCGCCGTTCGTCTACGGCTTCATCGGCCAGTCGAACTGCCTGTCGGTGACACTCCAGAACGGCGAGATCTGGTTCGAGGACCGGCCGATCGGCTTGCGCGCGCCGTCCGAAGCCGACGGCCCGGCAAAACTGCACTTCCGCCCGCACGACATCGAGCTGATCGACGGCTGTGGCGGCTGCCTTGCCGGTCTGGTTGCCGCCAGCCGCCGCGTTGCCGGCACCCGCCATCTCGAACTCGACCTTGGCCGCAACCATCCGCATGTCGAGATCGAACTCTCCCCCGAACGCGCCGCCGCCGGCGACCACACCCGCATCGCCTTCCGACCGACAAAGTGGAAGCTGTTCAGGGAAGGCCGACCGGAAACGAAGGTCGCACCCGCCGGCGCCACGGAACCCCAGCGCCAGACGGCAGACGAGGCGGAATCCATGCTCGCCGCGCAGGTCTCCTGGGCGGCCCCTTAAGGTAGTTCAAGCGGCCAGACTTCGACCACGCCGTGGGCAACGGCGCAGGGCGTATGCGACACCAGGGCGATGGCTTCGTCGAGATCGGCCGCTTCGATCACCGCGAAACCGGCCACCGGCAAGGGGGATGACAGGAACGGCCCATCCTTGGTTTCGACCCGCGCCGCATCCGCATTGCGCACCTGCACCGGCGCGCCGGCAATTCCCATCAATACGCCATCGGCCTGAAGCCGCGCGTCATGCGCGTGCGCCGCATCGCGCACCACTGCCGCCGTGCGATCGTAGCCGGCGCGATCGCCGTATCCGATGGTGATGAATTTCGGCATGAGCCTCATCCTTCAAGTCGCCAGAGAAGAAACGCGCCTAGCTCTGACGGGCTAATTGACAGCAGGCCCTTCAGGCCGTTCCGTTGAGAGAACGCGGATGCTCCGGGAAAGTTGCAACAACGTCGGGGCTCGCGTCACAAAAGGGAGGATCCGATGCCGACCATCATCGCCCATCACAACATTACCAAAGGCGCCGATCACTGGCTGAAATCGCCGAGACGCAAGGAACTCTTCGGCGCGCTCGGCATCACCAACATCCGGACCTTCGTCGACCCGAAGGATCCGACGCGTGTGGCCGTCATGATGGATGTTCCCGATATCGGCGCCCTCTCACAGGCGATGCAAAGCCAGGCCGCGGCGGACGCCATGGCCCATGACGGAGTTGTACCGTCGTCGCTTGTGATCCTGGTCGAATCGTAGCGCACCTTCGCGCGGCGTGCCTCCGTACCTTGCCATGTAGGGCGAAAGACCGCGCTTCGGCCTTTCGCCTTCGCGGCGCGATTGAGATGCTACAATGCGGTACATATTGCGGCGAAGCCCGACACATCCGGGATACCTCGCCTGAACAGATTGCGATCGTTGCCTCACGAACAGAAGAAGGAACGATCGCATGAGCCACCGCATCCTCCCGACCATCGCGTTTGCCTTGGCGACAAGCGTCGTCGCCTTCGCAGCGCAAGCAGCCGAGATCAAGAACGTCGTCATCGTTCACGGCGCATTCGCCGACGGTTCCGGCTGGCGACAGGCCTCCGAAATCCTCGGGCGCCGCGGCTTCAATGTGACCGTTGTCCAGGAGCCGCTGACGTCGCTCGCAGCCGACATCGAGGCGACGAACCGCATCCTCGATCTGCAGGACGGCCCGACCCTGCTCGTCGGCCACAGCTATGGCGGCATGGTCATCACCGAGGCCGGACATCATAGCAAGGTCGAAGGGCTGGTGTACGTCGCCGCCTTTCAGCCCGACAAGGGCGAAAACCTTGCAATGCTCGCCGGATCGAACCCTGCTTCCGCCATGAGCGTGCGGGAAACCACCGACGGCAAGTATCTCTATCTCGACCCAAAGGCGTTTCCGGCCGACTTCGCCGCCGATTTGCCTGCGGCGGAGGCGGCCTTTGCGGCGAAATCGCAGGTCCTTGCCGCCAAGGAGGTCTTTGCCGCCAAGGTCGGCGACCCCGCCTGGCGCACCAAGAAAAGCTGGTCGATCGTCGCGACCGATGACCGTGCCATCAACCCGGACCTGGAGAGAAGCATGGCCAAGCGCGCCGGCAGTGAGGTGACCGAAATCAAGGCGAGCCACTCTGTCTTTGCCTCGCAACCGGAGAAGGTTGCGGGCATCATCGAGGCCGCAGCCAGGGAGGCCGGCAAGTAGCCCGAATCCCGTCCTCCGCGACCTGAATGTAACCTTCGGCACTCAGGTCGCTTCCCTTGACGGTAACCTACATCTGCCGCCAAAGACCTGTAACAATCCTTCGGTAGTTTGCCTCGGATCACGCCTCAGCGCGAAGCGCTCTCGCCATGTCCCGTAAACTCGCCGCCGAAGCGTGGCTTGACAGCTTGCGGCCAACGGCTGCAAACTTCGCTCATGGGGTTGCGATCACCCCATGAGGCGCCAGCCGAAGCATCGCGTCCACAGAACCGCTCATCCGGAGGACGCGTCATGTCGTCATATCTCGAAATCTCATCGGAAAAATTCGCTCGCCTTATCGGAACGCCGAACTGTCCCGCACTGTTCGACGTTCGCGTCGACGAGGACTTCGACGCCGATCCACGTCTCGTCCCCGGATCCGTCCGGCGCGACTATCGCAGCGTGCGGGACTGGGCGGACGATGTCGACAAAGCATCGGCGATTATCATCTGCCAGCAGGGCAAGAAGCTCAGCCACGGCGTTGCCGCCTGGCTCCGCAATGCCAGCATCTCCGCCGATGTGCTCGAAGGAGGGTTCGAGGCCTGGGTCGCAGGCGGCAACCCCGCCGTGCCATCTTCGGCAATACCGGAACGGAATGCCCAAGGGCAGACGGTCTGGGTCACCCGGGCGCGGCCAAAGATCGACCGCATCGCCTGCCCCTGGCTGATCCGACGCTTCGTCGATCCGCATGCCGTTTTCCTTTATGTGGCGCCGTCGGAAGTGGAGATGGTCGGCGAGCGCTTCGGGGCGACACCGTTCGACATCGACGCGCCCGTGCGCTGGAGCCATCGCGGCGAACGCTGCACCTTCGACGTCATGATCGAGGAATTCGGGCTTGCCACCGCCCCGCTGTTGCGGCTCGCCACGATCGTGCGTGCGGCCGATACCGCGCGCCTCGAACTCGCGCCGGAGGCTTCGGGTCTACTTGCAGCCTCGCTCGGGCTCTCGCGCATGTATGCGGACGATCTGGAACAGCTGGACGCCGGTATGTTGCTCTACGACGCCTTCTATCGCTGTTGCCGCGATGCTACCAACGAGACCCACAACTGGCCTTCGGCCAAGAAGGACGCCTGAGATGACCGACATCGCAGACAAAGCCGCGACGGGACCGGCGCGGCAACGGGAAAGCCACGGCATCTCCTTTGGCGAAGCGGTGCGGGTTTGGGCGCGCATTGCCGCACTGAGCTTCGGCGGGCCGGCCGGACAGATCGCCGTCATGCACCGCATCCTCGTCGATGAAAAGCGCTGGATCGGCGAACACCGTTTCCTGCACGCGCTCAACTACTGCATGCTTCTGCCGGGACCCGAGGCGCAACAGCTTGCCGTCTATATCGGCTGGCTCCTGCACCGTACCGCCGGCGGCCTCGTAGCCGGCATCCTTTTCGTGCTCCCGGGATTTCTCGCGATCCTCGGCTTGAGCTACATCTACGCCGCCTTCGGCAGTGTCACCGTCGTCGAGGGCCTCTTCTTCGGGCTGAAGGCGGCCGTGCTCGCGGTCGTCGTTCAGGCCGTCTTCCGCATCGGCGGCCGGGCGCTGAAGAACAAGGTGATGATCGGCATTGCCGCAGCCGCCTTCATCGCCATCTTCTTTTTCCGCGTCCCCTTCCCGATCATCATTCTTGCGGCCGGTGTGCTCGGCTATATCGGTGCGCGTTCCGGCTCACAGTTCTTCCGCATTGGCGGCGGCCACAAGGCCGGCACGGGTCCCGTCCTCAAGGACGAAGACTCCGCGCTCGGCGACGAAATTCCCGCGCATGCGCGCCCGAACTTCGCCTGGTCGCTGCGGATCTCCGCCATCCTGCTTGCCCTGTGGCTGGTGCCGCTGGCGCTGCTGGTCGCGGTCCTCGGCACGAGCAACGTCTTCAGCCAGATCGGCCTCTTCTTCAGCCAGATGGCGGTGGTGACCTTCGGCGGCGCCTATGCGGTACTCGCCTATGTCGCGCAGGAAGCGGTGCAGCACTATGGCTGGCTGAAGCCGGGCGAGATGCTCGACGGGCTCGGCATGGCCGAGACCACACCCGGCCCGCTGATCATGGTGGTGCAATTCGTCGGCTTCATGGGCGCCTATCGCGATCCCGGCACGCTTTCGCCCATGACGGCCGCGACACTCGGCGCCATTCTGACGACCTGGGTCACCTTCGTTCCCTGTTTTCTCTGGATCTTCCTGGGCGCGCCCTTCATCGAGCGGCTGCGCAACAACGTCGCGCTGACCGGCGCCATGTCGGCGATCACCGCCGCCGTCGTCGGGGTCATCCTCAACCTTGCGGTCTGGTTCGGCCTGCACACGCTGTTTGCCGAAGTCGCCCCCTGGACGCTCGGGCCATTGGCGCTCGATATTCCGGTTCTAAGGTCGCTGGTGCTGCCGTCGCTGCTGCTCACGCTCGCGGCAGGCGTGGCTATCTTTCGCTTCAATGTGTCGGTGATAACGACGCTGCTTGCCTGCGCGCTCGCCGGCATGGCCTGGACGCTGGCAACGAACTGAGGACGGAGCCGGCGCTCAATCGTCGTAGACGGATTGCGGCAGGTGAAACCCCTCCGGCAATTGCGATCCGTAGCGGCGCTCCTCCTCCGGCGCCGGCGGCGGAGGCTCGCGGTGCTTTATCGCGCGAGCCGCAAGAACGGCCCTCAGCTGGACCGGCCGGTAGTGTTCGACAAGGCTCGGAAGTACCTCTTGCTTATCCGTCCGTTGCGACATTTAGCCCCCTGGAACGTCTCGTTACCCAGCCAGAGTGCCAGTCAATCGCACGCACCGCAATCGTCGCCACGGTACGCCGGCGACACAGCCGCTGAACCACCGGCCCCGCCCGCATCGTGTGACCCCACGAGATATTAGGGTGAAGTGTCGATCCTCCCCTTGCGTCTCTAGCCACTCACCCTACCTCTGCAGCGCTGCCGGATGGCAGGCAATATGCAGCGAGGACATCACTATGCAGGGCACCCTTTCGAAACTCGGCCTGAGACATCCCCTGATCGTCGCGCCGATGGCCGGAGGCCCTTCGTCGCCTGCGCTGGTGGCAGCCTCTTCGGCCGCCGGCGCGCTGGGCTCCGTCGGTGCGGCCTATTCGAGCCCGGCGGCGATCGCAGAGTTCGCCCAGGCCGTGCGCGCCCGAACAGATTGTCCCTTCGCCATCAACCTCTTCATCCAGCATCCGCAGCCGAAGGTCGACGCCGCGGCGCTCGAGCGCGCCGTGCGTGCGACGGCGGGATACCGCGCCGAACTCGGCCTGCCGACACCTGACCTTGCAGCGCCCTACGAAGAGGAGTTCGACGGGCAGTTCGAGGCGGTGCTGCGGGCAAAGCCTGCGGCGCTGAGCTTCGTCTTCGGCGTCCTGCCTGCTGAGCACATGCGCGCCGCTCGTGACGCCGGAATGTTGATCATCGGCACGGCAACGACGCCCGAGGAAGCCCTGGCGCTCGAAGAGAGCGGCGTCGATGCCATTACGCTGCAGGGATATGAGGCCGGTGGGCATCGTGGCATCTTCGATCCGTCCGCCGAAGACAGCGAAACCGGCCTTGAAGACCTGCTCGCCCGGAGCCTCGGAAGGATCAAGGTACCGCTCATCGCCGCGGGCGGGATCATGACGGGTTCCGATATCCAAGCCGTTCTCGCGAAAGGCGCCAGCGCCGTGCAGATGGGTACGGCCTTCCTCGCGACCGCAGAAGCTGGGACATCGGCGCCCTATCGCGTAGCGCTAGAGGGCGCGGAGCGGAAGACGCGAACGACACGCGCCTTCTCCGGTCGGTTTGCGCGTGGCGTCGAAAACCGTTTCATGAACGAGGTGGATGCCGCCGCCGTCATGCCCTTTCCGGCGCAGAACAAGTTCACGCGCGACATCAGGGCGGCGTCCACGGCGAAGGGGTCGCCGGATTTTCTGTCGCTATGGTCAGGCACCGGCAAGGGCGAGCTTTGGCAAGGCTCCGCGTCCGATCTGATCGCCCGCCTTTTTCCGGCGACCCCATAAGCGAGAGCCTCTCCTACGCAGTGTCGTCTCCTCTTTACTTCCGCCGTTTTGCCGGTGAATTCTTGCTCATCGGCAGCCATCCTTGCGAGAGTCGGCACAATGGATCGTATCGATGCGATGAAGGTCTTCGTCACGGCGATTGACGAAGGCAGCCTTGCGGGTGCGGCCCGCAAGCTCAAGCGCTCGCCGACAGCCGTCAGCCGCGCGCTGAACCTGCTCGAAGCCCATGTCGGCGTCGAACTGCTGCACCGGACGACCCGCTCGCTGAAACTCAGTGAAGCGGGCCTGCGCTATGCAGCCGCGTGCCGCCGGGTGCTGGTCGATCTCGAAGAGGCCGACATGCTCGCAGGCGGCGAGCGGGCGGCTCCCCGCGGCACGGTCACGATCTCTTCGCCGCCGATCCTCGGTGAAGAGATGCTGCGCCCGATCCTCGACGACTTCCTCAATCTCTACCCGGCGGTTTCGGCCAGGTTGCTGCTGCTCGACCGCTTCGTGAACCTTGTTGACGAAGGCGTCGATATCGCGCTGCGCATAGGGCACCTCGCGGATTCTTCGCTGATCTCGACACGCATCGGCGGCGATATCAGGCGCGTCGTCGTCGCTTCCCCACGCTATCTCGCCAGTCATCCCCGCATCGACGAGCCGGCCGACCTCGCCAAGCACCAGATCGTCGCCTTCACCAATTTCGGCCTTGATTCCTGGGCCTTTACGCCGGCCGAGGGTTCGCTGATCCCGCGCACGGTGCAGTTCACGCCGCGCTACATCGTCAACAGCGTGCGCGCAGCGGTCGATTCCGCCGTTGCGGGCACGGGCCTTACCCGGCTCTATTCCTACCATGTGGCGCGCCATGTCCATGACGGGCAGCTGAAGATCGTACTGGCCGATGCCGAGCATCCGCCGATGCCGGTTCATCTTCTGGCGCCGCAGGGCCGCATGGCGGTTCCGAAGGTCCGAGCCTTCGCGGATTTCGCCTTGCCGCGTCTCAGGACCGAGTTCGCACGCATGGCGAAGGAAGCTGGCACGCTTCGCTGATTATGCCGAATTTCGGTTGATTGACTGCCAATTGGCGTCAATTCTCCCTCATATCGGATGGGTCTAAATCTGATTGTACCAACGCCGAGGGCGGAGGACGGGCCGAACGAAGCGCCCGTTGCAATCGAAGAAGGATCACATCCATGAGCAACGAACAGAAGGTCGTCATCATCACCGGTGCATCGCAGGGTATCGGCGCCGCCCTGGTGCAGGCCTACCGCGATCGCAACTACCGTGTCATCGCCACGTCGCGCTCGATTAGGGAGAGCGCGGATGCGGGCATCCTCGCCGTTGCAGGCGATATCGGAAATCCCGAGACCGCCGAGCGCGTCGTGCGCCAGGGCCTCGAACGGTTCGGCCGCATCGACACCCTGATCAACAATGCCGGCGTCTTCACCGCCAAGCCGTTCACGGACTTCACCCAGGAAGACTACGACCTGAACATGAGCGTCAATGTCGCCGGCTTCTTCCATATTACCCAGCACGCCGCCCGCGAGATGCTGAAGCAGGGCTCCGGCCACATCGTCAGCATCACCACCAGCCTCGTCAACCAGCCGATCGCCGGCGTGCCCGCCGCGCTCGCCTCCATCACCAAGGGCGGCCTGAATTCGGTAACCCAGGCGCTCGCGATCGAATTCGCGACTTCGGGCGTTCGCGTCAACGCGGTTTCGCCCGGCATCATCAAGACGCCGATGCACGCGCCGGAAACGCATGCGGCGCTCTCGACGCTTCACCCCGTCGGCCGCATGGGCGAGATCCGCGATATCGTCGACGCCGTTCTATACCTGGAGGGTGCCGGCTTCGTGACCGGCGAGATCCTGCATGTGGACGGCGGCCAGAACGCCGGACGCTGGTAGGCCCGCAACTCTCCCAACAAACGCGGCACCTTGGGTGCCATCAAGCTCCAGAAAGGAGACGGCAATGCCGATCGTAACAGTTCAGGTGACCCGCGAGGGCACCTCGCGGGAGCGTCACGCGGTGACGGCGGAAGAAAAGGCGGAGATCATCAAGGGCGTCAGCCAGGTGCTGCTCGACGTGCTCAACAAGCCGCTGGAATCCACCTATGTGGTCATCGAGGAAGTCGACCTCGACAATTGGGGCTGGGGCGGCCTGCCCACCGCCCAGTATCGCGCACGGCTTGCTGCAAAAACGAAAGCCTGACGCCGCCAGCCACAGCTCCCGCCACCCGCCGTTTGACAGCAAGCGGCGGGTTTCCTTTGTGAAATTGTGTCGAAATGTATCGGCAGACGCTTGCATTACATTTGCTTGCAAGTCTGGATGTTGCGAACACACCGACGACATATCCGGAGCGTCAACCGGACGGAGCAAGTGCCGCTGCGCGCCCGCCAACCGACTTGAGGAGTTGCTCGATGGAGCATATCGACCATGTGCTGATCGTCGACGACGACCGCGAGATCCGGGAACTCGTCTCGAGTTACCTCAAGAAAAACGGCCTGCGCACGACCGCCGTCGCCGACGGGCGGCAGATGCGCAGCTTCCTCGAGGGCGACACCGTCGATCTGATCGTGCTCGACGTGATGATGCCGGGCGACGACGGGTTGGTGCTCAGCCGCGAGCTGCGCGCTGGCAAGCACAAGGCGATCCCGATCATCATGCTCACCGCCCGCTCGGACGAGATGGACCGAATTCTCGGCCTCGAAATGGGTGCGGACGACTATCTCTCCAAGCCATTTTCCGCGCGCGAACTGCTGGCCCGCATCAAGGCCGTGCTTCGGCGCGCGCGCATGCTGCCGCCCAACCTGCAGATTTCGGAGGCGGGGCAGTTGCTGCGCTTCGGCCGGTGGAAGCTCGACACGACGGCGCGGCACCTGATCGATGCCGATGGCACCGTGATCGCGCTGAGCGGAGCGGAGTATCGGCTGCTGAAGGTGTTCATCGACCACCCCCAGCGCGTGCTCAACCGCGACCAGTTGCTCAATCTCACGCAAGGCCGCGAGGCCGATCTCTTCGATCGCTCGATCGACCTGCTCGTCAGCCGGGTCCGCCAGCGACTCGGCGACGACGCCCGCGAGCCGGCCTACATCAAGACGGTGCGTAGCGAAGGCTATGTCTTCTCGGTGCCGATCGAGATCGTGGAGGCGCGCGAATGACCGCGAACGCTGCTGAAAGAGGCTTTCGACTATGGCCGCGCACGCTCAGGGCGCGGCTCTTTGTTATTCTGCTGGCCGGCCTCGCCATCGCACATGTGATGTCGTTCACAGTTCTGTTCTTCGAGCGCTACGTGTCAGCCAAGTCTGTCATGTTCAACACGCTCGAAAACGACATTGCCACCTCGATTGCGATCCTCGACCGCCTGCCCGCAGACGAGCGTGCCTCCTGGCTCAATCGCCTCAGCCGCGACAATTACGGCTTCATTCTCGGACCGGGCGTGCCCGGCAACCCGTCCGTCGATCCGGCCACCGCGGAACTCTCCGCCAACATCCAGCGCGCGACCGGCCCGAAGTATCCGGTCACCGTCGAAACGATCCCCGGCGATCGACGCCACGTGCAGGCGCATCTGACATTGAGCGACGGCTCGCCACTGACGATCGACGTCTATCCCAAGGGGATCATGCCGCTTGCCGACTGGCTGCCCTACGTGCTGCTGGCGCAGCTCGCGCTCCTGCTCTTCTGCAGCTGGTTTGCCATGCGCCAGGCGGTCCGCCCGCTCGTCAACCTTGCGGCAGCGGCCGACACGCTCGACCCGAACCGCAACACGCCGCGGCTCAGCGAAACCGGCCCGACGGAGGTCGCCTACGCGGCAACCGCATTCAACGCCATGCGCGACCGCATCGCCCAGTACCTCGAAGAGCGCGTCCAGATCCTGGCCGCCATTTCCCACGACCTGCAGACGCCGATCACCCGCATGAAGCTGCGCGCGGAAATGGCCGAAGATTTCGCCGATCGCGAGAAGCTGATCCAGGACCTCGGCCAGATCGAGAGCCTGGTGAAGGAGGGCGTCGCCTATGCTCGCAGCGCTCACGGCAATGTCGAGAAATCGACGCGCGTCGATCTCGCCTCGTTCATTGAAAGCCTCGTCTACGACTATCAGGACACCGGCAAGTCCGTCAGCGCGAGCGACATCGATGGCGGCACAATCACGACCCGGCCGCAGGCGCTCAGGCGCATTCTCACCAACCTCGTCGACAACGCGCTCAAATTCGCAGGCAGCGCCGAAATCGAGGGGCGGCGGCTTGCCGACGATACGGTAATCATCAGCGTGCTCGACCGCGGGCCGGGCATCCCGGAAGATCAACTGGGCGCCGTGCTGAAACCCTTCGTCCGGTTGGAGGATTCCCGCAATCGTGAAACTGGCGGCACTGGGCTTGGGCTCGCCATCGCCCAGCAGTTGGCAGCCTCCATCAACGCGTCGCTGACCTTGCGCAATCGTGACGGCGGCGGCCTCTTGGGCGAGCTAGTGATCCGACCTCAGTAAAGGGGAGCTTCGTTTCTCGCCATATAATGCGATATAAAACAATTGTATATCGAATTTTCCTAATGTCGTTATTGAGATCGGAAGACCAGGCTTGCCAAGCCCGGGCATGCCGATGGTCGATGTAAAAGAGCGGCGACGCTGATGGCCGCCGCCCCGGAGGTGACGAGAGGTAGTGCGGGTCAGACGAGATTGATCGTCACGTCGATGTTCCCGCGCGTCGCCTTGGAATAGGGGCAGGTCTGGTGAGCGGTATCGACGAGACGACGCGCAACGTCGGCGTCGATCCCCGGCAGGCTGACATTCAGCCGTGCCTTCAGGAAGTAGCCGCCGTCGCGGTTCAGCAGATCCACTTCGGCATCCACGGCCACGTCGGCGGGAAGTGCTATCTTCGACTGGCCGGCCGCCAGACCGATCGCACCAATGAAACACGCAGACCACCCGGCGGCAAAAAGCTGCTCCGGGTTCGTCCCCGGCCGCGAACTGCCGGGGGTGGAAAGCTTGGTGTCCAGGCGCCCGTCGTCGCTCCGGGCGGCGCCGTCGCGACCGCCGGTCGTGTGGGTCTTGCCGGTGTAGAGTACCTTTTCAGCTGCGCTCATGGTGTTTTCCTTTCGACAGGTTTGCCGTCCGGGCCCGATTGCCCTGCGGCTGTCGAGACGCATCTGGCGCTTTCAAGGTGTATCGGATGTTTCACAGGGGGCCGGAAATGTATGGAAACCTACCAGGGGCTCGCGCGGATACACGCTGATGCTAAGCCGATCTGGACGCGGCTTGTCGCCCCATCGCGTCTCGCCAGCATGGCGGGACGCCGCATCCGGCAGGCCTCATCTCCTAATCACCGTGCACAAAAAGCGCGGGGCCGGCGAACCGGAACCCCGCGCCTCCACGCAATCCGCGGGAGAAAAACTAGAAACGATCGACGGCGACAATTGCCTCGGCAAAAGCGAGCGGCGCCTCCTGCGGCAGGTTATGGCCGATGCCGCCGGTAATCAGCCGATGCTCGTATCGGCCCGAGAAGCGCTTGGCGTAGGCGGCGGGATCGGGATGCGGCGCGCCATTGGCGTCGCCCTCGAGCGTGATGGTCGGGACGGCAATGGTGGGGAACTGCGCCAGCCGCTTTTCGAGGTCGTCGAACTGTGCCTCCCCCTCGACCAGGCTGAGCCGCCAACGGTAATTATGGATCGAGATGTCGACATGATCGGGGTTTTCGAGCGCCTCGGCGCTCCTGTCGAAAGTCGCGTCGTCGAAGCTCCACTTGGGCGAGGCAAGCTTCCAGATCAGCCGGGCGAATTCCTTTCGGTTCTGCTTGTAGCCCTCATAGCCCCGCTCGGTGGCGAAGTAGAACTGGTACCACCAGGCAAGCTCGCCCTGCGGCGAAAGCGGCTTCCTGTTCACCTCCTGGCTACCGATGAGGTAGCCGCTGACGGAGACCAGCGCCTTGCAGCGCTCGGGCCACAGGGCTGCGATGATGTTGGCGGTTCGCGCGCCCCAGTCGCAGCCGCCGATGACCGCCTTTTCGATTTTGAGCGCGTCCATCAGGGCAATGATATCCGTCGCGATCACAGCCTGCTGGCCGTTCCTCGGAGTGTCGGCAGAGAGGAACCGGGTCGTACCGTAGCCGCGCAGATAGGGAACGATGACCCGATAGCCAGCATTTGCGAGCACCGGCGCCACGTCCACATAGGTATGGATGTCATAGGGCCAGCCGTGCAGTAGAATGACGACCGGAGCGTCGCTCGCGCCAAGTTCGGCATAGCCGACATTGAGCACGCCGGCATCGATCTGCTTGAGGACCGGGAAGGACTTGTTCGTGCCCCGCGCGACGGCCGGCAGGCGCAGCGCTTCGCCGGCTCCCGTTTGCGCTCTGACCGCGCCGGCCGAAGCGAACTGCGTTGCCGCCAGCGAGAGTGCGATTGCGCCGATGAAACGGCGGCGCGGGTGGTTGATTTCGTCCCACATTGACTACCCTCCGGGGAACTGAACTGGCATCAGCAATGAAGTGCTGACGTATCCGGGGCGTGTGCCTGGCGGCGCCCTATTGAAAGCACGTGTAGAAATGGCAGGGAACGGATACACGGCGATACAATCGCTTTTCGAGGCAGGTCACTGCCGTCAGGCAACGCCCTCGCGGGCATTGCGGCGGATCGTCTGGGGCGGTTGCCCGAGCGTGCGCAGGAAGGCCCGGCGCATGCGGTCGCTATCGGCAAAACCGGTCTGCTCGGCGATCACATCCATGGAGTGGCGCCCCTGCTCCATCAACAGGCGCGCGGCTTCCACCCGCAGATGCTCGACGGCCTTTGCCGGCGACTGGCCGGTCTCGGAACGGAAGGCACGACTGAACTGGCGCGCACTCAAGCCCGCGGCGTCCGCGAGTTCGTCGACTGAAAGGACGTTGCGCAGATTGGCCTTGGCGTAATTGACCGACTTCTGAATGCGGTCCGACTTCGGATCGAGCTCCAGCAGGGCGGAAAACTGCGACTGGCCGCCGGCACGCCGGTGATAGACGACGAGCTTGCGCGCCACCTGACGGGCGACATCCTCGCCATGGTCCTTTTCGATCATCGCCAGCGCCAGATCGATGCTGGCCGTCATGCCGGCCGAGGTCCACACGCTGCCATCGACGATGAAGATGCGATCCTCCTCGACCTTGACCTCGGGAAAGCGCTCGCGCAGCTGGCGGGCGAACACCCAATGGGTGGTGGCGCGGCGGCCGTCGAGCAGTCCGGACTCGGCGAGGATGAAGGCGCCTGTGCAAGGGCCGGCCACCCGTCGCGAGACCTCCAGGGCATGGCGCGCGAAGGCGGCAAGCCCCGGCGTTACCGGCTCGATCACGGTGCCCGCGCCGAACATGACGGTGTCATAGACCGCATCGTCGAAGGCTTTCGTGAGCACGCCGAAGCCGGCGGACGCCTTGACCTCGCCGCCCGCCTCCGACAGCAACTCGATCGCATAGGCTGGTTCGCCAAGCGTCAGGTTGGCGATCTCGAAGGCGGTGACCGCCGCGAAACCCATCAGCTGAAATCCCGGAAAGACCACGTAGCCGATCCTGTGCATCTTACACCACCTCTGCCGATCCTGTCCGGAATGCCCGCTCATAGCAGATTTGCGCCATACAGGGAACGCGACGGTCATGGCCGGGGCTCATTCGGGAAGCGGCTTGCCCGCATGTTCGGCCACCATGTAGGCCGCATACCAATCCGGCCAGTTATGGTCGTGCTCGCCGCCATTGCGCTTCTCGTGTTCGCCATGGGCGGCAGCCGCGCGGCGCAGGGCCGCCGCGAGGTCACCGACGGAGGCAAAGTCCGTAACGTCGCCATCCACGCGCCCGGGCAGACGTTCGGTCACCTCCTGCAACAGCCAGCCGTTGCCGTCGGGGTCGCTGAAGGTGGCATAGGAGCGGTAGCTGCGGCGCGCGGGATCGGGCCCGCTGATCGGCGGCTTGCCGGGGCCTTCGCGATGGAAGATTTCGCTGACCTTGGCGCCCCGTTCGACGAGTTCCGCACGGGCGGCTTCGATATCCGTAACGACCAGATAGAGGCCGCTCGCCGAACCGGGCGTGGCCGAAGTCAGCCCGGTGCCGAAGTGGATCGATGCCGGCGAACCCGGGGGCGTGAACTGCACGACGCGAAACGCATCGCCAACGGGAAAGTCCGCATCCAGTCGCCAACCGAGGCGACCGTAGAAATTCTTGGCGCGATCGACGTCCGATACCGGGATGACCGCGACCTCGAACTTCAGGTCGACCGAAGGCGCCCTGCTCTGATTGCCTGCGCTTGTCATGACACGTCTCCAACTAAAGAAAACAGGGGTTGTGATGGAAGGGCGCGCGTTCACGCGCCCTCCATTGTCAACTCGGTTGACGCAGTGACTTGAACGAAGCCCTCAACTCGTCGACCAGGGCCGCCGGTTGTTCCCAGGCTGCAAAGTGTCCGCCCTTGGCCAGGCGATTATAATGGACGAGCTTGGGGAATGCCTTCTCCGCCCAGGACTTCGGCGCCTGATAAAGCTCGTCGGGAAAGGCGCTGACGGCCACCGGAATCTGGATGCCCTTCGGCTGGAAGAAGGCAAGCTTGTTTTCCCAATAGAGCCGCGCCGACGACACGGCCGTGTTGGTCAGCCAGTAGAGCGTGACATTGTCGAGCACGTCATCGCGCGTCAGCCCTTCCGGCTTGCCATCGAAGACGCGGGCGATCAGCTCGTAGCTGCGGGCGTCATGGTCGAGCATCCAACTCGCGAGCCCGATCGGCGAATCCTCAATCCCGTAAAGTGTTTGCGGCCGTTTGCTCATCTCCTGCGCATAGGAAAGCCCGTTGCGGTAGAAGAAGTCGAGCTGCTCATAGGCGCGGCGCTCGTCGGCCGAAAGGCTCGCTGGCGCCGGCTGGCCGGCGTCGAGGCCCTTCTGGATTTCGGCTGGCACGGTCGCCGGCATGTTGGTGTGGATTCCGAGCAAGCCCGCCGGCTGCTGCAGAGCCATCTGCTCTGTAACCGCATCACCCCAGTCGCCACCCTGCGCGACGTAATGGGTATATCCGAGGCGCTGCATCAGCACCGCCCAGGCGCGCGCGATCCGGACCGGATCCCATCCGCGCTCTGTCGGCTTGCCGGAAAAGCCGTAGCCGGGGAGCGAGGGGATGACGACGTCGAAGGCGTCGGCTTCCGTGCCACCGTGGGCGGTCGGATTGGTCAGCGGATCGATAATCTTCAACTGCTCGATGATCGAGCCCGGCCAGCCGTGGGTGACGACGAGCGGCATCGCGTTCTTATGCTTGGAGCGCACGTGAATGAAGTGGATGTCGACGCCGTCGATGTTGGTCACGAATTGCGGCAGGTCGTTGAGTGTCTTCTCCACCCGGCGCCAATCGTATCTCGTCGCCCAATAGTCGGCGAGCTTCTGCATGGTGGCGAGTTGAACGCCCTGGGCGCTGTCGGGCACAAGCTCCCGGTCCGGCCACTTGGTCGCCGCGATGCGCTGCTTGAGGTCGGCAAGTGCGGCATCAGTGGCATGAAACTGGAAGGGCCGGATGGATTCGTCCGTGGCCGGTTTGGCAGCCGAGGCGATTTGGACGCCGCCGCCGGCAGACACACCCGCCGCCTGAGCGGCGAGCGGAGGAAGCAGGATCGCGATCGCACCCGACAGTGCCAATGCGGCCAGTTGGCGGTTTTGGACAATGGGCATAGAACGTCTGAACATCATCATTCTCCTAGTTCGATTGGCGAGGCGAGGAGCGCCTCGAAAGTCCGGGTTGGGAGGTCCCCGGAAGGTGAGCGGGCGCTAGCTTCCGATACGGTAGCGAGCGGCCGGCATATTCCTGGAAAGGTTCGGCATCAGCTTCTGGCGTGCAGCCTCATAGGCTGCCCAGTCAGCGGCGTCCGCCAGCGCCGGGATAGTGATCACTTCGCCCTGGTCGAGGCCGGCAAGTGCAGCGTCCACCATGTCTTCGGCGCGCATCACGATCTCGCTCGGCACGTGTTCGATCGGCGTGCCGGCGATGCCCCAGAAATCGGTGGCGGTTGCACCCGGCAACACGGCCTGGATGCGGATATTCCTGTCGGTAAGTTCCTTTTGCAGCGACATGGTGAAGGCCAGCACGAAGGCTTTGGTGCCGCCATAGACGCCGTTCAGAACTTCCGGCGCCACGCCGACGATTGAGGCGATGTTGATGATCGTGCCGGCACCGCGCGCGGCAAATCCGGGCGCCGCCGCATAGGTCAGCCGCGTCAGCGCGCTGACGTTGAGCGCAATCATCTCGTCCATCTTGTCGACATCGGAGGCAAGCAGCGGCGCGGTCGCGCCGACCCCGGCATTGTTGATCAGCACCGTGATGCTCGCATCGTCCTGAAGGACCTTCTCGACCCGCCTGGCATCATCCTTGTTGCCGAGGTCCGCGGCGACGACTTCTATGGCGCGACCGGTTTCGTCCGCCAGCCGGCGGGCGAGTTCGTCAAGGCGCCCGCGATTGCGCGCGACGAGAATGAGGTCGTATCCGCGATGCGCCAGGCGGTCGGCATAGATCGCGCCGATACCGGATGAAGCACCGGTGATCAGTGCAGTGCCTTTTGAGTTGCTCATTTCAAGCTCCTATCCTTGGGTTGGAGCCTCGATGGTACGGCCGAAAGGCCGCGTCTCAAATGTCGTAATTCCGTCTTTTCAGGCCATGGCTGATTGACCAGCCTGGGCGGACGCGAGCCCGACTTCGCCGTGACCGTGCGTGTGCGGTGTATCCCCGATGTGTTCGGAAGCGGCGTCTGTGTATCGCAATGTCTGAACGGCCGCGGACGGCGGCGAACCGATACGAAATACCCTTGGGGTTTCTGCCGCTGCGCCACAGCGTCAGAAACGAAAACGGGGCCGACATGACGCCGGCCCCGCATTCGTCTGCAAGCAACTCCCTGAAAATACAGGTAGCTCAGAGATTGTAGAGGCTGCGCGCAAACGCGCCGATGCCCTTTGCGTCGAGCAGGCCGAGCGGCGCGCGGAACGTCACCCGCGCGACACCCGGATGGCGGCCGATCTCGATCGCACCTGCGATCGTCGCCCGGTTCATCACTTCGGGAACGCTGAGGCCGAGCAGGTCCGCCGCCCGTTCCAGCCCGTTCGTGGTCGCATCATTGAGGTTCGCGCCCGTGCCGATGAAGGTGACCGGAGCGTCGGCCTCGACCTCTCGGACACCGTGCTTGCGAGCAAGTGCCGCCACCCGCGTGCGTTCCGCCTCGTTAAGCGGACGCGCAAGGAACGGTACATCATCCAGGACCGGCAGGAGGATCGGCCCGTCGATCTTGAGCCCCTTGATGACATGGACCTCCAGCGTCACCGTGCCGGCGACGTCGCAGGTATGGCCGGCAATTTCGCCGTCGCCCTGCAGGGCATGCATGTCCCCCATATAGATACCGCCCCCCGGTACCTTGACCGGGCAGATCAGGATCGCGCCCTCCCGAACGGTGTTCACGTCCATGTGGCCGTCGGTCTTATGCCGGACGAGCTCGTCCGCGGTCAGGGAATAGGCATGTGGTGCGCCTGTCAGAAACTGGCCGAAGTCGCCGGCATTGTGCGAGTCCGGCATCGCCGTCGAAGGCGTCGTGCCCAATTGGCCGAGGAATGGCCGGAGCCTTGTGGCGACACCGACGAGGTCCGCCGGCGCGAAGGTCAGGATCGGATGCTGGATCGAACCGTCCGGCACGGCCAGCAGCCGTTCCGCCTCCGTGGCGAAGGTCTCGGCAGTCGCCTTGCCGACGGTCAGCCCCACCTGGCGCTCATCGTCGAAAGCGATCGTGTAGCCGTGGGTGAAAATGAAGGGCGTCGCATCCGCGCCGCAGTTCTCGCAGCGGATCGCCGTCTGGCCGATGCCTTCCACGCGCGTGCGCGGCCATTCCGTGCCGCAGCCCGGGCAAACGGCCGCGCAGAAGGGATCACCGTTGAAGCGGCCGGCCCCACCACCTCGTCGTTGCCCGAGGCCGTCGCCGCGGACGTGACGATCAGCGAACGGATCCGAATGGCAATCGCATCGCCGATCTCCGCACCCGCGACCGCAACAGGGCGCGTCACCTCATGTCCGCCGCGGATCTCCGGCGTGATCATCGGCCCCCAACATCCCGGCGCTGTGTTCGCGATAATGACACCACCATCCGCAACCGGCCCCAGCATCGGCTCGGCCGGATCGAGGATCCCGTTGGTCAATTCGTTGACGAATACCGTCCGAGCCCCGGTGGTCTGGCGCTCTCTCGTTTTCTCCAGCATGTCACTTTCCTCCAGGTTGATTGGTGTCAAAGGTTCAGGCCGCTCGTCACGGCGATACTATCATCAGTTGAAGAAGGGATCGGCAAGCTCCTCGTGCGGCGCCTGTTGCGGCAATCCTGCCCCCTGCTCGGCCCCCGTTGCGGATGCGGAACCGGAAACGAGCGCGGCAAGAAGCGAGGGCTCTCTCGGGTCGCTATCCCAGGCGCACGGTGCCGTTGCGAGCGCGGCGATGGCAAAAATTGTTGCGAAGATACGCATGGTGGCTCCTTCCGTTATTGATGTCGGCAGCGGCGTTTCGTCACCAAGGGCTCGTGCTCGCGGCCAGAGATTTTCTTGGACGTATCGTGGGCGTAACCAGTTGCGCACTGGCAGTTCGTCTCTACCGCCCACGGCACGCTCTCATCCAAAGGTGAAGACGAAGGCTTCTGCGCCGGGCGCGAGGAAGCGGATCTCGAAGGTCCGCTCCCGGGCTTCGCCCGATTGGCGCACGAGCTGGTAAAGACGGGTCCCCGTAACGGTACCTTTGCCGGCCGCATCGATATCCGCGCCATGGTCCGCGCCGGGCGCCACCCCATCGATGGTTATCTGAAACGGGACCGGCTTGCCGCCGGCGCCAGCGCCGAGCACCAGGTGCAGGTCCCGTGCGCGAAACCGGTAGGTGATACCCCCGCCAGCCTCGTTGAGGCGCGCCTCTTCGGCGCCGACCGTCCAGTTGCCGGTCAGCCCCCATTCATTGAGCCCCGGTTTGCCGACCGTGTACCGCGCGGACGTGTTGGCCGAAACGCCCTGAGGCGAGACGAAGTTTGCGGCGCGCGCATAACCGACATAGGTCTCGCCGGATCCGAGACGTGCCAGGTCCGGCGAGGCCTCGGCACCCCTCGCGTCCGGTTTGACCAGATCGCCTTCGACCTTTTTCTTGCCGGCGGCTTCCGCCAGCAGCTCCTGGATCACCCGTTCGGAGCCCTCGTAATCGCCCTCGCCGAAATGGGTGTAGCGGATCTGCCCCTCGGCATCGATGAAGTAGTGTGCCGGCCAGTAGCTGTTGGAGAAGGCGCGCCAGATGGCGAAATCGTTGTCGATCGCCACCGGATAGGTGATCTTGAAATCGCGCACCGCCTTTTCGACGTTGCCGATCTGTTTTTCGAAAGCGAATTCCGGAGCGTGCACGCCGATGACGACGAGGCCCTGGTCCCGATACTTCTCAGCCCAGGCCCGGACATAGGGGATGGTGCGGATGCAGTTGATGCAGGAATAGGTCCAGAAATCGACAAGCACGACCTTGCCGCGGAGTTCTGCCGACGTCAGGGGCTTGGAATTCAGCCATTGAACAGCACCGTCGAGCGACGGAAACTGTCCTTCGACCGGAAGGTCGCTGCGATAGACCGCCTGTCGCGTATCCTTTGCGGCAAGGGTCATGCGCGTGCTTGCGACGCCTACGGGCGATGCACCACTGCGCAGGCGATCGAGGATCGACTGTTCGACGCCCGCCGTGCTCGCATAGGAAAGCTGCGCCAAAAGACCGGTATCGAGCCCCAGCGCGATCGCGCCGACGCCGGCAAGCACTGCGACGCCGAGACTCTGGCGGATGCGGTCGCCAAGGCCGAGAAAGCGCTTCATCGCCGCGAATACTCGGGCGCCGGCCAGAACGGCGAGCGCCAGCGAGGTCGCAGCACCGGCCGCATAGGCGACAAGCAGCAGCGTCGTCTGCGCATTCGCGCCGTTCAGCGCCGCCCCTGTTAGCACCAGGCCAAGCACCGGCCCGGCACACGGCGCCCAGAGCAATCCGGTCGCAACGCCAAGGAGGATCGAGCCGCCGACGCTGCCCTTCTCCCCGGTCGCGGCCTTCCGCGACAGTCGGTTGCCGAGTTCCACGAACGGACCGGTCACAAAGGCGGCAGCCCGCGTCGAGAGCAGTGTCACGCCGAAGACGGCGAGCATCGCGATCGCTGCGTAGCGGCCGTAGGCGTTTGCCTGCACAGCCCAGTTGCCACCAAGGGCTGCAAGCGAAGCGATACCCGCAAAGGTCACGATCTTGGCGAGCAGCATCGGAAGAATGCTGGTGGAAAAGGGTTGGCCAGCGCGGGCAAACACGAATGGCAGCACCGGCAGGATGCAGGGGCTGACGATCGTCAGCACGCCGGCAAGATAGGCTACAACAAAGAGGATCATCATCGTCTCTCCGCATGGGATCGATGCTCGAGGCACAGATCGCTTATCACGTGCGGCAGAGGACCATCGCGACGTATCGCGGATGTTTCCGGCAGGAGCGGATTTGTATCTCAATGCATCAGGGTCGTCCCCGACCATCGCAATTCGCGCAATCAATATATTCCATGAGATATAACGGCATGCCATAGTGCGGCCCGACCGATCCCTCTCGCTATCGTGGCCTCCATGTTGAAATCTCTTGCGATAATCTTTTCCGCCATGCTCGGCCTTGCCTCAGGCGCAGCCGAGGCGCGTACGATCACCGATGCCGCCGGGCGGACGGTCGAGGTTCCCGACACCATCACCCGCGTGCTTGCCGCCGGCCCGCCGGCCTCGGTACTCACCTACGTGCTGGCACCGGACAAGCTCGCCGGCTGGGTGCGGGAGCCGACGGAGGAACAAAAGGCATATCTGATGCCGTCGGTCCGGGACCTGCCGACCTACGGCCAGCTCACGGGCAAGGGCGGCAGCGCCAATGTCGAGGCGGTGCTGGCCGCCAAGCCGGACATCATTCTCGACGTCGGCACCGTCAACGACACCTACCGCTCGCTGGCCGACAAGGTGCAGGCGCAGACCGGCATTCCCTACGTGCTGATCGACGGCCGCTTCACCGATAGCGGCAAGACGCTGCGCGACGTCGGCGCCCTGCTTGGCGTGGCAGATCGGGCCGAAACGCTCGCGACCTATGCCGACCAGCGGATCAAGGATCTGAACGACAACCTCGCCAAGATACCGGTCGATCAAAAGCCACGCGTCTACTATGGTCGCGGCCCGGAAGGCCTGGAAACGGGACTTGCCGGCTCGATCAATGTCGAGATCCTCGAAGCCGTCGGCGCCGAAAACGTTGCGGCGGCAGCCGGCAAGGGCAGCCTGACCCAGGTATCGCTCGAACAGATCCTCTCCTGGAACCCGGACGTCATCATCGCCGCAAGCGGCAAGTTCGCAGCTTCTGCCAAGAAGGACCCGCTATGGGCCGATGTGAAGGCAATCACCACAGGCCGGGTGTTCACTGCGCCGTCCCTGCCCTACGGCTGGTTCGACTCGCCGCCTGCGATAAACCGACTGATCGGCGTCGTTTGGCTGCAGAAGCTGTTCTATCCCGATAGCTTCAAGGGCGATCTGAAGGCTGAGACCCGCGATTTCTACAAGCTGTTCTACCAGGTCGACCTGACGGAAGAACAAGTGGCCACGCTCCTGAAGGGGGCGGTGCCGGCTTCGAGATGAACCGGAGACAGGAAACATCGGAAATGACGGTCGACGGGCGCAAGGGCAATCTCTGGCTCCTCGTCGGCCCCCTCCTGCTGTTGGCCCTGGTGTCGATGTCTGTCGGCAAATATGCCGGCCCTGCGGAAATCGCCGGGGCACTGCGCGCGGCCCTGTCGGGACAGCCGAGCGATCCCGTTCTTTCGACCGTGCTCTGGAATGTGCGGCTGCCGCGCGTTGCAGGCGCGATGCTGATCGGCGCGGCACTTGCCGCAGCCGGCGCCACCTATCAGGGGCTTTTCCGCAATCCGCTCGTTTCGCCGGATATCCTCGGCGTTTCCGGCGGCGCCAGTCTCGGCGCCGTCATCGGTATCTTTCTGTCGCTGCCGGTCCTCGCAATCCAGACGATCAGCTTTGCCGGTGGGCTGCTTGCGGTCGCCGCGGTCTATGCTGTCGGCTTGGCGATCCGCGGACGCGATCCGGCCCTGACATTGGTCCTGGCGGGGATTGCCATCGGCGCCCTTGTGGGTGCTGGCATATCGCTCATCAAAATCCTTGCCGATCCCTATGACCAGCTGCCGGCGATCACCTACTGGCTGCTCGGCAGCCTGACGGCGATCACCCGTCTCGACATCGTCTCGATCCTGCCTGCGCTTTTGATCGGGCTTGTGCCGCTGGTGCTTTTTCGCTGGCGTATGAACCTGATGACGCTCGGCGACGAGGAAGCACAGACCCTGGGCGTCGACACGCGTGTGACCCGCGCTCTGCTGATCGCGGCAGCGACGCTCATCACCGCGGCGGCCGTCTCCGTAAGCGGCGTCATCGGCTGGATCGGCCTTGTCATCCCGCACATCGCGCGCATGCTGGTCGGCCCGGACTTCCGCCGCCTGCTGCCGGCGTCGATGATCGCCGGAGCTGCCTATCTGCTTGTTGTCGACATGCTGGCGCGCAGCATAGCGCTCGTCGAAGTGCCGCTCGGCATTCTGACGGCGGCCGTTGGCGCGCCCTTCTTCCTTTGGCTGCTCGCCTCCGGCCGGAAGGCCTGGCAATGACGCTGGAGATCAGGAATCTCTCCTTTGGCTATGGCCAACGCTCGGTGGGTGAGAATGTCTCCCTGTCGCTTGCATCCGGCGAGGTTCTGGCCCTGCTCGGCCCCAACGGCGCCGGCAAGACGACGCTGTTCAAGACCGTCCTCGGCCTTCTGCCAGTCAGGGCTGGAGACATTCTCCTGGACGGGCGACCGCTTTCCGCCTGGCCACGGCGTGAGCGCGCCAAGCAGATCGCCTATGTGCCGCAGGCGCATGCCGCACTCTTCCCATTTACGGTGCTGGAGGTTGTCTTGATGGGGCGAGCCCCTCATCTCGCGCCGTTCTCCTCGCCTGGCACCCGCGATCGCCGGATTGCTCTGGACGCGCTTGCCGGCCTCGGCATGTCCCACCTTGCCCTGCGCGCCTATACCGAGATCAGCGGTGGCGAGCGCCAGATGGCGTTGATCGCTCGCGCGCTGACGCAGGAACCCGCCATCCTCGTCATGGACGAGCCGACCGCCAATCTCGACTACGGCAACCAGATGCGGGTGCTTTCGCATGTCCGGGCGCTGAAGGAACAGGGGCTTTCTGTTGTGCTTTCGACGCACAATCCGGATCACACCTTCCTCGTTGCGGACCGGGTCGCCCTTCTCCATGCAGCAAAGCTTATCGCGCTCGGCTTGCCCAAGGACGTGTTGACGCCCACCGCCCTCAAACAACTCTACGACATCGATGTGGTGATCGGCTCGATCGACGGCAGCGAGGCCCGCCTCTGTGCGCCGCGCCTCACCGCCCCCTCTGCAAGGAAAGGAACAGACCATGGTTCGCCAGAACGAAATCCGTGAGAACGAGGTGGCCGTGGCGCCGCCCGCACCAACCGACGCCGGTCTCGTCTTTATCGGCCGCATTTCCACGCCTTGGACGTCGCGCATGGAAACCCCACGCCAGGGGCGGCATGACGGCCCGGTCTGCCGCATCGAAATCTTCGAACCCTGGGTTCTCGCTCTGAAAGGCGTGGAAGCGTTCGAGCGACTGGAAATACTTTACTGGCTCGATCGCTCGCGGCGCGACCTGGTGCTGCAGAGCCCCGCCAGCAACGGCGAAGTGCACGGAACATTCTCGCTACGCTCGCCGGTTCGGCCGAACCCGATCGGCACCTCGATCGTCAAGCTCGAGGCAGTGGAAGGCTCGAGCCTTCTCGTTCGCGGTCTTGACTGCCTCGACGGCACGCCGCTCATCGATCTCAAGCCCGACCGGACGCTGTTCAAGCCGATTGCGCCGCCGCAACGCGGCGACTTTGAGACCGGCGACGGCAACGTGCATCATTGCCAGAAGGCGTAATCCGGCCGCGGTTTGGCGAGGCGCGACGGTCGGCTCGCGCGCCCTTGCCGCAAGCCTATCAGTCGATACCGACCATGACGTCCGAAGCCTTGATGACCGCGTAAGCTTCGCCGCCAACCTTCAGGCCGAGTTCGTCGACCGACTCGTTGGTGATCGCAGCCGTCACGATCGAGCCGCCGACATCGATCCGGACATGGGCGGTGGTCGCGCCCTTGACGACTTCGACGATTTTGCCCTTGAGGCGGTTGCGTGCGCTGATTTTCATGCGGTTCTCCTCCGTGTTGGCTAGGCTGAATGTCGCGTTGCCGCGTTCATCCGCCAGGCCGGACGGGGTTTATCCCGGATCGGCGCTGCGAATAGCAGCCTGCGAGGCGAAACGGTATCATCGTCGCGCAGGGACGTGCAGTCTCCCCACGGCATTGTCATGTCAATCGCGGAGGGTGATCCACACCGGCGCATGATCGCTCGCGCCCTCCATGCCACGAACCTCGCGGTCGATGCCGGCGCCGGTCAGCTTACGGGAAAGCTTCCGGCTGAGGAGCATATGATCGAGCCGAAGCCCCGCGTCGCGCTGCCAACGGTTCCGGCGATAGTCCCAGAAGGTGAAAAGCTTTTCTTTCGGGTGTTTTTTGCGCAAGGCGTCGAGCCAGCCCTGATCGAGAAGGTCGCGGAATGCGGCGCGGCTTTCCGGCTGGACCAACGCGTTGTCGTCATAGGAGGTCGTCGGGTAGATGTCGCGCGGCTCCGGAACGATGTTGTAGTCGCCGGCAAGCACGACAGGCAGATCGAGCGCGTAGAGCTCGGCCGCATGCTTGGCAAAACGCTCGTGCCAGCCAAGCTTGTAGACGAACTTCGGGCCTGGCCGCGGGTTGCCGTTGGGCGCGTAGAGACAGGCGACCAGGAGGCCGCTGACCGCAGCCTCGATATAACGCGCCTCGGCATCCGACGGGTCATGGTCGAGCCCGACACGGGTCAGCACCGGCTCGCTGCCGCGGGAGAGGATCGCCACACCGTTCCATGCGGATTGTCCCTGCCAGACCGCGCCATAACCGGCCGCCTCGATCGCCGAGCGTGGGAACTGCCGATCGGTCGCCTTCAACTCCTGCAGGCAAACGATGTCCGGCTCCGCCTCGCCCAGCCAGGCGATCAGGTTATCGAGCCGCCTGTTGATGCCGTTGATGTTGAAGCTGGCGATCTTCATCCCGGCGATCGGATCAGCGTGTCAGCCGGGCAGCCCAGGCTGCCACCGCATCGGCCAAGGTCCTTAAATGATCGGCAGTCGAAAAGCCGGAAATGCTCTTGCGCGGTTTGAGGTCATGGTCTCCGTCCTCGAGCCACAGGACTTCGATCGCATTGGAAAGCACGTAGTTTTGCACTTCCTCGCGCGTGCCGAATTCGTCGCGCGTTCCCTGGCAGATCAGCGTCGGCGTCTTGAGGTCGGCCAGGTGCTTGGTGCGCAGCTGCTCGGGCTTGGCCGGCAGATGAAAGGGATAGCCGAGGCAGAGCAGCCCGGTGATCCTGCCGGCCGCATGCAACGGATCGGCGACCATGCTCGCGACGCGTCCCCCCATCGACTTGCCGCCGATGATAAGTGGGCCTTTGACGTCCAGATCGTCGATGGCGGCGAGGTATTCCGGATTAAGCGTGTCGGCGCGGGGCGGCGGTTTGCGCCCCTCCACCGTGCGCCTTGCCGCCATATAGCCGAACTCGAAGCGCGCGACGCGAAAGCCTGCCGTAGCAAGCGCCCCTGCGGTCGCGGTCATCGACGCCGAATCCATCGGCGCGCCGGCGCCATGGGCAAGGAGGATGGTGACCGCGGCATCGTCGGGTCCGTCGAAGAGAAATTTGTCGCCCATATCAGCCTGCTGTTCTCGAGCGGTCCTGCAGGTCGACATATTGCACGCCGCGCTCCGCCGTTCGCGCCCATTCGCTATCGCTATCGAGTTCGAGATAGCGGCTCCACCAGCGTCTCGCCTCCGCGAGATCGCCGGCATCGAATTCGAGTTTCGCCAGATTGAAGACGGCGTCGGCATAGTCGTCGTCGATCTCGATCGCCTTCCTGAGATGCCGGCGCGCGGCGTCGATCCGCCCCCGTTCGTTCATCAGCCCCGCGAGGTTGAACCAGGCCTCGACGAAGGATGGATCGAGCTTGATGGCACGGGCGTAATCATGGGCGGCATCAAGCTCGCGCCCCGCCGCCTTCAGGCAATTGGCGCGGTTGAAGGCGGCGACCGAATCCGTCCGGTCCATGGCTAGATAGCGCTGATAGAAGGCCGCAGCCTCCAGGTAGTCGCCATTGGCTTCCGCCTCCTCGGCCATATCGAAGAGATCTTCCAAAGCGGCATCGTCGGGTGCGTCGAGATCAAAGAGCAATTGCCCATTCAGCTCGCTCAAGCCCTCGGCGCTGCGCGCATAGATCGCATCGGTCCCGCCATGATGCAGCGAAAGCGCCGTCAACGAGGCGACCGGTCCGGAGCGATGAACGGACCGGGCGATCGCGCTCCAACTCGCCCCGCTGGCAATCAGCTCGGCATATTTCCGGGCAAGTATGAGGTCGCGGAACGAATAAGGCTCGCGGTCATGCTCGAAAGCGTCGAACAGGGAGAGCAGGTCGAAGACCCGCGGCGAGAGCCTCGCCTGATCGATCAGCGACTGGCGACTGAGCGCGGATGCCACCGGCACGGACATCAACCCCAGAAGGCGAAGAAAGCCGTTTTCGCTGACAAGCCATCGCCCGCTTTCGCGTTCGCCATCGAAGCGGGCTTCGATCTCCGCCTCGCTCGATTTGGCAAGCAGACTACGGCCGAACACCAGATAGGTCGTCTGCCGCGTGACGCCGCGACGCAGGTGTCCGTGCTGGCGCTCGACCTCGCGCGCCACCAGCCGGCGCGGGAAGGCCGAGAGCGCCCCGACGATACCGAATGTCTGGCCTGCTACAGCCATTAGGCTTTCTTCTTCGCGGCCGGTTTTGCCGCCGTGCGCTTGGCTGGCGCTGCCGCCTTGGAGGTTTGCTTCGCTGCCGGCTCGGCCTTGGGCTTGCTCTTTGCAGGCGGCTTCGACTGCGACAGGCTCGCCTTCAGCGCATCCATGAGGTTGATGACGTTGCCACGCTCAGGGGCTGCCGCAATGATCGGCTTGTGACCTTTGAGCTTCTCGCGGATCATCTTCATCAGCGCGATCTCGTAGCGGTCCTCATAGTTCTTCGGATCGAAGACCGTCATCTTCTGCTGGATCAAGGCTTCGGCGAGTTGCAGCATTTCCGGGTCCGGGTGACCAACGGGTACATTGCCGAAATATTCAGCCGTTCCGCGCACTTCGCTCGGGTTTCTCAGTGTACACACGAACATCCCGGTTTCGCGCGCACCGATGGTCACCACCCGTTCGCGGCTCGAAAGCACGAGGCGCGCGATCGCCACCTTGCCGCTCTTTTTCAACGCTTCGCGCAGCACGACGAAGGTTTCCTCAGCCATCGCGCCGTCTGGGGCGAGATAGTATGGCGCGTCCTGATAGATCACGTCGACAGAGCCTTCGTCGACGAAGGCCTCGATGTTCATTGTGTGATTGGACTCGATCCTGACGCTGTCGAGATCGCTGTCCTCGATGATGATGTACTTCTTGTCTTCGTATTCGTAGCCCTTGACCAGATCCGAACGCTCGACGAGCCCGAGTTCCGGGTCGACCGGCTTCATGTTGATCCGGTTATGGGTGTCCTTGTGCAACTGGTTGAAGCTGATGCGCTCGCTCGAACTGGTCGCCGGATAGAGCCTGACGGGGCAACTGACGAGACTGAGTTTGAGGTAACCTTTCCAACTTGCCCTGGGCGCCATTGATGTCTCCTACGCGGCCAAACGCATTACGTCCTCGTTTCGGACAGAAGCGGCAGTTCCTTGGCAAAGTCGTCGATATCCGCCCAAGGATCGCCGAAAGTATCCAGAAGTCCAGGCAGCGAAGAATAGTTCAAATCCTCCGGAGCGTCGATAGTCTCCAGATCCGCCCACTGAAGCGGGGCCGAAGCCGGCAGATTGGTGCGTGCGCGCAGCGAATAGGGAGCGGCCGCCGTATGGCTGCGCGCGTTGCGGTGGAAGTCGATGAAGATCCGCCTGACACGGTTCTCCTTGCCCATGGTCGTGGTGAAAGTCTGAGGCGCGGTCGCCGCCAACCGGGTGGCAATCGCGCTCGTGGCCTGGTGTGTCTTCTTCCAGTCCAGCTTCGGTTTGACCGGCACCACGACATGGATGCCGCTGCCGCCTGACGTCTTGACGAAGGGAACGAGGCCGAGTGCTTCGAGCTCGCCGCGTATGTGAACGGCCGCTTCGACCACGTCGCGCCACAAGACCCCTTCGCCGGGATCGAGATCGAAGACGACGCGATCGGGCTTCTCCAGCCGCGCGCGCCGCGAACCCCAGCTGTGAAGCTCGATCACCCCGAACTGGGCGAGCGCCAGATAACCCTTCGTACCCTCAATCGAGAGGAAGGACTTGCTCTCGCCCTCGGAATTGGCCGCGTTGAAGCTGACGATCGAAGGCGGCATGCCGGTGAAGGGATGGCGCTGGAAGAAGCAATCGGCCTGCTTTCCCGTCGGGCAGCGGAAAAGCGACACCGGGCGGCCGAGGATATGCGGCAGCATGAAATCGCCGACCAGCGCATAGTAAACGGCAATGTCGAGCTTGGTCGGTCCAGATCTTCCGAAGACCCGGCGGTCGGCATTGGTCACCTGGATCGTCGCGAGGTCGGCGTCGGTGATCAGCCGTTTGCGCGGCGCCGTCGCCGGGGCCGAAAGCGCGACATCGCGAAGCCCCTTGAACACCGCGTGGCGCAGCACATTGTCGGTCGTGCGGTTGGAGTAGTGGATGCGGGCCGATAGCACCGGCCGCACCCAGAGGATTTCCTTGGGCGCGCCATCGAGCGCGGTTTCGCCACCGCGCAAGGCTTCCAACCGCGCGAGCAACTGCTTGGCTGTCGCCGCATCGAAGCCGGTCCCGACCTTGCCGCGGTAGTGCAGTTCTCCGTTCTCCCATTCCCCAAGCGCCAGTGCCGCAAGGCCTTCGGCCGCCTCCGAGACTGTGTAACCCGCAATCACGAAGTCTTCGCTTTTGAGCGCTTTCGTCTTGGTCCAGGTCTGAGTGCGTCCGCTACGATAGGGCGACGAAGCGCGCTTTGAGACTATCCCTTCCAGCCCAAGCTCGGCCGCCTGATCGTAGAGCCCGCGCCCATCGCCCTTCACATGGTCGCTGAACTGAATGGCTGAGCGGCTCGATATCTGCCCTTGAAGCAGTTGCGCCAGCAGAGCTTTGCGCTTCTCCAGCGGAGCTTCGGCAACGTTCCAGCCGTCGAGATGGAGGATGTCGAAGGCATAGAAGACGAGCTTGCCATCCGTCCCGGACGATAGAGCCTCCTGCAACAGCGAGAAGCGGCTGATGCCCTTGTCGTCGAGAGCGACGATCTCGCCATCGATCATCGCCTCCCGACAGGGCAACTTGCCGAATGCGTCTGGAAGATCACCGTAGCGCTTCGTCCAGTCGAGCCCGCTACGTGTGATCAGCCGCACTGAGCCATCCGAGATATCCGCCATCGTGCGATAACCGTCGAGCTTGATCTCGTGCAACCAGGTTTGTTTTTCCGGTGGCCCTCCGGGTGGCTTCGGGGTCGGGCTGGCCAGTTGCGGCTCGATCCGCTGCGGCTTCGGACCTTTAACGGCGCCCGTCAGCGAACCGGGCTTGAGGACGGCCGGCTTTGCCGCTTTCGTCGGTTTCTTCGGCGGCTCGACCAACTCTTCGATCCGCCGCCCGCTTTTCACGCTCTCCGGACGCGCCGTCAGAATGTCGACATCGGGATCGGCGGCGGGATCATGCTCCTTGAACAGCAGCCAGTTGCGCTTGTCGTCGTCGTCCGTTTTCGGCTTCAGCCGCGTCAGCATCCAGCCGCCATTGAGCTTCTCGCCGGCGAGACGAAACTTGAACGCGCCCGTTCTCAGGCTTTTCTCGATATCGTCCATCGGCGCCCAGACGCCGGTGTCCCAAACGATCATCGGCCCGCCGCCATACTCGCCTTCCGGGATCACGCCCTCGAAGTCGATGTAGTCGAGCGGATGATCTTCGGTCTCGACGGCCAACCGCTTGTCGGCGGGGTTGAGCGAGGGGCCTCTGGGGACCGCCCAGCTTTTGAGCACGTCGCCCACCTGCAATCTCAGATCATAGTGATCGGCGGTGGCGTGGTGCTTGTGCACAACGAAACGATTGCCGTGCCCGCCGGCTCTTCCGGCAGGCTCCGGCGTCCGGGAAAAGTCCCGCTTCGCACGATAGGTCGTGAGTTTCGACGTCGCCATGCGGCAAAGCTAGAACGTGTTCGCAAAGGTCGCAATATCCGTCACGGCAGGGACGCGCAGCCCAGAAATTTCGGAAAACAATTGCTTTCGCAACTCGGCTCGCCTAAAAATTCGAAGAATTTGGAAAGCCGCCATGATCGAAAAGCAAAAGACGCCACGCTCGCGCGGCCGTCCCCAGGTCCGGCCGGACGACGAGACGCGCCAGGTGATCGTCCTCGCCGCCGAACGGCAGTTCTGCGACCTCGGCTACGAGGCGGCGAACATCAATATCATCGCTCAGAATGCCGGCGTTTCCACCAAGACTCTCTATCGGCTGTTTCCGACCAAGGCCGATCTGTTCGAGCGCGTCATCTCCCTCAGGATCGCCGAGTTCGTGCTGGAAGCCGACGAAGAGAACCTGGAAGATCTGGGCGTGAGGGGTGGCCTGGTGCACCTGCTTGCCGCCTACGGACATCTCGTGCTCTCGCGCGACACGATCGCGATCATCCGCCTGGTGCTCGCCGAGGCGGAGCGCTTTCCGGAAGTTGCCGCCACCTTCTGGGAACAGGCGATCCAGCGAACGAGTGCCACCTTGGAGCGATGGCTGAGGACACAGGTGGCCGAGGGCCGGCTCGCGGTCGCAGACCCGCGTCTGGCCGCGGGCATGCTGCGCGGCATGATGGCGATGGAGCCGCAACGCGCCGTCATGATGGGGTGCCTTGGCACGATCGACGAGGCGACGATCACGGCACGGGCCGAAAGCTGCGCCGAAATCTTCCTGACGGGCGCCTTGCCGAGATAAGCCCTTCGCTCCACGGCAAACTTTGCCGATGTCATCCAGCTGTCATCAAGCTGTAACGTGGGGCCGTATAACTCTCCGCGCGGAAGCCCTTCCGCCGGACGCATGAGGCGTCGCGACCAGCCTTCGGCATGGCCTCTCCCCTGCACGTCCGGTGATTGTTATGCGTTTGTCCGCGAAGCTTCCTCTCGCTGCGGCGGCTCTGGCCGCCTTTTCCATTGCCGCAACCAGCCTTGCCAGCCTGACGGTCAGCGGCAATCTCTCGTCACGCGCGGCGATCGAGAAGCTGGAGGCGCTTGCCGATGCCCGCCGCAACGAGCTTCGCCATTACCTTACAACCGTGGAAAACGACCTGCGCAATCTGCAGGCGCAGAAGTCCGTCGCCAAGGCGCTCAGCGATCTGAATGGTGCGGCTGCCAAGTTCGGCGACAAGACCGAAAACGAACTGCAGCGCCGCTATCTGGCGGAAAACCCCAACGCCGAAGACAAGCGCGCGCTCTACGGTTCCGCAGGCATCGACGACTACGATACGCTGCACGCGCGCTATCACCCGTTCTTCCGGCGCTTCGCGGAAGCCCACGGCTATCGCGACGTGCTGCTCGCCAATCTCAGCGGCGACGTCGTCTACGCCCTCAACAAGAAGGGCGATTTTGGCGTCAACCTCAAGAACGCTGCCTGGAAGGACACCGGCCTTGGCCGCGTTTTCCGGGAGACGGCCGAGGGAACCGACAAGAGCAAGCTCGCCTTTGCATCCTACGGGGCCTATGCGCCGCTTGGCGGCAGCCCCGCCGCGTTCATCGCCATCCCCCTGGAATCGATCGACGGCAAGATCGGCACGCTGATCCTTGAAATGCCGGACGGGCGCATTGGCGAAATCGTCGGCAACCGCACCGGCCTTGGCGAAACCGGCGAGACGATCCTGCTCGACACCAGCGGGTTTTTCCTTGCCGACAGCGCCGCCACAGCCGAAAACGATATGCTGAAGGCCCGGATCGCGACCGACCAGCCAGAGGAAGACGGTGTCATCATCAGCAGCAGGCTTACGGATTTCCGTGGCGAGGAGGCGCAGATGGCGGCGACCAGCCTTGATGCATTCGGCACGCGCTGGACCATGGCCGCGGTCATGACCTCGCGGGAGGCCTTTGCTGCTGTTACCGCCTTGCGCAATTGGACGCTCGTGACGGCACTCGCCGTCCTTGCGGCCGCGCTGGCGATCTCGGTCTGGTATTCGCGCCGACTGACGCGCCCGATCACCGGTCTCGTCCACGACATGAGCCGGCTCGCCGATGGCGACACGACGATCGATGGTGTCGGAGGCACCCGCAGGGACGAGATCGGCGACATGGCCCGCTCCGTCCTCGTTTTTCGCGACGTCCTTCGTGACCGCGCCCGTCTCGAAACCGAGGCCGCGGAAACGCGAACCATGATCGAAGCGGAACGGCACGGCCGCGAGACAGCGCAGGCGGAGGTGTCCCGCCAGATCAACGATGCCGTCGAAATGCTGGCTTCGGGGCTCGAACGCTTGTCCCATGGCGATCTGACGGTCCGCATCGACCGCCCCTTCGGCGCCGGTTTCGATCGCCTGCGCTCGGATTTCAACCTGTCGCTGGAGAGCCTCGCGATCACGCTTGGCGACGTGAAGGCGAGAAGTGCCGAGATCGACGGCGAAACCGGTGAGATGCGCGACGCCATCGGCCAACTCGCCAAGCGCACCGAACATCAGGCGGCGACGCTGGAAGAGGCAACCTCGGCGCTCGGCGCAATCACCGCCACCATCGGTCGCACCGCCGAGCATGCCACATCGGCAACCGCGATCGCCGCCGCCGCCAAGGCGAGTTCCGACCGTTCTGGTCAGGTGGTGATGAATGCCGTTGGGGCCATGGCCCAGATCGAAAAGGGATCTGTCGCCATTTCGCAGATCATCGGCACGATCAACGACATCGCCTTCCAGACCAACCTCCTGGCGCTGAACGCGGGGGTCGAGGCGGCGCGCGCCGGCGAAGCGGGCAAGGGATTTGCGGTCGTTGCCCATGAGGTTCGCGAACTGGCGCAGAAATCGGCGCAGGCCGCCCGGGAGATCAAGGCGATCATCACGACGTCGGCCGAGGAAGTGGCGAAGGGCGTTTCTCTGGTTCGGGCCGCTGGCGACGCGCTCGACGAGATCTCCGGTCAGATCCACGCGATCAACGAGCAGACGCTGCAGATCGCCGGCGACGCGCGCGACCAGGCGATCGACCTGCAGCACATCAACCAGACCATGTTGTCGCTGGACGCTGTGACCCAAAAGAACAATGCGATGGTCGAGGACAGCACGGCCATGACCCACAGGCTTTCAAGCCAGGCGTCGGGCCTGTTCGATCTCGTCGAGCGCTTCCACACGGCATCCGACGGAGGTCGATCGGAGACGCACGCCCTGGAGCCGGTCCACCTTCGCCGCACGGCCTGACCTCCGCCACTCAGGTGGCCGCCATCCATATGCGTACATGCCACCCGCTTTGGCGCGGCGGCCATGGTCTTGACGCTTCCCCGAGCGCATTTTACGCCCATAACGAGAGTGCTCATCGAGCGCGGGGAAATCATGCGGATAGCCAGTCTTGCGATGTATGTCAGCCCTCCGCCGCTCGCGGCGGCAACGGCAACGCTCTGGGCGTTCCTGCGCGACGACCTGCGGCGCGAGGGCCTGACGGATGTGCCCGACCGCTTGGACGCTGCCCTCTCTCATACCGACGCCTGGCTTCATCCGACGCTGCTGCTCGCGCAGACCTGCGGTTATCCCTACGTCCGGCACCTACTCGGCAAGGTTCGCCTTGTCGCCACACCGGTCTACGGGCATCCGGGCTGCGACGGCGCCGACATGTGCAGCTTCATCATCGTGCGAGCAGACGGCCCGACCCGTTCCCTCGAAGATCTGCGGGGGACACGGGCTGCCATCAACGATCCCGCCAGCAATTCCGGAACAAACCTGTTGCGCGCGGCGATCGCGCCCCTCAGCCGCAATGGCCAGTTCTTCTCCTTTATCGCCGAAACCGGCAGCCATCTGGCAAGCATAGATGCGGTTGCATCGGGCACTGCGGACGTAGCCGCCATCGACTGCGTGACCTATGGCAACACGCAACGGTTTGATCCGGGACGGGTGGCCGGGCTACGGGTCTTGACCACCACCGCAAGAACGCCGGGTCTACCTCTCATCACCCGCGGCGATGCCTCGGCCGACGAGCTTTTGCTGCTGCGCCGCTCACTGGGACGGGGGATCAAGGAGCCCACTTTGGCCGAGGCCCGCGATGTGCTTTCCCTAAAAGACTTCGCGGTTCTGTCCGATGCGGATTACGAGCCCGTGGCCGAGCTGGCGCGGTTCGCACACCGCCTTGGTTACCCCGAGATTGCTTGAACACGCGCAAGCTGTCGGAGCCAGTTTCGTCAGCGTACCTGTGCCAGCGCCACCGCGTCGGCGCCGGCCGGGAAATGCAGTTGGGCGGACACATCGTTTGCCGCCTGCCAGACAGCCTCCGCGACATCGGCCTCGGTCGTCACCAGGGGCGGTTTTGCAAATTGGGCGAAGATTGGCGCTGCGAAATCGGCATAGGCCTCGGGGATCAGGTCCTCGACGCGTACCGCGGTGTTGTGGGCGAAGCGCGTGGTCGGCGCATACCCCGGTTCGACCAGCTTGACGCGGATATCGAAGGCCGCAAGCTCATGGGCAAGCGAACCGGTAAAGCCGGTGATCGCGGTCTTGCTTGCGGTATAGGCGGCGGCCAGCGGCATGGAAGCAAGCGTTACGCTCGAGGTGACGTTGACGACGACGCCGGACCGGCGGGCGCGGAACTGGGGGATCACCGCCTGGGTCATCGCCATTGTGCCGAAGGTGTTGGTGTCGAAGATCTTGCGGATATGAGACATCGGCGTCGCCTCGAAGGCACCCACCACGCCGACGCCGGCATTGTTGACAAGCGCATCGATCGGGCCGCTTTCCGCAATGGCGGCTGAGATGCTGTCGGGGTCGCTGACATCGAGTGCCAGCAGGCGAAGCCGCTGCGCCGGCCGCAGGATGTCGTGTCGGGGAGAGCGCATCGTCGCAATGACGTTCCAGCCTTCGGCATGGAAACGGCGCGCAGTCTCCAGTCCGTAGCCGGAAGAGCAGCCAGTGATCAGTACGGTCTTCATAACGTTTTCCTTCGTGGTTGGGATGAAACCGGAATACCGCGGGGATTTCGGATGATCTACGACTTGAAGTCCGAATTACGTTTGCTATCGTCCTGACATGACAGATCCCCTCTCGCAACTCATTCAGCTTCTCCACCCACGTACCGTGTTCACCAAGGGCATCAGCGGCGCCGGCCGCTGGGCGGTTCGCTACTCGGAATTCGGTCATCCGAGTTTTTGTACCGTCATCGAGGGATCGTGCCGGCTGGCAGTCGACGGCGAGGCGCCGGTGACGCTGCAGGCAGGCGATTTCGTCTTGTTGCCGCGCACGCCCGGCTTCACCATGTCGGGCTTTGACGCGGTGCAGCCGACTTTCATCGATCCCAAGGCGGTGCCTTCACTGGTCGGCGAAGTTCGTCATGGCAGGCAGGACGGCGAACCGGACGTGCGCCTGCTCGGCGGCTATTTCGTTCTTGACTCGCCCGACGCCGGACTGCTGGTTTCGCTGCTGCCGGCATTGATGCATCTGCGCGGGATAGACCGGCTTTCGACACTCGTACGCCTTGTGGGCGAAGAAGCACGCGACGAACGTCCCGGCCGCGATCTGGTTCTGGCGCGACTTGTGGAAGTGATGCTCGTCGAGGCGCTGCGATCCATCGAAGGGGAGAGCGCTGCACCCGGCCTCTTTCGCGGGCTGGGAGATGCGCGGCTGGCGACGGCCATTCGCCAGCTCCATGCTGATCCGGCCCGTGCCTGGACCGTGGCGGAACTGGCGCACGAGGCCGCACTGTCCCGATCCGTCTTCTTCGAGCGCTTCACCCGCGCCGTCGGGCTGCCACCGATGGAGTATCTGCTCGTCTGGCGCATGGCGATCGCCAAGGACCTGCTGCGGCAACGCGAACTGGACCTTGCAGCTGTCGCTGAACGGGTCGGCTACAGCTCGGCAAGTACCTTCAGCACCGCCTTCAGCCGCCATGTCGGGCAACCGCCAGGGCGCTACGCGCGCTTGGCCGTGGCCGCCCAATAACGCCGGCACGGCTTTTCGTGAGAATTATCTCAAATACAGAAGTCAGTCACATTTCCACCCTGCTCTCGGGCCTATAGACGGGCCTTGGGGCCCGTAAACGGCCCCTGGGCCAACAGAGAACCGCACCTCATGCTCCGACGCCTGTACGATTGGACAATGTCGCTCGCGACACGGGAGACCGCCATTGTCTGGCTTGGCATCATTGCCTTCGTCGAAAGCTCGATCTTCCCGGTTCCGGCCGATCTTCTCCTGATCCCGATGGCGCTGGCGCGCCCGGAGCGGGCCTGGCGTTATGCTCTCGTGGCAACTGTCTGCTCGGTTCTCGGCGGCATCGCCGGCTGGTATCTCGGCCATTACGCCTTCGACACGCTCGCCAAACCGCTGCTCGAGTTCTACGGCAAGCTCGACACGTTCGAGCACCTGAAGGCCTCGGTCGACAGCGAGATGCTGGCGTTGCTGCTCGTCACCTCGGGCCTGGCGCATCTGCCGCCGATCAAGGTCGTGACCATCCTTTCAGGCGCCGCCAACATCAATCTCGGCCTGTTCATCGTCTCGGCGATCATTGCCCGCGGCGCGCGATTCTTCCTGCTCGCCTGGCTGCTGCGCCGTTTCGGCGAAGAGATCCGGGATTTCCTCGAGAGGCGTCTTGGCGCGCTGGCGGGCGCGGCGGCGACAGTCCTGATCTGCCTCTTCGCCGCACACCGCTTTCTGTCCTGACGGACCGCGGCCGGAATTACCTGCGCGGCAGTGAGAGCGGCGCAAGTGTCCCCATTGCGCGACCCTTCGTGTCGTTCTCGGCCGCCTTGCGGCAAGCGTAGTCCTGCGCTTCCTGGAGCTTTGCGAGCGCGCCGTCATAATCGATCAAGGTCGGGCGGCCATCACTGACGACGCAAGCGCCGTCCACATGGACACGCTCGATCGCCCGCTCGGCCGCGCAATGCAGGAGATTGCGCAAGGGGTCGTAGACCGGCTGCATGGCGTGGTGCCTGAGATCGACCACCAGGAAATCCGCCCTCGCGCCGACGGCGATCCGGCCGATGTCGTCGCGGCCGAGCGCCCGGGCACCGGCAGTCGTTGCCGCCTCGAGGATGTCGCCGGTCGAAACGTCGAAGACGGACTTGCCCGAGAGCCGCGCGCAGATCATCGCCTGGCGCATTTCTTCAAGCATGTTGAACGGGTAGCTGTCGGTTCCGAGCGCGACGTTGACGCCGGCGCGGCGATAGCGGCCGACCGATTCCAGCGCCATGCCGCTGCGCGAGAAGGTGACTGGGCAATGGGCGACCGTCGTCTGGCGATCGGCAAGCAGGCGCAAATCGATCTCCGTGCGCTGCCGCGTCCAGGAATGGCTGTCGACGAAGATGCAATGGCCGAGGATCAGGTCCCTGCCGAGCAGACCCAGCTTCTCGAGATACTGCACGGCCGTCAGCCCATGCCGGCGCAAAAGCTCCTCGTGCTCGGTCATGGTCTGGGCGGCGTGGATGGTGATCGGCATGCCGCGCTCACGCGCCGCCGCCACCGCATCCTGCAGCAGTTCCGGCGAGCAGGTTTCGATCTGCGACGGTGCGACGACGCCGCCAAGGCGCCCCGAGGGGTGTGCATTCGCCGTATCGACGACCTCAAGCGCTCGCGCAAAGGCTTCGCGCCCCCGCGCCTTGTCCCAGCGGAAGTCGAGACGATGGCTGTCTTCGACGTGCCATTGTGCTTCGCGGAAACCCGGCGCGACGAAGGCGCGTGCGCCGCTTTTGGCAAGCGTCGCCAGCCAGCTCGCATGCGGGCCGGCAATATCGAGCAGCGTGGTGACACCACTGCGCATCAGGTCGCCGACCATGACAGTCAGCGACGCCTCGATCGCGTCGTCGTCGATTTCCAGAAGGTTGGAGTATTCGTAGAGCGCGTTGCCCCAAAGCGCTGCCGTCCCCATGTCCTCGAAGATGCCCTTGGAGATCGGCTCCTCGCCGGAATGGCAATGCACGTTGACGAAGCCCGGCATGATCATCCGGTCGCGGCCGGAACTCTCGCTGGCATAAGGACCGTCATAATGGCCGCCGACATGCACGAAACCCGCGTCGTCATAGGCGACGTCGGCGTCGTTGAGATAGACATGGCCATTAAGCTCGCGGTCGAAGGCGACGAGCGTATGCGCTTTGCGGATGACGTGGATCTCTTTAGTCATGCGTGGTCCTGAAATATTGCTCGAGGAAACGGCTGTAAGCCCCCATAAGGGCGCTGAAAACGAAGTATACGACAGCGGCGAAGACATAACCCTCCAGCACTGCGATACCCTGCCATTGCGGGTCGCGCATGGCGGTGCGGACGGTATCGAGGAAGTCGAGCAGGCCGACGATCGTCACCAGCGTCGTATCCTGGAAGAAGCCGATGAACAGACTGACCAAGGGCGGTATGACCTTCTTCAGCGCCTGCGGCAGCACGATCTTGCGCATGATCTGCCAGTAATGCAGACCGAGCGAATGGCCGGCCTCGACCTGCCCCTTGGGAACCGCCTGCAGGCCGCCGCGCACGATCTCGGCGATATAGGCCGCGGCAAACAGGATGATCGCCACCTGCGCCCGAACGAGCTTGTCGATGGTGATGCCATTGGGCATGAACAGGGGCAGCATGACGGTCGCCATGAACAGAATGCTGATCAGCGGCACCCCGCGCACGATCTCGATGAAACCGACGCCGAGAACGCGGATTGCCGGAAGGTTCGACGCACGGGCGAGCGCCAGCGCAATGCCAAGTGGGAGCGCGCAGGCAAGCCCGATGAAGGAGAGCATGAAGGAGAGCGGCAGCCCGCCCCATTGCGTCGTGGGCACGACCGTCAGGCCGAAATAGCCACCCGCCATCAGCACATAGAGCACCGGCAGGACGACGGCCACCCAGGCGACCAGCAGCCCCCGCCCCCAGACCTTCGGCACCATCGAGACGAGGCAGGCGCCGAGAAACAGAAGCATCGCCGTCAGCGGGCGCCATTGCTCTTCAAAGGGATAAAAGCCGAAAAAGATGTAGCGCATCTTCGCCGACAGGAACGGCCAGCAGGCGCCGCTCGTCGCCTTGCATTCCGCCGGCGTGCCGACAAAGGTGGCGTCGACGAAGAGCCAGCCGATTGCGAGCTTGGCGAGCGCAAAGACCGTGCCGAGGCAAAGGATGGTGATCAGCGCATTGCCGGGCGTGCCGAAATAGGCGCTGAGCCAGCGGCTGCGCGATGCCGGTGGAGCTTCGCGGCTTGGCGCAAGCGTCGCATTGCTCACGAGGGTGTCGACCTGTGTCATGGCTCAGCGCTCCCTCAGCGCGACCCGCGCATTGTACCAGTTCATCACCAGCGAGATCAGGATCGACAGGCCGAGATAGACTCCCATGAAAATGGCAATGGCTTCAATCGCCTGGCCCGTCTGGTTCATAATCGTGTTTGAGACCATCACCAGATCCGGATAGCCGATGGCGATCGCGAGCGAGCTGTTCTTGAACACGGTCAGATAGGTGTTGGTGAGCGGCGGAATGATGATACGCAGCGCCTGCGGCAGGATCACAAGCTTCAGCGTGCGCGCCCGCGACAGGCCGAGTGCCGTCGCTGCCTCCCACTGCCCTTTGCTCACCGCCTGGATGCCGGCGCGAACGATTTCAGCGACATTGGCCGACACGCTGAGCGTGAGGCCGAGCAGAAGCGCCACGAATTCGGGGCGCAGGTGGTAGCCGCCGCTCAGGCGGAAGCGGCCGAGTTCCGGCACATCCCAAGCGACCGAGATGTTTGCGAAGAGCAGGGTTGCTACGAGCGGCAACAGAAACGCGGTCGCTGCGAACAGAGCAATCGGCCGCTCCATGCCGGTGACGATGCGGCGGCGGCCGAGAACGCGCACGGTGACGAAGGCGGCGGCAACGCCGACGACCAAGGCGGCGGCCAGCGCGGCGAAACCGCTCTGCCAGTGCAGAGCCGGCGTTACCAGACCGCTGTTCGACAGAAACACGCCGGGCAGCATCTCGATCGCCTGCTTGACCGGCGGAAAGACGGAAATGATCAGCGAGTACCAGAGCAGCAGGTAAAGCAGCAGCGGCACGTTGCGCAGCGCTTCCACATAGGCAAGCATCAGCCGCGACAACACCGGATTGTGCGACAGCCGCCCGATGCCGACCAATAGCCCAAGAACGGTGCCAAACAGGGCGGCGAGCAGCGAAACCTTGACGGTGTTGGCGATGCCGACGAGGATCGCGCGGCCGATCGTATCGGTCGGCTCATAGGTGATGGCGGATTCGGTAATGACGAATCCGGCCTGGCGGGCCAGGAAGCCGAAACCGGTCGCAATATCCTGCTTGGCAAGATTGGCGCTTGCGGTGCTGAACATCACCCAGGCGACGAGCAGCACGACGCCGACGGCGATCACTTGATAAAGATAGGCGCGAATGCGCGCATCATAAAACAGGGGCATCGGCACCCGTCCCTTGGAGCACAATGATCTCGGGCCGGCACGACCCAAGATCATAACCTGATCGATTTCCATCGTTTATAATACGGGCGGCATGCCGCGCGAACTCTCCACAGGCCGCTTAGGGAGCACCATGTGGAGACGTGGACCCGCGCGAAACGCGCGGGCCCGTCAATTCTCAACGGAACGGCGGTGCGTAGAGCAGTCCGCCTTCGCTCCAGCGCGTGTTCGGACCACGCGTCAGGCCGAGTGCGGTCTTGGTGCCGAGGTTACGCTCGAAGACTTCGCCGTAGTTCCCGACGCCCTTGATGATGTTGTAGCCCCACTTGTTGTCGAGGTTCAGCATCTTGCCGAGTTCTTCGCTGACGCCGAGCATGCGCTGGATCTCCGGATCCTCGCTCTTGGTCATCTCGTCGACATTGGCTTGGGTGATCCCACGCTCTTCGGCCGCCATCAGCATCCAGGCAGACCAGGAGACGATGTCACGCCAGTTGGAATCGTTCTGGCGAACGGCGGGCGCCAGCGGTTCCTTGGAGATGGTTTCCGGCAGGACGACGTAATCATCCGGGTTGTTGGCAACGGCGCGGATCGAGGCAAGGTCCGAACGGTCGGACGAGATCGCCTCGCAACGGCCGGAGAAGAAGGCGTTGCGGTTTTCGTCCGGGCTTTCGAAGACAACCAGTTCGAACTTGCCGCCGATCGAGCGGAAGAAGTCGCTGAGGTTCTGGGCGGTCGTGGTGCCCGGCAGCGTGCAGATCGCCGCGTCGGTGAGTTCCTTGGCACTGCTGACGCCGAGCGACTTCGGCACCATCAGACCCTGGCCGTCGTAGAAGACGGTCGGACCGAAATCGAGCCCGAGCGAGGTTTCGCGCGAGAAGGTCATGGTCGTCTGGCGCGACAGCATGTCGATCTCGCCGGACTGAAGCGCCTGGAAGCGCGTATTGATGTTGGTGAGGACGAAGTCGACCTTTTCCGGGTCGCCGAATACGGCTGCCGCCACGGCGCGGCAGACGTCGACGTCGAAGCCCTCCATGTGCCCCTTGGCATCGGCCGTCGCAAAGCCCGGCGTGCTCATCGAGACGCCGCAGATCAGCTTGCCGCGCGCCTTTACGGTTTCGAGCGTCGTCGCAGCGTTGGCAGTGGTCGCGGCCACCAGGCCGACGGCGATGCCGGCAACTGTCGCACAGAGCTGCAGAATCCTGCTGTTCATGAATTCCCTCCCATTGGCTGTTCCCTTTCAGGCCTTCTCAGGTCGCACGGCCCTCTCCGCACGCCTCCTCCCGAACCGGCCGGCGCCGCATTGTTTGTCGGCGCCTGCAATTGCATACGGCAAGAGAATACAAATATCAACATTATTGTATACAATATTGACGACCATTTCGACGGGCGTTATCGAAGACGAGGGACATGTTCGGCCGGTCTCCGATCGGCCCGTTGGGGGAGGCAACCTTGTCTGAGAAATCTAGCCGCAGCGAAGTGGTCTACAAGCTCTTGCGCCAGGCGATCCTGGAGCAGGCCCTAAGGCCCGGAACAAAGCTTTCCGAAGACACGATCGCCGACCATTTCAAGGTCAGCCGCACCAGCGTCCGGGCGGCCCTGGTCCGGCTCAACGCGGAAGGCATCGTCGATTTGCGCGCCAACAAGGGCGCCTGCGTGGCCGAGCCGACATTGGAGGAAGCCCGTGACATCTTCGCGCTGAGGCGCATGCTCGAAGCCGAGGTGATCCGGCGGCTCGTCGCCGATCTCGACGCTGCCGGCGTCAAGCGGCTGCAGCAGCATGTGAAGCAGGAGGAGACTGCACTTTCCGACCATGGACCGCTTTCGATCCGATTGGCCGGCGAATTCCACATCCTGCTTGCCGAACTCACAGGTTCGCAGGCGCTGACGCGGTTCGTCCGCGAGATCGTCTCGCGCTGTTCCCTGATCCTTGCCCGGTTCGCGCGGCTGCATTCGCCGGAATGCGCCGTCGACGAGCATGTCCAGATCATCCGTGCCCTGCAATCGCGCGACACCGCCACGGCGGAGCGGATCATGCTTGAACACCTCGACGCGGTCGAGCTTCGCGCCGAACTCGACACCGACAAGACCGAGCCGGACATCTCCGCGATCCTGCAGCGCTACGCCCGCAAGGGCTGACGCTGCACCCGCCGTTTCCGGCGCAAGCGGTCGCGGATACGACTTTCTTTCGCCGATCTGCGGCACCATCTGTCGCGTGGCAACACACCAGGCGCGGCATCTGCCTCCAATATCTGCAACGTTACCGGTTACGCCGGGTGGGTCTTGCAAGGGAGGGAGTAAGGCATGCCGATTGAACTGGAATTCATGAGCAAGCAGGTTGCCGCGGGCCGGCTGTCGCGACGGGAGTTTCTCGGACGCGCCGCAGCACTGGGGATAACCGCCGCCTCGGCGAACCTGCTGCTCGGCCAGGCGGCCCGCGCCGCAGGGCCAGTCAAGGGTGGAACACTCAAGGCGGGCCTCGTCGGCGGGGAATCGACAAACAGCCTGGACCCGGCAACGTGGGCAAGCCAGGTTCCCTATACGCTCGGGCGCTGCTGGGGTGAACAGCTTGTCGAAGTCTCGCCGACCGGCGAGATCGAGTACCGGCTTGCGGAAGCCTACGAGGCGACGCCGGACGCCAAGACCTGGCGCTTCAAGATCCGCAAGGACGTGACCTTCCACAACGGCAAGGAACTGACCCCGGCCGACGTGGTGGCGACGCTGGAGCGGCATGGCGACGCGGACTCCAAGTCTGCGGCCCTGCCCTTCGTTCAGGACTTCGAGACGATCAAGGTCGATGGCGACAGCGTCGTCATCACGTTGCGCGCGCCCAATGCCGACCTGCCCTACATCGTCAGCGATTACCACCTGATGATCCAGCCGAACGGCGGCAAGGACGACCCGACGGCGGGCATCGGCACCGGTCCCTACAAGGTCGTTTCCAACGAACCGGGCGTCAAACACATCGCGGAGCGGCACGAAGGCTATTGGGGCTCGGCCGAGCGCGGCCATGCCGATCAGATCGAAATCGCTGTCATCAACGATTCGACCGCGCGCACCGCGGCTCTCCAGAGCGGCCAGATCCACATGATCAACCGCATCGAGCCCAAGGTCGTCGCCCTGATCAGCCGCCTTCCGGGCGTCGTCATCCGCAACGTTCCCGGCAAGGGCCACTATGTCTTCATCGCCCATTGCAACACGGCGCCCTTCGACAACAACGACCTGCGCCTGGCACTGAAATATGCCGTCGATCGCGAGGAGATGGTGTCGAAGGTCCTCGCCGGCTACGGCACGGTCGGCAACGACACGCCGATGATCAAGGGCTATCCGCTGTTCGACAACGACATCGAGCAGCGCGTCTTCGATCCGGAGAAGGCAAAATTCTACTACAAGAAATCCGGCCACAGCGGCTCGGTGCTGCTTCGGACCTCCGATGTCGCCTTCCCCGGCGCCGTCGATGCGGCGCAGCTGTTCCAAATGAGCGCCGCCAAGTGCGGGATCACCATCGACCTGAAGCGCGAACCGGGCGACGGCTACTGGTCGGACGTCTGGAACAAGCAGCCCTTCAGCATGTCCTATTGGACCGGACGGCCGACGCAGGACCAGGTCTATTCGATCGCCTATCTCTCCAAGGCCGAGTGGAACGACACCCGCTTCTTCCGCGAGGACTTCGACAAGCTGATATTCGCGGCGCGCGCTGAACTCGACAACGCCAAGCGCAAGGCGCTCTACCGTCAGGCGACGGTGATCCTGCGCGACGAAGGCGGCGTCATCGTGCCGATGTTCAACAACTACATCGACGCGACCAACGACAAGGTCGGCGGCTGGATCGACGATCCGAACGGCGAACTGATGGGCGGGCACGCACTGACGAAATGCTGGCTCAACGCCTAAGCTGGCGACGCAATGACGGGAGGTCGGCAAGCGGCCTCCCGGCCTCAACGACGGTATTTCAAGCGGTCGGGCGCAACGATACCGTGCCGTCAGTTGCGCGCTCCACCGCGATGTCGTGGTAGCGGGCGAGCGTCATGTGCGGCGTGCCTTCGGCGGCCGCATGCGCGCCGGTGACGACGACGACATCGGCCCCGGCGGCGAGCCCGGCCAGGATTCCGGCCGGCGCATCTTCGAACACCAGGCAGTCTTCCGCACGCACGCCCAGCCGCTCGGCCGCCATCCGGTAGCCCTGCGGATCGGGCTTGCCGATGGAAACATCCTCGCCGGTGATCATCAGTTGCGGCGTCGGAATGCCGGCGGCGGCGAGACGGCGCACGGCGAGGTCCAGCGGCGCGGACGTCACGATCGCCCACCGTTCCGGCGGCAGCGAATTCAGGAAGTCGACCGCGCCGGGGATCTCGACAATGCCTTCGACGTCGGCGATTTCCGCAAGAGCCAGGTCATAGGCTTCCCTCTCCGGGTCGATGTTCGGCAGCTCGAGATTACGGATCGTATCGACGGCGCGCACGCCATGCACGGTCTTGGTAAATTCGACCGGGTCGAGACCGTTGCGCTCCGCCCAGGCGCCCCAGACGCGCTCGACCACGGCCATGGAGTTCAGCAACGTGCCATCCATATCGAACAGCAGGGCAGCAAAATTCTTCGTGAAAACGGATGAAGGCGCGGCGTCCAAGGCAATCCCCTGAGATGATGAGACGGGCGGCAAAGGCTTCGCCCAGCGGAGAAGCCACACCTACTACCGCAGAGCCGCCCGCACAATGCCATTTACACCACCGATGCTACCACTCACTCGACGCGCCAGGCAGCCTTGCTCGCCGTCAGGAAATCGATCGGCCCGCCCGGCTGATCGTCGTCGAAGATGGCGCAGGAGAGGATACCGCTGAACACCGCGCCGGAATCGACATTGGTGCGGTTTCCGACCGTTCGCGGGTTGGCCGTACTGGGCGTGTGGCCATGACAAAGATGCCGGCCCCAGTATTCGCCAGAATAGTCTTCGGGCGGCCGGATCCAGAGAAAGACCCCGTCGTCCTGCTGTTCCAGCGGCCGCGTGTCGTCGACGCCGGCATGCACGAAGATGCGAAAGCGCTCGACCAGGATCGTGGGCAGTTCCTTGATCCATTTCAGGTGCCGCCCGGGAACCGTGCCGTCGTAGGAGATCAGCGTCTCGCGGCCGCCGTTGACCAGCCACCAGTCGACGTCGCTTTCGCCGCTGCTTGCGCCCCAGAGCATTTCCTCGTGATTGCCCTTGAGGGTCTGCCAGGTCCAGCCGGGCTTGGTCGGGCCGGCCATGATCAGCTCGATGACAGCGCGGCTGTCCGGCCCCCGGTCGATGAGGTCGCCGAGAAAGATCACCCGCCCCGTCGGCGCATAGTCTTCGATTTCATCCAGCAGCGCGCGCAGCTGATCGAGGCAGCCGTGAATATCGCCGACGGCGAACGTCAGATGCCGGACGGCCATGCATTCACTCTCCAAATTCCGATGGCGGGCGATGGCCGTGTCGAGGCCGAAAACATCGCCAGATCAAGGCGCTATAACATGCCTTTTGCCGAAAGGATGCAAGATGCATCGGCCGCGACGCGGACGCGTGCGACAATTGGGAATGCGGATCGTGAGGGCGGAAACCTCGGGCGAGATAACCGGGAGGTGGCAGCTACGCCAATGACGTCCTGATCTCAGCGTCGGGAATTACCCTTGGCGATGGTCGAACTGGCGATCGACACCGGATCGCTTGCCGGGAAGGTATCCTCGAGCCCCTCGTCCAGTTGCTCCTCCATCGCATCGCGGTCATGCGCCTGGCGCGCGTTTGGCAAAGTTCCGCGGCGCATTCCTGCTTGGCCACTAGAACCCGCGACCGCCTCGTCGGCAGCAATGGCGGCCTGCAGAATTTCCTTGGCCTTCGCAATCGCGTTCAGCCGGTTGAGGGAGCCGGCCCCGTCCTGGGGACACATCACCGTCACCACCTCGTCGCCGTCGCCTATGAATTCCACCGTGAAACCTGAGCGACCGGCTCTTTCGGCAGTGACCTGCAGGCCGACGATACGCATGGAACCTCTCCTTCCTTGAGTAGTCCCGAGGTTGCATTGGCGGTTTCGGCGGCGCCGGGACGGAATCGGGACATCTTTTCAAGGAAGCGCCGAGGCCGGTTTTTGTTCCGGCCACGGGCGAATTTTGAGGTTACGCTTGGTGCTAAAGGGCGCCCGGACCGCTTAAGGAGCGCACGGGGCTTGGCGGCAAGTCGTTGGCCGTATCCGCCGCCTGGAACGTCGACCCGACGCCCGGCTTCTTGGTGCAGCTCGCAAAGGCATCGAGGCCCTGTTTGTAGACCTTGGTCTCGACATTCATCATGCCGAGCACGGTATGAAACAGGTTGTCGTGGGATTTCGGCTGCGCCGTATCCTTGGCGAGGCACGCCGTGTCGACACCCATTGCCGCCTGGTAAGGCTTCGAGAACCAGGCGACGAACGGTACCTGCGTCTGTTCGCGCGGTGCGATGGAATAGGGCGCCCCGTGCAGATAGATGCCGTTCTCGCCGAGCGACTCGCCGTGATCGGACATGTAGATCATCGCGCCCGCGATCTGGTCCTGATGCTTTTCCAGCAACCGGGCGACACTCGCCACCACATGGTCGGTGTAGAGGATCGTGTTGTCATAGGCGTTGGTGATTTCTTCAACCGAGCATTTCATCAGTTCGGGCGTGCGGCAATCGGGCGTGAAGCGCCGGAACTTCTCAGGGTAGCGCAGATAGTAGGACGGTCCGTGGCTGCCGAGCTGATGGAGAACGATCACACTGTTCTTCTTCGTCGCCGAAAGCTTCTTGTCGAGTTCGCCGAGGAAGATCTCGTCCAGGCACTCGCCGTTCTTGCAGAGCGGGCTGTTCTTCTGGTCGGTCATGCTGGCGAAATTGATGAGGTCGGCGATGCCCTTGCTGCCGGTGTTGTTGTCCCACCAGGTGGTCGAAACGCCGGCGCGCGTCAGCACGTTCATGAGGTTTTCCGTCGAGCGCGCCTTCCAGTCGCTGTACTCGTCGCGCGGGTAGACGGAGAACATGCAGGGCAGCGACGTTGCCGTCGCCGTGCCGCAGCTCGTGGTGTCGGTGTAGTTGACGACGCCAAGCGCTTTCAGTTCCGGATTGGTCTCGCGGCCATAACCGTTCAGCGAGAAGTTCATAGCGCGCGCCGTTTCGCCGGCCACGACGACGACGACCACCGGCTTGCCGGCCGCGGCAATCCGCGCACCCTGGCGTGCGTCTGTGCCGAGCGGCTGCACGACGATGTTGCGTTCCTTGTAGGTCGAGGATGCGTAGCGGACCGCCGCCGAGACCGGCCCCGTCGGATTGAACCGCTTCATCAGATCCTTGTGTTCGCGGATCACGTAGGCGACGTTTGCAAAGTTCGCGTAGACCAGCCCACCGCTGACGAGCAGGCAGGGGATGATCACTGCCAGGTTGATCGCGGCATTGGACAGGAAGGGCCGGTAGCGCAACTTGAACCAGATCACCACCAGCGACGGGAGCACCCCGTAAAGCAGCAAGTGCGTCGCCAGACTGCCGGTCAAGATATGGCTGGCTTCGGCCTGCGTCGTTACCGCCGCGTTGCCGATCATGTCCTTGTCGATGATGACGCCGAAGGTGTCGATGAAGTAGGAGGCGGCCGCCGACACCATGATCAGGAAGATCATCACCGGCTTCATCACATATTTTACGGAGGCGAGTGTGAGGCCTGCGAGGGTCAGCAAACACAGAGCGGCGCTGAAGGACAGAAGCGCCGTGACGGAATCGTCGAAATAGGCGACCGTGTGTGTCCAGAAGGAATTATTGGTGGCAAGCAGCAGATAGGCGCTGACGAGAGCGCTCAGCGAAATACTGCCGATTTCGGGGCGGCGAATACCTGAAAATCTCAAACTGCACTCTCCTGCGGCGACTGCAAGAGCGTCTGGGAGGGACGTTGCAGTCACGGCCATTCAATCGAGATGGAGACCGCGTGGCGGCCACCTGCTAGGTTGCAGCCTCCCCCTCAGCTGTTGAGATACGACGGACAAGCTGTCCAAACCCCGTCAAGATTGCTCTTTGTCCCGCGTATGCGCGCGCTGGTAGGTATCGCGCAGGCAGTTGGCAGCCCCGGCGAAAGTCCATATGGTCGGTAGTGGCCCCTGTAATATCGAGACGAATCAATGCGCCTGCTCTTGGTCGAAGACAGTCCGCGACTGGTTGAACTGGTCGGTGAAACCATGCGGGATGCGGGCTGGCGCCTCGATGCGGTTTCAAGCGTGGCCGATGCCGAAACGGCAATCGCGGCGCGCGAGCACGACCTGGTGCTTCTCGACCTCGGGCTGCCCGATGGCGACGGGCTGTCGCTGCTTCGCCGTGTCCGCCAGGAATATCCCGGATTGCCGGTGCTGATCATCACGGCCAAGGGCTCCGTCGACGAGCGCATTGCCGGGCTCGACGCCGGGGCCGACGACTATCTCGTCAAGCCGTTCCACCACCGGGAACTGCTGTCGCGCTGCCGCGCCATGCTCCGGCGCAACCCACAGGCCGTACAGCCGGTGCTCGAAGCCGGAGCTTTGCGCTACGACCCGGCGACCGCCAATCTCACCTGCGACGGCACGGTGGTGCCGCTACCGCCGCGCGAGCGGTCACTGATCGAGATCCTGATGCGCGAGGTCGGCCGTGTCGTGCCGAAGCGAAAGCTCGAAACGGCCCTTTCTGAATATGGCCAGGAAGTCACGCCTAATGCCCTGGAACTGGCGGTTTCAAGGGTGCGCAAGCGTCTGCAGCCGCTCGAAACCGGCGTGCAGATCGAGACGGTCCGGGGCATCGGCTATCTCCTCAGGCAAGCCCCATGAGGAGCCGAAACCCTTCGCTGATCGGTATCGTCTCCCGGCGCATCGTTGCCTTTTCGCTGCTGGCCATGGCGATCCAGATCGGCGTCGTCTTCGCCGACTACTGGTTCGACGACGACAAACTGAGCGTGCTCATGCTGCAGCAGGAAACCGAAAAGCTGATCGAGTATGTCCATGTGCGCGACGGCGTGGCGCATTACGAGCCAGATCGCGACGCACGCGAACGCTATCTCGACCGATCGGACGATAACGGCGCAATTTTCCTACGCATCCGCACGGCGTCCGGAGAGATGATCCATTCGAACTGCACGGCCGAATGTGCCCAGCACTTCCTGCCGCTCAATGTCGACGCGCCGCAATTCTGGAAACGCCTGATCGCACCGGGCAAACCCTTCAGCGTTGCCGGCGGCCAGACCTTCGAACGGGGCGGCCTGGTCGTCCTTGTCGAGCTCGCGATCCTCAACGACCCGAACGGTTTCATGTACGGCGCCCTGCTGCACGAGATGTTCGATTCGATGATCGTGCCGATGACGCTGATGTTCTGCCTGGTGGTCGGCGCGACCATCTGGTCGGTCCGCAGCGCCCTGCGGCCGGTCGCCATGGCCGCCCAGGCCGCCGATGCCCTCGACCCTCGCGACGGCAATGCGCGCCTGCCGCTGACACGAATGCCACAGGAGATCGCCCCTCTCGTCACCGCCGTCAACCGGATGCTGGCCCGCGTTGCCGATCTCATCCAGTCGCAGAAGCTGTTCTCGTCGTCGATCGCCCACGAAATCCGCACCCCGGTGTCGATCGCCAAGATGGAGCTGAGCCGCATCGACGACCCGCGAGCGCGCAACGCGGAGCGCGATCTCGACGCGCTTACCCATATCCTGGAGCAATTGACCTCGCTCGCGCGCGCCGACGCCGTCGATCCTTCCGCCTACCAGCGCACCAGCCTTTCTCAGATCGGCGCCGCAGTTGCGGAGGCGATCGCACCTTTTGTCTTCGACCACGACAAGTCCCTCGAGTTCGTAGACGAAGGCACGCCGACGGTCACCGCCATCCCGGCGTTGGTCGAAAACATGCTGCGCAACCTCATCGAGAATGCCGTCAAGCATAACCCACCGGGAACCCGGATCGTCCTGACCTGTGGCCCCGGCCCGGTCGTCTCCGTCGAGGATGACGGCAAGGGGATGATCGACCTGCCGGAACACAACGAAGACCTCGGCTTTGTGAAGAGCTCCGGCCAGCTCGGCCTCGGCCTGAAGATCGTTAGGCGCATCAGCGAGTTGCACCAGGCAACCGTCGCTGTCGACACCACGCCCGGCCGCGGCACTCGGTTCTCGATCGATTTTTCCGCCGCCGTGTCGGGCTGACGCGCCCGCGTGTGCAGCGCACATTTTTTAGGCGCGATGCATATATTTCAATCCAGCGCCGGTTTTTGGATGCGGATTTCATGCCCAACGCCGTGCCATGTGCTATTGGGCTGCCCAAGTTTGCACCTCCCCTCCCGAGAGGCTCCATGTCGAAGGCCCGCGCCTACATCAAGCGTTTCGTTCCCTCGCTCGTTCCGATCAGCCATCTGGAGCGCCTGCGTGCGTCTTTGGGCGCGCTTCTTGGCATCCTGCTTACCGGCTTGATCAGCACCTATGCGCTGGGCGCCGGCGCCAGCCTGCCGCTGTTGATCGCACCGATGGGCGCCTCGGCCGTGCTTCTCTTTGCCGCCCCGGCAAGCCCGCTCGCCCAGCCCTGGTCGATCGTCGGCGGCAATACCGTCTCCTCGCTGATCGGCGTGACCGCGGCGTTGCTGATCCCGGATCCGGTCATTGCTGCCGCAGTCGCCGTCGGCCTTGCCATCGCCATCATGCTGCTGCTCGGCTGCCTTCATCCGCCGAGCGGGGCGGTGGCGCTGACCGCAGTACTCGGGGGGCCCACGATCCATGAGGCCGGCTACTGGTTCGTCCTCTCGCCGGTCGCCATCAATTCGGTCGTCATTCTCCTGATCGCCTTGGCGTTCAACAACGTGACCGGCCGACGCTACCCGCACCTCGCGCAGGCGCCGACGCTGCATGGAACAAGCGACCCCGCGCCGATGCACAGGCTCGGCATCGTTCCCGAAGACCTGCAGGCCGTCCTCGCCCAATATGGCGAAGTGGTCGACGTCAGCCCGGAAGAGCTCGACGCGCTGATCCATCAGGCGCAGATCCGCGCCTTCAACCGCCGCTCCGGCGAAATCACCTGCGCCGAGATCATGTCGCGCGACGTCGCCACGGCCACGCCGGAGACAACCCTGCGCCAGGCCTGGCAGACCCTGATCAAGCATCACATCAAGGCGCTGCCGGTCGTGACCGAAAAGGACGGACTGGTCGGCATCGTCACGCAAACCGATTTCATGAAGCACGCGATGGTCACGCCGCAGGGCGGCATCCGCCAGCGGCTCGGAAACGTCATCGGTTTCGGCCCGAAAACGCCGCGGCTCGTGTCCGACATCATGACCCGCAAGGTGCAATCGGCCTTGCCGGAAACCATGATCGCCAAACTCGTGCCGCCGATGTCCGACATGGGGCTGCACCATATGCCGGTGGTCGATCCGGACAACCGGCTGCTCGGCGTCGTGACCCAATCGGACCTCATCGCCGCCCTCTTCCAACGCCGCCTCGAACGGGGCGAAGAGCGCGACGTCGCTTAAGCAGCAGGGCCGGCCTGAAAATCCTTCGCCAGCACAGCGGCCGGTAGCACGAACCGGCTGCGCGAACTTTGCACGACATGCCTTCGGCAATACTCCCCTATCGACCCAAGGCACGTCGTCGCTTGCCAACAACATTCATTCGATTGACTTAATCAATGGAATGATGTAAATTCAGCATGTCATGAAAAAAGAAACCTCGCCCCGCCCGACGAAGCAGGACCGCGGAGATGCCACCCGCGAGAAACTGCTGACCAGTTCCATCGACGTCTTCGGCCGCTATGGCTTTGACGGCGCCACCACCCGCATGCTCGCCGAAACGGCCGGCGTGAACCTCCAGGCGATCCCCTATTACTTCGGCGGCAAGGAAGGCCTCTACATCGCCGCTGCCGAACACCTTGCCTCGATCATCATCGACCACGTCGCGGACCTTCGAAACGCGGTTCTTGCCCGCCTTGCCCATCTCGACGGCCAGGGCCAGCCGCTGGAAGCCCACGAAGCCCGCGACATGCTCAGCCGATTGGCGCAGCACATGGTCGCCCTCTTCGTCAGCCGTCAGTCCGAAAGCTGGGCGCGCTTCATCATCCGCGAGCAGATGGAGCCGACGGAAGCCTTCGAGCGCGTCTATGCCAACGTCATGGGCCCGATGATCGGCATGGCCGGCCGACTGGTTGCCACCATCCTTGGCGAGGCTCCGCAATCGGAACAGGTCCGGCTGAAAACCCTGTCCTTCGTCGGCAGCATCCTCGTCTTCCGCATGGCCCACGCAGCCGTTCTTCGGCAGATGAAATGGGAGGCGGTCGGCCCCGACGAGCTCGACCTCTTGCGCCGGCATGCCGCCGAACTGGTCGCGGCCATTGAAAGCAAGCGGGAGGACCGGTCATGAACAAGCCAGCAATAGCGCTGATCCTGATCGCCGGTACCGCGGCCGGCGCCTGGTGGTTCGACGTTCCCGAGCGGCTCGGCTGGATCGGCAAGGAGCAGACCTCCGTGCTCTACGGCAACATCGACATCCGACAGGTTTCGCTTGGCTTCCGCGTCAGCGGCCGCATCGCAAGCCTTGGCGTCGACGAGGGCGACACGGTCAAGCCCGGAGACGTTCTGGCGACGCTGGACGCCGTCCCGTTCGAGCAGGCAGTCGCCGCGGCGCAGGCCGATCTCGGCGCGCTCAGAGCCAACCTTGCAAAACTGAGGGCGGGCGCACGCCCGACCGAAATCGCCCAGGCGCGCGCCACCCATGAGGAGCGCCTGGCCGATCTCGAAAACGCCGCTCTCGCCTATGAGCGTGCCCGGCAATTGCGCCCGAACGGCACCATCTCCCAGGCCAATCTCGACGAAGCGAGCGCCAACAGGGCAGCGGCCGCAGCGCGCGCCACTTCCGCCCGCGAGGCCCTGGCGCTCATCGAAGAGGGAAGCCGGATCGAGGATATCGAAGCGGCCCAAGCGCAGGTGCTTGCCGCCGAAGCCAAGCTCGAAAGCGCCCGCACCTCGCTTGCCGATACCCAGCTGTTTGCGCCGAGCGCCGGCACGGTCCTGTCGCGGGTGCGTGAAGCCGGCGCCATCGTCGCGCCCTCCGACACCGTCTACGTCGTCTCGCTGAACGAGCCCGTCTGGGTTCGCGCCTATGTGGCGGAGCCGGACCTTGGCCGCGTACATCCCGGCATGGCCGTCGAGGTCACCTCCGACAGTGCCCCGGACCACCGCTACAAGGCGACAGTCGGGTTCATTTCACCGGTCGCCGAATTCACGCCCAAGTCGGTGGAAACGCCGGAACTGCGCACCGATCTCGTCTATCGCCTGCGCATCGTGGTCGACAAGCCGGGGGCCGATCTGCGGCAGGGCATGCCGGTGACCGTACATCTGCCGGAGAAAGCTGGAGCCGCGCAATGAGCGACGAGGCGCCTTTCGTTCGCATCGCCGATGTGGTCAAGCGTTTTGGCGATGCTCCGCCAGCGCTCGACCATATCGCTGGCGAGATCCTCGGCGGGCGGATTACCGGGCTCGTCGGCCCTGACGGCGCGGGAAAGACCACACTGATCCGGCTGATGACCGGCCTCATGGTGCCGGACGAGGGCAAGGTCGAGGTTCTCGGTTTCGACACGGTGACGAATGCCGCTGATATCCAGGCGGCCATCGGCTACATGCCACAGCGCTTCGGCCTCTACGAGGACCTTTCCGTTCAGGAGAACCTCAATCTCTACGCCGATCTGCGCGGCCTGCCGCTTGGCGAGCGTGCAGCGACCTTTAACGAACTGCTCGAATTCACCGACCTCAAGCGCTTCACCGCGCGCCTTGCCGGCAAGCTCTCCGGCGGTATGAAGCAGAAGCTTGGCCTGGCCTGCGCCCTGCTGCGCAAGCCGAGGCTGCTCCTGCTCGACGAACCGGGCGTCGGCGTCGACCCGATCTCGCGCCGCGATCTCTGGAAGATGGTCGAGAACCTGACGAAGGAAGGCATCGGCGTCGTCTGGTCCACGGCCTATCTGGACGAAGCCGAAGCCTGCGACAGCGTTCTGCTCTTGAACGAAGGCAAGCTCCTGTTCACGGGCAGTCCCGCCGAACTGACCGCCAGGGTCGCCGATCGCGTCTTCAAGGTTTCCGGCATTACGCATGCGCGACGCCAGAAGCTCGCAAGCTATCTCGACGGCGACGATGTCGTCGACGGCGTCATCCAGGGCGAAGCGATCCGTCTGGTCATGAAGCCCGGGACTAAGCCGCCGGCCCCGGACGAACATTCCGCAGCAGCGGGCGTGGCGACCACCACGCCACGTTTCGAGGATGCCTTCATCGACATGCTCGGCGGCGGCCCCGGCGGCCGCTCGAAGCTCGCGGAAACCCAGACACCTTTCCCGACCGACAACGGGCGCCCGGTCATCGAAGCGCGCGGACTGACGAAGCGCTTCGGCGATTTCACTGCCGCCGACGCAATCACCTTCGACATACCACGCGGCCAGATCTTCGGGCTCTTGGGTCCGAACGGGGCCGGCAAATCCACGACTTTCAAGATGCTATGCGGGCTGTTGAAGCCAACCGCCGGCGAAGGCCGCGTCGCCGGCTTCGATCTGCGCCGCGATGCCGCCGAGGCGCGCAACCGGCTCGGCTACATGGCGCAGAAATTCTCGCTCTACGGCGATTTGAGTGTCGGCCAGAACCTGAGCTTCTTTGCCGGCGTCTACGGGTTATCCGGCGCGCGCAAACGCGAGCGCATCCGGTTGATGACGGAAATCTTCGGCTTCGCCCGCCTGCTCGGCATGTCGGCGAAGGATCTGCCGCTCGGCCTCAAGCAGCGGCTGGCGCTCGCCTGTGCCGTGCTGCACGAACCGGAAGCGCTGTTTCTCGACGAACCGACCTCCGGCGTCGATCCCATAACCCGGCGCGAGTTCTGGACCCATATCAACGGCCTCGTCGAGAAAGGCGTGACCGTCCTCGTCACCACCCACTTCATGGACGAGGCCGAATATTGCGACCGCATTTCGCTGATTTATCGCGGCCGGTCGATCGCGCTGGGCTCACCGGACCAATTGAAGGCCCAGGTCGCCAGCCCCGAGCTGCCGGACCCGACGATGGAGGATGCCTTCATCGCCCTGGTTCAGGGCTCGGAGGAGAAAGAGGCCGCATGAGCGCGCGCGCCACAACGACCGAGGGCCGGGCCACGAGAGCCAGACGCTTTGCCGCGCTGGTGCTCAAGGAAAGCTATCAGATCGTTCGCGACCCGAGCAGTATCCTGATCGCCTTCGTGCTGCCGATGATCCTTCTGTTTCTCTTCGGCTACGGCGTTTCGCTCGACACGACGCAGACCCGGATCGGCCTCGTCGTCGAGGAAGAAGCGCCGTTGACCCGCGATCTCGCCGCCGGTTTCCAGGCGTCACGCTACTTCCTTGTAACGGTCGGGCGCGATCGGCGTGATTTCGAGGAGGATCTGGTGCTCGGCCGCGTGCGCGGCATCATCGTGATTCCCGCTGGGTTCATGGCGGACTACGCCGCCGGCCGGCACCCGAATGTGCAAGTGCTCGTCGATGGCTCCGATCCAAATACGGCAAACTTCGTCCAGAACTATGCGCAGGCGACCGTTGCCAACTGGGAGCGCCAGCGGCTGAGCGATGGCGCCGGTCGGCCGCCGGCGATTTCCGCCGAGCAGCGTTTCTGGTTCAATCCGGAGCTCACCAGCCGGAACTTCCTGGTGCCGGGCTCGATCGCCATCGTCATGACGCTGGTCGGGACGCTGCTCACCTCCCTCGTCGTTGCGCGCGAATGGGAGCGCGGAACGATGGAGGCGATGATGGCAACGCCGGTTTCGGCAGCCGAGCTCCTTGCCGGCAAGCTCCTGCCCTATTTTATCCTCGGGCTCACCTCGATGACGCTCTGCGTCCTCCTTGCCGTCTTCCTCTTCGGCGTTCCTTTTCGCGGCTCGGTCGCAGCGCTCTACGCGCTATCAGCGACTTTCCTAATGCCGGCGCTCGGTCAGGGCCTGTTGATTTCGGCGGCGACCAAGAACCAATTCCTCGCCTCGCAGCTCGCGCTGATTTCGGCGTTTCTTCCGGCCTTCCTGCTTTCGGGGTTTCTCTTCGAGATCAATTCCATGCCGACGGTCATCCAGTGGATCACCTTCATCGTGCCGGCGCGCTATCTGATCCCGAGCCTGCAGACGGTGTTTCTGGCCGGCGACATCTGGCCGATGTTCGGCAAGTCCATTGCCGCCATGCTCCTGATCGGCAGCGTGTTCTTTGCGCTCGCCGCTCGCAGCACCCGCAAGAGGATCGGCTGAGATGTGGTGGACCAGACTGAAAGCCCTGATCGTCAAGGAATTGCTGGCGGTGCTGCGCGACCCCAAGGGGCGCACCGTGCTGATCGTGCCGCCGATCCTGCAGCTTCTGGTGTTTTCCTACGCCGCGACGCTCGAGGTCACCAATGTCGACGTGCTAGTGCTGAACCGCGACAACGGCCACTGGAGCCAGGATCTGATCGAGGGGATCGACGGCTCGCCCACCTTCCGAAGCATCCGCTTCACCGACAGTCCGCAGGACGTGCGCCTGGCGATCGACACTCAGCAGGTCATTGCGGCGATCGAAATCGGCCCCACCTTCTCGCGCGAAATCGAGGCAGGCCGGCCGGCGGAGGTGCAGGTCATCCTCGACGGCCGCCGCTCCAATGCGTCGCAGATCGTCTCCGGTTATCTCGGCCGTATCGTCGGCACGCTTGCCGCAGAGACGCCCGCCGGCAAGCGCTTGGCATCGGGGGCGGTCACCGTCGTCGCCCGCAACTGGTTCAATCCGAACCTTACCTATCAGTGGTTCATGGTCCCGAACCTCGTCGCCAGCATCGCGCTGTTGATCGGCCTGATCGTGACCGCGCTGTCGATCGCGCGCGAACGCGAGTTGGGGACGTTCGACCAACTCATGGTGTCGCCGCTTCGAACCCATGAGATCCTGATCGGCAAGCTGATCCCGCCGATGATGATCGGGCTCTTCCACATCACCATCTATATTCTGGCGGCCGTCTTCATCTTCGGGGTGCCGCTGCGCGGCTCGCTGCTGTTGCTCTATGGCAGCGCGGTGTTCTACCTCGCCTCCGTCGTCGGTCTCGGCCTGTTCATTTCGGCCCTGTCGATGACGCAGCAGCAGGCGATCCTCGGCGCATTCCTGTTCATGGTGCCGGCGATGCTGCTTTCGGGGTTTGCCACGCCGATCGAGAACATGCCGTCCTGGCTGCAGCCGATCACCTATGTCAATCCGCTGCGCTACTTCCTCGTGATCGTGAAGGGCGTGTTCCTCAAGGACATTCCGACGGTCGAGGTGGCGCGACAGACGATCCCGTTGTTTCTGATCGCCATCGTCACCCTCTCGGCCGCATCCTGGCTCTTCCGTCGCCGGCTGGAGTGATCAGTCCTTCAGGAAGCGCGCGATCGCCGCAATCTCATTCTGACGGATGTCGTGCCCGCCCGAATGCCACTCGGTCTCGGTTGCGGCACCCTGCCCCTGGAAGTAGTCCGCGAGCGCCTGGGTCAGCGGAGCCGGGCAGATCGGGTCACGCTCGCCGGCGGTAATCAGGACGCGACGCCCCTTCAGCGCCGCATTGTCTTTCGGGCGGAACGGGATCAAGGGATGCATCAGCACTGCCTTGTCGAAAACACCGCCTTCGATCAGAACGTTGGCGAGAATGTTCGCGCCGTTGGAATAACCAAGGCCGATCACCTGTGAAGCCTGATGCTCCGCAGCCAGCGCCTTGACGAAGGCCGCCATCTTCTCGGTGGCGCGGGCAAGGTCCGCCATGTCGTAGACACCCTCGCCGGTGCGCTTGAAGAAGCGTGCGGCGCCATATTCCGAAACGTCGCCACGCGGCGAAACGATCGTCGCTTCGGGCAGAAGCTCGGATGCGAAGGTGAAGAACTGGTTCTCGTCACCGCCGGTCCCGTGGAACACGAAAAATATCGGCTGGCCGGGCTTTCCGGCCTTCAGCTTGTGAACATAGCCATGATCTACCATTTTTGTCTCCTGGAGCAGGCTTCCAAACGGGTCGATGCCGCGTTCGAGCCTGCCTGATTCCAAAGCGTTGGCTTCACGGTTTCGACGAAACTGTGAACCGTTCTGTGCAAGTGCCGGTGCCGGAGGCTCGCCGCAGCGGCGAGCCTTCTCTGTCTTGGTCTCCTAGTCGATCTTCTCAAGGTGGCTTTCGAGGATCGGACGCAGGTGCTTGTGCTGCTGCGGCAGCTTCAGCGCCTCACCGAGATGGGCGAGATCCTCGTCCCGCTCGAAGCCCGGCTCGTTGGTCGCGATCTCGAACAGCACGCCGCCCGGCGTGCGGAAGTAGATCGCCCAGAAGTAATCGCGGTCGATGACCGGCGTCACCTGATAGCCCGTGTCCATCAGCGCCTTGCGCACCTCGAGCTGCATTTCGCGGTTCTCGACGGCAAAGGCGATGTGGTGCACCGAGCCTGCCCCTTGCGAGGCGCGGCCGATGTTCGGCATCGTTTCGAGGTCGATGACGCGGGCATCGTTGCCGCCGGGCACGATCAGACGGGTGACGCCATCCTTGCGATCGAGTTCTTCGTAGCCCATGAACTTCAGAAGCTCGGCCGTCGCCCCTTCGTCGCGCAGACGCAGGGCTGCGGAATGGAAGCCGCGGATTGCATGGTCCGCCGAAATGCCGCCTTCCGTCCAGGGCGCCCGCCCATCGTCCTTGACCTCGACGAGTGCGAAGCCGTCGCCGTCAGGACCGGCAAAATTCAGGCGCTTTTCACCGAAGGTTTCCTCATCCTTGAGACCGGTGACGCCCAGCGTCGCCAGCCGCTCCTTCCAGAACCCGAGCGAGCCTTCAGGCACAGAGAAGACGGTGGTTCCGACTTCGCCGGTACCGGCGCGGCCACGCGGCATCTGCGGGAATGGGAAATAGGTCATGACCGTGCCAGGCGTGCCGGCTTCGTCGCCGTAATAGAGGTGATAGACATCGGGCGAGTCGAAGTTGACCGTCTTTTTGACCCGGCGCAGGCCGAGCGACCTGGTGAAGAACAGGTTGTTCTCGCGCGCATCGTCGGCCATCGAGGTGACGTGATGCAGACCCTTGATCTGATTGAGCATTGCCGTGATCCTTTCTCTCCGGCGCCACCGGGCGCTCCGTTGGGTCTTAGATGCGCCTATCCGCTCCTCAGCGAAAGACGGCCGCAACCAAACGCATTGTCAACGCAGCATTGACGACACCCGGGATCCGTCAACAGACACGAATTCCGGAGGCGACTTGTGAGCCCTCGCCACGATGCTTAAGATCGATCGTCGGCATTTGCGGCGGCAACACGAGGAGGGGCGCGCATATCTGTGAAACATCGCTTAGTCCTGGCGTTCCTGCTGTTGCCGCTGCTTGCAGCCATGCTGGCATGGAAAGGCTATGCGGTCACGACCGACAGCTATTTGCGCGAGGCAAGCGCCCAGGCGACGACGGCGCTGCGCCTCGCCGTCACCGCGCTCGACGGCCACCTCAACCGATACCAGGCGCTGCCGGCGCTGATTGCGGATCATGACGACGTCCGCGAGCTCGTCACCCGCCCGCGCGACCGGCGGCTACGGGAGGCCGTCGACAGCTACCTCAAGGACATCAACGGCCTGCTGCAGTCCTCGGACATCTACGTGATCACGCCGGATGGCAACACCATCGCCGCCAGCAACTATGACGGGCCGACGAGCTTCGTCGGGCAGAATTTCAGCTACAGGCCGTATTTCCAGGAAGCGCTTCGCGGGCAGCAATCGCGGTTCTATGCGCTCGGGACCACATCGCTGAAGCGCGGCTACTTTTTCGGCTCCCCGATCCGGGTCGGAAACGAGATCCGCGGCGTCATGGTGTTCAAGGTCGATGTCGAGCGCATCGAAGCCTCCTGGCAGGGCGGTGAGTACAAGATTTTCGTCTCCGACCCGGAAGGCATCATCTTCATGTCCGGCGATCCGGAGTGGCGCTACGCGTCGGTCCTGCCGCTGACATCGGACCGGCTGGCACGAACCGAGGCCTCCAGGCGCTACGCCGACGCCACCGTGCACGCCCTTCCCGTCTTGGAGCGCGTCTCGTCCGATCGTCACTTCCTCACCGTCTCGGCCGGAAACTCGAGCCGCGAATACCTGATGCTTTCGCAGCGGATGCCCGACGCCGACTGGACCGTGAACGTGCTGGTCGATACGGCGTCGGTGCGAACACAGGCGCTGACGACTGTCATCGCCGCCCTGCTTCTGCTCTGCCTTGCGGGCCTCGGCGTCGCCATCATTTTTCAGCGGCGGGCACGGCTCAACGAGCGCCTGTCGATGCAGGCGGAGGCCCGGGCCGAGCTGGAGCGCCGGGTCGACGAACGCACCGCCGACCTCGCGCGCGTCAACGCCCAGATCGAGGAAGAGATCGCCGAACGGCGGCTGACGGAGAAGCAGCTGCGCCGCACGCAGGCCGATCTGATCCAGGCCGGGAAACTGGCAGGGCTCGGGCAGATGTCGGCCGCACTCTCGCACGAATTCAACCAACCGCTTGCCGCCGCCAAGACCTATGCCGACAGCGCCGCACTGCTGATCGAGCGGGGTCGATCCGACGAGGCGACCGACAATATCCGCCGCATCTCCGGGCTCGTCGACCGCATGGCGGCGATCAGCAAGCACCTGCGCAACTTCGCCCGCAAGCCGAACGAGAAACTCGGGCCCGTTCTCGTCGAAGACGTGGTGCGCGATACGATGGAGATCGTCTCGGTTCGGTTGAAGGCGGCGGCAGCGAGCATCGATATCGATCTCGGCGACGAGCCGCTCGTCGTTCGCGCCGGCTCGGTGCGCCTGCAGCAGGTGCTCGTCAACATCATTTCCAATGCCGCCGATGCTGTCGAAGGGCTCGATGACCGTACCATCCGCCTGCGTGCGCGACAGGAAGACGGCAAAGTCGTGCTGACCGTCAGCGACCCGGGACCGGGGATTGCCCCGGCGATTGCCGAGCGCATCTTCGATCCGTTCTTTTCCACAAAGGGCGTCGGCAAGGGGCTGGGCCTTGGCCTTTCGATTTCCTATAACATTATCAAGGATTTCGGCGGGAGCCTTATCGCCACCAACCCTGCGGGCGGCGGCGCCGAGTTCCGCATCGAACTCGCTGCCGAAAACAGCAACGCCCGGGAGGCCGCCGAATGATCGAGAGCCGGATCCTGCTCGTCGACGACGAAGAGGATGTGCGCCATTCGAGCGCCCAAGCGCTGGAACTCGCCGGTTTCCGCGTCGACGCCTTTTCGGCCGCCGAACACGCGCTCGAATTCATCAGCTACAGCTTTCCGGGCGTGGTCATCAGCGATATCCGTATGCCGGGCATGGACGGCATGACGCTCCTGCAGCGCATCCGCGAGATCGATGCGGAAGTACCGGTCATTCTCATCACTGGCCATGGCGATGTGCAGCTTGCCGTTCGCGCCATGCGCGAAGGCGCCTATGATTTCGTCGAGAAGCCCTTTGCAGCCCAGATGCTCGCCGGCACGATCCGCCGGGCACTGGACTGGCGCGCGCTCGTTCTCGAGAACCGGCGGCTGAAGGCGGTTGCCGGCAAGCGCGACGACATCGAGCAACGGCTGCCCGGGCGAAGCCAGGTCATGGTTGACCTGCGCTACCGTATCCGCGCACTGGGCGCGGCCGATGCCGATACCTTGATTATCGGCGACACCGGCGTCGGCAAGGAGGTGCTGGCCCGGACGCTGCATGACCTCAGCACCCGCGCCAACAGCCCGTTCATCGCCATCAACTGCGCCGCATTGCCGGAAAACCTGATCGAAAGCGAACTCTTCGGCCATGAGCCCGGCGCTTTCCCGGGCGCCATCCGTCCGCGCTACGGCAAGTTCGAACATGGTCGCGGCGGCACGATCCTGCTCGACGAGATCGGCTCGATGCCCTTCGACCTGCAGGCAAAGTTTCTGCGGGTTCTTCAGGAACGGGTCATCACCCGGCTCGGGTCGAACGAGCAGGTGCCGCTCGACGTGCGCTTCATCGCCACCAGCAAGGTCGATCTTGAGAAGGAAGTGGCAGCCGGACGCTTCCGGGCGGACCTCCTCTATCGCCTCAACGTCGCAACGCTCCGCGTGCCCTCGCTTGCGCAACGACGCGCCGACATTCCGCTGCTCTTCCTGCAACTGGTCAGGGAGTCGGCTGCGCGCTACGGCCGGGACGAGGTGGAGATCTCCCAGTCGATGCTGGCCGAAATCGCCGAGCGCGACTGGCCGGGCAATGTGCGCGAGCTGCGCAATGCCGCCGAGCGGCTGGTGCTCGGGCTCGATGCGGCCCCCGACGACAGCGTACGATCGGAAAACGGCAACCGCCTTGCCGACAAGGTGGCGGCCTATGAAAAGGGTCTGATCGCCAGTGCGATCGCGGCCCATGGCGGCGCGCTGAAGCCGGTCTACGAGACCCTCGGCATCTCGCGCAAGACCCTCTACGAGAAGATGCAGAAGTTCGGGCTCGACAAGAAACTCGTGGCTTCCGACTTCTCCGCAGAGAACGAGACCTGACGTTTGCTACGCCGAGAACGGAAATAGGGACGCGATCGCTCGCGTCCCCGCCAAATTTTGAAGGCCCGGCGGCTCAGACGTTGAAGGCAGCGCCAATCAGCGTCTTGGTATAAGGCTGCTTCGGCGCCTCAAAGATCGCGTCGGTCTCGCCTTCTTCGACGATCTTTCCGTTCTTCATGACGATCACGTAGTCCGACATCGCCTTCACCACCGAAAGGTCGTGGCTGATGAAGATGTAGGAAAGCCCGTGCGAACGCTGCAGGTCGCGCAACAGTTCGATCACCTGGCCCTGGACCGAACGGTCGAGCGCGGAAGTCGGCTCGTCGAGGATGACGACCTTCGGCTTCAGGATCATGGCGCGGGCGATTGCGATGCGCTGGCGCTGGCCACCCGAGAACTCGTGCGGGTAGCGATTGCGGGAGGCGGGATCGAGCCCCACTTCCTTCAACGCTTCCGACGCCCGGCGGTCACGGTCAGCACGGGTGAGCTCGGGCTCGTGCACGTGCAGGCCTTCGGTGATGATTTCACCGACGGTGCGCCGTGGCGAAAGCGAGCCGTAGGGATCCTGGAAGACGAGCTGCAGGGTGCGGCGCAACGGCCGCATCTGGCCACGGTCGAAGCCGGAAATATCCGTCGTGCCGAAGCGGTAGTGACCGCTGCTCGGCAGGAGCCTCAGGAGCGCCCGGCCGAGCGTCGACTTGCCGGAACCGGACTCGCCGACGACGCCGATGGTCTGCCCTTCCTTCAGGCGCAGATTGACGCTGTCGACCGCGCGGAAGACCGACTTGCCGCCCTTAAAGAGACCGCCGCCGATCTGGTAGTCGACGCAGACGTCGCGGCCTTCCAGGATGATCGGCGCGCTGTCGGGCGGAGATGCCTTGCGGCCGCTCGGCTCGGCAGCCAGCAGCATCTTCGTATAGTCGGCCTGCGGCCGCTCGAAGATGTCGGCCGTCGTACCCTGTTCGACCACTTCGCCACGGCGCATCACGGCCACGCGGTCCGCAAAGTGCTTGACGATGCCGAGGTCGTGGGTGATCAGCACGATCGCCATGCCGAAGCGCTGCTGCAGCGACTTCAGGAGATCGAGGATCTGCGCCTGGATCGTCACGTCGAGCGCCGTCGTCGGTTCGTCGGCAATCAGCAGATCCGGCTCGTTGGCAAGCGCCATGGCGATCATCACGCGCTGGCGCTGGCCGCCCGAAAGCTCGTGCGGGTAGCTGTCGATACGGCGTCCCGGCTCGGGGATGCCGACGAGTTCCAGCAGTTCAAGCACGCGCGCCCGCGCCTGCTTGAACGAGCCGCCCCGGTGATGGACGATCGGCTCGGCGATCTGGCGACCGATCGGGTAGAGCGGGTCGAGCGAGGTCATCGGCTCCTGGAAGATCATGGTGACCTTCGCGCCGCGCACCTGGTTGAGCGCCTTCGGCGGCAAGCCGACGAGCTCCTGCCCGCGGTAGCGGGCCGAGCCGGTCACGGTGCCGTTCTTGGCGAGCAGTCCCATGATGCCCATCATCGTCTGGCTCTTGCCGGAGCCGGACTCGCCGACGACGGCAAGCGTTTCACCGGTGCGCACATCGAGGTCGATGCCCTTGACCGCCTCGACAGTGCCGTCAGGTGTCGAGAAGTTCACCTTGAGACCGCGAACGGCCAGGATGGTTTCCTTGGTATCTGCCATGTCAGCGATCCTTCGGGTCGAGCGCGTCGCGCAGGCCGTCGCCGACGAAGTTCAGCGAGAACAGCGTCAGGACGAAGAAGATGGCCGGGAAGATCAGAAGCCACGGCGCCGACTGGATGTTGTTTGCGCCTTCCGAGATCAGCGCCCCCCAGCTCGTCAGCGGCGCCTGAACGCCGAGGCCGAGGAAGGAGAGGAAGCTCTCGAGCAGGATCACCTTGGGCACGACGACGGTCACGAAAACGATGACCGGGCCGATCGTGTTGGGGATGATGTGCCGGCGGATGATCTGCCAATCCGTGAGACCGAGCGCCTGAGCGGCGCCGACGAATTCTCGACGTTTCAACGCCAATGTCTGGCCGCGCACGATACGGGCCATGTCAAGCCATTCCACCGCCCCGATCACCAGGAAGATCAGGATGAACGAGCGGCCGAAGAACACGACGAGCACGACGACGAGAAAGACGAAGGGCAGAGAATACATGATCTCCACCAGGCGCATCATGACGTTGTCGACGCGGCCGCCGATATAGCCCGATGTCGCGCCGTAGACGACGCCGATGCCGAGCGACACGAGGCTCGCGAGCAGGCCGACGGCGATCGAGATCTGGCCGCCGAGCATGACGCGAACGAGCAGGTCGCGGCCGTTGGAATCCGTGCCGAAGGGGAAATATTCCCGGTCGACCTGGCCGGTCACCTTCAGCGTCTTGCCGTCGTTTTCCGATGCCACCACCTGGGTATCGCGGAATTCGTTGGCGCGGTCGAAGTAGCGCGTGGCACGGGAATCGATCGGCTGTTCGGAGGTAATCGTCGCGGTGAAGGTTTCACCCTCGAGATTGAACTCCTTCAGCGTGACGCGTGCCCGGGTGGCGACACCTTCCATCACGTCTTGAAGCGTCGACGTATCCGGCCGTGGCTCGAGGCTCGGGCTGATCGAGACGTAGGACGGGAACACCTGGTCATAGGTGTGCGGAACGAAGAACGGACCGAGAAACGAGAACAGTGCGATCAGCGCCAGCATGAAGCAGCCGGCCATGGCGGCGCGGTTGCGGCGGAAGCGCATGGCGGCGAGCTGGAAGAGGCTGCGCCCCTTCGTTTCCGGCGTCGACGCCGGGGTCTGGGCGATATCAGTCATGGCGAACCCTCGGATCGAGCAGGCCGTAGAGAATGTCGACCAGGAGATTGAAGACGATGACGAAGATGGCGACGAGAATAACCGTGCCCATCACCAGCGTGTAGTCGCGGTTGATAGCGCCAAGGACGAAGTAGCGGCCGACGCCCGGAATAGTGAAGATCGTCTCGACGACGGCCGAGCCGGTCAGAAGGGCCGCAGCGCAGGGCGCCAGATAGGAGACGACCGGCAACATCGCACCGCGCATGGCATGGGTGACGACAACCGTTCGAGATGGCAGGCCATAGGCCTTGGCCGTTCGGATATGGTCGGTATGCAGCGCCTCGATCATCGAGCCGCGCGTCAAACGCGCGAAAACTGCAAGCTGCGGCAGCGCCAGCGCGATCATCGGCAGGATCAGGAAGCGCAACGATCCATCACCCCAGCCACCGGCTGGCAACCATGCGAGCACGATTGCAAAGACCAGCGTCAGCACCGGGCCGACGACGAAATTGGGCACGGTGACCCCTATCGTCGAAAACGACATGATGGTGAAATCAAGCACGCTGTTTTGCCGAAGCGCCGCGATCGTTCCGGCGGTGACGCCGCCGATCAGCGCAATCAGCAACGCGTAGAAGCCGAGCTCCATCGAATAGGGCAGACCCTTGCCGATCAGTTCAGCGACGTTGTTGTCCTTGTAGACATAGCTCGGCCCGAAGTCGCCGGTCACCGCATTGCTGAGATAGTGCGTGTATTGGCGCCAAAGAGGCTGGTCGAGCTGGTACGTCTTCATCAGGTTCGCCATCGTTTGTGGCGGAAGAGGACGCTCGAGGTTGAAGGGGCCACCAGGGGCGAACCGCATCAAGAAAAACGAAATGGTGACGACGATAAACAAGGTCGGCACCGCACTCGCCAATCGGCGAAGGATGAAGGAAATCATGGACGTACTCCGGAGGCGACGCGCGGCCTTCCGACCGCGCGTCGTCTCTGTTCGTTATTCGGCGATGCTCAGGAACTTGCTGAGGTGCTCGTTCGGAGCATTGTCGGCCCATCCCTTGACGCGGCTGGCAACCAGCCACAGGTCGGCCTGTGTCAGAAGCGGAGCGATCGGCTGTTCCTTCATCAGCAGCGCTTCGGCGTCATGCATCAGCTTGGAGCGGGCTGCCGGGTCCTGCTCGTCGTAGGACTTCTTCATCAGGCCGTCGAATTCAGCGTTTTCGAAGTGGCCGTAGTTGAAGGTCTTGTTGGAACCGACGCTGAGCGCCAGGAAGTTCTCGGCGTCCGCGTAGTCAGCCTGCCAGCCGGCGCGGGCAACGTTGAACTTGCCGCCTTCCTGCAGGTAGGCGTAGTGCGAGGACACGTCGAGGTTCACCAGCGACACCTTGGCGCCGAAGGTGTTCTTCCACATGTCGGCGACGGCAGTCGCGACGCGCTCGTGGTTCGGGTTGGTGTTGTAGCGCAGCTCGATGTCGAGCGGCTTGCCACCTTCGCCGTAACCGGCTTCCTTCATCAGAGCGATGGCTTTGTCTTCGCGGTCGAGCTGCGACATCGTGCTGAACTCGGCCTTGGACGGCTCGCCGTAGCTTTCAATGCCCGGGGGAACCATCGAGTAGGCCGGCAGCTGCGAGCCAGCGTAGATTTCCTTGGCAAGGAAGTCGCGGTCTACAGCCATGGAAAGGGCCTGGCGGACGCGAACATCGCTATAGGGCTCCTGGCGGGTGTCGAAGGCATAGTAGTAGGTCGCGAGCGACGGCGAGACGTGGACCTGCTCGCCGTAGGACGTGCGCAGACGGTCGATCTGGTCAGCCGAGAAGTTATAGACGAGGTCCATTTCCTTGGCTTCGAAGCGGCGAACCGAGGCAGCCTGGTCGTCGATCGGGTAGAAGATGACCTTGTCGAGCTTGACGTTGGCGGCATCCCAGTAATTGGCGTTCTTGACGACGGTCAGGCTATCGTTCGGAACGTGGGCCTGCAGCGTGAATGCGCCGTTCGAAACCATGACGCCCGGCTTGACGAAGTCTGCGCCGTTCTTTTCGACGCTTGCCTTGCTGACCGGAAGCGCCGTCTGGTGCGCGAGCAGTTCCAGGAAGAAGGGGGTCGGACGCTCAAGCGTGATTTCGACGGTCTTTTCGTCAACGGCCTTTACGCCGAGCTGGTCGGCCGGCAGTTCGCCCTTGTTGACCTTTTCAGCGTTCTTGATCGGGAAGAGAATGTTGGCGTAGCCGGCTGCGGTCTTCGGATCTTCAACGCGGCGGAAGGAGAAAACGAAGTCTTCAGCCGTTACCGGCGAACCGTCCGACCACTTTGCATCGGCGCGCAGCTTGAAGGTGTAGACCGTGCCATCGTCCGAAAGCTCCCACGTCTCAGCAACACCGGGGACGATCTTGGCAGAGGCGTCATAGATCGTCAGGCCTTCATAGAGGTCCTTGAGGATGAACGCTTCGATGTTGATCGAGGTGTGGTGCTGGTCGAGCGTCTGCGGCTCACCTGCGTTGCCGCGATGCAGGACAGCTTCGGCAAGCGCCGGGCTCGCTGTGATAAGCAAAGAGCCGAGTAGCGCAGCAGCGCTCAGGTTGAGTTTCAGTGATGCCATTTTGTTTCTCTCCTTCCCCTTTTTTGGGTTTGTGATCGCAGGAGAGAAGTGCAAATCGTTCGCGAACGCAAGGCGGATTCTGCGACCGTCTGCATCTTTATCTATAGGCAGGGGATCGATCTATCCCATAGGTTGTATTTTGTTTGCGATTCTTTTCATCGCCTTTGCGACGGACATATGACGTGAACAGGGCATTTCTGCGAAATCTACTGCAACGTTTTAGGTCCGCGCTTTTCCTCGGCCGTATCGCGCCTCGAATCGCCCGCGATGCAAAGTTTGTGAATTTTGGCGGCAGTTTACGTAATCTGCGCAAAGAAAGAAGGGTGTTGCCGCAATCTTCTTGCGAGCCGTTCAGCTTCTGTCGACAGACTGTTTCCGAGAGTGCATCTACCACTATAGTGCAGAAGACGAAATCAGCGCCCAGGGGTTGCATTCAGACCCCTCGACTCCCCCTCCTCTCAGCCACCACCAGAAAGTGAAAACACTTCACACTGAAGGTGTTGCATCCAGTCCACAGTAAAATCGATTGAAGCGAGTTTCGACCTCTGGCAACCTGCCTTTTGCCCGGTTGTCAAACCACTTCGATGAACTATTGTGCGCCTGACTTCGGTGGGCGCGACCAATTCGCGCGCGCCGTCACGCCGCACGAAAAAGCCGGCCATCGACTTTGCCATCGATGCATTTCGTGCGGTTCATCGGCCGGATTGTTTTTGTGGTGCGCCGCATAGGTTGCACCGAGTATCCAAAGGGAGATAGCGAATGGCATTGATCACATTGCGGCAACTGCTCGACCATGCGGCGGAGAACGACTACGCGCTGCCGGCGTTCAATGTGAACAATCTGGAATACATTCAGGCCGTCATGCGCGCCGCCGATGCGACCGACAGCCCGGTCATCCTCCAGGCAAGCCGTGGCGCCCGCTCCTACGCCGGTGACGCGTTCCTGCGCCACCTCATCCTGGGTGCCGCGGAAGAATATCCACATATCCCGGTCTGTTTGCATCTCGACCACGGCGACCAGCCGTCGACCTGCATCTCGGCCATCACCAACGGCTTCACCTCCGTCATGATGGACGGCTCGCTGGAGAAGGACGGCAAGACCGTTGCCAGCTATGAATACAATGTCGCCGTCACCGCGGAAGTCGTGAAGATCGCGCATGCGGCCGGCGTTTCGGTCGAAGGCGAACTCGGTTGCCTCGGCAACCTTGAGACCGGCGCAGGCGACAAGGAAGACGGCCACGGCTTCGAAGGCAAGCTGTCGCGTGAAGAACTGCTGACCGACCCGGACCAGGCGCTCGACTTCGTCAGCAGGACCGGCGTCGACGCGCTGGCCGTCGCGATCGGCACCAGCCACGGCGCCTACAAGTTCACCCGCGAGCCCGATGGCGACATCCTGTCGATCGAAACGATCGCCAAGATCAACAAGAAGCTGCCGAACACCCACCTCGTCATGCACGGTTCGTCGTCGGTGCCGAAGGATCTGCAGGATCTCTTCAACACCTATGGCGGCAAGATGAAGCCGACCTGGGGCGTTCCGGTCTCGGAAATCCAGAAGGCGATCCCGCTCGGCGTGCGCAAGGTCAACATCGACACCGACCTGCGTCTCGCCATGACCGGCACGATCCGCAAGAACTTCGCCGAAAACCCGGAGAACTTCGACCCGCGCACCTATCTGAAGCCGGCAACGGCGCTGATGACCGAAGTGTGCCGCGAGCGCTTCGAAGCCTTCCGCACCGCCGGCAAGGCCTCGAAGATCCGCACGCTGCGCCTGCCGGAAATGGCAAAGCGTTACGCGGCTGGCTGATCCGCCGCTCGTCGCCCCGCCGCTGTCGGCAGTCTCAGCGGGGTGATGTGAGTAAAAAACCGACGATCGGCGCGCGCCCCGCAAACCGGGGCGCGCGCCGATCTCGTTCGGTGGTGCTGTCCGCTCATCGCGGACAAGAGGAAAACGCTAGAATCTCCGTTTCCGCCAACGGCCGCCCGATCTGGCCGCAACCGCTCAAAGAGCGCCGGCATCAGTCACGCACCACGCTGGACAAGGGTTGCCTCTGCACTAATCCGTTAGGATGAATTGCGCGCAAATCGCGCGGATGTACCATGTGCGCGTGCGGCTGCGGCGAAGGCGTCGCAATCGCACGGTGTCCCTGAGCCTCTGCTCAGTTGGCAGAGGCCCCTGTCTCTAGCGGCCGCTGCTCGGTCGATAGTGTCGGGCCGAGAGTTACCCCTGGATCTGATTTGTCTGGTCGTAGTTTCGCGCAGAGCGAGCCCTATCGGCCAGCGCGTTCGAGGAATGCCACGACGTAGCGTTGCAAGCGCATTGTGATTCAATTCTCAACCGAACGAGAAGGATTGTTGCGATGTCCAGAGCGCCAGCCGTCCTGCCTGAGCACAAAAAAGCTTCGAACCTCGGCAGGGTATCCAGAACAGACCTATCGATCAGCAGACGCCTCGCGCGGGGAATGCTCGCGCTCGCCGTTCTGACTGCAATACCAAGCACCGTCACGTGGGCGCAGGGCCCGGATGGCGCAAATATGCGATACAGCAAGGAAGCCTTGCAGCAGGCATTGCAGACGAGAGAACAGTACGATCTCTCTGGCCTGCGCTTCGCCATCGCAAAGTCCACCTTGCGGGCCGGCGCTGAACTTCTTGACGACGTTGCCGCCGTGCTGAAGAGGTTCCCTGACTGGAGCTTGAGGATCGTCGTCCATACCGATGCGAGCGGCGGCGGGGAAGCCAACCAGCGTCTCTCTCAGGAACGTGCCGAAATGATCAAGGCCGCTCTGGTCAAGAGAGGGGTTCCCGCCGACAGGCTGATAGCCTCCGGTGCCGGTCAGATGATGCCGGTTGCCAGCAACAATACGGCGGAAGGTCGGGCGCTCAATCGCCGGGTCGAGCTCGTGAGAGTGACCGACTCGCCGGAAGCCAAGAAGTTGCTCAAGGCGATGTCCGACTACCTGGCCGCTCAGAAGGCCCTGTCGTTCAGCTATGATTCCAATCTTCAGGTCATCACCAGCGCAGGCCAGAAGCTTGGGCTATCGAGTTCCGGCACCGTGAACCTCAGCCGGCCGGACAAGGTGCATACGACCCGTTCCGGTGGGTTTGTCGATACCGAGACCCTGTTTGACGGGAAAACGCTCACGCTTCTCGGAAAGAACGTCAACAAGTACACCCAGGTGGAAATGCAAGGGACAGTCGATCAGCTGATCGACGAGTTGAGGGACAAGCATGGGCTGCCACTGCCGGCTGCAGACCTGCTGATGACCAATGCCTATGACGAACTGATGAAGGGCGTCTATGACGCCAAGGATTTGGGAAGCGGCGTCATCAACGGCCAGGAATGCGACTCCCTGGCGTTTCGCAAGGACGACGTGGATTTCCAGATCTGGGTCGCACACGGCGAACAACCGTATCCCTGCCGGTTGGTCATCACCTCCAGCAAGGTCAAGGGCGGGCCGGAATACAGCCTCCAGATCAGGGACTGGAAATCCGGAGACGGCGTGCCCGCGGATGACTTTGCTTTCAAGAACGCGACGAATGCCGAAAAGGCTGATGTCGCCGACCTCAAACAGACCTTGAGCGAACTGCCGGACAACTTCGTTGTGGGAGATAAAAAATGAGCTTCTGCAAACGCACGGGAATCATCTGGCTCTTTCTGGCCGCCGCACTCATCATGGGCGACTTGACGAGCGAAGCGCTGAGCATAGCGATCCCCACCTTCGTCTCTCCTGCCATTGCCAGGGTAGGACGACCGCTGACGCCGGTCAGCGTGGCGGGCGTTGCCCGTCGCACGACTCGACGTTGCGCGGCCGGTGTCTATAACTGCTAGAAACGGTTCGATTGCTGAGGGAACAACAGACTGCTGAGCGGGTGCGCCGCTCAGCAGCACACGTGATTGACCGCCTTCCGGCAGAAGTGCCGCGCACACTGCGGCACCCGCCAACCGGGTTGTTCGAGTTCGCGCAATCCTGAATATTAGCGTATAATCATGTCTCCTATCTCATGCGGGGCAAGCTGGCGATCGGGCATGGCAGAGACGTGGCGCGCCGCGAGGACTGCGCAAGGCGGCTTCGGTTTCGAGGTGATGGCGTCGGCCATCGTCGGGGGGCAAGGTCACATGAACTGGAGCAGGCTGTATCGGTTCAAGAACTACATGCGGTCCTCGCTCTGGATCATCCCCTTCTTTGCGCTTATCGTGGAGCAGGTTCTGTTTCGCACGGTGATGGCGCACGATGACTGGACAACCTGGGTGCCGCCGTGGCCCTTGAGCGTCGAGGGTACCGTCGCTGCGATGCAAGCGATCATCAGCCTCGCGCTTTCCTTCATCGTCTTCACGTTTGGGTCGCTGCTCGTTGCGATCCAGATCGCCAGCGGTCAATTGACGCCGCGCATCATCGCCATCACGCTTCTGCGCGACAACGTCATTCGTTTCACCGTGGGCCTGTTCATCTTCACGCTGCTCTTTGCGATCGGGGTGATCAGTCGGGTAAACGCATCGGCCCCGCCCTCGATCGTCTGGATCTCCGGCGTCCTCGGCGTCCTCTCATTGGCCGCCTTCCTCTATTTCATCGATTACTCCGCCCGTCTCTTGCGTCCGGTCAGCATCATCCACCGTGTTGCCGAGCAGGGTTTCGCCATGATCGAAGCCGTGTACCCCGACAATCTCAGGGAGACGAGCGAAGAGCCGCCGCCAAACGGTTCACTTGGCCCGCCCGATCGGGTGGTCACGCATATCGGCTCCTCAGACATCGTTCTCGCCGTGGACATGAAGTTTCTGGCAAGCCGGGCGGCGCGGGCTGGCGGTATCGTCGAGCTGGTCGCCCGTATTGGTGACTTCGTCTCCTATGGGCAGCCGCTCTTTCGGCTCTATGGCGGCGCCAAGACGATCTCGTCCCACGATCTTCGCAGCAGCGTGGCCTTCGGGCGCGAGCGGACGGTCGAACAGGACCCGACCTTCGCCTTCAGGATCATTGTCGACATCGCCACCAAGGCGCTTTCCAAGGCGATCAATGACCCGACGACGGCGGTTCTGGCCATTGACCAGCTGCATCGTTTGCTGCGCAGCGTCGGCAACCGTAACCTGCGCAACGACAGCGTCTTTGACCCGCAGGGCCGCCTGCGCGTGATGTTCAGGACTCCGGATTGGGGAGATTTCGTACAGCTGACATGCCGCGAGATCAGGATCTACGGCGCCGATAACCTGCAGATCGCGCGAAGGCTGCACGCCATGATCGACAATCTCGAGGAGGTCCTGCCCGATTGCCGGAAATCCGTCCTGCGCGTCGAACGCGAGCTGCTCGACCGGATGATCGACAAGGTCTACCTGCTGCCGGAAGACGCGGCACTTGCAAGGATCGCGGATACCCAGGGGCTCGGCGGGTCGGTTAACGCGTGAGCGTCCGGCTAGAATGTCGGCGGCGTATTGACCCAGAGAAGCACGGTTTCGCCGTCGTGACGGTTTGCCCAGGCGTGCCGCCGCTTGCTTTCGAAATAGAGCGAGTCGCCGACGCCGAGGTCGTAGAATTGGTCGCTGTCGAGAATGAACTCGACCCGGCCGGAGAGGACATAGACGAACTCTTCGCCCTCGTGCCCATAGGCGCCTTCGCTGGACGCGCCGGGCTCCAGCACGAAGCGGTGGCAGTCCATCTGGTTGCGGCCATCGGCCAAAAGCTGCACCGTGACGCCGGGGGTCGTGCGCGGCCATGTCCGCCATTCGCCGGCCCGAACGACGGCGCGCGCATCCGCCTCCTCTTCACCGGCGAGGCTGGAAACGGTGGTGCCGAAGAATTCAGCGATGTTGTGCAGCACCGCGACCGAGACGCCCTGCGAGGTGCGCTCCAGCGTCGAAAGCACCGAGGCGGCGATGCCGATCTCACAGGCGACCTGCTCCAGCGTCTTGCCGGCGGCGTGCCTGAGGCTGCGCAGCTTGCGCCCCACCTGGTTTTCAGGGCCGTCGCTCGCCGCCGATGTGGGCTGGTCGTCCGCAGCCCCTTCAGCGTCCAGCGCCTCACGGATCGCAGCCGGATTGAGACCGCGCTCGGCCCGGAACCAGGAGATGCGCTTCAATCGGGCAAGATCGTTCTCGGTGTACTGCCGATGTCCCGTCGGCGAGCGCTCGGGCACAACGAGACCCTGCGTCTCCCATAGTCTCAGCGTCGAGGCGGAAACCCCCGCCAATCGTGCCGCTTCGGCGACCTTGTAGCGCACTGCGCCCATTCCAATTTCCCTTTACCGCCCAGCGGCGCTGCCCGAATCCTTGCAATTCCGGCGTGTCCGCAACCTTAGCCGCCGCGATCGAGATCTGACAAGAACGGCGCATCAGCAACCGTGGTGTCTCGATCACCAAATTTGATTTGCAATCGACTGTGAAAGGTGTACCACTTCCACAATAAACTTGCAGAAAAAATGCAATATATTAGCTCCAGACGACAGGAACGCGCCATGACCAGCCTCACCGACCGCAAGAACGCCGCCATCTCGCGCGGCGTCGGCATGACCACCCAGATCTACGCCGATCGCGCGGAAAATTCGGAAATCTGGGACAAGGAAGGCAATCGCTATATCGATTTCGCCTCCGGTATCGCCGTGGTCAACACCGGCCATCGCCACCCGAAGGTCATCGAAGCGGTCAAGGCGCAGATCGATCGCTTCACCCACACCTGCCATCAGGTCGTTCCTTACGAAACCTACGTGCACCTCGCCGAGCGCCTCAATGCGCTGACGCCGGGCGACTTCGCCAAGAAGACGATCTTCGTGACAACAGGCGCCGAGGCTGTCGAAAACGCCGTCAAAATCGCCCGTGCTTCGACCGGCCGCCAGGCCGTCATCGCCTTCTCGGGCGGCTTCCACGGCCGGACCTTCATGGGCATGGCGCTCACCGGCAAGGTCGTTCCCTACAAGGTCGGCTTTGGCGCGATGCCGGGCGACGTCTTCCACGCCCCCTTCCCGATCGAACTGCACGGCATCACCACCGAACAGTCGCTCGCCGCATTGAAGAAGCTCTTTGCTGCCGACGTCGATCCGGGCCGCGTCGCTGCGATCATCCTTGAGCCGGTGCAGGGCGAAGGTGGTTTCTACCCCGCGCCCGCCGCCTTCATGAAGGCGCTGCGCGAAATCTGCGACCAGCACGGCATTCTGCTCATCGCCGACGAAGTCCAGACCGGCTTTGCCCGTACCGGCAAGATGTTTGCGATGGACCACCATGATGTCGCGCCCGACCTCATCACCATGGCGAAAAGCCTTGCCGGTGGCTTCCCGCTCGCAGCCGTCACCGGCCGCGCTGAAGTCATGGACGCACCGGCTCCGGGCGGCCTTGGCGGCACCTATGGCGGCAACCCGCTCGGCATCGCTGCAGCCCATGCCGTGCTTGACGTCATCGCTGAGGAGAAACTTTGCGAACGCGCCGAACAGCTTGGCGGCCGCCTTAAGCAGCGCCTTGCCGCGATCCGCGAGCAGGCACCTGAAATCGTCGACATCCGTGGCCCCGGCTTCATGAACGCCGTCGAGTTCAACGACGTGAAGACCCACCTGCCGAGCGCCGATTTTGCCAACAAGGTGCGCCTGATCGCACTGGAAAAGGGCCTGATCCTCTTGACCTGCGGCGTGCACGGCAACGTCATTCGCTTCCTGGCGCCGATCACCATCCAGGACGAAGTCTTCGCCGAAGCGCTCGACATTCTCGAAGCCTCGATTCTCGCGGCGCGCCCTTGATCCTCGACCGGGCGCCCGCCAACGCGGTTGCCCGGTGCATAATTCCTCAATTCGGAATCGACTTGAGGGCAAAATTATGCAGCAATTCAAAGTGCTACGGCGACCTTAGCGCGTCTTGAAGGACGCGCGTCGCTGTGGGCGCTGCGCGCCAATTTCAGACGCGCAATGCTCGGGTGCCGGGATAAGTCGGTGCCCGCAAGAACAAGCAAAAGCGGGCCTGCCGTCTCGCGGCAGGCCATCGCCGGAGGATGCCCGCCATGACCTTGACCCCCGCCTTGACCAAGCACTTGCGTGACGCCGACCTGTTCGCATCGCTTCATACCGTTCCGGAGGCCGGCAGAAACTGGGCGGGCGCGACCTTCGATGTCTTCAATCCATCGACCGGCGAAAAGCTAGCAACGCTTCCGGACATGGGCATCGACGAGGCCCATGCGGCAATCGAAGCTGCTGCCGAAGCGCAGGTTCTCTGGGCGGCAAAACCCGCCAAGGACCGGAGCGCCGTGCTTCGCCGCTGGTACGACTTGATCGTCGCGCATGCGGACGATCTTGCAGCCATCCTGACGGCCGAGATGGGAAAACCGATCGGCGAATCGAAGGGTGAAGTGCTGCATGCAGCTGCCTATGTCGAGTGGTATGCGGAAGAGGCCAAGCGCATCTATGGCGAAACCTTCCCGGCCCCGGCCAACGACCGGCGCATGCTTGTGATCAAGCAGCCCGTCGGCGTCGTTGGTACGATCACGCCGTGGAACTTCCCGGCTTCGATGGTCGCCCGCAAGATTTCGCCGGCCCTTGCCGCCGGCTGCACCATCGTCTTGAAGCCGGCCGAACAGACACCGCTCGTTGCCGGCGCGATGTTCGTGCTCGCCGAAAAAGCCGGCTTCCCCACCGGCGTCGTCAACCTGCTCTATGCCGCAGAAGGTGCCGCGATCGGCCGCGAACTTTGCAGCAATCCCAAGGTGCGCAAGATCAGCTTCACCGGCTCGACCGAGGTCGGGCGGCTGTTGATGCGGCAATGCTCCGACCAGATCAAGAAGGTCAGCCTCGAGCTCGGCGGCAACGCCCCCTTCATCGTCTTCGACGACGCCGACATCGACGAAGCGGTGGACGGCGCCATCCAGGCAAAATTTCGCAATGCCGGCCAGACCTGCGTCTCGGCCAACCGCATCTATGTGCAATCGGGCGTACACGATGCCTTTGCCGAGAAGTTCGTCAGGCGCGTCGCCGAACTGACCGTCGGCGACGGCTTTACGCCTAGCGTTACACTCGGCCCGATGATCGACAAGCACGCGATCGAGAAAATCGAGGCCCACGTCGCCGACGCCGTTTCCAAGGGCGCCAAGGTGCGCGCAGGCGGCCACCGGATCGGCGCGTCGGGCACCTTCTTCGAGCCGACTGTTCTCACGGGCATTTCAACCGACATGCGCGTCGCCCAGGAAGAAACCTTCGGCCCGATCGCCCCGATCATCCGCTTCGAGACGGCCGAGCAGGTCATCGCCGAGGCCAATGACACGATCTACGGTCTTGCCGCCTATTTCTACGCCGAGAACCTGAAGCGGGTCTGGCATGTGGCCGAAGCGCTGGAATACGGCATGGTCGGCATCAACACCGGCCGCATGTCCTCGGAAGCCGCGCCCTTTGGCGGCATCAAGCAATCAGGCATCGGCCGCGAAGGCTCGCGCCACGGGCTCGAGGACTATCTGGAAATGAAATATCTTTGCATGGGCAATATCTGACCCGTGCGGAGACCCGGCGGCTAAAGCGCGTCGCGATCTTTCAGGATCGCCCCCGCGCTTTACGCCGTTGATTTGCCGCATGTCGCAACCGCAAAACTGCTGCGCACCTTTGCGCGACGAGCTTAGTCGATGATGTGGTAGCCACCGTCGACATAGAGCACCTGCCCAGTGATCAGACGGGCGGCGTCATGCGCAAGGAAAGCGGTGGCCGCGCCGACGTCGTCGATGTCGATCAGCTCGCGGCTCGGCGATTTGACCTTGGTCTTTTCGAGCAGCGCGTCGAATTCCGGAATGCCGGAGGCGGCGCGGGTCGCCAGCGCGCCCGGCGAAATCGCATGCACGCGGATCCCCTTTGGGCCGAGTTCGGAGGCAAGATAACGCACGGCGCTTTCCAGCGCCGCCTTGGCGACGCCCATGATGTTGTAGTTTTCCACCACCACCTGCGAGCCATGATAGGTCATGGTGAAGAGCGTGCCGCCGTTCTTCATCAGCGGCTCGGCGAGATGCGCCATGCGGATGAAGGACCAGCAGGAAATATCCATGGTCTTCAAAAAACCCTCGCGTGGGACATCGACCACCCGGCCGCCGAGCGCGTCCTTCGGCGAAAAGGCGATCGAATGGACGACGAAATCGAGTTCGCCCCAGATCTTCTCGATCTCTTCGAACACCGCTTCCATCTGGCCCGGCACCGCAACGTCAAGCGGCAGGAAGATCGGCGCTTCGATTTCGCGAGCCAGGGGCTCGACATGAGGTTTTGCCTTGTCGTTCAGATAGGTCACGGCGACTTCCGCCCCGAAAGCGCGGAAAGCGCGGGCGCAGCCCCAGGCGATCGACCGATCGTTGGCAATGCCGACGATCAAGCCCTTGCGGCCATCGAGAAGTTTGGCCTTTGCGACAGGAATGGACATCAATCGTCTCCGATGGATCAGGCTGCGCGGGATTTAAGCAGAGAAAGCGTGTGGCGAGCGATCATCAGTTCTTCGTCCGTCGGGATGACGTAGAGCGCGACGCGGCTCGAAGGCGTCGAAATCAGCGTGGCGCCCGCCTCGTTGGCGACACGATCGAGTTCGGCGCCGAGCCAGGCGATGTTCTCAGCGATGCGAGCGCGGATCGGGGCGGAGTTTTCCCCGACGCCCGCCGTGAAAACCAACGCGTCGACGCCACGAAGCGCCGCCGCAAGCATCCCGACATTGAGCCCCGAGCGATAGACGAAGTGGTCGATGGCAAGCTTGGCGTGAGGATCCGCGCTTGAAAGCAGATCGCGCATGTCGTTCGACACGCCCGAGAGACCCTTGAGGCCGGCCTCGTGGTAGAGCAGATCGGAAACGGCCTGGGCACTCATGCCGCGCTGCAGGATGAGATAGAGCACGACGCCCGGATCAAGCTGGCCGGGCCGGGTTCCCATCGGCAGACCGTCGAGGGCGGTAAAGCCCATCGTGCTCTCGACGCTGTGACCATTGCTGAGGGCGCACATCGAGGCACCGCTGCCGAGATGCGCGACGATGACGCGACCACCTGCGACCTGAGGCGCTACATCCCGCAGTCGCTCGGAGATGTATTCATAGGAAAGGCCGTGGAAGCCGTAGCGCCGCACGCCTTCATCATAGTAGCTGCGCGGCATCGCGTAGCAGTTCACCTCTTGCGGGTGACCGTGGTGAAAGGCCGTATCGAAACAGGCGACCTGCGGCACATCCGGATTGATCGCCATCGCCTGGCGGATCGGCGCCAGATTGTTGGGCTGGTGCAGCGGCGCCAGATCCTGGTAGCTCGCGAGGCGATCAAGGACGTTCGCGTCGATCAGCACCGGCGCGGCATAATCGGGACCGCCGTGCACCACGCGATGGCCGACCGCCCGCAGGGTGAAGCCTTCCAGCGTCAGCAGCCAATCGCGCGCCGCCGCGATCGCCGCCGGCAGATCGCCAACGACGTCGGCATCATAGCTCTTGTCGGTCAGCGTGCTGCCGTCGGCCGCTTTCGCCTGCAGGCGGGGACGCGTGCCGATGCCACCGATCTGGCCCTTGATCTGGCGTTCGAGCCCTTGATCCGTGATCCCGAACACCTGGAACTTCAGGCTCGACGATCCGGCGTTGACGACGAGAAGCGCATCCATGGTCACACCGCCGCAACTTGCGCGGCCCGGCGCCGCGCCGCGTAGAGCGAGGCGACGGCGCAGGAGGCGAGACGCGTGCGCACGGAGTCCGCCCGCGACGTCAGCACGATGGGCACGCGCGCTCCAAGCACGATGCCGGCAGCGTCGGCGTGCGACAGGAAGGTAAGGTTCTTGGCGAGCATGTTGCCCGCCTCAAGGTCCGGCACCACCAGAATCTGGGCGCGACCGGCCACGGCGGAGGTGATGCCCTTGATCCTTGCTGCCTCCGGGTCGATCGCGTTGTCGAAGGCAAGCGGACCGTCGAGCAGGCCGCCGGTGATCTGGCCGCGCTCGGCCATCTTGCAGAGTGCGGCCGCCTCGATCGTCGAGGGGATCTTCGTCGTCACGGTCTCGACCGCCGAAAGAATGGCGACCCGCGGCTCACCGAGGCCGATCGTCACCCAGAGATCGATGGCGTTCTGCACGATGTCGCGCTTGGCTTCGAGGTCCGGGAAGATGTTGATGGCGGCATCGGTAATGAATAGCGTTTCGCTATGCCCCGGCACGTCCATGATGAAGACGTGGCTGATCCGTCGGTCAGTCCTGAGCCCGGTTGCCGACGCCGCGACCTCCTTCATCAACTCGTCGGTGTGCAGGCTGCCTTTCATCAACAGCTCGCCCCACCCTTCCCGGATCATCGCCACCGCTTTGGCCGCCGCCGCATGGCTGTGCGGCGCATCTACGATCTCACTCTGGCCGAGGTCGAGTCCATATTCTGCGGCAACGCTGCGGATCTTTGCCTCCGGCCCGACCAAAACGGGCGCGATCAAGCCCATTTGCGCGGCCTCGAGCGCACCGCGCAGGGACGTCTCGTCACAGGGATGCACGACAATGGTGACCGCCGGCGTTTCGTCTCGCGCGGTGGCGATCAGGAGATCGTATTTGGACTGCCCAACCGGCAGTTCAGTTACCTCGGACAAGTCGATTCCCCCTATCAGGATGCATTGCGGTTGCGAATGGTCTTACCCGCTGCGATCGGAACCGGCGGCTCACTGTCCAGGCGAAATAGCGCGGCAACCTGCTGCAACCGCTCGGCAGCCACGCCCATCACGGCCCCGGATGCCTCCAGGATCTCACGAAGAGCCGTAAAGGCGGTGCGACGCTCCTCGACCGCTTCCGGCAGCAGCTTCGGAAGAGCGGCGAGTGCCGCCGCCTCGTCGATCAGCAGCATGAAATACTGCTCCCGCATAACGGTCTTGAAGTCGGCCAGGCTCAGTTGCTTTGCTTCCGGATGGGAAAGCCGGAGCCGGCGAATGGCCTCAAAGCCGCGTTCATCAGCGCCGCCGCGCGCCATGCCGACAAAAATCAGAGCTCTGGCAAGGCCTTCACACGTTCCGCCCTCTGCCATCTGGGCCTTGAGTTCGGCGATCCGCGCCTTGACGAGTTCCCGGTGCAGCAGGCTCTTCTCCGCCTTTCGCGGCGGCTGCTTTGTGTTGGTGTCGACACCGAGTGCGGCCTGCAGGCTCGGAGCGCCGTAGAGGGCGTGGAAGCTCTGCTCCGAAAGGTACTCGGCCGTCCGCCGCCAGCTCTCGAGGCCGTCGACGATCTGCTGTGACAGCGCCTCCTGCCAGGCGATAAACGGGTTGCCGGCGGCGGCAGGTTCCCGGTTTTCGCGCACATGGTCCGTCAGCGCCGACGTCCAGGCCATGAACGGATTGTCCGGTCCGAAAAGCGCATATTGCAGGCGCAGCGGATGCATGTTGCGCATCGCCTCTGCCACGGGCGGCGTCGCCGCCGCCTTGACCATCGGCTGCAGGTAGGTGCGGTAGAGCGCCAGATTGATCTCCGAGAGCTTCGCCGCGGCGGCGAAACGCCTGTCGTCCTCGATGTCGTTGCCGCCGAGTGCGCGGATGTCCTCAAGAGTGCGCGACTCGCAGCGCATCAGCCATTCGCCGGAGACGAGCGCCCGGCCCTCGACCGTTTCGCTTGCCGGCGTCAGCACCGCCTCGTAAAGCCCCGGCGGCAGAACGTCGATCAGCTCGATGTTGGAGGCGAATTCATCGTGTTCCTTCCTGGCGACGCCCGCCGAGACGAAGATGCCGAGATGGCCCACGGTCTCGTGCACGGTATAGACGATCGTCTGGCCGTAGGCGCGGATCTCGTCGACGCTGTCGTAGAGATCGAGGATCCAGTCAAGCGCCTGTTGCGGCGGGGTGATGTTGTCGCCCGTCGAGCAGAAGACCACGATCGGCGAGCGAATGTTGCGCAGGTCGATCGCGGTGCCGTCGGAGGTTCGTATTTCGCCGGCCGCGAGCTTGTTGCCCACGAAGAGCTCATCGACGATGAACTGCATCTCCTCTGCATTGAGCGTGACATGGCCGCCCCACCAGCGTTCGAAGCCGAGGTAGCGTGCCGCTTCCGTGTCGATCTTCGAAAAGAGATTGTACTGCTTGGTCCAGAGCGTGTTCGCCGGATTCTGGTTCTCGAAGTTCTGCACCAGCCAGGCGCCGTCAAAAATGCCACCACCGAGGTCGCCGGTCAGCGCCGTCAGCCAGCTGCCGCCGAGAAGCCCGCCGGAATAACGCATCGGGTTCTGCCCGCGCACGCCCGCCCAATAGGAAAGCGGCGCGCCGGCAATGATGATCGGGCCGAACAGTTCGGGCCGCAGCGCCGCAACGATCGTGACCGCCCAGCCCGCCTGGCAATTGCCGATCACGCAGGGCTTGCCATCTGCCTGCGGATGGCGGGCGATGACGGTTTCGAGAAAACCGGCTTCGGCCAGCGCGATGTCCTCGATCGTCTGGCCCGGAACAGGATCCGGCAGGAAGCCGATGAAATAGCAGGGATGGCCCGCTTTCAGCGCCACGCCGATCTCGCTGTCAGCCTTGAAGCCGCCGATGCCGGGGCCGTGCCCCGCCCGGGGATCGACGACAACGAAGGGACGCTTCGTCGGATCGATCGTGATACCCTCGGGCGGAACGATGCTGACCAGAGCATAGTTCACCGGCCGGGCGAGCGTGCGCCCATCGGTAACAAGTTGGGCCTCGAACTCCAGCACATTCGGCGCGGTCTGGGTGCGGTGTTCCTCATATTGCGCCCCACGCTGGCGCATCACATCGAGAAAGAGGACCGAACGCTGCCAGGCATCGAGCGAATAGGAATAGGCATCTGCGAAAGTCGGGATGGTCGGGCTCGTGGAATGCTTGGGCATGATGTCCACTCCTCGGTGCGATTGAAGGTCGGCCCCGTTTCCAGAGCCAATAGAACAACGCAATTCGTCTCGCATTGACCTTAGTCAAAGAGACAGGCGGCAGGCCGCGATATGAACTCGGCATGATAACCCAAGGCCATTGCTCGGGTCGAAGCAGCATAACTGCGGAGTGTTACGGCGATTTGTCGCCCGCGCGAATTCTTCGCCGTGGACCCCGTTGAAGAAGCATCGTTTCGCCAGCGTTCACTGATCTTTCGCACTGCAGCATTATCCAGAAATGGGGAGCGCGCAAGTCAGGCCTTGAAATTCCGAACACCGCTTGCCAATTGGGGCGAAACCCAAAGGAGTTGCCAGGCAATGAGCGAAATCGAAATGTCCGTAGAGAAACATGTCTTCGAAGCCGATGTGGCGCGACTGCTCCATTTGATGGTGCATTCTGTCTATTCCGACAAGAACGTCTTCCTCCGCGAACTGATTTCGAATGCCGCGGATGCCTGCGAGAAGCTGCGCTACGAAGCGATCGTCTCGCCGGAGCTTCTGGCCGGTGACCCGACCCCGCGCATCACGCTGAAGCTGGACGAGGAAAACAACCGGCTCGTCGTCGAGGACAACGGCATCGGCATGAGCCGCGACGAGCTGGTCGAAGCGCTCGGCACGATCGCCCGCTCGGGCACGCGCGCCTTCATGGAGCGTATCGAAGCCGCCCAGGGCAAGGAGGGCGCGCAGCTCATCGGCCAGTTCGGCGTCGGCTTCTATTCCGCCTTCATGGTCGCCGACAAGGTGGACGTGGTATCGCGTCGCGCCGGTTCCGAGCATGCCTTCCTGTGGTCGTCCGACGGCAAGGGCAGCTACACCGTTTCTGCAGCAGAGCTTGCCGACGCCCCGGCGCGCGGCACGCGCATCACGCTGCACCTGATGGAAGACGCGAAGACCTACACATCGCGCTGGACCGTCGAGCGCGTCGTCAAGGACCAGTCCGGCCACGTGCCTGTGCCGATCTCGATTCTCGAAAAGCCCGATGCGGAACCGGTCCAGGTCGGCGACGGCACCGCGCTCTGGACGAAGCAGAAGAGCGAGATCAGCAAGGAAGACTACGCCGATTTCTATCGAGGCGTCGCCGGCCAGTATGACGATCCGGCGCTGACGGTGCATTTCCGCGCCGAAGGCCGGCACGAATATACGGCCCTTGCCTTCGTGCCTGGTTCGAAGCCCTTCGATCTGTTCGACCCGGACCGCAAGGGCCGGATGAAACTCTACGTCAAGCGCGTCTTCATCACCGACGAAGCGGAATTGCTGCCGCGTTACCTGCGCTTCGTGCGCGGTCTCGTCGATACCTCCGACCTGCCCTTGAACGTCTCGCGCGAGATGATCCAAGAAAGCCCGCTGCTCGCCAGCATCCGCAAGGGCGTGACCAACCGTGTGCTGACGGCGATCGAGAAGCTTGCGGAAAACGAGACCGAGACCTTCGACAAACTCTGGGAAAACTTCGGCAGCGTGCTGAAGGAAGGCATCTACGAAGACTACGAGCGCCGCGAACAGCTGGTGGCGCTGTCGCGCTTCCGTACCACCACGTCGGATGAGAGCCAGCGCAGCCTTGCCGATTACGTCAAGGACATGAAGGACGGCCAGTCGGCGATCTATTACCTGACCGGCGACAATCTCGCCCAACTCAAGGCCTCGCCACAGCTCGAAGGTTTTCGCGCCCGCGGCATCGAGGTGCTTCTCCTGACCGATCCGGTCGATAGCTTCTGGGTGACGTCAGCACCGGATTTCGACGGCAAGCCCTGGAAGTCGATTACGCAAGGGGCGGCCGATCTCAGCGCCATCGCCAAGCCCGAAGGCAGCAAGGAAGAGGCGCCGCAGGCGAGCCAGCTGGTCATCGACTTCGTCGCCTTTGCCAAGGAAACCCTCGGCGCGGCCGTCTCGGACGTGCGCACCTCCGACCGCCTGACTGAAAGTGCGGTCTGCCTGGTGGCACCGGAACACGGCCCCGACCGCCAGCTCGAAAAGATGCTGCAGGGCGCCGGTCGTCTCGACGATGCCCCCAAGCCGATCCTCGAAATCAACCCGAGCCACGCGCTGATCACCGCCATGGCCGCAAGCCCCGCCGGCGATACGGCGTTCCGCACGGACGCCGTTCAACTCCTGCTCGACCAGGCGCGCGTGCTCGACGGCGACAAGCCGCAGGACCCGCGCGGCTTCGCCGAACGGCTGTCGCGCGTCTTCGACCGCGCCCTCAAGGCCTAACGGAAAAGCCCTGGAAATCTCTCCTATTTCCAGGGCTTTTCGCTGTTTTCTTCAGGTCGCGCCTCAACGGGACGCTCAGCATCTCACGCTGCGTTAGTCACGCTACGACGCGTCCATCCCGATTTCGGCCAACACTTCGGCCGTATGCTCCCCAAGCCGCGGCACGCCACGCTCAAGCGCAAGCTCGGCGGCCGAAAACCGGATCGGCGTCCGGACCCCGGGCGAGGTACCGGCAGCAGCACCCGAATGCGGCGTATCCACCCGCATCTGCCGATGCTCGATCTGCGGATCGGCAAAGACGTCGGCGACCGTGTTGATTGGCCCGCCGGGCACACCGGCATCTTCCAGCAACTTCAACAGCGTGTCGCGCTCGATCTTCGCCGTTTCGGCTGACAGTTCCGGCGTCAGCGTGTCCCGGTTCTGCACGCGAAGCGCATTGGTCAGATAACGCTCGTCAGTCGCAAGATCCGACCGTCCGAGCAAGGTGCAGAACTTCACGAACTGCCGGTCGTTTCCGACGGCAACGATCAGGTGACCATCGGATGTAGGGAAGACCTGATAGGGCGCGATGTTCGGGTGCGCATTGCCGAGCCGGCGCGGCGCCTTGCCGGAGACCAGAAAATTCAGCGCCTGGTTGGCGAGCACGCCAGTCATGCAGTCGAGCAGAGCCATGTCGATCTGCTGCCCCTCGCCGGTGCGCTCGCGCTGGGCAAGCGCCGCCTGCACGGCGATCACGCCATAGAGCCCGGTGAAGATATCGGCAAAGGCGACGCCGATCTTCTGCGGCTCGCGATCGGGCTCGCCGGTCAGGTCCATGATGCCGCTCATGCCCTGGACGATGTAATCGTAGCCGGCGCGATGGGCATAGGGGCCATCCTGGCCAAAGCCGGTGACCGAGCAATAGATCAGCCCCGGATTGATCTTCTTCAGGCTCTCGTAGTCGAGCCCATATTTGGTAAGCCCGCCGACCTTGAAGTTTTCGAGCAGCACGTCCGACTGGGCGGCAAGGCGGCGCACGGCCTCCCTCCCTTCCTCGGTCGTGAAGTCGAGCACGACGGAGCGCTTGCCGCGGTTGCAGGCGTGGAAATAGGCGGCGTCCAGCTTCTCGCCGTCCTCGCCCGCAACGAAGGGCGGGCCCCAGGTGCGGGTGTCATCGCCATCAGGGCTTTCCACCTTGATGACGTCGGCACCGAGATCGGCCAGCGTCTGGCCGATCCATGGGCCTGCAAGAATGCGGGCCAGTTCGAGCACACGAATGCCCTTCAGCGGCGCTTCCATGACGGCGCCGCTCAAAAGAAGGCCTGGAGGCCGGTCTGGGCGCGGCCGAGGATCAGCGCGTGAACGTCATGCGTGCCCTCGTAGGTGTTGACGGTCTCGAGGTTCACCATGTGGCGCATGACCTGGTATTCCTCGGAGATGCCGTTGCCTCCGTGCATGTCGCGGGCCATGCGGGCAATGTCGAGCGCTTTGCCGCAATTGTTGCGCTTGACGATCGAGATCATTTCCGGAGCCATGCGGCCTTCGTCCATCAGGCGGCCGACGCGCAGCGAGCCCTGCAGGCCGAGCGTGATCTCCGTCTGCATGTCGGCGAGCTTCTTCTGGAAGAGCTGCGTCTGGGCGAGCGGGCGGTTGAACTGCTTGCGGTCGAGACCATACTGGCGCGCCGCATGCCAGCAGAATTCGGCAGCACCGAGCGCACCCCAGGAAATGCCGTAGCGGGCGCGGTTGAGGCAACCGAACGGACCCTTGAGGCCCTCGACATTCGGCAGCAGGGCCTCCTCGCCGACCTCGACATTGTCCATGACGATCTCGCCGGTGATCGACGCACGCAACGACAGCTTGCCGGCGATCTTCGGGGCGGAAAGGCCCTTCATGCCCTTTTCGAGCACGAAGCCACGGATGGCGCCGCCATGCGCTTCCGACTTCGCCCACACCACGAAGACATCGGCGATCGGTGCATTGGAGATCCACATCTTCGAACCGACGAGGCGGTAGCCGCTCTCGGTCTTGATTGCGCGGGTCTTCATGCCGGCCGGGTCAGAACCAGCGTCCGGCTCGGTCAGACCGAAGCAACCGATCCACTCGCCGCTGATCAGCTTCGGCAGGTATTTCTGCTTCTGCTCCTCGGAGCCATAGGCATAGATCGGATAGATCACCAGCGACGACTGCACGCTCATCATCGAGCGGTAGCCCGAATCGACGCGCTCGACTTCGCGGGCAACCAGACCGTAGGCAACGTAGGAAGCGCCGACGCCGCCATAGGTTTCCGAAACGGTGACGCCGAGCAGGCCAAGCTCGCCCATTTCGCGGAAGATCTCCGGATCGGTCGATTCTTCGCGGTAGGCGTCGATGACGCGCGGCTGCAGACGGTCCTGCGCATAGGCCCGCGCGGTGTCGCGGATCATGCGCTCGTCCTCGGTCAACTGATCGTCGAGGAGGAACGGATCATCCCATTGAAATTGCGTCTTGCCGGCCATGTTTCTCTCCCATCGGATTATTCAGCTCACGTTATCGCAAGGGGTGCATGGCGTTTCAAACGAAATTGAGGCACCGCCTCATGCGTCCGGGGAATGGCCCCTCGTCCGGCTTTGCGCGGCCTTGTTGCAAAATCGCTGGAATATGACGACAAGAAGAGATGTCTTTCGCTCTGCCTGCCCTCCTTGCAGACCGAATGCCAGTGCAACGCCAGAGATCAGAAGCAAGCCACGACCATGGCCAATGACCGCCTCGAACGCTTCGCCCACAATCTCGACTGGAACCTGCTGCGCACCTTCGTCGTGCTCGTCGAGGAAGGCAGCATCACGGCAGCGGCCAACCGGTTGCTCCTGCAACAGCCGGCCGTCAGCATGGCGCTGAAGCGGTTGGAACAGACCGTCGGTCAGAAGCTCATCGACCGCCGTCCCGGACGTTTCAACCTGACGGATGCCGGTGCCCGGCTGCATGCCCAGTGCCGCGATATCTTCGCAGCGGTCATCCGTCTGCCGAACGTTCTTGAAACCGCCGGCGATGAGATTACCGGCCATCTCAACATCCACTCGGTCAGCCACGCCCACAATCCCGCCTGGGACCGCAAGCTCGAAAGCTTCTTTCGCCTGCACCCCAAGGTGACCCTGTCGGTCACGGTCGCAACGACCGTGGATGTGTTGAGTGCCGTCGAACGCAATGTCGCGACCATGGGCCTTTGCGACGGCAACATTCCCGACTGGCTGAACAGTCGCTTTCACGTGCGCGAGCGCTATGCGCTCTATTGCGGCAGAAGCCATCCGCTGTTCGGGGTCGAAGGCGTCGACTTCAACGATCTCAGGGGCAATCCCTACATCGCCTTCATCGCCGACGTTCTCGGCGGCCAGCACATGAACTCGGTAACCGCCGTGCGCGCGGTCGGGTCTTTCGGTCAGCAGGTCCGCGCCGTCTCCTGCAATGTCGAAGAGGTGATGCGACTGATCGCCTCCAATGTCGGCATCGGCATGCTGCCGGATCACCTGGCATCACCTGCCGTCGCGGCGGGCCAGCTCTGGCAGCTGCCACCCTATAGCGATCTGCCGACCACCGACGTCTTTCGCATTTCCAATCCGAACGCGATCCTCAATCCGGCAGAAGCCGCATTTCTTGCCCATGTGGCCGACACGGAGCCGCTGGATCACTGCCTCGACGCCGCCTGACCATCATCAGAATTGATAGTCGCCTTTCCGGTTATAAATTTGAACGCGGATGTCGCCTTGCCTATGGTCCGACCGACAACCAACGGAGGCGGGACATGCAGGACTACGACGTGGCGATTATTGGCGGTGGAATTGCCGGCCTGTCGCTGGCCTATTTCCTGGCGCCGCATCGCTCCGTCGTGGTGATCGAGCGGGAGGAAGGGCTCGGCTATCACAGCACCGGTCGCTCGGCGGCGGAGTTCGTGCTTCGCTATAATGCGCCGGAAGTCTGTGCGCTCGCGGCGATTTCCAAGGGCTTCTTCGACAACCCGCCCGAAGGCTTCTCCGAAATCGCGTTGCTCAAGCAGCGCGGCGGCGTGATGATCGCCAATGCCGAAAAGCTTGCGCGGTTCGAAGAGGTGTTTGCCGCGGAGAGCCGTGCAACCGCCGAAATTGAACGGCTGAGCGTCGATGAGGCGATCGCACGCGTGCCGATCCTGCGCGGCGACTATGTGGCGGCGGCCTTTTACGATCCGCAGTTCTGGGACATCGAAGTCGAGAACCTGTTGCAGGGTTACGTCCGGGGCGCGCGCCGCCATGGTGCCGCGATCATCGAGCGCTCGGACGTGCTGGCACCGCGCCGAGACGGCGACCGCTGGGTTCTGGCTACGAGTACCGGCGAGGTTGGCGCCAAGACGATCGTCAATGCCGCCGGCGGCTGGGCCGATCCCGTCGCGCAATCGTTCGGCGTCGCCACCGTCGGCATCGTGCCGCATCGCCGCACGGCAATCACCGTCGACCTGCCCGAAAGCGTCGATGCGCTGACGCTGCCCGAAATCAACGAGATCGACGAAGACTTCTACATGAAGCCTGAAGGCGGGCGACTGCTTTCCTCGCCTGCCGACGCAACGCCGTGCGAGCCGGCCGACGTCCAGCCGGAGGAGATCGACGTCGCCTGGGCCGCGCACTACGTCGAGGAGGCGACAACCGTGCCGGTGCGCCGTATCTTCAAGAGCTGGGCCGGCATGCGCAGCTTCTCGCCGGACAAGCTTCCGGTGATCGGCTTTGCCCGCGAGCGCCCGGACTTCTTCTGGCTCGCCGGCCAGGGCGGCTATGGCATCCTCACCTCACCGGCGCTCGGCGCATTCGCCGCAAGCCTTCTCGTCGGTGCACCCGCGCCCGAGGGCTTTGAAGCGGCCGGGCTCGACGCCTCGACGTTCAGCCCGGCCCGGCTGGAACGCTAACTCGAGCGGGGTTGCGGACCCAACCGCAGATCTCCCGTCGGGGGCTGGTTGCGCCCGGGCACCCCAAAGCAAACGACGCGCCGAGCCGACTGCCGGCGCCCCGGCCACCGTATCGCCACATCGTTCTGGAAACCTCCGCCTCGTCGCGCGCCCAAGCGGATCGCCGGCACCGAGGTTTCTTAGTGACGGATAAACGATGTCCACCATGAAGGAATATTCCCGCCGGCTGCTGGCGCGGCAGGCCCCCGATCTCCTGACGCAACTCTACCGCTGGTCCCGCTCCAGCCTTTTCCGCGAGGAGCGCCGAACCAGCACGCGCGCCTTCATCGAGGCGCAGTATCGCGGCAAAACCGGACGGGTGCTCGAAGTCGACAGGCCGCGGGGACTGAGCGAAAAGCTCAATGCGCTGAAGCTTCTGCCTGCGACGGACTTGCAGACGATCTGCGCCGACAAAATCCGGGTGCGCGACTACGTTGCCGAGCGCGTCGGCGCGGATCTGCTCATCCCCGCCATCCTCGCAACCTATCGGCTGAGGGACATAACGCCCCGTAACATCCGGCAGGATGCTTTTGTCCTCAAGACGAACCACGACTTCGGCGGCGTGGTAATCTGCCGGGACAGGAACGCCTTCGACTGGGGTGCCGCCCGAGCGAAGCTCGCCGACCATCTGGCGTTCAACCATTGGTATCGGCACCGGGAGCCGGTGTATCGGGACATCCGGCCGGGCGTTCTCGTCGAAGAGTTTCTCCACGCAGATAGTCCCGATGGCTTGCGCGAGTTCAAGATCTTCTGTTTCCACGGTCGGCCGGATTTCATCATGGTCATCCGCGAGAAGGACGGCGTGCGCACCAAGACGGTCTTCGACACAGATTGGCAGCCGTTGCCGGTGCGTCGGCGCGGCGCGCCGTGCGAACGGGAAGCGATCGCCGCACCCCAGTCCCTTCGCACCCTGCTCGATGTCGCGACGGAACTCGCTGCACCCTTCGCTTTCAGCCGCGTCGATCTCTACGAGAATTTCGGTCGGGTTCTGTTCGGAGAAATCACCTTCTTCCCGGAGGGCGGCATGGATGTTTTCGAACCTTATGAGTGGGAACTGCGCTTCGGGGATCTGCTGCGATTGCCGACAGCGGAACCAGGAGAGGAGGCCCACACCTGATGCTGCAAACTTTGGTTCGACAGACGATCGTCACACGCCGTCTTCGCTTTCTGAAAAGCCACGCGCGGCGCTACTGGTCAGACAGCGCTTCCACCGAGGTGCGGCAGTTGGCGCCGCTGCAGCGCATCCAGGACATTCTGGCTGGCTTCGACCCCAAGGAGGCCGACTGGTATCGCCAGATCCGCGGTGATGTCAGGGGCGTCGTCACCAATTGCGAAAGAGAGCAGCACCTGCATGGCCTAAACGGCCACTATGCCTATGTGCTGGACAACAAGGCCGTGTTCACCGAGCTTCTCGTCTCGGCTCAACTGCCCACGCCGCAGATCTTCGCCTGCTACTTCGCAGATCGGTGGTATTGGCGCGATGAAAAACGAAGCGCTTTCCACGACGAACTCGCCGCTCGCGGCCGTTTCGTCATCAAGCCGACACTCGGATCGAAGGGGCGTTCGGTGCAGATCGGCACGACCCCGGACGCCGTCGACAGCTATCGCGGCGAAGACGCCATTCTCACCGGCTTCGTGCAGCAGGCCGATTATGCCCAGGTAATTTTTCCGGACGCCTTGAACACGATACGCCTGCTCATGCTGCGCGACGACGATGGCGCTCCGGTCCCGGCCGCCGCCATCCATCGCTTCGGCAGCGCGCGTTCGGTGCCGGTCGACAACTTCAGCGCCGGCGGCCTCGTCTCCAAGGTGGACCTGAAAACGGGGCGGCTTTCGCGCGCCGTTTCGATCGGCAAGGACAATCACGTCTGTCATCATGACTTGCATCCGGATACGCGGGCAGCGATGACCGATGTCGAGATCGCCCATTGGCCGGCGGTCCTGCGGCTCGTCGAGGATCTCGGCCGCGCCTTTCCCTATCTGCATTATGTCGGCTGGGACATTGCGGTGACGCCCGATGGACCGACTGTCATCGAGGGCAATGCGCATCCGAGCCTGCGCTTCTTTCAGCTTTATGATCGCCTGCTCGACGATCCACGACTACGCCGCATCTTTGCACGTTATATCCCCCGAGCCAACGGTGAGCCACTCTGATGGCCGTGCTCCCGATCATCGGCACCATCCGGCACCGCGTCTCCTTGCTGCGGCAGTTCTGGGCGCTGGAACGGCGCGGAAATGCCGGTCGCCCCAGGTTGCGGCTCCTGACCCGCGGGTTCTTGTCTAACCGCGCCTGGCTCTACCCTTTCGACCAGTTCCACCAGCACCTGTTTCTGACCGACCTCGAGGCCGAAGCGCGGTTGCCGCGGTTGAACAGCCCGGAGGCGATGGCGCTTCTCGGCGACAAGCTGCGGTTCCACCAATGGGCGGGCACGGGCACCTTTCCCGCATCCTGTCCGGAGTTGATCGGGATCATCGAGGATGGTGTCGCGAGACGGCTCGACGGCGGCCCGCTGCCGCGCGCCGAAGCCGACGGCCGCGCGATGATCGCAAAGCCGGTCGACGGCAGCGGTGGGCGAGGCGTCAAGCGCATAGCGTCGATCGATGACGTCGACCGACTTGGCCGCTATCTGATCGAAGCCGCCGTCGTGCAGCATCCCTACGCTTCCGCCATCTACCCGCACGCGGTCAACACGATCCGCGTCCTTGTCGGCCATGACGAGGCGACCGGGAAGACGGTGCTGCTCGGTGCCGCACACCGCTTCGGAACACAACGCTCGCGCCCGACGGACAACTTCAAGGCCGGCGGCATCGTTGCGCTGGTCGATCTCGAGAGTGGTCAGCTGACCGCTGCGATCGCCGATGATGGCTGTCCTGAAAGGACGATCTTCGATCGTCACCCCGAGACGGGCACTGCCATCGTTGGAACCATCATCCCACGTTGGAACGACATCAAGACGCTGGCGTTGCAATGCACGCGCGCTATCCCCGGTCTGAGCTATGTCGGCTGGGATATCGTGTCGACCGAAGCCGGCCCGGTCGTGATCGAGGGCAATGCCGCGCTGGCCAATCCCAACCTCATCCAATTCCATGAGCCGATGCTGCTTCGCAAGGAGGCGCGGGACTTCTTCGCTGCCAAGGGCACGATCAGCCCCCGCCGGGTAAAGCGCCTGCGCGCCTTCGCTGCCTGACGAGCGGTCCGATCAGCCGTTGCGCGATGCCTGCGGGTCGGCAATCGTTCCGAGGATCAGCGGGATGCGCGATTTCGCCGAAGCCCAATCCCCACGCACGACATCGGACATGGCCTTGAGCAACAGGATCGTCTGCCGCGGATTGAAGGCGGCCCAGGCCAGCCCGTACACGATCACGCCGTTCGCAACCAGTGAGCAGAGCAACGGCACCGGCTGCAAGCCATGAATGGTCTCGCTGGCAAACCAGACGGAACCGGCCATGATCAAGGACGGAAGCGCTGCAATGAAAAGCATGCGCAACTGGCCGAGGGGATGCAGACCGGAGACGCGATAGACCTGCATCGCGCCGACCGGCCAGAGCGTCCATTGCCGGAGCGACAGCGCGGCGGCAACGCCGACGAGGCCATATTGGACGCCGACTGCGAGGAAGGCCGCGCCCAGAACAATCGACAGAACGGAAATGAAGGATACGGACCCCATGCGGCCGAACGCGACCAGCACCGCCGTGTTGAAGCTCGAGACCGGCGCGCGCAGGGTTCCAAGCGCAAGGATTTGAAGCACGGGGATCGCGCCGGCCCATCCGTCGCCGAACGCCAGCGGCACGAGGACCGGGGCGACCATTGCGACACCAAGGACGACCGGCCAGAACACCCAGGTCGTCAGCCGCACGGATGTCTCGATCAACCGGGCAAGGCGCTCCCGATCGTGCTGCAGCTGCGCGGCGGCGGGAAAGGCGACTGCCGCAACGGGACCGCTCAGAATGTTGTGCAACTGGTCGAGCAGCCGACGAGCGACAGCAAACAGGCCGAGCGCTTCGGTGCCTAGCCATTGGCCGACGAACAGCCGCGGCAGCGCGTTCTGCGAGATGTAGGTCAGTCCGTTGTTTTCGACCCGGCGCGATGCAAAGCGCAGGACTTCGACGAGTTCCTGCCGCTGAAAGCCGAGGCCGGGTCGCCAGCGCGCTGCCGGAAAGAGCATCGCGAGGGTCATCGCGCGCCGCGCGATCTCCATGATCACGAGGCTCCAGATGCCGGCGCCGGAGAAAGCCAAGACCACGCCGACGAGAACGGCCAGGGTTCCGCTGATCGCCCCGATGCGGGCAAGATCATTAAATTGCAGCCGCCGCACGAGGATCTGGTTGGGAACGCTCGCAAGCCCGGTGAGAACGGGCAGAACCGTCATCGCAAGAAGCGGCGCCTGCAGCTGCGGCGCCTCGAAGAAGTCCGCCGCAGCGGTCCCACCCGCCCAGATCACGGCAGCCGAGAAAACCGAAATCACGCTCAGCGCGACGAAGGCGGCATTGCGATGGCCGGCTGTGACATCCGGTTTCTGCACCACGATGTCGGCGGCATGACCGCCGACGAAGATCTCCGCGAAGCCGACGATCAACAAACCGAGCGCGAACACACCATAAGTCTCGGCGCCAAGAATTCGTGCCAGGATGATGGTGCTTATGGTTGCAAGCAACGCCTGCGCCAGTTGGCCCAATGACGCCCAGATGGCTTGCCCGGTCAGTTTTACTGCACGGCTCAATAGATCTGCCTTCCGTCGTTCGGCTCGCAAACTAGCCGAAGCAAGCCTGCTTTCCATCTCACGATAGATTTTGCCTTGTTGTCGAAATTGAGGGCAGGCCGCCTTTTTGTGGACGTTTCAAGCGTCATGGTTGTGCACGTTTTCCGGGTGACACCCGGTTCATCGAGCGAATGCGCTGCAGGGGAGGCAGCGATCGAGGAGGAGCATAAAGCATGAAATTGTCGAAAGAATCTCGCAACTGCGCCCGCGTGTCGATCATCGTTCCGACCTACAATCGCGCGCAGTTTCTGCCGGCTGCAATCGACGCGCTGCTGCCGCAGATCGCGGGGGATGACGAGATCGTCGTCGTCGACGACGGTTCGACCGATGAGACCATGGATGTGCTGTCCCGATACGGTGACAGGATCAGCGTCCTCAACCAGGAAAATGCCGGCAAGGCACGCGCCCTCAATGCCGGCTTGCAACAGAGCACTGGCCAATATGTCTGGATCGTCGACGATGACGACATCGTCTGTCCGACGGCCCTCTCCGATCTCCTGCGGGTCTTCGAGGCGGATCCATCAACCGACATCGCCTATGGGCGCTATGTCCGCTTTCAGCACGAGCTGGACACCCCTGCCCGTTTCCTCGACACCGGCTACTGGACCGACTGCTCGCCGGACGACTTCCTGATCGCCACACTGGAAGACTTTTTCGTCCATCAGCCGGGCATGCTCGTGCGCCGCCGGCTTTACGAAGCGGCGGGCCCCTTCGACGAAGCGCTGCCCCGATCCGTCGACTACGACATGCTGATCCGGCTGTCGCTTCTCGGCAGGGCGACGTCGACCCGCAACATCATCTTTCACCAGCGCTTGCACGACGGCGACAGAGGACCGGCGGCAAGCCGCTTCCAGGCACATCGCCGAAATCAAAACTGGATCAGTAACGACGCCCTCATATTCGACCGCCTGCACCAGACACTGCCGCTGGCGGACTACCTGCCCACACGGCGGATCGAGAGCGCCGAAGAGCGACGCCGAGCCCTTCTCCAGCGCGGCGCCATCATGGCCCGCAAGAAGCGCTGGGACGTGGCGATCACCGACTTCGGACACGCGATGGAGGAAAGCCGCAGCGCTTTGACCGGCCATGAGAAGCGCATCCTGCGGCGCGCAACGGGATCGAAATACGATTGTGACGAGGTCTTCGGCAATGCCGCGATCGATGAGGGCCTGCGCGCACTCAGCCGCCGATATCCGTCGGGGCGCGAAGTTGCCCGCTCGCTCGCGCGCGGCCTCGTCTGGAGGGCCCGCGATGCGGCGACCCGCGGCGAGCTCACACGCAGTTCGCGGATCGCCCGGCAGGCCTGTCGATGGGCGGCGACGGCCTGGGGCTGATCGGATGAACAGGCGCCCCTCTCGGGCGGCACGCCCGGTGATGCCGCCCGCGCGACAAGATGTTGATGCCGCCGGCAAAACCTGACAGGAATACACGCGGGAGGACGGTTCATGTATTACGCAATCTTGGCCTACCACGCAGCAGGCGTCGTCGAATCCTGGACCGAGGAGGAGGACGAAGCGCTGATGACCGACCTGCTTCAGGTTCATGACCGGTTCGTCCAGCAGAAGGCCTTTGGCCCGGCCGCCCGGCTCGGACCCGCCGAAGGTGCCGTGACGCTAAGGGGCAAGGGCGAAGGCATCGTCACCGATGGCCCCTTCGCCGAAACCAAGGAGCAATTGCTCGGCCTCTACGTCGTCGACTTCCCGGCCATCGACGCCGCCGTTGACGCCGCGCGCGAATTGCGCCGCTCCAATCCGAGCGCGATCTACGAAATCCGGCCGATTGCACTCTACATTCCCGGCGCGACGCTGGACCCCGGTCCGCAGAACTAGCGCCCCTCACCGGTCCTGCGCCGCCGACCGCAGGTATCCGCTCGATGTTGATGCGAACTCCCCCTGAAAGTTGATGGCAGTACAGGCGCCTGCGCGCCGGCATTCAAATTTGGTTAACCAAACATGCGGGGCTGTGAACTGTAACAGAACTTACAACAAACTGACATTCCGGCTTCATGAAGCGGCGATATGGCAGGGTCATACCGATGACCGGTCTCCCCTGGAGAGGACCTGCTAGACATGTTTCAGTTGAAGAATGTAACCCGCCAGTTCGGCAAGAAGACAGCCGTGAGTTCGGTTACCTTCGACATCCCGCAAGGCCAGATGGTCGGCGTTATCGGCCGTTCCGGCGCTGGTAAGTCGACGCTCCTGCGCATGATCAACCGGCTCGTGGACCTGTCTTCCGGCGCGATCGTCTTCGACGGCACGGAAGTTTCGTCGCTTCGGGGGTCGGCACTTCGCACCTGGCAGCGCGACTGCGCGATGATCTTCCAGCAGTTCAACCTGGTGCCGCGCCTCGACGTGCTCACCAACGTGCTTCTCGGCCGCCTCAACCACCGCTCGACGGTCTTGAGCATCCTCAACATGTTTACCCGCGAGGAGCGCATCATGGCGATCGGCGCGCTCGAGCGCCTCGGCATCGAGCAGACCGCGCTGCAGCCGGCCGGAACACTCTCGGGGGGTCAGCAGCAGCGCGTCGCGATCGCCCGCGCACTGATGCAGCAACCGAAGGTTCTGCTTGCCGATGAGCCGATCGCCTCGCTCGATCCGTTGAACGCCAAGATCGTCATGGATGCGCTGCGCGACATCAACGAGCGCGACGGCATCACCGTCATCACCAACCTGCACACGCTCGATACCGCGCGCAACTATTGCGAACGCATCATCGGCATGGCGCGCGGCCGCGTGGTCTTCGACGGCCAGCCGAAGGATCTGACGGCAGCAGCCGTTGCCGAGATCTACGGCGCCGACACGGGCATCGAGGAATCGATGACCTCCACCAGCATCAACATTCCGGCGGCAGTACCGCAGGAAGAAACGGCATCGGCCGGCCTCAAGCCGCTGGCACTGGCCGGCATCTGACGCCCGCCATGATCGAAAGCCCGCGTCAAGGGCACCTCTTTGAAACCCAATAGGATCCGGCCAAGCCGGACACGGGAGAACCTTATGCTGAAGAAAGCTCTTCTGGGCGCCGTAGCGCTCCTCGCCCTCGTCGGCCACGCCCAGGCTGAAGACCTGAAGGAATTCCGCATCGGCATCCTCGGCGGCGAAAACGAAGCCGACCGCCTGCGCAACTTCCAGTGCCTGGTCGACAAGCTGCCGGCCGCCATTGGCGTCGAGAAGGTCTCGCTGTTCCCGGCCGCCGACTATGACGGCGTTATCCAGGGCCTGCTCGGCGGCACGCTCGACTACGCCGAACTTGGCGCTTCCGGCTACGCCAAGATCTACCTCGCCAAGGCTGACGCCGTCGAGCCGATCCTGACGACCGTTCAGACCGACGGTTCGACCGGCTACCACTCGATCATGGTTGCCCGCAAGGATTCCGGCATCACCAAGATCGAAGACCTGAAGGGCAAGAAGCTCGGCTTCGCCGACCCGGACTCGACCTCGGGCTACCTCGTCCCGCTCGTCACGCTCCCGGAAGCGATCGGCGCCCCGGTCAAGGAATTCTTCGGTGAAACCGGCTTCGGCGGCGGTCACGAAAACCTCGTTCTCGAAGTCGTCAAGGGCACCTTCGATGCCGGCACGACCTTCGGCTCGGGCGTCGGCGAATTCAAGGACGGCTACACCTCGGGCAACCTGAAGAAGATGGTCGACAAGGGCATCCTCGACATGAACGACCTGGTCGAGCTCTGGAAGTCGCCGCTGATCCCGAACGGCCCGATCGTCGTGCGCAACACGATGAACGAGGACATGAAGGCGAAGTTCAAGCAGTTCATGCTGGACCTGCCGAAGACCGACGCGGCCTGCTTCTCGGCCATCCAGGGCGGTGACTTCACCGGCTACACCGAAGTCAACGCCGACTTCTACAAGCCGATCATCGACGCCCGCAAGGCGACGATCGGCGGCTGATAGACCCGCACCACTCGGGAACGCTGGCCGCCCAAACGGCCAGCGTTTCACTGTTTGAAGGGGTGCTTTCGCATCCTTCGCCGCATTGTTTTCACGCATTTCCGGGGCGGAAAACCGCTTCGCAAATTTCCTGGAAATGCTCTAGAGGCCGGCGAAAGCCGGAACGGTCATGGCAACTTCCCTGCTCCCGCGACATCTGAGCGACAACGGCGCCGTCATCGAGCGTCACTGGCAGGAGCTCAGTTCCCGCCGCCGGCTCTATTCCTGGCTTGGCTTTGGCGTTCTCCTCCTGGCGCTGTCGGGTTCGCTCTGGTTCGCCAACGATTCCAATGCCGGCAAGTTCTTCGACCGTTTGCCGCATTTCTTCGATTTCGTCGGCGATCTCGCGCCGCGCGACGGGCTGGAGATTTTCCGCGCCATGTTCGACCTGCCCTCGCCCTATGACGACGGCAGCTTCAAATACAACTATCCTGAGGGCCGGCTCTACCTGACCGAGAGCTTCTACATTCCCGAATACGTGCACAAGATGCTGGAGACCGTGAACATCGCGATCTTCTCGACGGTGATCGGCACGGCCTTCGGCTTCGTGCTCTGCTTCCTCGCCGCCCGCAACCTGATGCCCAATCCGTGGATCCGCGGCATCGTTCGCCGCATCATGGAAGTTCTTCGCGCCTTTCCGGAGGTGGTGATCGCCGGCTTCTTCCTTGCGATCCTTTCGCTCGGCCCCATTCCGGCGATCGCCGCGGTCTCGATCCACACGATCGGCGCGCTCGGCAAGCTCTTTTATGAAGTGGTGGAAAACGCCGACATGAAGCCGGACGAGGGCCTGCGGGCTGCCGGCGGCAACTGGATCGAGCGCGTGTGGTTCGGCATGGTGCCGCAGGTGCTGCCCAACTTCGCCAGTTACTTCCTGCTGCGCCTCGAGATCAACGTGCGCGCCTCGACGATCATCGGCGCCGTCGGTGGCGGCGGCATTGGCGAGCTTCTCCGCCTTTCGATCGGCCAGGGACACCAGGCCAAGACCCTTGCAATTGTTCTCCTGCTGTTTGCGACCATTTTCGCCGTCGACCAGTTTTCCGCCTGGCTTCGCCGCCGCCTTGTTGGCGAGCAGGCCTTCCAGCTTGCCCAGTAGGTGCGCACCATGACCATGACCACACGATTGAACCCGATGGAAATGGACGCGATCGCGAGCCGCCATCCCGAGCTCCTGAAATCCTCGACCTCCAGGCGCGTGCGCACGGCCGCAATCACCGGCGGCGTCATCGTCTATCTCATTTTCAGCTGGTGGTTCTTCTCGATCGGCCAAGTGCTCGGCAACGCCAACTGGGGCATTGCAGGGACCTACCTTGCCGACTGGGTTTCCTACGAGGTGCGCCCCGAGATCCACGTCGCCCCGGACCGGACGATGAGCCTCAACTATCAGCGCAATTCGCCGCTTGGCCCCAATCCCGATTCTGACTGGGTGGAACTCGACAAGGAGACGGTGACCCGCAAAGTCGAGATACCGGCATCGACGACACAGACAGCAAAGCCGAAGGCCAGTTCGTCCTTCAGCTTCATGACGCCCGGCTCGGCCTTGGGTTCCACTACAACGCCTGAGGCGGAAGCGCGTGTCGAAACCCGGACGGAAGAAGTCCTGACGCGCGTCGTCGTCACCTACAACCGCTCGACCAGGATCGAGATCGCCGATGGCCTGGTAAAGGCGACCCATGGTGGCGACACGCTTGTCATGGCCGTCGACGGCGCCGACACGGTGCGGCCGCAAGGCGCACTTCCGGCCTGGGCGACGCAGAAGCGGCCAGGTGAAAAGATCGTGCTTGCCTTCGGCGCCACCGGCTGGGCGGAAGTCGAAGGCGACGAGGTTTCCGTCCGAAACCGCTTCTTCGGTTGGGCGAACTTCCTCTTCGACACCAACTCGGCCTTCTTCGGCAAAAGCTACGGCGAGGTCGCCTCGCTCATCGCCTCCGGCGAGCGCATCGATCCGGCCCGTTCGAACCTGTCGCTTGCCTGGAACAACATCCTCTATAATGCCGAGTGGCAGCATCTGGATGTCTGGACGAAGCTGCTACAGACAGTCGTTATGGCCTTCGTCGGCACGCTCTTTGCGTCGCTGATCGCCTTCCCGCTCTGCTTCTTGGCCGCCCGCAACATCACCCCGAGCTTCCTGACCAACCAGATGGTCAAGCGCTTCTTCGACTTCCTGCGATCGGTGGACATGTTCATCTGGGCACTGTTCTTCACCCGCGCGTTCGGCCCCGGACCGCTTGCCGGCATCTCGGCGATCTTTTTCACCGACACCGGCACACTCGGAAAACTCTACTCCGAAGCGCTGGAAAACATCGACGACAAGCAGCGCGAGGGCGTGAAATCGGTCGGAGCGACGCCGCTTGCGGTGCAACGCTTCGGCGTGCTTCCGCAGGTGTTGCCGGTCTTTGCCAGCCAGGCGCTCTATTTCTGGGAATCGAACACCCGTTCGGCAACGATCATCGGCGCCGTCGGCGCCGGCGGCATCGGCCTCAAACTCTGGGAAGCGATGCGTACCAATTCCGATTGGGAAAATGTCGCCTATATGGTGCTTCTGATCTTGCTGGTTGTCTTTATTTTCGACAGCATCTCGAACGCGTGCCGTTCGCGCCTGATGGGCAGCAAGGCACATTGACGACAGCCAAGCATTTGCGTGTCCGCCATCATGATGTTGTCATGGAAATCGGCTAGCTGCGCATCGCATCCCGCAAACAATCGACCCCCGCCCTGGCGGGCCGGTCGCTACAAGAAAGTGAAGACCGTGCGTTATGCCATCTATTTCGCGCCGCCGGCGGACAGCCGGCTGTCGCAGGTCGCCTCCCGTTGGCTGGGGCGCGACGCCTTTACCGGCGAAGACCTCACGCTTCCGACGATCGCCGGGATTGACGAAGAGACGCAACGCGCACTGACGGCCGACCCTCGGCGCTACGGTTTTCACGGCACGCTGAAAGCGCCTTTCGAACTTGCCGAAGGTCGGGACGAAGGCGAGCTTCTAAGTATTTTCGAGTGCTTTGCCGCCGACCTCGACCCGTTCGAGATCCCCGAAATCGTGCTGCACCAGTTGGGCCCGTTCTTCGCACTCGTGCCGTCCGCGCCTTGCGCCGACCTGCAGGATTTGGCCGAAGACGCCGTCCACCGCTTCGACCCGTTCCGTGCGCCGCTGTCGGACGCCGACTTTGCCCGCCGCAATCCAAACAGCCTGCCGGAACGACAGAGACGCTACCTCAGAGAATGGGGGTATCCTTATGTTTTCGAAGAGTTCGAGTTCCACTTGACCTTGACTGGCCCGGTGCCCACGGAAGCCAGCGGCGTGATGCGTACCGCGCTCGAAACCACCTTTGCCGAACATATCGGCAAGCCGCTTCACGTTACGTCAGTCGCGCTTTTCGTCGAACCGGAGCGCGGCGCACCCTTTACTGTCCGCTCCCTGCTGCCGCTCGGCAGCGACACCCAACGAAAGATCGCATGAGATGAGCAAAGAACAGGTTTTGACCAACGCCCGCATCGTCCTCGAGGATAGCATCCTCGATGGTTCGGTGCTGATCCGCGACGGCAAGATTGCCGATATCTCCGCGGGCACGGTTGCCAGCGGCGAGGACTTCGAAGGCGACTATCTGATCCCCGGCCTGATCGAGCTGCACACCGACCACCTCGAAGCCCATTACTCGCCGCGCCCCGGCGTGCGCTGGCTGAAGATCGCGGCGATCCAGGCCCATGACGCCCAGGTCGTCACCTCCGGCATCACCACGGTCTTCGACTGCCTGCGTCTCGGCTCCGACGAGGACGGCGGCTTCCAGAAGGGCGAAATGCGCAGCATGGCCGACGCGTTGGCCCAGGCCAAGGAAGAGGGTCGCCTTCGCGCCGATCACCTGATCCACCTGCGCTGCGAGGTCTCGACCTCCGACGTGCTCGATCACTACGAGGACTTCCAGAACGACCCGCAGGTCAAGCTCGTCTCGCTGATGGACCATGCGCCGGGTCAGCGGCAGTTCCAGACGATGGACCAGTACACGCTCTACTACAAAGCCAAGCGCGGCTTCTCGGACGAGGAATTCGCGCGCTTCGTCGAGCGGCAGCAGGCATTGTCGGCAAAGTATGCCGGTCCGCACCGCACCGCGCTCGCCGAGGCCTGTGCGGCCCGCGGTATCACCATCGCCAGCCATGACGACGCGACCGTCGACCACGTCGAGGAATCGATCGGCTTCGGTATCAAGCTTGCGGAGTTCCCGACGAGCTTCGAGGCCGCCGAGGCGTCGCACCGCGCGGGCCTCAGCGTGCTCATGGGCGCGCCGAACATCGTGCGTGGCAAGTCGCACTCCGGCAACATCGCCGCCCGCGATCTCGCCGAGCGCGGCGTGCTCGACGTGCTGTCGTCGGACTATGTGCCCTTCAGCCTGATCCACGCCCCCTTCGTGCTCTCCGATGAACTCGACGCCGTCGATTTGCCAAAGGCAATCGCCATGGTGACGTCGACGCCGGCGCGCACCGTCGGTCTCGATGACCGCGGTCGCATCGCGGTTGGCCTTCGCGCCGATATCGCCCGCGTGCACCGCAAGGAAGGCATCCCGGTCGTGCGCTCCGTCTGGCGCGAAGGACGGCGTGTCGCATGAGCGCGACCGAAAAGGGCGGCGCGCTCGTCGTCGTTGTCGGGCCGAGCGGCGCCGGCAAGGACAGCGTCATGGGCTTTGCCGCCCGGCACTTTGCCGATTGTCACGACGTGCATTTCGTCCGCCGCGTCATCACCCGTCCGTCGGATGCCGGCAGTGAAGTGCATGAAAGCGTCTCGGAAGACGAGTTCGTCGAGATGCAGAAGGACGGCGCCTTCGCCGTCTTCTGGGATGCGCATGGGCTGCGATACGGCATCCCCGCCGTCGTGCTCAGGAATGTCAGGGACGGCATGACGGCGATCGTCAATGGCAGCCGCGGTGCCCTGCCGGCGTTCCGCGAAGCCTTCGGTGAGATCGCCGTCGTCGTTGTTACAGCCGAGACGCCGGTGCTTGCAAAACGACTTGCCGAGCGCGGTCGCGAGAGTGAAGAGGAAGTTTTGCGGCGCCTCAGCCGCCAGGCGCCTGACGTCACCTCAGGCCCCGATGTCAACGTGATCGACAACAGCGGGCGCCTCGACATTGCCGGAAACCGCTTTGTCGAGGTGGTCGAGCGGCTGCGCGCAAAGGCGGATCACGCGGTTTAGCGTGATCCACGTTCGCGGCCCGGCAGGCTTGCGAGTCGCAGGCACGCATCGCGATCTCCATTACAAGGACAGGCGAAGGCTCCGAACCTCAGGGTTCGGAGCCTTTTCTTTTTACCTGCCGTGATGACGAACCCACGAGAAGAAATTCCAGCGAAGTCAGAGTTCTACGGCCATTTTCTCAAAGCTCCCGCTCTGCTTCACTCGGCCGATCGCCCTTTCCTTTTCCGCAGGCTCCATAAATTTCCTCTTGTGAAGCAAGTTAATATGTATATACATTATATCCAGTGGAGGCGACCTGATGAACGAACTCTCGACCCGCAAGCCAGCATCCGGCATTTGGCGCAATGCGCGTCTCGTGACGCTTGGCGAATCCGTTGACGGTCTTGGCCTCGTCGAGAATGCGGCCGTGGCGGTCGTCGATGGGCGGATCGCCTATGCCGGGCCGGAGAACGGGGTGCCCGCCGAACTCGCACGCAGCCTCGAAGCTGCGGACTGCCAGGGCCGCGTAATGACGCCCGCGCTGATCGACTGCCACACCCATCTCGTTCACGGCGGCAACCGCGCCCGCGAATTCCAGATGCGGCTGGAAGGCGCGACCTACGAAGAGATCGCGCGCGCCGGCGGCGGCATCGTCTCGTCGGTCAAGGCGACCAATGCGCTGACGGTCGACCAACTGGTCGAAACCGCGCTGCCGCGGCTCGACACGCTACTTGCCGAGGGCGTCTCGACCGTCGAAATCAAATCCGGCTACGGCCTCAACGTCACGGCCGAGCTCAACATGCTGCGCGCCGCCCGCAAGCTCGAAACACTGCGGCCGGTGCGCGTTGTCACGAGCTATCTCGCCGCACACGCAACGCCTGCGGACTACAAGGGCCGCAACGGTGACTACATCACCGACGTCGTGCTGCCTGGACTAGACGCCGCCCATGCCGAGGGCCTGGTCGATGCGGTCGACGGTTTCTGCGAGGGCATTGCCTTTTCGACCACCGAGATCGCCCGCGTCTTCGACCGCGCCAAGGCACTTGGCCTGCCGGTCAAACTGCACGCAGAACAGCTTTCCAATCTCGGCGGCGCAAAGCTCGCGGCCTCTTACGGCGCGCTTTCGGCGGACCACCTCGAATATCTCGACGCAGAAGGCGCTGTAGCCCTTGCGAAGTCAGGCACGGTCGCCGTGCTCTTGCCGGGCGCCTTCTATGCGCTACGCGAAGAGCGCCTGCCGCCGGTCCAGGCTTTGCGTGACGCTGGCGCGCGGATCGCGATCGCCACCGACTGCAATCCCGGTACCTCGCCGCTGACCTCGCTGCTTCTCACGATGAACATGTCGGCGACGTTCTTCCGACTGACGGTTGCCGAATGCCTTGCCGGTGCAACGCGCGAAGCCGCCCGCGCGCTTGGCCTGCTGGCCGAAACCGGCACGGTCGAAGTCGGCAAGTCCGCCGATCTGGCAATCTGGAACATCGAGGATCCGGCCGAACTCGTCTACCGCATCGGCTTCAATCCGCTTCATGAACGCATCTTTAGAGGGCAAAGGACCGGTCAATGACCATCACTCTACACCCGGGCTCCGTGCCCCTCCGCGACCTCGAAACCATCTACTGGACCGGCGAGCCGGCCCGTCTCGATCCGTCTTTTGATGCCGGCATCGACAAGGCCGCGCGCCGCATTGCCGAAATCGTCGCCGGCAACGCCCCGGTTTACGGCATCAACACGGGCTTCGGCAAACTCGCCTCGATCAAGATCGACAGTGCCGATGTCGCAACGCTGCAGCGCAACCTGATCCTGTCGCATTGCTGCGGCGTCGGTGAGCCGCTTGCCGAAAATATCGTGCGCCTCATCCTGTCGCTGAAGCTCGTCTCGCTTGGCCGCGGCGCCTCCGGCGTCCGCCTCGAACTCGTACGCCTGATCGAAGCCATGCTCGAAAAGGGCGTCATCCCGGTCATCCCCGAAAAGGGCTCGGTCGGCGCCTCCGGCGACCTCGCGCCACTCGCCCATATGGCCGCCGTCATGATGGGCCACGGCGAAGCTTACTTCGAGGGCCGCCGCCTGGCCGGCGCCGAAGCGCTGACCGCCGCCGGCCTCAAGCCTGTGGTGCTTGCCGCCAAGGAAGGCCTGGCGCTGATCAACGGCACCCAAACCTCGACGGCGCTGGCGCTCGCCGGCCTCTTCCGTGCCCACCGTGCCGCACAGGCAGCGCTCATCACCGGCGCCATGTCGACGGACGCAGCCATGGGTTCGTCCGCGCCCTTCCATCCAGATATCCATACGTTGCGCGGCCATCGTGGCCAGATCGACACGGCCGCGGCTCTGCGCGCTCTGCTCGCGGGTTCCGCGATCCGCGAAAGCCATATCGAAGGCGACGAGCGCGTGCAGGATCCCTACTGCATCCGCTGCCAGCCGCAGGTCGATGGCGCCTGCCTCGATCTCCTGCGCTCAGTCGCACGCGTGCTCGAAACCGAAGCCAACGCCGTCACCGACAACCCGCTGGTTCTTTCGGACAATTCCGTTGTTTCCGGTGGCAATTTCCATGCCGAGCCGGTCGCCTTTGCCGCCGATCAGATCGCCCTTGCCGTCTGCGAGATCGGCGCGATCTCGCAGCGCCGCATCGCGCTGCTCGTCGATCCTGCCCTTTCCTACGGCCTGCCGGCCTTCCTCGCCAAGAAGCCGGGCCTGAACTCCGGTCTGATGATCGCCGAGGTCACCTCGGCGGCCCTGATGTCCGAGAACAAGCAACTCTCGCATCCCGCCTCTGTCGACTCGACGCCGACGTCGGCCAACCAGGAAGACCACGTTTCCATGGCATGCCACGGCGCGCGCCGCCTGCTGCAGATGACCGAAAACCTGTTCTCGATCGTCGGCATCGAAGCACTGACCGCCGTCCAGGGCGTCGAATTCCGCGCCCCGCTCGCCACCAGCCCCGAATTGCAGAAGGCCGCCGCCGCCCTTCGCGCCGTCTCGCCGACGATCGAAGAAGATCGCTACATGGCCAACGACCTCAAAGCCGCCGGCGACCTCATCGCCTCGGGCCGACTGAACGCCGCCGTCGCTGCCGGCATCCTGCCAAGCCTGGAGGCTTGAGATGGCTGTCGTCGAAGTCAAAAGAGGCAACTCGCCGATCATTCTCGGCTTTCCGCATACCGGCACCGACGTGCCAGCGGCGATCCGGGATCGGCTGAACGACAACGGCCGGATCCTCGCCGATACCGATTGGCATATCCATCAGCTCTATGATGGTCTTCTGCCGGAGGTGACCGTCGTTCGCGCCACCTTCCATCGCTATGTGATCGACGCCAACCGGGATCCCGAAGGCGTGAGCCTCTACCCCGGTCAGAACACGACCGGGCTGATCCCGGAAACGGATTTCGACGGCAAGTCGATCTGGAAGGATGGAGAGTCACCGACCGAAGCCGATATCGCCGAACGTCTCCAGGGGTTCCATGCACCCTATCACGCGGCCCTTGCCGCCGAGATCGAGCGGGTGAAAGCGATCCATGGCGTGGTCGTGCTTTATGATTGCCACTCGATCCGCTCGCACATCCCGTTCCTGTTCGAAGGCAAGCTGCCGGATCTCAACATCGGCACCGACATGGGCAAGACCTGCGCGCCCCAGATCGAGAAGGCGACGGCCGAAATCGCCGCCGGTGCCGAAGGTTACAGCAGCATTCTCAACGGCCGCTTCAAGGGCGGCTGGACCACCCGCCACTATGGTCGCCCGGAAACCGGCGTGCATGCCATTCAGATGGAGCTCGCGCAATCGACCCATCTCGCCGCCGAAGAACCGCCTTTCGCGCTCGACGCCACACGATCCGCCCTGTTGCGAAAGCCGCTGGGAGCGATCCTGAACCGCATCGAAACCATCGCATTTGACCTCAAGACACTGACAGGGAGCGAGGCATGACCATCAACAATCCGCGCCACAACATTCGCGACGTGCGCGCCCCTCAGGGCACCACGCTCAACGCCAAGAGCTGGCTGACCGAAGCGCCGCTGCGCATGCTGATGAACAATCTGGACCCGAACGTCGCGGAAAACCCGCACGAGCTGGTCGTCTATGGCGGTATCGGTCGCGCGGCGCGCACCTGGGCTGACTTCGACAAGATCGTCGAGACGCTGAAGGACCTCAACGACGACGAAACCCTGATGGTGCAGTCCGGCAAGCCGGTCGGCGTATTCCGCACCCACAAGGATGCGCCCCGCGTTCTCATCGCCAACTCCAACCTCGTGCCGCACTGGGCGAACTGGGACCATTTCAACGAACTGGATAAGAAGGGCCTCGCCATGTACGGCCAGATGACCGCCGGCTCGTGGATCTACATCGGCACCCAAGGCATCGTGCAGGGCACCTACGAGACCTTCGTGGAAGCCGGCCGCCAGCATTACGGCGGCAATCTCAAGGGCAAGTGGGTGCTGACCGGTGGTCTCGGTGGCATGGGCGGCGCCCAGCCGCTCGCCGCCGTCATGGCCGGCGCATCGTGCCTTGCCGTCGAGTGCAATCCTGACTCGATCGATTTCCGCCTGCGCACCCGTTATCTCGACGAGAAGGCCGAGACGCTGGATGAGGCAATGGAAATCATTGCCCGCTGGACGAAGAACGGCGAAGCCAAGTCCGTCGGCCTGCTCGGAAACACTGCCGAGATCCTGCCGGAGATGGTTCGCCGCGGCATCCGCCCGGACATGGTCACCGACCAGACGTCGGCGCACGACCCGGTCAACGGCTACCTGCCGAAGGGCTGGACGATGGCCGAATGGAAGGCCAAGCGCGAAAGCGACCCGAAGGCGGTCGAGAAAGCCGCCCGCGCCTCGATGCGCGAGCATGTCGAAGCGATGATCGCCTTCCAGGACATGGGCATCCCGACCTTCGACTACGGCAACAACATCCGCCAGGTCGCCAAGGAAGAGGGTCTCGAAAACGCCTTCGCCTTCCCGGGCTTCGTGCCGGCCTATATCCGCCCGCTGTTTTGCCGCGGCATCGGTCCGTTCCGCTGGGCGGCTCTGTCGGGCGATCCGGAAGACATCTACAAGACCGACGCCAAGGTCAAGGAACTGACCCCCGGCAACACCCATCTGCACAACTGGCTGGACATGGCGCGCGAGCGCATCTCCTTCCAGGGCCTGCCGGCGCGCATCTGCTGGGTCGGTCTCGGCGATCGCCACCGACTTGGCCTCGCCTTCAACGAGATGGTCAGGAACGGCGAACTGAAGGCGCCGGTCGTCATCGGCCGCGACCATCTCGACTCCGGCTCGGTCGCCTCGCCGAACCGCGAGACCGAAGCGATGAAGGACGGCTCGGACGCCGTTTCCGACTGGCCGCTTCTGAACGCTCTGCTCAACACCGCATCGGGCGCCACCTGGGTGTCGCTGCACCATGGCGGCGGCGTCGGGATGGGCTTCTCGCAACATTCGGGCGTCGTCATCTGCGCCGACGGTACCGATGATGCGGCCAAGCGCCTGGAGCGCGTGCTCTGGAACGACCCGGCAACCGGCGTCATGCGCCATGCCGATGCGGGCTACGAGATCGCGCTCGATTGCGCCAAGGAAAAAGGCCTGCACCTGCCGGGCATTCTCGGCAACTGAGCCGCGCCCGACCGACATAATCAAGGACCTACAGATAGGGGCGTCGAAAGGCGCCCCTATCACTTTTTGATGAGACTGCTGTCAGGAGTGCGTCTTCCAGGCTCCGGCGCCTTGCAGCCGTTGATAGCAATGCTAGAAAAATCGAGATGCCATCGCATTGCCCGCGACGCGTTGCAGGACGTCTCCGTTCGCTCACGCGCGCGCTGGCTTTGACGAGAAGGCTTGATGCGTTAGGGCACGAACAGGAGAAGAACCATTAGACATCTGATGTTTGCAACCGGGCTTCTTGCGAGCGTCTTTGTTGCCTCGTCCGCGCTCGCTCAGACCGTGAGTTTCTTCGGCCCTGTTCGCAACGGAGAACGGCATTTTACCGCCTTCCCGGAGTTTATCGGCGTCGGAATGAGCCAGGGGGAGACCAAGAAGAGGGACGTGGTCTTCTCGACAATTCAAATGATCGCCATGGCCGCCGGACTTGAGACCAAGGCTCAACCGGGCCTTGGAAGAAATACCATCGGCGTGATCTTCAGAAAAGACGTCGTCAAGAATGGGCGGGTCGACGTCAGAAAAATTGAAGACTTCGGCTTCGACGCCTACTACGAGCGCCTGCTGAACGATACTGCCGCAACTGGCGTACCGAATTGCGCTTCCGCCGTAAACTATTCTGCGGAAGGACGGTTTGACCGAGCCGTCATCGTTGCAAACAGCGATGTCCCCGACCAGGAATTGGCGACTTGCGTGGCGCAGGCCCAGGCGCACGCTCTGGGGATCGCCACCTTTACCTCCAGCAAAGCCGACTTTTCGCGCTTCTTCGCAAGGATCATGATCCTCGCCGATCAGAAGAAGAGATGTCTCCAGGACAACCAGACAAAGTTCACCTGCACTTTTGTCGACGAGCCCTGGGACTGACTCACGAGCGCCGGATTGTTTTCTTCCCTGATTTATCGCCGTCGAGCGCGAGCAGCAGCACCAGCCCGGCAAAGCCCCCGGCACCGCCAAGCAGGGCGGTGCCCGAGTAATCGCTGATCCGCGTGCCGAGTGCAAAAAGCCCGGCGCAAAGACCGCCGCTCAGGAAAAGGTTCACGGCGAGCAGCGAGCTTCCCAATCCCGGTCGGTCGGCAATCAGGTCTTGGAGGTAGCTGATCGGGATGGTGATCAACGCGGCGGCGCCAAAGGCGCTGATCAGCGTAAGCGCGTAGATTTGCCAGGTCGCGGTCGAGAAGCCGAGCAGCACCATGTAGCCAATATAGATTGCGGTCCCGAGCGCCAGCGCCTTGAATGGAACGAGGCTCAATTGGATGCGCGCCCAGACGAAGATGAACACGACTTCGAGGAAGGCGACAATGCCGACGATGATGCCGATATCGGTGACACTGCCGCCAATCTCGTCGGTCATGATCAAAGGCAGCACGGCGGCGTTGACGTGCAGCGACGAGGTGATGATCGCAACCGCGATCACGCGCAGGAAAATCCGCGGCGCCAGGATCTCCCGAAAAGACGTCCAGTACGAAAGCCGCTTGCCGAGCGATGCGTCGGCCCCGCTTTCGTTGGGCAGTTTGAAATAGACGATCAGCAGATTGGCAAGGCAACCGAGACAGGCGAGCAGGTAGGCCGGCAACATGCTGTCGCCGCCGGCGAGCGCAAAGCCGACCAGTCCGGGCACCAGAACCCAGGACACGGATATGGCCGCGCGGGCGCCCGTCGTCAGCGATGCAGCATCATGGCCGCTCATCCGCCGGGCGATACTGCGCACATTGGCGAAAAGCAGCGTGTAGACCGCGCCGTAGATCGGCAGCAGCAAGAGGACGCTGACGACGAAGCTCATCTGGTGCGGGAGCACATAGACGATGCCGTAGCCGACAACGCCGAAAAAGATCGCCGTCGACATCAGCAGTCGGTAGTTGCCGACGCGATCGGCCAGGATGCCGATTGAAACGCTGACGATGACGTTCACCGTCGACGCAAGCAGGATCAGCAGCGAATAGACAGCGTCGCTGAGCCCCAGCTCGTTGATACCGACGACCGACTGATAGGGCGAGGTGGCCGCACCGGCAAACCCGAACAGGAAGATTGCCAGCATGCTGATCCGCATGGCCGGGTTGCGCATGGCGCTGAGAATGGTGGAGGTCATGCTAGAACGTGTCCGCGAAGCGGGTGGAGGATATCGCACAATCGCTTAAATTGTGATCGATTTAAGGACGGTGTTATGCGGAAGGCCAAGGTTCTGCGCTTCTTGCAGGTCGAACGACACGCGGCGCTTTGATGAAAGCCCTACCCGGAAATCGGGGAGGGAAAGTGCAAAATATGTCTCAGGCGCCGCTCGACCAACGCGCCGAAAAACGGGCGACAGGTTCGAAGGCAAAGTCCTGGTCAAACGGATAGGCCGGTCGCTGACGGCGCAGACTCGCGAGCCCCTGTATGTCCTGATTGACGACCCCGTCAGTCAGGGCCATCAGGTTGGGGTTGGCGATCGGCGCCAGTTCAGGCGAAAGATAGCCCGACTTGACGACGAGCAGCCGAACGGCCTTGGGATCCAGGCCCAGCCGCCGGAAATCCTCGATGTTGTGGTAGGGCCTGCGGCGTGCCGCGATGACCACATCGATCGCGCCGACACGCACCACCGCCTGCCGCTCTTTCGCAGGCCCGGGATCATCCAGCGTGACGACCTCAGCCAGCATCTCTGCGCGAGGGCTTGCCGGATCGAGGCTGCCGCCGATCTTGAGCATCAACGTTTCGCCGATACCAGCGGCAAAGCAGGCTTCGACCGCAGGCAGGTCCGTGATACCTGCAATCAAGGCGCCCCGCCAGCCGCGGGCGAGCAGCGCCTTCAGCACATCGGCGCGGTCGCCGACGCCGCCGCCGGTCGGGTTGTCACCGGAATCCGCAAGAATGATCGGCGTCGTCGTTGCCCGCTCGGCGATATCGAGCATTTCGTTCAGTGGGCCCGTCGCCGGACCGAAGCGGAAGTTGCGACGCTCGGACCAGTAGCCGGCGGCAATCTCCTCCGCTGCGCGTTTGGCCGCCGCCCTATCCGTGGCAGTTACCACCGCACAGGCGGTCGCCCGCGGCTCGTCGGCCCAGACATAACCGACCATCAGGTTGGCATCGAGCACGCCCGGCCGCTTATCCATTTCGGGCAGTTGCGCGTAAAGCGACTTTGCCGGCTCGTCCTCGGTCGATGTGCATTCGCCGGGAAGCAGGACCGGAACCGGTGCCCAGGCGATGCCGGGACGCGTCCCGTCTCTCAGCGCCGAGACGAGCATCGACCAGGCACGGGTCATGGTCTCCGGCGTGTCGATATGCGGCGCGGTTCGATAGGCGGCAAAGATGTCGAGCTGATCGATGATCTTCTGGCTGACATTGCCATGCAGGTCGTAACTGGCCGCGATGGGGCAAGCGGGGCCGACGACAGCGCGGGCGGCCGAGATCCAGTCCCCTTCCGCATCGTCCACCCCATCGACCTTGATGGCGCCGTGCATGGCGAGATAGAGGCCGTCGATCGGCAGGGCTTCACGCAGCTTGTCGAGGAACTCCGCCTTGAAGGCGTCGTAGGTCGGGCGCGACACTGGGCCACCCGGAACGGCGCGCGCATGCAGCAGCGGCAGATGCTCGACGCCTTCGGCTTTCATGAACCCGAAGTACTCGGCGTCCAGCAGCGCCTTTCCGCGCAGCACGCGAAAATCTTCCTCCGTCATTAGGACAGGCGAGTAGGTGCTGCATTCGGTATGGATCCCACCAACGGCGATGCGCATGGGCGTTCCCCTCAGAGGTTCGGGCTGAGCGGCGCGATGGCCGCAAAGCGAAGCCAGTCCTTCGCCGACTTCGGTGTCCATGCCGCTTCGGCGATCGCTGGAAGCCGCGGGAAGACGAGACGGTTGAAGTAGCCGCGCGAAAGATAATGCTCGGACCAGATGCAGGCCTGCACGCCTCTGAGGCGCGCCTTCAATTCGTCCGGGAACTCGCCCTCGGCCTCGTAGCCATAGGTGTGCGCAGGTGTCGCCGTACCGGCCCAGCTTGCGCCCGGCTCCTGCCAGGCGTCAGCCTGCGCCATGTCGAGGTAATAGGCTTGGCCGGGGGTCATCACCACATCATAGCCTTCGCGGGCGAGTTCGATCCCGACCTCCGGTCGCTCCCAGGCCATCAGCAGCGTATCAGCGGTCGAGACACCGCCGCCATGCGCCACCTCGTTCCAGCCGGCGAGCTTGCGGCCACGCGCCGTCAGCATCTGCTTGACCCGTTTCAGGAAGTAGGATTGCAGCGCGAAGGTGCCGGAAATGCCTTCCTGCTCCATCAGCTTCTTGGCCAGCGGCGAAGCGAGCCATGACCCGTTCGCCACTTCGTCGCCGCCAATGTGGATGTAGGCGCTCGGGAAAAGCTCGACCATCTCGTCGAGGACCGTCTCCAGGAATTCATAGGTGAAGGCAACGGCCGGGTTGAGCGCGTTGTTGGGATAGCCCTGAACCGAGTGGTAGCTCTCCGGCGCCTCCTGGCCATCGGTCAGATCCGGCAGCGCCACCAGGGTCGCCGTGCTGTGGCCGGGAATGTCGATCTCCGGTACGACATCGACATGCAGGGCCGTCGCCTGCGCGACGATCGCCTTGACGTCCTCCTGACTGTAGAAGCCGCCGACGGGCTCAGCGCTGTTGCCGAGTTGCGGCAACAGCGGCTCATCCGGCCCGCGCAACACGCCAAGCGTCGTCAGTTGCGGGTAGGCCTTGATCTCCAGGCGCCAGGCCTCATCGTCGGTCAAATGCCAATGGAAAACGTTGAACTTGAACCAGGCGAGAATGTCGATTAGCCGCGCCACATCCGCCGTCGGATAGAACTGGCGGGAGACGTCGAGATGGCAACCGCGCCAGCTGTAACGCGGAGCATCCGAAATTGTGCCGCTCGCCGGAAAGCGGAACTTGCCCGGATGGTTGCGTGCCCCGTCCAGAAGCTGGACCAGACTGATCAAACCATATTGCCGGCCGGCGCTGCCGCCAAAGCTGAGGCGAATTTCGGTCTCGGAAAAGTCGAGCCGATAGGCCTCGGCCTTAAGACCAGTGTCGGCGGCAAAGACGATCGCCTGCCCCTGCTTTGAGGCCGCCAGGCTGAAGGGGGCGTGACCCGCAGTAAACAGGCGATGGTACATCGCCAGAACCGTATCGACGGCTGCGACATCTTCGCCCGACGCGCCGACCGCCGGATAGAGAACGACGGGGAATCCGTCTCCAGCACGAAGCTCGAGCTTCGCCGGCCAGGGCTGCAACGCATAGGGCTGATCGAGCTTGCCTTCCGGCAGCCGCACAGGCGGCGGCTCGCTGACAGCATTTTCAAGCAGCAGGTCGGAGACGGCAACCGGCACGTGCCGGCCATCGGCAAGCGTCAGATAGGCGGACTTCGCACCATCGGTGCAATGGCGCGCATTGCGGTGCAGGCCGCTGACAGTGAAGGTCCAGCTTCCACCGTTATCGATCGTCAGCCCCGCTGGCGGTGCGAATTCGTGAAAGTTGGCGTTGCGGCGCAGGAACACGGCATTGTCGCAGGCCTTGGGATCGATCACCCGGGTGAGCGAGGTATAGACGATCCTGAAACCGGAAAGCGGCGCTCCGGAGAAATTGAACAGCGTGAAGGTAAACCGCCCGAACGGCCCGCCATCCGGCTGCCAGGACGCCTCGAGACGGTAGGAAACCGGGTGCATGCTCATCCTCCAGTATGCTTATGTCAGTAGTGGCTTGATTGCGAGAACGTGCGGGCCAGCTCCGCCTGTCCGGCGGTCAGGCCGCAATCGACAGGCAAGCAGACGCCCGAAATGGCGGCCGCCAGCGGGCCTGCCAGGAAGTGCACGGCATTGGCGACGTCATCGGGATTGACGATGCGCTGCAGCGGATACCAGCGGCGCGCCTCTTCGAATACGTCCGGGTTCGATGCCGCCCTCGCCTCCCAGGCCTGGGTGCGCACCGTACCGGGCGCCACCGCATTCGAGCGGATGCCGAACTTGCCGTACTCGACCGCGATCAGTCGGGTCAGATGCAGGAGGCCGGCCTTGGCGGCGCTATAGGCCGGGTGGCCGAAGACGTTCATGCCGTTGACCGAGGCGATGTTGACGACCGAACCGTGGGTCTCTTTCAGCATGTCCTCGACGGCGCGAAAGGTGAGGAAGGCTGCCTCGAGGTTTAGCGCATTGTCCATGCGCCAGATCTCCGGCGTCGTGTCGTGCAGGCTGACGGCACGGGCGGCGCCCGCATTGTTGACGAGAGTGCGGACGGCGCCCTTCTCCGCGGCCTTCGCCGCCATCGCCGCCACGCTTTCGGCGTTGGTCACGTCACAGGCGACAGCGATGAAGCGCTTCTCGTCGCCAAGCGCCGTTGCTGCCTTTTCGGCGGCCTCCGCATCGATGTCGACGAGCAGGACCACGTCATGGTCTTCGGAAAGCTTGCGGGCGATAGCACGGCCGATATCGCCGGCGGCGCCGGTGACGATCGCGAGAGATTGCGTCATGCGTTGACCTTTCGCGGCACGTCAGTCTCCGAGAAGCTGGCGGTCGTCACCGTCGCGGTGCGTCACCAGTTGCTGTTTGATGCGCCGAAGTGTGGCCGTTGCCTGCGGCTGAACCCGGTAGGCGACGAGACTGGAGAGGATGTCGAGCAGCGCCAGATAGGCGATGCGGGTGGAGGTGGGACGGTAGATGTTGTTGCCCTCGGGCAGGTCGACCGGAACGGTGATGCTGGCAGCGTTGGCCACCGGGCTGCCGCTCTGCGTCAACGCGATGGTCGGCACTTTCAGTTCGCGGGCGAGCGTGAAGGCGCGCACCAGTTCGGCGTTACGGCCGGAAAAGGAGGAGCCGATCAGCACGTCCGTCGGCCGGGCCGCCGCCGTCATCATCAGTTGCATGCTGTGATCAGAGCTGGATGTGATGCGCAGCCCGAAACGAAAGAGCCGGTTTTGAAGCTCGCCGGCGATCATCGACGAATTACCACCGGAACCAAAGGCGTAGATCATTTCCGCTGAGGCGATGCGCTCGACCGCCTGTTCAATCGCGGCCAGATCGAGCGAACGATGCAGCAAGAACAGCGCGTTCTGCGATTTGGTGATGATGTCCTGGGCGACGTCGCCGGTCTCGCGGCTCTTCGGCTCCGGCTTCAGGTAGCGCATGCCGATGTAGGCGGTTCGCGCAAGCTGCACCTTGAAGTCGGAGAAACTGTCACAGCCCAGCCGGCGACAGAAGCGGGTGACCGTCGGCGGCGAAACGTCCGCCTTGCCCGCGAGCTCGATGATGGAGGCGTTCACCGCGAACTCGAAGTCGTTCAGGAGAATATCGGCAATGCGGTTTTCCGATTGGGAGAGCCGCCCTTTTTCTTCCTGCAGTGTCGCGAAGATGTCCATCGCCCGCTTACGCCTTGCTCGGATCACGAATGAGAGCGGGCTGCGGACCGAAAACCGCTCCCGCTCCAGGATCAACCTTCCTTCGGCTTATAGGCCACGCAGTCGATCTCGACCTTGCAATCGACCATCATCGACGACTGGACGCAGGCCCGTGCCGGCGGATGCGCGCCGAAGTACTCCTGGTAGATCTTGTTGAATGTCCAGAAGTCCCGGGGATCGTCGAGCCATACGCCGCAACGAACCACGTGCTCCGGGCCGTAGCCGGCTTCCGCCAGGATGGCCGTCACATTGGCGATCGTCTTGTGGGTCTGGGGGATGATCCCACCCTCGATGATCTCGCCGTTTTCCATGGCGACCTGACCGGAGACATAGAGCCAGCCGTCCGCCTCGACAGCGCGCGCAAAGGGCAAAGTTTTGCCGCCAGCGCCGACCTGTTCCGCACCATAGCGCTTGATCGTCATCTTGAGCCTTCTTGCAAATTATTTTCTTTGATCGTTGACAAGTGACCATAGAAAGCTGAATTTGGCTAGCGAAAAACACCATTCATGAAAAGAATTTCAATCCAGGGCGCGAATATGCGGGATCCTTTTCTCAATCCATTCCCCTCCTCCGATGCTGCACGCCACTCGATCTGGGAGATGCTGGTCTCCCGCGACATCACTGCCTTTCTGGCAGCCGACTGGTCGATGGTTGCAGACGATTTCGTCGGAGAGAGCTTCATCGGCATCGATGGACGCCGCGAAACCAATCCGGACAATTGGCGGCTGACGTTCCCGTCGCTCGCCGCCTATCGCGAAGAGTGGCTGCGCCAGGCGCAGGATTTTGCGACACAGAGCTTCGCCGAAGATCCGCGCACTGCGATCTTCACCACGACAACGCTCGAGGACATCGAGATCAACGGCGAGCAGGCGCTGGCGCGCAAGAAGTTCGATGGCAGCCTGAAGAAGACGGACGGCAGCGTCGACATCCTGAAATGGCAGACAGTCTATTACTGCCGTCTGCATGAAGGACGCTGGAAGATCGCCGGCTTTACCGGCTACCTGCCAAACCCGATGGACACGGCTTCCGCATAATTTCCTGGATCGTCACCCGTCCGGGAAAAATCATGCGCCAGACTTAGAGCTTGCAGCGGCTTTCGCTCATCCGGACGGATGAGCGGCGCTGCGGGCGTGACGTGATAGAAAAGGCAACGGCATTGCGGATCTTCACAGCGGCGCTTGCGACCGAGACCAACACCTTCTCTCCGATCTGCATCGACCGCAGGGCCTTCGAAGCCTCGCTCTACGCTCCGCCGGGAGAACACCCGGAGACGCCGACGCTTTGCACGGCGCCAATCACCGTCGGCCGGCGCGTCTGCGCGGAGAAGGGCTGGGACCTGATCGAGGGGACCGCGACCTGGGCGGACCCGGCTGGCCTCGTCAATCGCGAAACCTATGAAGACCTGCGCGACGAGATCCTTGGCCAGTTGCGCGCCGCCATGCCCGTCGACGCCGTGGTGCTCGGCCTGCACGGCGCGATGGTCGCCGATGGTTACGAAGACCCCGAAGGCGACCTGCTGACGCGCGTGCGCGCAATCGTCGGTCCCGATATCCTCGTCTGCGCCGAACTCGACCCCCATAGCCACCTGACCGCCAAGCGCGCCGCCGCGTCGACCTTCTTCGTCTACTTCAAGGAGTTCCCGCACACCGACTTCGTCGACCGGGCCGAGGATCTCTGGAAGATCGCCGTCGACACGCTCGAAGGCCGCATCACGCCCGTCATGTCGATCTTCGACTGTCGGATGATCGACGTCTATCCGACTTCACGCGATCCGATGCGCTCCTTCGTCGACAAGCTGATGCGAATCGAGAAAGAAGACGCTGACGTGCTTTCTCTTTCCGTGATCCACGGCTTCATGGCCGGCGACGTCCCGGAAATGGGGACGAAGCTGCTCGCCGTCACCAACGGCAAGCCGGAGAAGGGCGCGAACCTCGCGCGGGAACTGGGTCTCGAACTCTTCTCACACCGCGGCACCTTCATCATGCCGCAAATCGACGAGAAGCAGGCGGTCGACGAGGCGCTCGCGGCAACCAGAGGCCCCGTCGTCATCGCCGATGTCTGGGACAACCCGGGCGGCGGTACGGCCGGCGACGCGACGGTGCTGCTTGAAGAGTTGCTCGCCCGCGGCGCAACCGACGTTGCCGTCGGCACGATCTGGGATCCGATGGCGGTGCAGATCTGCATGGCGGCGGGCGAAGGCGCCGAAATCCCCTTGCGCTTCGGCGCCAAGTCGGCGCCGGGAACCGGCAATCCGGTCGATGGCACGGTCAAGGTGGTCAAGCTGGTGCGGAATGCCGAGATGCGCTTCGGCGAGAGCTTCGCTCCCTTCGGAGATGCGGCTCACATCCGTTTCAAGGGTATCGACATCATCCTCAATTCGACCCGGGCGCAAAGCTTCGATCCGAGCCTGTTTTCGGTGATGGGCATCGACCCGACGGAAAAGAAGATCCTGGTCATCAAGTCGACCAACCACTTCTACGCCTCGTTCTCCAAGATCGCTGCGGAGATCCTCTATTGCTCGGCCGGCACGCCCTACCCCAACAATCCGGCAAAGACCGACTACAAGCGCGCGCCGAAGAATATCTGGCCGAAGGTCGAGAACCCGCACGCAACCGAGAAGGGCGCGGCCTAACGATTTGTGGTAGCGTCGCCGGGCGCGATCGCTCCTTCAGCGATCGACGGCCTGGCGGGCCATCTCGATGTACTGTGCGACGTGTTTCTCATCCATATCCGCCGGGCTCAGGAGCCTGATGTGGCGACGAAGCTTGCCCGAACCCTCCAGGACAGCATGCGGATCGGGCAAGGCGGCGCCACGGCTAAATTCCAGCGTCACGTGCTGGGCGTAGGAAAAGACGCCGCAGAAGCTCTCAGCGGACGAAAACAGTATGCCGCCATACTTCACCTCTTCGGTGACCGCAGGGCCTGAAGCAAGCGCGATGTCCCGCAATCGGGTGACGATCGCAAGCTGATCGCCGCGATGAAGCTCGATCTCCCGCAGAAGGGCCTGGATCCGGTCATCGGTCATGCGGCACCCGAGGCGATGACAAACGGCCTGAACTCCGGCGCGGGTTCGCGGTTGGAGTAGATGTAGAGCAGCACGCCGTTCGGATCCTTCACCGCAAAGCCACGATCTCCCCAAGGGTGATCCTCGATCGGCAGTGCCGCGGCAAGGCCTGCCGCCGTGATCCGGCGATACTCGCCGTCGACGTCCGCGACGCAGAGATTATAGGTGAGGCCTTCGGTGTTGCACACGGGCTGCCCCAGTTGCGGCTCCATGAATTGCAGCGACAGGCCTTGGCCCAGTTCCAGGCTGATGTACCAGCCGCAGTCGAACGTCAGCCGCGCAGAGAAGTATGTCAGGTAAAAGTCTCGCGACGCGGCAATCCGGTTGGTCGTAATACAGGGCGAGGCTGTGGTCGGGCGCACAGGCGGGTTCCTCCTGAGTTATGGCGTTCGTGGGTTGCGCGGTCGTGCCGGGCCGCTAAGCGGGCATCGCGGAGCAGAGCTCGACAAGGCAGCCGTTGAGATCGCGGACATAGCCGACCACCTGCCCCCACGGCTTTTCTTCCGGCGGCTTCACCGGCGATGCTCCGGCAGAGACTGCCATCTCATAGGCCTCTTGCGGCACCGAGCAGACAAGCGCGATTTCGAAACCGGCAGCGAGGTCACCCTTGCGGTTCGCGCGAACAGCAAAACCATTCAGCTCCGCCATGGTCTCGCTGGCAAAGGCCAGAGCCGTTTCACCGGTCTGCATCTCCGCATAGAGGTTGCTTTCATGCACGAACCCGCGCTTCAGACCGAACGCCGCCTCATAGAACGAGACCGTTGCCGGCACGTCGGGAACATAGAGGATCGTGTATCCGAAACGGATAGTCATGTTTTCGTCTCCAAGAGTTGCCCGCCACTGAAGTCGGTCACGGGCTATCATCGTTCATTGCCTGGCTCCGTTCTTGAACAATTCGGACATCAGTCCGAGATCGTCACCAGCGTGACGTCGGGCAAGCGCGCCGGCGAGAACCCGCCCAACCGCCGGAAGACCCGGGTCATGTGGGATTGGTCGGCAAAGCCGGCTTCGAACGCGGCATCGGCTGGGCTGAGGCGGTGATCGCGCAAAAGACGCAGGGCCCGATGAAACTGGATGATCGCCGCAAACGCCTTCGGCGTAAGACCCGTCGCGTGAAGGAGGATGCGCCTGGCGGTGCGCTCGGAGACACCATGCATCGCGGCGAGCTCGGCGATGCGCAACCGACCGCCGGAAGCGTGCAGCGCGCTTATGATGTCGCGGCTGAGCGGTGCCACCTCAAAGTCACTCTCGGCATCGCGCTTGCGGACGAACCGCACCAGCCGACCGGCAAGTTCCTGCTGGTCCGATGCCGGCTCGCAAAGGGCGGCGAGGTCGGGCCATTGGCCCAGAGCGGCCGCGCCGATCAGCGCGTCACCGTGCAACCGGATCGGCTCCAGCCCGAGAATTCTCTGGAAATGGCCGGGCCTCAGCCGCACGCCGACGAAGGCGGCACCCGGTTTCAGCGGGACGTCGTAATAGCCAGTCGTTGGACCGGTCACGATCGGCGTCAGGTCGCGGATTGGCGAAGCCTTGAGCGCAAACCTGAGGATGATGTCGCATCGCCCATCCGGCAGGACCCGGTAACTGCCTTCGTTGCGGCTGACAGACGCCCAGACGGCTTCGATCCCGGCATTGGCGTCAACGAGATGAGGAAGCTCCGTATAGCGGCTAAGCGTCATGATGCCCTATCCCAGTGCGCTTGATCGCCTTTGAACAGGAGGAATGGGCGCCAGCGACGGGCGATTTTTACAGACAGAACTGACGGATATCCAGCTACACTACCAAGCACTGGCCGCGCCCTGATCGGACGCGACCGTGATCCTGGCCCCTGGTTTCAAGCAGCCGCGGGGTTGAGCACGCCCATATCGATGTCGGTCAACTCGACGCGACGTTCGAGCGCTATACCGGCCTCGTCGAAGAGGTGGCAATCGGGAGTACGGATACCGGCCTGCACAGTTTGTTCCGGCTGGATCGCCGCCGTTCCCGGCAACATGGCGCAGAAGTTCTCACCTTCTCCGCCGATCGCGGCATAGGCAACCGTGTGGGCACCGAGACGTTCGATGACCGTCGGCGTCACCTTCAGCGTCAGGTCGCCGGTGCCGAGCACGATATGTTCCGGACGAACTCCAAGTGTCAGCGTCCGACCGGCGAGGCCGGCTTGCGGGACGACCGGAACGATCACCGATTGCCCCTTGTAATCGACCTCGACACCCGCGTCGCTGACGCCCTTGCAGGTCACCGGCAGGAAGTTCATCTTCGGATTGCCGATGAAGCCGGCAACGAAGGTGTTGGCCGGCTTGTGATAGAGCTCGAGCGGCGCGCCGGTCTGGGCGATCTGGCCGGCATTGAGAACGACGATCCGGTCCGCCATCGTCATCGCCTCGACCTGGTCGTGCGTGACGTAGATCATCGTTGCCCGCAATTGCCGGTGCAGCTTCGCCAGCTCGATGCGCATGTCGGCGCGAAGCGCCGCGTCGAGATTGGAGAGCGGCTCATCGAAGAGGAAGATCTTCGGCTCGCGCACGATCGCCCGCCCGATCGCGACACGCTGACGCTGACCGCCGGACAGCATGCCCGGCTTTTGCTGCAGCCGCTGGTCGAGGTGCAGGATGCGCGCCGCATGCTCCACCTTTGCCTTCAGCTTCTCCTCGGCCATCTTTTCCACGCGCAGCGGAAAGGCGATGTTCTCAAAGACGCTCATGTGCGGATAAAGCGCGTAGGACTGGAAGACCATGGCGATGCCGCGCTTGACCGGCGGCAGGTCGTTGACGCGTTTGCCCTCGATCAGGATGTCCCCCGAGCTGGTCTCGTCGAGACCAGCGATCATCCTGAGCAAGGTCGACTTGCCGCAACCGGAGGGTCCGACGAAAACGACGAACTCACCGTTCCTGACTTCGAGATCGATGCCTTTCAGCACCTCGAATGTCCCGTAGAATTTCTGAACCCGATTGAGATTGAGCTGTCCCAAGAAACTGTCTCCGGCCACCGGCGAGAAGCGGCTCATTTATAGCAGAAGGAAGCAAGGGCCGCGAACCCCAATGGGATCGCGGCCCGGTGGCCTTACTTGTACTCTTCGAGGTCGGCAGCCGCCTTCTTCAAGGCGTCGGCCGGCTCGGCCTTGCCGGTCACGACCGACTGGACCATCTCGATGATGACGTTCTGGAAGCCCTTGTAGTCGGTAAAGAGCGGCTCGGGACCACCGAAGGCGATACCGTCGATGAACGGCTTCCAGTAGGGATCCTTCTTGACGAATTCATCGACCATCGGCGACGGACGAAGCGGCGTCAGGCCAGCAGCGCCCTGAAGTTCATACTCGCCCTGCGGGCCGGGCGACGTGATGAACTTGGCGAACTCGATCGCCTTCTCTTCGACGCCGGAGCCCTTGAAGACCGCCAGGCTGTCGGTGATGAGAAGTGTACCCTCGCCCTTGGCCGAGGGGCCGAGCGGCAGCGGCGCCACGCCCCAATTGACCTTGGTGTCCTTCAGGCGAACGGCAGCACCGGAGCCCGACTGAAGCATACCGACCTTGCCGTCGAGGAAGATGGCCCGCATCTCGTTCTGTTCGTAGGCGGTCGCGCCTTCGACAGAATAGGGCGTGATGTCCTTGTAAGCCTGGAGCGCCGCCAGAACTTCCGGGCTGTCGATGACGATCTTGTCGCCGTCGATGACCTTGCCGTTGTTGGTATAAACCCAATGCATGAACTGGTGCATCGTGTTGTCGAAGGTCTTGGCCGGAAGGCCATAACCGGCAACGCCCGTCTTTTCCTTGATCGTCTTGGCGAACTCGATTTCTTCAGCCCAGGTCTTCGGCGGCTTCTCGGGATCAAGGCCAGCCTGCTTGAACAGGTCCTTGTTCCAGTAAAGCGCCTTGGTCGAGAACGCGACCGGCACGCCCCACTGGTTGTCGTCGAAGGTCACCGTATCGACGATGTTGGGGTAGTAAGTCTTCTTTTCGTCGTCCGTCATCGGCACGGGTACGATGAGGTCGTTCTGGGCGAATTCCTTCAGCGTGCGCGAGCCGACATAGGCCATGGCGACCGGCGTGCCGGCGGCGGCAAGGGTCGTTGCCTTGTCCTGGCACTGGGCCCAGCCGACGACTTCCGGGGTCACCTTCCAGCCCGGGTTCTTCTCCTCCCACTGCTTGATGTACTTCTCGTGCACCGCATCCATGGTGTCGCCGCAGTAGATCCAGCTGATCTCCTGGTCGGCCGCCTTTGCGGTCACGGCGCCGAGCGCGGTCGAGCCGAGCAGGGCAAGGGCGAGCACCCCCGTCTTGAATTGGATAGACACGTTTTTATGCTCCCGTTCTCTGGTGGTTGACTTAAGTCTTATTGTTTCACCGCGCCCGCGGTGAGCCCGCTGACGAGATAGCGTTGCAAGAGGAAGATCACGACGACGGCCGGCGCGATACCGACGAAGCTTGCCGCCATCAGTTCGTTCCAGACCACCTCCTGGCGCCCGAAATAGGCAAACAGCCCGACGGGAAGCGGCATGTATTCGCTCTTGGAATTAAAGGTCAGCGCGTAAATGAACTGCTGGGCATAGGCGCCGATGAAGGTGGTGATCGCCACCACGGTAATGCCAGGCATGGCGATCGGCAGGATCACCCGGCGCAGCGTGTAGAAGTGGCTGGCGCCGTCGACGAAGGCAGCCTCGTCCAGTTCGCGCGGGATGCGCATCATGTAGGTGCGCAGCAACCAGATCGCCGACGGGATCAGGAAGGCGACGCCCGGCACGATCATGGCGAGATACGTGTTGAGCACGCCGAAGGTGCGCATCAGCCGGAACAGCGGAATGAGCAGCACCGCGCCCGAGAACATGTTGACGGCGAGGAATGCGCCGAGCAGCACGCCGGCGCCGCGGAAGTTGAAGCGGGCGAAGGCGTAGGCAGCCGGAATGACCAGCACCAGCACGATGGCCGTGACGATGGTGGAGATGAAGAAGGAATTGAAGATGTAGCGGGCAAAGCCCGGCACGCTCTGCCACATCGTAAAGTAGGCGGCGAACGAGCCGTTTTCCGGCCAGAAGCGATAGGGTGACGAGAACAGCAGCCCGAGCGGCTTCAGCGACACCAGAAAGCCCTCGACGAAGGGCGCCAGGATAAAGCACAGGAACACGAAGATACCGGCATAGATTCCGACAAGCTCGTACCAGCGGTAGCGATTGATCAGGGCCGGCTGGCTCATTTCTGTTCCCCCTGAGAAAGACGGCTGGTGACCCGGAAATAGGCAAAGCAGAAGATCGACAGGAAGATGCAGATCAGCACCGCACGCGCCGCCCCTTCGCCATACTTCTTCGATCCGATCGCGGTGCGATAGGTGTCGATGATCATCGTCGTCGTCTCACCATTGGGACCGCCCTGGGTGAGGATCCAGATGATGTCGAAGGAGTTGAAGGTCGCAATCAGCGACAACATCGACATGGTGATCAGCGACGGCACGAGCAGCGGCAGCGTGATGCGGCGGAAGCGATAGAAGCGCCCTGCCCCGTCGGTCCAGGCGGCCTCGTAGAGATCCTGCGGGATCGCCTGCATGGCCGCCAGCATGTAGAGCGTTACCAATGGCACGCCGATCCACACGTCGGTGACGATCGTCGCCCAGAAGGCGGTTTCGCCCCGCGCCAGGAAAGCGATCGGTCCATTGCTGAGGCCGAGGTTCTGCAGCACGCCGGAGATCATGCCGAACTGGCCGTTGTACATCCAGCCCCACATGAAGATGCCGATGGCCATCGGCACGATCCATGGCGGCATGGTGAGCAGACGGAACAGCGCCCGGCCGGGCACGGCGGCATTCAGCATCGTTGCGCCGAAAACACCGATGATCATCTTGATCGACACCGAGAAGAACGTCCAGACGAAGGTCCGGAAGATGACCTCGGCGAAGGTCTCGTTGAAGATCTTGTCGTAGTTGGTCCAGCCGACCCAATTGGTCGTCTTCTTCAGCGACGCGTCCGTAAACGACAGGATGAAGGTGTCGACCAGCGGATAGGCGACGATCACCGTGACGTAAAGAACAGCAGGAAGAAGCAGGATCCAGGCGAAGATGACTGTGCTGCGTTGAACACTCATCCGTCGCCTCCCCTTACGCCGCGCGGGAATGCAGGGCTTCGTCGAAACGGTCCCAGATGGGCCGGAGGTCTATGACGCTCTTCTTGCGCCGAGCCTCGTCCATGGAGAGCGCCAGGATGCCGGCTTCCAGCGCATCGCGCGTCGAAACCGGCAGCGGCCGGCCGTCGCGGACATGGCCGATGATATCGGTCGCCATCTGCTCGTCGGCACCGTAGTGCTGCGACAGTTCGGTGGCCTTGTATTTGTTCTCGATGACCTTCTTGCCGGTCAGCATCTCGTGCACGTCGAAGTAGCCGCGAATGAAATCGCCCTCGGCCATACCGCGCGAACCCATGATGCAGAAGCGGCGGAACTGGTCCGGCACGTTGAGATTGGTGTGGAAGTTCATGCCGACGCCATTGGCATATTCGACGATCGCAACCTGGTAGTCGATGATGTCGCCGTCGCTGTCGAAGACCTTTTCAGACCCCATCCAGCCGCTCGGCTTGCGGTGGAAGAGCTCGAGGTCGTTGATGCCTTCGCGGGCCGGATCGTTGGCGGGGATGAAGCTCTTGCGGCCACCGAAGCTCGCGACGCGTTCCGGGCGAGCACCGACGACGCCATTGTAGAGGTCGAGGTCGTGGCAGCATTTCTCCAGCATGAAGCTGCCGGAATAGCGCTCGTAGCGGCGCCAGTCGCGCATGAAGAAGGCGCCGTGATAGGGCTCGATATGCTCGGATGCCTCGATCGAGACCACCTGGCCAAGCTTGCCTTCGGCAAGCGCCTGGCGGAGATCGCGGTACATGGGCGCGTAGCGCAACACGAGACCGACCATCAGCCGCTCATGACCGAACTTCGCCATGAGCGCTGCGAGTTCCAGGCTCTCCTGGATCGTCGTCACGATCGGTTTTTCGCTGAAGACCTTCAGGCCGGCTTCGAGGCCGATCCGGATATGGTCGAGGTGCATGTGGTTGGGCGAGCCGATCATCAGGAGATCGAGCTTCTCGTTGGCGATCAACTCTTGCGGTGTAGCATAGGCCTTGCCGGGAGAGATGCCTTTTTCGGTAAGCGTGGCCAGACCGGCCGGGTTCGGATCGACGTATCCGGCGATTTCGAAGCTCTCGTCCATGGCCTTGAAGACATAGCCGAGATAACCCAAACGGAATCCGAGTCCGATGATGCCAACTTTCATGCTCGTCCTGTTCCCCTGCCTTTTGGCGTAATTTATTTTCGCAGACTGGGACAGTTTTTTCAGGCCGTCAACTCAAATCCGCATATTTCGTAAAATTGTGAAATTCATTTTCATATCTCAGGCAAATGCTGACAAAGCAGGCATTTCATGGACAACTAAAGAGGGTGCGCACAGCGCAACTCTACGGCAGGAGGAAAGCGGTCCAGACCACTGCACGTTGCGGAACGATCTTTTTCACGGCTCACGTTTTTCCGACCAGGCGGTCACGCCAGCGCAGAAGCCCGAGCAAGGGCCGGGCCAGATAGGGCGTCGGGATTTTTCGGTGGTCGCCGACCGTCCCTCCTCTTGCGACAGGCGCATCCGGCTCGATCAGGAACGCAACGACCAGCGCGTCGCGGGTGGCGACAAGGTCCAAAGCTTCATCGGAGGGAAACAGACCCTGCTCCGTCGCGCAGAAACTGGCTCGACCCGCCTGTATCGCACCGGAGAAGACATAGAAATAGAGGTGACGGCCTGCCACTCGGGGAAACGTTGTCCCTACCCCGGCCTCGAGCCGGAGATCGAAAATGTCGATGGCGTTGCGGACGAAGAAGGGAGCCGTCCCACCTTCTGGCCCGACAAGATGCCGCCACTCGTTGACCGCCCCGGCGGCAATCGGCCCATGCTGGATGTTCGGCGGCAGATCGAGGCCATGCGGGCGCACGAGGATCTGGAGCATCCTGAGCGGCGGATCATCAGGCAACGTCTCTTCGGAATGCCAGAAGCTCGTGCCCGCATTCATCACCATCAGGTGTCCGCTGTCGATGACCAGCTCGCCGATGGAGCGGTCGTTGTGGCGCATGACGCCATCCGGCACCCAGGACAGGATTTCGTCGTTGCGGTGCTCGTGCATGGCGATCAGCCGACCCGGCGAAAGCATCGATTCCACGACCATCGCCAGGGGACCATAACCATGATCGCGCGGCCAGGGCAGCAGCCATCCGGGCATGTTGAGCCTGGCGACAAACCCGCCGGCATCCCGGACGACAGGACTTCTGGCCCCTCGATAAAGCATCGTCCATTCTAACACGATGCTGCGGCTTGGCACGCCGACGAATGGCGAGCGCGCCCTGGGCCGTTCCGTGAGGCGGCTTCAGCGGCCCATGCGCGCGGCAAGCTTCCGCTCCGCCGCCTGCAACCCGTCGTGCAAAAGCACCGCAAGCGTTGCGACGATCAGGCCACCCTGAACGACGAAGGAAAGGTTGTTCGACTGCAACCCGGCGATGATCACTTCGCCAAGCGTTTTTGCGGCGACCGTCGATCCGATCGTCGCGGTTGCGAGGCTGATGACCACCGAAAGCCGGATGCCGGCCAGGATCACCGGCATCGCCAGCGGCAGCTCGACTTTGAGAAGCCGCTGGCCGCTCGTCATGCCGGCACCGCGCGCCGCCTCCATGACCGACGGAGGCAAGGTCGTCAGCCCCGTCAGCGCATTCTCGAAAATCGGCAACAGGCCGTAGAGGAAGAGCGCGATCAGCGTCGGCTTTTCACCGAAGCCGAAGATCGGAACCGCTAGCGCCAGGACCGCAACGGGCGGAAAAGTCTGACCGATATTCACCAGGCTTCGCGAGAGCGGCAGGAATTCCGCTCCCGAGGTGCGCGTGACGAGAATGGCAAGCGCCAGTGCAACCAGCGCGGCCGCTGCTACCGCCAGCGCCACCGTGCGCAGATGCAAGAACGTCAGCTGCAGCAGGCTTCCCTGGTTGTAGATGACAGGGGCGTTGTCCTGCACCAGCGGTCGCAGCAGCGGCTCGAACCAATGCGGCTGCAGCAGGAACGCGACCAGAGCCAGGAGAACCGCGATGCGAATGAGCGTGGCGAGCTTCGGCATCAGGCTGGACCGGCCGCGCGTTTGGCCAGCCCCTTGAGGCTGACCTTGCCGATCACGGCACCGTCGGGACCTGCAACCGGCAGGGCATCTCGTCCGGACCAGAGGAGTTCGGCCAAGGCTTCCCTCTGGCTGGCATCGCTCGAAATCGGCGCGCCTTCTGCGGCCCCGGGCTCCACCGCGCTCGAAACCGGCGCGATCGCCAGCAGACGATAGGGCCGTTCGCCCGACCCAATCAGGCTTTCGACAAAGGGGGTGGCCGGCTTCAGCAGCATTTCGGCGGGGGTCGCGTACTGAACAACTTTGCCCTTGTCCATGACGGCGATGCGATCGGCCAGGTGAAAGGCCTCTTCCATGTCGTGAGTGACGAGAATGATCGTCGTCTGAAAATGTTTCTGGATGGCAAGCAGGTCGTCCTGCGCCTTGGCGCGGATGATCGGATCGAGCGCCCCGAAGGGCTCGTCCATCAACAGCACCTTCGGCTCGGCGGCAAGCGCCCGGGCAACGCCGACACGCTGCTGCTGGCCGCCGGAAAGTTCGTGTGGGAAGCGTGGACCGAAATCAGCAGGATCGAGCTGGAAAAGGCGCAGGAGTTCCTCCACCTTCGCATCGATGCGCGCCCGCTCCCATCCGAGCAAGGTCGGCACGGTCGCAATGTTCTGAGCGACAGTGCGATGGGGAAACAGACCGTGCCCCTGGATCGCGTAGCCGATCCGTCGGCGCAACTCATAACCCGGTAGCGAACGATTGTCCTCGCCGTCGAGGCGGATTGTGCCCGAGGTCGGCTCGACCAGCCGGTTGACCATGCGCAGAAGCGTGGTCTTGCCGGAGCCGGAGGTCCCGACGACGACCGTGACCGTGCGCGGCGCGATCGTCAGGCTGACGTCATCGACAACGGTGCTTTCGCCATAGCGTTTGATGATGTTCTCGATCTCGATCATGCGGCCTCTGCCTGCCTGGTGTTGGGTGTGGCCATCTCGATGACCGCGTCGAGCACGATCGCCGCGGCGAACGCCAGCACGACCGTCGGGACGGCACCGAGTAGCACGAGGTCCATCGCGGTCTGGCCGACGCCCTGGAAGACGAAGACGCCAAAGCCGCCGCCGCCGATGAGCGCAGCGATGGTCGCAAGGCCAATATTCTGGACGAGCACGATGCGGATCCCGGTGAGGATCACCGGAAAGGCCAGCGGAAATTCGATGCCGACCAGCCGTTGCCAATCGGTCATGCCGATGCCACGCGCGGCGTCGTTCGCGTCTCGCGGAACGCCGGCCAGTCCGACGACGGTGTTGGCGACGACAGGCAGCAGCGAATAGAGGAAGAGGGCGACGAAGGCCGGGGCAACGCCGATGCCACGAATGCCGATCGAAGCGGCGCCCGGCACATGGAGGGCGATCCAGCCGAGCGGGGCGATGAGAATCCCGAAGAGCGCAATCGACGGGATCGTCTGAATCGCGTTCAGCACGCCGAGCAATCCGTCGCGCAGTCGCGTGACCCGGTGGCAGAGGATGCCGAGCGGGATGCCGACGAGGGTCGCGGCGACGAGCGAGCCGAGCGCCAGGGTCACATGCTTCCGGCCCTCCGCCCAGAACGTATCCACGCGGCTCGCGTACTCCTTCAGGATGGAAAGACCATCCCAGGTGCCTGAAAGCAAGAGTATCCCTGTAAAGCCAAGCACGGCGACGAGCACCACCACGCGCACGAAAGGCGCCGGGCGCAGTCGCGTCAAGGCGTCGGCCGCGAGCAGCCCGAAGGCAAAAAGCATGGTCCAGAAGCCCGAAGCGGGCGACACCCGGGCATAAGTGTTGGCTTCAGGCGTCAGATGCGTGGCGGCAACACCGATGCCGAGCGCCAGCGTGGCGAGCGTGACAAAGGCCGCAGCGAGACGCAGATAAGCGGGCGAGCGCAGTAGCGCGACGACGACCGCGCAGACCACGATGGCCAGCAGCACGGCACTCCCGCCCGCAGGCAAGGCGTCGGCCACCGACTTGACCTCACCGGCGACGATACGGTTGGCACGAAACGTTGCAAAAGGTGCGATGAAGGCACCGCCGAGCGCCAAGACCGCAATGATCGCTCCGAGCTTGTCAAAGCGGAGTGCTTTCAAACCACATCCCTCCCCGCCTGTGCCGGCGCGTCTCCGGCACCTGCAGGCCTATCCCGGAACGCCGGCCATCCGACCAGCGTCCCGGGTGTCCGTCAACTTATTTCAGGAAACCGTTCTTCTTCAGGAAGTCCTCGGCGACTGCCTTGGCCGGTTCGCCGCCGACCTGCACGCGGCCGTTCAGCTCCTGCAGCGTCACCAGGTCCAGCTTTTCGAACACCGGCTTCAAGAGTTCCTCGATCTGCGGGTTTTCCTTGAGCACCGCTTCGCGGATGATCGGGGCCGGCTGATAGACGGGCTGCACCGCCTTGTCATCCTCCAGCACGACGAGGCCGGACGGCGCGATGCCGCCGTCGGTGCCATAGACCATGGCCGCGTTCGCGCCGTTCGTCTGGTTCGCCGCGGCCGCAATCGTTGCCGCGGTATCACCGCCGGAAAGCGTGATGAGCTGGTCCTGCTTCAAGGTGAAGCCGTAGGTCGTCTGGAACGCCGGCAGTGCGGCGGCCGAGTTCACGAATTCCGACGATGCCGCCAGCACGAGCTTACCGCCGCCGGCGACATACTTGCCGAAATCGCTGAGCGTCTTCAGCTTGTTTTCGTCGGCCACTTCCTTGCGCAGGCCGATCGCCCAGGTGTTGTTGGCCGGTGACGGCGTCAGCCAGACGATCTTGTTGGCGTCGTAGTCGAGCTTCTTGGCCGTCTCATAGCCCTTGGCCGCATCCTTCCAGACCGGATCGTCGGCCTTTTCGAAGAAGAAGGCGGCATTGCCCGTATATTCCGGATAGATGTCGATCTCGCCGGCGGTGATCGCCTTGCGCACGACCGGCGTCGCCCCAAGCTGGACGCGGTCGACCGTCTTGATGTTGTTGGCGTTGAGCACCGCAAGGATGATGTTGCCGAGCACACCGCCCTCCGTGTCGATCTTCGAGGATACGACCACATCGGCACTCGCCGCGGCAGCAGTCAGCGTGAAGGCAAGGGCAGTTCCGATAAGCAGTCTGGTCAGGCGCATGATGGGTCTCTCCTCGAGTTTCGCTCCGCAAGTTTGATCACGGAACGCCCGCTCCGTCGGGGCAAGGCATTCCATATATGTCAGGCCCCGGCAAAAAATAGGGTTGCACGCAGAGACTGTAGCAGGTGAATAATCTCGCCGGCGACTAAGACGATCGAAAGCATAGACTAAGAGAAACCGCCGGTGATTGCGCGATTGCAAAGGCCGGCATTGTCGGCCACTCTGATTGTGGCCCGCCAGAAACAACCGCTTTCATTCTTGGTCGCGAAGCCGCCCGACCCGACCCGTCTGGGGCTGACGGCCGGGCTCGCCCGGCGAACGTTCGGGGAATTCATGTCGATCTATCTTCTCGCGCTGCTTATCGGCGTGGTTTCCGGCCTGCGCACCATGACCGCACCTGCCGCCGTCAGCATTGGCGCAGCCGCCGGCTGGCTGCCGCTCAGCGGCACCTGGGCGGCCTTCATGGGCTTCCGGTTCACGCCCTATGTCGCCGGCCTTCTGGCGCTCGTGGAGTTCGTCGGCGATCAGTTGCCGAGCACGCCGAGCCGCAAGGTTCCCCAGCAGTTCGGCGCCCGCATCGTTTCGGGCGCTTTCTGCGGCGCCGTGCTTGGCACGGTCGGAGGTGCTATGCTCCCCGGACTGGTTGCCGGCGTCATCGGTGCAATTATTGGAACGCTCGGCGGCTATGAAGCGCGCAAGCGCCTCGTTGCGGCCATCGGCGGCAAGGACCTGCCGATCGCCCTTCTCGAGGATGCTGTTGCCGTTCTCCTCGCACTCTGGGTGGTGTCCTCGGTCTCATGACGAAACATTTCGACGCAATCATCATCGGCGCTGGCCAGGCCGGCCCATCGCTTGCCGGGCGGTTCACGGCGGCCGGCAAAACCGTCGCCCTGATCGAGCGCAAGCACTTCGGCGGCACCTGCGTCAACACCGGCTGCATGCCGACCAAGGCGATGGTCGCGAGCGCCTATGCCGCACATTTGGCGCGACGAGGCGCAGACTATGGCGTGACGACCGGCCCCGTCACCATCGACTTTGCCCGCGTCATGGCGCGCAAGGACACGGTGCGGTTCACCTCCCGTGGAAACATCGAAAACTGGCTGAAAGGTATGGAGAACTGCACCGTGTTCCAGGGCCACGCGCGCTTCGAAAGCCCGCATGAGATCCGGGTCGGCGACGCGCTGCTCTCGGCCGACCAGATCTTTCTGAATGTCGGCGGGCGCGCCGCGACCCCGGACTTCCCTGGTGTCGCGGAGGTGCCCTATCTCACCAACGTCTCGATCATGGATCTCGACACCCTGCCCCGCCACTTGATCGTCGTCGGCGGCAGCTACATCGGGCTCGAGTTTGCGCAGATGTTCCGTCGCTTCGGCTCCGAAGTCACCGTGATCGAGAAGGGGCCGCGGCTGATCGGCCGCGAGGATACGGACGTTTCCGACGCCATTCTCGCGATCCTCGAAAAAGAGGGCATCCAGTTTCGCCTCAATGCCGAGTGCATCCGCTTTGCCAGGAGCGGCGACGATGTCGTCGCCGGCGTGGATTGCACGGCGGGCGCACCCGAGATCGTCGGCTCTCACCTGCTGCTCGCGACCGGGCGCCGGCCGAACACCGACGATCTCGATCTTAACCGCGCCGGCGTCAAGACCGACGCTCGCGGCTATGTCGAAGTCGACGAGACGCTTAACACCAACGTCTCGCATATTTTCGCGATGGGCGATTGCAATGGCCGCGGCGCCTTCACCCATACGGCCTATAACGACTTCGAGATTATCGCCGCCAATCTGCTCGACGCAGAGGCGCGGAAGGTCAGCGATCGCATTTCGACCTACGGCCTCTTCATCGATCCGCCGCTCGGACGCGCCGGCATGACCGAGACCGAGGCGCGCAAGTCGGGGCGCAAGCTGCTCATCGGCACGAGGCCGATGACCCGCGTCGGCCGCGCCGTGGAAAAGGGCGAGACCGAAGGCTTCATGAAAGTGATCGTCGACGCCGAAAGCAACGAGATCCTCGGTGCATCGATCCTCGGAACGAGCGGCGACGAGGCGGTACAGAGCATCCTCGACGTCATGTATGCCGGCAAGCCCTACACGACAATTACGCACGCGGTTCATATCCACCCGACCGTGTCCGAGCTGATCCCGACGGTCTTCGGCGACCTTCACCCGGCCACCTGAGCGGCCGGGCGTTTGATGCCGCGCGCTTAAACGAGCGCTGCGCGTGCGAGCTGGTAGAAATAGGTCGCGCCGCGCTCAAGAATGTCGTCGTTGAAATCGTAGCGGGTAGTGTGCAGCCCGCTGCTGTCGCCATTGCCGATCAGCACATAGGCGCCCGGCACCTTTTCCAGCAGGAACGAGAAGTCCTCGCTGCCCATCAGTGGCTCAGGCAACTCGACATAGGCATCCGCGCCGAACGTGTCGGCGATCACCGCACGCGCGTCCTCGACCGCCTCGGCATCGTTGATCGTCGCGGGATAGCCGACCTGCCAGTCGAAGACGGCTTCGGCGTTGTAGCTTTCCGCCTGCAGGCGGGCGATCTGCTCGACACGCTCCTGCAACTGCTTGCGGACGACAGGGTCCATGGCGCGCATGCTGATTTCCAGCACCGCGGTATCCGGAATGATGTTGGAGGCGGAACCTGCCTGGAACGAGCCGACCGTCAATACGGACGGCTGGTGCGGCGAGACGTTGCGCGAGACCAGCGTCTGCAACGCCATCACCACGCTGGAACCGACGACGACCGGGTCGACCGTCAGTTCCGGCTGGGCGCCGTGGCCGCCTTTGCCCTTGATCGTCAGCGTCAGCACGTCGATCGACGCCGCCATGGCGCCGGCGCGGCTGGAGAACTGGCCGACCGGAAGACCCGGCCAATTGTGCAGCGCATAGACCCGTTCGCAAGGGAAGCGCTCGAACAGGCCGTCTTCGATCATCAGCTTGCCGCCACCGAAGTTTTCCTCGGCCGGCTGGAAGATCAGGTGAACCGTGCCGTTGAAGTTCTCGTCCTTCGACAGCGCCCAGGCCGCGCCGAGCAGCATGCTGGTGTGGCCGTCATGGCCGCAGGCATGCATCGCGCCCGGATGCTTGCTCTGATAGGCAAGGCCGGTCTCTTCCTGCATCGGCAGCGCGTCCATATCGGCGCGAAAGCCGATGGCGCGGTTGCTGTTGCCGCGCTTCAGCGTCGCAACGATGCCGGTTGTCGCAAGACCACGGGTGACCTCGAAGCCCCAGGACTGCAAGAGGCCCGCGACGAACTCCGAGGTCTTGACCTCGGAGAGGCCGATCTCCGGCATTTCGTGCAGCCTGTGGCGGATGTCGACGAGCTCGGGCAGGAATTCGGAAAAATTGGCGTCGCGCATTTCGGCCTCCTCAAGCCATCTGCAGGAACTGGCGCAGCCGCGCCGATTGCGGATCGCGCATCATCTGCGAAGGCGCGCCGCGTTCTTCGACCAATCCCTTGTGCAGGAAGATCACTTCACTCGAGATATCACGGGCGAGTGACATTTCATGGGTGACCATCACCATGGTGCGGCCCTCTTCGGCGAGCTTCTTGATGACGAGCAGCACCTCGTTGACAAGTTCCGGATCGAGCGCCGAAGTCGGCTCGTCGAAGAGCATCACTTCGGGCTTCATCGCCAGCGCCCGGGCGATTGCCGCGCGCTGCTGCTGGCCGCCGGAAAGCTGGTTGGGATAGTGATCGCGCTTCGGCGTGATGCCGACCTTTTCCATCAAGAGCTCGGCTTCGCCGATCGCATCCTTCTTCGTCATGCCGAGCACATGGATCGGCCCTTCAATGATGTTTTCAAGGATGGTCTTGTGGGACCAGAGATTGAAGCTCTGGAACACCATGCCGAGACGGGTGCGGATATGTTCGAGCTGTCGCTTGTCGACGGCATGGAACTTGCCGTCCTTGCCCTTGACCGTCCGGATGACCTCGCCCGAGACGGAGATCTCCCCCTCGTCCGGCGTCTCCAGATAGTTGATGCAGCGCAGAAGCGTGCTCTTGCCGGAGCCGCTGCTGCCGATCAGCGAGATGACGTCGCCGGACTTTGCCTCGAAGGAGACGCCTTTCAGCACCTCGACGGACCCGAAGCTCTTGTGAATGTTCTTCACCGAAAGCGCTGATGCGACCATGTTCGTTCCTCTCGCGCGCCTTGGCGCGCCTCCTCTTTATGCCTTCGCCGTGCGGTAGCGGGTGAGCCGCTTCTCGACGACGCCCATGATGCGCGTCAGGATGAAGACGACGGTGAAATAGATGATGCCGGCGGCAATCAGCGGCTCGAAGGTCAACAGCGACTGGCGCTGCAGGATGCGGGCGGTGCCCATCACCTCAAGCACGGTGATCGTCGAGGCGAGCGACGTCGTCTTCAGCAGGATGATCAGGTCGCCCGTCAGCACCGGCAGGCAGGAGCGGAACGCCTGCGGCAGGGTGATGCGGCGAAGGATCATCGACGAGCGCATGCCGATCGATTTTGCCGCTTCGATCTGTCCGCGCGGGATTGCCTTGATCGCACCGCGGATAACCTCGGCGTTATAGGACGCCTGATTGAGGCTGAGCGCAAAGATCGCATACCACAGGCCATCACGCAGATAGGGCCAAAGGAAGCTGTGGCGCACCCAGGTGCCGGGCAGGACCTGCCCGAGGCCATAGTAGATCAGATAGATTTGCACGAGCAGCGGCGTACCGCGGAAGGCGAAGGTGAAAACATAGGCCGGGACCGAGAGTGCGCGGCGGCCGGACAGCCGGGCGAGCGCGACCAGCGTGCCGAGGACGAGACCGAAGACGCCGGCGACCGCCGTCAGCAGCAACGTCAGCGGGGTGGCCTTGAGCAGCGCCGGCAGAAAGCCGAGGACGTTGGAGATCGTATCCATCAGTGGTGCCCCCGGTTGAGGCGGCGTTCGATCTGCGCGATCACCAGCACGGAAACGAGCGTGATCGCCAGGAACAGGATGGCCGTCAGCCCATAGAAAAAGATGTACTGCTTGGTGCCAGCAGCAGCGCGATAGCCGGTGTAGAGCAGCTCGCTGAAGGAGCCGAGCACGCTTATGATGGCGCTTTCCTTGGTGATCGACAGCCAGAGATTGCCCATGCCGGGAACCGCGTGGCGCATCATCTGCGGGAAGACGATACGGGTGAAGATCTTCTGCCTGGACATGCCGATCGAGACCGCCGCCTCGATCTGGCCCGGTGGCACCGAAAGGAAGGCGGAGCGCAGCACCTCGGTCATGAAGGCGCCGGAAACGAAGGCGAGAGCGATGATGGCCGCCCAGAACGGGCTGAACTGGAAGCTCTCGGCAACGAGGCCGAAGTGTTTCAACAGCCGTTCGGCGCCGCTTGCTACCGAGAAATAGAGAAGCAGGATGACGAGCAGCTCAGGAAGCGAGCGCACCACCGTCGTGTAGATGTCGGCGAGAAACCGCGGGACGCGGTGTTTCGACAGTTTACCGGCAGCCCCGAGGAAACCGAAGAGAACCGCAACCGCATAGGCGACCACGGATACCTGCAAGGTCATCAGCAGGCCCCAGGCGAAATCGTCGCCCCAGCCCTCGCCGCCCCAGGCAAGCAATTGCCAGTAATAGTCCATCCGTCGTTACCTGTTCCCGAGTGTCTCGTCAGCCCCGGCGCCGCCCGCCCTCAGGTCGGGAAGGTGCTGTCGCGCCTGCTGCGATGGTGCCCCGACGCTGCGGCCGGTTTGGCGATCGAGGCCGGCGGCGATCCAAGACCGCCGCCGGCTTCCAAATCATGCGATCACTTCTTGCCGAAGATCCACTTGTCGACGAGCTTCTGCGTCGTGCCGTCCTTTTCCAGGGCAGCAAGGCCGGCGTTGACCTTGTCGAGCGTTGCGGCATCGCCCTTGCGCACGGCATAGGCGACACCTTCGCCGAGCGTGACGTTCTTCGGCACTTCGACCTTGACCTCGTAGTCCGCACCTTCAGGCGTCTTCAGGAACGTCTGGATGTAGAGATCGGGGATCAGCACGTAGTCGACGCGGCCAGCAATGAGGTCTGCGACCGAATTGTCGGCGGTGTCGTAGCTCTTGGCTTCGGCGCCGGTCAGGTACTTGGTGACATAGGCCGACTGGACGCTCGACGCCTGCACGCCGATGATCTTGCCCTCGACGCTTGCCGGATCGATGATCTTGCCGGAACCGTCAGCCGCGTCGATTGTCTTGATCTCGCTGGTATCACCCTTGGAGCCGACGAAAGACGTGCCCTCGGTGTAGTACGGCGCCGAGAAATCGACGACCTGACGACGCTCGTCGGTGATCGAGAAGGCGCCGATGATGAAGTCGATCTTGTTTTCCTTGAGCGACGGGATCAGTCCGTCCCAGGCCATCTGGTTGATGTCGCACTTGACGGCCATCTTCTCGCAAAGCGCACGGGAAAGGTCGGCTTCCAGGCCCTCCCACTCACCGCCGGCGTTGACCTGGGTGAAAGGCATATAAGGCTCCGGCGTCATGCCGAGGCGCAACGTGTCCTCGGCAAGGGCGCTGCCCGCAGCCATGGAAAGGGCGATCCCTGCGAACAGGGCGGTCTTCAACGTCTTCATAATGTTCCTCCTCGGGGATTGCGTCGGATCAGAGCGTGTTGCTGAACCAGCGCAGCGACATGCAGGACAGACCTGCGTCGATCTTGCCGATCTCCGTCGTCTTCATGGGCACGACCTTGTAGCCGAGCTTGTCGAGCATCTCGATCGTGCGCGGGAAGTCCGAGCCGACCATGACGACGTCGTTGACGCGCAGTGCGTTCGCCGCAGGCTCTTCGCCCTCGGGAATGATCACCTGCTTGAAACGCTCAAACGCACCGGACTTCGCAAGGCGGGCGGTCGACAGCACGGTCTCGTCATCAAGCAGCGAGCAATCGGTCTTGAAGTGCAGCACGCCTTCCGGCGTCGCGACGATCTCGCTCTTGCGGCCAAGCTTGGTGAGGCAAGCCTGAAGGGCTTCGGCGCCGACCTTGTTGGTGCGGGCCGAAAGGCCGATCATCACGCTTTCGCGGGTCGTCAGCACGTCGCCGCCATCAGCAAAGCCTTCGCCCGGCAGATCGAGCACAGTCTCGAACATGGCGCGCAGCGTCGGCTCGATCTCGGGCGTTTCCTTGACGCGGGTCTCGGCGCCCGGACGCAAAAGGATTGCTCCTTCGGTAAAGACCAGCGCCGGATCCTCTACGAAGATCGAGTCCGGGAAGGCTTCGAGCGCCGGCAGCACCGTGACCTTCACGCCAGCATCCTTCATCGCCGCGATATAGGCGTCGTGTTCAGCCTTCACGCCCTCAAAGGTTGGGTTGCCGCGGTCGTCGGCACGCAGGCCGTTGACGACCGACTTCGACGGGGTGCGCACAATGATGTTGTTGAACTGGTAGACAGGGCGTGACTGCGACATTTGTAATACCTTTGGCTTGGATGAGGTGCTTCTAGCGATCGGACATGGCGGCGTAAAGCGGTTGCTTGTTCACGTTTTCCCGACGAGACAGGTGAATGCCAGCGAGCATGCAGCGCACGGACCCGCCGGCAAGCTCTATGGTCGGAACGTCGAAGGCGAGAACACGCGCCGAGACTTCCAGCGCCTTGATCTGGTCGGCGCGGAGCGAAGCGAGTGCGCGGGCCGACATGACGACGACGCGGCCGTCGGCCCCATCGAGTTCGATGGCATTGCCGGCGAAGTTTTCGATCTGCTCCAGCGTCAGGTCGATGACCTGGCGGCCGGTCTCTTCCAGGCGGGCGCAGATTTCCCGGCGGCGGGCCGCATCCGGGATCATGCTCGTGCCGATCAGCGCAAACTCGGTGCCGATGCACATCAGCACGTTGGTATGGTAGATCGAGTTGCCCTGGCGGTCGATCGCGCCGAAGATCATCGGCTCGAAATTGAAGTGGGTACAGAAACGTTCCAGCGCCACTTCATTGGTACGGTTGGAGCGGGCGGCATAGGCGACGCGACCGATATGGTCGAGCACCATGGCGCCGGTGCCTTCGAGATAGACACCGTCCTTTTCGAGGCCGGAATAGTCGATCACATCCTGAACGCGGTATTCGTTCTTCAGCATCTCGATGATGTCGGCGCGGCGCTCGCTCTGGCGGCTTTCCGAATACATCGGATAGATCGCGACGTGACCGCCCGAGTGGGTCGAGAACCAGTTGTTCGGGAAGACAGAGTCTGGACGGGTCGTCGTTTCGTCTTCGAAGAGATGGACCGCGACGCCAGCATCGGCGAGCCCGTCAGCCATGCGGCTGACTTCGTCATAAGCCTCCTTGGCGATTGCCGATGGCTGGCGCGCCGCGTCGGTTGCCTGGAAGGCGTTGTCCTCGGCCGTCATCGGGTTCGGGCCGAAATGGTGCGGACGGATCATCACGACGCCCTTCGGCGCCTGCACGGACAGTCTCTTCATCTTACGCAGCGCTCCGCTCGACGGGGGCCGTCGGCTGCTGCCGGAACAGGCCATAGAGATCGCGCGGATGCTCGGGCTGCGTCGTCAGGTCGAGTTCGGTATAGAACGGGGTGCCCTGGATCTTGTCGCGCAGGAAACGCAGCGCCGAGAAATCTTCGGTGGCAAAGCCGACGGAATCGAAGATGGTGATCTGGGCGCTCGAGCGACGGCCTTCGGCCTCGCCGGCAATCACCTGCCAGAGTTCGGTGACTGGGAAGTCCGGCGCCATCTGCTGGATCTCGCCTTCGATACGGGTCTGCTCCGGATATTCGACGAACACGTCGGCGCGACGCAGGATATCGCCCTGCAGTTCAGTCTTGCCGGGGCAATCGCCACCGACCGCATTGATGTGCACGCCGGCGCCGACCATGTTGTCGGAGAGGATCGTGGCGTTGCGCTTGTCGGCCGTGACGGTCGTGATGATGTCGGCGCCAGCAACGGCTTCTTCCGCCGTGGCTGCGACGACGATGTCGAAGTCCATATCCGCGAGGTTGTTGCAGAACTTGGTCGCCGCTTCGCTGTCGATGTCGAAAACCTGCAGCCGCTTGACGCCGAGAAGCGCACGGAAGGCGAGCGCCTGGAATTCGGACTGGGCGCCGAGACCGATGATCGCCATCGAGCGGGCGTCGGGACGAGCGAGGTACTTCGCAGCAAGCGCCGATGTCGCCGCCGTGCGCAGGCCCGTCATGATCGTCATCTCGGAAACGAGACAGGGGTAACCGGTGCTGACATCGGAGAGAACGCCGAAGGCGGTCACCGTCTGCAGGCCGACATTCGGGTTTTTCGGGTGGCCGTTGACGTATTTGAAGCCGTAATGCTCGCCATCGGAGGTCGGCATCAACTCGATGACGCCCGTCTTCGAGTGGCTCGCAAGCCGCGGGGTTTTCTCGAATGCGTTCCAGCGGCGGAAATCGTCCTCGATATATTCCGCAAGACCCACAAGGAACGTCTCAATGCCGATCGATTTGACCAGCTCGATTACGTTGCCGACACCGACATACTGAACCACGTTTAAAACTCCATCGGAGAAATTCGATGAAGTCAGCGTAGGCTCGCAAGAAGTGAGTTGAAATTTTAAACTTGCGCAAAATTGAAGGGTATATTGAGCAATTTGCGCAATCGTAATATACATCTTTCATGCATATCTTCGATGACCTCGATCACCAGCTCATCTCGCTCCTGCGAGAAGACGGCCGCGCGCCCTACTCCAAGATCGCTGCGGTGCTCGGCATATCGAGGGCGACCGTGCAGACGCGCATCGACCGGCTGCTCGAGAGCGGGGCGGTGCTCGGCTTCACCCTGCGCGTGCGGCAGGATTATGACGATCGCGCCATCCGTGCGATCATGATGATCGAGGTCAGCGGCCGCAACACCACCAAAGTGATCAAATACCTGCGCGGCCTGCCGGAACTTTATGCGCTGCACACCACCAACGGCGGCTGGGATCTGGTCGCCGAAATCCGCGCCAACAGCCTCAGCGATTTCGATCGCATCCTGCGCGAAGTGCGCGACGTTGACGGCGTGTCGAACAGCGAAACGAGCATTCTGCTCAGCACCGTCTAACGCTTCTAACCATCATCTGCGCAGCTCGCGCCACCAAGACAGGCATGACCATGACCCATATCCCCCAGATCGACTACGACACCGCTTCCGACGATATCCGCGCCGCGCATGACGAGGAGGTCCGCGTGCGCGGCCGCATGACCAACATGAAGCGCACGCTTTTGCATTCACCGGTCGCGCACCGCATCTATGCGGAATGGTTCACGTTGCGCGAGGAACTGCGCCCGGCCCTCGACGACAGGGCGATCTGGTTCCTCTCCCATTCCATTTCAGAAGCGATGAAGTCGCCGATCGCCATGGGCTTCTTCCGCCGCGCCTTTGCCAATGCCGGCATCGATTTTCATACCGTCGTGCCGAGCGAAGACGAACAGCGGCTGATCGCCTTCGGGCGCGCCATCGTCGCCGACAGCAATGCCGTTCCGGAGGAAATCTGGACGGGCCTCAAGGCGCGCTACAACGCCAAGGCGCTGGTCGATCTCGTCGCCTTCGCCGGCATCATGGTGGCGACGGCGCTCTTCAACAACGTCGTCGAGGTCGAGTTCGACAAGGAACTCGAAGCCTTTGTCGATTGAGACCGAGAAGAGCCGCGTGACGAACGAGACGACGACCAGACGCGCGACCATGGCGGACGCATCCAGCCTTGCGGCGATCAGCCTGGAAGTCTGACTACATAGGTACATCAGGGAAGGCGTCAACGCATTCTTTGCCGACTATGCGCTAGAGCAGTTTACCACCGCGCGCTTCGAAGAGATCCTGCGCGACGGCAACGAGACCGTCTGGGTTTCGCAGAACACCGTCGGCATCGACGGCTTCTTGCGCATGTCGGCAAATTCACAAGCGCCGGTGGACATCGCCTCCGAGCTGGAAATCACGACGCTCTACGTCCAGCCCCGCCACCATGGTCGCGGCCTCGGGAGAACTCTTCTGAAATCCGGCCTGCAATTCTGCCTGGACGCTGGCCAGCCAGGCACGTGGCTGGCGGTGAACGCTGTAAATGAAAAGGCAACGGCCTTCTACCTCGCGAACGGTTTTGAGAGGGCAGGACAAACCCATTTCATCATCGGCGACCAGGCTTATCCCAACCACGTTCTTCAGTTTCGCTTGAACCGCTGATCGCTCCGAACAGCGCCCTCGCGCCACGGAACGCTTGACGCCGATCATTTGCGTGTATATACACACATCATGTCTTGTTGCTACTGTGCCCTCCTACGCAAAGCCACCCGGCGAGTGACGTCCGTCTATGACGATGCACTTCATCCGATTGGCCTCAACCTTGCTCAGTTCAGCCTGCTTCGGCACATCGCGCGCGATGAACCGATCTCGATGACCGAGCTTGGCAGGAAGATTGAGCTCGAGCGATCAACGGTCAGTCGCAACGTCAAGGTGTTGGAGGGAATGGGATTGGCCGCGACGGGAAGCGGAAAGGACCAACGGGAGGCCATTGTCGAACTGACCGAGAGCGGCCACCGGATACTGGCTGACGGCGCACCGCTCTGGCAGGCCGCCCAGGACAAGATCGAGGCGCGGCTGGGAGCCGACGCCACCGCCCAGCTGGAGGACCTGCTGCTGGCGCTTTAGCGCCTCGATTCCAGATCAACTTTCCGGTCGCAGTCTGCGACTTGTGGCCAGGATAATCCAGGCAGCCTGCGCTGCCCGGAACCGGAAGAATACTGCCAAACAACGGTTCAATCTGCGACCTGCGCTCCCAACCGCCCGCGCAGCGCTGTCGCATGCCCGAAAACATAGACAGAAGGAAATCGACGATGCTCGGTCCGGCGCTTTCGCGTTATCTTGCCAGACGCAATATCCATTACGGCTGGGCTGTCGCCGCCGTCACCTTTCTGGTCATGCTGTCAACCGCCGGCGCCATGGGCTCGGCCGGCGTACTGATCAAGCCGCTCGAGACTGAATTCGGCTGGACCAATGCGCAAATCTCGCTGGCGCTCGCCATCCGGCTTTGCCTCTTCGGCCTGCTCGGTCCGTTCGCTGCATCCTTCATGAACCATTTCGGCGTGCGCCCGGTCGTTTCAACCGCGCTGATCCTCATCGTCTCCGGCATCGCCGTCTCCTTCTACATGACGGAACTCTGGCACCTGGTCGCTATCTGGGGCGTGGTGCTCGGCATCGGTACCGGCATGACGGCGCTGGTGCTTGGGGCCACGGTCGCGACGCGCTGGTTCGACAAGCGACGCGGGCTCGTCGTCGGGCTGATGACCGCCAGCAACGCCACCGGGCAATTGGTCTTCCTGCCGCTCCTTGCATCCCTCACCGAAACGATCGGCTGGCGCTCGGCGCTGACGCTGATCATCGTCATCCTGCTTGCGGCCTTCACGCTGGTCCTGCTTTTCATGCAGGATCGCCCTGGCGACCTCGGCGTGGCGCCCTTCGGCTCGAAGCAGATGGCTCCGACACCGCCAAAGGCGAAGAGCTTCGGGGAACTGCTGATCGCACCGATCCGGGCGCTCGCTGACGCCGCCAGGACCAACACCTTCTGGGTGCTGTTTGCCACCTTCTTCGTCTGCGGCTTCAGCACCAACGGACTGATCCAGACCCACTGGGTTTCGATCTGCGGCGATGTTGGTATTGCCCCCGTTGCCGCGGCCAGCCTGCTGGCACTGATCGGCGTGTTCGACCTGATCGGCACCATCGGCTCCGGCTGGCTGTCGGATCGTTACGACAACCGCTGGCTGCTCTTCTGGTTCTATGGCCTGCGCGGCCTGTCGCTGATGTTCCTGCCGTTCAGCGGCTTCAACATCTACACGCTGTCGATCTTTGCGATCTTCTACGGCCTGGATTGGGTCGCCACGGTTCCACCGACCGTGAAGCTCTCGGCCGAACGCTTCGGACCGGAGTGCGCTGCCCTTGTCTTCGGCTGGGTTTTCACCGGCCATCAGCTGGGAGCCGCCAGCGCGACCTTTCTCGCCGGCGCCAGCCGGACGTCGCTGGAGACCTATACGCCGGCCTTGATCGCGGCCGGCATGCTCTGCATCGTCGCGGCCCTCTTGGTGTTGACCATTGGCCGGCGCCAACCGGAGGCGCTCACCCCGCAACCGGCCTGAATGGGTCTCGGCAGTGGGTGCATCGAAAAGGGCGGGCTGCCAATGGCAGCCCGCCCTTTTTGTTATAGATCTGGAGACCCCGAAGATCAGTGGCCAAACGTCGTGACGAATTCCGGATTGCCGCGAATCGTGTTGCTGACGGTACAGATTTCGTTTTCGGCCGCTTCCGCAATCGCATGGCGGACCGTGTCGTCGAAATCACCCTTGATATCGAAGACGATATTGAACTTCGCCACACGGGAGGGCTCGTCATAGGCCTTCTCGCCGGTCACCTTGGCGCTCACTTCCGTCAGCCGATCGAGCACGCCAAATCGGCTGGCAGCAATGCGGGCGCTTAGCACCAGGCAGCTTGCGAGCGACGCATAGAGCAGGTCGAGCGGGCCGTAGCCGGCCTGCGACGGGCCGGTGACGATATCGAGTTCGCCACCGGTCACCGACGTCACATGCGGAAAGCCGGTCTTGCCGACGACCGCCGTCGCACCGGTTTCCCGCGTTCTCACCTTCACATCCGCCATTTCGCAAACCTTCCCAGAACTTGATCAAACCAATCGGTAGAAACACGTCGCCCCGGGCCGGGAGGCCCAGGGCGTTTTGATATGTGCGCCTTTTTCTCATCGGCGCAAGGGCGATCGGTGGCCGATCAGTTCTTCTTCACCAGGCGGTAGAAGACGAAGTCGGAGGTGGCGCCGTTGACGTAGCCTTCGACCTTGTCCTTCATCGCGACCTGGGTCGCGGCCTGGAACATGATCACGATCGGCGACTTTTCCTGCACCTTGCGCTGCAGGTCGACGTAAAGCGCGTCGCGCTTGGCGGGATCGGCTTCCTTGAGGGCTGCCTTGGTCGCATCGTTGAGTTCGGCCGGAACCGCCCAGCCGTTACGCCAGGTGGTCGTCGACTGGTACTTGTCGTCGGCATTGTCTTCGTTATAGGCAAACGCCTTGGCGTTCGAATGCGGGTCCATGAAATCTGGGCCCCAATAGAGCAGCATGGCTTCATGCGTGCGGGCACGGTACTTGGTGATGACCTGGCTGCCTGTGCCTGGGACGATTTCGAAGTTGATACCGGCTTCGGCAAACGAGGCCTGCAGCGACTGCGCCATGTCGGTGAACGGCGTCGAGTTGATGACGTCGAGCGTCACCTTGATCGGCGTCTTGATGCCTGCGTCGGCGAGGATCTTCTTCGCCTTTTCGACGTCATAGCTGTAGGGCGTCTCATCGAGCGAACCCGGGAAGCCCTTCGGCCAGAAGGCCTGGTGAACATCCATCTGGCCCTTGAGGAAGCTGTCGGTCATGCCCTTGTAGTCGACGAGATAGCGGGCGGCTTCCCAGACGGCCGGCGGCTGCAGGGCTGCGTCCTTCTGGTTGAACGACAGGAAGTGCACGGCGGCCTGCGGGTAGGATTCGACCTTTACGCCGTCCTTGCCTTCGAGACCCGACACTTGGTCCGGCGTCAGGTTCTTCGCCATGTCGACGTCGCCGGTCTGCAGCATTAGCTGCTGCGTCGCGGCTTCGGCCACGTGGCGGATGATGACGCCCTTGATTGCCGGAGCGCCGCCGAAGTAGTTCGGGTTACTGGCAAGGTTCAAGAGTTCGCCGGCGCGGAAGGCCTTGAGAACGAACGGACCGGAACCAGCCGAATTGGCCTTCAGCCAGGCATTGCCGAAGTCGCCGTCGGCCTCGTTGGCCTTGACGGTTTCCGCGTCGACGACCGAAGCCGGGCGGGCGGCGAGAACGTTGAGAACGAAGGCCGACGAGAAGTCGCCTTCGTACTTGATCGTGACCTTGTTGCCGTCGGCGGTCACCATCTTGTCGATGTTCTCAGGTGTCCAGCCGAGCTGCGTCAGGATGAAGGCCGGCGCCTTGTTGAGAACGACGACGCGCTTGAAGGAGTAGACGACGTCTTCGCCGCGCAACGGGTTGCCCGAGGAGAAGGTGACGCCATCACGCAGCGTGAAGGTGATCGTCTTTGCCGCATCGTCGGCCGTCCATTCGGAGGCCAGACCCGGCGCCAGCTTCTTCACGTCAGGCGCATCGTACTGCACCAGGCGGTCATAGGTCTGGGTGACGTATTCGCCCGAGGAGAACTCGTAGGCCTCGGCCGGATCGATGCTGACGATGTCGTCGATGTTCTGGGCGACGACCAGCACATCCGCTGGCGTTTCGGCGAGTGCGGCCGGCGCCACGCTCATCATCAGGGACGCCGCGAAGACCGCGGCCTTGAACATTCTCATCATCATTCTCCTATTTTCGATGAGGCTTGGTTTTTGTGGGTGCCGGCTTCAGCGCCGATTGCGGCGTGCCGGTCTCGTTGAATTGGGAAGCGCGCAGGCGGAAGAGCGGCAACGTGCCGGTCCAGATCAGCCGCACCGGCCTGTCGGTCTTGTTCCACCAGTAATGCGGCTGGATGCCGCGAAAATGCAGGCCGTCTCCGGGCGAAAGCACGGTGTCGTCGCCGTCGAGCCCGAACAGGATTTCGCCTTCGAGCATGTAGACGAGCTCTTCGCCCTCGTGGCTGAAGACCTCGGACCGATGCCCCGGCGGAATGGTGATGACAAAGCTCGACAGCTGGTTGCCGGCAAAATCCGCACCGATGCGCTCATAGGAAACCGGCGAACCGCCGACCGAAAACACCATGCGGCCTTCGGCACGCGACAGGCCGGTATCGATCGCCGGCGCCAGGATGAAATGGTTGAGTTCGGCGCCGAGCCCTTGGGCTATTTGCGCCAGGGTGCCGAGTGACGGCATGGCGAGATCGCGCTCGATCTGGCTGAGATAGCCGACCGAAACACCGGCCGCATCGCTGAGCGCCTGCAATGTCATATGCATCTGCCGGCGGCGCGCACGCACCAGCGCGCCCACCTTCGGCTGCCCTGCCCCGGCCGATTTGCCCGAAGCGGCTTGCGTATCCTCAGACGGATCGCTCACAGCGGTTATTCCTCCCGTTTCCGCCCAGTAAAATTTTTTTGATTTAAGCAAACTTATTTATATACTCCAAGCGAATTTTTGCGGTATCGACAATTCAGACCGCAAGCGAAGAGGGATGGAATCGCCACGTGGCAAACAACAGCACCACAGCAGCAGCGCCTGTACGACGCGCCGCTCGGCCCAGCCGGGCACGCCAGCGCCTTTTCTCGTTCATGGGCTTCCTGGTTACGCTTGCGATAACCTTCCTTGGCCTGCTTGCCATCACCTTTTTCATCGGCCGCATTGTCCCGATTGACCCGGTCCTGGCCGTCGTCGGCGACCGCGCGCCCGTTGCCGTCTATGAGCGCGTCCGCCAGGAAATGGGCCTCGACCAGCCGCTGATCACCCAGTTCGTCAGCTATGTCGGCGATGTCGCCACGGGCAATTTCGGCACCTCTGTTTCGACCGGTAAACCTGTCATCGAGGACCTCGCCCGCGTCTTCCCGGCGACGCTCGAAATGGCGACGCTCGGCATCATCCTGGGCGTCTTGATCGGCGTGCCGCTCGGTGTGTTTGCCGCCGCCCGCCGCGGCTCCTGGCTCGACCAGGGCATCCGCGTCATCGGTCTGCTCGGCTATTCGGTGCCCGCCTTCTGGCTCGGTCTCGTCGGCTTGGCGATCTTCTACGCGAAGCTGAAATGGGTCGGCGGGCCCGGCCGTGTCGACATCTTCTACGACGGCATGGTGTCGCCCGTGACCGGCCTGATCCTCGTCGACAGCATCATTGCCGGCGAATGGGAGATCTTCCGCAACGCCGTCTGGCACCTGATCCTGCCGGCCTCCTGCCTCGGTTTCTTCTCGCTCGCCTACATCGCCCGCATGACGCGGTCCTTCATGCTCGACCAGCTGAGCCAGGAATATGTGACGACCGCCCGGGTCAAAGGCGTGCCGGAGCGCCTCGTCATCTGGCGCCATGCCTTCCGGCCGATCCGCGTGCCGTTGATCACGGTCATCGGGCTTTCCTATGCCGGCCTGCTTGAAGGCTCCGTGATGATCGAGACGATCTTCTCCTGGCCCGGCATCGGCAACTACCTGACCGTCGCTTTGCTCAACGCCGACATGGCCGCCGTCCTCGGCTCGACCCTCGTCATCGGCGCGGTCTTTATCGGCATCAACAAGATTTCGGACGTGCTCTACCGCGTGCTCGATCCGCGTGCACGCTAAGGGAGGAGCGACCATGACCGCACTTCGTGAATGGCTGATAGACGACAGCCCCGCTTCGCCGATGCAGGCGCGCCTCGGGCGCTTCTACCGCATCTTCGGCGCGCTGATGCGCAATCCGCTGGCTGTCGTCGGCGCCGTCATCATCCTCGTTCTGGTGCTGAGCGCGCTCTTTGCCCCGTGGCTTGCCACCCATGACCCGCTGCGCCAATCGCTCGGCGAACGGCTGCTGCCACCGAGTGCGGCCCACTGGATGGGAACCGACGAGCTTGGCCGCGACATCTGGTCCCGTGTCGTCTACGGTTCACGCATCACGCTCGCCATCGTCACGCTGGTCGCCGTGCTCGCTGCACCCGCCGGCCTGGTGATCGGCGTTGCCGCCGGCTACTTCGGCGGCTGGGTCGACCGTATCCTGATGGGCATCACCGACATCTTCCTGTCGCTGCCGAAGCTCATCCTGGCGCTCGCCTTCGTCGCAGCCCTCGGCCCCGGCATCGAGAACGCGATCATCGCCATCGCGATCACCTCCTGGCCCGGCTACGCCCGTGTCGCCCGCGCCGAGACGCTGACCTTCAAGAACTCCGAGTTCATCTCGGCCGTGCGCCTGCTCGGCGCCTCCAGCCTGCGCGTCAATCTCGGCCATGTGCTGCCGCTCTGCACCTCCTCGATGATCGTGCGCGTCACGCTCGACATGGCCGGCATCATCCTGACCGCCGCCGGTCTTGGCTTCATCGGACTTGGCGCCCAGCCGCCGCTTCCCGAATGGGGGGCGATGATCTCACGCGGTCGCTCCTTCATTCTCGATCAGTGGTGGGTCGCGACCATGCCCGGCTTTGCCATCATTCTCGTTAGCCTCGGCTTCTGCTTCCTGGGCGACGGCCTGCGCGACGTGCTCGACCCGAAGAGCGGGGAGCAACGCTGATGAGCAATCTTCTCGAAGTCGAAAACCTGCGCGTTACCTTCCCCACACCCCGCGGCGATCTTGAGGTGGTGCGCGGCATCTCCTTCACCCTCGGCCGCGAGCGCCTCGGCATCGTCGGTGAGAGCGGCTCCGGCAAGTCGATGACTGGCCGCTCCATCCTGCAGCTGATCCGCGCGCCGGGTCGCGTCACCGCCGACAAGCTCGTCTTCGATGGCATTGACCTTCTGAAGCAGTCCGAGCGGCAGATGCGCGCCATCCGTGGCGCCCGCATCTCCATGGTGATGCAGGATCCGAAGTTCTCGCTAAACCCGGTCATGACCATCGGCGAGCAGATCGCCGAAGCGCTGCTGACGCACCAGAAACTGCCGCGCCGCGAGGTCAGCAACCGCGTGCTCGCCATGCTCGAATCGGTGCGCATCGCCGATCCGGAACGTGTCGCGAAACTCTATCCGCACGAAGTCTCGGGCGGCATGGGCCAGCGCGTGATGATCGCGATGATGCTGATCCCGGAGCCGGACCTTCTGATCGCCGACGAGCCGACCTCGGCGCTCGACGTCTCCGTTCAGGCGCAGGTGCTCGACATCATCGACGAACTGGTGAAGCGCAAGGGCATGGGGCTGATCTTCATCAGCCACGACCTCAACCTCGTCTCCAGCTATTGCGACCGCATCCTGGTGATGAACACCGGCGAGGTGGTCGAGGAATGCAAGGCCGGCGAACTGATGGCGGCAAAGCATCCCTACACGCGCGGGCTGATCGCCTCGATCCCGCGCCTTGATGAAACACGGGACGAGCTGCCGGTGCTCGACCGCAGCGCATGGGCCAAGGCATGACCGCGCTTTCTCTGAAAAACCTCGACATCTCCTATGGCGACGTGCAGATCACCCACGACGTCAATCTCGACATTGCCGATGGCGAGAGCTTCGCGCTTGTCGGCGAAAGCGGCTCGGGAAAGTCGACGGTACTGAAAGCGATCGCAGGTCTCGCGCCGGAGTGGACCGGCGAGATCACCGTGCTCGGCGCACCGCGCGGCCACGGCATAGACCGCGCCTTCTCGCGCCAGTGCCAGATGGTGTTCCAGGATCCCTACGGCTCGCTGCACCCGCGCAAGACGGTCGATGCGACGCTCGGCGAAGCGCTGACGATCCACGGGATCGGCGACCGCAGCGCGCGCATCGAAGAGGTCATGACCTCGGTCGGCCTCGACCGCAAATTCCGCTTCCGCTTCCCGCACCAACTCTCGGGCGGCCAGCGCCAGCGCGTCGCGATTGCCCGTGCATTGATGCTGAAGCCGAAGGTGCTTCTGCTCGACGAGCCGACCTCGGCGCTCGACGTCTCGGTCCAGGCCGAAATCCTCAACCTGTTGAAGCGCCTCAGGCGCGAACAGAACCTCACCTTCCTGATGGTCACCCACAACTTGGCCGTCGTCTCCTTCCTCTGCGATCGCCTGGCCGTCATGCGCCAGGGCCGGATCGTCGAGATTGCCGATGTCGCCGATCTCAAGCGCGGCGACCTCAAGGATCCCTATTCGCGTGAACTGATGCAGATCAGCGCCGCGCATGCCAACTAGGATGGGACAACAGGACGATTTCTCGTCCGTCCCCTTCTAAGATATCGAGTAACCCCAAGGACATAGCATGAACAGTGAACAGATCGCTGCCGCGCTGGCGGAATTCGACGCGGCGATTGCCAAAGCCACCGATGCCGATACGGTATGGACCGCATTGCAGACGCTTAGCCGCCAGGTGATCGGCGCCAAGCTCTTCACCATCATGACCGTCGACATGGTCAATGAAGTCGCCCGCCGAGCCTATACCTCGCATCCCGAGGAGTATCCGACCTCGGGCACCAAGCCGATCCGCTACGACAGCTGGTTCGACATCGTGCACAAGGCGCACCAGACCTTCGTCGCCAACACCATCGTCGACATCTCGAAGGTCTTCGGCGACCACGAAACCATCTGGTCGCTCGGCTGCGGCTCGGTCGCCAACATCCCGGTCGTCGTCGGCGGCGAACTACTCGGCACCGTCAACTGCCTCGACGTCGAGCACCACTACACGCCCGAGCGTGTGGCACTCTCCAAGCATCTGGAACTGCCTGCCAAGCTCGCCTTCCTCGCCGCAGCACGCGCCGAGAAGAAGTAAGACAGCAGGCCGGAGGCGTCATCGCCTTCGGCCATTTCCCGGTCAGCGGCCGATCGCCCCACCGGTATCCTTCAGGAAAAAGTGCATCTTCTCCGCCTCGATCGGCACCGCGATCTGGTCTTCGGGGCCTATACGTGACGCAGCGTGAACCTGCGCTGTGAAGGCTGCGGGCCCGACTCGGCCGAGCGCCAGCGTATGCGGGCCGAGTGGTTCGATGTCGCGAACGGTCAGCCTGACTGTCGGCACATTGGCGTCCGTCGCCATCGTATGTTCCGGCCGGATGCCGAGCACGACGGCCTTGCCAACGTATGCACCGAGCTTTTCGGCACGGCTTTCCGGGATAGCAACCGCCACATCGCCATCCGCTATAAACTGCATCCCGCCATCGCCGCGTTCCAGCCGCCCCTCGAGGAAATTCATGCTTGGCGCGCCAATGAAGGCGGCGACGAAAAGATTGGCCGGCGCTTCGTAAAGCGTGATGGGATCCGCCGCCTGCTCGATACGGCCCTGGTTCATGACGACGACGCGGTCGGCCATGGTCATGGCTTCCACCTGGTCGTGGGTCACGTAAACGGCAGTCGTCTGAAGACGGCGGTGCAAGAGCTTGATTTCCGTGCGCATTTCGATGCGCAGCTTGGCATCCAGATTGGACAACGGCTCGTCGAAGAGGAACACATCCGGTTGGCGCACAATCGCCCGGCCGATCGCCACGCGCTGGCGCTGGCCGCCGGAAAGCGCGCTCGGCTTGCGATCGAGATAGGCGCCGAGATTGAGGATGCGCGCGGCATCCGTCACGGCCTTGTTGATTTCCACCTTCGGCGTGCCGCGCACTTTCATGCCGTAACCTATGTTCTCGGCGACGGTCATGTGCGGATAGAGCGCGTAGTTCTGAAACACCATGGAGCAGTTGCGCAGGCCTGGCCTAAGGTCTGTCACGTCGCGGTCGCCGATCCGGATCGAACCCGAGGTCGCCGTCTCAAGGCCGGCTATCATCCGGAGCGTCGTCGTCTTGCCGCAGCCGGAAGGACCGACAAGCACCACGAACTCGCGGTCGGCAATGTCGAGATCGAGCGGCGGGATGACGGTGACGCTCCCGAAGGACTTGGTGATCTGCTGCAATCGGACCTGTGACATGCTGTAGCCTCTGATGCTGACGGTGCCCGGTCTCGTCCGGGAAAATTGGAGCCCGCCCCGATCGTCTCGGGGCGGGCGCGGTCCTGTTATTGCTGCGGCAAGCCCATCGACGCGCGATAGGCGGCGAGCTGCTTGTCGCGGCCGAACTCGTCGGTCAGCTTGTTCCACTGTTCCGCGACGCTATCGAGCGCCTGCTGCGGCGTCACTTCGCCGGCAAGCGCCTTGGAAAGCTCGATCTCCAGCACTTCGGTGTAGGAGAAGTAGCCGGGCAGGCGCATGTCGAGCGCGATGTTCTTGGCGGTCACCGCCTCCTTCTGCGCACCGAGATACTCCTTCGCTTCACGCTCCGAGAAAATCTTCGACCAGAGATCGAGATTGGTCGTGTGCGAGATGCGATAGGGGTTCACACCGGTGCCGCCGGTGATCGCCGCCTGGCCGGAAACGGCCGGGCTCGTCAGGTACTGGATGTAGTTCCAGGCGGCTTCCTGCTTGGTCGAGGTCGCAGGCACTGCCGCCTGCCAGCCGCCGAAGGCCATGAACGAGGTCTGGACGACATGGTCGAACTTGTCCCACTTCTTGGTCTTGTAGTTCCAGATCTCGTCCGATCCCGGCAGCGATGCCGAGCCGACATTGCCGGCGACCTTCGATTGCTTCGGGTCGGCGCCGATGACACCGGTGTCACCCCAGCCGATCGATTCCGCCACCTGGCCACCGGCAAAGGCAGCGTTGACTTCTCCGAAGGAGAAGTTCAGCGCGTTCGGCGGCGCAAGCTTGGAGGCGCGGATATATTCCTCCAGACCGCGAACCCAACCGGGATTGTTGACTTGCGCGTCCATCGTCTCGGGATTGAAGAACATGGCGCCGGGGTTGTCCGGATGGCTGGTGTAGCCGGCCACGTGGCTGAACAGGAACCAGAACTGCTGGCCGCCACGACGGAAGGCCTCGGCCGTGCCCCAGAGGTTGTTGGCCGGCTGATTGAAGTATTCGGCAATGTCGAGATACTGCTTCCAGGTCTTCGGCGGCGCCAGATCGTAGCCGTATTTCGCCTTGAAGGCCTTCTGGTTGTCGGCGTTTTCGAAGAGATCGATACGGTAGCTATAGGTATGCGCGTCGCCGTCCATCGTCTGCGACAGGACCTTGCCGTTCCAGACCATCAACTGCTCGCGGTAGACGGGGGCGATGTCGTCCCAGTCGGCGCCCTTCTGCATATCCGCCGGCATTTCCGACAGGAAGTCGGTGAAGTCGGGTGCCCAGGCAGGCGCGAAGGCGATCACGTCGAAGGCGTCTTCGCCCGAGGTAAGCGACGTCACGATCTTCGGATAGAGTTCCGACCACGGGAACTCGACGACCTTGACCTTGCCGCAGGTCTTTTCTTCCCAGCCCTTGGCCGCAAGCTGCAGCGCCGAGGCAATGTAAGGACCGGTCTGTGTGGTCGCCGTCAGTTCGACGCCGGTGTAATCCGGATCGCAGGCGGCCAGCGCCGCTCCCGCGCTCCCCAACGCAAGCGCGGCGAGAGATGCAGATGCCAGTAGCAATTTCCTCATTCTATCCTCCTGTTGAATGAATTCATGCCAAAGCGGTTGATTACTTGATCGCTCCAAGAAGCAGGCCGGAGCGCATGAGCCGGCTCAAAAGCCCGGCCATGACCATCATCGGAATGATGGCAACGAGAGCGGCAGCGGAAATTGCCCACCATTCGTCGCCGCGCTGGCTGTTCTGGCCGGCAACGAGAATGGGTAGCGTCTGCCATTTGGAATTGGTCAGGAACAGCGCGAACAGGAACTCGTTCCAGACGAAGGCGAGCGTGATCATGAAAGTGGCAATCAGCCCCGGCTTCGACATCGGCAGAACGATGCCGAAGAAGATCCGCCAAGACGGCACGTTGTCGACCATCGCCGCCTCCTCGACTTCTACCGGCAGCGCCTCGAAGAAATCGCGCATCAGCCAGATGACGATCGGCAGGGAGAAGGCGATATAGGCGAAGGTGAGGCCGACGTAGCTGTCGACCAGCTTGAAGCCGAGTTTGCCCATCTCCGTGTACATCAGGTAGAGCGCGAAGGCCGCGACGATCGGCGGGAACATGCGCTGGCTGACGAACCAGAAGACGATGTCGTTGTTGCCGAGTTCCGGGCCGGGCAGACGGAAACGGCTGGAAATGACCGCAAGTGCAAGTGCTGCAACGAAGGCATAGACCAGCGAGATCCCCTGGCCGTAGCCAAGCACATGGCGACCGAGCAAGAAGCCACCGAAGGCGATGACCACGAAGATCAGTGCCGAGAGCAGCCGGAAGCGGAAGGTGAAACGCACCAGCGCATAGGCCGCCATCGCGCCAATGAAGGTCGCGGCAACCGAGGCCGACAGCCCGATGATCGTCGAGGCCCAGAAGGTGCTGAAGAACTGGCCGCGCTGACCGGACAGCAGCTCGCTCCAGGCCGTGAGGCTCGGCTCGAAATCGACGAACGGCAGATAGGTCGGCCCGCCGACGACGGCGATCGGCGTCTTGAACGAGGTGATCAGCACCCAGTAGAGCGGAAAGAAGGTGATGGCGAGCCAGACGAGGCAGCCGCCGAGCGCCAGCCAGCGCCGTTTTCCCTTGAGAGTGCGCACGCTCATTTGTGCTTCTCCAGATAGGGCTTGAGGATGGCGAGATAGACGAGACCGATCACGGTGATAACGATCAGGAACAGGAAGGAAAGCGCCGAGGTGTAGCCAAGATTGAACTTCTTGAAGCCCTCCTGGTAGGCAAAGAGCGTCAGCGTCTCGGTCGAGATCCCGGGGCCGCCGCCGGTCATGACGAAGACCGTGTCGATGATCTTGTAGCTTTCGATTAGCCGGATGAAGACGACGGCGACCGAGATCGGCAACAGCATCGGGAAGGTGATGTCGCGGAACTGCTGCCACGGCGTGGCGTTCTCGAGAGCCGCCGCCTCATAGACATCGTCAGGCAGCGTCTGCAGTCCGGCGAGCAGCATCAGGATGACAAAGGGCGTCCACTGCCAGACCTCGACCGCGATGATCGAGCCGAGCGCCCAACTGGTCTGGGTGAGAAAGGGCAGATTGGGGAAGCCGATTGCCGTCATCAGCTCGTTGAGCGGGCCCATCGTCGGGTTCAGCACCTGGCGGGCGATCAGCGCGACGGCGACCGGCGCCACCAGCATCGGCAGCAGGAAGCTGACGCGGAAGATGCCCTCGCCCGGCACCTTTGAGTTCAGCGCCAGCGCCACCGAAAGACCGATGACATATTGCAGCCCGACCGAGATGAAGGCGATCAGCGTCGTCGTGCCCGCCACATGCCAGAAGCGCGGGTTCTGCAAGAGGTCGAGGTAGTTGCCGAAGCCGACGAAACGGGCCGGCGTCGGCGGCACGAGCCGCATGCTCATAAAGCTCGTCGTCAGCGAATAGACGAGCGGGAAGATCGAGATCATCAGGACGATGATCAGGGCCGGCCAGATGAAGAAGTGCTTGATCGGGTCGTTTCGCGTCATGCGGCCGGACCTCTGGCAAGCAGCGCCTCGATCTCTGCCAGCCTCGGCATGGCAGGCGCCGTGCCGCGGCGGGTGACCGCGATGCCGGCCGTGGCGCAGCCGAATCGGACCGCCTCGACCGGAGCAAGGTCCCGCGCCAGTGCGGCGGAGAAGCCGCCGACAAACGCATCCCCTGCCCCGGTCGTGTCGATCACCGGTCCGCTGGCGATCGCCGGAACGAGCACCGATTGCTCGTGGTTGTGATAGAGCACGCCGCGTTCGCCGAGCGTGATCAGCGCCGTCTTCGCGCCCTTCTTCAGGATGGCGTCACCGGCACGCCGAATGTCGTCCTCGGAAGAAAGCTTAAAGCCGACGATGGCTGCGGCTTCCGTCTCGTTCGGCACGAGGTAATCGCAGAGCGGATAGATCGCATCCGCGAAGGCTTCCGCCGGCGCCGGGTTGAAGACGGTGATGACGCCGGCCGCATGGGCGATTTCGAGCGCACGCTGCGCGGCGGCAACCGGCTGTTCGAGCTGGGTCACGAAGATGCGCGAGCCCTCGATCGTCTCGCGCGCGGCTTCGACATCATCGACCCCGATCGAGCCGGCGGCACCGGGATAGACGATGATCGCATTCTCGCCGTTCTGGTCGTTGACGTAGATGAAGGCCGCTCCCGTCGGCAGGTCGTCCATCTCGACGATCTGCGGCGTCACGCCGGCCTCCGCATAGGTGCGGAGCGCCATCTCACCGAAGGTGTCGCGGCCGAGCTTGGAGATGAAGGAGACGGGACTTCCTGCCCGAGCGCAGGCAACCGCCTGGTTGGAGCCCTTGCCGCCCGGCCCGACGGAGAAGCCGCTGCCGGTGATCGTTTCACCGACAACCGGCATGCGCCGCGCCAGATAGGCCGTGTCGGCCACGAAGATACCCAGGATCGAAACACCAACCTTCATTCAAGCCTCCCCCTGCAACCGCACCGGTGTGAAACGGTGTGCCCAGGCAATCTCTCGCGATTTCATTCATTTATTCGAGCGCTGCGTTGCGCAGCGGATCGTCAGGTCTTCGGCGGTATGACGCCCTTGGTGAAGAGGAAGCAGCCGTAGAAGCGCGTCTCTCCCGTCGTGATGACGCAATAGGCTTTCTTCGCTTCCTCGTAGAACTTGAAGCGTTCGATGCCGTACATCGGCGCCGATCTGCCTTCGGCGCGATCGATCGCGGCCTGGACTTCCTGCTGCACCGGTAGCACTTCGTCGGGCGCACCCATCACCTCCATGCGGCCGGCCGAGGGCTGCAGCGGCGTATCGAGTGGCAGCACCGAAAGCACCGCCTCGACAGCGCGCGCGGCCGAGACATTGTCGATACGCAAAAGCGTGCCGAGCGTGGTCTTGCGGGCAATGGCGTCGGACGGGAAATTGGTGTCGGAGATGACCAGCGTGTCGCCGTGTCCCATGGACCTCAGCGCGTGCAGCACGTCGGCATTCAGCGCCGGATCGATATTCTTCAGCATACAATTCTCCTCCTGGCGCGCTCCGGTTTCCGTGGCGCGCAATGCATTCCCCTTACAGGTGAACGCGTCTCCCTAACTGCTCACGTTCCTCCACCGCGCGGACCGGCTCCCCCCGCCCCGCACGTGGCTGGCCCCCTACTCGCCGTAGGGGATCCAGATGTTCTTGACGTCCGTCGCGCGGCGCAGATAGGCCGGGCCTTCCGCCGCCTCGCGGTCGAGCCAGTTCGTTGCCTTGCCGTAGTCGACGAAGGTGCGTTTCAGGTTGCCCACCGAGAGCTTCTCGACAAGGGTCGAGAGTTCCACCGAGCCGAAAGCCCAGAGCGCATCCACGTCGTTGTGGCTTGCGAGCGTCTTGGCCAGTTCGATCGTCGAACCGGTGACGATGTTGACGACACCGGCCGGAACGTCGGATGTTTCCAGAACCGTATAGAAATCGGTTGCTGCAAGCGGATGCTGTTCGCTCGGCACGACGACGACGCGGTTGCCGGTGGCGATCAGCGGCGCGACAAGACTGATCATGCCGAGCAGCGGCGCTTCCGGCGGGCAAACGACGCCGACGACGCCGATCGCCTCGGGGATCGCAAGTGCGACGCCGCGAAGCGGCGGCTGGTGGATCGCGCCCTCGTACTTGTCGGCCCAGGCACCGTAGGTGAAGAGCCGCGCGATCGAGGCTTCGACCTCTGCCTTGGCGTTCGCTGAGGACGCACCGGTCATGTTGGCAATGCGATCGGCGAATTCGCCTGCGCGGCCACTCAGGTTTTCAGCGATGTAATAGAGGATCTGCGCGCGGTTGTGCGTCGTTGCCGAGGACCAGGCGGATGCGGCTTGCGCTGCGACGACCGCGTTGCGGATGTCCTTGCGGTTGCCCTCGCCGACCTCGCCAAGCACCTTGCCCTTCGGCGAAAGCACGTTGCGGTTATAGTTGCCATCCGGCCGCGCCTGCTTGCCGCCGATGAAAAGCTTGGCGGTACGGTCGACGTCAGGCATGGCGAAATCGCCGGCGACGGGCTTCAGCACCGGTTCGGCGACGGCGGGACGCAGCTTGCGGCCGAGCCATGCCTTCGGCTTCAGGTATTCGTAGCAGCCCTCACGACCGCCCTCGCGGCCGAAGCCGGATTCGCGCTTGCCGCCGAAACCGGCAGAAGCATCGAAGAGGTTGGTCGCATTGACCCAGACGACGCCGGCCGCGAGCTTGGCCGCGACATGCAGAGCCAGACCGATGGTCTCGCTCCAGACGCTGGCGGCAAGGCCGTAGCGCGTGTGGTTGGCAAGCTGGATCGCCTCTTCCGGGGTGCGGAAAGTCATGGAGACGGCGACGGGACCGAAGATCTCTTCGGTGGCAACGATCGAGGTCGGCTGCACACCGGTGAGCAAAGTCGGCGGATAGAAACTTCCGCCCTTCGGCAATTCGATCTTCGGCTGATGCAGGGCTGCCCCTTCGGCGACACCCTTGGCGACCAGGTCTTCGATCCGCTGAAGCTGCACCGGCGCGACGATCGCTGCCATGTCGATGGCCTTGTCGAGCGGATGGCCGACGCGCAGCGTCTGCATGCGGCGCTTCAGCCGCTCGTAAAAGAGCGGCGCCACGCCTTCCTGCACGAGGATGCGCGAGCCGGCGCAGCAGACCTGGCCCTGGTTGAACCATATGGCGTCAACCACGCCTTCGACCGCGCCGTCGATATCGGCGTCGTCAAAGACGATGAACGGCGACTTGCCGCCGAGTTCGAGCGTCAGCGACTTGCCGGTTCCGGCAGTGCGCTCGCGGATGAGGCGGCCGACCTCCGTCGAGCCGGTAAAGGCGATCTTGTCGATGTCCGAGTGCTCGACGATCAGTGCGCCGGTTTCACCTTCGCCGGTGACGACATTGAGCACGCCGGCCGGAAGACCTGCGGCAGCCGCGAGTTCGGCAAAGAGCAGCGCCGTCAGCGGCGTGAATTCCGCCGGCTTCAGGATGACGGTGTTGCCGAGCGCTAGAGCGGGCGCGACCTTCCAGGCCAGCATCAGGAACGGGAAGTTCCACGGAATGACCTGACCGACGACGCCGACCGGCAGCTGATCGGCAAACTCGGATTCCTGCAGCTGCGCCCAGCCTGCATGGTGATAGAAGTGGCGAGCGGCGAGCGGCACGTCGATATCGCGGGTCTCGCGGATAGGCTTACCGTTGTCGATCGCCTCGACGACCGCGATCAGGCGCGCGTGGCGCTGGATCATACGGGCGAGTGCATAGAGATGGCGGGCGCGGGCATGGCCCGGCAGCTTTGCCCAGGGGCCTTGCGCCTTGCGGGCAGCGGCAACCGCGTCGTCGACGTCCTTGGCACCGCCGAGCGCGATCTTGGCAAGCAGCTTGCCAGTTGCCGGCTCGTTGGTCTCGAAGGTCTTGCCGGATGCGGAAGCGACGAAGGCGCCATTGATGAAGTGGCCGAACTCGCCTTTGTGGCGCGCCAGCCACTGACGGGCTTCGGTGTCGGCCTCGGGTGCTGGACCATAGGACATTTCGTCAAAATACCTTGCGACAGTCATCGGGATCATCCAATCGGGTGACGGTTGAGGGCCGAGTAGGCGCCGGTAACGTGGTGTTCGAGCTGACGTTCGATATCGGCAAGCAGGCTCGATGCGCCGATGCGGAAGAGATCCGGCTCGAGCCATTCACGGCCAAGCTCGTCCTTCATCAGGAACTGGTAGTTCAAGATGTCCTTGGCGGCCGAGATGCCGCCGGCCGGCTTGTAGCCGACCTTGAGGCCGGTCTGCTCCTGATAGGCGCGGATCATGCGCAGCATGATGAGCGTTACCAGCAGCGTCGCATTGACGCCTTCCTTGCCGGTCGAAGTCTTGATGAAGTCGGCGCCGGCCATCATGCAGACGAGCGACGCGCGCGCGACGTTGCGCAGCGTCTTCAGGTCGCCGGTCGCAAGGATAGCCTTCACATGGGCGTCACCGCAGGCGGCGCGGAAGTCGCGCATCTCGTCATAGAGCGCCTGCCAGTTGCCGGTCAGCACATGCTCGCGGGTGATGACGATATCGATTTCCTTGGCGCCATCGGCAACGGAAGCCTCGATCTCGCGCAACTTGACGTCATGCGGGATAAGACCGGCCGGGAAGCCGGTGGAGACGGCAGCAACGGGGATACCGGACCCATCCAGCGCCTCGACGGCGGTCGAGACGAAACGATGATAGACGCAGACAGCGCCCGTCGTGATGCCACGGCCGCCCATGCCGAGCGCATCGAGCAAATCCTGGCGCACCGGCTGGCGCGCCTTGGCGCAGAGGCGCTTGACGCGCTCCGTCGTATCGTCGCCATTGAGCGTCGTGAGGTCGATGCAGGTGACGGCCTTCAAAAGCCAGGCGGCCTGCGCGTCCTTCTTCACCGTGCGGCGACCGGGCAGCGTCGCAACGCGACGCTCGGCGGCCGACAGGTTGACGCGCTGATCCAGCACCCAGCCAAGATCCAGATCGATGCCGTTGTTGCGCGGCCAGTTATGGCCCGCCGCCGGCGAATGCGCGGCCTTCGGCGCGCCAGTTTTCACAGCAAGGTCTTCCAAGCGATGGCTCCTTGAACTCCCTGTCACGACCAGCCGCACTCGAGCACAGCCGCCGAGAACTCATTTTTGTTATTTTTCTATCGAATTTTTGTGACTATTCCATCAAGAACAGAGAGTGTCAAGCGAGACACTGCCGTTTTGACGATTTCGTAATATTTTTGCGGATGCCGCCATCACAGGCCCGGCAGCTGCGTTTCGCCCTCTTCGGTGATGATAGAGCGAAAAACGCAGATTGGCGCGAAAAAAGCCGGCTTCAGCTTGCCGATCTTGCTGAGATCGACGACCAGATGGCTCTCGCGCGCCAGCGAGATGACCTTCTGCTTCACCGAAACTTCGTGGAAATGGACACAGGTCGCGCCACGCGCCGGGTCGACGCCGGCGGCTGAAAGGAAGGCGACGTTGATGCCGAGCGAATCGAGCGTCTCCAGACCGGAGTTACCGGAGAAGGACGCCGACGAGGGATGATAGACGCCACCAAGCATGACGATCCGGACATTCGGCTTATGGGTCAGCTTCTCCGCCACGTTCAGGGAGTAACATACTGCCGTTATTGAATAATTCTCGGGAATGAGGTCGACGAGATATTCGAGCGTGGTGCCGCAATCAATGAAGATCGTCTCGTCCGGGCGGATGTGGCGCGTCGCGTGGACGCAGGCCTCGCGCTTGGCGGCCGCGTGGCTGTCGGCCTCACGTGCCAGCTCATAGGGCGCGTCGCCTTCGATCTCAGACGCCGGGACGATATGTCCGCCGAGAAAGGCGAACTGGCCGGGATTGTCGGCAACGTCGCGCCGGATCGTCATTTCCGAGACGCCAAGTAGGGCCGCGGCGTCGCGCAAGTGCAGGACTCTCCGTCCTGAAAGGGCATCGGCGAGCTGGATGATGCGGGCTGTCTTGCGGCTGACCATGATTTCTTCCGTGTCCGACGTGTTCGGCAGCCGTATGCGGAGCGAACAGGTTTTGTGAAAAATATCACAAACACTCTTCTCCAAGCAAGAGGAGTCACATTGATTGAAAGCGACCGCCGCGAACGCCGCCAGGCGGCTGATCGCCAAGAAATGACAACGGCGGGCCAACCGGCCCGCCGCTCCACTGACGTCATGTCAATCCGCGCAAAGAAGCGGACGAAACGCGATCACGCGCCGATCGGCGCCGTCCGCTCGGCAAGCCAGCCGACCGTCTCCGGCTCAAGCAAGCCGTCGAGCTCCTGCGCGACGCGACGGTGATAGGCATCAATCCAGGTCCGCTCAGCCGTCGTCAGCAGGCCCAGATCAGCGAGCCGCAGGTCGATCGGCACCAGCGTCAGGCTCCGGAAGCTCAGGAACCCGTCGCCGTCGTCCACCACCTCCACCTGGTTCTCGATGCGGATGCCGTAGGCGCCGGCCTTGTAGTAGCCCGGCTCGATCGTCGTCACCATGCCCGGCTTCAGCTCGATCTCGTTGACGCGCCGATCGAAGCGCTGCGGCTGTTCGTGTACCGAGAGAAAGTGACCGACCCCATGGCCAGTTCCGTGGTCATAGTCGAGACCGAGATCCCAGAGCGGGCGGCGGGCAAAGGCGTCGAGCTGATGGCCGAAGCTTCCCCTGGGGAATTTCAGCGACGCCATGGAGATCAGCCCCTTGAGGACGGCTGTGTAGGCGCGGCGGATCTCGTCGCTGACCGGACCGATCGCCGTCGTGCGCGTGGCATCGGTGGTGCCGGTCAGATACTGCCCACCGGAATCGAGCAGATAGATGCCATCCTTGAGGATCAGCCCGTTGCTCGCCTCGGTGGCTGCATAATGGCACATCGCCGCGTGGCCGCCGGCCGCCGAAATCGACCGAAAACTCGGCTCGACGAAGCTTTCGGCCATCTGGCGATAGGCGAGGATGCGCTCTTCCGCTTCCAGTTCGCTCACCGGTTTGCCGCTCGCCTCCCGTTCTTCGGCGTGCCGCTCGAGCCAGGCAAAGAAGCGAACCCAGGCGGCGCCATCCAGACGGTGACAATCCCGGAAGCCCGCAAGCTCGGTCGCGTTCTTATGCATCTTGGCGAGCGTGATCGGGCTCTTCGCGAGCTGCACGGTGCCGCCTGCGGCGCGTGTGGCATGCGCGGTCGCCGACGGGGCGAATCCGGGATCGATCAAGGCGGTGCGCCCCGCCGCCATCACCGTGACACGATCAAGCAGCTGCCCAGGCTCGGCAATCGCAACATCCTCAAGCTCGAAGTCCGAGAGATCGTTCGGGAGCTTGCGATGATCGACCAGCCATTCCGTCTGCCCGGCGCGATCGAAGATCAGGAAGGATTGCGGCATCGGGTTGAAGGCGACGTCGCGGCCACGGACATTGAGGAACCAGGCGATATTGTCCGGCTGCGCTTCGATCAGGAGGTCGGCTCCCTGCTCCGCCAGCATGGCGGCGATGCGGCGCTTCTTCTCAGCAACGCTCTCGCCGGAATTGGCGACCGGGAAGGCGGTGATCTTGCCGAGCGGCTTTTCCGGCTGGTCGGTCCAGATCGCATCGACAAGGTCCCCATCGACAGGCATCCAGACGCCGCCGGCCAGTTCGACCGAACGGCTGCAATCGGCATCCCAGGTGGACGGCAAAAGCATGGCGTTGAAACCGACACGTTCGCCCTTGCGCAGATTGTTCTTCAGCCAATCCTTGAGCGGAGCGTCATAGAAGTGCTCGATCGTGAAGGTGCCGAGATCCACTTCGTCTCGCACCTGCACCTGGTAGCGACCATCGACGAAGATCGCCGCGCGGTCGCGCATGACGATCGCCACGCCGGCCGAACCGGTAAACCCGGAGACGAAGGCCAGGCGATGGTCATGCGGCGCGCAATACTCGCCCTGATGTTCGTCGAAGCGCGGCACGACGTAGCCGTCGAGCCCGGTTTCCGCAAGTTTGCGGCGTAGCGCGCCGATGCGGCCGGAGATGTCCGGCCTTGCTCTCGTATCCATGATGTCTTTCCTATCGAGTGAGTTTCAGGCGTCGCCGACCGTCTCGGCGAAATGGCAGGCGGTCATGCCGGATCCGACCGGACGCAGCGCCGGCTTTTCGTGGCGGCAAAGCTCGGTCGCGTGCGGGCAACGCACATGAAAGGGGCAGCCGGGCGGGATGGCGAGCGGGCTCGGCAGTTCGCCCGACAGTGCCGGCGCACGACGCCTGGCGCCCGGGTCGAGCGATGGTGCGGCCGCAAGCAGCCCCTTGGAATAGGGATGCATCGGCTTCGAAAACAGCGCCTCCGACGGTCCGATCTCGACGATGGCGCCGAGATAGATGACGGCGACGCGGTGCGAGACATGGCGCACGAGGCGAAGGTCGTGCGCGACGAACAACACCGTCAGGCCGAGCTCGTCCTGAAGCTCGATCAGCAGATTGACGACCTGCGCCTGCACCGAAACGTCGAGTGCCGAGACCAATTCGTCCGCGACGAGACAGGTCGGCTCCAGCGACAGCGCCCGCGCAATGCCGATGCGCTGCCGCTGGCCACCGGAGAATTCATGCGGGAACTTGTCCGCGGCTCCATCGGGCAACCGCACGAGCTCGAGCAGCTCGTCCACCCTGCGGTCGATCGCCGCACCCTCGCGCATGCGGTGCACCGTGATCGCCTCTCGCAGGGTATCGCGCACGGTCATGCGCGGATTGAGCGAGGTGTAGGGGTCCTGGAACATCATCTGGACGCGCCGGTTGTAGGCGCGCCGCCGTGCCCCCTTGAGGCCCACGACACTCTCGCCCTCAAACAGGATATCGCCTGATGTCGGCCGGTGCAGGCCGGCGATCAGGCGCGCGAGTGTCGACTTGCCGCAGCCGGACTCGCCGACGATCCCGAGCGTCTCGCCGGGCATCACATCGAGATCGATGCCGTTAACCGCCGAGACGACCTGCTGCGGGCGCCGGGCCAGCGTGTCCGACAACGAACGCCGTTTCTCGAACTGGATCGATAGCGCACGGAGCGAGAGCAAGGGAGCGCCGCTGGTTGACATAGGCATAGTCATTGCGCCGCCTCCCGCGGTCCGAAATGCGCTTGGGCATCCTCAAGATGATGGCAGGCAACGAGCCGCGACGAGCCGATCGCTTCGAGCGACGGGCGACGATCGGGACATTCACGCCCAGCGACCGGACAGCGGGCGCTAAAGGCGCAGCCGGGCGGCAGCGCGTTTAGCGCCGGCGGCGCACCGGGGATCGAATAGAGCGGCGTTCGCGGGGCGACGTCGCGCGGGATCGAACGCAGCAAGCCCAGGGAATAGGGATGGCGCGCATCGGCGATCACATCCGTCGTCGTGCCGACTTCGCAAAGCCTGCCGCCATACATGACGGCGACACGATCGCAGGTTTCGGCAACGACGCCCATGTCGTGGGTGACGAGGATCACCGCCATGCCGAGATCGCGGCTCAGCGACTGGATGAGCCTGAGGATCTGGTCCTGAATGGTGACGTCGAGCGCCGTCGTCGGCTCGTCTGCAAGCAGCAGCTTCGGATTGGAAGCAAGCGCAATCGCAATCATCACCCGCTGGCGCATGCCACCGGAGAACTCGTGCGGGAAATCGTCGAGACGATTGCGCGCGCCGGGAATGCCGACGAGATCGAGCAGTTCGATCGCGCGCGCCTTGCGCGCCCTCGCATCGAGATCCGTATGGGCCACGAGGTTTTCCGAGATCTGCAGGCCAACGGTCAGCAGCGGATTGAGCGACGACATTGGCTCCTGGAAGATCATCGCGATCTCACGGCCGCGAATGCGGCGAAGCCGGGCCTCGTCGAGCGGGACGAGGTCCTGGCCGTTCCAGAGGATCTCGCCGGACACGCGGCCGCGCGGTCGGATGATACCGAGGATCGAGCGCAGCGTGATGCTTTTGCCCGAACCGGATTCGCCGACGAGCCCGAGGATCTCGCCCTGCCCGACCTGAAACGAGACGTCGTCGACCGCCACCAGCGGCCGCTCCTTCGTCCCGAACTCGGTTCGCAGATGCCTGACATCGAGCACGACGGATTTTTCTGTACTTCTCATCTCAGCGCCCCTTCGGTCGAAGCAGATCGGCGAGCGCGTCGCCGACGAGGCTGAAGCCGAGCCCGGTCAGGACGATGGCTATGCCCGGCATCAGGCTCATCCACCAGGCCGTCATCAGGAAATTGCGTCCCTCGGCGATCAGCACGCCCCATTCGGCGGCCGGCGGCTGCGCGCCGAGGCCGAGATAGCCGAGCGACGAGCCGAGCAGGATCGCGAGCGCCATGTCGGTCATCCAATAGACGAGGATCGGCGAGATCGCGTTCGGCAGCAGATGGCGGAAGATGATGCGGCGATCGGAATAGCCGAGCACGCGACCGGCGGCGGCATAGTCGTTGGCCTTCTGCGCCATGATTTCGGCGCGCGTCAGCCGGGCGTAATAGACCCAGTTCACCGCGGTGATCGCCACATACATGTTGACGAGGCCCGGGCCGAGGACGGCGACGATCGCGATCACCAGGACCAGGAACGGAAAGGTGATGATCGCGTCGACGCAGCGGCCGAAGATCACGTCGGCGATACCGCCGTAGTAGCCGACGAACGCGCCGACGGTGAGCCCGATCAGGAGCGCGAAGATCGTCGCGAAGAAGGCCATCTGCATATCGACCCGATAGGCCCAGATGACGCGCGAAAGCACGTCTCGGCCGAAATTGTCGGTGCCGAAGGGATGCGCAAGGCTTGGTCCCTGTTGGATCGCCTGGAGATCGAAGGCCAGCGGATCATAGGGCGCAAAGAGCTGAGGAAACAGCGCAAGCGCGAGCGACAGGCCGAGAATGGCGATGCCGATCACGAAGGACGGGCGGGCGAAGGCGCGTGCCAGAAAGGCGGTCAGCCGCCCCTGCGTCCGCGCATGGGATTGCGTCAGAACCGTCATGATTGGCGAAGCCTCGGATCGAGCCAGGATTGCACGACATCCGTCAAAAGGAAGACGACGGAGACGAGCACGGCAAAGGTGAGCGTCAGGCCCTGGATCAGCGGATAGTCGCGGGCAAAGATCGCCTCCAGCATCAGCCGTCCGACACCGGGAATGGCAAAGACCGTCTCAGTCACCAAGGTGCCGCTCATCAGGTTGCCGATCGAAAGCCCCAGCAGCGTCACCGTCGAGACCAGCGCATTGCGCAGCACATGCCGGGTCATGATGATGCGCGGCGACAGGCCCTTGGCACGGGCGAATTGCACGTATTCCGCGTCGAGCACCTCGATCAGAGAGGCCCGGAGATTGCGCAGGATGATCGCCGAGGTATAGAGCGCGACGCTGAGTGCGGGCAGGATCAGGTGGTAGAGGTTGGCAAGAAAGCTCTTGCCGTAGCCGCCGACCGGAAACCAGCGCAGATGCGCCGCAAGCACGGTCAACAGCAGGAGCCCGATATAGAAGACCGGCATGGACAGGCCGACCTGAAAGACGCCACGGATGGCGACATCGACCGGACTGTTGACGCGCGATGCCGCAAGAAAGGCGAGCGGACCGGCAAGCAAGACCGCGAGCACCACCGAATAGAGCGCCAGGAATATCGTCGTCGGCAGCCGGCTGAGAATAACCTCGGTGACCGGCGCCTTCAGCATGATCGAACGGCCGAGATCGCCGGTCAGCGTGTTCTTGACAAAGACGAGGAACTGCATCGGCAGCGGCTGGTCGAGACCGAGATTGTGCCGGATCTGTTCAAGCTGAGCATCGGTCGCCTTGGCCTCGGCCATGGCGATCGCCGGGTCACCCGGCAGCATGCGCACGAGCAGGAAGATGAAGATCATTACCAACAGGAACGTCGGGATGATCTGCAGCAGCCGTGCCACGAGATAGGAAAGTGAGGGCATGGTTCCAACCTTCAACGGAAAACCGGGCGGCTTGCCGCCCGGCTCTCTCGGATCGTTCCGCTATCAGTCGGCGCGCCAGGCTTCAGAGAAGTCGTTGGCGCCGAGCGGCGTCTGGACGTAGCCTTCGATCGACTTCGACACGGCGACGGCAAAGGGCGTTTCGAACAGGAAGAGCAGCGGCGCTTCCGCCGCGTAGATCTCCTGCATGCGCTTGTATTCGTCCTTGCGCTTGGCCGGATCGGTCTCGACGTTGGAGGCTTCAAACAGCGTGTTGAATTCCTGGTTGTTCCAGCCGGTGCCGACGGCCTGGCGCTGCTTGTAGTAGCCGAGCCAGCCGGTCACCTGCGCCGGATCGTTGACGTCGTTCGCCCAACCGTAGGTATGGATGTCGAAGTCGCCGGACCGGTTCTTCTCGCCGCGGGTCGGGTTGTCGACCTGCTCGACCTTGAGGTTGACACCGAGCGGCGCCCACATCTGCTGGAGTGCGGTAAACAGCGTCGCATCGTCGGCGCTGCCTGCAAGCGTGGTAAGCTTCACCTCGAAGCCGCCGCTGAGACCGGCTTCCGCCAGCAGCTGCTTGGCCTTTTCCGGATCATAGGGATAGAGCGGCTCGGGGCCATAGTGAAGCTGCGTCGCCGCCGACATCAGCGAGGTCATCGGCTTACCCGTATCGAAGGTCACGAGCTTGATCAGCACGCTCTTGTCGGTCGCATAGTTCAGCGCCTGGCGCACCTTGGCGTCGGCAAGCGGGTTCTTCGATCCGTCCTTCGTCGTCTCGCGCGTGTTGATAGGCGCGTAGACGATGCGGGTCGAGGGGAAGAGCTCCATCTTCAGGTTCGGATCGGCACCGAGTTCGCCGACGCGGGCAAACGGAATGAACTCGGCGGCATCGACCTCGCCGGCCTGCAGCTTGAGGATACGGGTCGCATCGTCAGGAATGACGAGGAATTCCACTCGGTCGAGATAGGGCAGCGGCTTGCCGTCTTCGCCCTGGCGCCAGTAGTTCGGGTTGCGCTCGAAGCTCATGCTCGAGCCCTGCACATGGCTCTTCATCACGAAGGGGCCAGATGTCACCGGACCGGACGAGAAGAAGGCCCGCGCCTTTTCCTGGTCGGTGGCACCTGCCGCCTTTTCGAAGGCCGCCTTCGGCATGATACCGGTGTTGAAAGTCGCAAGGATCGAGATGATCGTCGGGTCGGGGTTCTTCAGCGACACGGTGATCTTGTTGCCATCGGTCGTGACCTTGTCGACCGCGCCGAGCAGCCCGGCCCAGGGGCCGAGTTCGGCATTGCGCGCCCGGTCGAGCGAGAAGACGACGTCCGCGCCGGTCAGGTCTGAGCCGTCAGAGAACTTGAGCCCGTTTCTGAGAGTAAGGGTGATGGTCTTGCCGTCGGCCGAAACCTCGTGACCCTCGGCGAGACCCGGCACGATCGAACCGTCAGGACCGTTGCGCAGCAGCGTCTCGTAGAGACCGTTGACCATCCAGAGATCGGGATTGCGGTCGGCGTAAACGGGATCGATGACGGTCGAGTCGTCGTAGCGCGCGAAGGTCATTGCGCCGCCGCGCTCGATCGCAAAGGCCGAGGTGGCCGCAAGCAGACCCAGCGTCGTGCCGAGCAGAATAGGCAATATACGTTTCATCTCACTCCTCCTTTTGACCGCAGCCGTCATCGATCGTGTGCCAAACACGCTTATTGGATATTGGATCCAATTTTTCTTAGTGTTTTTTGCCGCCGACGGATTGCCGCGAAGACGTTCTTGTAGTTCCCCTTTTCAAGAAGGCCGGCACGCGATCTGATCGGCTTGCCGAACCAACTTTAGCTGGACTAAAGTACATCGATAGACGTGAGTCAAGCGGAAAGAAAGTCATGCCCCTGAAGATCGAAGAGGCGCCCGAAGCCCATGAAGGCGCCTCCCTCCCCGAAGCCTCGACACCCGCCTCGCTCGGGCAAATGCTCAGAGCCCGCCGCAAGGAAATCGGCAAGACCATGAAGGACGTGGCGCGCGAGGCCGGGCTGACGGAGGGCTTCATCAGCCAGATCGAGCGCGGCATTTCCACCCCGTCGCTGATCTCGCTTTACAACGTCGCCAACGCGCTCGGCACCAGCGTCGATACCTTCCTGTCGCAGCCGCCGCAGCATTCGCATTCGATGGTGTCGCATGCCGGCGAACGCCCCGGCTACAATGTCGAAACGAAAGAACGCGTCTACGAACTGATCGAGCGCGGCTTTCCGGGCGCTGCGCTCAATGGCTGCATCACCCATATGCCGCCGGGCTATGCGTCGGAACTGACCAGCCACGAGGGCGAGGATTTCCTCTACCTGATCGAGGGCGAGATGCTCTACCAGATCGACGGCAAGGACTATCTCTTAAAGGCCGGCGACACGCTGCACTTCCCCGCCTCGCTGCCCCACCGCGCCCGCAATGTCGGCGCGGGACCGGCCCGCGAACTCTGGGTCGGCACAACCCGGATCATCAAGGAAGACTGAACCAGCGGAACCATCCAAAGGACTGGGCGGAAAGGTACGGGCCGCACAAGGCGGCCCGCAAGGTCAGGCCTTACTGCTTTCGCGGCCAGGTATCGGCGAGACGGTAGCCGGCCGGCCACGGATCGGCCGGGTCGAGCATCACTTGGTGGGTGCCGGTGATCCAGGCACGGCCGGAGATTTCGGGCACGATCGCCGGGCGTCCGCCGACGGTGGTTTCGCCGACGATGCGGCAATTGAAGGTCGAATCGATGATCGAGTGACCGTTGAAGCGCTGGCCGACCTTCATCAGCCCGCGCGCGTGCAGCACCGCCATGCGCGCCGAGCAGCCGGTACCGGTCGGCGAGCGGTCGAGCTTGGCCGGCTGGATGACGACCGTGTTGCGACCATGCAGAACGCCGTCCTTTTCCTCGACCGGCAGCGTCAGCTGGCAGAAGGAAATGTGAGCCCATTCCGGATTTTCCGGATGGGTGAAGCCGAGCTGTTCGTTGGCCGCGCGGGTGATCTTGATGCCGGTTTCGGCAAGTTCGCGCGCCTCGTCCGGCGTCACCGAGAAACCAAGAGCGCGGGCGTCGGTGATGACGAAGCTATCGCCGCCGTAGGCGGTATCGACGGTCAACGTGCCCAGACCCTCAACCTCGAGCTTGGCGTCCAGCTTGTCGGCAAAGGACGGCACGTTGGTGACGGTGATGCGCTCGGCTTTGCCGTTACGGCACTCGGCAACGACGTTGACCAACCCGCCCGGCGCTTCCAGCACCATGCGCGTTTCCGGCTCCTGCATCGGCACGATGCCGCTGTCGAGCAGGACGGTCGAAACGCAGATCGAGTTGGACCCCGACATCGGTGGGGTATCTTCGGGCTCCATGATGATGAAGCCCATCGTCGCGCGCGGGTCCTTCGGCGGCACAAGCAGGTTGATGTGGCGGAAGACGCCGCCGCGCGGCTCGTTGAGCACGAAATTGCGCAGCGTCTGATCTTCGGCAATGAAGCGGCGCTGTTCCCAGAGCGTGTTTCCGGGCGGCGGCGCGACGCCGCCGACGATGACGTCGCCGACTTCCCCCTCCGCGTGGCAAGAAACGATGTGAACGACCTTGTTGCTGCGCATGCCCTTCTCCTTCGGTGCTGGTGGACGGGCGCCACCCGGGCGCGCCATGCTTTCGCGCTGGCTACGCTCCGCTCTTCGCCGGAGATGATAGCGCGTCCGCGCCCGCCCGGCGAAAACAGTCATAGAAAAATTGGATCCAATATACAATCTGAAATATTCGAATTTGCTGCGAGAACCGAACGCGTCTGTTGCCCGGCGCCTGAATTGGACCTATGACCATTGGCCAAGCGCGCGAAAACGCTTCCGAATTCGCCGAGCCCTCACGGTTCGGCCAGCAGGATTTGAACACGATGAAACTCGACGCCGTCGATGTCAGGCAAGCCGCCTCCGCCGCCGATATCGTCTATGAGGCCCTGCGCAAGGCGATCATCGAAGGTGACCTCGCCGAGGGCGAGAACCTGCGTCAGGACCACATCGCCCAGATGTTCAACACCAGCCGCATTCCAGTGCGCGAGGCGCTTTCGCGGCTGGAGCAGCATGGGCTGATCACCACGGAGCGCTACAAGGGTGCCGTCGTCGCCGGCCTCTCGATCGAGGAAATCGAGGAGATCTTCGAGTTCCGCGCGCTCATCGAGGCGGAGGTCATTCGGCTTGCGATACCCAATCTCGACCGCCGCACACTCGATCTTGCACGCCAGCATTGCGAGGAGTTCGAGCGGGAGGAAAATTCCGACCGCTGGGGCGAAATCAACCGCAATTTCCACTACAGCCTCTACGAGGCAGCCCGTCGCCCCTATTACCTGCAGATTGTCCGCGCCTCGCTCGATCGCATCGACCGTTACCTGCGGGCGCAGCTGACGCTGACCTCGGGCGTTGCGCGCGCGCGCCGCGAACACAAGGCGATACTGGATGCCTGCATTGCGCGCGACGCGGAGCGAGCCAGCGCCTTGACGCGTGACCATATCCTCGACGCCGGTCGCTCGCTGACCGTCTTCCTGAGAGACCAACGAGGCTAGCGGCGCGGTTTTCCCGTGGCTTTGGCCGACCATCATAATAGTTTGATTTACATATCGTTTTATCGTGTTTCATTCCGGATCGATGTTCGATCTTTCACAGCAGTGCTCCCGCTGAAATTGCGCCGCACGTCGACTGCTCTTCGGTTGACAAGCGGGGCGGAAGCCTGAAAAGTGAAGCCTCTATCGAGACCGGCAGCGTTGGGAGGACTTGATGTCTGTGCGCGCGTTTTTCGGCCTTTCCACCCTTTTCCTGTCGCTTGTGACCGCCGGCGTCCCCGCCGTTGCCCAGGAGAGTGGACGGCAGATCGAGATCACCAAGGACGGCGACTATTTCGGTTTCGACCTCAGGACCGAACAGAACGTCTCGCTCGACGAATGCCAGCAGACATGCATCGCGGACCAGTCCTGCCGCGCGTTCACCTACAATCCCAAGGTCAAGTGGTGCTTCCTCAAGTCCGATTATAACCAGCTCAACACTTTCCCCGGCGCGATTGCCGGCAAGGTCGTGCAGCCGCAGGCCACACAAGCCGATATCGGCGCACCGCCGCGCCTGAATTTCCTGTCGGATCAGCTGCTGCAGGACGCCCGCAACACCAAGGCCAATCTGGCGCTCGCCGACGACCAACAGGGCATGGGCGTGAATACGCTCATCGACATGGCGCGCGGTCAGGCCGGCATGGGCAATATCGAGAATGCGTTGAGGGCCTTCCAGGGCGCGCTGGCGATCAATCCGGATGACGGCGAACTCTGGCTGGAGGCGGCGCGCACCGCGAACCGCATCACCAACAATTCAAGCGTATCGATCCAGGCGGCCATCGCCGCGATCAACGGCTATGAACTCACCCGCACCACCGAGAGCCGGGCGCATGCACTCGCCGTCATGGCGAAATCGCTGGAAGGCGCCGAGAATTTCCGCGCCGCATTGAACGCCTACAAGGCGAGCCTCGAATTGGTGAAGGCGAAATCGGTCGAGGCGGCCTATCTCGACCTCAAGCAGCGCAAGGGCTTCCGCGTCGTCGAACATACGATCGATTCCGACGCTGCGACGCCGCGCGCCTGCGTGCAGTTCTCCGAGCAGCTTCTAAAGAGCGGCGCCGACTATGCCTCGTTCGTCACCGTCAATGGCGCTGCGCCAAAGGCGCTTGAGGCCAAGGGCGACCAGATCTGCATCGAGGGCCTTTCGCATGGCGAACGCTACAAGCTGACCGTTCGCAGCGGCCTGCCCTCCACCGTCGACGAAGTGCTCGAAGCGCCCGTGACCCTCGACATCTATGTCGCTGACCGTGCGCAGATGGTGCGCTTCACCGGCGACAGCTTCGTGCTGCCGTCGACCGCGCGCCGCGGCATCCCGCTCGTCTCCGTCAACACCGACAGCGCCAAGCTGAAACTCTACCGCGTTGGCGACCGCAGCATCGCCCAGGTGCTGCAGAGCTCGCAGTTCCTGACGCAGCTCGATGGCTACAGCGCCCAGCGCATCGAGGATGAGATCGGCGAACTCGTCTGGCAGGGCTCGATCGATATCGAGCGTGACGTCAACAAGGAGGTTGTCACCAGCTTCCCGGTCGACGAGGCGCTGCCCCAGCGCAAACCCGGCGTCTATGTGCTCACCGCCGCGCCGACAACCGGCGTCAGCCAGGAATGGGACGCGCGCGCGACACAGTGGTTCGTCGTTTCCGATATCGGCATCTCCACCTATGCCGGCACCGACGGGTTGAACGTCTTCGTGCGTTCGCTTGCCACAGCCGAGCCGATCGAAGGCGTAGAACTGCAGCTCGTCGCCAAGAACAACGAGATCCTCGGCACGGCCGTGAGCGATGACGACGGCCGCGTCACCTTCACCGCCGGCCTGATCCGTGGCACGGCCGGCCTGACGCCTGCGGTGATCACGGCCAAGAAGGGCGAAGACGATTACGTCTTCCTCGACATGAGCCGCGCCGGCTTCGACCTTTCCGACCGCGGCGTCACCGGACGCGCGGCGCCCGGCGCCATCGACATTCTCGCCTGGACCGAACGCGGCATCTACCGCGCCGGCGAAACCGTGCATGCGGCAGCGCTTGCCCGTGACGTCGACGGCATGGCGATCGAAAACCTGCCGCTCACCTTCGTCTTCCTCCGCCCGGATGGTGTCGAATACCGCCGCATGACCAGCGCCGGCGGCAAGCTTGGAGGCCATACACTCGAACTCGACACCCAGGCAAACGCCATGCGCGGCACCTGGACGATGCAGATCTTCACCGATCCGAAGTCGCCTGCGATCGGCGAGAAGCAGTTCCTCGTGGATGACTTCGTGCCGGATCGCACCGAATTCGACCTCACCAGCGACGCCAAGGAAATCGCTGTCGGCGAGACGGCGAGTGTGGCGGTCGACGGGCGCTATCTCTATGGCGCGCCGGCTGCCGGGCTCGAACTCGAAGGCGAAGTGACGATCAAGCCGACGCGCGAAAATGCCGCCTTCAAGGGCTACTCGTTCGGACTTGCCGACGAAGAGGCAAGCGAAGACACGCGCCTGCCGCTCGAAGAGCTTTCGTCGCTCGACGAGGAAGGCAAATCCAGCTTCGACGTCCTCATCGACGAAGTCCCCTCGACCACGCAGTTGCTTAATGCCACGGTGACCGTCCGCATGCGCGAAGCCGGTGGCCGCGCCGTCGAGCGCTCGCTGAAACTGCCGGTGCGCGCCGAAGGCCCAATGCTCGGCATCAAGCCGGAATTCGAAGGCGAACTGGCTGAGAACTCGGTCGGCAAGTTCCGCATCATCGCCGTCGATCCGGCCGGTGCCAAGCTCGCCATGCCCGGGGTCCTCTGGAAGCTGATCAGCGTCGAGCGGAACTATCACTGGTACCGCGACGGCAGCGCCTGGAAGTACGAACCCGTCGTCACCACCAAGCAGGTGGCCAACGGCAGCGTCGATCTGACGGAAGACGGCGGCGACATCTCCGTGCCCGTTGGTTGGGGGCGGTATCGCCTGGAAGTCGAGACGGCCGCGGTCGATGGCCCGACCTCGAGCCTCGAATTCGACGCCGGCTGGTACGTTGCCGCCACCTCGACGGAAACGCCTGACGGCTTGGAAATCGCGCTCGACAAGGAGAAATACGCAGTCGGCGACACGGCCAAGCTCAAGGTCTCGCCGCGTTTTGCCGGTGAGCTGCTGGTGACCGTCGGTACCGAGAACCTGATCACGACGCAGACGGCATCGATTGCCGCGGAGGGCGGCGAAGTCGAGCTGCCGGTCACCGACGCCTGGGGCGCCGGGGCGTATGTCACGGCCACGCTCTATCGGCCAGGCGACGCCCAGGAAAGCCGCATGCCGATGCGCGCCATCGGCATCAAGTGGCTTTCGGTCGATCCGGCCGATCGCGCACTTGCCGTCACGCTCGGTGCGCCCGAGAAGATGGAGCCGCGCCAGCCGCTCGATATCAGCCTTCAGGTCGCCGGTGCCGGCGCCAATGAAGAAGCCTATGTGACGATCGCCGCCGTCGACGTCGGCATCCTCAACCTCACCCGCTACGAGCCGCCGAACCCCGAATCCTGGTATTTCGGACAGCGCCAACTCGGCCTTGAAATCCGCGACCTCTACGGCCGCCTGATTGACGGCTCGCTTGGCGCGACCGGAAAACTGCGCACCGGCGGCGACGGCGGCCAGGTGGCACTTCAGGGCAGCCCGCCCACGGAAAAGCTGGTCGCCTTCTTCGAAGGGCCGGTTCAGCTCGACGGCGACGGCAAGGCAACGGTTAGCTTCGACATTCCGCAGTTCAACGGTACGGCGCGGCTGATGGCCGTCGCCTGGACGAAATCCGGTGTAGGCCACGCCACGCGCGACGTGGTGATCCGCGATCCGGTCGTCGTCACAGCCAGCCTGCCGCGGTTCCTGGCACCCGGAGACCGGTCGGACCTGAGACTCGATATCGCCAACACCGACGCACCAGCCGGCGACTACCAGATCCATGTGACGACCAGCGGCCAGGCGACCGTCGAGCAACCGGGCACGGGCAGCACCGTCACTCTGGACCAGGGCGGCCGCTCCTCGATCACCTTGCCGGTGGTCGGGCAATATCCCGGCAGCGGCGTCGTCACAGTGGCACTGACCGGCGCCAACGGCCTTTCGCTCGAGCAGTCGCTCGACCTGCTCGTGCGTCCGGCAACCCTGCCGGTGACTGAGCGGCGGGTGGTATCGATCGCGCCGGGAAGCAGCCTGACGGTCGACGGGCAGTTGCTCGCCGACAGCATCCTGCAGGGCGCCTCGGTCAACCTCAGCGTCACCCGCTCCGCCGCCTTCGACATGCCGGCGCTGCTGATGACGCTCGACCGCTATCCCTACGGCTGCACGGAGCAGACGACCAGCCGCGCGCTGCCGCTGCTCTACCTGAGCGAACTCGCCAAGCAGTCCGGGCTTGCCGACGACGAGGGCGTGACCAAGCGGGTGCAGGAGGCGATCTATCGTGTGCTCTCCAACCAGTCTTCGTCGGGAAGCTTCGGCCTTTGGGGGCCGGGCTACGGCGACCTGTGGCTCGACGCCTATGTCACCGATTTCTTGACTCGGGCCCGCGAGCAGAAATACGACGTGCCGGAGGCCGCGATGGTTCAGGCGCTCGAAAACCTGCAGAACGGCGTCAGTTACGACACCAATGCCAAGGATCGCGGCAACGAGATCGCCTATGCGCTCTACGTGCTTGCCCGCAATCGCAAGGCGGCGATCAACGATCTTCGCTATTACGCCAACACGCTGATCAACGACTTCCCGACGCCGCTCGCCAAGGCCCATATCGCCGCAGCGCTTTCGCTGTATGGCGATGCTCAAGGGGCGCAGGACACGTTTGCCAACGCGGCGAACATGTCGACGGGTCTCGTCAATGTCAGCCTGTCGCGCTCCGACTACGGCTCGTCGCTGCGTGAGGGCGCGGCGGTGCTGGCGCTCGCAGCCGAAAGCCGACCGGTCCCGCCGATCGTTCCGGAGCTGTCGAAAATGGTCGCCCGCGAATGGGAACAGAAGACCTATACCAGCACCCAGGAACAGGCCTGGATGCTGCTTGCCGCCCGCGCCATCCAGAATGGCGACGAGGACATGGCGCTCGACGTCAACGGCGCATCGAAGACCGGCAGCTATGCCGCCCAGATGACGGGCGACGCGCTCATCACCCATCCGGTGGTGATCCGCAACCAGGGGGCAGATCCGGTCTCGGCCGTGGTCACCACGGTGGCCGCCCCAGCCCAACCGCTTTCGGCCGGCGGTGACGGCTTCACCATCGAGCGCACCTACTACACGCTCGACGGTGCCGAGGCGAACGTCATGGAAGTGCGGCAGAACGAACGCTACGTCGTCGTGCTGAAGGTCACGGAAGCCAACGACTGGCCGTCGCGCGTGCTGGTTACCGACCTTCTGCCGGCCGGTTTCCAGATCGACAATCCGAGCCTCGTCGACAGCGCACAGCTCAGCAATTTCGAGTGGCTCGGTGAAATCACCGCGACCCACACGGAATTCCGCAACGACCGCTTCGTCGCAGCACTCGACCGCAGCATCGGATCCGGCCGCGAAGTTACGCTCGCCTATGTCGTGCGCGCGGTAACACCGGGCACCTACGATCATCCGGCCGCAACCGTCGAGGACATGTACCGGCCGCAGCTTTCGGCCCGCACAGCGACCGGGCGCATGGAGGTGCTGGCGGCGCAATAGGCAAAATCATGTCGATTGGGCGCAAACTGCTGATCGCCTTGCCCGTCTGCCTGCTTCTGACGGGGCTGACGGGCTTTGCGATCGAGAAGGCTGACGAGGCCTTCCCGCCACCGCTTGGCGAGGCGGACGTCGTGTCGCGCGAGGTGGACGACGCCAACGGACAGCTCTTGCGCGCCTTCGCAACGCCGGATGGTCTCTGGCGGTTGAAGACGACCGTCGACGATGTCGATCCGCAGTTCCTGAAGATGCTGATCGCCTACGAGGACCAGCGCTTCGAGGAGCATTCCGGTGTCGATCTGCTGGCGCTCGGCCGCGCTGCTTTGCAATTCGTCAGCAACGGCCGGATTGTCTCGGGCGCTTCGACGCTCTCAATGCAGGTCGCCCGCCTCATCGAGCCACGGCAGCAGCGCTCGATCACCGCCAAGCTGCTGCAGATCGCCCGCGCGATCCAGATCGAGCGACGGTTATCCAAGGACCAGATCCTCAATCTCTATCTCACCCACGCGCCCTATGGCGGCAACATCGAGGGCGTGCGCGCCGCAAGCCTCTCCTGGCTCGGCAAGGAGCCTAAACGGCTGACGGCCGGCGAGGCGGCTCTGCTCGTCGCCCTGCCGCAACTGCCGGAAAAGCGCCGACCGGACCGCAACCATGCCGCCGCCGTCGCTGCGCGCGAACGGGTGCTGACGCGGCTTGCGGTTGCCGATGTGATCGGAGACGGCGAAGCGGAGCGCGCGATCGCCACCTCCGTCCCGTCGCGCCGGCTGCAGCTTCCCGCCTATGCCGCCCATCTCGCCGAGAGGGCGTTGCGCAAGGCCCCGCAGGCAGTTCGGCACCAGACAAGCTTGCGCCTTGCCGTCCAGCGCAACCTCGAGGGCGTGGCGAGGGAAGGCGCTGCCAAGCTCGGACCGAAGGTGTCGGTCGCCATGCTGATGGCCGATGCGAAGACCGGCGAGATCGTCGCTTCGGTCGGATCCGCCGACTATTTCGATGCGAGCCGCTCCGGCTGGATCGACATGACCCGCATCACGCGCTCGCCGGGCTCAACCCTCAAGCCGTTCATCTATGGTCTTGCCTTCGAAGAAGGGCTCGTCAGCCAGGAGACGATCATCGAGGATCGACCGGCCGACTTCTTCGGTTATCGCCCGCGCAATTTCGACATGAGCTACCAGGGTGATGTCAGCGTGCGCGAAGCGCTGCAATTGTCGTTGAACGTACCGGCAATCCGCCTTCTCGACGCGGTCGGTCCGGCCGAACTGATGATGCGCTTTCGCCGTGGCGAGGTGAAGCCGGCGCTTCCTGCCGGCGAAGCACCAGGCCTTGCGATCGGTCTTGGCGGCGTCGGGCTCTCGTTGCGCGATCTCGTGCAGCTCTATGCGGCGCTTGCCAATCGCGGCTTCCCGCTCCGGCTCGGCGACGGCGTCGAGGGCAAGGCCGGCCTGATCGAAGCGGAGCCGGTGCTTTCGCCGGTCGCCGTCTGGAATGTCTCCGACGCGCTTTCTGGCGTCTTGCCGCCCGCCGGCAGTCGCCAGCGCGGCATCGCCTACAAGACCGGCACCAGCTATGGCTACCGCGATGCCTGGTCGGTCGGCTACGATGGCCGCCATGTGCTCGGGGTATGGGTCGGACGGCCCGACAACGGCGCAGTTCCCGGCCTGACCGGCTATGGCAGCGCCGCTCCCATTCTCTTCGAAGGCTTCGCCAAATCGGGCTTCGGCATCACGCCGCTGCCCGATGCGCCGGCCGGGGTGGTCCGCATTTCTCAAGCCGAACTGCCGATCAGCCAGCGCCGCTTCTCATTGACAGCAAGCGGCCTCGTCAACGCTTCGGCCCGCGAACCGGCCCCGCAGATCGTGTTTCCGCCCGAGGGTGCGCGCGTCGAGCTCGGCGCGGATCACCAGACGCTCTCGCCGCTGACACTCAAGCTCCAGGGCGGACGCGCGCCGTTCCGCTGGCTTGCCAACGGCAAGCCACTGCCGGAACTCACCCGCCGGCGGGTGACGCAGTGGCAACCGGACGGAGCCGGCTATTCAACGCTGACGGTCATCGATTCCGTCGGCCGCGCCGCCAGCGTGCGCGTCTTCATCGAGTGACGGTGCGGATCTCGCGCGCCGCGTCGTCAGGCCGCTCGGCGAGAAGCGCTTCGATCTCGTCTTCGAGCCGAACTGCATCGAGCGGCTTGTGCAGAAGACGGTGGCCGCTTGCGGTCACTTCCTTCAGCCGCGCCGGCGAGGTATCGCCGGAAAGGATCAGCGCCGGCACCTCCCACCCAAGATAGGCTCTGATCTCCCGGATTGCTTCGATCCCGGTCTTGCCGGCCTCAAGGCGGTAGTCGGTGATGACGAGATCGACCGGCGTCTCTCTCAGGCGCGCAGCCTTCTCAAGCTCCGTTCGGGCCGCCGCGGCCGAACGCCCGGCATAGACGGCATAGCCGAGCGTGCGGAGCAGCAACGTCGTGGCATCCAACGCGTCGCGTTCGTCGTCGATGACGACGATGCCCCCTTGCTGGGTCGCGGCGGTCGGGTGGGCGCGTCCGGGCTTTGCCAGCGACGGCGGTGAGACCACCGGCAATGTGATGGAGAACATCGAACCGCGCCCCTCCGTCGAGACCACCCGAACCGGATGGCCGAGCAGTACGGCGGTGCGCTGGACAATGGCAAGGCCGAGCCCGAGCCCTTGCGATCGATCGCGCGCCGGGTTTTGAAGCTGTACGAACTCCTCGAAGATCGCCTCCTGCTCGGACGCCGGGATGCCGACGCCGGTGTCCCAGACCTGCACCTCCACCGCAGCAGCGCGCCGCCGGCAGCCGATCAATACCGTCCCGGTGCGGGTGTAGCGGAAGGCGTTGGACAGCAGGTTGTCGAGGACACGCTTCAGCATCATCGGATCGGTATCGACCCAGACATCCGTCATGACCACGCGCCAACCGAGATCCTGGTCTTTGGCGATGCCGGAGAACTCGTCCTTGAGATCGGAGAGCAACCGCCGCAAGGATAGCGGCTCGCGCGCGACGGTGACGATGCCTGCATCGAGCTTGGAAATGTCGAGCAGCGCGTCGAGCAGACCGCCGAGACTGCCCACGACCGAGCGCGCGCGGTCGGCGAGATCGCGGGCGCTCTTCGCCGGAACGTCACCGTTTCGGCCGAGCGCTGCCAACGTCGAGATGAAGAGGCTCAGCGCGTGGATCGGCTGGCGCAGATCGTGGCTTGCAGCAGCGAGGAACCGCGACTTCGAACGATCGGCACTTTGCGCCTTGTCGCGCTCTTCCTGGAGGCTGGTAATCAGCGACAGGTTCTCGAAGCGCAGCCGCACCGTTTCGGCGAGCGTCCTGTGGGTGACCCGGCTGTAGTAGAGATCGACGCCGAAGAGGCAGATGGTGAAGATCAGATAGGTGTCGTAGATCGGCCCCTCGCCGAGGAAGCAACGGATGGCGAAAGGCAGCAGGATCGCGACCAGCGAACCGGCATAGGCGAGCGGAAAGGCAGACAGCGACGGCACCGCGCCGCTGGCAATGCCGGTGATCACGATGCAGATGAAGGCAAGCGTCTGCGGCTCGTCCGGATGGAAGGCAAACCACCCGAGCGCGCCCCAGAGGCCGCTGGAAGCCCACGAAAGCAGCGTGAAGCGCCAAGCCCATAGCCTCCAGTCCCGCGTCCGCCCTTCATCCGCCTGCCGCCTGTATCGCCAGTCGAGAAGAATGCGGGCGAATGTCAGCAGATAGAGTGCGGCACCCCAGGAAAGCAGCAGATCCCAGGCCACGAGGTCGCGCAGGACATAAGCAACCGGCAATGGAATTGCGAAATTGGCAAAAAGCACCGCGTAAGATTGACGAAATAATAAGCCTATCAGGAGAGGTTGCAGGTGTTCGCGAGTCTCCATTGCCGCTCCTCTCTCGATGCAACGCGGATATCCGCGGAGAATTGCCTGAATTCGATGAAGGATTGCTTACATGCGCAAACTGCTGACGATCGTGGTGGCAGACGATCACGCCATCGTTCGCGAGGGCCTGAAGCTGCTGCTCTCCACCATGGACCCCGTATCGGTGGTTGCGGAAGCGGCCGACGGCGAGACGCTTACGACCATCGTGCGCGCCAGCAGTCCTGATCTGGTGATCCTCGACCTCGGCATGCCGGGGGTTGCCGGCGTGCAGTTCATCAACGAACTCCGGGCGGTCGCGCCGCGCATGAAGATCCTGGCGCTGACCGCAAACATCGAGCCGCGAACCGTGCGAGCCGTGATCGCGGCCGGGGCCAGCGGTTACCTCACGAAGACCGGCGACCCGGCCGAACTGAATGCAGCACTCGATGCAATGCTCAGAAACGAAATTTATCTCAGCCAATCGGTTCGTTTCGCCATCGACGATCCCCGCAGCCACCAGCCGCCGCCGACAACCGATACGGCGCTCTCTCCCATCCCCCTCACCCGCCGCGAAATGCAGATCCTCTCTCTCGCCGCCCAGGGGCTGACCGCGCGCGAGACCGCCGATCGCCTCGGTATCAGCCCGCTGACCGCCCGCAAGCATCGCGAGAACCTGATGCGCAAGCTCAGTCTGCACAACACGGCAGAGATCGCGGCCTATGCGCTGCGCATCGGCCTGCCGATCGGTTGATATCGCGGTCCTCGCCGGTCTTTCCGGAAATCACCTTCCCTTAACCACGGCAAAACAGGCGATCCTGCCACAACGCCGAAATACGGCACCTGCCGTATGTCAATCGGATACAACCAAGCGTAGTTCTCCCGCTCTATCGCGCCACCGAGATGGTTCGACGCCAAGACGTCGGCCCGGGGCGTTCCGGCTATTTCGGGAGGAGCCGCCATGCCGTCGCTGGAGCATTGGATTTCGTTCGCACTGGCAACGGCGATTTTCGCCTTCATGCCGGGTCCTGCCATTCTCTATATGACGGCGCAGACGTTGGCGCATGGCCGCAAGGCCGGCCTCCTGGCGGCGCTCGGCATTCATATCGGCTGCTACGTCCACATCGCCGCCGCGGCGCTCGGGCTTGCCGCCCTGCTTCACCATGCACCGCTTCTCTATGGGGCGATAAAGCTTGCCGGCGCCGTCTATCTGGTCTGGCTCGGCGCGACCATGCTGCTCGGGGTCGGCAAACATGCCGCCCACGCCGAGGCTGCGAAACCCGGCGTCCTGCGCGACAGCATCGTGGTGGAGGTCCTCAATCCCAAGACCGCCTTGTTCTTCGTTACCTTCCTGCCGCAGTTCGTGGATCCGGCCGTGGCGATGCCGATGTCGCTGCAGTTCCTGATGTTCGGCCTGCTGGTGAACCTTGCCCTGTCGGTCGCCGATGTCGCCGCGGTCTTCCTCGCCTCCTTCACGCTCGGTCGGCTGGCCGGCAGCGCCGGCAATCTTGTTCCGCGCGCCTGCGGTTCGATCCTCATCGGCCTCGGCTTGATGCTGGCGAGCCAACCGATCTGATCGCCCAAAGACGGTACGCGCGCCGGGCGCCACCTTGGTGTATCCTAAAAGACGCTGAAGTCGGGGGGCGCCATGCTGAATGCAACCGAGATCGCCAAGGCCGCCGAGAGCCTGCATCAGGCCGAGCGCGATCGAAAACAGATCGGGCTCCTCTCGATCAAGCATCCCGAAATGACGGTCGACGACGCCTATGCGATCCAGGCTGCCCTGATCCGGCGCAAACGTGACGACGGCCACCGCATCATCGGCTGGAAGATCGGGTTGACCTCCAACGCCATGCAGCAGGCGCTCGGCATCGACACGCCGGATTCCGGCGTGCTCTTCGACAACATGCTGTTTGATGACGGCGCAAGCATCCCCGCCGACCGCTTCATCCAGCCGCGCGTCGAAGCGGAGATCGCCTTCATCATGAAAACCGGGCTCAAGGGTCCGCGCGTCAACATCGTGCAGGTGCTGAACGCCACGGATTATGTGATGCCGGCGCTGGAGATCCTCGACAGTCGCATCGTCCGCACGGATCCGAAGACAAAGAAGGCGCGCATCCTCGTTGACGCGATCGCCGACAATGCCGCCAATGGCGGCCTCATCCTCGGCGGCCGGGCCGTCCGTCCCGATACGGTCGACATGCGCTGGATGGGAGCGATCGTGTCACGCAATGCGGTGATCGAGGAGACCGGGCTTGCGGCCGGCGTGCTCAACCATCCGGCCCGCGGCATCGCCTGGCTTGCCAACCGGCTGGCGCAATGCGGCGACGCGATCGAGCCTGGCCAGATCGTACTTTCGGGCTCGTTCGTCCGCACCCTCGAAGCCAAGAGCGGCGACACGATCGTCGCCGATTTCGGCGTCTACGGCTCAGCGAGTTGCCACTTCGCGTGAAATGGCTAGCGGCAGGCTATTGCACCCGCCACGCGCGTATCACTGCACCAGGATGGCGCGGAAATCGTTGACGTTGGTGCCGGTCGGCCCCGGCTTGAAGAGATCGCCCAGCGCGTCGAAAGCCGACCAGCTGTCGTTCTTCTGCAGAAATGCCGCCGCATCCAGCCGTTGCGCCACAAGGCGGGCGATCGTCGTGTCGTCGGCAAAGGCGCCGGCATTGTCCTCGGAGCCGTCGATGCCGTCGGTATCAGCGGCCAGCGCCGAGACGCCCTTGGCGCCGTCGATGCCAAGCGCCAGCGCCAGCAGGAACTCGCTGTTGCGGCCACCCTTGCCCTTGCCGCGGATGGTGACGGTCGTCTCTCCACCCGAGAGAACGACGACGGGTTTGGTGAACGGCCGACCACGGCCGGCGACTTCGCGGGCGATCGCCGCATGCACGCCGCCAACGTCGCGCGCCTCGCCCTCGATCGCATCGGAAAGAATGATCGCCTCGATGCCCGCGGCGCGCGCCTCGGCAGCCGCGGCTTCAAGCGAGACGGAAGCGGAGGCGATCAACCGGACTTCGTTGCGTGCAAAACGCGGATCGTCAGGCGAAGGCGCGGCGCTATCCGGGCTGTTGATCCAGGCAATGACCTTGGCCGGCAGGTCCAGACTGTAGCGCTCGATCAGCGTCAGTGCATCTTCGCGCGTGCTGGCGTCCGCCAGTGTTGGGCCGGAGGCGACCAGCGCCGGATCGTCGCCCGGAATATCGGAAACGATCAGCGAGACGACCTTTGCCGGATAGGCTGCAGCGGCCAGGCGACCGCCCTTGATCATAGAGACGTGCTTGCGCACGGCATTCATGGCGCTGATCGGCGCGCCGGAGGCCAAGAGCGCGCGGTTGACGGCGATCTCGTCTTCGAGCGTCAGACCGGGTGGCGGCGAAGGCAGGAGTGCCGAGCCGCCGCCGCAGACGAGCGCCACGACAAGATCATCCTCCGTCAGGCCACTGACTTCAGCGAGCAAGCGCTTCGAGGCCAGCAGGCCGTTTTCATCCGGCAGCGGGTGCGATGCTTCCAGAACTTCAATCTTCTCGCAAGGAGCAGCATAGCCATAGCGGGTGACGATCACGCCGGAGAGCGGACCATCCCAGTGCCGCTCGAAGGCCGCCGCCATCTGGGCGGCACCCTTGCCGGCCCCAACCACCACCGTGCGCCCTTTCGGTCGCGCCGGCAGGTTGGCGGCAATCACCTTCTCCGGATCAGCCGCGGCAACGGCCGAGGTGAACAGCGCTTCGAGGAAACGGCGTGGATCGGTGATGGCTGGCATTGGTCTCCCCCTGGAGGATGTCGCGTCGCTCCATCCATACATGTGATCCCAACCCAAATCACGGTTGGAACCTAATGAAAGTCTCGGGCGGCGGTTCCTCCAACCGCCGCCCGGACGCATGACCGGCCCGGAACAATGGGACGCCGGACGAGCCATGCGCAGTCAAGGTCGCCTCACGCGACCTGGTGGTTCGCCATGCGCTCCAGTGCCCGAACGAGGCCGGAGTGGTCGAGACCGCTGTCGCCGTTGGCGGCGCAGTTGTTGAAGAGTTCCTGCGTTGCCGCCGTGTTCGGCAGCGAGATGCCGAGCGACTTTGCACCCTGGAGCGCCAGGTTCAGGTCCTTCTGGTGCAGCGAGATGCGGAAGCCCGGATCGAAGGTGCGCTTGATCATGCGTTCGCCGTGCACTTCGAGAATGCGTGAGGAGGCGAAGCCGCCCATCAACGCTTCGCGAACACGCGCCGGATCTGCACCGGCCTTGGACGCGAAGACGAGGGCTTCGGAAACCGCCTCGATCGTCAGCGCGACGATGATCTGGTTGGCGACCTTGGTGACCTGGCCGTCGCCGCAGTCACCGACGAGCGTGACGTTCTTGCCCATCAGCTTCAAGAGCGGCAGGGCGCGGTCGAAGCTCTCCTGGGCGCCGCCCGCCATGATCGACAGCGAGGCGTTCTTGGCGCCGACTTCGCCGCCGGAGACCGGGGCATCGATGTATTCGGCACCGGTCCCGCGAACCTTCTTGGCGAATTCCTTCGTCTCGATCGGCGAGATCGAGCTCATGTCGATGACGAGCTTGCCCTTGGAAAGGCCATAGGCAACGCCGTTTTCGCCGAAGAGAACATCCTTGACCTCAGGGGTGTCCGGCAGCATCAGGATGATGGTGTCGACGGTCTCGGCGAGCGCCTTCGGCGAGTCGACGAACTTGAGGCCGTTGTCGAGCAGCTCCTGGCGCGGCGGAATGACGAATTTCGAGGTAACGATGGTGTGGCCGGCATCCTGCAGGTGGCGCGCCATCGGCGTGCCCATGATACCCAGTCCAATGAAACCGATTGTTGCCATGGTGCTTAGCTCCTGATCTTGATGATGTCTGCGGATTGGGTGCGCTGGCGCTCGGCGCCGAGCCAGCCAAGGCCCTCGGCCGTCGTGGTGCGCGGCTTGTATTCGCAGCCGATCCAGCCGTCGTAGCCGGCTGCTTCCAGCGCGTCGAAGACGAAGGGATAGTTGATCTCGCCGGTGCCCGGCTCGTTGCGGCCCGGATTGTCGGCAAGCTGAACGTGGACGATGCGATCGGCAAAGCGCTTGTAGGTGCCGATCAATTCGCCCTGCGTGCGCTGCTGGTGGTAGAGGTCGTACTGGATGAACAGGTTGTCGCTGCCGACCTCCTCGATGATCGAAGCCGCCTGTTCGACCGTGTTGAGGTAGAAGCCCGGAATATCGAAGTCGTTGATCGGTTCGATCAAGAGGCGAATGCCCTGCTTGCCGAGTTCGCTCGCGGCAAGCTTGAGGTTGGCGACCAGCGTGTCGCGCAGCACCTGTTCAGAGACACCGTGAGGCGCGATGCCAACCAGGCAGTTGACCTGCTTGCAGTCGAGCGCCGTCGCGTAGTCGATGGCGCTCGCCACGCCTTTGCGGAACTCGTCGACCCGGTTAGGCAGGATGGCGATGCCGCGTTCGCCGCTCGCCCAGTTGCCTGCCGGCAGGTTGTGCAGAACTTGGGTCAGGCCATGGCGCTGAAGCTCTGCGCGCAGGCTTACCTTTTCGAATTCGTAGGGAAACAGATATTCCACGCCCTCGAAGCCGGCCTTGGCAGCAAGGGCGAAACGATCGAGGAACGGCACCTCGTTGAACAGCATTGTCAGGTTCGCAGCGAACTTCGCCATGCGATGTTTCCTCCTTGTGTTTGTCTTGTGAGCGATGCGGGCGGCGGAGCGTCCGCATCTCCTCAGTCATTCGGGGCTCAGTCGAGCAGGGCCGTAATCGCAGTTGGTACGTCTTCACCGCGCAGCGCCAGTTCCTCGAACTCGACGACGGCATTGATGTCGGCGCCCATGGAGATGTTGGTGACGCGCTCCAGGATGAACTCGATGACGACGGGCACCTTGTGCTCGTCCATCAGGGCACGGGCACGGTCGAAGGCTTCCTGGAACTCGTTCGGGCTGCGCACCCGGATCGCCTTGCAGCCGAGACCTTCGGCAACCGCGACGTGGTCGACGCCGTAGCCCTTCTCCGCATCGCCCGACGCGTTGATGTTGTCGAAGGCGAGGCTGACCTCGAAGTCCATGTTGAGGCCGCGCTGTGCCTGGCGGATGAGGCCGAGGTAGGAATTGTTCACGACCACATGCAGGTAAGGCAGCTTGTGCTGGGCGCCGACGGCGAGTTCCTCGATCAGGAACTGGAAGTCGTAGTCGCCCGAGAGCGCAACGATCGTCCGGTCCGGGTCGGCGGCGCGAACACCGAGCGCTGCCGGCAGGGTCCAGCCGAGCGGGCCGGCCTGGCCGCAGTTGATCCAGTTGCGCGGCTTGTAGACGTGCAGAAACTGGGCACCGGCGATCTGGCTGAGGCCGATGGTCGAGACGTAGCAAGTGTCGCGGCCAAACGCCTTGTTCATTTCTTCATAGACGCGCTGGGGCTTGAGCGGCGTCTGGTCGAAGTGCGTCTTGCGCAGCATCGTGCGCTTGCGCTCGCGGCACTCTTCAGCCCAGGCGGACCAGTCGCGCAGCTTGCCGGCTGTCTTCCATTCGGTCGCAACGTCAAGGAACAGCTTCAGCGCGGCGCCGGCATCCGAGACGATACCGAAGTCAGGCGCGAAAACGCGGCCGATCTGGGTCGGTTCGATGTCGACGTGAACGAACTTGCGGCCTTCCGTGTAGGTCGGAACGTTGCCGGTGTGGCGGTTGGCCCAGCGGTTGCCGACGCCGAGAACGAAGTCGGAGGCGAGCATGTTGGCATTGCCGTAGCGGTGCGAGGTCTGCAGGCCGCACATGCCGGCCATCAGCGGATGGTCGTCCGGGATCGCCCCCCAGCCCATCAGCGTCGGGATAACCGGAATGCCGGTGATTTCGGCAAACTCGGTCAAGAGATCGGACGCGTCGGCGTTGATGATGCCGCCACCGGCGACGATCAACGGACGCTCCGCCTCGTTCAGCATCGCGATCGCCTTTTCGGCCTGGGCGCGCGTCGCCTTCGGCTTGTAGGCCTCGAGCGGCTGGTAGGTGTCGGGATCGAACTCGATCTCGGCAAGCTGGACGTCGACCGGCAGGTCGATCAGGACCGGACCGGGACGGCCGGAGCGCATGATGTGGAACGCCTTCTGGAAGACGAAGGGAACGAGCGCCGGCTCCATGACGGTAACGGCCCACTTGGTGACCGGTGCGGCGATCTTGGCAATATCGACAGCCTGGAAGTCTTCCTTATCCAGGCGGGCGCGCGGCGCCTGGCCGGTGATGCAGAGGATCGGGATCGAATCTGCCGAGGCCGAATAGAGGCCGGTGATCATGTCCGTGCCGGCCGGGCCCGACGTGCCGATGCAGACGCCGATATTGCCGTGCTTGGCGCGGGTATAGCCCTCGGCCATGTGGGAAGCGCCTTCGACGTGGCGCGCCAGGATGTGACGAACCGAGCCGCGCGCCTTCAGCGCCGAGTAGAACGGATTGATGGCCGCACCCGGTACGCCGAAGGCGCAATCGATGCCTTCCTTCTCCAGAACGTAAACAGCCGCGTCAACGGCACGCATCTTTGCCATGGAAACTCCTCCTATTTCCTGAAAACATAATCCATAATTCGCGATACACAACACATAAATGGAATTCATTTCCATCATGTGGAAATAAAGATTTTCAACAATTCGGAGAAAATCGCAGCGGGGCCTGATAGAGGATGATGAGCAGAGATGTGATTTGCAGAGAGGCTTCGATGGACGGCAACGGCAGGGGAAAACGCGGGCGCAAGGCGGGTGAGAATGCCGCCCCTTCATCCGTCCAGGTGCTGGACCGCAGCCTCGCTCTGCTGACGGTGGTGGCTGAAGGCGACGGCTCGACCTTGACGCAGCTCGCCGACGAGACCGGCATGGCGCCGTCCACGGTTCACCGCCTGCTGACGACGCTTTCCGGCCACGGCATGGTGATGAACGACCCGGATACCGGCGCCTGGACAGTCGGTTTAAAGGCATTCGAGATCGGCAATGCCTATCTTCGTTTCCGCAAGCTCGGAACCATCAGCCGGCCATTTCTGAAGGGCCTGATGGAAGAAAGCGGCGAGACGGCGAATATCGGCATCGAGGAAGGCGGCGACGTCGTCTTCATCTCGCAGGTCGAAAGCCACGCGCCCATGCGCGCCTTCTTCCGTCCCGGCCGCCGCGGCCCGGTGCACGCCTCCGGCATCGGCAAGGCCATCCTGTCCACCTGGTCCGACAAGGAGATCGCCCAGTTGCTCCACGGCCGCGAGCTTGCCCATTTCACCGACAAGACCCGCGATACGCTGCCGGCGCTCTTGAAGGATATCCAGGAGATCCGCCACCGCGGCTGGTCGGTCGACGACGAGGAGCACACGCTCGGCATGCGCTGCGTCGCCGCCCCGATCTTCAACGAATATGGCGAAACGATCGCCGGCATCTCCATCTCCGGTCCGTCGGTCCGCGTGAGCGACCAGAAGCTCTCGACCTTCGGCCCCATCGTTCGCGAACGCGCCGATGCGCTGACCAAGGCGATGGGCGGCAAGCGGCCGGAAGAGCTTTAGACCCCGACCAACAGTAACGCCGCGCGTCCGATCCGGACACGCGGCGTAATAGCAAGCAACGCGGGCGAGCCCGCGGCAGGGGCATATGCGCCTTAGGCCGTTTCGAGGCTCTTTGCCGTGGTCGTGGCTGCATCCTTCGAAGCGCGTGCCGTCCCCTTCATCGCCTTTCCGGCGACATAGGTCTCGGCGACACAACGGTCGTCACCCATCGTCTGCAGGATGAAGAGTTCCTCGACAAGCGAACCGGCAACCCGCATGCGCAAGTCCATCGACGGCTTGGCGCGGCTGTCGAGTACGACGATATCGGCATCGGCGCCGACATGCAGCGAGCCGATACGGTCATCGAGGTCGAGCGCCCGGGCGTTGCCGAGCGTCATGCGGTAGAAGGAGTTGAACGGCGTCAGCCGCTGGCCCTGCAGGTGCAGCACCTTGTAGGCCTCGTCCATCGTTTCCAGCATCGAGAAGCTGGTGCCGGCACCAACATCGGTTGCGACCGACCAGCGGGCGCCGAGCTTGTCGAAACGATCTCGGTCGAAGAGACCCGAGCCGAGGAACAGGTTCGACGTCGGGCAGAAATTGCCGACGGCACCGGTTTCGGCCAGCACCGAGATCTCGCGATCGCTCAGATAGATGCAGTGACCTAACAGGGTCTTGCGCGTCAGCAGGTCGTAGCGCGCGTAGATGTCGGTATAGTCCTTCGCCTCCGGATAGAGCGACGTGGCGAAGGCGATTTCGTCCCTGTTTTCGGAGAGATGCGTTTGCACGTAGCATTCCTGATGCTCGGCAACGAGCGTGCGGCTCGCCTCCATCTGCTCCGGCGTCGAGGTGATGGCAAAGCGCGGGCAGATGGCGTAGTGCGCGCGGCCGCGGCCATGCCACTTGGCAATCAGCGCCTTCGTCTCGTCATAGCCCTGCTGCGGCGTGTCGCGCAGCGCGTCGGGCGCGTTGCGGTCCATCATCACCTTGCCGCCGATCATCAGCATGCCGCGGGCTTCGGCAGCACCGAAATAGGCGTCGACGCTTTCGGGATGCACCGAGCAATAGGCGGCCGCCGTCGTCGTGCCGTTCGCCAGAAGCTCATCCAGGAAACGGCCGGCGATGAAGTCGGCATGCTCCGGTTTACGGAACTTCTGCTCCTCGACGAAGATGTAGGTGTTCAGCCATTCGAGAAGCTGGGCGCCGTAGGAGGCGATCGCCTGCGTCTGTGGGAAATGAAGATGCGTGTCGATCAGGCCGGGCAGCACCAGATGGGGGCGATGGTCGGCGACCGTGACGCCGGCACCGGCACGGCGGGCGACATCGGCATGATCGCCGATGTCGGCGACCTTGCCGCCGCGCACCAGCACGGCGCCATCTTCGAAGTAGCGATAGGAGGCGGTGTCATCGATGCCCTTCGGTTCCTCGACGAAGGTGAGCACGCGGCCGCGGATCAAGAGATCGGTCATTGGGTCTTTCCTCCATTCACGACCGACTCGTACCAGGCGACGAGCAGCTGCCGCTCTTCGTCCGACACGGCGGTCACGTTGGCGGGCGGCATCGCGTGGCTGCGGCCGGCCTGCAGGTAGATTTCACGCGCGTGATTGGCGATCTCCGCATCGGTCTCGAGCGTCACGCCCTTCGGCGGGACGATCATGCCCTCCCAGCCGGGCTCCTTGGCATGGCACATGGAACAGCGGCCAAGCACCGTGTCGCGCACCTTCGGGAAGGCCTCCGCCGTCACGAAGGGTTGCTGTGCGGCGGAGATTTTTTCTTCGCCGCCGCCCGAGAGAATCTTCGGCACGGTCGAAAGCCACATGATCGCAACGAAGAGAAGTGCGGTCACGAGCCAGGTCCAGGTCGGATTGCCCTTGTTCGCGTGGCGGGTGTTGAAATAGTGGCGGATGGTGACGCCCATCAGGAAGACCAGCGAGGCGATGATCCAGTTGTACTGGGTACCGAACGCGAGCGGGTAGTGGTTCGACAGCATCAGGAACAGAACCGGCAGCGTCAGGTAGTTGTTGTGGGTCGAGCGCTGCTTGGCGATCACGCCGTACTTGGCGTCGGGCGTGCGGCCGGCGATCAGGTCGCCGACGACCACCTTCTGGTTCGGGATGATGATGAAGAACACGTTGGCCGACATGATCGTTGCGGTGAACGCACCGAGATGCAGGAAGGCGGCGCGGCCGGTGAAGAGTTGCGTGTAGCCCCAGGCCATCGCGACCAGGATGAAGTAGAGCAGCACCATCAGTCGCGTGTTGTCACGGCCGAGTGGCGACTTGCAGATCGTGTCATAGGCGAGCCAGCCGAAGGCGATCGAAGCAAGCGAAATGGCAATCGCCACCGGCTTCGAGACATCGAGCACGTTCGGATCGATCAGATAGAGGTCGGCGCCTGCGTAGTAGACCAGGCAGAGCATGCCAAAGCCGGACAGCCAGGCGACGTAGGACTCCCATTTGAACCAGATCAGGTGCTCGGGCATGTTGGCCGGTGCAACCAGGTACTTCTGGATGTGGTAAAAGCCACCACCGTGCACCTGCCATTCTTCGCCATAGGCGCCGACGGGAAGGCCGGGATGTTTCTTCAGACCGAGGTCAAGGGCGACGAAGTAAAAGGACGAACCGATCCATGCAATGGCGGTGATGACGTGCAGCCATCTCACGGCAAAGGTCAGCCAATCCCAGGCGATGGCATAGTCGTACATGAAATTCTCCCATTTCTCCTCTCGCCATTATGTGTCATTGCTGGAGGTCGCGGGAACGTCGCTGCTTCACCAACACTTTCAAAAAAATCTATAAAATAGCGACGGAATGGATAGGCTAGAGAGAGCCCGGAGGAGTGGGACGAAGGCATGTCTTATCTGGACAATGTGCGCGTCTTCGTACGCGTCGTAGAGCTTGGAACCCTATCGGCGGCCGGTCGCGACCAGCGCGTGACGCCGGCAGTTGCAAGCAATAGAATCAAAGAGTTGGAACGCCACATGGGCGTTCGCCTGTTCAATCGGACGACGCGCAAGCTGACCCCGACAGAGCACGGTCGCGTCTTTTACGACGGTGCGGTAAAGATCCTCGAGGCGGTCAACGAAGCGGAAAATGCGATCGCCGATCTCTCGCGCAATCCGAAGGGGGCGCTCAAGATTACTGCTCCCTTAGGGATAGGTCGGCGGCTGATTGCGTCGGGCATTCCGGAGTTTCACGACAAGTATCCCGACATCGAAGTGCGGCTTCGCCTGTCGGACCACAATGTCGATATCCTGTCGGAAGGCGTCGACGTCGCCTTCAAGCTCGGCATCCTCGAAGATTCGAACCTGCGCATGCGCGGCATCATGAATTGCGAGCGCGTTGTCTGCGGTGCACCGGCCTATTTCGAGAAGCGGGGTATCCCTCAGACGCCCGACGCACTCATCGCCGACAAGCACGACTGTCTGCTGCTCAGGTATCCCGGTTCGAAAGAGTATTTCTGGACGCTCCAGACCATGGAAGGCGTGCGCAAGCTCGAAGTCACCGGCCCCTATGATTCCGACGATGGCGATGTGCTCACCCAATGGGCGCTCGACGGCCGCGGCATCATCAACAAGCCACTCTTCGAGGTGAAGGCCCACATCAATTCCGGTGCATTGGTGCCGATCCTCACCGAAACGCCGCCGCTCAGCGTGCAGCTTGCGGCGATCTATCCGCACAAGCGTTTCCAGGACCCGAAGGTGCGGCTAATGATCGATTACATGGCCGAGCGCTGTCAGCGTCTCATCAACGGAATGCTGGCCTGACCATTCGCGTTCCGGCCCCTTCGGCCTGAGCTTTGGAGCAGGGCGTCAAGGCCTAAGCATCGCTACAGGCTGCCGGCCACTCCGACCGGAGGGGTCCGGTTCGTTCGCCCGGGGCGGGGTCCCACGTGGTTCGCAAAATAACAAAGAGGGCGCGCCGATGCGGCGCGCCCTCGATATTTTCCAGAGATCAGCGTTTCACGTCGCTGTGCTTCGACTTGCCGGGAACGCCGTCACCGCCGCCGTTGCCGAAGCCGTTGTTGGCGTGCTTGGGCTTGCCGCCACCGCCGCCGTCACCGCCGGTGCCGCCGCCATCGCCACCGGTGCCGCCACCGTCACCACCCGTGCCGCCACCGTCACCACCCGTGCCGCCGCCATCGCCGCCCGTGCCACCACCGTCACCGCCCGTGCCGCCGCCATCGCCGCCGGTGCCGCCGCCATCACCGCCCGTGCCACCACCGTCACCACCGGTGCCACCGCCATCGCCGCCGGTGCCACCACCATCGCCGCCCGTGCCGCCATCACCACCGGTGCCGCCCGTGCCGCCATCGCCCCCCGTTCCACCGTCACCGCCGGTACCACCCGTACCGCCATCACCGCCCGTACTACCATCACCACCGGTTCCTCCGGTGCCGCCCGTCCCGCCGTCGCCACCGGTGCCGCCCGTGCTGCCTTCACCACTGGTAGTACCCCCATCGGCGTGGGCAACGCCGATCATGAACGGCGCGCTATAGTGCGTCAGCACCGCGAATGCCGTGGACAAGAGCAGAGCACGCGTCAGTTTCTTCATAGTCGTCTCCCGATCTGATGCGTCCCCGTCTCTGTGCAATTGCGTAAAACGCGATTTGTCTGAAAAGCACTAAAGAAAATCCTGGACGCGTTACTTCCGCTAAGGTCGACCTCAGCGTCAACCTTATTTTAGAAACTACTGATGATAGACAGATCCGGAAGCAAAGGGTAAGCGACACATTTGTGGTATGGCTTACGGCGCACGGGTCATGCGACCGATCCATTCGGGTTAGGGATCACGCTGTCGCAGCTGGCGGACGGCCGAGGCCGCTAGGCTCTGGACCTCTCGATCCCCGGAAGGTTGCCGATCGCCTCGACCAGGAAATCAACCAACAGACGAACACGGGCGATGCCAGAGCGTTCCGGCACGATCAGCAGGCTGAGCGGCACCGCAGGCAATGAATAGTCCGGAAGCAGCGGTACCAACACGCCGGCCTCAATCAGATCGTCGACGAGCCATCGGTGGGCAGGCGCGATGCCCCGGCCGGCGACGAGAGCCTCACGTGCGGCAAGCCCGTGGTCGACGCGAAGACGCCCACCGAAGGGGACGGACAGATGCCGCCCGTCCGCGGCTTCGAAGTTGAGCCTGTCACTGCCGGCGATGTTCGACATGCGGATCCCCTCATGCGCCGAGAGGTCGCTTGGAGCGCGCGGATATCCACGCGCGGCCAGGTACGCCGGCGCCGCCACAAGCAGACGCCGGCTTTGCCCAAGCGGCCGTAGCTTCATCGAGCTGTCGCTGAGAGGTCCAAGACGCAGCGCGACATCTATGCCTTCCCGCACGAGATCGATGCGCTCGTCGGTCAGGCTCAGATCGACGCCAATGTCGGGATGCCTGTCCTGGAAGGCAAAGATCAGCCGGCTGACGTGCAGCACCCCGAATGCGGAGGTACAGGACACACGAATGGTGCCGGCAGCCGCGCCGCGGGCGCCGCGCGCTTCGTCGCCGGCCTGTTCTACCAGTCGCAGGATCTGGACGCTATCGGCGTAGTAACGGCTGCCTTCGTCGGTCACCGTGACGCGACGGGTGGTGCGGCTAAGCAGCGGCACGCCGATCGCTTCCTCAAGCTCCCGCAGCTGCCGCGTCACCGTCGACTGGCCGATGCCGAGCTCACGGGCAACGGCCGAAAGGCTGCCCCGCTCGGCGACGCGCACAAAGCTTCGCATGCGTTCGAGCGTGACGTCAGATTTATCCATTTTATGGCACAATCCTATGCATTTCGAATATCTACCGCATAGGCACGCAGCGGTCTACCTAGAGTCTCAGTTGATGAGACCAGGGAAGACCGACCATGAAAGTTCTGATTGTTTATGCCCATCCGGAACCGCGCTCGCTCAATGGCGCGCTGCGCGATGTCGCCGTCAGCGCGCTTGAGGCCGAAGGCCATGAGGTTCGTATCACCGATCTCTATGCCGAGCGATGGAAGTCCGAAATCGGTCGTTCCGATTTTCCGGCCCTTGACGCGGACGCCCGTTTCAAGCCGAGCCGCGCGTCGAAGGAGGCCTTTGCCACCGATACACTCACCGCCGACGTCAAGGCCGAGCAGGAAAAGCTGCTCTGGGCCGACACCCTGATCCTGCAATTTCCGCTGTGGTGGTATTCCATGCCGGCGATCCTGAAAGGCTGGGTCGATCGCGTTTATGCCTACGGCTTTGCCTATGGCGTCGGCGAGCACAGCGACAAATACTGGGGCAAGCGCTTCGGCGAGGGCACGCTTGCGGGAAAACGCGCCATGCTGGTGGTAACGACAGGCGGCTGGGAGGAGCATTACTCCCCGCGCGGGGTAAACGGGCCGATCGACGACCTGCTCTTCCCGATCAATCATGGGATCCTGTTCTATCCCGGTTACGACGTGCTTCCGCCGTTCGTCGCCTACCGCGTCGATAGTCTGGACGAGGTCGGTTTCGAAGCGACGGCCGAGCGTCTACGGCAGAGGATGCACACGCTTGGAACGACCGCACCCATTCCCTATCGCCGCCAGAACGGCGGGGACTATGCAATCCCGACCCTTGAACTTCGACCGGAGGTCGCCGAACCGCACATCAACGGCTTTGCGCTCCACCTCAATGGCGCACACCTGGTCGAAACAGCGCTACGTTGACGGGCCGACTGGCTAACGAGCCAGCTTGGCGGCAGCGGGCCGACGCGAGATTTCCGCTTGCGCCGGCTGTCGGAAATTGAGCGCCGCCGCCATCAGCTCAGCGGCGGCAAGCGCGGCAATGACCGCCGGCCGCTTGTCCTTTACCGTCGTGCCGCCGATCGGGCAGACGAGCCTATCGAAGAGATCCGGGCGACCGATCTCGCGCGACAGCCAGTTCTTGAAGGTCGAGCGCTTGGTCTTCGAACCGATCATGCCGACATAGGAGGCATCGTCGCGGCGAAGCGCTTCCGCGGCGATCAGGAAGTCGAGCGCATGGTCATGAGTGAGGATGACGAACGCGCTGCCGGGAGGCGCGTCGCGCACCACCGCCTCCGGCATCGCCGTCAGGCAGGTCTCGATGCCGGGAATGTCGGCAACGGCCGAAAGCTCGTTCTCGCGGGTATCAACGAGAACCGTGCGCACCGGCACCAGGGAAAGCGCCATCGTCAAGGCATCGCCGACATGGCCGGCGCCGAAGACATAGACATGCGGCCGGCTGGCGATTTCCAGGTCGCTACGTTCAATCAGCATGGCTGCTCTCTCCCGATCGATGCGTGTGAAGGCAAGCGCCACGCGCCCGCCGCAACACTGGCCAATCTCCGGTCCGAGCGGGATCGTCATCGCCTCCGGCGCGTCGCCACGCTTCAGCGCCCGCCGACCATGATCGATCGCCATGTATTCGAGCTGCCCGCCGCCGATCGTGCCGAAGAGGCTCTCAGGCGCGACGAGCATCCAGGCGTCGGTGTCGCGCGGTGTGGACCCCGCAGCACCGGTCACCTCGACGAGAACGCAGTCGCGCTCGCGTCGGAGAAAATCCCTGATATCCTCGCGGCTCGCCACCATGACAATCAGCCCCTGTTACCCTTTCTGCCGTGCAGCCGCCCGCAGCCGCTCGATCGCCATCAACACCCGTTCCGGCGTTGCCGGCGCGTCGAGGCGCGGCGCTATACGATACTCCGCAACGCTCGCCGCCGCCATCGACAAGGCTTCCAGAACCGAAATGCCGAGCATGAAGGGCGGTTCGCCCACCGCCTTCGACCGGCGGATGGTTTCCTCGCGGTTGACCGACCATTCGGCAAGGCGGGTGTTGAAGACGCGCGGACGGTCAGAGGCCAACGGGATCTTGTAGGTCGAGGGCGCGTGGGTACGCAGACGGCCCTTGGCATCCCACCAAAGTTCTTCCGTCGTCAGCCAGCCCATGCCCTGAACGAAGGCACCTTCGACCTGTCCGTGGTCGAGGGCCGGGTTCAGCGAGCGGCCGACATCGTGCAGGATATCGGTGCGATCCACCTGGTATTCGCCAGTCAGCGTATCGACGCTGACCTCCGAGCACGAAGCGCCGTAGGCGTAGTAGAAGAACGGCCGGCCCCGGCCTTCGGCGCGGTTCCAGTGGATCTTCGGCGTCTTGTAGAAGCCGGCGGCCGAAAGCTGGATGCGGGCGCCATAGGCGATCTTGATGAACTCGTTGAAGCTCAGGCGCTCAGCACCGATCCGCACCACGTTCGGTTCGAAGGCGACATCGGCCTCGGCGACGTTCCAGCGCTCGGCTGCGAACTTGACCAGCCGCTCCTTGATCTGCTGGGCGGCGTTGGCGGCGGCCATGCCGTTGAGATCGGAACCGGACGACGCCGCGGTTGCCGACGTGTTCGGCACCTTGCCCGTCGTCGTCGCCGTCACCTTGATCCGGTCGAGATCGACCTGGAACTCGTCGGCCACCACCTGGGCGACCTTGGTGTAGAGCCCCTGCCCCATCTCGGTGCCGCCATGGTTCAGATGGATCGAGCCATCCGTATAGACATGCACGAGGGCGCCGGCCTGGTTGTACTCCGTCTTGGTGAAGGAGATGCCGAACTTCACCGGCGTCAGCGCGATACCGCGCTTCACCACGTTGCTCTCGCGGTTGAACGCGATCACCGCTTCGCGACGCTTGGCATAATCGGCCGAGGTTTCCAGTTCCTCGATGATCCGCCCAATGATGTTGTCTTCCACCGTCTGGTGATAGGGAGTGAGATTGCGCCCCTCGCCGCCGTAGAAGTTCAGCTTGCGGATTTCGAGCGGGTCCTTGCCGACGGCATAGGCGATGTCCTCGATCATGCGTTCGCCGCCGACCATCCCTTGAGGGCCGCCGAAACCGCGGAACGCGGTGTTGGAAACGGTGTTGGTCTTCAGCGGGCGCGAACGCAGGCGGACGTTCGGATAGAAGTAGCAATTGTCGGCGTGGAACAGCGCGCGGTCGGTGACCGGGCCGGACAGATCGGCCGAGTAACCGCAGCGGGCCGAAAAGACGGCGTCTACCGCCTCGATGCGACCTTCGTCGTCGAAGCCGAGCTTGTAGTCCACGTGGAAGTCATGACGCTTGCCGGTCGCGCTCATGTCGTCGTCACGATCGGGCCGAACCTTGACCGGGCAGCGGTATTTCTTGGCAGCGACCGCGGCCACGGCTGCGAAGATGTTGGCCTGCGTTTCCTTGCCGCCGAAGCCGCCGCCCATGCGGCGCACGTTGACGGTGACTGCGTTCGACGGCACGCCGAGCACGGTCGCAACCATGTGCTGCGTTTCGGCCGGATGCTGGGTCGAGGAATAGACGAGCACCTCGTCGTCTTCGCCGGGAATGGCAAACGAGATCTGGCCTTCCAGATAGAAGTGATCCTGGCCGCCGATGCGCATCTCGCCTTCAAGAATGTTCTTCGACTTGGCAAAGCCCGCGTCAATGTCGCCGCGCTCGAGCTTCAAGGGGTCGATGACCAGCGGATAGTTAGCCGCTGCCGCTTCGAGCACGTCGGTCACATGCGGCAGGTCGCGATACTCGATCTTGACCTTGGCGGCTGCGCGCCGGGCAGCCTCGCGTGAGGTCGCAACGACTGCGAAGATCGGCTGGCCGTGGAACTCCACCTTGTCGGTGACGAAGATCGGCTCGTCATGCTTATGCGCCGGGCTGATGTCGTTCTCGCCGGGAATGTCGGCCGCAGTCAGGACGCCGACCACGCCTTCGCTAGCGTTCACGGCCTCAAAGTCAATCGACAGGATGTCGGCGTGCGCCCGCTGCGAGAGGCCGAGATAGCCGTGCAGGGTGCCCTGGGGCTCAGGAATATCGTCGATATATTCGGCCGTTCCGGACACATGCTTGTGGCCGGACTCGTGCCGTTCGTTTTCGTGTACGCCACCGCGGATGCGGTCGATGGGCTGCATCACGTTCATGGCTTCCTCCCTTAAACCGCGACAGCAATGGTGCGATCGAGACGGAGCTGGCCGCCACTCGACTGCGTTTCGAGATAGAAGCGGCGAAGCAGGTTCTTCGCCACCAGTTGGCGGTACTCCGCCGAGGCGCGCCAGTCCGTCAGCGGCGTGAAGTCCTGATCGAAGGCAGCGACAGCACGCTCGATCGTCTCCTCGTTCCACTCGGCACCCTTGAGCACGGCCTCGACATGGGCGGCGCGCTTCGGCGTAGCGGCCATGCCGCCGAAGGCGATGATGGCGTCGCTGACGCGACCTGCCTCGAAGGCGATGTTGAAGCCGCCGCAGACGGCGGTGATGTCTTCATCCAGACGCTTCGTCACCTTGTAGACGGCAACACGGGCATTGTCGGAAACGAATGGAATGCGCACGCTTTCGACGAACTCGCCCGGCTCGCGGTCCTGCTTGCCATAGGCGATGAAGAAGTCCTCGAGCACCACCGTGCGGCGGCGATCGCCCTTGCGCAGCGTGATCGAGGCGCCAAGCGCGATCAGCGCCGGCGGCGTGTCGCCGATCGGCGAGCCGTTGGCAATGTTGCCGCCGACGGTGCCCATGTTGCGCACCTGTTGGCCGCCAATGCGGTCCCAAAGTTCGGTCAGTTCAGGGAAGTGTTCGACGATAACCGGATAGGCTTCGGCATAGCTGACGCCCGCGCCGAGCGTCACGCCGTCGGCATCGACGGTAATGCGGCGCAGTTCTTCGAGATGGGTCAGGTGAATGACCGGCGAGATGTCGCGCATGAATTTGGTGACCCAGAGCCCGACATCGGTCGAACCGGCGACGATCGTCGCCTTCGGGTTGGCTTCGAGCACGGCGGCGAAATCGTCAACCGAGCCAGGAAGGATGAAACGTTCCGTCTCCGAGCCGACTTCCACCCGGCGGCCATCCTGAAGGGCGGCCAGTTCGCCGGCGATCCGGTCGCGCTCTGCCACCAGCGGGTCCTTGCCGACGTCGCCGATCGTCGAGATCGCCTCGGCGGCGCGGATGATCGCGGCATAGCCGGTGCAACGACAAAGGTTACCCTGCAGCGCCTTTTCGATTTCGGCGATCGACGGCTTCGGGTTCTCCATCCAGAGGCCATAGAGCGACATCACGAAGCCTGGCGTGCAGAAGCCGCACTGCGAGGCGTGGGTGTCGACCATTGCCTGCTGCACCGGATGCAACGGGCCGGCCGGCTGCGCCAGACTATCCACCGTCACGATGTGGCAGCCATCAAGCGAGCCGACGAAACGGATGCAGGCATTGACGGATTCATACTTGAGCTTGCCGTCGAGCAAACGGCCGATAAGCACCGTGCAGGCGCCGCAGTCCCCTTCGGCGCAGCCTTCCTTGGTGCCCTTGAGGTTGCGGTCGATGCGCAGGAAATCGAGCAGGGTCTGAACCGGCGAAACATCCGAGAGTTCGACGAGGCGGTGGTTCAGGATGAAGCGGATCGTGTTGCGGATCTGGATCGTCATTGTTCAGCTCCCGCGGTAGGTGGAGTAGCCATAGGGCGAAAGAAGCAGCGGCACGTGGTAGTGTGCGCCCCGGTTATCGATGCCAAAGCGGATGGGGATCACGTCGAGGAACGGGTTTTCGCCACGCTTGGCTGCTCCGCCGAGATAATCGCCTGCATGGAACTGCAGCTCGTAGGTGCCGGTCTGCATGCGCTCGCCGCTCAAAAGCGGCTCGTCACAGCGGCCGTCGTCATTGGTCTTGACGGACTTGATGTGCGTCTGGCGATCGCCCTCGACCCGGTAGAGCTCGATGCGCAGCCCTTCGGCCGGCTTGCCGCTGGCCGTATCCAGCACGTGCGTCGTCAAACGGCCGGCGTTTCCACCCTGAGATTGCATAATTTTCGCTCCTCCCGAAGTCAGCTTTCCACCTCGCAGTATTCCGGCATTCCCACCCGCTTGGTAGCGACCGGATCATTCGAGACTTTCAAATTTTTTGGGGGGAATGGCTCGAAACAAATGCCGCTAGAAATTGGATGCAGAGACGAAAATGTCTGGAGGAGCTGCTTTCATGAGATACCCCCGCGATCTTCACGGCCACGGCCCGAACTTCAAGATCACCTGGCCCGACGGCGCGCGGATCGCCGTGCAATTCGTCATCAATTACGAGGAAGGCGGCGAAAACTGCGTGCTGCATGGCGACGCGGCCTCCGAAGCATTCCTGTCGGAAATCGTCGGAGCGCAGGCCTGGCAGGGCCAACGCCACTGGAACATGGAATCGATCTATGAGTATGGCGCGCGCGCCGGCTTCTGGCGTCTGCATCGCATGTTCACCGAGCGCGGTGTGCCGGCCACCGTTTATGGTGTTGCCACGGCGCTGAAGCGCTCTCCGGAGCAGGTCGCCGCCATGCAGGACGCCGGCTGGGAAATCGCCTCGCACGGCCTGAAATGGATCGAGCACAAGGATTTCTCGCCCGAACGCGAGCGCCAGGAGATCGCCGAGGCGATCCGGCTGCACACGATCGTCACCGGCGAACGCCCACGCGGCTGGTACACGGGGCGCTGTTCCGACAACACGCTCGACCTCGTCACCGAGGCCGGCGGCTTCGACTACGTATCGGACGCCTATGCCGACGACCTGCCCTATTGGCATGAGCATGCGGGGCGCCATCAGCTGGTCATCCCCTATACGCTCGACAGCAATGACATGCGCTTCGCCACACCGCAGGGTTTCAACAGCGGCGACCAGTTCTTCAGCTACCTCAAGGACAGCTTCGACGTGCTCTACGCTGAGGGTACCGCCGGTGCGCCGAAGATGCTGAGCATCGGGCTGCATTGCCGCCTCGTCGGCCGCCCCGGCCGGGCCGCGGCACTCGCCCGCTTCCTCGATTACGTGCGGAGCCACGAGAAGGTCTGGCTGGCAAAACGCGTCGACATCGCCCGTCACTGGGCCGAGAACTACCCGTACAAGGCCTGGGACGATCGCCCGTCGCGGCTTGGCGAAGAGGCGTTCGTCGCCAAGTTCGGCGGCGTCTTCGAACATTCCAAGTGGATCGCGAAGCGCGCCTTCCAGGGTGAGCTCTCGCCGGCCAACGACACGGCGATCGGCCTTGCCGCCGCCCTTTCCGCAGTCTTCCGCGAAGCTTCGGCCGAAGAACGGCTTGCCGTCCTCATCGCCCACCCCGATCTCGCCGGCAAGCTGGCGCAGGCCAAGCGCCTGACCGAAAGCTCGACCAACGAGCAGGCCGGTGCCGGGCTCGACGCGCTGACCGATGCCGAGCGCGAGCGCTTCACCACGCTCAACGCCGCCTATGTCGACAAGTTCAAGTTCCCGTTCATCATGGCGGTCAAGGGACGCAGCAAGGACGAAATCCTCGCGGCCTTCGAAAGCCGGATCGGCAACGATCGCGACACGGAGTTCGAGACGGCATGCAGGCAGGTGGAGCGCATCGCCTATCTGCGCCTCAAGGACATGCTGCCGAGCTGAGGGCCTCGTGATGACGACCGACGGCGTGAGCCCGCCCGAATTCGCGCTGAACGCGATCAACCTTGCCTCCGCCGGTCTCGGCGCACGGCCGGTCTTCGCAACCGACGAGTTCTTCGCGCCGCTCGAGCGCATGTTGCAGGATGCGCCTCCGGTCTATCATCCCGGCGTCTATGACGAAAACGGCAAGTGGATGGACGGCTGGGAGACGCGGCGACGCCGCGGCCCCGGCAACGACCATGCCATCGTGGCGCTCGCGACGAACGGCCTCATCCGGGGCTTCGAGGTTGATACCGCTCATTTCACCGGCAACTACCCGAGCGCTTGCGCCATCGACGCCTGCCTGGCACCGGATGGCCCCGACGATCGGACGGTCTGGACGGAACTGGTCTGTCCTCGGCCGCTCGGCCCGAGTGCGCCGCATCACTTCGAAGCGCGGTCGGATTCCATCTGGAGCCATGTGCGCCTGCGCATCTATCCCGACGGCGGCGTCGCCCGCCTTCGGGTTTACGGAGCGCCAGCGCTTGACCAGGCAGCGATCGGCGACACCGTGGTCGACCTGGCCTCATGCTTGCTTGGCGGGCGCATCATCGCCTATTCCAACGGGCATTACGGCCATCAGCGGCTGCTTGCGCCCGGACGCGGCATCAACATGGGCGACGGCTGGGAGACGCGCCGGCGGCGCGAGCCCGGCAACGACTGGATCGTGGTGAAACTCGCAGCGCGCGGCGAGATCGACCGGATCGTGGTCGATACCGCCCACTTCAAGGGCAACTACCCGGACACCTGTTCGCTGCAGGCGGCCGACCTCGGAGCGACCGCTTGCGAAGTGGCTGCATCCGTCACGGCATCGTCGATGTTCTGGCGCGAGGTCCTGCCGCCGCAGAAACTCGCCGCTGACAGCATCCACACCTATGAAGCAAGCGCACTCGCGATCGCGGGTCCGGTAACCCACGTGCGCTTCAACATCTTCCCCGACGGCGGCGTCAGCCGGCTGCGTGTCTTCGGGCGTATTGCGAAAGCCGGCATCTAAATCGTTTCGCCGAGGAGGCGAACCGACCGAACTTCCAGGCAACCATCAACATTGGACGGAGGAGCGTCACATGAAGGAGATCGTCATACAGCCGTTGACCCGGGAGGCCTTTGCGCCTTTCGGCGACGTGATCGAAACGGAGAATGCCAACAACTTCCCCATCAACGGGGGCAATGCAACCCGCTACCACGATCTCGCCAAGATCGATACAACAGGCGAAAAGGCCCGGCCCATGATCAGCCTGGTGCGCGGTGTACCTTATCCGCTGCCGCTGAAACTCACCATGGTCGAGCGCCATCCGCTCGGCAGCCAGGCCTTCATCCCCTTGAGCGACAATCCGTTTCTGATCGTCGTCTCCCGGGAAACCGATGAGGGACCGAGCGAACCGATCGCCTTCAAGACCACGCCTGGCCAGGGCGTCAACATCGCCCGCAACGTCTGGCACGGCATCCTGACGCCGCTCGATGACGTCTCGGATTTCGCGGTAGTCGACCGCGGTGGCGAGGGCGTCAACCTGGAAGAGCATTTCTTCAAGGAGCCGTTCCTGATCGTGTGAATGAATGCATGACCCGGTCGTCCGGTCGGGTTATCGGTGCGCCAGGGCCTCGCTGGCCGCCGAAATCGGACGATAAGACTGCGGCCTCAATAGCCGCCATCCCGCCTGAACTTCGTCGGCGTGTATCCCGTCAGCCGCCGGAAATCGCGGGAGAAATGGTAGGGATCCGGATAGCCGCAGACGGCGGCCACCGCCGACACCTTGGCATCGGGACCCACCAGCAGGCGTTTTGCCTGGTTGATGCGCTCGTGGCGCAGCCAGTCCATCGGCGTTGTTCCCACCATGTCGCGAAAGCGGCGAAAGAGTTGCGACGGGCTCAGCCGCGCAAGCGCCGCAAGATCGTCGATCGTCCAGGGTCTCGCGAGATCGCCGCGCATCACCGACAGCACCTGAAGCAAACGGTCTTCACCGGCCCTCTCCTCAGCCGGCTCGGCCCCAATCAGCCGTGGCGCGATCATGTCCGCCATCAGCCCCGCGATCGCGGCGCTCGACAGGGCGTCGGTCGCCGGCGAACGCTCGGCAAGAAATCCGCTCACACTTTCGAATGCCGCCTGTGCCCTGTCCGTGTCTCTCGGCACGAACAGTGGCGACTGCTGCACGCCGAGAAACTGGTAGAGCGCATCAAGCCCGTGCCCCTCGATCCCCATCCAGAGATAGCGCCAGCTTTCGCTGTCGGGTGCGCAGCTATGCGCATAGGCCTGAGCAGTATCGAGCCAGGCGACGCTGCCCGTTTCGGCCAGGAAACGTTGACCGCGCACCTCGATCAACCCGCGTCCGCCCGTTGTGTAGACGAAGACATGCTGGTGGAACCGTTTGCGGATCGGCGCCTCGTCAGGACGCGTCGTCCGGCTTCCGGCCACCAGCGCCAGATAGGGAAACGCATCGGCGAATTTTGCCGGGGTGTGAAAATGGAGCTCTTCGCTTTCGGGCAACATGCCATTTTCTGGCATCCGATGCGAGTTTTGTCCATCATCTTGCGACAGGGCGCCATTCACAGAGCTGATCCCGTGACGTTATCATGCAGCTTTATGCACGGAGATTTGCCCATGCCCGAAACCGCGCCGAACGGCGACGCCGCGAATTTCACCTTCGCGCCGCTGTCACCGGATTTTGCTCGCGATCCCTATCCGACCTATCGCGCGCTGCGCGAAAAGGAGGGGCTGCACTACTTCGCGGACTTCGACATCTGGCTTGCCTCGCGCTTCGAGGACGTCTCGGCGATCGTCATGGACAAGCGCATGGTGCGCTCGCTCGAAGACCTCGCAACCAAGGAAGAGCTTGCAAAACTGCAACGCGCCGCCAATTGGCACGACATGCCGCATCACGAGCGTTTCGTGCAGTTCAGCTTGCTCGACAGCGATGGTGCCGTGCATGACCGGTTACGCAAACAGGTGTTCAAGCTGTTCACGCCGGCGATGATCGCCAAGCTCCGCGACCAGATCCAGGCCTATGTCGACCGGCTGATCGACAGCCTCGCCGATCGTGGTGAGATCGACTTCGTCGATGATCTGGCCGCCCATGTTCCGGGCCACATCATCGGTCGCCTGCTCGGCGTTCCGGACGAGGACTGTCCGCAGCTACGGATCTGGTCGGAAAACATCGTGCAGTTCTTCGACGTCGACCGCTCGGATGCGCGCAAGGAACTCGCCGAGCACAACACGACCGAGTTCTACGAATATCTGACGGCACTGAAGGCCGAGCGCGAGCGGGCGCCGAAGGATGATCTCATCTCGGTGCTGATCGAGGCGGAACGCTCCGGCGCCATGAACTTCGACGAGTTCATCTCGACCTGCCTGCTGATCCTGATGGCAGGGCACGGCTCGACGATCGACGTGCTCGGCAGCGGCATGCACGCACTGCTGCGTTTTCCCGACCAGATGGCGAGGTTGCGCGCAGAGCCCGGGCTGATCCAGACCGGCGTGCAGGAGATGTTCCGCTACGAGTCGCCGCTCCCGTTCTTCCACCGCCATTGCGTCGAGGACGTCGAGATCTTCGGCCGGCGCTTCGAGCGCGGTACCAAGTTCGGCCTGCTCTATGGCGCCGCCAACCGCGATCCCAAGCAGTTCGAGAACGCCGACACGTTCGACATCGGCCGCACGCCCAATCGGCATCTGGCCTTTGGCGGCGGCGTGCATTTCTGTCTCGGCAACCACCTCGCGCGCCTCGACATGGATATCATCTTCAGCACCCTGCTTCGCCGCTTCCCGACCATCGAACTCGTCGACCGGGAACCGGAGTACAAGCGCGGGCTTTCAGTCCGCGGACCCAAGCGGCTGAAGATCGCCATCCGACCCGCCTGATCCCCCATCCTCGATACCAACATACGCAATCGGAGAATACCCATGCCCAAGATCGTCTTCATCGACGCGGACGGCACGACGAAAGAAATCCAGGCGGAGATCGGCCAGTCGCTGATGTCCGCAGCCGTGCAGAACGGCATCGACGCCATTGCCGCCGAATGCGGCGGCTCCTGCGCCTGCGGCACCTGTCACTGTTACATCGACGGCGAATGGAGCGACCGCCTGCCGGCACCCGAGTTCCAGGAACAGGACATGATCGAGTGCGTAGTCAACCCGAACGAACGCAGCCGGCTGAGCTGTCAGATCACGGTGTCGGCTGACCTGGATGGGCTCGTCGTGCATCTGCCCGCCGGCCAATACTGAGACGAAACAGAAGAAGACCGGAGCAACATTTCGTTGCTCCGGTCAGCACTTACGGGGAAGTTCTGATCGGCCGACGCGACATGCTCCGGCCGATTTTCGTTATTCGGCGAAGAACGCGAAGCGCACGATGAAGAGTGCTGCAACGAGCTGGGTTGCCGGATGGATGACGCTCCACTTGCCGGTGAAGACCTTCAAGACGACGTAGCTGACGAAGCCGAAGGCGAGACCGTTGGCGATCGAGTAGGTGAAGGGCATGGCAAGGGCGGTGAGTGCCGCCGGAGCCGCTTCCGTCAGATCGTCCCAGTCGACTTCCGTCAGTTCGCGCATCATCAGGCCGGCGACATAAAGCAGAGCCGGAGCCGTCGCATAGGACGGGACGGCAGCTGCCAGCGGCGAGAAGAACAGCGCGGCGAGGAAGAGCACGCAGACGGTGAGCGCGGTCAGACCCGTGCGGCCGCCTGCCTGGACGCCCGAGGCGCTTTCGACATAGGCGGTCGTGCTGCTGGTACCGATCAGCGAGCCGGCGACGATCGCGGTGCTGTCGGCCAGAAGCGCGCGGCCGAGGCGGTTCGGCTTGCCTTCTTCGACCAGCTTGGCGCGCTTGGCGACACCGATCAGCGTGCCGGTGGCGTCGAAAACTTCGACGAGCACGAAAACGAGGATGACGTGCAGCAGACCGCCATGCAGGGCGCCCATGATGTCGAGTTGCAGGAAGGTCGGTGCGATGCTCGGCGGTGCCGAAACGATGCCCTTGAACTCGCTGACGCCGAGGATCATCGACAGGACGGTGACGACCAGGATGCCGATCAGGATCGAGCCGCGAACTTTCAGCGCATCGAGCACGGCAATCACGAAGAAGCCGAGGATGGCGAGAAGCGGGCCGGTCTGCTTGAGGTCACCGAGACCGACGAGCGTCGCCGGATTGTCGACGACGATGCCGGCGTTCTTCAGGGCGATGATGCCGAGGAAGAGGCCGATACCGGTGGCGATCGCGCTTCGAAGCGAATGCGGAATACCGGCAATCAGCCAGCTTCGGACCCCCGTCACGGTCAGGATCAGGAAGATCACGCCCGAGATGAAGACCGCGCCCAGCGCCTGTTGCCAGGTAAAGCCCAGCGCCGCGACGACGGTGAAGGCGAAGAAGGCGTTGAGGCCCATGCCCGGGGCCATGCCGATCGGCCAGTTGGCGACGAGCGCCATGACGGCGGAGCCGAGTGCGGCGGCGATACAGGTTGCGACGAAGACGGCATCCCTATCCATGCCCGTGCTCGACAGGATGTCGGGGTTGACGAAGATGATGTAGGACATCGTCAGGAATGTCGTGATACCGGCGATCACCTCGGTGCGCGCCGTCGTCTGATGCTCTTTCAGCTTGAATAGTCGTTCAAACATCTTTCCTCCCTTGGCGGCGTCACCACGACGCAGCCGAACGACAATGAGCGGGAAACCGTCTCCTCCAGTTCCCGACCAGTGCATTTCGAACGCCCGGACAGTCCGGAGCGATCGCTTCGCTTTAGGCTTCGTGCCGGCTGGCGATCGTCCGCCCTCTCTCGGACGACGCGAATGCCTCTTGCACAGCCTTGGGATTGTGCGACTTCCGGACGCAGACCGCTAGCCGTCCATTCCCGGGATCGATGATGAAAGACTTTCAAATTTTTCGGAGAATTTGAGAGGCCGTTGGCCTAGACTTTCGGGAGTACTTTCCACCATTCGTGCGACTGAAAATGCCGCGAACAAATATCTCGAAGGCCCTATTGACCTTCCAACGGTGGGAGACGCCATGTTTGTCTCACAACCGAACCAAGGAGACAAGCATGCAGAACTACAAGATCGACAACATGACCTGTGGCCACTGCGCCGGCGTCGTCCAGAAGGCGATCTTGAGCGTCGACCCGCAGGCAACGATCAAGGTCGATCTCGGCAATAGGGAAGTCAGCGTCGAGACCGCCGCAGCGGCAGGGCCGATCGCAGACGCCCTGAAGGCGGCCGGTTACGAAAGCCGCGCGCTCTAAGACCACGCTCCACTGACACCTCCCGTCACGAAACGCCCCGGCTTGCCGGGGCGTTTTGTTGTCTGGCTGTCAGCCGGCGACGGCTGCGGCGCCTTCGGGCTGGCGCCCGAGCATATCGGGATGGCGTGCCAGGTGCTCGAACAGACGGGCGACTGCTTCGGCGCCGGGATCGATGTGCCCTTCGAGCTGTTTGGCGTTGATATAGGCGGCCCGCCCTGCCCTTGCCCGCACGAGCGTCGCCGTCAGATTGGCGCCGTCACGCGCTGCCTTGGCAGCCGCGCCGATGCTCGCGTCGAGCGCATCCAGCGCAGGGGAAAGCGCGTCGACCATGGTGCGGTCGCCGATCTGCGCGCCGCCGATTTCCTGCATGCGCGCCAGCCCGGCTTTCAGCGCTTCGCGGATCGAAAGCCCGCTCGAGGCGCCATCACCGGCGGCGGCGAAGAAGATCGCCAGAAGCACGCCCGAAGAGCCACCCATCGTCTGGCTCAGCTCCTGCCCGATGGCGCGGAAGAGCTGCGTATGGTCGGAGAGCGGCAGGCGATCGAGCGCCTGAATGAGTGCCCGTGCCGCGCCAGCAAGCGTCGAGCCGGTGTCTCCATCGCCGGACTTGGCATCGAGTGCGTTCAGGTCCTTTTCCGCATCGATCAGCAGGTTGCAGCAGGCAAGCAGGAACTGCCGCGTCGCATCGTGTCGTGAAGGCAGAGGCGAAATCGGCGTCAGGCCATCCGGCAGGGCCAGAACATTCACCGGCCTGACGGCGGTCACGCCCGGCCATGCCGGAAGCGCCACGGGCCGGGACAACAGCTCCAGTTCGGCCTTGTCGGCCGGATAGACGGAGACGGAAAAGCCACGCATGTCCAGCGACGTCATCATCGGCGCGGGCCCGACAAGGTGCACGATCCGGTCGGCGATGTCAGACTGGGCGAGTTCATGCATGAGGACAGACATTTCCAGGATCGACGTGCCGCCGAGATTGTTGACGAGCGCCACGTGCGGCGTGTCCTCCATCGCCGCCTGCAGTCGCTCGACCATGGCGGCAACGGCGCCTCTCGCATCCGAATGGACGATCTGCTCGACGCCGGCTTCGCCATGGATGCCGAGGCCGAGTTCCGCATGTCCTTCGGGGATACGGTGTTCCTTCGGCGAGCCCGGAACGGTGCAGGTATCGAGCGACATGCCGATGGTGCTCGTGCCGGATATGACCTTGCGCGCCGCATGGGCGATCGCATCGAGGTCTGCCCCGCTTTCCGCGAGCGCTCCGGCGATCTTGTGGACGAACAGGGTGCCGGCGACACCGCGGGCCTGCGGAAGGTCCGGCAGCGCAATGTCGTCATCGACGATGACCATGCTCACATTGAGGCCGTAGGCGCGGGCGCGTTCGGCCGCGAGGCCAAAGTTCAGCCGGTCGCCGGTGTAGTTCTTGACGATCAGCAGGCAGCCGGCAGGCCCGGTCACTGCCAGAATGCCGGCGAGGATCGCATCCACGCTCGGCGACGCGAAGACGTCGCCGCAGACGGCAGCCGTCAGCATGCCCTTGCCGACGAAGCCGATGTGCGCGGGCTCGTGTCCCGAGCCGCCACCTGAAACCAGCGCAACCTTGCTCCTGTCCCAATCCGAGCGCAGGACGACGCGAATGTGCGGATATCCGTCGAGGCGGCTGAGCGCGCCGCCGGATGCGGCAAGAACCCCTTCGATCGCTTCCGTAACCGCATTTTCCTTGCGGTTGATAAACTGATTCATGTTCGCCTCCTAAGCGATGCGCATTCCGGCCGCGTCGAAGAAGAGCGGCTTGTCTGGCTGGATCTTGATGGTCTCGCCGCCGCGGAACCCGGTGTGGGGATCCGTGACCGTCACGAGGTTGTGCTGCTTGAACGTGAGATGCAGGCGCGTCTGGTCGCCCAGATGTTCGACACGGGTCACAAGGGCATCCTCTCCGGCGCCCTGGACGATGTTTTCGGGGCGAAGGCCGATCGACTGCGCCCTCTCCGGCGCCCCCGCAAAAAGCTTGGCAGGCAGGACGTTGATGCGCGGCTGGCCGAGACGGGTCGCGGCGTAGACGCTGACCGGCGCTTCGTAGACCTCTCGTGGTGAACCGAACTGAACGAGCCTGCCCTCTTCGAGCACGCCGATATGCGTTGCCATGGTCATGGCTTCGATCTGGTCGTGGGTGACGTAGAGAAGCGTCGCCCCGGATTTTGCCTGGATGTTCTTCAGTTCGACGCGCAGGTCGGCCCGAAGCTTCGCGTCGAGCGAACTCAAGGGCTCGTCCATCAGGTATATCTGCGGGTTTCTGACAAGCGCTCGACCGATCGACACGCGCTGCATTTCGCCGCCGGACAGGGCCGTCGCCTTGTTGTCGAGCTTGTGCGAGATCTGCAAGACCTCGGCGATGGCGTTCACCTTTTCGTCGATCGTCTTTTGCGGCGTTTTCAGAAGCGGGGATTTTAGCGGAAACTCCAGGTTCTGCCGCACGGACAGATGCGGGTAGAGCGAATATTGCTGGAAGACCATCGCCACGTTGCGCTGCGCCGGCGTCAGTCCTTGCATGGACATCCCGCCGATAAAGATCTCGCCGCTGTCGGGCGTGTCGAGACCCGAGACCATGCGCAACGTCGTCGTCTTTCCGGCACCAGTCGGCCCCAGCAGCACGACGAACGATCCGTCCGGGATCGTCATCGAGACCTCGTTGAGCGCCGCATGAGTGCCGAATGTCTTCGTCACGTTTCTTAGAATGACTTCAGCCACGGCGCAGCACTCCCTCGTTGGCTTCGGAGACAAGAGCACGCCCCGTCTCCGCATTGAAGAGCGTCAAGGTCCGTGCGTTGAAATCGAGACCGACAAGCTCGTCGGTGCGGGCTGCTTGACTGGAGGGCGTGCGCGCCTTGATCTCGCCGTTGGGCGTTTCGATCGTGACGATCTGGGTGGTGCCCAGATACTCGACGGCGATCACGCGGCCTCTATAGCTGGAGTCGTCGACGAAACGGACGTGCTCGGGACGTACACCGAGCGACAGCGTACCAGCCCTGCCCTCACGCGATGCCGGCACTGCCACCTTTTTCCCGCCGAGGTCGATGCTGTCGCCACCGACACCGATCATGCCCTCGAACTCCAGAAAGTTCATGGACGGGGAGCCGATGAACTTGGCGACGAATTTCGTCGCCGGCCAGTCGTAGATCTGCTGCGGTCGGCCGAACTGCTCGATGACGCCGTGGTTCATGACGACGATCTTGTCGCCCATCTGCATCGCTTCCAGCTGGTCGTGGGTGACGTATACGGTGGTGGCGCCCATGCGATCGTGCAGCGCCCGCAGCTCGCCCGCCATATGTTCGCGGAACTCCGCGTCGAGCGCGCCGAGCGGCTCATCCATGAAGAAGGCCTTCGGGTTGCGCACGATCGCCCGGCCGAGCGCGACGCGCTGGCGGTCGCCGCCTGAGAGCCCGCCGACGGGCTTGTCGAGGATGCCTTCAATTCTGAGGATCCTTGCCACCTCGGCGACGCGCGTCGCCACATCCGCCTTTTTCATGCCCTGGCTGACGAGGGGATAGGAGATGTTCTTGCGCACGTTCATGTGGGGATAGAGGGCGAACATCTGGAAGACGAAGGCGATATCGCGCTCCCTTGCCCGCTTCATGCCGACTTCTTCGCCGCCAATATAGATCTGGCCGCTCGTCGGCAGTTCCAGTCCCGCCATCATCCGAAGCGTCGTCGTCTTGCCGCATCCGGAAGGGCCGAGCAGCATGAAGAACTCGCCGTCTTCCACCGTGAAGCTCGAGGACTGGACAGCCGTGAACGCCCCGAACTCCTTGCGCACATTCTCAATTCTGATCTGTGCCATGGGTCACTCCGGAAAATGGCTGACGATGATGAACATGACTGTTCCAAGCAGCGTCACGAGGAAGGAGAAGGAGTAGAGCGTGAGCGAGACCGGCTGCATCAGCATGACCACGCCGAGCGCGATGAGCACCGATGCCACCATTTCCCATGCGCCACGGCGAAGGCGGAGCAACTGATTGAGGAAAGCTGTCATTTTCTTACCGCTCCGAAGGTGATGCCGCGCAGGAGGTGTTTACGAAGCAGGATCGTGAACACCATCACGGGGACGAGGAAGAGGGTCGCGCCGGCCGCCACCGCCGGCCAGTCCTGGCCGCCGACGCCGATGATCGTCGGAATGAAGGGCGGTGCGGTCTGCGCTGTGCCGGACGTCAGCAGCACGGCGAAGGCGTATTCGTTCCAGGCGAAGATCAGGCAGAAGATCGCTGTCGACGCGATGCCGGTCGCCGCCTGGGGTAGCACCACCTTGTAGAACGCCTGGAAGCGCGTGTAGCCGTCGATCAGCGCCGCCTCTTCATACTCGATCGGGATCTCGTCGATGAAGCCCTTGAGCAGCCAGACCGAGAGCGACAGGTTGACCGCCGTGTAGAGCAGAATCATGCCGGCATGGGTGTCGTTCAGTCCGAGCGAGCGGAACATCAGGAAGATCGGTATGGCGACCGCAATCGGCGGCATCATCCGTGTAGAGAGGATGAAGAACAGCAGGTCGTCCTTGAGCGGCACCTTGAAGCGCGAGAAGGCATAGGCCGCAGCCGTCCCGAGCACGATGCACAGCACCGTCGAACCGAACCCGATGATGACGGAATTGTAGAAACGCTCCGGGAAGCGCGACGGGCCGGCGATGATCAGCCCGTCCTTGCGAACCAGACGCTCGTACCAGGTCTTCGGTTCGCCCATCTCCTTCAGTTGATCTTCAGAAACGCGGGTGCGCGTGGTGAAGAGGTTCACATAGCCCTCGAGCGTCGGCTCGAAGAAGGTTTTCGGCGGATAGGCGATCGCGTCCGAGGGCGACTTGAACCCCGTTCCGATGATCCAGAGCAGCGGGAGAATGGTGATCACCGCATACATCACGACCAGGGCGCCTGCGAACCACTTCTGCCGTGCGGATGGCTCCGTTACAGAAAAGCTGCTCATCTCTGCTTCACCTTGTTGAGTGCTTTGACATAGATCGACGCGAGGCCGAAGACGGTCACGAAGAGGATGACGGCATAGGCGGACGCGTATCCGGTGCGCCATTTCTCGAAGGCTTCGCGCTTCAGGTTGATCGACGTCAGCTCCGTGATCGAGCCCGGGCCGCCGCCCGTCAGTTGCACGACCAGGTCGAACATCTTGAAGTTCTCGATGCCGCGGAAAAGGATAGCCAGCATCAGGAACGGCAGCACCATCGGAATGGTAATCGTCCAGAACTGGCGCCAGTTGCTGGCCCGGTCGCATTCCGCCGCCTCATAGATGCTGCTCGGAATGGAGCGCAGCCCGGCAAGGCAGATGAGCATGACGAACGGCGTCCACATCCAGGTGTCGACGATGATGATCGCCCAGGGCGCCAGCGACGTGTCGCCGATCATCGAGAAGCTGGACGGGTCGGCTCCGGTCAGGAACCCGATCGCATAATTGAAGAGGCCGATCTGCGGCTGGTAGAGAAAAGTCCAGAAGTTTCCGACGACGGCGGGGCTCAGCATCATCGGAAGCACGATGATGGTCGTCCACAGGTCGTTACCGCGGAACTTCTTGTTGATGAGATAGGCGAGAGCAAAGCCGATCAGCACCTGCAGGACGATCGTCCAGATCAGGAAGTGGGCCGTGGCCTGCATCGTCAGCCAGATGTCCTTGTCGGTCAGGATGTTCAGGTAGTTGCGCAGACCGACGAACTGAACAGGCTCGTTCGGGCGGTTCACGCGGAAATTGGTGAAGCTCAGCCGGACGGTCCAGATCAGCGGGAAGATGTTGATCGCAAGCAAAAGCACGATGGACGGTGCGACGAAGATCCAGGCGATCGCGCGGTCCGACAACCCTGTGATGCGCCGTGCAAGCACGGGCGGCGTCGCGTGCGCAGCGCGATCGATCGAAGAATGGAGCATGGTATTCCCCTAAGGCATTGACGAATGGGCATGCGGGGCCGGCGCGAGAGATCGGCCGGCCGGCCCCGCATGGACGCTTCCGCCGGGAGGCGGCGGGTGTTTGCGTCAATACTTGCCTTCGTCCTCGAAGATGTCCTTCCAGTCGTCAGCGAGACCATCGAGCGCGTCCTTCGCCGTGCCCTGCTTTGCTACGACATAGTCGTGGAAGCGCTTTTGGGAAGCCTGGAGCAGAGATGCATAGGAAGGTTCTGCCCAGAAGTCCTTCACGATTGCCATCGAATCCAGGAAGGTCTGCGCATAGGGCTGGCTCGTGGCGAAGCTCGGGTCCTCGACCACCGAGCGCAGCGCGGAGTAACCGCCAAGCGCCCACCACTTTTTCTGGATTTCAGGCTGCGCGAACCACTTGATGTAATCCAGCGCTTCCTTCTGCTTGTCGGACGCCGCGACGACCGAGATGCCCTGGCCGCCGAGCTGGGCGAACTGAACTCCGGCCGGACCAGCGGGATTGGGGAAGTAGCCGGACTTGTCGCCGCCGACATTGGCGTCGGCATGGATGCCCGGCCAGGTGAAGGCGAAGTTCATCTGCAGGGCGACCTGCCCGGACTTGTAGGCGTCGATGTCCTCCGACATGTAGGCGTCGGAATGGCCAGGCGGCGTGCAGCAATCATAGAGCGCCTTGTAGAATTCCAGGCCCTTGACCGCATCCGCCGAGTTGACGAAACCGTCGAGCTCATAGGCCTTCTTCGGATTTCCGTATTCGAATCCGTAGCTGTAGAGCACGTCCATCACGCCCATGGTGATGCCTTCAGAGCCGCGCTCCGTATAGATCGCAGCGCCATAGACGGTCTTGCCGTCGATCTGACGCTTCTGGAAGAATTCGGCGATGTCCTTGAGTTCGGCGAAGGTCTTCGGCACGGCGAGATCGCGGCCGTACTTCTGCTTGAACTCCGCCTGGAGTTCGGGACGCGAGAACCAGTCCTTGCGATAGGTCCAGCCGACCACGTCGCCGAACGCCGGCAGCGCCCAGTAGTTCGGCGAGTTCTTCGGCCATTCCGCGTAACCGATGACGGTTGCGGGAATGAAGTCGTCCATCTTGATTCCTTCCTTGTCGAAGAAATCATTGAGCTTGATGTATTGGCCATTCTCGGCGGCGCCGCCGATCCACTGGCTGTCGCCGATCATCAGATCGCAGAGCTTGCCGCCGGAATTCAGCTCGTTCAGCATCCGGTCGGCGAAATTCGGCCACGGCACGAACTCGAATTTCATCGTGTTGCCGCTCTTGGCTTCGAAGTCCTTGCTGAGTTCGACGAGCGCGTTGGCCGGATCCCAAGCGGCCCAGCAAAGGGTCAGCTCCGCTGCGGAAGCGTGCGTACCGGACGCACCCGCAATGCCAAAATACGCTCCGACCATGACTGTGGAGCTCAACAGAATCTGCTTCATCATCGGGTTCCTCCCCCCCTTGTACCTTCTGACCTCCATCAGAAGGAAGCGCCCTGACCGGGCGGTGGCGTACCTAAATCCTCTTGGCACGAGCGGCGGGCGCGGCCGCATTCAGGGCCTGCGTTCTTCGCTGAAGGATTCATAACTGAGGTGCGCACCTCAGCGCAAGCGATTTTTGAGGTGCGCACATCAATTCTTGATTTCGCGGCGATTTTGGTGGAGTAGATTGGGGACGATACACACTGGGAGTTCCGCATGCGGCCAACAGCCAAGGATCTTGCTGAGGCAGCGGGGTTGAGCCTCGCAACCGTCGACCGCGTGCTGAACGACAGGCCGAATGTCAGCCCGAAGGCTGTCCGCAGTGTCAACGAAGCCATTGAGCGCATTGGGTTTATTCGAAACCCCGCGGCCGTCAGCCTGGCCCGCAACAAGAGCTATCGGTTCCGGTTCGTGCTGCCGACGAGCGGCGATCTCTATCTGGCGGAACTCATCCACCGGGTCGAGGAGGCGCGGGTGTCGATGAAGGGCGACCTCGTCGACCTCGACGTCGTCCAGATCCCGATCGACGACCCGCACAAGGTCGCAAAATATCTCGCCGACATCGACGAGAACGAATTCGACGGGATCGCGATGATGGCGCCGGAATCGCCGCAGGTCCGCGATGCGATCGGCCGCCTGATCGAGCGCGGCGTCAAGTTCGTGCAGTTCCTGTCCGGGCAGGAAAGGCTGCCGACCGCAGATTTCGTCGGCGTCGACAACTATGCCGCCGGCGCGACCGCGGCCAAGATCATCGGCCGGTTTGTCGGCCGGAAGGCCGGAAAAGTCCTGATCGTGGCCGAGACGATGCAGTCGCTCGACAGCATCCAGCGCCGCTTCGGCTTCGACGATGTCGTCAACTCACAGTTCCCGCACCTGCAGTGTCTGCCCTCGGTCGAGACCCACGGCGACGAGCGCAGGGCGACCCAGATCCTCCAGAGAGTTCTGGAAAACAATCAGGAGGTTGCGGCAATCTACGTATTGAGTTCCGAGGCGAGGATTCCGCTCGAGGGAGCCGCGTCCCTCACCGATCTGCAGAAGATCACGGTGGTCGTGCACGAGCGCACCCCCTTCAGCGAACGCGGCCTGCGCGACGCCAGCATCGACGCCGTCATCGCCCAGGATCCGGGCCACGCGGTGCGCAGCGCCATTCGCATCATGCGCGCACGGACCGATTTTCGCGAACCGCACGCCGCTCAGGACAAGATCAGGATAGAGGTCCTCCTCAAGGAGAACCTTTAAGCCAACGCTTGGCGCATACATCTTTGACGTGCGCACCCCAAGCGGCCGGGCGCAACGCCAGATCGCGATAGCGCCGCCGCGCCATGGAATGCATTCCCTAGCAGCCGACGTCAACCCTCGCTCGACGCGATCGAAGTACAGGACGAGACTGCTAAAGAATGTAGGTTGACGCTGTGATCAGGCGCGCGCTTTGGCGCGCACCGTCTCCGGCTGCGCGGGCGGTTGCCGGCTGGCGCTGCCGCCATAATTCACCAGCATCTGCATGGCTTTCTCTATGCCCGCGGGACTGTTCGGGTCGGTGTCGTTGGCGCGACACCATTCCTCGTGCTGCTGTTTGATGACGTCCATGTCGGCGGTAGAGAATGTGCCGGGCATCGTCGCCCTCCCTTTAATAATCACACCAAAGAGAAAACTATCACAACGGCGCAAAGAGGCTCCCCGCACAACTGGGGGGTTTGCGCCCTCGAACAGCAAATTCCTTTGCACAGTTGCCTGCGACGCAGACTGGCACCGGAACGTTGTGTGCCGAGGCAAACTTGACACGATCGACGGCATCGCGTCAGCATGAGCGCTACTCAGAGCCACGACCTGGGAAGGCTCGCAGCTCGGCGGACGTCCGAGCAAACGCGCTCCGGCCCGGTCGCGAGGGAGGGAAAAGATGGGTTATGATTGGAGCGGCTCACGCGAACGGCGGATGAAGGTTGCACGCTTCAGTGCGGCGCTGACACTGGCCGCAATGTTCGTAACCGTGGCGGCGCAGGTCGTGACGAGAGCAATCTGAGCCCGACCTCTTCGTTATGATGAGGACGAAGACGCCCTCATCCGGGCGTCGGCTTCCCGCGCCACGCCATGGGGTGCCGGAAGAACCGAACCCCAGCTCCCATGGAGAGCAAAAGGCAAGTCTCGGCCGCCAGCGGCCACCTCTCCGGATATGTCCGAGCACGCTCGACAGCGAACGGGAGATCTTGGCGGCGCGAGCATGAAGGGCAAATGACGACGACCATCAAATCCAGCGAGACACAGCCCGACCGTCTCAAGATCGGCTTCGTTCTGGCGCGGTCCTTCACCCTTTCGGCATTCGCGCTGTTCATCGACACGCTGCGGCTTGCGAGCGACGAGCTCGACAAGTCCGGCCGCATCCGCGCGGACTGGCAGGTCCTGGGCAACACGCGGCATCTCATCGCCTCCAGCTGCGGCGTGCAGGTGGCGCCGACATCCGACCTCGTCGATCCCGCCGGGTTCAACTACATCGTCGTGGTCGGCGGCCTGCTCAACAGCAAACAGCCGATCGACGACGACACGATCCGCTTCCTCCAGAAGGCGGCGGCGCGCAGGGTGCCTCTGATCGGCCTCTGCACCGGGACCTTCGTGCTTGCCGAAGCGGGCCTGATGACCGGGCACACCGTCTGCGTGAGCTGGCTTCATTATCAGGCGTTCCGCGAGCGCTTCCCCGATCTCAAGGTTCGTTCGGACCGCCTCTTCAACCTTGACCGCACCCGCGGGTCCTGCGCGGGCGGCAGCAGTGCCGCCGACATGGCAGCCCATATCGTGCGCCTGCACATCAGCAAGGAAGCCGAGCGGAATGCACTCGAGGTGCTGCAGATCGACAAGGCGCGCTCGCATCTTCATGTCCAGCCGAGAAAGCCGCTGGCGATCGAGAGCAACGACCCGCGCCTGAACGCCGCTCTCATCATCATGGAGCAGCACACGGACAACACGCTGTCGATCCCGGAACTGGCCGCATCCGTCGGCCTGTCCCGACGGCAGCTCGAGCGCCTGTTCATGGACAAGGCGAAGATGTCGCCGGCGCTGGTCTATCGGAAGTTTCGGCTGGAACGCGCCAAGCATCTCCTGACGCAGACGAAGGCGCCGCTGATCGACATCGCGCTCGAAGTCGGTTTCGAGAACGCCGGCCACTTCTCGCGAATTTTTGCGAAGACCTACGGTCAATCACCGAGCAAGTTCAGGGCCACGCTTTCGGCGTGACCCGTCCCAGGCGATCCGGTTAAAGGCACACTGGCCATAGCCGCCGCCGTCGGCTCGTCGGTTTCCTCAGGCCTGACCGCTACCCGCTGTCGCGGCTTCCTTGACGGCGAGTTCCGCCATGGCGAGCGCTGCCTCTCGCGTCGCTGCCGCCGCGATGAAGCGGCCGTTGTGGCAGAAGCGCGCGCCGGCCACGCCGCAAGCCGCCTCCAGTTCGCTGTTCGTCAGGCCGGCCCAGGCAGCCGGGAGATCGGCGCGCAGCTCGAACCCTTCGTCGGCCTTGCGAATGCCCGTCAGGCACCAGTCGTTCTCGCGCGGATGAACGACGAACAGCAGGTGGTCGGCGCCAGCCTTCACGATCGCCGGGCGGAAAGGCATGCCCCGCGGCAGTTCGAGCACGCGACTCTCACCGGCAAGGGCGATCTGCGCAAGCACGAGCGCCTCGGCCCGAAGCTTTGAAGCGCGCTGCGACACGCCAGCCTCGACGAAGGCGCGCGCGATCGAAAGGGCCTGATGGAAGCTGCGATCCTCGGCCTCCTGGCCGCCTTCGTCGAAGACAGGCTTCAAGGTCTCCAGCAGCGCCGACAGCGTCAACCCCGCCAAGGGCCCGGCAACCGAAGGGTCAAGCGCACCGTTGTCGACCAGATCGATCGGCAGCACGAAACGCGCATCGAAGGCGGCATGAACCGCCTCTACATGGGCCTCGGGAACACCAAACGCTGCCAGATAGGCGCGGCCGTAATGCTTCCAGATCAAGCCGAACGAACTGTAGGGCTGGCCGTCCTCTCGCACCGGCGCCCCGCGCTGATGGTGGTCGAACAATCCGGCCTCGGCATCATACTGGCCGCCGACATCGTAGATGATGCGGTCCGTCCCCGGCTTCAGCCATTCCGGCGCCCGGCTGCGAACGAGGCGAGCCTCGGGGAAAAGCCGCGTAAGAATGACGCTGGAAAGCAGTTCGTCGGCGTGGAAACCACCGGAATGGGTAACGAGAAAGTCTGGGATCATTCCGAATGGCCTTATGGTTCGTGACGCGTGTGTGCGGCACGACATAGCCATTGCCTGCGGTGACCTCAACCCGTCATCGCGCCTTCGTCGCAGTGTTCTGTTCTCAACGCACCCAAATCCGGCGCGAGATGTCGCGCCGCTTCTGACGCTACCCCACACGTTCGCCAGCCGACGACATCACTGCCGTCAGATCCGCGACCTTGGCAGGCAACAACTCCCTTCCCGTCAACCGATCGACAAAGGTGTCGCCGTCACACCTTGCGCAGCAACATAGCCCTAACGCGCCATTTCGAAGATCGCCTCGCCGGAAATCGGGTCCGTGACCCCGAGATCCTGACCGAGTTCCAGGAGCGTATCGCGGAACGTATCGAGGTTCGCCTTCATCATGGGACGTGCCGCAGCGATCGCCTCAAGGCTTTCCCACTCGGCAATTGAGAAATACGATCCATCCGCAGCCTTGCTGAGCGCCATCTTCCGCAAACCTTCAAAGTCGCGAAGAGCGCTGCGAAAAAGGTGCTCGAACCGTTCCTCTTGACCGGGTCTCACGCGGAAACGGACACAATTGCAAGCCGTCATCCTAACCTCCCTATGGGACGCAACTTCTACAGGATGGATCCGATACGGTTCACTCGCAAGAGGCAGGAAAGGTACGGTTGCAGTCTCGGATCGCCGGCAAGCCTGGAGCCATTCGACCTGAGCTTTGACAAGCCTCCCGGGCCTCGCGGCCAAGCTTGCGTCAAGGACGCTGCGACCATGCGTTGCGGGCAATATCGCTACGGTGACAGGCCTCTCCCGGCCGTTCTGAAGATGGCGCAGAAATCTTCTTTTCGCCCTTGACCTTCCCATCGTTGGAAGCCCCATCTTGCGACAAAAGACAGAGAAAGGAGCACGATCATGGGATCTGTGACCCCCATTAGAACGAACGATCTCGAAGCGATGTCCGCCGCGGCATTAAGCGCCAGCATTCCCGTCGAGGGCATGACCTGCGCATCCTGCGTGGCGCGCGTCGAAAAGGCGATTCGCGCCGTGCCTGGTGTCACCGAAGCCTCGGTCAACCTCGCAACCGAACGCGCCGACGTCCGCTTCGATGCCAGCACCAAGTCCGCCGATATCGTCAAGGCGATCGAGAATGCCGGGTATGGTGCGGCCGAAGACACGATCGAGCTCACCATCGAGGGCATGACCTGCGCCTCCTGCGTCGCGCGCATCGAAAAGGCGCTGAAGACCGTGCCGGGTGTCACCGAGGCCAACGTCAACCTGGCGACCGAGCGCGCGTCGGTGCGGGTAACCAGGGGCATCGCCACGGCCGCAGCACTCGAAGAAGCGGTCCGCGTTGCCGGCTATGCCGCCAAGCGCATCACCGGCGACGAAAGCGTCGACCGCGAAGGCGAGAAGCGCGAACAGGAGACCCGCAAGCTTGCGCGCTCGCTGCTGATTGCCGGCGTGCTGACGCTGCCGATCTTCTTGCTTGAAATGGGCTCGCACTTCATTCCGGCCGTGCACGAATTCGTCATGAATAATATCGGCATGCAGGAAAGCTGGTATCTGCAGTTCGTGCTGACGACGCTGGTGCTCTTCGGCCCGGGCCTGCGCTTCTACCAGAAGGGCGTTCCCGCCCTCTTCCGCCTGGCGCCCGACATGAACTCGCTGGTCGCAATCGGCACGTCCGCCGCCTGGATCTATTCCGTGGTCGCCACCTTCGCGCCCGATCTCCTGCCTGACGGCACCGCCAACGTCTATTACGAGGCGGCCGCCGTCATCGTGACGCTGATCCTGCTCGGCCGCTTCCTGGAAGCCCGCGCCAAGGGCCGGACCTCCGAGGCGATCAAGCACCTGATGGGGTTGCAGGCAAAGACCGCCCGCGTCATCCGCAACGGTGAGACGATCGAGGTTCCGCTCTCCGACGTCACCACCGGCGACAGCGTCGTGGTGCGCCCCGGCGACCGTGTCCCGGTCGACGGCAGCGTCATCGACGGCAACTCCTATGTCGACGAATCGATGATCACCGGCGAGCCCGTTCCGGTCGAAAAGATCGCCGGCAGCGAGGTGGTCGGCGGCACGATCAACAAAACCGGCTCCTTCACCTTCCGCGCCACCAAGGTCGGCGCCGACACGGTGCTGGCGCAGATCATCAAGATGGTCGAGCAGGCCCAGGGCGCCAAGCTGCCGATCCAGTCGCTGGTCGACCGTGTCACCGCCTGGTTCGTGCCGGCCGTCATCGCGATTGCGCTTCTGACGTTCGGCGTCTGGCTGATCTTCGGTCCGGATCCGGCACTCACCTTCGCGCTCGTCAACGGCGTCGCCGTGCTGATCATCGCCTGCCCCTGCGCCATGGGCCTTGCCACGCCGACCTCGATCATGGTCGGCACCGGCCGCGCCGCCGAAATGGGCGTGCTCTTCCGCAAGGGCGAGGCGCTGCAGACGCTGCGCAACGCCGCCGTCATCGCCGTCGACAAGACCGGCACGCTGACCAAGGGCCGGCCGGAACTGACCGACCTCGAAACCGCCGAAGGCTTCGACCGTGACACCGTGCTGACGCTGGTCGCCGCCGTCGAAACCCGCTCCGAGCACCCGATCGCCGAAGCGATCGTCGAGGCGGCCAAGGCAAAGGATCTTGATATCGCTGAACCGGCCAGGTTCGAGGCGATCCCCGGATTCGGCGCCAGCGCCGAAGTCTCGGGCCGCTCCGTCCATGTGGGTGCCGACCGCCTGATGACGCAGCTGAAGCTCGACGTGTCGGCCTTCGCCGACCAGGCGGCTCGCCTCGGCTCGGAAGGCAAGAGCCCGCTCTATGCGGCGATCGACGGCAAGCTTGCGGCGATCATCGCCGTTGCCGACCCGATCAAGGAGACGACGCCGCAGGCGATCCGCATGCTGCACGATCTCGGCCTCAAGGTCGCGATGATCACCGGCGACAATCGTCGCACCGCCGAGGCGATCGCCGCCAAGCTCGGCATCGACGAGGTCATCGCCGAAGTGCTGCCGGACGGTAAGGTCGCGGCCCTGAAGAAGCTGAAGCAAGGCGGGCGCGCGGTGGCCTTCGTCGGCGACGGCATCAACGATGCGCCGGCGCTCGCCGAAGCCGATGTCGGCCTCGCGATCGGCACCGGTACGGACGTCGCCATCGAAAGCGCCGACGTGGTGCTGATGTCGGGTGATCTCTTGGGTGTCCCGAATGCGATCGCGCTGTCGAAGGCGACGATCCGCAACATCAAGGAGAACCTGTTCTGGGCCTTCGCCTACAACGCGGTGCTGATCCCGGTTGCCGCCGGCGCGCTCTACCCGGTCTACGGCCTCCTGCTGTCGCCGATCTTCGCGGCCGGCGCCATGGCGCTGTCGAGCGTCTTCGTGCTCGGCAATGCGCTCCGGCTTCGGGCCTTTCGCCCGGTTGCCGCAGCACAGGCGGCCTAAGTTCGATCGTCTCCCCGGCTCTCGCCAGCATGGCGGAAGCCGGGGAGAGACCTTATATTCTCAAGGGAATGTCCGCACGGCGGTAACAAGGATGACATCATGAATATCGGCGAAGCTTCCCGCGCCTCCGGCGTATCGACGAAAATGATCCGCTACTACGAGACGATCGGCCTCATCCCGCAGGCCGACCGGAGCGAAGCCGGCTATCGCAACTATGGCGACAACGACGTCCATACGCTGCGCTTCATCCGCCGCTCGCGCGATCTCGGTTTCACCGTCCAGCAGATGGCCGACCTTTTGGCGCTCTGGCGCGACCGCGAGCGCGCCAGCGGCGAGGTCAAGAAGATCGCGCTCGAACATGTCGAGATCCTGGAGCGCAAGGCCGAGGAATTGAAGGCGATGAGCCGGACGCTCAAGCATCTCGCCGCCCATTGTCACGGCGACGGGCGCCCGGACTGCCCCATTCTCGAGGATCTCGCCGACGCCACGAACGCGTCGACGAAGGCAACCGAGCCCGCCCGCTTCGGTACGGCCGGCATCGATCCGGTCCGTAACCGGCGGCACGGGTGACGACGCGTGTGCAGCCCGGGAGGCCTCACGCATTCGTGACGGCGCCAGGCGCAAGCATCATTGACAGGAATCAAAGGCGTTTCTACGGATCGATCATGGAGAAGGTGCGAACCACATATCTGCGTTTGCTGATAGTGCTGAAGCTGGCGATCGCTTTGTCGCTGGCCGTGCTGCCTTTTTCCACCGCCTCCGGCATGATGCATGCGGCCGCGCACGGCTCGATGCAGATCGAGGCAGCCGCCAATCCGATGCAAGCTGCGACCGAGCATTGCCCGAGCCTCGACAAGGGCAAGGTGAAGCCGGCACAAGAAAACGGCAAGGCGGACAAGAAGGATTGCTGCAAGACCTTCTGCGCCGCCGTCGCGGTGCTTGGCGATGTCGACGGCAGCCATCCGGCTTTCCCACGCTCGGTCCGCAATTTCGGCCCGCACCCGCAGCTCACCCCCGGTGAGCTCGACGGTCTTCATCGCCCCCCAAGAGCCTGATTTCGTGAACCTGTGACCGCTGCCGTGGGCTTCCTTTGGTCCTTGCCGACTAAAGGATCTGTGGCGGTGCGAAGCGTTGCCGTGGCTTCCGCGTGTCCGATGAGACGCTCGCCCCACCTCTAGCGCGGTCCGCGACAAGGCCCGCCCGGTTTCATCCGGTCGACGGCCGACCTCTGCCATTCACATTTCAGGTTTGACCATGAAACGTTTGTTTTCCATGGCGCTCCTGCCCATGATCCTGGGCGGATGCGCTGCCACATTGCCTGCCGAGGTCTCAAGCCTTGGCGATCCCGCCAACAGCACGAGCGGCATTCGAAACACGCAGTATCGCAGCCCCATTTCGGGCTACACCCACCGCGAACCGACCGGCCCCAAGGCCTGGGGACCGCTCAACGACGCGCAGTCGACCGCCAAGGGAGACGCGTCATGAGGCTTCGCAAACTCAACCTCGCAGCAGCCATCGGTCTGCCTCTCGTGCTCGCCGGCTGCGTGACCGCATACTCGGCCAAGGACGCCGGCTTCACCACCGTGGATGCCAAGGTCTCGACGGCCGCGACCAAGAAGAGCGTCTGGATCCAGAACCGCGAACAGGCCGACAAGGTCAATGCCGAGGTGAAGGCGCTGCTGAAGCGCAAGACCATCGACGCCGACACGGCCGTCCAGATCGCCCTTCTCAACAACAAGGGCCTGCAGGCGGCCTATGCCGATCTCGGCGACGCGTCGGCGGATGCCTGGCAGGCGACCTTGTTCCTCAACCCCACCGTCTCGATCGGCACGACCGGAATCGGCACGCCGGAACTGCAGGCCTATGAGGCGATCGAGGGCCTCGTCACGACCAATATCCTGGCGCTCCTGACCCGCGACAAGACGATCGCCATTGCCGATGCGCGTTTCCGCCAGGCGCAGCTCAACGCGGCGCTCAGCACACTGCAGCTGGCGGCCGAAACCCGCCGCGCCTGGATCGAAGCGGTTGCCGCTTGGGAAACCGTGGCACAGCTGAACCAGGCCCAGGCGGCGGCAGACGCCTCCTCGGAGCTCGCCGCAAAACTTGGCGAAACCGGCGCCATGGGCAAGGGCAACCAGGCGCGCGAGCACGTCTTCAACGCCGAACTTGCCGGCCAGACGGCCGAAGCCCGGCTTGCGGCGCGTCTTGCCAAGGAGAACCTGACGCGCCTGATGGGTCTCTGGGGTAGCGACGTCGACTACCAGGTTCCCAACCGCCTGCCGAACCTGCCGAAGACGCTGGCGCGCAAGGACAGCATCGAGGCGGAAGCGCTGAAACGCCGCGTCGACCTGCAGATCGCCCGCCTCGATCTCGAAGCCGTGGCCAAGTCCTACAAGCTCACCGAAGCGACCCGTTATGTGACCGACCTCGAGCTCATCGCCGGAGCGGAAGCGGAACGGGAGAAGGAGGACGACGGCACCAAGGTCGAGACAACTGGCCAGTTCGAGCTCGAATTCGTGATCCCGATCTTCGACAGCGGCAGCGCGCGCATGCGCAAGTCCGAGCTTGCCCATATGCGCTCGGCAAACCTGCTGGCGGAAAAGGCGGTCAACATCCGCTCGGAAGCCCGCTCGGCCTACGAGGCCTATCGCTCGCGCTACGACATCGCCCGGCACTACCGCAACAACGTCGTGCCGCTGCGCACCAAGATCGAGGAAGAAGCGACGCTCAGCTACAACGGCATGATCACCAGCACCTTCGAGCTGCTTGCCGACGTCAGGGCCAAGGTCAATTCGACCGTGCTCTCCGTCAACGCGAAGCGCGATTTCTGGCTGGCCGATGCCGACCTGATGACCGCCATCCACGGCGGCGGATCAGGTGGCTCGGCTGGAGGGGCGGCAGCACCCGCGGCAGCGGAAGCCGGCGGCGCCGGGCACTAGGGCGGGTTGAGGAAAAATGTGTGCGGTTTCCGTACGCATCCGCCTCATTCAAAAAGGATCAGATCATGTTCAACAGAAGAAACTTCCTCGGCGCCGGTGCTGCTCTCGTCTCGACGGCCGCCTGGGCGCAAACCTCCAACTCCGGGCTGCCCGAAGCGGCAAGCATGGACAATGCCACGACCCAGAAGCCGCTCGTGCCGACGAGCGGACCGGACTACAACCCGGTCGTCACCCTCAACGGCTGGACGCTGCCGCACCGCGTGAACAACGGCGTCAAGGAATTTCACCTTGTCGCCGAGCCGGTCGAACGCGAGATGGCCGACGGCATGACCGCCTATCTCTGGGGCTATAACGGCCAGTCGCCGGGCCCGACGATCGAGGCGGTCGAGGGCGATCGGGTGCGGATCTTCGTCACCAACAAGCTGCCGGAGCACACCACCATCCATTGGCACGGCATGATCCTGCCTTCGGGCATGGACGGTGTCGGCGGCCTGTCGCAGCCGCATATCCCCGCCGGCAAGACCTATGTCTACGAGTTCGACCTCGTGAAGTCGGGCACCTTCATGTACCACCCCCATGCCGACGAGATGGTGCAGATGGCCATGGGCATGATGGGCTTCTTCGTGGTGCATCCGAAGGATCCGAGCTTCATGCGCGTCGACCGCGACTTCGTGTTCCTGCTCAACGCCTATGACATCGATCCCGGCACCTATGTGCCGCGCATCATGGAAATGACCGACTTCAACATGTGGTGCTGGAACAGCCGGATCTTCCCGGACATCGACCCTTTGGTCGTGTCGAAGAACGACCGGGTGCGGGTCAGGGTCGGCAACCTCACCATGACCAACCATCCGATCCACATGCACGGTTACGACTTCGAGGTCACCTGCACCGACGGCGGCTGGGTCAGGCCGGAGGCGCGCTGGCCGGAAGTGTCGATCGACATCCCCGTCGGCGCCATGCGCGCCTACGAGTTCGACGCCAAATACGAGGGCGACTGGGCGATCCATTGCCACAAGTCGCATCACACGATGAACGCCATGGGTCACGACATCCCGACCTTCATCGGCGCCGACAAGAAATCGGTCGCGGCGAAGATCCGCAAGGTGAAGCCCGACTACATGCCCATGGGTACGGCCGGCATGGCCGACATGGGCGAAATGGAAATGCCGCTCCCCGACAACACGATCCCGATGATGACCGGCTGGGGTCCGCACGGCGCGTTGGAGATGGGCGGCATGTTCTCGGTGGTGAAGGTCCGCGAAGGCATCTCCGCCGGCGATTACAGCGATCCCGGCTGGTACGAAAACCCGCCGGGAACACAGGCCTGGGAATGGACCGGCGCGTTGCCGGAACCGACGCGGGCTAAGGATGCCAAGACCGTGCTCACGCCCAAACCGTGAGAGGGCGGCCGACTGCAATGAACTCTTTCAATCCATCAGGAACATTACGATGAAGAAATCAGCATTCGCTCTGGCGCTCGTTGTCGCCTCCGCCCTTTCCTCCCAGGCGCTCGCCAGCGGCAGCCACGCCGGCGGCCACGACAAGGTGCCGATCGGCGAGCCCGGCGACAGCAAGAAGTCGACGCAGACGATCCGCGTCACCATGAAGGAAACCGACGACGGCAAGATGATCTTCACGCCCTCGACCATCAAGGTTCGCCAGGGCCAGACGGTCCATTTCGCGATCAAGAACGCCGGCGAACTCGCGCATGAATTCGTGCTCGACGACAAGGCGACGATCCAGGAACACAAGATCACCATGGAGAAGTTCCCGGACATGGAGCACGACGACCCGAACGCCATCCGGCTCGAACCGGGCAAGTCCGGAGACATCTACTGGACCTTCACCAATGACGGCACCTTCGAATTCGCCTGCCTGGTGCCGGGCCACTACGACGCCGGCATGCACGGCCCGCTCGACGTCGTGAAGAAGTAACCCCAAGAAAACAGGAAAGGATGAAACCATGAAAACCGTAGGTACCCTCTTTGCAGCGCTCGCGCTCACCGTTTCCGCCACCTTCGCCCTGCCCGCTTATGCGGCGGAGTTCACCAAGGGCGTGGTCAAGAAGATCGACACCAAGGCCAAGAAGGTGACGATCGACCATGAGGATCTGAAGAACCTCGACATGCCGGCCATGACCATGGTGTTCCGCGCCGACGACGCGGTGCTTGCCAAGCTCAAGGAAGGTGCTGCGATCGAATTCGTCGCCGACCGGGTCAACGGCAACCTCACGGTGACCGAGGTCAAGTAAACTGCGGCAAACCGCCCGGGTCGACTTTGCGCGGCCCGGGCGTCACAATCCGGAAATCAGGAAGAAACGGAAAGGAGTGTTCGATGAACGTGTTACGCAGGCATTTCGTTGCAGGCACGATTGCGGGCATCACCCTCTTGGCAACAGGCGCAGTCGCGGCAACCGGCACCATGGCGGTCTACAAGGATCCGCAATGCGGTTGCTGCGAACTATGGGCGGACGCGATGGAAGCGGCCGGCTACAAGGTCGAGGTGCGCGACGAGGCCGACATGTCGGTGATCAAGACGCGCTTTGCGGTTCCCGCCGACATGGAAGGCTGCCATACCGCCGTCATCGACGGCTATGTCATCGAGGGTCATGTACCGCTCGAGGCGGTCAAGAAGCTGCTCTCGGAAAAGCCTGATGTCGCAGGCATCGCGGTTCCCGGCATGCCCTCGGGCTCGCTCGGCATGGGCAACGATCCGCAGGCCTCCTACGATGTCTACACGATCGCCAAGGCAGGCGGCGCGAAGTCGACGGTCTATTATCAGGTCCGGCCGGCGAACTAGAAACCGGTCCCAGCCGTTCAAAGCCCTCTGGGCTGTCCTGCACGAAAGAGTTCGGGCGCTTCCGCGATCGCGGCGGTGCCCGAACTTTGATGTCGCCTCGCCAATTGAGACGCCCTAAACTGCCGTGCCTGCGGCGCCCAAGTCCTGTGGCTCTCCGAGCTCGATTGCATGCCCGTCCGGATCGCAAAATCGAAAGACGCGCTGGCCCCACGCCTGCAGCTCGATCGGATGGATCAGCTCCACATGCGGTGCGATGCGCGCGAAGGCTGCGTCTACATCGTCATCCTCGGAGTAAAGGAGCACGTTTTTCCGCCCATAGGGTTCGCCCGAAGACAGGTCCTGCCGCCAGATCGTCCGCTCGAGCGCGCGTCCTTCGTGGATGGCAAAGCCGCCCTCGAAAAGCACGAAGTCACCGAAGTCCTCTCGGATCGTCAGACCAAGTACTGTCTCGTAAAAGATCCGCGATCGGTCGATGTCGCTGACGAAGGGGATCGGATTGATGAAGCGCATAGATTGCCTCGCTGCCGCAACGCCAAGCCGAGGCTAGCGCGCTCCTGTCGCAGGAAGCAAAGGAATTGTTCAGGAAGGGGCAATCCGTCCTCGCCACAGGGCTCGATCAAGCGCCTCGCCAGCTGCCGTCCTCGTTGCGGGTGAGCAGCGGGGTCTGGAAGACGCCGGCGACACGCTCCGGCCAATGCGGCGCGCGGTCGGCGAGCGGCTGGCGCCAGCGCTCGGTCTGCAGCATGGCGGCGCCGATCGCCACCGGCTCGATGCCGCAGGTCTCCATCAGCGTCAGCCCGGCAAGGATCGACGTGCCGCTCGAAATCACATCGTCGATCAGCACCACCCGTTTTCCTTCAAGCAACGGCAGCATGCGCGGATCGACATAGAGCCGCTTCTTCTGGTCGGGCGTCGTAATCGAGGAAAGTGGGACGGAGAGGTCGTCGACATACCAGAATTTTCTCGAGGTCCCGAGCGGCACGTAGCGGCTGTGGCCGAGCTTGCGGGCGACGGCCGAGGCGAGCGTGAGGCCGAGCGTCGGCAGGCCGGCAACGACCTCGGGCTCATAGGGCGCGAGCTTGGCGGCCAGTTCCGTTGCCAGCGCATCCTCGACGGCAAAGCTCGCCTGATTGACGATCATGGAGGCCAGCGCATGCTTGCCGTCGGAAAGCGGACGGATCGGCAACAGGATCTGACTGCCATCGCCGAGCGACACCGGGAAGAAATCGCGATAACCCGCCTGAATGTCGAAGCTTTTCGGCGGGTAGATTTCCTGCCAGAAGTCGTGGGGCTGCATCGGTCCGGTCCTCGTCTGCGCGCTTTCGCCCGAAATGAAAGGCGATCAAAAAGGCCGGCTCGCTGTTCTGGTTCCGGCCGTTTTCGTCTATACCGTTTGCGACTTCGATCAAACCGAAAGGGCGCCGCGGCTCAAGCAAAGCACGCGGAATTCACAAGCCCTTCGCGCAATGAAACATGGGAATGCCTGACGATGCGCCTGCCAGACGGAATAACCGACGACCTCACCTTCCTCACCGACTTCCGTCGCGACCTGCATGCCCATCCGGAACTCGGCTTCGAGGAGGTACGCACCAGCGATCTCGTTGCCAAGTGGCTTGAGGAAGCGGGTCTAAAGGTCCACCGCGGCTTGGGAAAAACCGGCGTCGTCGGCACGCTGCAGGTCGGCAACGGCACACGCTCGATCGGCCTTCGCGCCGATATGGACGCGCTCGCTATGCCGGAGATCGCCGACCGTCCCTACAAATCCCGCGAAGCCGGCAAGATGCATGCCTGCGGCCATGATGGTCACACGACAATGCTGCTCGGTGCTGCCCGCCATCTGGCGAAGACGCGCAATTTCTCCGGCACCGTGCACTTCATCTTCCAGCCGGCCGAGGAAGGGCGTGGCGGTGCGAAGCGCATGGTCGAGGACGGGCTGTTTAACCTGTTCCCCTGTGACGCCGTTTACGGCCTGCACAACATGCCGGGTCTCGATCCGGACGAAATGGCGGTCGTGGCCGGCCCGCAGCTCGCCTCATCCGATAGCTGGCGTATCACCTTCCGCGGCGTCGGAACCCACGGTGCCAAGCCGCATCTCGGCCGCGATCCGGTGACGGCCGCCGGCACCTTCCTTGCCTCGCTTCAGTCGATCGTCGGCCGCGTCGTCGATCCCTTGCAGCCGGCCGTCGTCAGCGCCTGCTCGGTGCGGGCCGGCGATCCGAAGGCGCTCAACGTCATCCCCGATATCGTCGAGATTGGCGGCACGGCGCGCGCCTATACGCCCGAAGTGCGCGACCAACTCGAAACGGAGATCGGCCGTCTCGCGCGCGGTACGGCAGAGATGTACGGGATTTCCGTCGACTACGAGTTTGAACGCCGCATTCCGCCCGTCGTCAACGATGCCGATGCCACGGCCCGGGCGTTGAGCGCCGCTCAGGCGGTGTTCGGCAAGAAGACCCGCACGACGTTCCCGCCGTCGACCGCCGGTGACGACTTCGCCTTCTTCGGGCTGGAGGCGCCCGGCTGCTACGTCTGGCTCGGCAATGGCCCCGCCGTCGACGGCGCACTGCATCACAACACCGCCTATGATTTCAACGACGAAGCGATCGGTCCGGGCGCCGCCTTCTGGTCGACCCTGGTGGAGCAGGAACTGGCACAGGCGGAATAACGCGTGCATCGCGAAGATGCTCGCGGGAACCCGTGTTCTCAAGGATTTAGAGCCTGCGCTTAAAGAGCGAGGCTGCCCGCCTCGACGGAAGTGACGTCGGACTTCAAAGGCCGCCCAGGCAGGGCGGCCTTGAATGTCAGGCTTCAAGGATCTCCAGGATCGGGCTTTCCATGACCGTGCCCGTCGCCACGTCGGCGATGCCGCGATCGGTCTGGTGCGGGCCGGCGTTGCAGGCAAGCGTCGCGCCGAAGCAGGCCTTGAAGACCAGGTATGGCGGCTGCCAGTCGACGATGCGGCCGACCGCTTCGCGGAGTGCTGCAAAGCGATCCGCCACCTCTTCCAACGGCGTCTCGGAAACCAGCCCGGCGAGCGGCAGCGGCAGGAGCGCATCGACCTTGCCACCGGACGCGACGGCCATGCCGCCGCCGGCAGCAATCACCGCATTGGCCGCGATCGCCATATCCTGCTTATTGCCGCCGAAGACCGTGAGGTTGTGGCTGTCATGCGAAACCGTGGTCGCAAAGGCGCCGCGCCAGGTGCCCCAGCTCGACAACAGACCAACGCGCGGTCGACTGTCGGCGCGCCCATGGCGATGCGCGACGGCGATCAGAGTCGTGCCCTCAGGAGGAACGACGAAGCCGCCCTCGACCTGAGCAACGGCTTCGCCCCACTGGGTGAAGCGCGGCCGGTCGATGGTCGCGACGCGGACCTTGGTGCCGTCGGCAGGAATGCGGAAATCGTCATCCGAAAGCGGCGCGATTTTCATCGTGCCGTGCAGCCTCTCGGCGGCGATGCTGCTCAGCGGCTCGATCATCCGTCCGGTATCTGCAATCATTTTGCCATCGACAATGACGGTGCGCGCACGGAAATCAGCGAGATCCTCGAAGAGCACGATATCCGCCCGGCGGCCCGGCGCAACGAGCCCGAGATCTTGACGGCCGAGGCGCACGGCGCCGTTCAGCGTTGCTGCCCGAAGCGCCCATTCGGCGGGCAGGCCATAGCGAACAAGTCGACGAACGACGTCGTCGAGACCGCCGGCATGGGCAAGATCGTCCGGGAAGACGTCATCAGTGCAAAGCGTTACCGTCTGAGGAAGATGGCCCAGAGCCTTGATCGTCTTGACGAATTCCGGCAGCAGATGATCGTGCGAGCCGCGCAGTTCGATCGACAGACCGGCCCGGAGCTTTGCCAAGAGATCGTCGCCCGAGACGAGCTCATGGTCGGAGCTGACGCCGGCCGTCACGAAGGCCTGGAGATCAGAGCCGGCAAGACTGCGCGCATGGCCGTTGACCGGCTTGCCGGCGGCAAGCCCCGCCTGGACGATCCCGGTGATGCGCGCTTCGCCGTCGATGACGCCGCGCATGTTCATCATTTCGGCGATACCGCCGATTTCCGGCCAGCTCAAAATGTCGGCGATCACGTCGGCGTCGAAATCGGCACCGGCCAGCTCCAGGCCGGGTGCTGACGGCACGCTCGACGGTGCCAGCAGCACCGTGCGCAACGGCAGATCGCGACTTGCGTTTGCGGCCCAGCGCACGCCGGCCACACCGTTGACATTGCCGAACTCATGCGGATCCCAGACGACGGTCGTCACGCCACGCGGCAGCACCGCATTGGCATAGGTCGCCGGCGTCACCATGGAGCTTTCGACATGCATGTGCGTGTCGATCAGGCCGGGCGAAACGAAAGCGCCCGTCGCATCGATTACGGTTGCCGCATCGGAACGCGCGCCCGGTTCGTGGATGCTTGCGATTAACGATCCGACGAGACCGATATCGGCCGGACGAAGCTCTCCTGTCACCACGTCGACGAGCGTGCCGCCCGAAATCAAAACGTCGAACGGCTCGGCACCACGTGCTGCGGCCACTGCCCGGCTGCGGAGTGCCGCATCCATCAGGTCCTGAGGCTGCTCTATAAAACTCACTTCTGCGCTTCCTTCATCAGGGCGCCCAGGATTTGTGCCCGCGTCGTCTCGACATGGGCATCGACAGCATATTCGGCATTGAAGATCGCATGGCTTTCCCGTGTTTCGACGACGGTGCGCCCGCGCGTCAGCGTCCCGCCGAGTTCGACATCGATGCGCGCCTTGCGAAACGAGATTGCGCCCGGATTGACGAAGGCAACGGCAGCGCAAGGATCATAGATCGCCATGCCCGGCCGGCCGCGGCTGGTGCCGATCGAGATGAAGCCGGCAAGCAGATCGGCGATGAGGGCCGCGTGGGCGCCACCCGCCGAACGGATCGGCGCGACGTCATCGGGGTAGGCAAAGACCTTGCGGCAAAGATCGAGATCGACCATGCGCAGCGGCAGGCCATGCGCGATGACGATCGCCAACGCTTCCGGGTCGGCAAAGGCGTTGAACTCGGCGGATGCCGTATGGTTGCCGCTGGTGACGCCGCCGCCCATCCAGGTCAGATCGGTGATCCGGCTGGCCAGGTCCGGACGGGCAAGGCAAAGGGCAGCGAGATTGGTGAGCGGTCCGAGTGCCAGAACGCGCTTCGGCCCGTCCTGCTCCAGCCAGGAGCAAAGTGCCGCAAAGGCGTCCCTTACCGGCAAGGCGTCGGCCTCCGGCAGCGTCAATCCCGCCGTCGGCATGCCGGCTTCGCCAAGGATGCGTTCGGCAGTTTCGAGCTTGCCGAGCACCGGAAGGGCACGGCCTTCGTGGATTGGGAAAGCCCAGTCGAAGGCGCGCGCGGCACTGGCTGCATTGCGCTTCACCCGGTCGAGCGGCGTGTTGCCGAAGACGAGCGAAACGCCGTCGATCTCTTCACCGGCATGAAGGACGACAAGCACGGCGGCAATGTCGTCGAACCCCATGTCCGTATCGATCCAGACACCCATTTGACCTTACCCGAACTTCTTGAGGCGCGCGGCCTTCTCGACCGGCAGGTCGAAGGCGATGGCAGAACCGGTTTCACGGGCTGCAAGCGCTGCATCCTCTTCCGCCTTGATGGCGCCGAGCGGCGTATCGAGCAGATACTCGCGCGTGCTGCCGGAGAAAGAGGCTCCGCGCACAGTGCCTTGGAAAGGACCTGAACCAAGGGTCACCATGCGCGGACGCCACGCAAGCCCTGCCGTGTCAGGCGGCAGGGATCCGGAAAGATCGATCGGGCCGTTTTCGGCCTTCAGCTTGCCGCCCCCGACGGCAAAGATGTTTTCGAAGCCGACGAAATCGGCGACGAAGCGCGAGATCGGGCGATTGTAGATATCCTCGGGGGTGCCGATCTGCTCGATCGCGCCGTTCAGCATGACAACGATGCGGTCCGCCAGCGACAGGGCCTCGCCCTGGTCGTGGGTGACGAAGATCATCGTGACGCCGGTTTCCTTCTGCACCCGCTGCAGTTCCGTGCGCATTTCGAGGCGCAGACGCGCGTCGAGGTTCGACAGTGGCTCGTCGAGAAGCAGCACCTTCGGTTCCATCACCATGGAACGCGCCAGCGCCACACGCTGCTGCTGGCCGCCCGAAAGCTCGCCCGGCTTACGTGCGGAGAACTTCGAAAGCCCGACGGACTTGAGGCCAGCCGTCACCTTCCTCTCGATATCGGCAGCCGGCAGCTTCTTCAGCCGCAGGCCGAAAGCGACATTTTCGAACACGGTCAGGTGCGGGAAGAGCGCGTAGGACTGGAAGACGAGGCCGACGGAGCGCTTGTTGGCGGACACGCGGGTGATGTCGGCGCCATCGAGCTTGATCGCGCCTGAGGCCGGCGACAGCAGGCCGGCGATCGAGCGCATCGTCGTCGTCTTGCCGCAGCCGGAGGGCCCAAGGAAGGCCACCAGTTCGCCCTTGCGGATCGAAAGGTCGAGGTCCTTCACTGCAACGGTATCGCCATAGGCGAGCGTCAGTTTTTCAAGGCTGAGGAAGGGGGCGTCAGACATAGCGAGAGAATCCCAGGAAGCGTTCGGCAAGAAAGACGATGCCGATGGACATGAAGGCGAGCAGCGCGGAGAGGGCGGCGACCGACGGATCGTAGGTGATCTCCATGTAGGAGAGCATGTCGATCGGCAGTGTGCGCACGCCCGGGCCGGAGAGGAAGAGCGATACCGGCACCTGGTTGAAGCTCGTGACGAAGCCGAGGATGAAGGCGGCGAGGATGCCGCTGCGGATGTTCGGCATCACCACGCGGAAGAAGGCCCCGGCGCGGGAGGAACCGAGCAGCACAGCCGCCTCCTCGATGTCGGAGCGCAGGTTGTTGAGGCTCGCCGAGACGACCCGTACCGCATAGGGCAGAACCAGCGCGGTGTGGGCGAGAAACAGCGTCAGCGTGATGTTGAGGCCAAAGGGCACGACGATGTAACGCAAGAGCGCCAGGCCGACGATGATACCGGGCACGATGATCGGCAGCGAGACGATCGTGCGGATGGTTTCGCCGAAAGGCAGCTTGTAGCGCGACAGCGCGTAAGAAGCGGGAACGCCGAGCACGAGAGCGGCCGCGGTACCGCCGATCGCGAGCAGCATCGAGATCGCGAAACTCTCCTGGAAACTCTCGACCGTGAAGACTTTGGCGACCCACTTGAACGAGAAGCCCTGCGGCGGGAAGGCCAGCGTCTCTCCGCCCGAAAGTGACGCGGCAACAATGATGAAGAACGGCCCGATCAGGAAGGCGATCACCAGGAAGAGGACGAGCGGCGTAAAGATGCGAGGGGTCATCGCTTGTTCCTCGCAGTGGCAAGCCGTTTCAGGAGAAGATTGGCGGCAAAGCTCATGACGATCAGGATGAACGCGATGACGCTTGCGGCGACGAAGTCGTTGGCGACGGTGACGCGCTGGTAGAGCAGCGTTTCAAGCATCAGAACCTTGGAACCGCCGAGGATCGCAGGCGTGATATAGGCGGTGAGCGAACCGGTGAAAACCAGCGTTCCGCCGATCACAAGGCCTTCCTTGGTCAGCGGCAGGATCACCTTGAAGAACACTTGGAACCAGTTGGCGCCGAGAACGCGGGCGGCCGGGATCGCATCCTTCGGCATGTTCTCGAGCGCGCTGATCAAGGACAGGATCATCAGCGGCAGGAACAGCTGCAGCAGGCCGATGAACACGGCTGTCTCGGTGAAGAGGAAGCGGATCGGCTCATCCGAAAGGCCGACGAGCTGGAGCGCCTGGTTGACGATGCCGGTGCGGCCAAGAATGACGATCCAGGCATAGGTGCGCGCGACCGACGAGATCATCAGCGGCAGCACGACGAGGCCGATCATCTGTCCCTTGTTGCGCGGCGACAGATTGACGATCGCAAAGGCCGCGGCATAGCCGATGACCGCCGAAACGACGGTAACCATCAGGCCGAGCCGGAAGGTGCGCAGGAAGACGGTGCGGTTCAGCGGATCGGAAAAGAAGGTCGTATAGGCCGACAGCGACCAGCTGTCGGCGCTGCGAAAGCCTTCCGCCAGCAGGATCACCACCGGCGCCAGAAAGACGATCGCCGCAAAGACCGCTGCGGGCAGAGCGAGCGCCAGGGCTTCGGCGCGGTTCTGGAACATCCTTCTTCCTTTCAAGGCATTCCTGGGCGCTTCTCATCGCGCCCGTCGCATCAGGTCTCCACCGGCGGTCCGTGTCCGCCGGTGGAGGTCGCAAAGGCCTGGACTTACTGGCCGACCTGGGCGTTCCACTCCGACAGCCACGCTTCGCGGTTGTCGAGGGCGACGGCCGACGGGATCAGCTTGAGATTCTTCACGGTCTCTTCGCCGTAGGTCAGGTTTTCGGCGATCTCGGGCGAGACCTTCACGTCCTTGTTGGCCGGGCTGTCGACCAGCTTTTCGGCAAGTGCGGTCTGAACTTCGGTCGAGAGCCAGAAGTCCATGAACTGAAGTGCGAGATCCTGGTTCTTGCCGCCCTTGGTCAGCACCATCACGTTCATGCCGCCGGTCTGGCCTTCCTTAGGCGTTGCCCACTTGATCGGCAGGCCGAGCTTGGTGAAGCCTTCCCAGGAGAAACGACCGATCGGGGCGGCCCAGATTTCTTCCTGCTGCATCAGCTGCACCAACTGCGAGGACTTGACGTAGAAGGTGACGATCTCGTCCTTTTTGGCGCCGACGGCGGCAATCGCCTCCTTGAGGTCAGGCGTGTTCTTGCCGATGGCTTCGCCGACCATGTAGAGCGCCGGCGGGCCCTGGTTGGTGGTGACGTTCGGGAACGCCACGTGGCTGGCGTTCTTCTCGCTCAGGAGGTCGGCCCAGGAGTTCACTTCCATCTTGTCCGAGCGGTAGACGATCGACGTGGCGTAGAAGGTGTAGCCGACGCTCATGCCGTCGCCGTTCGGATCCTTGGCGAGGTCGTAGAGCTTGTTGAAGTTCTGGAGCTTCGAGGTGTCGATCTTTTCGATCAGATCGGCCCGGGTGGCCGAAAGCGCGTCAGCCATAGACACGACGGCCATGTCGACGACCGGGCTCGCCTTGTTGGCTTCCATCTTGGCCAGGCGCTCGACGCTGTTGCCGGTTTCGACGACGAGCTTGCAGTCGCACTTCTGTTCGAACGGCGTGTAGACCAGTTCCTTGAAGGCGTCCTGGGCAAAGCCGTAGACGGAAATGGTGAGCGTCTTTTCCTGGGCAGATGCGGCGTTGGCGGTAACGAGCAAGAGCGCGCTTGAGGCGAGCAGGAACTTTTTCATGGCTGGGGTCCTCCTTCGGTGACGGATGTGGCTGCGGTGACAGTGGTATGAACGGGTTGAGACGCGGGCGGCGCTGCGGCCGATTGCCGGACGACCAGGTGCATCGGCACCTTGGAGGTCGCCGCCGTAACCGGCGCACCGATCTCAGGATCGGACGGGTCGCGCTCGCTGATCGCCTTGACGAGCGCTGCGACGGCGACCGCCGCGATCTCGGTCATGTCCATGCGCGCCGTCGTCAGCGCCGGCGTGATGACCGGCGACCAGATCAGGTCGTCGAAACCGGTGACGCTTGCCTTTTCCGGCACATCGATGCCGGCGCGCTGCAATTCGGTGAGCGCCCGCAGCGCATGAAGATCGGAGATGCAGGCAAAGGCGGTGTAGCCTTCGGCCACCTTATCGGCGAGGCCGAGCGGACAGCCCTTGCCCGCCGCCTTTTCCAATGGCTCGATCCAGAGCGTATCGGTATGGCAGCCCTCGCCAAAGACCGAGCGGATGCCGCCGGCGCGGTCGTTCTGCACGTTCGAGGCGGGATTGTTGCCGATGATCAGCACCCGGCGGTGGCCGAGCGCCTTCAGATGCTCGGCGATCTGCTGGCCGCCACCCCAATGGTCGGCGGCAACCGTGTTTCCGGGGGTCGAGGGCGTATCGATGACGGCGACCGGACAGCCGACATCGGCGATGCGGGTGCCGCGCCTGGGCACGATCACGAGGCCATCGACGTCGCGATCGATCAGACGCTCGATCGCCTTGGTCTGGGTCGAGACGTCGCCGCGGGAGTCGGCGATCAGCACGCCATAGCCCGACGACGAAGCGGCGAGCTCGATTGCCTGAGCGATCTGCGGGAAGAGCGGATTGGCGATATCGGGAAGGACGAGACCGAGAACGCCGGTGCGGCCGGTGCGCAGCGCCCTGCCCGCCTGGCTCGGCACATAGCCGAGCTCGGCAGCGGTCGCGCGGATTTTTTCCACCATCTCGGCGGAGACGCGCCCCTTGCCGGAGAGCGCGTTGGAAACCGTCGCCGCGGAGACGCCCAGCGTTCTGGCAATCCTCGTTAGTTTTGGTCCGGAACGCGCCAAGACAGTGTTCCCGCTATCGCGTGATTAAACGATTAATCAGCCGATATATCAGAATCTGCCGACTGTCGAATCCTTTTGTCGACTCGTTGCATTTTGCAATTTTCAAGGGAAAACCTACGCGAACAACAATCGATTTCTGCCTGACGCCCGGCATTCACAGTCAGCGGAAGAAAATCGCGCCAACTCCTCAAGGGCGCGCGGGCCTATCAAGGCCTGCCTGATATATCTCTGTTCACACCACGCGATGAAAAGCGAAATGCGCATCTGCCCAACCGCCGCAATCGCGGGTACAAATTTCAACTTCGCCTGACAAAAGAAATCAATTTTCCCACTAAATTACTAGGGAATAAGTATGATGCACGGCAATCGTCCGATGGCTAGAATTCGGGCGGCGGTGCGATCCGCACAACAGGCATAAGCAGGAGTTTGGGACATGACTGGCACTATCATCGGCTTTGGCAAGACCACGGGACAGGCCCGCCGGGCGCGCGGCACAACCTTGGCAGCCGCCACGCTCGCACTGGCTCTTGCGTCGAGCACGGCCGTCTTCGCCGAGGACGCGAAGTTCGATCCCAACGCCTCGATCACCATCGGCTCGCTTTATGAGCCGCAGAACCTCGATAACACTGCCGGCGCCGGCCAGGGCATCAACGAAGCCTTCAACGGCAATGTCTATGAGGCGCTGTTCACGCTGACCGACGCAGGCGACGTTCAGCCGGGTCTCGTGGCTGAGCAGAGCGTCAGCGACGATGGCCTCACCTACACTTTCAAGCTTCGCCCCGGCGTCACCTTCCACTCCGGCGATCCTCTGACGGCCGCCGACGTCAAGTACAGCATCGAGCGCGTAACGGCCGAGCAATCCAAGAGCTCGCGCAAGAAGAGCCTTGCAACCATCAGCGCCATCGAAACGCCCGATGACCAGACGGTCGTCGTCAAGCTGTCCGCCCGCTCGATCTCGTTGCCCTACAATCTGAGCTATGTCTGGATCGTCAACGATGCAGCCAAGGATCTGAACGCGGGCGAAGACGGCACCGGCCCCTATCGCCTCGACGAATGGCGCCGCGGTTCGTCGCTGGCGCTCGTCCGCAACGACAAGTACTGGGGCACGGCGCCGACCAATGGCGAAGTCGTCTTCCAATATTTCACCGATGCGACCGCGCTCAACAATGCGCTATTGACCGGCGCCGTCGACATCGTCACCAGCGTCCAGAGCCCGGACTCCATTGCCCAATTCAAGGACAATCCTGACTTCACGGTCACTGCAGGCCAGTCGACGACCAAGGAACTGCTCGCGTTCAACGACCGCGTCGCCCCCTTCGACAACGTCAAGGTCCGCAAGGCGATCGCCCGTGCCATCGACGACAAGAAGCTTCTGACCTCGATCTGGGGCGAATACGGCACCCTGATCGGCTCCTTTGTTCCGCCGACCGATCCCTGGTACGTGGACCTGACCGCCGTCGACGCCTATGACGTCGAGAGCGCCAAGGCGCTCTTGAAGGAAGCGGGCTTTGCCGATGGCTTCACCTTCAAGCTCGATACGCCGAACTACGATCCGCACCCGATCGTCGCGCAGTTCATCCAGAGCGAACTCGCAAAGGTCAACATCAAGGTCGAGATCAACGTGATCACCGCCAACGAGTGGTACACCAAGGTCTACAAGGCGCATGACTTCCAGGCCACGCTGCAGGAGCACGTCAATCACCGCGACATCGTCTTCTACGGCAATCCGGATTTCTACTGGGGTTACAACAATCCCAAGGTCGTCGATCTGATCAAGGCGTCGGAGGCCGCCGCCAACACCGACGAGCAGACGGCGAAGCTGAAGGAAGCCAACACGATCATCGCCGAGGATGCGGCCAGCAACTGGCTCTATCTCTACCCGCAGATCGTTGTCTCGAACTCGGCCGTGACCGGTTACCCGGTGAATGGACTGAACTCGCAATTCTTCGCCTTCGGCATCAAGAAGAGCGAGCAGTAAGCGGCACCGCCGTCCGGCGTGCACCCCACACCGGTGCACGAACAGCAGCCCCTGGATCCATTCCGGGGGCTGATTGCGTTTCGCGCCAATTGTCCGGGCAATTCGCCGTCCTTCCACAGGCGCGACCAAAGATAGGCCGTGCTCTAGCCTGCCCGATCTTTTTGGTGCAAAAGCCAGCTCTCTGATCACGGCCCCCGTGAGAAGAAAGGAATGCAGCCATTCTCACCTATCTCGTCCGCCGCTTTGCCATTCTGCTTCTGTCGCTGCTGATCGCGGCGGTGGTGCTGTTCGTGCTTTTGCGCCTTTTGCCCGGCGATCCCGCCAATGCGCTTCTCTCTGTCGGCGCCGATGCCGTGCAGATCGAGAAGGCGCGCGAACAGGTCGGCTCGAACCTGCCGCTCTGGCAGCAGTTCCTGCGCTTTGCCGGCAGCCTCGCCCGCTTCGATCTCGGGACCTCTTTTGTCAGCGGCAAGCCGGTGATCGAGGAGATCGCGGCGCGGCTGACGGTCACCGTGCCGCTGGCGCTGATGGGCTTCGTGCTCGCCATCCTGATCGCCGTTCCGCTCGGCATCCTCTCGGCCGTCAAAGCCGATCGCTGGTATGGCGGACTGATCTCGACCATTTCACAGCTCGGCATCGCCATCCCCGTCTTCTGGGTCGGCATCCTTCTGGTCACGCTATTTGCCGTCACCTTCCGGCTGTTCCCTTCGGGCGGTTTTCCCCGCCGCGGCTGGCAGAACGAGGGACAAGTGCTCTATGCGCTTGCATTGCCCGTCATGACGATCGGCCTCGTCATGGGCGCGTCCCTGCTGCGCTACGTGCGCTCGGCGACCCAGGATGTCCTCGGCAGCGACTATCTGCGCACCGCACGTGCCCTCGGCGCCAGCTTCCCCGAGGCACTCATGCGTCACGGCATCCGCAACGGCGCCGTGCCGATCGTCTCCATTCTCGGCATCGAGCTTGCAACGACACTGCTCGGCGCGGTGGTCGTCGAGCGCGTCTTTGCCCTGCCGGGCCTTGGCTCTATGCTGCTGCTTGCGATCGAGCAGCGTGACTATCCGAATGTTCAGGGCGTGCTGTTCATCTCCACCCTGCTGGTGCTGCTCATCGGGTTTGCCGCTGATCTCACCCAAAGGCTGATCGATCCGCGTCTGCGCGAACGCGCCGTCGGAGGCAACGCATGAGCCCCATCGACACAGCCGTTTCCGCGCCGAAGCGCCGGAGCTCGCTGGCGCTTACCGTCGGCCTTGCGTTCGTCGGCCTCAACGTCGCCGTCGCGGTACTGACGCTTTTCTGGACGCCCTACGACCCGCTGAATGCCTCGGGCGGACGACTGGAAGCGCCGTCATTTTTGCACTGGCTCGGCACCGACCGCCTGGGCCGCGACCTGCTTACCCAGTTGATGATCGGCGCCCGTACTGCTCTGCTGGTCGGCACCGGTGCAGTTGCGATTGGTGCTGCGATCGGCGTCAGCCTCGGCGTTGTCGCCGCCTTCGCCACGCGCCTGGCCGACGACGTGATGGCTGCGACGCTCGATATCCTGATCGCCTTTCCGACCCTTCTGCTTGCCATGCTGGTGGTGGCGGCAAGCGACAGCGCCAGCCTCTGGTCGGCGATCCTGGCACTCGGGCTTGCCATCTCGGCGATCGTTGCGCGGCTGACCCGCATCCTCGCCAAGCGCGTGCTTAGGCAGGACTACATCGTCGCCTCGCGCACATCGGGAACCTCCTGGGCCGGCGTCGTCTTCCGCCATGTACTGCCTAACATCTGGCCGACGCTGTCCGTCAATTTTGCCCTGCAATTCGGCCTTGCGGTTATTGCCGAAGCGTCGCTCTCCTATCTCGGCCTTGGCGCACCACCACCGAACGCCTCGTGGGGACGGCTGCTGCAGGAAGCACAAGGGACCGTCTATACGGCTCCGATCGGCGCGATCGCACCGGGCATCGCCCTCGTTGCGCTCGTCATCGGCATGAATCTTCTGGCCGACGGCCTGCGCGATATCGCCGATCCGACACGGGGGAGATCGCGATGACAGCGCTGCTCGACATCCAGGGTCTCGACATCCGCGCCGGCGACAAGCCGTTGGTGTCCGGCCTCTCTTTCGCCATTCGCCCCGGTGAACGCATCGGCCTGATCGGCGAATCGGGCTCCGGCAAGTCGATGACGGCAATGGCCGCGACCGGCCTGTTGCCGCCGTCGATCACTGTCACCGGTTCGATCACTCTTGACGGGCAACAGGTTGTCGGCGCCACCGACCGGGTGATGAACCGGCTGCGCGGCGTCGCCGCAGCGGTCGTCTTCCAGGAGCCGTTGACCGCGCTCGATCCCCTGATGAAGATCGGCCGGCAGATCGCCGAACCCGTTCGCCGACGTCTGGAGCGAGACGGCGGCAAGGCAACGAAGGAAGCGGTTCAACGCGAAGTCCGCGACCTGATCGCCAAGGTGGCATTGCCTCAGCCCGACCGCATCATCAATTCCTACCCGCACGAAGTGTCCGGTGGCCAGCGCCAGCGCGTGGCCATCGCCATGGCGCTCGCCTGCCGCCCGAAGCTGCTGATTGCCGACGAACCGACGACGGCACTCGACGTCACGACGCAGGCCGAGATCTTGAAACTGCTGGACCGGCTGGTACGCGAGACCGGCATGGCGCTTCTGTTCATCAGCCACGACCTGCCGGTCGTCTCCCAGGTGGTCGAGCGTGTCATCGTGCTGAAAAACGGCATCGCTGTCGAAGAGGGCCTGGTCGGCTCGGTCTTCGGCACACCGCAGCACGACTATACCAAGACCCTGGTCGAGGCCGCCCGCCTCTTCGACGAAGCGCTGGGAGCAACCGGATCATGATGCTCGATCTTCAAAACGTCAGCTTCGGCTATTCCCGCCAGCAGACCACCCTCGACAACGTCTCGATATCGGTGCGACCGGGAGTGAGCGTCGGTCTCGTCGGCGAATCCGGATCGGGCAAGACGACGCTGCTGCGACTGATGCTCGGGCTCATTCGCCCGACGGGCGGCACCATTCGCTTCGGCGAGGAAGCCCTCGACACCGGCAGCAGCGCCTTCATGCAGCGCTACCGCCGCGCCGTGCAACCCGTTTTCCAGGATCCCTATTCCTCTCTCGACCCGCGCCAGCGGGTGATCGACATCATCGGCGAGCCGCTAAGGTCGCTGCGGATCCCGGGCGACCGGACGCAGGCGGTCACCGCGGCACTCGAAGCGGTCGGGCTTCCTGCCGATGCACTCCGCCGCTACCCGCACGAGTTTTCCGGCGGCCAGCGCCAGCGCATCGCCATTGCCCGCGCCATCGTCGCCCGCCCTCAGATCGTCCTTGCCGACGAGGCGGTCAGCGCGCTCGACCTTTCCACCCGCATCCGCATCGTCGAGCTGTTCAAGACACTCGCCGAAAAGTTGACGCTGGTTTTCGTCTCGCACGATCTCGGCGTCGTCGCGGCCCTCTGCGAAGAGATGGTCATTCTGGAGCGTGGCAAGGTGGTCGAAAGCGGCAAGACCCGCGACATTTTGGCCGCCCCGCAACATCCCTATACGCAGCGTCTGCTTGCCAGCATTCCGCGCATGCCCGCTTGACAAGGGATTGGCGCGGATATTGCGTCTTTGGCCGAATCCACCTTTTTCCCCAAGGGCTTGATGATTCGCGCCCGCATTGATCCAGGACAACCGCTGAGACGCCCTGTTGAGCATAGTGCCGTCGGCCGCAGAATCCCTGCCGCCGAACGCCCTGACCGGCGATGTTCAACTTCTTCTGGGGGTCCGGAAAATCATGCCTACTCGCGCCATTCTGCCATCTGCCGTCCTTTTCGCCGCGCTTGCGGCACCGCTCGCGCTCGCGACGGCGGCAGATCTCTCCGAGCCGGGCGCGGTCGCGGCACCGGAAATGCCACTGGCAAGCGAGCCCGGCCCTTGGATGATCCGTGGCCGCGCGCTCGCTGTCCTGCCTGACGACAAGGGCACGCTCTATCTCAACGGCAGCGCACTCGACGGCGAAAAGGTCGGCGTCAGCAACTCCGTCGTGCCGGAGCTCGACATCACCTATTTCTTCACCGACAACATTGCGGCCGAACTGATCCTCGGCACGACGCCACACACCGCGCGCGGCAGCGGTTCGATCGCCGGCCTCGGCGAGATCGGCAAGGCCTGGCTGCTGCCGCCCACGCTCACACTGCAGTATCACTTCAACGTCACCGACGAGATCAAGCCCTATGTCGGCGCCGGCGTGAACTACACGATGTTCTACAACGAGAAGCCCCGCGGCGATTTCTCCAGCTTCAATCTGAAAAACACCTTCGGCGTGGCGCTTCAGGCGGGCGTCGATATCAAGCTCGACGACCACTGGGGCCTGAACTTCGACGTGAAGAAGCTGTTCCTGGAGCCTGAGGTCAACGCCACACTGCCGGGCGCCGGCGCTGTCAGCGGCAAGGTCAAGCTCGATCCGTGGCTGATCGGCACCGGTATCAGCTACCGGTTCTGACAGCCTCGAACGAAACGGCTGGCGGCGCCTATTCAAAGGCGCCGCGAGCTGCAAAGCCGACGTTAGACGTGATGGGCCGTGACGGCCTTGGCGAGTTCGCCCGAGAGTTGCTGGCTGCCGGCATGGGAGACATCCCCCAGCGACAGCATACCGACCATGCGCTTGTCCTGGTCGATCACGGGCAAACGCCGCACCTGTTTCGCCTCCATCAGATGGACGGCATGTTCGATCGTCTCGTCCGTGCGGCAATAGACGATATCCCTCGTCATCACGTCCCGCGCCGTCATCGACGCCGGGTCCCGCCCGTTGGCAAAGGCGCGCAGCGCAATGTCGCGGTCCGTGACCATGCCGATCAGGCGGTCGTTTTCGCCGACCGGCAACGCGCCGATGTCCTCGTCGCGCATGATACGCGCGATTGTCTTCAGATCGGTTTCCGGAGAGATCCAGCGAGCGCCGGGATGCATGGCTTCCGATATTCTCATCTCATCCTCCTGTGCGTGAAAGCGGCGGAGCATAGGCCGACATCGTGGCCATTCATTGATCCAGCGAAACGCGGCGCTACCCCTATCGCAGTTCGAGGAGGAAATAGGTGGTCGGGCCGGAGGGCCCGTTGTTGGAGAGCCGGAAGGCGACATTGCCCGTGCCTTGCACCACCGGCGCATGCACGTTGCCGTCGAGGCCCACCGGCGAAACGCTCCAGTTCCCTGCGGTTCGCGCCAGCGTCAGATCGACATCGCCTTCACGCAGCCGAACCGGCAGCCGGCCAAAATCCTCGATCACCTTCTCCTCGGTATCGCGAAACGCCATGCCGGTGTTTTGCGCATCGGTCGCAAAGATCAGCAGCAGGCGCCGGCCGGTGGCGAGCCCTGCATTCGCATCGAGCGCCGAGATCGCAACAAGCCCGTTGCCATCGGCCCGCTCGACCCTGAGCAGACCGAGATCGATCGGCTCCCGCAGCGTCGAGAAGGCGGCGGCCGCGGTCCTGTCGGTGACGACGCGCAATTGGCCGGCAAGGCGGTTCAACAGGATTTCACCGGTACTGCTCTGGTAAATGCCGGTATCGATGCTGGTGCCGTTATCATCCGAAAGCGCACCGTCTTGGCGCAGGCTGTCGAGTATCCCTTCGCTGTCCTGCTGGCGCGGTTGCTTTACCGCAGGCACATCGCCGAGCCGGTTCGCCTCTTCAAGACCGACCCGCCCGACCAGCGCGAGGTCCGTCAGGCGCTCCGGTTCGCGCGCCTGCATGTCGTCGGAAAGATCCTCTTCTCCGCGCACCGCAAACGGGACGGTAACGGTTGAGGTCGCCACGTCGCCGCGGCGGTAGAGAAGCGCCGACAGCGTCTCGCCGGCGCGCGCGACGGGATCGAGCGCAATGGCGTAGGGCAGCATCGCCTTCTTGTGCGGGAACGGTTCGCCATAGGAAAGAACGATCGGGCCATGGCCGTGGCGGCAGAGCGCATCCCAGCCTTGCAGGGCCGCATAGGCCGGCATCGCCAGCCCGGCCTCGTAGCGGTAGCGGTTCCAGAAGAGGTGATCGTACTCGCTGACGAGGAACGGTCGGTCGAGCCAGCGCGTTGCCGCGATCATGCGGATGTAATTCACCCCGTCGGCGATCGAACTGACCTGTGTGGTCTTGCTGCCGGGCGCATAGCCGCTGACCCAGTCGTGATAGGTGTTCATGGTCACGGCTTCGAGGCCGCGCCGGCTGAGCGACGCCTGAACCGTCGGCCAATTGTTGTAGTTGCTGATCAGGCCGCGGTAGCCGAGCCCGCGTAGCACCTCGCCCATGCGCGCGGTCGTCGCCGCTTCCGTCTCGGTAAAGAACGCCTGCAGATCGCGCAGCCGCGGGCCGGGAACGTAGCGGTCCGCCGGCAGCGCCACGGATCTCGCTTCGATCGTCTCGTCTGGGCGCAGATCAGGCCACGCCTTGGCAAGCGCCGCGGTCGATCCGTAGCGTTTGGCCAGCCACGCGTTGAACGGCTTGGCAAGCTGCGGATCATAGGGCGGCTTGCCCGGCCGATCGTGCACAACGGTGTCGAACTCCATGCCGTTCTCGTTGGCGAGAATGACGACCGCGAGCGCGTCGTCGCGGATCGGCGCCACGCCCGTATAGGGGTTTACGCGCCCGAGGATCGCCTCCTGCATGCGCTTCCAGTGATCGAACGCCCGCTCGTCGACAAACAGCTGGAGCTTGAGGTTGCCGCCATCGTCCCAGCGATCGTCAAAGCCGCCGTAAACGCCGCGCAGGGACGACAGGCCGTCCATCATCCAGTAGATGCCGTTACGCTTCAGCGCCGCCAGCAGATAGTGGATGCGGTCGAGCGTCTCGGGGTCGAAATCGAAGTCCCGGTCGCGACCGAACATCAGGCTGCCGTCGACGAAATGCAGCCGGGCGAGATTGTAGCCGCGCATCGCCAGTTGCCGGGCGTAACGATCGGCGGTTTCGTGATCGGGAAACCCGCCGGAGGCCGGGCTCCAGGCAAGCGACGCACAGAGCATGCGCTCCGGCTTGTCCGGTGACTTCGCGAAGGCAAGCCGTCCGCCGGCACCGGCGACCAGGCGGTGATCCGCATCGATCGTGCCGTTCGGCAGGAAAGAGGAAAAATCGAGAGGGCTGCCAGCCTCGAACTCAAGCGAGATTTCCCGCACGGGAAGCCACTGGTCCGATGCCTGCGCCGGCGAGCAGACGGCAGCAAGCGCCACGGCTGCCGCCGGCAGTGGCTGCCACCTCATGCCGGGGCTCCGAGCAGCTTGCTTTCGATCGGCGCGTCAGGCTTTCGCCGTGCCCGGAAGAAGCCGACCGGCAGCGCCGCCGCGTGGAAGAACCAGGCGACGACAGTGTAGAGCCCCATGCTGAAACCGCCCTTGCGCAGGCTCATCAGCCCGACGACGCCGGCAAGGATCGCAAGGACGATGCCGAGCGCAAGGAGTTTGTCGGGCACGAGCAGCAGGATCGCCAGCGACGCTGCCCACCAGAGATAGACCAGCGCCCAAAGCTTGAGCTCCGGCAGTTCCCGGACGAGCTGGAAGAAATAGGGCTGGCCGAGCGAGGCGCGCAGCAACTCCCCGATGCCGAACAGGTACTTGCTCTTCCAGCGGCGCACGAGCAGGCGGTAGGAATTGTCGGTGTGGCCGAAATGCTGGACGAAGCGCCGGTCAAGGCGATGCAGCTTGAAGCCGGCGCTTCTGAGCCGGATACCGAGGTCGAACTCCTCATAGCCGTGCAGGTTGCGATCGGAGAGATAGCCGACTGCCTCGATCGCCGACCGACGATAGAGCCCGCCGCCGTTCATGCGGTCGATCGCGCCGATCCGGTTTTCCGGTGAATTACGGGTGACCCGCCGGGAAAATTCGAGGTTGGAGGTCAGCATCTCCTGCACATGGCCGGTAACACCAGCCACTGTGGGCTTGTCGGCGAGGAACGCTTCCGCCACTTCGAGGAAATCGTCGTCCAGCAACATGTCGCCGTCGAGCAGGCAGATATGTGTGTGGCGCGAATATTGGAAGCCGAGTTGCGGGCCGATGCCGCAGCTCGGAAGCGCCGGTGGGCTGATCTGGGCGATGACAACAGGATAGCGCGAGGCGATCTCCACCGTCCGGTCCCTGGAGCCGCTGTCGGCAACGATGACCTCGCCGCCCACGGTTTCGAGCGCCTTCAACGCGCTTTCAATGGTCGCAGCGATGCGCTTTTCTTCGTTCAGCGTCTTGATGATGACGGATACTGCCACGCGATCCCCCAGTCTCGACGGAGCGCAGGCCTGCTCCGGTTGCCGCCGATCTTACCGGCGATATTTTGCGTTTTGGTTTACCGCCCCAGCAGCCGCAGCAGCGGCAAGCGAAAGCGATAGAGGAACCAGCCGCCAAAGACGCCACAGGCGCCGCCGAGAAGCTTGACCATCACATCCGTCAGGCGTGCGTGGCGGTCAGCAGAAACCATCTGCAACAGTTCGAAGCCAATGGCGGTCGCAAAGACCAGAACCAGCACGAACGCCAGCCGCCGCGGATAGGCGATCGCAAACAGCAGGCCCAGCAGTCCGAAGGCCCCGAAACGTTCGAGATGGACCATGTGCCCGATGCGCGGCCGCAGGTCGAGCGGCGACATCGTCGAATAGGCGATCACGGCAAACAGGATCCATGCGAAAAGGCTGGCGGCGCGTTTGATAGTCATTGTCGGCTTGTCTTCCAGGCGGCGTGCGAGGCACGGTAATCATCGAACGATCGGCGACGGCGCCTGCGCTTTCATCGCGTTGCGGGGGCGCGGTCGCATTCTTGAGGAGACCGGTGTGCGGTGAACGCACGAGGCAGGCTCCGGCCGGCGACACGGCGGACGTGAACGTCCGGCTACTTCGCCAGCAACGCGCTATACACCGCCGCGGTCCTTTGCGCCACATTTGTCCAGCTATAGGCGGCTTCAGCGTGCGCGGCGCGCTCGCGCACGTCCTCGTCGCTGAGCGGGGCTGCGAGCTTGTCCACGATCCCGGACGCCAGCGCATCGATGTCGCCCAACGGGAAATATTCGTCGGGTGCCAGCTCCAGTTCCTGATTGGCGACGATATCGCTTGCCAGAACCGGCAGCCCGTAGGCCATCGCCTCGAGCAGTGCAATCGGCATGCCCTCGTGGCTGGAAGGCAGCACGAAGAGGGCGGCATTGTCGAAGAGTTCCGCCAGCCTGTCGCCCGTCTGAAAGCCGGTGAGCACGACACCCGGCACGTCGCGCGCAAGCGCCCTCACCTCCTTGGCATAGGGCGTCTCGAACTCTGCGCCGCCGGCAAGAACGAGCTTCGTATCGCTGAGGCCGCACTTGGCAAAAGCACGGATGAGATCGAGCTGCCGCTTTTCCGGGACCAGCCGGGCGGCGAGCAGGATATAGCGCCGCCGCTCCAGGCCGAACTCCGCGAGAATGCCGGCCTCTCCCGTCGGCGGGGTGACCTGGACGCCGTTCGGCACCAGCGTCATCGCAACATGGTGCCGGGCGTGCATCGTCTCGGCGATGTCCTTCGAGATCGCCACGCGTCCGTTCGAGAACCGCATGCCGAGGCGCTCGCCGAGCTTCAGCGTGCGCCTGGCGAACCCGCCCCACTTCTGCCGGTCATAGTCGTAGCCATGATGGGTCACAACGACCTTGAGACCGAGCAAGCGCGCAAGCGGCGTCATCAGCGCCGGGCCGATAGCATGAATGTGCAGGACATCCGGGCGCCGCCAGGCGGCGAGCCAGACCCCGAGGAAGGTATGGACGATCGCTTCCAGCGCCATACGGCGCGGAGCCCAGAGAGGAACGACGTCCACTCCGTTCCAGGCGTAAGCCTTGCGATCCTCCAGATAGCGGCGGCGTCCGACCACCTCGACGTCCCAGCCGTATCCGAGCAGCTTGCTCGCCAGCATTTCGACGTGTTTCTCGACGCCGCCCTGAACGTTGGGGATGCCGCGCAGGCCCAGCATCATCACGCGCTTGCGCTCACCGCGTGCGGCCAGCGCGCCGCTCTGAGCGGGGTGGCCGTGCTGTCGGCCAGCGCGTGCGGCGCTAGGCAGGGGTAGCCGGCCGGCGCCGTCCGACAGTCCGGTCTGTACCATCTCCTGCGCAATCACCGGCTGTTGCTGGCGATGACTTCGCGAAACATCAGACTTTCTGCTCATGTGTCGCCTCGAAGGTTGCCCGTTCCGTTTACTAGGGCGATATACTTAATCACCGCCAAGATATTTCACTCACCCCTCATATAAATGACCGAAAACCATAGCGCGAGCCCAGGTTACTACAAATTGTATCGTAACGTTAATGGCGGACGCGCTCAGAGCGCGCCCAGCCTGGAATAGAGGTCGATCGTCCGTTGCCGATAGGCGGCGGCGGAGAACTCGTTTGCGATCCAGCGTCGGCCCGAAGCCCCCATCGCAGCGCGTTCGGCAGCCGGCAGACCGGCCATCGTCGACAGCATGCGGGCGAGATCGTCGGCGTCCCCCGAAATCGCGGTCATGCCGGTCTCGCCCACGCGGATCATTTCAGGAATGCCGCCGATCGAGGCCCCGATCACCGGCCGCCCTAACGCATAGGCTTCAAGCACGCTGATCGGCGCGTTCTCATACCATTCGGAAGGCAGAACCAGTGCCAGCGACTGCCCGATCAGTCGGTGCAGGGCCTCTCCGGAGAGATAGCCGGCAAAGGTCACATCGGCGCCGGTTTGCGCAACCAGCTGACGCAGCATCGCTTCCTCGGGGCCGGTTCCGGCGATCACCAACCGTTGGCCCGATGCGGCCGCCGCGCGGATCAGCGTCGCCAACCCCTTCTCCGGGGCCAGCCGTCCGGCAAAGACGAAATAGTCGCCCTCGACCCAGTCGGCCGAATAGTCGTCGACATCGACGAAGTTCGGGATATGGACCATCTGTTCGCGCGGCCAGCCCCATTCGACCAGCTTCTCGACGTAGAATTTGCTCGGTACGACGATGCGGTCCACCTTGTTGCGGTAGAGACCGAGCCCGCGGTGAACGACGGTTTCGGCGAGCACGACGGCGCTCAGCGTCGTCTCCCCCTTGATGCAGCGATGCCGCAAGACGTTGTAGATATGCCCGCCGCGACAGTCCTCGCAGACGGCACCGTCACGCAGCATCTTGTAGGAAGGACAGGCAAGCTTCAGATCGTGAGCGGTCATGACGACCGGGATGCCGGCCGCCTTCAGCGTCGAGAAGATCGCCGGCGAAAGATGGTGGTAGACGTTGTGGGCATGGGCGACGGAGGGCCGGGCGCGCTCGATCAGCCGGCTGACGTTCTTCTGCGCTTCACGCGAGTAGATGACGCTTGCCGCCTGAACGACCTTGCGCAGAAGGTTGGTGCGCCGGCCATACTCGATCTCGGAGACGAAATAGTCGGACCATGGCGAGGCTTCGTTATCCTCGTGCTGCATGGCGAAGGGCACCACGTCCCAGCCGATATCCGAAAACATCTTCATATGGTCGAAAAAGACCGCCTCCGCGCCGCCGCGGCGATAGAAGTAGTTGTTGATGGCGAGCAGCCTGTTGCCGCCGTTCCCCTGCCCCGACATGCGCCCTCCTACCAGCCGAGCCTGTCGAGCGCCTGCTCGACCGGCAACACGACACAGCCCTTCTCAACCGCGTAGCGAACCAGGGTCTCGAAAGTCTCGGGCGTGCAGCCATAGGGCGTCGGACGCGCGGCGATGTCGTGGGTGAAAAATACGAGCCAGCCCGGTCGATCAACGACATCGTCGATCCAGCCCGTGAGCGCTCGAGCGTCCGCCTCCGGCTGCCGGATCTCGACGGCCTTCAGCATCAGCGGATCGACGGCCGTGCGGTTGACGCTCTCGCCAGCCGCACGACAAGTGCGGTAGCGGCGCCCCAGCTCCCGCCGCGCCAGCGGCCAGGCGGCATTGTAAGGAAAGGCGAAGTTGGTTGCAGCGGCATTGACGCCGCTCTGGCTGAGATAGGCGGCATTCCGGTCGAGATCCCGGGCGAGCCCACCTCCGCCCAGACGCCTGATTTTGCTGTGGGAATAGGTGTGGCAGCCAACCTCGTGACCCCGACGAGCGAGCTCGGCGCAGCCCTCCGGCGAGATCAGGGTACGATCCGTCTCGACCCGCCCCCCAAGCCCTCCGGCGATATAGAACGTTCCGTGCACGCCATGACGTTCGAGGATCGCGGCGCCGTTGTGCAGTGCTGTGTCCGGCACGTCGTCGAAGGTGAAGGAGACGAGCGGCGCATCGGTTATGACGTCACGCGGTTTCGCCGCGAGACGCCAGATCAGCCGATTGGCGACGCGGTCGACAAGGCCGTCGACCCTCGACAGAGCCTGTGAAAAACTAGGCATGCGCCACCATCCTTTGTGCAAGCGGGCGTGGTTCGGTTGCAAGCGCTGCCGAGGACTGCAGGCGCAAACCGCAAATTGCGAAGAGCAAGGTAAACCACAGCACGTTCGGACCATCGAAGAAGAAGGCCTCGAGGCTGGCGCTGTAGATCGAATAGAGCCAGATCCGCAGGAACAGCCGCGTGAGGTCGCTGTGCTGCCGGGCCGGCGGTATGCGCGAGATATGATAGAGCGGGAGCACCACCAGCCAGAGCAGCGTGAGGATCAATCCGGGTATGCCGATGACCAGAAGCGTCTCGAGATAGGAATTATGCGCATGGGCGGCGCGAACCGCCCAGGTCTCGATGCCGCCGCCGCTGAAGACCACTTCCTCGGTCTGCCAGAAAGCCTTGAAGCCGCGGCCGATAAACGGCTGTTCAGCGATTACCGAAAAGGCGAAGCGCCAGACGTCGGCGCGGTTCGTGAAGGTCGCGTCGATGCCGAGCGACGTGACGAATTCGCCAAGTGGCCGGAAGACGGCCGACCCGACGGCGAAAAGGTTGAACAGGGCCACGCCGCCGATTGCAATCGGGATGCGCAGCAGGCGTACGCGTTCGAACAGCCATGCCAGAAGCAGGATGCCCGGCAGCATCGCTGTCGAGGTCTTCCCTCCCGTGTGGATGAGGAAGAAGAAGGCGAGGCCAACGATGGTCACGCCGACTAGCTTCGACCACCGATGCAGGACGTAAAGGCCGAGAAACGAGGCCAGCACCATGGCGACGGCCGCTTCGTTCTTGTGACGAAAATGGCCGCGCCACAGCCCTGCATGCATCGGCTCCAGCACTTCGTTGGCCTGGTGAATGGACAGAAGCGGCTTGAACAGTACGCCGTAATAGGCAACCGCGAGCATGACGAGCGTCGAGATCGCCAACATCTTGGCGAAGTGCCGCTCGTTGGCCGGCAACAGCAGATAGACGTTGGCGTTGACCGCGACCATCGTCGTCAGGATGATCGCCTTGATGCCGTTGGCCGGATGAGCGGAAACCAAGCAAGCAAAGAGCACCCACAAAAGCAGGACCGCAAGCAGCACCCGCGGCTGCATCAGCCCGCGCCGCATCGGATGCAGCACACCGTAACAAGAGGCGCCGGCAAACAGCAGCAAGGCCACGATCTGGTTCAGCCGGCTGGAATTGTCACCGCCCGGCTCCAGCAGGCTTTCCTTGGTCAGGTCGACGAAGGAATGGAAGGGAATCCAGTAGTAGATGGAAATCGCCAGGAACAGGAAGGTCCCGACGCGGACCCTCAAGGTTTCTGCAGAAGTGACCGGATTGCCGCTGAGATCGGGCACGATGGCCGCCCTCTCACGGCGCCAGGGGCTGCGGACGACGGATGTATCTCCACAGACCGAGGGCAAGCGCGAGCGATATGCCGAGAACGATCCCGAGGAAGCCGCCGCCGGCGAGCAGAACCACGGTGCGCGGCGGCCAGCTGCGTGCATTCGGCGGCAAGGCGCGCGAGATCACGCGAACATTGGTCGTGTCGATCTGCTGGCGTTCAGTGATCTGCTGGGCACGCGCCAGGTGGGTCTCATAGATGGCGGCCTTGGCGCGCGCGTCCCTTTCGAGATCGCGCAGCTGTACCTGGGCTTCGTTGTCGGAAAATACGTTCGACTTCTCGTCGCTCGCCTTGGCGCGCAAGGCCGAAAAGGCCTGTTGCTCCCGGTCCATGTCCGCCTTGGCGCGATCCAGGATGCGGCGCGCTTCGTCGGCCATGGCCGACTCCAGGTTCGCGCGCTCCGAGCGCGCATTGACGAGGCGCGGATGGCGCTCGCCATAGGTGCGCTGCATGGAGGCGATCTGCTGCTGCAGCACGTTGTACTGCTCGCGCAGGTTCGTCATGTTGACGGATTCGAACTCGGAGGCGCTTGCGGTCCGCCCTTGCGCGATCGCATCGTTCATCTGCCGGTAGCGGGTATCGGCCTGGATGAAGCGCTGCTGGGCATCGAGGACCTGGGTGTTGAGTTCGTTCGAAAGCTGATTGCTGACGAGCTGGCCGTCATTGGTCGACTGCAGCCCGTTCTTGCGGCGGAAATCCTCGACCGCCCGCTCGGATTCGGTGACGTTGTGGCGAAGTTCATCGAGCCGGGCGTTGAGGCTCTGCGCGACGCGACCGGCACTCTCGGCGGCGGACTGAAACAGCTCCTGCTCGAAGGCCGCGACGATCGCATCCGACAGCGTCACCGCTTTCGCAGGCTCTTCGCTCCAGACCTTCATCACCACCACGAAGGACCGCTCTTCGCGCCGGGCTTCCACCCGCTCCGACAAGGCGCGCATGGCGGCAAGCTCGTTTCCGGCCTGCTGCTCCGCCTTCGTGGAGAAGAGGTTCTTCAACGAGCTAAAGGCCGAGGGCTTCACGAATTCCGGATCCTCGGTGAGGCGCAGTTGTGTGATCACCCGCGATAGCACATTGCGCGACGTCAGGATGCGCAGCTTGCTTTCTACTTCCAGCAATTGCGCATCGCGCTGCGGGTTGCTGGTGAAGACGTCATCGCTGACGACGTTGAGGTTGGACGGATCGACGACGATATCGGTGTAGACCGTATAGCGCGGCGTCGCCGTCATAGCATAGGCGAGCGCCCCCCCCACACACAGGACGAGCGCCAGCACGATCCAGATGAGCCCGTCCCGCAACCAGCCGATGATATCATCGATGCCGATCCTGCTAAGGCCGCTCAACCCGGGAAAGTAGCTATCGCGCGTCGCGCCGGCCGCACTGGACACGGGACGCGCCACGTCAGTGGGCTGGGGCGTGGCGTTCGGAATATCTCTGGATTGGCGCTGGATTTCGGCGGGCCTGTCTGTTGCCGACCTGTCGGCGGCAGTCTCCGCTTCGTGAAGGTCCGACGAGAGCAGATCGAGCAACGAACCTCTTTCGACCGGCGCACGCTGCTCGCGTGCCGGTTGACTGACCCCCTGTTTTCCGGCCTCGTCCGGCCTATACATAAGCATCCCTCACGCACGCCCATCAAGACGCGAAGATCGTGACCCCGCGAGCCGCCTTCTAGCGCAGAATTAAGGTTGTACGGTGAATATTCCGTTAAACGGCAGGATTGTCGCTTAACCCATGGCTTCAGAAGTCGGTCAACAACCGGCTCCAGCTCTCCGATGCCAGACCGCCGACATAGATATCGTTGCGCTGGGCCGCGTCTTTCAGATCTGCATGCCGCGTCACCATGCAGAAGTAGCCGCGATGGTGGAAGGACAGCCATCTCTGGCGCGAGATCGCATTCATGAGGAACGGCTGCGAGCTGCCGACGGCGAGCGCATAACCCTCCGCGTCAAGCGCGTGGAACATCTGCGAAGTAACGGCGAACTCGCGGCCGGCCTCGCAGACGACATTGAGCACCGTCGCCCGCTCACCGGCCTTGCCGAAGTAGAGATAGGCGCCGATGACGCGCCCGCTCTCGTCTCGAACCTCTCGGCAGAGAAGATCGCCGAGCGGCGTGTTCAGTCGCGCGACCATCACCAGCCAGTCGAACTCACTGCGCGACCAGACCGGCCTGACGGAAAAGCGCTGCAGCATCGGTTCTGCGAGATCGACGAAGGCGGCGGGGTCGATGGCGTGCGTCGTGCAGCCGGCCACCGGATCGGGTTTCGTACGTGGGCGGCGGCGCCGCAACAGCCGGTCGGCAAGCGCGAGCGGCTTGGAAAGGATCGGGGATCGGAGCGGGCGCACTTGCCGACCAACCGTCAACCCCCAGGCTTTGAACGGCCGGAAGGAGCGACGCCAGTCGAGGCTCTGGATCGGCAGCACGACGCCACCGCCGGCAACCCAGTGATCGGCGCTGACCGGAGACGAGTTGTCGGAAAAACACATGTCCTGGCGTGTCGCCCGCATGGCGCGCGCCAGGCAGGCGGCGCCGACCGCACCGGCCTTGCCTTCGGACATGAAGGCGCAGAGAAGCTTCGCCACCGTCCGGCGGCCGTTGACCGTGAACTCCATGGGAAGCGCCAGGATGGCGCTGCCGAGGCTGCCGGAGCCGTCGTCGTAAACGATGCTGCCGTGTTCCGGCGCGTATAGCGGGCTACCGAAGAAGATGGTCTCGACATATTTCTGCAGTTCCGGGCTCGCGTCCTGCTCCCGCTTGCGAAAGATCCGGGTGAACATGCTGCTGACGGCCGGGATATCTCGGGGTTCCATGGCGCGCACATTGCCCATCCGGGGCATTTCCCGTCCGAGCGACCGTGCAGCCTGGATTTTCCCCAGTTCAGCCTCCATGCGCCACCCCCGTCGACAGGGAAGCTGCGCCGGCCTGCTCCCGATCGCGCCGCACGAAACGCAGGAAGACCGCCCATGAGACGATCACCATCGCGATCTCGATCACGTAAAAGGAAATGAACGTGCCTGTCGGCGGTGCGTACCAGGTCGCCCAAGCGGTGAGTGCCGCCCCAAGCACGCTGCCAAGCCCCATGACCGACGCGCGCGCCGGATGGTGGCCGGACGCGCCAAGCGCCTCCATCGCCACCGACCACATGGCAAGCGGCACGACGACCCAGCACAGGATGCGAACGAAGGAAACGAGAGAGACGTAGTCCTTGCCGAAGAGATAGGGCAGCACTGGCGCCAGCACGAAGACGGCGACGGCCGCGGCAATGCTGATCGAGGTGGCCGCGAACAGCACCTTGCGCACGCGCTCGAAGGCATGATGCAGGCCGGCTGCGGTCGCCTTTGCCGAACCGGGATAGATCAACCGGTTCAAGGCCTCGACCGAGAGGTAGCTGCTCTCCAGCATGCGCCGCGCGACGCTGTAGCTGGACATGACCTCCGCACTTGCAACCAGGCTCAGGACCAGAAGGTCGGCGTTCTGCCGGACAGCGCGCAGGATGAACGGGATACTGAAATAGAGCCCGAGCGGCAGCTCTTCCCGCACGATTCCATAGGTCGGACGTCCCAGTCCCTTAACCGCCCGCCAGCAGCCAAGGGCCACGATCACATGGCACACGAACTGCCACACGGCCCAGGAGGCAACCGATGCCACTCCGAAGGCGATGCAGGCGAGCGCTGCAGCGATGGTGCGCGCCAGGGCGAAACCGACGACCACCTTGTTGGCCGAGGCAAAATTCGAATGCGCGAGAAAGATCTGCTCCGCCAGCACGATGACGCGCACGAAGATGATGTTGGTCACGAGCATCAAGGTGATCACCGTGACATTGGTCACGGGATCGGGCGAAAGCGTGAAGAAGAACGGCAACACCGCCGCGCCAAGCAACACCAGCAGCACGCCGCTGATCGCAGTCAGGATGATGTTGTGGCCGAGCATCTGCGAGTACATGCTGCGGTCGCGCGCGACGCGGCGCACCAGGCACTCCATCGCGCCGAGACCGCACAGATGAACTGCGATGTTGGCAACGGCCGTAATTGCGACGAAGACGCTGAACTCATGCACGCCGAGAAAACGCGCGAGGATCGCAAAGGTCAGGAGTTGCGCAGCCGAGCCAATGACAAGGCTGCCGCCGGATGCAGCATAGGATATGATCATCGAGAGGAACGGTTTGTGCGCGCGTTCCTTCACACCTTCCGAAGCCATTCCGATCTGCCCTTGACCTCAACCGCTCATTGTTACGCTCAAAAAGCGTTCAATGACAGCGAGCACCCGCCTCTGATCACGCGCACGGTAACAGGCAGAAATGATTGCGCGGTTAACGTGCTCGCAGCAATTGTATTTCAGCTTCCGTTTACTCAATTACACTAGGTTACGGTCCGCACGTCTACAGAGTTTTCCAGCGACATGAGGAGCGGCCGTGGCGCACGACGACATCAATCCGACCGACCGACCGACCGAAGACCGGGCCGCGACACTGCACCGGTTCATGGGTGTCGAACTGGAACTTGCGCCCGACGTGCTGGTTCCGCGGGAAGAAACGGAGCTTCTTGGAAGGAGGGCCGTTTCGATTCTTGAAGGCGGCCCTTCGGAAGTCACCATCATCGACATGTGCTGCGGCTCCGGCAACCTCGCCCTTGGCATTGCCAGCGAGATCCCCTCGGCGCGTGTTTGGGGCGCGGATCTGACGGACAGCACCGTCGCGCTTGCCCGCCGCAACGTCGATCGGCTCGGCCTCGGCTCGCGCGTCTCCATCCGGCAGGGCGATCTTTTCGCGGCGCTTGAAAGCGACGATCTGCAAGGCAAGATTGACGTCGTGGTCTGCAATCCCCCCTATATCTCGACCGGCCGGCTGGAGGGCGACCGCGCCCATCTGCTCGAGAGCGAGCCGCGCGAAGCCTTCGATGGCGGCCCCTACGGCATTTCCATCCATCAGCGCCTGATCCGAGATGCGCACGCCTTCCTGAAACCGGGAGGCTGGCTGTTGTTCGAGTTCGGCGAGGGCCAGGAGCGGCAGGCAGGCGCCCTTCTCTCACGGGCGAAAGCCTATGCACCGGTCACCTTCGCGACCGACCGCGACGGCAAACCGCGCGTCGCCATCGTCCAGAAAATCGCCGACCCGGCGGCGGCGGGCACCGGAGAGCTCGCCCGATGAGCGAAATCCGTTCGCTAGAATACGCGGATGTTCCAGCGGTCGCCGGAATGTTCCAGCGGGTGTTCCGCGAGGAGCGCACCACTTCGCCAGCCCTTGCCGACTATATGCGGCAGCTCTATCTCGACGGACCGAACTCCGATGCGGAAATCAGACCGCTGGTACATGTGAACGACGAAGGCCGGATCACCGGTTTCGTCGGCGTCAACGCGCTGCCGATGACACTGAACGGCCGGCATCTGCGCGCCGCGATCTGCGGATCGCTGATGGCGGAAGACCGTGAAAGCGATCCCTTGGCGGGAGCGCGCCTCATGAAGGCGTTCCTCGCCGGTCCGCAGGATCTATCGTTCAGCGAGACGGCAAGCGAAGTCTCGGTGCAGATGTGGACGCGGCTCCGCGGCGTGGTTCTGCCGCAGTACAGCCTCGACTGGGTGCGCGTCATCCGTCCGGCGACGTTCAGCCTCAGCGTCGCCTCGAACCGTATCAAGCCCGCCCGGCTCGCCGCCCCCTTCGCGCGTGTGCTCGACAATTTCTATCGCAAGCGCATGGGCCAGGGCGAGCAGCGCTGGTCCGCCCTGCCCGAAGCGGGAGCGGCACCGGCCGGCTTCACCGCGACCGAGACGGACCGCAGCGGCTTTGCCGCCGTCGTCGACCAGTTCACCGCGCAGTTTCCGCTTCGCCCCGAATGGAGCGATGGCCAGCTCGACCACATCCTTGCCGATGCTGAAAAGAAGCCGGAGCAAGGCGAGCTCGTCTACGCGCTGGTAACGGCCCGCACGGGCACCGTCGTCGGAGCCTTCGCCTACTACGCCAAGGCCGGTGAAATCGGTCGGGTCCTGCAGATCCTGGCGCGACCCGGGCAGGCCGGGCCGGTCATCGACTGCCTGGTCGACGAGGCGTCGAGACGGGGCCTTGCGGGCTTGCGCGGACGCACGCAGCCGGCGCTGATGGAAGCCATGCTCGGCCGACGCATCGCCTTCGTGCACGTCGCCTCGAGCGTCGTGCACTCGCGCGACCAGGAGATTGTCGAAGCCTGCCGCGACGGACAGGGCTTCTTCAACGGTATTTCCGGCGAATATTGGAGCCGGCTGATCGGCGGCAGCTTCTCTTGAGCGTGACCGTCGGTCCGGCCAGGCCTCAATAGCCGGCGATCTCCTCCACGGGCTGCACCAGTTGCGGCCCGAGATGCAGGTAGCGCGTCGCCTTGCGCTTGGCGGCGATATCGGCCCAGACCCGTTCGACCTGCACCACGGTCAGGCCGGCCGCCTTGGCGACGGCGTCAATCTCGATCCCGTGGTTGAGGCCGTAAAGGCAGAGGTCCATGCGATCGTAAGGCAGGGAGAAATAAAACTCCTCCTGCGTCTGCTCCAGCGAATAGGTGTCGGTCGTCGGCGGGCGACGGCAAACTTCGGCGGGAACGCCGAGATGGGCGGCAAGCGCATAGACCTGCGACTTGTAGAGATGGGCGATCGGCTTGACGTCGGCGGCGCCATCGCCGTTCTTGACGAAGAAGCCCTGGTCGTACTCCAGCCGGTTCGGCGTGCCGAGCACGGCGAAGTTCAGCCGGTCCGCATGGTAGTACTCGACCTGCTTGCGGGTACGCTGCTTCATGTTGGTGGCAGCGACGACGCCGAGATAGACCGATGGCGGCATTCGGTGTTTCGATTGCACGCCTTCAGGGCTCTGAACCACCAGCGAGGAGATGTTGTAGCCTTCGCCTTCGAGCGCATTGGCGATGACGACCTTCGAGGCCCATCCGTCGCCATAGTCCGGAACCAGTTCGCGGATGAAGGCGTCGCGGCGCTCGTAGCAGCCCATGGCCTTGAGCGTCGGCCCAATGTCTTCGACGATCGCCTCGACGCCGAAGGTTTCTGCGACCAGCCGGCCGAAGCGCAGGCTTTCCGGATCGGAATCGTTTTCCGGCATGAACAGGCAGAAGACGTTCTTGGCGCCGACCGCGCGCACCGCAAGCGCCACCGAGACGCTCGAGTCGATGCCGCCGGAGAGCCCGAGCACCAGACCGCGCTTCTTCATGGAGCGCAACTGCCCGCGCAAGCCGGAAACGATGCGGTCGGTTTCGAGCGCATGGTCGATCGTCAGGGTTTCGGCCGAAAACAGGCCCGTGCCCCCGGTTGTTCTGATGTTCATTGTGCAGGCTCCATCGTCTCGGCGGCAAGTCGGCGGCTGACCTTGCCGGTATCCGTCTTCGGCAGTTCGGTGCGGAATTCGATGATCTTCGGCACCATGAAATCCTCGAGGTGGCGGGTGCAGTGGCGGATGATGTCCTTGTCGGTCAAGCCAGGGTCCGCACGCACCACAAGGGCAGCGATCGCGTGGCCGAGCACCGGATCGGCCACGCCGACCACGACGGCCTCGGCGATGCCGGGATGGGCATGGAGCACGGTCTCGACTTCCTTGGGCGCCACCTTCTCGCCACGGGTCTTGATGATGTCGTCCTTGCGGCCGACGAAATAGAGAAAGCCCTCTTCGTCCGTCTGGAAGAGGTCGCCCGTATAGAGCACCTTTTCCCACGGGTTCGGTCCGGGCCGCAGCATGCGCTCGGTCGCCGCGTCGTTGCGCCAGTAGCCCTGCATCACATGCGGCCCGCGGATGACGAGTTCGCCAGGAACGCCCGGCGGCACGCGGCTGCCCTCGTCGTCGACGACAAAGGCTTCCGTATTCGGAATGGCGATGCCGACCGAGCCCGGCCGGCGATCCAGTTCCTCCGGCGGCAGGTAGGTGCAACGCTTGCACTCCGTCAGCCCGTACATCGAATAGAGCCGCGCGCCCGGGAAAAGCTCACGCAGGCGGGCGATGTGCGGCGGCGGAAGCGCCGCGGCGGTGTTGGAGAGATAACGCAGGCTCGGCAGGAACCCCGGCTCCAGATCGCGCATCTGCAGGATCATCGCCGCCATCGTCGGCACCAGCGGGAAGCCGGTGACGCCCTCCTCGCGGATGCGCTCGAAGATCGCATGCGGGAACGCAAAGGACTTTTCGAGCACCAGCGTCGCGCCGAGCCTGATCGCCATCAGCAACTGGTAGAGGCCATAGTCGAAGGCGAGCGGCAGCACGTTGAGGATGATGTCGTCGTGCTCGTTGCGCAGGTAGGTGGTGATCGATTCCGACGCCGCGTCGATATTGCGATGGGTCATCATCACGCCCTTCGGGCGCCCGGTCGAACCCGACGTGTAGATCAGCATCGCCAGATCGACGTCGATGCCGCGATGCGACACCGGCATCGCCTCCGCCGCCGACAGGCAGCCCTCGAAGGGCACCGCGCCGGCAGGCGACTGGCCATTTGGCGCCGCGGTCGATGCAACGAAGATGTCGGCCTTGCCGCTGCTTTGCGCCTGGGCTTCCGCCACCACCGGCATCAGCTTGGCCTGCGTCAGGATCGCGGCCGGCTCGCAGTCATCGATAATGTAGGCGAGCTTGTCCGCCTTGGTGGAGGCGTTGATCGGGCTGAAGGTCGCGCCTGCCTTCAGGATCGCGAAGATCGAGGCGGCCGCCTCCCAGCAATTGTCCATGAACACGAGGACGCGGTCGTTGCGCTTCACGCCCGCCTTAGCCAGCGCGGCCGCCAGCCGGCTCGATAGCTCGTCGAACTCGCCGTAGCTGAGCCGCTTGCGATCGGTCACGAGCGCCGTCTTGGCCGCATGCCTTGCCGCATTGCCGATGAGAAATTGTTCGAACCGCATGGAACGCCCTCGGGTCTTGGTTAGGCCGTGGCCGGCACTCCGGCCTTCGCCTCGATGAAGGCCGAGATGCGGGCGAGCGAATCGAGGTTCGCAGGCACGATGTCGGCGTCGGCCATGGCAATGCCGAACTGGTCTTCGATAAAGGCGACGAGTTCGAGAACGCCGGTCGAGTCGATGATGTCGTTCTCGATCAGAGAGGCGCCGTCGGCGAGATCGTACGAGGTATCGCCAAACAGGAAGTTCTCGATGACAAAGGCCCTGACCTTGTCCTTGATGGTTTCCGTCATTTCATTTCCTTTCCCAATGGGTTTCGGGCCGCTTGAGCGGCGCGGATGCTGGTGCCGGTAAAGGTCTGCAGCCAGAGCTGCGTCGACAGGATGCCGACGAAGGCGGCATTGTCCCTAAAGCCGGTGGTCGGTTGCGACTGGCATTTCTCGTAGAGCTTGCTCACGGCCTTGGCATTGAACAGACCGCTGTCACCGATGCGCGTCTCGCTCATGGCATCGCGAACGTAATCCAGTTCGCCGGCGCCGGTGAAGGAATGGCTGTCGGGCGCACGATAGGGCTGCTTCGTGCGCTGGCCGATCGTCGGCGGAAGCAGATCCTTCGTCGCTTCGCGCAGGATGTGTTTTTCCACCAGCCCCTTCAGCTTCATTTCCGGCGGCAGGCGCGTCGCGAACTCCACGAGCCGATGGTCCAGGAACGGGAAGCGTCCTTCGATCCCGTGCGCCATGGCCATGCGGTCGCCCTGGCTGGAGAGAATGTAGCCGGGCAGAAGGAAACGGCTTTCGAGATACTGCGCCTGGTGCAGCGGATGCCAGCGACCGAAGGCGGCAGGAAGCCGGCTCGCCAGATCCTCGGCCGCGTCGTAGTCCTTCAGCGTGGCGCGCAGGTCGGGAGAAAAGAAGATCTTGGTCGCGGCTGTGCTTTTGAACCGCGGGCGGTGCGAGAACAGCGGGTCGTTGAGCGGCACGTCGCCGGCGCCGAAGAAAGCGGCGAGATATTCCGCCGATTGCTGCTGCAGGCCCGGCAGATAGGGGTAGAGCTTGCGGAACAGGTGCGGCCGGATTCGCGAGCCGGGCTGGCGGCCGCAGAAGCGGCGCACCCGCGCCTCCTTGAAGATATCGTATCCGGCGAAGACCTCGTCGGCGCCCTCGCCTGTCAGCACGACCTTCAATCCCTGCTCGCGCACGAGACCCGAGAGCTGGTAAAGCGGGGCGGGTGCCGTGCGGATAATCGGACGTTCAGCGAACCGGACGACCTGCGGAAAGACCTTCGCGATGTCGCCGGCGCGACAGGCGACCGCGCTATGATGCGTGCCGAGCGCCTTTGCCATTTCCATCTGGAAGGCGCTCTCGTCATGTTCGACGCTATCAAACGTCACGGAAAACGTGCGCAGACCCTGCGGCGCCATTCCGGCAGCAAGCGCCGAGACGATGGAGCTGTCGAGCCCGCCCGAGAGATAGGATCCGACGGTCACGTCGGCCCGCATGCGGATCCGGGTCGCATCGGTAAGAAGGGCGCGTAGTTCCTCGGCCGCGCTGCGCTCATCGGCAAACAGCGGCGGCGCGTCGTGGTCCGGATAGTCGAGTTGCCAATAGGGGCGGATCGACGTCTTGCCTTTCTCGACGATCATCAGGTGAGCCGGCTCGAGCTCGTGAATGCCACGAAAGCCGGTCCGCGGCGCGATCGGCGCCCAAAGGGTAAAAATCTGGTCGAGCGCAACGGGATCGAGTTCGGCGGAAATGCCGGGGACCTGGAGCAGCGCCTTAATTTCGGAGGCGAAATAGAATGTCCCGCCATGGGTCGTGTAAAACAACGGGCGCACGCCCATGCGGTCGCGCGCCAACATCATGCGCTGGCGGCGTCGATCCCAGATCGCGAAAGAGAAGTCGCCGTTGAGGACGGACAGGCAGTCCTCACCCATCACGGCGTAGAGATGCAGGATGACCTCGGTGTCGCTCGCGGTGCGGAACCGCCGCCCCTTGGCGCGCAGTTCCTCGCGCAATTCGACGTAGTTGAAGATCTCGCCGTTGAAGGCGATCGAAAGGTCGCCGGTTTCATCGGACATCGGCTGCTGGCCGTCGCCGAGACCGACGATCGAGAGCCGCACATGGGCGAGCCCGGCCTCCGGCGCGGCAAGAATACCGTTTTCATCCGGGCCGCGATGCGCGATCGCAGAGGCCATCCTTTTGAGAAGGATTTCCGCCTCCGGGACCGACCCGAAATAGCCACCGTAACCGCACATGCCGAGATACTTTCACACCGTTCGATCACTGCCGGACCATAAACCGCATGACGGAATCATGGGTTAATCTCCGGCATTTTCTAGTTGTATGGTAAATACCGCTGTTCAGGCGCCGCGTTGAGGATGAGCGCCGCCGGCCCTTGCCGTCAGCGCTCCGGAATTCGTCTTTTCGATGCCATCCTGAGCATCAGATACAGAAACAAGATCGGCCAGAAAACGCAGACCAGAAGCCCGGCCACGCGGTACATGTTCCAAGGTGCATGCGCCTGCAATCCTTCAAGATAGGTCATCCCCACGAGAAAAAACGCCGTCAGGCCATAGGCGACACCGGCAACGTATAACCAGGACATGCAACCGCCCTCCGCGACGCGCCACAACCAAAACCAGGAAATAGCAGCAGCGAACCTATACCACCGGAAGTAACATTTTGAAACGAAGAGTTAACTTTAAGCGGGGGCATGGTTAACCGAACCGAGGATCGTTTCGGTTCTCGGCGAATGCCCGGAGCATTGCCATTCGCGTTCTCAAGACACGGAACGAATTTGAGCTGCCAGCAGTCCTCAGCGGCTGCCCTCGCGGGCCACGAACAGCAGGTCGAAACCGCGGAACTCCCGGCGCGCGATCGATTTGCGCAGCGCCGTCCAGATGGCCGAGGGATTGTCGAGGCGGAAACCTTTGAAGCTGCGGATCAATCCGATAGTGGCGGTCATGGTGCGAAGGACGCGCGACAGCCTGGAGCCCGTCAGCGACGCAAACAGGATCTGCGGATGAACCGCCAGCAGCACGCCGGCCGTCCGCATCCGATCGATCGTGCGGAACTGGTTCAGCGCGCGATACTCGTAACCTTCGATGTCGATCTTGAAACAGAGCCTTTCGGTCCGCGCCATGTCCTGAAGGGCTGCGATCGTCACGGTGCGCGCACGGATCGCCTCGCCGTCGTCGTCGGCGATCAGGGCCGATGTTTCGGAGCTGCCGAAACCGCCACCGACGGAATGCAGCACGAGAACGTCATCCTCCGACAGTGCGGCATTGATGACCCGCACTTCGCCGCAATTCTCCGGCTGCATTTCCTTGAGGATGCCGAAACAGACAGGGTCGGGCTCGACAGTGATGACGTTGTCGGCAATCTGCGCCGCCCAATAGGGCGTCACGCCGATCCAGCCGCCGATGTCGATGAAGGTCGTCTTCGCGTCGACCAGGCGTTCGATGTTCTGGAACGTGCAGGGCTCCCAGTCGCCGTTCTGCAGCCGCGCGAAAAAGCGCTTCTTTTCCGGCTTGTCGGGAAACTGAACGGTCTTGTGGAAATAGGTTATCGAACGCATGGCGCTTCTCTAACCCATATCCGGACGAAGCGGAATCGATTTTGCGAAGGGCTCGTATGCCCGAGGCGAATGACTGCCCCGGCGCATCAACGTCTGCATTTTCGGGAAGGACCGCCCGTACAAGGGAGCCGCCGCCGTTAGGCGTCCACCGGCTCCATCGAACCGCGGGCCTCGCTAAGCTCCGCCGTCGTTTGTGTAAGGCGGTCGGCGAGAACGCGCATGATTTCCACCGCCATCTCGGGGAAATCGGCCAGAAGCTTGAGGAAATCGTCCTTGCGGATGCGCAGGGCCTCGAGCGGCGTGCTGGTGCGCACCGTCGCGGTGCGTGGCGTGTTGCAGAGGATGGCGATTTCGCCCACGATCGAATTCTGCTCTAATTCCGCGATCTTGAAAGGCCCACCCGCCGTATTGATGAGCACCTCCGCCTTGCCGGAAAGAATGACATAGGCCGCGTCGCCGATGTCACCCTGATAGAACAGCGCTTCGCCGGCGCTGTACATGACCCTGTCGGACGTGAAGGCCAGAAGTTTCAGCTTTGCCGGCGGCAATCCCGAGAAAAGGGTTATTCGGCGCAGCATTTCGACTTCGTCTTTGAGCAACATCACAATCCGTGTCTCCGAGTTCCTGTCGGGGGCAACTTGCCTCCCGCATCGCGGCGGGACCATATGCTCGTGCCCTGACATTAATATTACATCAAGATGCCATTTCCTTATAGTCAGGTCGTTCATCCACATTGGCGTCGTGCAGCAGGCGCCCGTTCTCGAACCGGGCGACGCGATCGAAGAGGTCCGTCAACGCCGGATTGGCGAGGACCCAGATGACCGCAGGATCGCGCCCGCCCTGATCGAGCATCGCAAAAACGTTGCGGACGACCTGTTCCTGGACACGCTGGTCGAGCGCCAGGAGCGGCTGATTGAAGATGTAGTAATCGCAATTGCGGATCAACGCGCGCGCAAGGTCGAGCTTCTGCCGCTGCGCGGCCGTCAGTCGCTTGCCGCCGGCGCCGACATTGAAATCGAAACCGAAGGAAAGCACCTCGTTGTAGAGGCCGCCGGCCTCGAAGAGGTCCCGGACGATGGCGCGGATTTTCTCCGAGCCGTCGGCGTGTTTGTGACCGATACGTCCGAAGAGCACGTTGTCGATGATGCTGCCGGACGCGATGAAGCGGTTCGGACGGTAGTGCTCGATCATGCCTGCGAGATCGGCCGGCAGGCCTTCGTCGAACTCGCGCCGGGCGGCAACGATCTTCGCCATAACCTCATCGGTTAAGAGACCGAAACGATGCCGGGGCTCGATATAGTCGAAGCACAGCCTCAGCACCTTGATCTGATCGTCTTCCGATACTTCGGCCTTGCCCTTGGTGCGAACCTTCTGGAGAATGGCCTCATAGACCGGGATTTCCTCGGCGGTCATGAAGGTCAACTGCTGGAAGAACGGGTGATCCGGCGGCAAGTCGCGGAACAGTTCGACGACGTTCTCGGCGATCTCGATGCCCATCTCGTAGAAGACATCGCGCAGGCCGACCCGCTGCAGGATCGTCTTGAAGAACGGATGGTTCTCCAGCGCGTCTGCCCACACCACCTGATCGGTGATGGTGCCAAACAGCATGTTTTCGCCGATCGTCGCCTCGACGTTGTAGGTCCCGGGCTCGAAGAACACGACGAGGTCGCTGAGCTTTTCCTTTTCGAGACGCTGCCGGAGCGCACTGCGCATCTCGACGATGCCAGCGGCAAACTCCGCATGCTCATGGGGATCGATGGTCGAACGCACGGCCAGCGCCATGACGTCGTTGGTCAGAAGTACCGCGTCGAGAACCGGCCGGATCTGCACGAGCAGATCGTCCGGACCGTTCGCCCCGGCGGATCCATAGTCGATCCAGTCGCTGTTGACGTCGAGATACGGGTTGCCGGCCAGCCGGGCCTCGGTCACCTCCCACTTGCGGTGCGTGGCACGCTCGCCCTCATAGACCTCGTTCGTGAGCGGCGCATGTTTCAGCCCGTAAAGGATGTTATCGCCGAGGCTACCCTGGAAGACGTAGACGTCGGAGGAAGCGTAGGCAATCCGCCGGCCGGTCACCGATTCCGGCAGCTCCAGAATGTCCTGACCACCGACGATCACCTTGCCGCTTGCCGGCCAGACGAGGCGGCCGAAGGCCTCGGCGAGCACTTCGCCGCCGCCCATCAGCGCCACCTTCTCGCCGGGCTGGACCTGCAGCGAGACATGGTCGAGCAACGTCGAGCCGCCGTCGTCGATCACGGTCAGATTGACGGCCGCAAGCGGGCCTGCGAGCGGCGCCGCAGCGGTCGTCGCCACCGCCTGCACCTTGGGATCGAGCAGCGTGTCGACGCTGAACTGCTCGACCACCTGCGCATATTTCACCTGGACGTCCTGACGGGCCTGGTCCCAGTCGATCAGTTCCTTCAGTGGACCCGGCAGGTCCTTGTAGGCGCCGATGACGGCGACGAGCTGGCCGATGTCGAGGCGACCCTGCAGGGCGAAATAGCCGCCAATCGCGTAGAACAGGAAGGGCGTGACCTGCGCCAGGAAGTTGTTGATGAACTTGACGAGGAATTTCCACTGGTAGAGGTCGTAGCGGATCTGGAAGATCCGGCCGAGGCGAGCCGCAATGTCGGCGCGCTCGTAGTTCGACGTGTCGTGACCGCGTATCGCGCCGATGCCGTCGACGATCTCGCTGACGCGGCCGGAGAGCTCGCGCGCCGTCAACTGCCGCTCGCGTCCAAGCACGAGGAGCCGCTTGCGCATGCGCGGAATGATGATCGCCTGAACCGCGACGATCAGCGTTGCGATCAGCCCGAGCCAGAAGCTCTGCAGCAGGATGAACACCAGCGCCGTCAAGGCCTGGCCGCCGAGCAACGCGGGCGAGACGAAGGCATCGCCGGTGAAACCGCCGAGCGGCTCGACCTCGTCCTTGATCATCGTCGCGATTTCAGCCGGCTTCACCCGCTTGAAATGGCTGGGCGGAAAGCGCAGCACCCGGTCGACAAGTTCAAAACGAATGCGCCGCAAGAGCCGCTCGCCGAGCCGCCCCTTGAACGTGTTGATGTAGAACTTGAAGAGGCCGTTGACCACCACCAGCGCCAGGAACACCAGGCTGAGAGCGAGCAACATGCCTTCGCGGCCGAGCTGGAAGCCATCAAAAACGTTGATCGTGCCGAAATACGGCAGGTCGAAGGAAATCGGCAGAAAGGCCTGCGTGGCCTCCGGACTGTCGAAGCCATCGCCCTGGATCGGCCCGTTGACGATCTGCTTCGGCAGATCGAACGACAGGAAGTAAGGGATCATCGACAGCGCGACGACAACCAGGATCCAAAGCTGGTCCTTGCGCGTGTGGGTCCAGATATAGCGGGAAAGGCGTGGTTCCATGTTACTGGCGATAGGACCTTATTGAACACGACTGCTGCTGGCGGGCCGGGTTGCCACATGTCCCCAGCACGCATCACTCTTCGGCGACACCTTCGGACGGGTGCCCCACGGCACGCTCCTGAAGGGACGCCTGCATATTCCGCCCGGCGCCGAATCCGGCTGATCGATTATGCAGGTGCGAGGGAAATCTGCAATGGACGCGGTTTCCAACAGGCGGCTTATATACTATCGACGCAGAGGTCGACGTTCCCAAAGGAACACGCCGTTATTGCACTCGCTCAATGTGCAGCTTACAACGGCCGCATGAAACACACCAGCCATCCCCCTGCCCAAACCAGCGACTGGTACGAGCATGCCTTCGATCTCGCGCGTGGCATCGCCGCCTATACACGCAGTCCGCTGATCGAAGGGATCGGACGGGTGATCGCCAAGCATCCCGACGCACACATCGCCAATGCCTTCAACCACAAGCAGGTCGCCTGTAAGGTCTGGGCGCGCGATACGCTGTTTGAGGTGGCCGGCCCCTCTTACGGCAAGATCGCCATCCTCGGTGGATGGTACGGTATTCTCGGCGCCATGCTGCTGGAAGACCAGCGCTTTGACGTGGCAGCGGTCGACAGCTTCGACATCGACCCCGATGTCGAAGCTGTGGCGCGGACGCTGAATGCCGCCTTTCCGGACAAGTTTCATGCCGTGACGGCGGACATGTACGCGATCGACTACGCGACGCTCGCGGCAGACGTGGTGATCAACACCAGCTGCGAGCATATCGCAGACCTCAAGGCGTGGCTCGATCGCATACCGGCCGGCACACGGGTGCTTCTCCAGTCCAATAACTATTTCAGCGAGCCGACGCATATCAACTGCGTCGCCTCGGTCGAGGAGTTCGCCAAGCAGGCGGCGCTGACGACCGTCGAGTTCGCTGGCGCGCTGCCGACGAAAAAATACACCCGCTTCATGCTGATCGGCACGGTCTGAACCAATCGGGAGTGCACGTGTTTGGCCGGCCGGCACCCGTGCGCTCCGGCACCGTTGCCTGTCTCCGGCAGCGGCGGCTACCGCCGCTCCTCGACGTTCAGTCATGCGTCTCGACAGCTCTTGCTTTCATCTCGTTCCAGAGCGACGACGCGGTTCCGGCGAAGGCCCTGTAGCCTGCTTCAAACGGGTGTCCGTCGTTATCAGGATAAGAGCGCTGCCCGGCCAGGATCGCATCCCGCAAGGCGTCGGTCGTTGCATCGACCGCGCTGCGATACGGCAGATCAAGCCGGCCGGCGACTTCCCGAATTTTATCCTCAAGTGCGATCTGACGTTCGACACTGCGGATGAAGCCGGGATCGGCAACGGCCAACTGGCCACCGCGCCGAAGATGCTCGAAAACCACACGCTCCTTGGACGGAATGAGCAACAGTCCCACCCGTCCCCGTCCCTGCGCGGCCCAGTCGGCCGCGAAACGTTCAAAGTCCCCAAACATCGCTGCCGTCTCGGACGAGGCCAAATCGCTCATGCGACTGGCATCATCCACATAGCGCCGCGACACGGGCGGGATCTCGTCCGGGAACCGGTAATATTCGGAGGTCTCATCGCCTTCCGCGCCAAGGAGGCGCGCATACAAGTTCGCCACACGGTCCTTAATCGCATACTGATAAGCGCTCAGAAGCGCGACGTTCTCGAACAGCTTCGTCTTGATGCTCGCCGATCGTGCCTTGGTGCATTGCGTGTGGCTTCCGGTCGGGCTGAAGAGAGCCTGCAGGTGAAGCCGCGCCTGCTCTGCGAGCCAGAAGTCGGAACGCGCGTTCATGATATCGCAGGCCGAAAAAACGATCGCGAAATCGTTGCCTGGGAAAATGGCGACGATCGCACCTTGGGCTCCGTTTGCCAGCGCGTCGTGGATGAGCGCGTGGTAGGTGTAGATACCGTAGCTTCCGACACCGAAATTGTAGGTGTGCTCGCCGGTGATGGCCTGGAAGACGGCCGGCCAGGCTTGGCCGCTCTCGACGTTGTTGCCATAGGTCATCGAGTCGCCGATTGCGGCGACGTGAAAGTCCCGCCGTGCGCCTACCGGGTCGCGGAAGCCGTCCTCGTCAACTCCGGAAAGGGTAGGATCGAGACGATAGCCGTACTTCTCGTCGGTGGTTCGGTGCGATTGCGTTCCGATCGGAAACGGCGTGAACACGCGCAGCATTACCTCCCCGGCCCCCAACGCCAGGGTCACTGAGATCAACAGCGCAATCAGATTTCTCAACTGCCCCTCCTGCCTTACGCGCTCGACGCGCCGAAATCCCCCGGCATTGCTCTGCGACCGACGTTCGCCGCGACTGCGCCACTGCCTCTACGCCCGTCAGCCGGCACCGGTTCAGCGCACAGGCGATGCCGTGCGCCAGAGGCCAGCGGATGTTGGAGGTCGAAAAGGCAGGAGAGCCGTGCGGGAAACACTTCGCCAAGAGAATGACCCAGTCCTCGCGAGGCCTTGAGTTTCGTGCACAGGGGAACCCAGATTATCGTTCGGTGGAAATGCACCGCGATATATTCAGAATCGGTATTATTTATTTACCTAACATACGATTCCGGAGGCAGCCAGCAGGAACACGCAGAGCGCGAGTAATATATCCAGGCTCCATACTGGCAGGCAAACGAGCGGTCGCCCGAGCGTTGGTTTGCCGAGCGACTTTTCTACGGCGGTGGTTCCGCTCCATCGCGCCCTCCCCGAAGACCGAAGGGGCACCACCGAGCACGGGCTAGCGAACCGTCTGAAGCCCCAGTATCTCGGCCGTTCGAGCGGCGCCGTTAAGGTCGAGCGGGGGGATCTCCGGCCTTGGCCGCGCCAGCATCATCTCGACGTCACGGGCCAGCCGCTCCGGTGTTACGTCCGCTTCCGGCAGAACGCCGGCAAGGCCCAGTTTTTCGAGCCTTTCCGCGCGCGTCGATTGCTCGGTCTCGCCACCGGCGACGAAGGGAATGAGCAGCGACGCACAGCCGGCACGGAAGATATCGCAGACGGTGTTGTAGCCGGCCTGGGAGACCGAGAGCCGCGCACCCGACAAGAGGCTCGCAAAATCCTTGCGGAAGCGGAAGAGATGCACGTTGGCGGGCGCTGCGGCGGCAAAGCCGTCATAGTCGTCCTGCGGCAGGTTCGGCCCGGTGATCAGGCACCATTTCAGGTCCCCCGCAAGCAGCCCGGCCGCCTGCAGTGCCGCGCCGATCAGCTCCTTGCCGACCGCGCCGCCGCCGGCCGAAACAAGCACGTCGAACCTTTCAGCCGGGGGTTCAGGGGGATGGCCGGCGACAAGGCCTGTGTAGACGATCTTGTCTTCGATCTCCGCCGTATAGGGATAGGTCTCTTCGAGCCGCGCGAAGGCCGGATCTCCGTGCACGAGCACGAGATCGAAATGGGCCCTGACCACGTTGAGGGTTTCTTCGGCGCGACCGGGCTTCGTGCGCTCCTGCAGGATATCGCGCAGCGATGCGGCAACGAGGGGTCGCGGCTCCTGCTTCTCGATCACCTCCAGTAGCGGCATCAACTCAAAACGCATCTGGCGACGGCCAAAAGGGAAGGCTTCGAAGATGACGATGTCGGGCTTGCAGGCAAGAAAGGCCTCGATCAGAAGGTCCCGGCGCTTTTGCTTGAAAGCTTCGCTGACCGGATTTCCCTCGCCATCGGCAAGTCCGCTAAACCCCTTGTCGCCCGCCAGCACCGGCGGCAGTGCCACGTGTTTCACATCGTTTGCCGGGAATCCCGGCACCGGGCTGCCGCCCGTCACGACGGTCACGTCATAGCCTTTGGCCGCCAAGGCGCTCGCGATCCGGCTTGCCCGCGCCAGGTGACCGATGCCGAGCAGGTGCTGTACGTAGAAGAAGACGCGACGGGCGGACATCAGGCGGCTCTCCATTCGCGGACAAACAGGCCGGCGAGTTGTTCGATGCTGGTGTGGTGGTCGAACTGGCCGCGAACCTTCCGCTCGGCCGCATCGCCGAACCGGTGGCGAAGGGCCGGATTGCGGATCAGTTCCTCTAGCGCGACCGCAAGCGCCTGCGGGTCTTCCGACGGAACGACACGACCGTTTTCGCCATCCTCGAGCAGTTCCGGCACGCCGGATATGTCCGTCGAGACGCAGGCAAGGCGCTGGCTCGATGCTTCGACAAGCACGTTCGGCAAGCCGTCCCGATCACCATCCGCGGTGATCCGGCAGGCGAGCGCGAAGATGTCGCTTGCCCGATAGTGCGCAAGCACATCGGTCTGGTCGAGCGCGCCCTTCCAGACGATACGGTCGGAGATGCCGAGTTCCGTGGCGAGCGTCTTCAACTGGCCGGTCAGTTCCCCGGCACCGATATGCTCGAACCGCCAATGAAGCTCCGAGGGAAGCTTGGCCAACGCCTTCAGCAACACATCGTAGCCCTTCTTGCCAACGGCACGCCCGACACTGACGATGCGGACGGGATCCGAAGGATCGGAGCCTGTGCGGTTGGAATGCGTGCCGTCGAAACGCTGGAAGCGATCGAGGTCGAGGCCATGATAGCTCAGATGAACCCTCGACTTGTCGCGCGCAAGGCTGCGGAGATGCTCGTACCCCATGCGCGTGCAGGTCACGGTCCAGCGCGCAAGGTCAAGCTTTTCGGACAGTTCCCAGTCGGGCGAGGTCCAGATATCCTTTGCATGCGCCGAGCAGGTCCAGGGCGTGCCCGCAATCACGCTGGCATAGGCCGTCACCGAGGCAGGGGTATGGATGAAGTGCGCGTGCAGCCAGCGCGGCTGCCCCGGCCATTCGGCGGCGAGCACCAGCGCTTGGCCGAGGCGGCGAAAGCGGTTGCGGCTGAAATCGCGCGGCAGGTCCTTGAGGAACAGGCCCAAGGCGCGCCAGAACCCGGGCTTCGGCAGACAGCGCACGAGCCCGCGCAGGACCCTTAGCGGCTCCTCGTGCAGATATTCCGGCAGGTAATGGACGTCGGCGCGGATTTCGTCGTGAACCGGGTGGCGCTTGCCGTCCGTCGGACGCCGAAGCGAGATCAGGACGAGTTCCATCCCGGCGCGTTCGAGGCCAAGCAGTTCCTGGGCGATGAATGTTTCCGAAAGACGCGGATAGCCCTTCAGCACGACTGCAATCTTGCGGTCTGTCGGCAATGCTTCAGCTCGATTTCTTCACGATGTTCAGGTGGTTGCTCGATGGCCGATCGAGCCATCTGCCGACGATTTCGGAGATGTGCACGAGGCCTTCCAACCGCAGGCCGTTGGCGCTGCTCTTCGACGGTGGCGCGCGATAGGGCAGCGCCTTCAGCGCCGCCGCCAGCCGCAACGGATCCTCGGCCTCGTCCGGCAGGAGCATCTCGACCAACCCCAACTCGGCAGCCCGGCGCGCGCGGATCAATTGCTCCTCACGCGGCTGGATGCGCGGCACGATCAGCGCCGGCTTGTCGAAGGAGAGGATTTCGCAATAGGTGTTGTAGCCGCCCATGGCGACGACGCCTTTGGCGCCAGCGATGAGTTCCTCCATGCGATTGTCGAATTCGATGATCTTGATGAAGGGGATCTTGCTGCCCTTGCGGATCAGCTTCTCCCGCTTCTTCACCGGCATGTAGGGCCCAAGCACGATTAGCGCCTTGTGGGTGAGCTCGGGATCTTGCTGATAGGCGTGGATGACGTCGTGGATCAGGTCCGCGCCGTCGCCGCCGCCGCCCGTGGTGACGAGAATGTAGTCGCCCTGAGGCTTATGGCCCGGCAGTTCCTCGCGCGGAACGCTACGCTGCAGGAAGCCGACGAAGTTCATGCGTTCGCGCACCGCCGGCGGCACGTCGAGTTCGGTCAGGGGGTCGTAGAAGTCGGGCGGGCCGTAGACCCAGATCGTGTCGTAATACTGCTCGATCTTGCGCATGGTGTCGCGGCGCTTCCACTCGGCCTCGAGCAGGTGCGGCGCGTCCATGACCTCACGCAGGCCGAGGACGAGCGTCGTGCCGTGCGCTTTCAGATAGGTCAGCGTCTCCTCGACCTCGCCGCGCAGGCCCATCGGCTCCTTGTCGACGATGAAGATATCCGGCTTGAAGGTCTCTGCCGTATGGCGAATGATCGCCTGGCGCATCTTCAGCGTCTCGTCGAGTTCGATATGGCGGTCGAGCGAGGTGTAGTCGCCATTGTGCAGCTTGATCACGCTCGGGATCTTCACGAAATCCACGCGCGCACGATAGTCGAACGCGCCGGCAATCGTCGCCCCGGAAATGATCAGGATGTTCAAGCCGCGATAGTCTTCCACCAGCGAATGCGCGATCGTGCGGCAGCGCCTGAGGTGCCCGAGCCCGAACGTGTCATGGCTATACATGAGGATCCGGGCATCTTCAAAACGCCGCATCATGCAAGAAACCTTTCACTCAGGGTACGATGAACCGTTTCACGCGCGCCGTATGGCTGCGTCAAACCGGGCTTCATTTGTAGGGATCGGCGGCGTCACGCAACCCATCTCCCAAGAAGTTGAACGCCAAAATCACAAAAATGACCGGAATTGTGGGAAATAGGAGCCAGGGATAGAAGGCAATGACGCTGACGCTTTTCGCCTCCGTCAGCAAAATACCCCAGCTGGTGATGGGCGGCCTGAGACCGAGGCCAAGGAAGCTGAGCGCCGTTTCGCCCAGGATCATGCCGGGAATCGCAATCGTCGCCGTGGCAATCAGATGCGACATGAAACCGGGTACGAGGTGCCGGCCGATGATGCGGCTGCTCCTTGCGCCCATGAGCTGGGCCGCAAGCACATAATCCTCCTCGCGCAAGGCCAGCAACTTCGAACGGACAGCGCGCGCAAGCCCGGTCCAGTCGAGCAGGCCGAGGATGATCGTGATCGCCAGATAGATGAAGATCGGGCTCCAGGTCGCCGGCATGATCGCGGCCAGCGACAGCCAGAGCGGAATGCTCGGGATCGACTGCAGCACCTCGATCACGCGCTGGACGATGAGATCGAAGACGCCGCCATGGTAGCCGGCGAGACCACCGATGACGATGCCGAGCACGAAGCTGACGGTGATGCCGAGCAGACCGATGGTCAGCGAAATCCGCGCGCCATAGATGATGCGCGACAGCACGTCACGACCGAGGCGGTCCGTTCCGAGGAAGAAGGCCTGGCCGCCCTTTGCCGGACAGACGAGATGCACGTTGCTTTCGAACAGCCCCCAGAAGCGATAACCGTCACCGCGGCAGAAGAAGCGAAGCGGCTGCACGTCCTTGGTATCGTCGGCGTAGTTGCGCTTCAGCGTGTCCATATCCAGCGTCATCGTGCGGCCGTAGACGAAGGGTCCGACGAACTTGCCCTCATGGAAAAGATGCACCCCCTGCGGCGGGGCATAGATGTAGTCCATGTTGCGTGTGTGCAGGTTGTAGGGCGCCAGAAACTCGCAGACGACGATCATCAGGTACAGCGCTGCAAGAAAGATGCCCGACGCAAGCGCGAGCCTGTGGCGGCGGAACTTCCACCACATCAGTCGCAGCTGCGAAGCCTGGTTGACGCGCACCTGCTCGTCCGTCATCGCCTCGACGGAATAGGGATCGAACGGGGCCGTCGATACGTAGTGCGGCATGGGCTCGCCGGGCGCCGGGAGAAATGACGTCACTTGGTGCTCCTGCCTTGCAGCCGAATTCGAGGATCAAGAATGGCGAGCGCGATGTCGGAGATCAGCACGCCGATCACCGTCAGGAAGGCCAGGAACATCAGGAACGACCCGGCAAGATACATATCCTGGCTCTGCAACGCCTTGATCAGCATCGGGCCGGTGGTCTCCAGCGACAGCACGATCGCGGTGATTTCCGCGCCGGAGATGATCGCCGGCAGGATCGAGCCGATATCCGAGATGAAGAAGTTCAGCGCCATGCGCAACGGATACTTCACCAGCGTGCGCATCGGTGACAGGCCCTTGGCCCGCGCCGTCACCACATACTGCTTCTGCAGTTCGTCCAGCAGGTTGGCGCGAAGTCGCCGGATCATGCCGGCAGTACCCGCCGCGCCGACGATGATGACCGGAATCCAGATGTGTTCGAGGATCGACTTCGCCTTTTCCCAACTCATGGGTTCGGCGAGATACTTCTGGTCCATCAGGTGGCCGATGGAAATCCCGAACCAGATGTTGGCGAAGTACATCAGGATCAGCGCCAGCATGAAGTTGGGGATGGCGATGCCGATCAGGCCCATCAGCGAGAGGCCGTAATCGCCCCAGCTGTACTGATGGGTCGCCGAGTAGATGCCGATCGGGAAAGCGATCAGCCAGGTGAAGATGATGGTGACGAAGGAAACGAGGATCGTCAGCCACAGGCGATCGCCGACGACGGCGCTGACCGGAAGCTCGTACTCGAAGGAATAGCCGAAATCGCCCTGCAGCATGCCGCCGAGCCAGTAAACGTAGCGCAGCACCGGCGGCTGGTCGAAGCCATACTCCTTCCGAAGCGCCTCGATCTGCTCCATGTCGACGCCTTCGCCCTGCGCCTTGATCTCGGCAACATAGCTTTCGAAGTAGTCACCCGGCGGCAGCTCGATGATGGTGAAGACAAGAGCGGAAATGATGAGGAGGGTCGGGACCATCGCCGCGATACGCCAGAGAATATATCGCAGCATGTCAGCCTTCCTGTTCGATCCAGAAGGTGTCGGGTTTGTAGACACCGAAATAGCAAGTGGGGTCGAAGCCGTAGAGCGCAGTGTCAGGCACGTTCCTCAGCTTCTTTGCCACGAGGATCGGCTGGAGCGAGGCGTTGACGATGCCGATCGAGAACACCTGGTCGGTGTAGATCGAGAGCATCCGGCTCCAGATCTCCGTCCGCTCGGCGTCCTCGGCCGAATGCCGCCAGCGCTGCAGCAGTTCCGTCAGTTCGACGGCTGCCGGAAGGTCCGGAGCCTGGCCCATTTCGCCGTGGGAAAGATAGTTCAGCCCCCAGACCGGCCATTGCAGCTGGTCGTCGGCGGTCGGCGCAAGCTGGCCGGGGTTCATGCTGGCCGTCGGCACGCCATTGTCTATGCCGAACCACATCGACATGATGATCTCGCCACCGACGGCGCGGCTGCGGAACGTGTCGCGCTGCGATGTCCGGATGAAGAGCGATATCCCGACCTTCTGCCAATAGTCGGTGATGAGCTGCAGCACGTCCGTCTCGAGCGTGCTCTCGCCCGCCGTCTCCACGACGATCTGCGCTGCGCGCCCGTCGGAAAGAATGCGGATGCCGTCGCTGCCCTTCTTGGTGAGGCCCGCCTCGTCGAGCAGTGCATTGGCCTGCTCCGGATCATGGGCGACCCAGGCACTGGCAAACTCCGGCCGGAAGAGCGGGCTGTCCGGCAGAACGGTATCGGCGCTTTCCTTGGTCAGGCCGTAGAACACCGCCTTGTTGATTTCGGTGCGGTCGATCGCAAGCGATAGAGCGCGGCGAACGCGTACGTCCTGTAGCAGCGCCCGCCAAACCTCGTCCGAGCAATTGAGATTGGGAAGCAGCGCCAGGCGCGAGCCCTGCGTCTTCTTCCACAGAAGCACCTTCACCGGATAGCGCTTCTCGGAATCCTTGAGGAAGGTATAGTCGACGAAGTCGATGGCGGTCGCCTGCAGGTCGCTTTCGCCGGTGCCGGTCTTGGCCGGGATCAACGCCGAGGAACTGACGCTGAGCACGAACTTGTCGATATAGGGTAGCTGCAGGCCGTTCTCGTCGACGCGATGGTAGTAAGGATTGCGCTCGAAGACGAATTGTTCGGCCGGAAGCGGCGTCGTGTTGCGCCAGGGATCGAGCGTCGGCAGATCCGGGTTTTCCGGGCGGTAGGAACGGGCCATGCGCATATGCAGCTGGCTCCATTTCTTGACCCGCTCTTCCTTCATCAGCGCCTTGAGCTTGTCTTCTTCCTGATACTTCTCATGGAACTGTTTCAGGTAGGCCGACGGCATCACCACCACCATGGGCTGGGGGCCGGCGAGCTTCTGCAGGAAGTCGGGATTGGGCGTCGACCAGGAGTAGCGCACGGTGCGTTCGTCGATGATCTCGAACTTGGCAGCCTCGCCATCCATGACCAGCGCCGTCGGCAGCCCGGCCGGGCTCAGCTTTTCGTTGTTGAGAACGTCGTCCCAGCAATAGCGGAAATCTTCCGACGTCAGCGGCGTGCCGTCGGACCATTTGTGGCCTTCGCGGATGTGGAAGGTGAAGATGCGGTCCTCGACCGTTTCGAAGCTTTCGAGAACGTCCGGTTCGATCTTCAGCGCCTCGTCGAAGCCGACCAGGCGGGCATAGCCGTAGATCGTCATCAGGCGGATGTCCTTGGCGCTGCCGATCAGCATCCGCACCTCGCCACCATACTTGCCGGGCTGGCGCCCCATGGCTGCGACGTTGATGACGCGCGGCGTCTTCGGCAGACGCTCGGCAAGCGGCGGCAGCTTGCCGTCGGCAATCTGCTTTTCCCAGAACGCGGGCTCGCCCGAAGCCGCAAAGAGCCGCTTCGGCAGAGCCACGGTCGCAAGCAATGCCAGTACAGTTCGGCGGGTGATCATGGCCGCAACTCCCTTGCATCCACGGATCGGCGTGCCAGCACGATGTGGTCACCGCCGAGATCCGCGGGGATCAGCGCGTCGCCGGCATCGTCGTCCCGGAACTGTGGCCCCCAGCGCCGCATGTCCGAACCTTCGCTGTCCTTCAGCCGTTCGAAATCAAGGGGCCGGTCGAGATCCGGGTAAGGGACCGCCGCCAGCAGCGACTTGGTATAGGGATGAACCGGATTGCGCATCAGCACCTCGCGCGGCGCCAGTTCGACGATCCGCCCGGCGCACATCACGGCGATACGATCGGCCATGTAGTCGACGACCGCGAGATTGTGCGAGATGAACAGGCAGGTCAGCCCCAGCTCCTTCTGCAGATCCTTGAGCAGGTTGAGGATCTGCGCCTGGACGGAAACGTCGAGCGCCGACACCGGCTCGTCGCAGATCAGCAGTTCCGGCACGAGCGCAAGCGCACGCGCAATGCCGATGCGCTGGCGTTGGCCGCCCGAGAACGAATGCGGGTAGCGGTTGATGAAGCGCTGGTCGAGGCCGACGGCCTGCAACAGCGAACGCACCGTCTCGACGCGCGACTTCGCCGTACCGCGGCTGTGGATCTCCAGCGGCTCGCTGAGAATGTTCTTGACGGTCATGCGCGGCGAGAGCGAGGAGACCGGATCCTGGAAGACCATCTGGATCTTGGATCGCATGGCCTTGAGGTCGTCGCCCCGCACCTTCAGGACATCGACCGGTCCCTCGCCATTGTCGAAGGTCACCGAGCCCCGGTCGGGCGTGATGGCGCGCATCAGGATCTTGCTGACAGTGGTCTTGCCGCAGCCGCTTTCCCCGACGAGGCCAAGGCACTCACCACGGCGGATGTCGAAGCTGACATCGTCGACGGCGCGATGCAGCGTATTTTCGCCACCGCCGAACCAGGACGATTTCCGCGTTCCGTAGGTCTTCGAGACATTACGGACGGACAACAGCACATCGGGACCGGTGCGCCGGTCGGCCGCCGAGGTCCCGAGCAGCGTGCCGGCCTTGACCGGCACTTCGCGCAGCGCCTTCAGCCGTTCGCCAGGCTTCATGTCGAAATGCGGTACCGCGGCCATCAGCCCCTTGAGATAGGGATGCTGCGGGTTGCGGAAAATCGCCTCGACCGGACCGGCCTCGACGATCTGGCCGTGATAGATCACCACAACTTCGTCGGCCATGTTGGCGACAACGCCAAGGTCATGAGTGATCAGCAGCATGGCCATGTTGAGCTTGACCTGAAGCTCGCGCAGGAGTTTCAGGATCTGCGCCTGAACCGTCACGTCGAGCGCCGTCGTCGGCTCGTCGGCGATCAGCAGCGCCGGCCGGCAGATCAATGCCATCGCGATCATCGCGCGCTGGCGCATGCCGCCCGAAAGCTCGAACGGATACATGTCGTAGGCGCGCTTCGGGTTGGCAAAACCCACATAGCCGAGCAGCTCTTCCGTTCGCGCCCGACGTTCCGCCTTTTCCGCGTCCGTGTGGATCTTCAGAACTTCGGAAATCTGGTTTCCGATCGTGTGGAGCGGCGACAGCGATGTCATCGGCTCCTGGAAAATCTTGCTGATGCGCGTGCCGCGCAGGGCACGAATCTCCTCCCCTTCCCGCTCGAGCGAGAGCAGGTCGATCGGCTTTGCCGCCGTCGTCGGGTCGTTGAACAAAATTTTGCCACCAACCTTGGCGACGTTGGGCAAAATGCCCATCACCGCCTGGCTGATTGCGGATTTCCCCGATCCGGACTCGCCGACGAGCGCCGTCACCTTGCCGGGCAAAATCCTGAAATTCGCGTTATTGACGGCTTGAACTTCGCCGCCGAGCACCGAAAATGTGATCCGCAGACCTTCAACTCGTAGCAGGTCCGCCCCAGATGTCATAGCAGCACGCTTCCCTCATTGCTTTTTATCCGCCGCCTCTAAAAAAAGACTAGCGCAGCTTCTAAGGGCTGTCCAGCACACCCGGTGGCAGACGAGGCCATACCCACCTGCATCTTCAGATGGTTAGAACGAAGGGCAGGCACCGCCCTTCAACACGTCGGCGCAATTGGGCGAGCGTCGAAAGTCGTCGTAAAACAGCGTCCAGTTGGCGTCATCGGCCGCCCGGTAGGGGCCGAACTTGAAGTACTGGTTCTTGCCGAGCCCCTTATCGTCGTGGCCGATATGGCCGGTCACCGTGATGATCGGCTTGTCGTTGGCGAACAGTTCGATGCGCCCCGTGCCATTGGCTCCCGGCAGCGTGTAGATCGCGAAATCGATCCAGCCGGACTTCGGGTCGGGCAACGGATTGCCGTGGCTCGTCACCTTGATCGCATCGGTGCACGCATTGAAGAGACTGCCGTCAATCAGCTCCCAATTGTTGTCCGCCGCGACCAGCATGCGCATCTGGTTGACGCCCGGCCGTCCCCAAACGGGAACTTCACCCGGCTTGCAGCTCGCCGGCTTTCCCTCAGGACCGGCCGAGAGTGGCGCGATATAGTTCGTTTCCACCGTGGCGAAGAGCTTGCCAGCCTCGAGCCTCAGGGCGAGGAACGGGCTGAAATCGCCCTCCGCACCCGGGTCGATCTCGCGCTTCCACTGGGCGATCAGATAACGATGGTCCTCGTTCGGGATCGGGTCGGCAAACTTGACGGCAAAGCCATACCAAACGCCCTGGTCGTAGGGCACACGCAGTGCCGTCTTCTCCCAGATCTCGGCCCGCTCGCTGCAACCGTCGAGCGAATCAGGACAGGTCGGAACGACGCTCAGCTTGAGCGCGCCGTTGCCGTTGTGCTTGACGTCGCCCTGAAACTCCACCGTGCCGGCGGTCTGTTCGAAATTCTCGCGATAGTAGAGCCCGCCCTCAGGCGCGAAATCCCGCCCCTCAAAGCCGTCGGAAAGCTTGGTTTCCCATGGCTGCGCCATCGCGCTCCCGGCCATGAGGATGGAAGCGGCGAAAAGGACGGTACGAAACATTCTTCACCCTACTGAAGCATCTTGTCGATCAGGCCGCGCGGCGGCTGCAGCGGACGCGTATTGCGATGAAGCAGCATGACATGCTCCGCCTCGGAAAGTCCATCCTGCAACACGTCGTCGAAGCGTTCGTCGGCCCTTGCGAGCAAGGCCGCGTCGTTGGGGTAGAGGATCGTGAATTTCTGCCGGACGCCCCGGAGCTTTTCCTGGCCGAGGGCCGTCCAGTCACCGCCGCAATAATTGACGAAGGCTTCGCTTGCGACGACGCTGTGGGCGTATTTCTTGGTCAGGTTCTGCAGCCTCTGGACTTCATTGACGGCGGAACCGAAGGCCGAGAACGTTAGCCGGTCGCGCAGGCCCACATTGCCGAACATCACGTTGCCCACATGCAGGCCGATGCCGTAGCCGATCGGATCGCGTGCCTGCTTACGCCGCTCCCCGTTCAGCATGTCCATGCGGGCGGTTGCCGCGCGCACGGCGGCAAAGGCCTCGCGAGCGGCAAATTCCGAGGGCTCCTTGTGGCGCCCACAGGGATAGACGGCGATGAAGCCGTCACCGACGAAACTCAGAATATGACCGCCGTTGCGGTTGAAGGGGGCTGCGATCGCATCGAAATATGTATTCAGCGTCTCGATATAGGACTGACGCCCTTCCTTTTCCGCAAGCATCGTCGAGCGGCGCATGTCGCCCATGACGAGGATGGCGCGCACGGTCTCGCCGTCGCCGCGGCGAACCTGGCCGCTCATTACGCGTCGGCCGGCGCTGGAGCCGAGATAGGTGGTCAGCATGTTGTCGGCGAGCTTGCCGAGCACCGCCATCTTTGCGGCGACCGCCAGGTGATATTGCAGCTTCAAAAGCGCGCCGATCACGTCATCTGTAAAACCGCCGTGGCGATCGGTCGTCCAGGAGCCGACCATGCCGTGGCCTGAATCGGCGCCCAGCGACTGCATGAAGGCTAGATAATCCGTTGCCCCCATCTCCTTGAGGTCGTCGAAGATCGGAAATTCGGACGGCGTATCCTGGTAGAGGCGTCGGCGGACATGCTCGAGATTGTTATTGAGAAGGTAGTAATAGGGGCTCTGCAGGAAGCGCTCGGGATTGAGCGCCAGTTCCTCGTGCCGAAGGCCGCTGACCTCCACGCCCTTGCCGCGCACCCAGGTGAACCCCAGCGCATCATAAAGCGGGTGCAGCATCGAGAAGGAAAGATGGACACGCATCAGCGGCAGGCCGGCGGCCGCCAACCGCTCGCAGAAGCCCTTGACGATCGTCTCCAGCGGCGCGTCGCTCAGCGATGTGCGCATCAGCCAGTCGGCGACCTTGTCGATGAGGATTTCGGATACGTTGTCGTTCGTCGGGCCCATTTCGCGTCCTCGCATGACAGACCGTCCCACGTCAGCATCCGGAGACGGCGAACGCCCCGGCAATTTGCCGGTTCATGTTCGCGGTGGATGATGATGATGAGCCGTGCCCGTTAAGAAAATGCTCCAACCGATTCCGGCGTCGATGACGTGCAGGCACCCGAAATGCGGCACTTGTATGTTGCAGATATTCACGCGCGCCGCCAATTTCCAGAGGCGGACGAAGATTTTTCCGACCTGTTGCAGCACGAAGATTTGATAGCCGGCTCAACGGCCTACCGACGGCGGCAGCGCCGCACCTCGCTTGACTTGGGGCTTGTTTCTCTCCAACAAACCACGACATGTTCGCGCGCCGCGCCTGTCTGTCCACGAGATCCGGAACCGAAACTTGACCTCACCTCATTTCGAAAGCCTGCTGTCGTCAATCTCCGCCCGGAGCGCCAAGGTCGGCGTCATCGGGCTCGGCTATGTCGGCCTGCCATTGGCGATCGCCGCGGCTCGCGCGGGCTATTCCGTCATCGGTTTCGACATCGATCCCGGCAAAATCGTCGCGCTCGACGCAGGCAAATCCTATATCGGCGCGGTCTCGGATGCTGTTCTTGCGCAGGAGAGCAGTGCCGGCCGCTTCCGTTCCACGACGGATTTTCTCGAACTGTCCCGTTGCGACGTGATCGTCATCTGCGTGCCGACGCCCCTGACCAAATATCGTGACCCGGACCTTTCCTTCGTCGAAAAGACGTCTAGCGCGATCGCCGCGACCCTGCGCCCCGCCCAACTCATCGTCCTGGAATCGACCACCTACCCCGGCACGACCGATGGCATCGTGCGCAGCATCCTCGAGGAAACCGGGCTCAAGTCCGGCGCCGAGTTCTTCGTCGGCTTTTCACCGGAACGCGAAGACCCCGGCAATCCGGTCTATGAGACCGTGAGCATTCCGAAGGTTGTCGCCGGCGACGGGCCCGAGGCGTCAAAGCTGATGGAGGCGTTCTACGCCTCCGTGGTCAAGACCGTCGTGCCGGTCTCGTCCAACGCCACGGCGGAAGCCGTGAAGCTCACCGAGAATATCTTCCGCTCGGTCAACATCGCGCTCGTCAACGAATTGAAGATCGTCTACGAGGCGATGGGCATCGATGTCTGGGAAGTGATCGAGGCGGCCAAGACCAAGCCGTTCGGCTACATGCCGTTCTATCCCGGCCCCGGCCTCGGCGGCCACTGTATTCCGATCGACCCCTTCTACCTCACCTGGAAGTCGCGCGAGTACGAACTGCCGACGCGCTTCATCGAGCTTGCCGGCGAGATCAACTCGGCCATGCCGCGCCACGTCGTCAGCCGGCTGGCCGAAGCACTGGACCGGCACGCGGGCAAGGCGCTCAGCCGCTCCAACGTCCTCGTCATCGGCCTCGCCTACAAGAAGAACGTTCCCGATATTCGCGAGAGCCCTTCGCTGCGCCTGATCGAACTGATCGAGGAGCGTGGCGGCCGTACCGCCTATCACGACCCCTACGTCGCCGAGATCCCGCCGACACGCGAATATGCTGCTCTGAAGGGCCGCCGTTCGGTGACGCTCGACGAGCCCACGGTGGCGGCGTTCGACGCCGTGCTGATCGCCACCGACCACGATCAGGTGGACTACGCGGCCCTCGCCAAGTGGGCGCCGCTCATCGTCGATACCCGCAACGTCTTCCACCGCAACGGCCTGACAGGCAGCCACATCATCAAGGCTTAAGCGCAACGGTCGACGCGCGCCCCTTTGTCTGCAAAGGTTAGGCAGTGCCACCCGCGACGGGGGGAGCGGCCTTGTTGCGCGCCAGCGCAGCCTTGAGATGGCTCGCCGCCACCGCATAGCCGCCGGAGGCCCCATCGACGAAGTGCATGTGGTCGCGGGCCATCGGCGTCGGCACGATGCAGGTCATCAGAGCCGAATCCTGCCGGTGCAGGCCATAGTGCCCGACGCCCTCTGCCTCTGCCCGCTGCAACCGCGCCTCGATCCGCTCAAGCCGCGCGGCGCTGATATCGATCGTCATTTTCAGGCCGTCGTCGAATTTGCGGAAGTCGGTATTGTCGGCAAGATCGCGGCGGTAACGGTTCGTATCGAAGGGCCCGAGGTTCCAGCCCATGCGAAGGCAGACGAAAAGTGCCAGCGTCTGCACGGTGATGAAGCAGCGTTTCAGGAAACGTCGCCCCGGGGGCGCAGCGGCACGTGTCTCGGTGTCGATCCCCTGGAAGGAGAACCGCGCGGTCGGCCCGAGCTCGGGGACGGGGTGCCCCCCGCGATCTTCCTCGCCGGCAAGCGCGACGACGTCGGCGATCAGCGCCTGAAATTCCGGGCCGTTGCCTTTCGCCCCGGGCACCGCGATGATCGAGGCGATGGTGCCATGTCGGGACTCGATCGGGTTCCAGCGACAGGAAAGGCCGGTCAGGTCCGGCCGGCTTCCGGCAGGGGCCGCCGCGACGTGGTAGCGCCCAGCCTTCATTGCCGCTTCGGCCCAGCTTGCGCCGCCGCCTGCAAACATCGCGTAGGAAACCTCGTCGCTCGCTTTGAAGCGGGCGACGCGCATGTCGAGTCCTTGCTGGCGAATGTCGCTGACCGGAACGAGCGCGGTCCGCAACTCAAGGTCAAGTTCCTCCGCCACCCAGGTCTTCACCGCCGCCAGCGCATCCCGCGCCCGGTCGGCCATCGAGGCCGGCAGCGCCGCCAAGGCGCCATCCCCCCCGAATACGAAGGGCATCGTCTTTTCTTCGAGCACGTTCATCAGGGCGGATATGACGCTCGCGCCGGCCATGTTGACCGTCTTGTAGCGGCCGTCGGCAATCGCACCGGTCGAATTGACGATATCGGCCACTGCCACCACCCAGCCGTCCGGCAACGGCCGGTAATTCGCCTCGTCCGCGACCCCTTCGAAGGCGTCAAACAGCGGCACGCTATCGTAAAATCGCCCTTTCATTGCCTCAGCCATCAGCGCCTCGATCTTCGCTCGCCCTTAACGTTCGATAGATAATTCACGCAGGAGCGCAACAAAAAGTTTCATTGGCTGTTACCACGGGGACACCTCTTTCTGGTTCGATGGCCTAGAAGACATGCGAGGAGCGGATTTGGATGGAGCGGGACTTGGCGACGCGAAGGTTAGTTTCCAAATAATAACCCATGGCATTGCAGGGGTGTGGCCATCTGTGCTTGTTTAACAGTCACACAAGGATCAAAATGATCCAAGCGTGCGTAGTGAAGCCGAAACTGAATGCGTGACGACAACTTTCGAGTGCGGTTCTGGGGCGTAAGAGGAAGTTTGCCGGTCTCCGGCCAACAATACGTCGCCTATGGGGGAAATACATCCTGCATCGAGATTCGATGCGGCAAGGATGTATTGCTGTTCGACGCCGGTTCCGGCCTGCGCGAGGCGGGCTATGCCCTGATCGCCGAAGGTGTCGAAGAGTTTGATCTGTTCTTCACCCACAGCCACTACGACCACATTATCGGTCTTCCCTACTTCAAACCCATCTACAAGTGTCGCAATTCGGTGCGCTTCTGGTCTGGCCATCTACACGGCACCATGACCACGCGGGAGATGATCCGCGATTTCATGCGCCCGCCGTGGTTCCCGGTCGATCCCGACATCTGTCAGGCTAGCCTCGACGGCATGGACTTCAAACCCGGTGACGTGCTGACCCCGCGTGCCGGCGTCACCATCCGCACGACGAGCCTCAATCATCCCGGTGGCTGCGTCGGCTACCGGATCGAATGGAACGGCCGCGCCGTCGCTCTTGTCTACGATACCGAACATGAACCGGGCGTTCTCGATCCTGGGGTCCTCGAACTGATCGCCGGCGCCGACCTGTTCGTCTACGACTGCACCTATCTCGAAAGCGAGATGGAGCATTTTCGTGGCTATGGACACTCGACCGGCATGCATGGCGCAAGACTGGCAATGGCCGCCGGCGTCAAGCAGCTCGCCATGTTCCACCACGACCCGTCGCGCACCGACGAGGCGTTGGCCGCCATGGAACGCGACGTCCAGGCGACGTTCCCCGGTGCCTTTGCCGCCCGTGACGGACAGATCGTCGAGCTCGACTGAGCATCCGATACCGCGTCAGAATAGGCTCACATTCCCCAGCGCACAAAATCCCCGGGCGGAACTATTTCTTGCCCTGCGGATTCCTTCTTTCCAAAGAAGGAGTAGCGAATGAACAAGGACAAGAAGGCCCAACAGGCGATCGAAGAAACCGGCAAGGAACCCGCGGGTGGGCAGAATCTTCCAACTGCAGGTCCCCATGCGAAGGATCGACTGACCGACAAGAGTAGGACGCCCGGCTCCGGCTTGCTGCCGGATAACGACGACGACGCGATCGTTCCCGGTAGCGGCTGAGGTGGTGTGCAATCGAAGCAGGGCCGTCGCATACGACGGCCGCGCCGACCTGACATCGGGGTTCGCCTCCACGCCTGGACGCCGTACTTTTTCTCGCAGCAGTCGGCAAAGCACTTGCCAGCGCAGATTTGTCAGGCTGTAAGATCGGCACCGGTTCGCCAGCGACAGGCCGGATTCCCGGCCGTCAGGGCGAATAGCGCCTCCATGAAGGACCAGACGCCGGCGTCGTGAACCAGATGATGGGTGAGCACGCCGATGGTTCGCCCGGCCTGATCCCGCTTCTTTTCATCTTCACCACAGACTTGCCGCAGCCGGGCGATAAGGTCGGACACGATCGCTGCGTGGTCGCGGCAGCCGCGCGTTCCGTGCCAGTCCATCACATCGACATGGGTGTTGACGAGCTTGAACGGCGAGGGCTTTTCGGGGCCGTAGACCGAGAGCGCTTCAAAACCAATCCCGGGCAGGCCATTCAGAAGCGCGCCATCGATCCGGTTCCACGGCGGCACCAGCATCGGCACGAAGCTCTGCGGAAACAGCGCCCGGAGGCGCGTGTAGCCCGCGGCGAGTTCCTGGAGAACCGTTGAGCGCGGCCGGTGGGCGCCGAGTTCCTGCTTCTTTTCTTCCGGCGGAGCGTGGTTGCGATGCGCCCACCCGTGCACCGCAATGCTGACGCCGGCGTACCCATCGAGGTGGCGCGCAAGCGCCTCCCCCGTCAGCGCCGGCGGCACGGCGATGACCACCGGAATCCGGTAGCTGTCGACCAGCGACAGCAGGCGGTCGAGCGCTGCCGTCGGCTCGGCGGCATCGTCGTCCCGCAGCCAGAAATCAACCTGTCGCCCGGATGCAGCCACGCGCTCAAGCGCGACGGCAAGTTGCCGCCAATGGGGTTGCGTCATGGCAACGCCTCCAGGTGCTCGTCGAATATCGTGCGCAGTCGCCGCGTCGCCGCAGGAAAGGAGCGCTCCTCGTGGACGAACCGTCCGGCCGCCGCGCCCAATCTCCGGCGGAGAGCCGGGTCCTCTATCAGAGCGCGCATCGCCGCCGCTAAGGCTGCGACATCACCGTCGGGCGTGAGTATCCCTGTCTCGCCGTCCTTGACCACTTCCGGCACGCCGGCAGTGTTTTGCGCAATGACCGGCAGGCCCGCCGCCTGGGCTTCCAGGTAGGCAAGCCCGTATGCCTCGCCGCAGCCCGGCCAGACATAGAGGTCGCGGCGCGCAAGAATAGCCGGCAGATCGGCAGCGCTCCTTTCGCCGAGCCATTCCAGCCGGTCGCACGGCAGGGTCGAAAAAGCCTGTTGCACCTCGTCGCGGCACGGACCGTCGCCGACGATCGTCAGGGTCCAGCGGGTGTCGGTAATGCGCGTCAGCGATTGCGCCAACATGCGGTAACTGTCCAGCTTGTCGCCGCTGCGCATCATCGCGACAACGACCATGCGGCAGAGGTTATCCTTGCTTCGGCCCGCCAGCGCAAAAGGCGTCGCATCGATGAACGGCGCAAGCATCGCGTGGCGGCAATCGGGTGCGGCCTCCAGCAGGCCATCCCGGTCCCGGCGTGTCAGGCAGATGTTGACCGCCGCCTGCTTAATGGCCTGGAGCGCGTGGCGTTGGGCGATCGCGCGAACGCCGTCGTTTCGCCGCGCCGAGTATGAAGCTTCGGCCGTCACATAGGGGATGGCGAATTCGGCGGCGAGTGTCGGGCCGAGGAGATCGGGCGCCTTGTAGTAGGGATGGTAGCAGAACCAGAGATCGGGGGCGCCGTCACGCGTCCAGTCCTGCCGAAGGCGGGTGATCTCGCCTGCCGCCCTTTGCTCCAGCTCATGAAATTCTGCGTCCGATGCGGTCGCCATGAAGCTGCGCAGGTCCGAGACGACCGCGACCTCGTGCCCTCCCGCGCAGACTGCTGCAACCAGCATGCGCGCCATCAGCCGGTCACCCGAGGGAACCGGATGGTCAGGAGATTTCAGCGGTGCGTAAAAGGCGATCTTCATCCGCAGAAAGCTATCGTTTCTCCGCAGCGGACTGTCAACCGACCGCGCCGGAAGCCTGCCGCTTTCCGATGGCAGCGCGGGAAACAAGAGGACGCGTCCGCGCCACCGTCCGCGGCCAGGGGAATACCAAGCGCCGCCGCCACCGGTTCATCGGTCGACTGGCAAATCGTAGTAGTCCCGGCGGATCAGTTTCAGCGAGCGGTCCGGCTGGATGACATAGGTTTCCTGAACGAAGCTGTTGCCGCTCGTGAAGCGGTGCGGAACGATGCTGCCGACGGGCGCTTTCGTCAGCTTCGTGCGGGGCTGCCCGCCATAGGTGATGCTGCCGGGGATCGGCTCAAGGTCCGGCGTCGTACAGCCCGCAAGCGTCACCGCGGACAGAGCAAGCAGGCCAAACAGCCCGCCAAGGCTGCGGATGTTTTTCACCATGATAACCTGGCGGGCCCATTGCCGTCTGCCGAAAGCGCGATGCCCGCCACTCCTTGTTTCGTTTTCCAACCCGCGGCCAGACCGCGAAATATTGCCGCCGCGTCCGCTAAGGCGTTGCGACCACCCCCGTGCTGCCGGCCCTCTCGACCGCGGTTTCCGTATCATGCGCCGACAGCAGGCTATAGGCGACATAGTATTTGTAGATGTTGCTGACATATTGCACCGTCTCGCGCCCGACGATCGCCGCCGCGGCATTCTCGACATTGCCGAACCAGAGGTTCGGGTCGAGCCCCATATCCTTGGCCTTGGCCCTGAACTTGCGCAGGTTTCCCGGCCCGGCATTGTATGCCGCGAAGGCGAAAAGCATTTGGTTTTTCGGCGTGACGGCCGGATCGTTAATGTAGGTATCGATGAGATAGCGCAGATATTTCGAGCCGGCCTCGACGTTGAGGTTCTCGTCCTTGTCGATGCCGCGGATGTTGACGACCTTGTCGGCGGCGGTCGATGGCAGCAGCTGCATGATGCCGACCGCGCCCCGGTGGCTGCGGCGGGACTGATCGAGCTGCGATTCCTGGTAGCCCTGCGCCATCAGCATCAGGTGGTCGAAGGAATAGGTCTTCCCGTGCGTGCGGAAGATTTCCACGAGCTGCTTGAAACGCTCGACATCGGCTGGCGCATAGGCGCGCTTCAGCATCTTGTCGCCCTTGTAATAGGTGCTCCTCAGAATGTTGCCGAAGGTGGTCCCAACCCTGTGGGTCTTGACGAAGTCGTCGAGCACCGCCTTGAGCTTGGGGCTGTCCTTGCGGATCGCCCAGGCGATCTCGCCGTGGTCGGAAACGACGATGTCCTCGCGCACCTTTAGGTCGGTGAACACCTTCACCCAGATGTCCGCCTTGTATTTGTCGACGACCGTCCAGGGCAGCAGGCCGGCATTGATCATCTCCAGGACATCTTCGTCCTCGAGGTTCTCATCCATGTCCTTCAGAGCGATCGGCGCGCGGCCGGCCTTTTCGAAGCCGGCACTGAGCGCCGCCAGGTGCTCGTAATAGCTGCTTGATCGGCGCACCTGCAGTTCCTGTCCGCTCAACTCGTCGACGCTCGTGATCGGTGGCGCCAGAGGGCCGGTGACCAGCACCTCCTTCGCCTCGTCGAAGAGCGGCGCGGTGAAGTCGACCTTTGCAAGCCGTGTCTCGGTGATCGTCAGGTTGGCCATGACGATGTCGCCAAGGCCCTCTTCGAGCGCCGACAGCAGGCGTGCGCGCGGCATCGGCAGGAACCCGACGCGGATCTTGTCTATCTGCTTCTTGCGGCCCTTGTTGAGTTCGTTTTCGAGCGCCGTTCCGAAGTCGACGGCCGTGCCCAGTTGCTGGCCGCGATCGAGGAAATAGATCGTCTTGCTGAACGGCACGATGATGCGGATCAGCCGCCGCTTCTCCATACCGTCGAAGTCATCCGCATGCGGGACGAACATCGAGCGGAGGAATTGCTCGCTCGATTGCGCCATGGCGCTGCCGCCCGCAAAAAACACAAGCAGCAACAGCCCCAACAGAATGCGTTTCATGGTCGGCCTCCCCAGCCCTGAGAAACCCGTTGGCGAATTCTACTCCTTTGCCCCGCCCTCCTCGCCGAGTGCGGCCGCTGCATTCTTCTTGGCGATCGCGTCCCGGGTTGCGGCGGCGGCGGCAGCGGCCGAATGCTGCTGCTCGTCGCCTGCCACCTGCACGGTTGGCGAGGCAAAGTTGATGCCGTTTTCCTTGAACGATTCCTTGATCATGACCTGCGCCCGACGCCGGACCTGGGTCTGCGCCCCAGGCTTCGTCTTCATGGCGAAACTCAACGTCATGCCGTAGTCGCCAAAGTTCTCGACGCCCTTCATCTTGACCGTCTCCAGGATCAGCGGCCCGATATCTGGATCCTCGAGCAGCTTGGCGCCAATCCCCTTCACCAGCTTCTTCACCTTGGCCACATCGGCATCGAAGGAAACGTTGATCAGGAACTTGTCGATCACCCAGTCGCGGCTCATGTTCTGCACGGCGCCGAGCGAGCCGAAAGGCACCGTATAGACCGGGCCACGGTGATGCCTGAGCTTGACGGAGCGAATGCTGAAGGACTCGACCGTGCCCTTGTAGCTGCCGCTCTGGATGTACTCGCCAATCCGGAAGGCGTCATCCATCATGTAGAAGATGCCGCTGATGACGTCCTTGACCAGCGTCTGGGAGCCAAAGCCGATGGCGACGCCGAAGACACCGGCGCCGGCAATCAGTGGGCCGATTTCCACGCCAAGGCCGGAGAGCACCATCAGCACGGCCACGATCGCGATGAAGGCCGCAAGAAAATTGCGCAAGATCGGCAGCAACGTCATCAGCCGGGTGTTGCGCGCACGTTCGGCCGGATCGTCGGTCGCGTGATTGGCCTGCTTGACGCGCAGATTGATGAACCCCTTCACCAACTGCCAGACCAGATCCGCCGTCAGCAGAATGACGATACCTGCTAGCGCCCCGCGGACCACCCGATTGAAGGCGTCGTCATGCATCATCGCCGTGGCGCTGACCTTGAAGACGAGCGCCAGCCAGCCGGCCGCCAGAGCGATGACCAGCAGGCGCGCGCCGCGCTCGATGAAGATGTTGCGCATCACATGCAAGTCGTCTTCGGCGGATGCCTGCAGCAAGGTTTTGGTGAACGCGCTGGTGAAGCGCAACAGCGGCGGTATGCCGATGACGTAGAGGCCGATCCAGAACAGCACGTCCATGCCGGCGACCCAAAGCAGCCACAGCACGATGAGGAAGGCAACCAGGAACACATTGCCGACGATGCGGCGCGAACCGACAACGGTGCCGGCGGGCCGACGCACGACGGTCAGTATCCCGAGCGCCAGCACCAGCAGGCCAAGCAGCGCGGTGATGAGATCATGCACGTCGCTGGAGATCGAAAGCGCGCGCATCGCATCGCCGACACCCCAGACGAGGGCGGCGGCGCCGATCAGCCACAGACTGTGCCGGTACCAGAAACTGGCCTCCTCCGCCGTCAGCGACATATAGCCCCCGCGCCCGTCCGCGCTCTCTTCGCTGACAGGGCCGCCCGTCAGGACCGCCGAAGCGATGATCATCAACAGCCGGGCGCCGATCCAGGCGCCGAGCAGCGGCGCGATCGTCGTTTCCAGCCGCGTCGGCCAGTCGGCGATCGCCAGCACCGACATGCTGGCGGCGGCAAAAACGATGAGCGGTAGCACGCGCGTGAGCATGGTGCGGGCCGGCCCCGTCAGCACAGCCCCCTTTAGACTGCGTCCAAGCAGCCAGCGCAGAAGATATTCGGCGCCGTAGCCGATCACCAGGATCAGGAAAAACCCTTTGAGGATGGGCGCAGTGCCGTGGCTCTCCATGTCGCCGGCAAGGCGCTCCTGTGCCGCCCGAATTTCCGGGCCGACGCGCGGAACCGCGTTGCCGATGCCGGTCAGGTGGCGCCGGATTTCGGCGGTCCACCGCGCCACGACGCCGGTCGCGGGCGTTCCGTCCGGTGTATCAGCCGAAGCGGCCGGCGCCGTCTGTTTCGTCGACAGCCACTGTTTCACTTCCGGATCATCGAGAAGCTGGATCAGCTGCTGGACCTTTGCGGGCGGGGCCGCAGGCGCGACCTCCTGCGCCATCCCCGGCGAAATCAGCCCGAAGACTACGGAAAGAAAAGCCAGGAGACCGAAAAGCGGCCCCTTAAGCAAACGACCCGACGACCCGACACAGCCCATTCTCAACACCCCCGACGAACATGCCCGTCCCCCGACCGGCACCACTCCCAATCTTTACAAAGGCTAACATACCACCTGACTGTTGCGTCAACGTCAAATTCAATGCGGTCAGCGGCGGCGGAAGCCACCGCCACCGTGGAACCCGCCACCTCCGTGGAAACCGCCTCCGCCGTGGAAGCCACCGCCGTCAAAGCCGCCGCTTCCGAAACCGCCAGGGCGGTCAAAGCCACCGGCGCCACCGGTCGGGAAGTTCAGCGGCCGCTGATCGAAGGACTGCCGCTCGAAGGTGCGCTGGTTGCCCAGCTGCCGGCCGATATTGTCGATAGCCAGATGATCAGGAGCGTGCTCGCGGGCAGCCCGTGCCGCACCCTGACCGGTCTGCTGGCGCGTCTCTATCCGCTGGTTGAGGTTTGCAGCCGCATCGGGATGGTTGGTTGAGAATTGCTCGCCCGCCTTGGTCCTGTCCTGGATCAAAGGCTTCTGGACCGGCTGCCATCCGTCGGGCGTATGCTTCTGCCATTGTCCGTCGTCGCGGCGATAGACGTTTCCGTCACGGCCGGCATAGACGTCGCCACCCTTGCCGCCGGCGACAAAGCCGTGGTTGCCGTCCGACGTGCGCCAATTGACGCCGGCGCCGTTGGCAGTCGAGCCGCCGCTGATGCGGGTAAAATCGGACCCGTGCTTGACGGCCGCCGTGCCCCAGCTGCCGTAAACGTTATGCCCTCCGCGGGCGATCGCCGCGTTGCCGGTGCGCGGATTGTAGGCGGCAACGAAGCCGCGGTCTCCGTTCGGCCCGTAGCCGACCGCGCCGCGAATATAGGTGCCCGTGCGCGGATTGTAGGCCGCACCGGCAGCAATGCCGCGATAGGGCCCGTAGGCATATCCATAACGGCCGAACGTGCCGATGGCGGGGTTGTAGAAGGCGCCGACGCCATAGGTCACCGGGCGCGGATAATAGGGCCAGTAGCCGCCACCGGCCCAGCCGTAATCCCAGTAGTCGTCATAGTACCAGCCGGTGCCGTAGACGAAGGTGTCCCAGGCAAGATAGGCGCCGAGATAACCCATCGTATAGCCGAACCAGACCGCATCGGGCTCGGTATCATAGATGCGCACATAGGTGGCATTGTAGATCGGCGACGACGGCGGGACGGTATAGATCTCGTCCGGCACCGCCTTCGCCACGGCGAATGGCCCGGTCGGTGCATCGCCGACGAACCACACCCCGTCCTTCAGCACGAAGTACTTGTCGCCGACCTTGATGACGGTCTCGTTGGTGTTGACCGCATAGGTCAGGGAGGTCCCGTCGATCTTTTCGAACTTCGGGTCGCCGCTGTAGGCGACGTCCACGGTGACCGAACCGTCGAGGGCGACACGCGCCTTTTCGGGGATGCTGGCCTTCAGCCGTGCCTCTGCATTCTCGGAGGTGCCGGGAACGGATGAGCGCACCGTGTAGTAGGCCGCATCCTGCGGGATGTTCTGGAAGTCCTGCGGCAGTTTGGGTGTCGCAAAGGTCCAGGGCCCGTCGAGCGAAGTGCCCGCGAACCAGCGCCCGGATACGAGGATGTACCAGCTGCTATCGGCGTCACGGTAAAAGACGTCGCTCTCGGTGTTGGTCGCAACCTTGAGACCGGTGCCCGGAACCTGATCGAGTTTCGGCTCACCGTCGAAGGCGAGCAGTTCCGACGGCTTGTCCGAATAGATGACGTCGGGCGCGATCACCTTGTCCGCCTGCGGCGGGATCGCCGCCTTGGCATCCTTCCAGTTGTCGTCGTCGGGCAGCTTGCTAAGAATGTCGGGAAGCGATGCCGCAGGCTGCCATCCCGAGGAAATATCCTTGGACAGCAGCCATGACTTGTCGTTGCGCAGGTAGTAGGTCGCGTCGGCCTCGACCTTGAACAGGTCCCAATTGGTGTTGACCGCGAAGGAGAGCCCCTCGACGCCCTTGACCGGGGCGAGCACGATCTTGCCGTCGGTCTGCACCAGGATTGCCGGCTTCTTGCTGACGAAGATCGGCGGCGCGTCGGCCTTCAGCCCCTCGACATTGCCGAGCCGCTGATAGGCGGCAAGGCTCGCCGTCAGCTTGTCCTCCGAAACGGTTATCGTCCCGACCGGCATCAGCTTGCCAACCTCAAGCGTCAGGTCCGCCAGCTCTTTGCGGTCGAGGACGGAGAAGTTGATCTCGGTCATCTTGATGTCGGAAACGACGACCTGGCCCGACGCACTGTCGGCGTCGGTCTTGCCGGTAATGCCCACCACGCCGAAGATCGGCTCGGCGTCGTCGGACTGCTTGTATTCGGCGGCAATCAGCGCATCGAGTTCGGTGAAATCCTTCCAGGCGTTGATCTGCGGCTGGTAGAGCGTGATGGTCGCGCCACTGTCGGTCTTGTAGGCGCGCGGCCAGCCGAGCCCCTTGGGATCGGCATCGTCCAGGTACTTGCCGCTGACGAAGCCGTTCTGGCCGTTGAAGCTCACCGCGCACCAGGTGCCCGCATCGTCGCATTCCTTGACATCGACCTCGGTTCCCTCGGCGATCGTGCCCAGGCTGTTGAAGCCGGTTCCCGGTCCTTCCCGGAAATTGACGGAGGCGCTCGTCGTCGCCGGCCCGGCCTGCGCCGGAACGGTGGCAATCGCGAAGAGGGTGAAAGCGAGCGTCAGTCTGCGCATGAACGGTTCTCCGAGATCCCGGGCGGCCCGACGCGCGCCCGCAACGACTGAAGCCGAACCTGACGCCGGAACCGGTTGAGCCATAAGCATCTTTGCCCGCTGCCGTAGCGCAAGTACGTAACAGTAACGGCGACCGTAACGGGTCAGCGAGACGGTGGATGCGACTGCGCGGAGTGTGTCGCAGCATACGCCCGGCACGGAAGCGATTCGGAGCGCCGCAGGGGCGCATGCCGTTCACCGCCCCTTACGGCCCTTCAGGTCGCCCGCTTCTGTCCCGATCGCGACGGTCGCTATCCCGTCTCCCCGGACAAAATCATCAAAGCGTCGCAAATCTTTGTGTTTTAGCCCGTAGTGATTGCATAGAGTCATTTATTCAAGCAAACTCATATGCATGATTTGACCACTCCTACGTGCGGAGGAAATACAAGTGAACACGAAAGCCCCCAGCCAGATCGATGTCTTTGTCGGTTCCCGCGTCAGGATGCGTCGGTTGATGGCCGGACTGAGCCAGGAGAAGCTGGCCGACGGTCTCGGGATCACATTCCAGCAGGTACAGAAGTACGAAAAAGGCACCAACCGCATTGGCGCGAGCCGTCTGCAGGCGATCGCCGATATCCTCGGCGTGCACCCGAGCTTCTTCTTTCAGGAAGGTGAAGACCCGGCCGGCGCACGCAGCGGTGCGGGCGACACCACGCGCGAACCGAGCGAAATCTCGTCCTTCGTTTCGTCGAAGGAAGGCATTGCGCTCAACCGCGCTTTCCTGAAGATCACGGACCCGGTGCTGCGCAAGAAGATCATCTCGCTGGTGGCAGCGGTTGCCCAGACGCCGGAGACCGAGACCGCCCGCTCAAGCGCGAGCCACGCTCAGGACCTGCACGGCTAAACACCCGCGCCCGACAGGCCAGCGCCCGACAGGAATGACCGGATGACATTCAGACTGCAGACCCTCGGGCGCTTGCGGCTCGTCGATAACGGCGGGCGTGAGGTAGCGTTTCCCGAAAAGGGTCTGCTGATCCTGTGTCATCTGATCGTCGACGGCCACAGCGAGCAGTCCAGAAACGATATCGCCAAACTCCTTTGGGACGAGATCGTCCCGAGCCAGGCCTTCGTCAATCTGCGCAAGACGATCTCCCGCATCAGCGCGCGCCAGGAAGAACTCGGCTGTCATTTTCTGAGTTTCTCGCCATCGTCCGTGCGCCTCGACGCCAGCCGGCTCAAAAGCGACGTCGATGCCATCGGGCGCGAGGCCGGCGATCCGCTTTCGCGCCTCCAGTGGGCGGTCGAAACGTTCCAGGAAGACTTCCTCAAGGACCTGAAGTCCCAAGGCCAAGCGCTGCATGGCTGGATCGAGCGGCAGCGTGGCGAGCACATGGCGCTGCTGCGCGAAAGCCTGCTGCTCGCAGCAGCGGAGGCGACGAACAACCATCGCAAGCTGGTCAAGGCGGCAGCGACCCGTCTGCTCGAGCGCAACCCGCTCGACGAGGACGTGCGCAAGATCCTGACCCAGGCGTTTCAGCTCGAGGGCAACCATCTGGAGGCGCGGGCCGTCTCGAATAACGGCGGCGTGATCACGATCGGCAGGCCGGAATTGCGATCGGTCTCGACGATAATCGCGCCCACGTCGGACGCGGTCGTCGATACGCGCCCGCCGCGCGTCGTCCTTCTGCCGCCGAACAACGGCGCGATCGACAGTCCTGCAACACAATTTGCAAGCGCCCTGATCGAGGACGTGACGATCGGACTTTGCGCGCTTCGCTCGGTTTCGGTGATCGCGCCCTACACGGCCGCGCAGATCAGCCTGCAGGCCGACAAGGCCAACACCTACCAGAAGCATGCCATCAGCTACATTCTCGACACGCGCCTCACCGACGAAGGCAGCCGGCTGACGCTCTTCACGCAATTGATCTTCTTTGCCAATGACGAGGTGATCTGGGCCGACCGTTTCAATCTCGACGGCGACGGCTTGATGGCCTCACGGCGGGAAATCGCCCGCCAGATCGCGCTGGCGATCGCCAACCAGGTGGAGCGCAACGAGGCGCATCGCCAGACCTTTGAGACGAATGTCGGTTCCTACCGCAACTTCCTGCTCGGCCAGCGCTATCTCAAGCAGCTCAACCTTCCGGAGGTACGGCGCGCCCGCAAGAGTTTCCGCGAAGCGCTCTACCAGAACGGCGACTTCGCGCCGGCGATGAGCGGACTGGCCCGCAGCTACTTCGTCGAATGGCTGCTGACGGCCCGTGGCGACGCCGAATTGCTGGCGCTTGCGGAACGGCATGCGCGCGATGCGGTTGTGGCCGACGACACGCTGGCGACGGGCTACCGCGAGCTTGGCGTCGTCAAGCTCTACTTGAGACAGTTCGACGAGAGCATGGAATACCATGACAAGGCGGAGGCGCTGAGCCCTCAGCACGCCAACGTGATCGCGAGCTATGCCGACACGCTGGTGCAGGCCTCCCGCCCTGAAGGCGGCCTGCGCAAGATCCAGGCAGCAATCGATCTCAACCCGATTGCGCCGGACGAATATTTCTGGACCGCGGCCGGAGCCAGCTACTCGCTTGGCCAGTATGAGCAGGCGATCGCCTATATCGAGCGCATGCGCGATCCGACCCCTGCCGACCGCCTGGCGGCGGCAAGTTGGGGCATGCTCGGCAACCGGAAAAAAGCACGCCAGTTCGTCCGCAAGACTTTCGACGTGCATCCGGACTTTGATCTCGACAAGTGGATGACGATCGTTCCCTTTAGGGAAGAATGGCAGCGCGTTCATTATTGCGAGGGTCTGCGCAAGGCAGGCTTCTGATTTCTTACATCAGCAACGGCCAGGAGGGGAAAATGGCAAAAGTAGTGGTGATCGGTTTGGCGGACGACAACCGCCTTTGGGTCGCGGATCTGGATGCGGGCACGGTTACGCAGATTGCGGCGCCGACGCAGGGACCGCTGGCTGCGGCCAACGACCTGCGCAACAACAGTGGGGCCATGGTGCACAAGGGCGTCAATCTCGCCGTCGTTGCGGCCTCGTCCGGCTCCGTTTCCGGCGGGTTCATGGACGGCTAGTCCACGCGTGGCACAAGCCGCTGAAACCGGCCGGCCGTCGGACGAGCATTCCAGCCGTCCGGCGGCCGGCGCGTTTTGCTATAGCGATCGCGCCTGCCCGCCCGAAGAAACATTCCGGCGGATCGAGGCATACTTGCCGGCGCTCGGCGTCACCCGGCTTGCGCGACTGACGGGCCTCGACCGGATCGGCATCCCGGTGTGGAGCGCCGTATCGCCCAACGCCCGATCGATCGTCATCAACCAGGGAAAAGGCATCACCGACATCGACGCCAAGGTTTCGGCGGCCATGGAGGCGATCGAGCGCGCAGTGGCCTGCGCACCGTCGGCCGCGACAAGAACGGCCACCAGCCGGGCTCTTTTCGAAACAGGCGACCGAACATTGCATCTGCCGGGGCTCATCGCGGCGGGGCAAGGGGACCTTCAGGACGACGAAACCATCGACTGGCTCCGGGGCTTCGACCTCTTTGACCGCGCAACCACCTGGGTTCCGCGCGAAGCGGCGATCCTCGACCGCACGATCGTCGGCTGTCGCTACTGGCAATCCTCCGACGGCCTGGCGTCGGGCAACACCGAGACCGAGGCGATCCTGCACGGCTTGCTCGAGCGCATCGAGCGCGACGCCGAAACGCTGTGGCGAATGCTGCCGCTGAGCGGCAAGCACCGCGGTTGCGTCGATCCGGGAAGCTTCGAGGATCCCGCTCTCGACGGGCTCGCGGAACGGATCTCCGCCGCGGGCCTGGACCTGCGCCTCTTCGACATGACGAGCGACGTCGGCATTCCCTGCTATGCCGCGACCCTTGCAGAAGCAGGCATTCTGTCGGCCAGGCAGCCGCGCTATCACGACGTCACCATCGGGCACGGCGCCCATCCGGTCGCGCGGCGCGCCGCCATCCGTGCGGTGACGGAGGCTGCCCAGTCGCGGCTCACCTATATCAGCGGCGCCCGCGACGACGTCTTTCCGGAAACCTTCACCCGCGACCTTCCCGAGGAAACGCGAGGCCTGTTTGCCGCCGCGCCGCTCAGGAAAAGCTTAGCGGCGCCAGATGCCCCGGCCGGGCCGAAGGCGCTGCTCGATGACGTCGTGCAGCGGCTCGAAGCGGCCGGCATCCAAACGGTTGTCGTCGTTCCGCTGATGGAAGGCGTTGCGCCTTTCTCCGTGGTCAAGGTCATCGTTCCGGCCCTTGAAAATCCCGACGGTCTGCGCAAGCGCCGTTTCGGCGAACGGGCGCTCGCGCGCGCGCTGGAGGCCAGATGAACGTCGTCTTTGTCGGCCCGACCCTGCCGGACATACCAAACGCCGCGGACAAGAGCGTTCTCGTCCTCCCGCCCGCCGTCCAGGGCGACGTGCTGCGCGCTGTTGAGGACGGCGCAACCGCGATCGGGCTAATCGACGGCAACTTCGAGAATGTCGCGCCCGTCTGGCACAAGGAAATCCTCTATGCCCTGTCGAGAGGCGTGCAGGTCTTCGGCGCGGCCAGCATAGGCGCGCTGCGGGCGGCAGAATGCGCGCCCTACGGCATGGTCGGCATTGGCGAGGTCTACCGACAATACGCCGAGGGCGAGCGTGTGGACGACGCCGATGTTGCGCTGATCCACGGCCCCGCCGAACTCGGCTATCTGCCGTTGACGCTACCGCTGGTCAATGTCGATGCGACGCTCAGGCGCCTTTCGCAGAGCCACGCCCTTGCCTCCGAGTTCATCGCGTTGATCGGCGCGACGGCGTCCGCCATGTTCTACAAGGAGCGCAACTGGGCGAGCATCGTCGCGCGCGTGGCGCTTCCGGCGGGCACGGACCGCGCCCGTCTCGTTGCTCTGCTCGCGCGTGAATACGTCGACCAGAAGGGCATCGACGCGGGACATTTGCTGGACGTACTGCGACATGCGCCGACCCAACGAACGGTTGCACCGCAAAGCTGGAGATTCAATTCTACCAGCATGTGGAAGAGGTTGTTCGGTCAACCTGACGCTTCATCTTAAGGGTGTGGTTTTCAGATACAACGTGTGTCACGCTCATGTCACGCGCACTCCCGCCAAGTCACGCTATGATTGGTCACGCTGGGCTGGGCCTTTGGGTCCAATGGAAGCTGGGGAAAATCATGCTATCTTCATTTGCTGTACCGGTCGAACCGGAAGACAAGGAAAAGGAGCTCTTGGCACTGGCTCGTCTCGTCACCTATGCACGCGACTCCGCCAAGACCCTCAACGTCGAAGGCGTGCAATACTGCCTCGAACTCGCGCTCGCATCGCTGCTCAAGGAAGCCGAAGACTGCGGCAGCCAGAGAGCACATCTGACCAACGAGCTGCTGACGCGCCCGAGCCTCGGTCGCTGCTAAGTTCCACGCCGCTTCTGGGATTGCCGTCATCCGGCGATTGGTCTGCCTCCGCGAACCTTTAGTTTTGCGGATAAGCGGGCATGGCCTCGATGACGCCGACAACCGGATAGCCCCGTTTTGCCAAAGGCGAAGCGGGGTCGCCGCCGTTGTTCGACCCGCGGTGGCCCCTCCCGGCGCTTCCCCGCGAGCGGATTTGGTCGCCTCAGCGATCACTCTCTCGCACCGCATGAGTCAGCCCCCCAAGAATTCGGAAAACAAACGCCGGGACGGATATGCCCCGCAAACCAGTTCCGTTCGAAAGCCCGCTTCGCGCTTTCGTTGAAATTTAGTCCATAATTTCCATAGACAATATTGAGTGAACGAGCCACCTCCGGTTAGGCTTCTCCCATCATGTGCGAACCGGCGCAGGGCCCTTGTCCGAGCGACTGCCCCGAGCGCCCGAACGACCAAGGGAGACCAGCTTGAGCCAGACAAATCCAACCCTGCCCGTCCTTGACCTCTCGCGCTTTGCGGCGGGCCACCCCGAGCGGGCCGCAGCGCTCGACGAGTTGCGCAGCGTTGCCCGCTCGGTGGGCTTCTTCTATCTCGAGGGCCACGGCATTCCGCAGGAAGAGATCGACGGCATTCTTTCGCTTTCGCGCCGCTTCTTCGCGCTGCCGGAGGATGACAAGCTGGCGATCGAGATGCGCAAGTCGCCGCACTTCCGCGGCTACAATCGCGCCGGCCTCGAATATACCCGCGGCACCCAGGACTGGCGCGAACAGGTCGACTTTGGTCCTGAACGCCAGAGCCTCGCTATCGTGTCCGGCGATGCGCCTTGGAAGCGGCTCGTCGGCCCGAACCAGTTTCCAGACGCCTTGCCGGAACTGAAGCCTGCGATCCTTGGCTATATCGAGGCGGTCACTGGGCTCGGTATCCGGCTGATCGAGATTTTCTCCGAAGCGCTCGGGCAGAAGCCCGATGTCTTCGGGCCGATCTACCGCGATGGCCCCAACCAGTTGCTGAAGATCATCCGCTATCCCGGCCGCGACAAGACCGAAAGCGACCAGGGCGTGGGCGCCCACAAGGATGGCGGCTTCGTCACCATCCTGTTGCAGGACGTGGTCGGCGGGCTGCAGGTCGACGACGGCAAGGGCGGCTGGATCGACGCGCCGCCGAAACGCGGCAGCTTCGTCATCAATGTCGGTGAACTCCTGGAGCTTGCGTCGAACGGCTATCTGCTCGCCAACATCCACCGGGTGGTGACGCCGCCGGCCGGCGGCGATCGGCTTTCGGTCGCCTTCTTCCTCGGCGCCAATCTCGCATCGACCATCCCGGTCCTCGATCTGCCGCCACATCTTGCAGCCGAAGTCCGCGGCGTCACCCAGGATCCGCAGAACCCGCTCTTCCACGAGGTCGGCCGCAACGTGCTGAAGTCCCGGCTGCGCTCGCACCCCGATGTCGCCGCCGCGCACCACGCAGACCTGCTGGAACAGCCAAAGGCGGCCGTGCCCGCCTGACCAACCGGACAGCGCCGATCAACCTGAGAGCCAAGGAGAAATGGCATGACGATCCATCAGAAGCCGGAAGAGCCTGCAGTCGAGATCAAGGTGCCGACCGGCCTGCGCGAAGCCAGCGGCCGGCTGCATCCCGAAACTCTGGCGCTACACGGTGGCAGCTATCGCTTCGATCCGGCAACCGGCGCCGTCGCCGTGCCGATCTACCAGACGACCTCCTACCAGCTGCCCGGCACCGACGGCGCCGACAAGCTCTTTGCGCTGGAGGCGCCCGGGCATCTCTACACCCGCGTCTCCAACCCGACGCAGGACGCCTTCGAACAGCGGCTGGCGGAAATCGAAGGGGGTGCAGCAGCGCTCGCACTTGGCTCTGGCCAGGCGGCATCGGCCTTTTCGCTCCTGAACCTTGCACGCTCCGGCGACAACGTCGTCAGCGCCGCGGGCCTTTACGGCGGCACCTGGGCGTTGTTTGCCGCGACGCTGAAAAGCTTCGGCATCGAGGTCCGTTTCGTCGATGCGGCGGATCCGGAAGCCTTTGCCCGGGCGACGGACGAGCGGACGCGCGCCTACTACGCCGAGTCCCTGCCGAACCCGAAGCTCGAGGTCTTTCCGATTGCCGAGGTCGCCGAAATCGGCAAGCGCTTCGGCATTCCGCTGATCGTCGACAACACCGCAGCACCGCTGACGATCCGTCCCTTCGACCATGGCGCGGCCGTCGTCGTCTACTCGACGACGAAGTACATCGGCGGGCACGGCACCTCGATCGGCGGCGCGATCATCGACAGTGGCCAGTTTCCCTGGCACGAGCATGAGCTACGGCATCCGAACCTGCACGAGCCGGACCCGAGCTACCAGGGCAAGACCTGGCTCGAAAAAGCGGCCGCAATCGCGTTTCATCCCTATATCCTGCGCGCCCGCGCCGTGCTCCTGCGCGACCTTGGCGCGGCGATCAGCCCGCTGAACGCATTCCAGTTCATCCAGGGTCTGGAAACGCTGCCTCTACGGATCCGGCAACACAACGAGAACGCCATCAAGGTGGCCGAGTTCCTGCGCACCCACCCGAAGGTGGCGCGGGTGATCTTCCCGAGGTTCCAGGATGGCGAGGCAAAGGCGCGCGGCGAAAAATATCTGCTGAACGGCCACTATGGCGCGCTTGTCGGCTTCGAACTGAAGGACGGTCGCGAGGCGGGACGGCGTTTCATCGACGGGCTGAAGCTGCTCTACCACGTCGCCAATATCGGCGACGCACGCTCGCTCGCCATCCATCCGGCAACGACGACGCATTCGCAGCTGTCTGAGATCGACCAGTTGAAAACCGGCGTGACGCCTGGCTATGTCAGGCTTTCGATCGGGATCGAACATGCCGACGACATCATCGCCGACCTCAGGCAGGCGATCGACGCCGCCTGAGCGAACGACGCTTTCGCATCTTCCGCGGGCTCATCCAAGAGGGGTGAGCCCGCGGAGCCGTTTTCGGTTCAAGACACGCCCATGGGCCTTTGTTTCGTTTCATGCGAAAAGGGGGCAGTCATGTCGGATTGATGTTGCCGGGCCCGTCCGTCGCCGCGGCACATCGAGACGCGCACAAGGAGGAAAAGACAATGAGCACGAACACCCAGGTCCTGCTTGCCGCGCGGCCATCCTGGAAACCGGCGCCCAGCGATTTCCGCGTCGTCGAAACGGCAATCCCGGAGCCGGCGGAAGGCGAGGTTCTCCTGAAGATCCTCTACCTTTCGCTCGACCCCTATATGCGCGGCCGGATGAATGCCGCCCGGTCCTATGCCAAGCCGGTGGAGATCGGTGCGGTCATGGAGGGCGGTACGGTCGCCCGCGTCGTCCGCTCGCGTCACCCGGATTTCAGCGACGGCGACTTCGTGCTTTCCCACTCCGGCTGGCAAAGCTATGCGCTATCGCGCGGTGCTGACCTGCGCAAGCTCGATCCGGCGGCCGCGCCCCTGTCGACGGCGCTCGGCATTCTCGGCATGCCCGGCTTCACCGCCTATGCGGGGCTGCTGACGATCGGCAAACCGCAAACGGGCGAAACGGTCGTCGTGGCGGCCGCAAGCGGCGCCGTCGGCTCGGCGGTCGGGCAGATTGCCCGCATCAAGGGCGCGCGCGCAGTCGGGATCGCCGGCGGCGCGGACAAATGCGCCTTCGTTCGCGACACGCTCGGCTTCGACGCCGTGATCGATCATCGCGCGCCGGATTTCGCCGAACAACTCGCCGCCGCCTGCCCGAAAGGCGTCGACGTCTATTTCGAGAATGTCGGCGGCCATGTCTGGGATGCGGTGTTTCCGTTGCTGAACGACTTCGCCCGCGTACCCGTCTGCGGCTTGATCGCGCACTACAACCAGCCCGCAGGGGCGCAAGCCGGGGGCGACCGGCTGCCCGGCGTCATGCGTGAAGTGCTGAGCCGGAGCCTGCTCATCCGGGGCTTCATCCAGCGCGAATTTGCCGACCAGCGGCCGCTGTTCTATCGGGAGATGGCCGGCTGGATCAAAAGCGGCGAGGTGCGATACCGCGAAGACATCGTCGACGGGATCGAGAATGCGCCGGAGGCCTTCATCGGCCTGCTCGACGGCCGTAATTTCGGCAAGCTCGTCATCCGGGTCGCCGCCGAAAACTGAGAAGGCCCAGGCCCGGCCTTACTGCTGGGCGACCGGATGCAAGCCGGCCTTGGCGAGACCATCGTCGAGCAGTGCGATCAGGTCCGGCGCGTAGCCGCGAGCGACGAGTTCCGCCTCGTATGGCTGTGGCGAGCGCGTTTTACCCAGGCGCAATCCGTCGAGCGCGCTTGTCGCCTCCCGCGTCAGGCCGAGCTGGCCTGCCGCTGCCACGCGTAGAAGATTGACGGCCGTGTCCGCCGGATTGGCAAGCTCTCGGGCGCGCCTCAGCACTTCGCGGTAACGGCCGCTGCGATAGTCTTCCAGCGCCAGGGTCAGCGCGGCGTCGTGGTGCAGATACTCGCTGCCGGCATCCGCCACGCGGGCCAGGTTCACACCGTCCGAATAGGCGCCGCTGACGAACAGCAGCAGGCCGAGCCGCGCCGGAATGGCATCGTCGAGCGGATTGAGCGCCGCCGCGCGACGACCGGAGATGAACGCCGCTTCCGTCTCGCCAGCCGCAAAGCGCGCCTGCATCTGGGCCACATAGCTCTGGCTCGATTGCGGCGCCAGAGCAACGGCCTTATCCGCAAGTTTTAAGGCACGCTCGGCAACCGTCGGCGCAGCGCTGGCTTCGCCGGTCGCAACCAGGACCATCGCCAGGCTCGCCAGAACATCGGCGTCGGCGGCCTGGTAGGAGACCGATTTTTCCAGGCAGCCGTGAGCCGAAGCCAGGCCCTCAGGATCGATCCGTGCCAGCGCCACATCCGCCTGAAGGACGCAGCCGTAGCCGATCGACGGCGTCACCAGCTGCCGCGCAGCCTCCAGGCTCACGATGACGCCCTCCTCGCCGGCAAGCGAAAGAGCAAGACGGGAAAGCAGCTTCTCCTGTATTTCGCGCGCATCGCCGCCGTCGAGCGCCGCCTTCGAAATGCCGGCCCTAAGGGCCTCGTTGCTTTGCACGTCGATGACCTGCCAGGAGACCTCATGCCGGCGTTCGTCGGTGCTGTAGGCGATCGAAAGCCTGTATTCCTTGCTGCCCTGCAGCTTGACCGGCGGCGCGGACGAGACCCACCCGGTGATCGAGGCCACGTCGACACCCGCGGGCAAGACCGGCGCGAGGGTACGGACAGCGGAAAACTGCGAGAGCGCGTGGACCAGATAGTCTCCCGCCTTCTTCTGCACGTCGTCGTCGGCCCCGAGCCGCGTCGGCACGTCAACGACGATTGTCGGCTTGGCCGAGAAAACCGGTTGCCAGGGAAGATAGTCGGCCACGGACAGGTAGAAGGCCCCGGACATGACTGCCGCGCCGGCACCGAGTGCCGCGAAGCCGGCCAGCAGGGGCCATTTGCGCGCAATCGCGGCCGGTGCAATCACCGGCTCTACGGGCTGCTCGGCTGCGGGCTCTGAAACCGGCGCCGCGGTCTCGGGCATCCCTCTCAAGGGCTCGCCGCTAATCACGAACTGTGGGACGTAATTGCCCTTCGGCAACTCGATACGAAGCTCCGCTCTTTCGCCGAGCGCCTCGTAATACTGCGCCAGGGCCGCGCGCAGGCGCGACGCTTCCACCCGAACGATCGGATCGGTCGCAGGATCGAAGGAGGCGGGCCGCCCGAAGACGTCGATGGCGATCGTGTAGGCTTTCACCAGGCCCGAACGGCCAGCGAAAAACTCGTCAACCAGATACCGCAACAGCTTGCGATGACGCTCGGTCGCGTGAAACTGGCTATCGGCAAGAATGCGCTCAAGGGCGGCTCGCGCCTCGCATTCTGCAACGGCAATGCAGTTCATATGACCCGCATTTCTGCTGGCTTCCATGATGCGCTCCCAACTGCCACAACCCCAAAGAGAGTGCAACGCGAGGCGAACTCTAAACGAGAGCTTCTGTGGCGGAAAGAAGAATATCGCACCGTCACAAAATATTTTTATCGAAGAATTGAATCATTTTAAATTGGAACAGAAAACCCGATAATTCCCATAGAATTCTTGTGGGGTTTTCGTCGCTCTGGCAAGCTCAAGCGAGGTATTCGTTAATCACAACGGACTAGGCTCATGTCCCGGTATCGGCGATACAGACGGAAATGACCTCTTCTTCGATCTCGCGACAGATCAATTCATACTCCGAGATCATCGAATGATCCAGTGGGGTGAGACGCCTTTGCCGGTCAAGCATCGAGCTTGCTTCCTCATAGGCTTCGCAGAGGCTTGCCAGGGACTGGTTCTTGGCACTGATCAATTGCAACTGGCCGCGCAATGCCGGCAGCTTGAGCATAAGCTTCAGAAGTCCCCGTTGAAAAGCTGCGCTGGGCATGGGTTACCATCCGCCTGAACGACAATCGATGCTCATGCATTGGCATTCCCCGGGGGTGTCAGTGACGACCAGACACCGTTGCGGGCGGGGGCCGGCTCGCCGGTCGGCGCTTGTGGCCAATCCGGCCCTCGCTTACCTGTCCCCTGAACGAAAAGTGGCACGAACGCCGATTTTCGGAAGTACGTAACAGTAACATTGGGCCGTATTGGCAATCTTCGCCTCGAATCCTCATGAATTGCGCCGTCACCGGCCGCATGGGCGATATCGCGATCGATCCTGGGAAATATTCCTCGGCGAGATAGACGCGCCAGAGCACCGTCGTTCGCGCGGCGATGGCCTGCCGGTGCCGCGCGAACAGCAAGTCGCGCTCGGCACCGGCCTTTGCCTCGACATCGATCACTGGCGCACACCGCAGCGGCGCAGCCGTTTATTTGTCGAAGGCGTAGATCTTGCGCCAGTCGTTCTTCATGTCGACCAGAAGCCAGTTCCGCTGCTCGGCCTCGGTCATCGCCTTGTCCAGCTTGCCGACGGGCGATTGCCGATCATAGGCCCATTCGCGCTCCCCGTCCGTATGGTGCACGATCATGCCGAGGCGCGGGCCGGACCCGGCCGTTACCCAACGCAGCATCTCATAGTCGCCATCGGAATTTCCGGCGGCGAAGATCGGCCGCCGGCCGATAAAGGTGTTGATGCCAACGGGCTTGCCCGGACCGTCGTCGACGAAATCGATCTTGGGGTCGCGCATCAGCACTGGCGTATCGCCGTCGAGTTCGTATTTTGTCGTGATGCTGCTGCCGACGACCTGCTCCGGTGGAATGCCGTACATCTGCTCGGTCATCGGCCGCATGAACTCGATGCCGCCACCGGAGACGATAAACGTCTTGAAGCCGTTTTCCCGGAGATAGTCGAGCAATTCGCGCATGGGCAGGTAGGTGATCTCGTTGTACGGACGATCGAAGCGCGGATGTTTGGCGGTCGCGAACCAGTCCTTGACCGTCTTCGTGAAGTCGTCCGTCGTCATGCCGGCATGGGTCGCCATGACGAGCTCGACGATACCTTTTTCGCCGGCGGCGGCAACGCCCGACATGTCACCCTTCAGCAGCGATGCGAAAGGCTCCTTGTCCTTCCACTCGGGATGTTCGGGCGCCATCGCCTTGACGCGGTCGATGGCGAACATGCCCTGGAAATAGTTCGGCTGCTCGGACCAGAGCGTGCCGTCATTGTCGAAGACGGCAATCCGCTCTGCCGGCGCCACGAAATCGGCGCTGCTCTCGCTGGTGACCCGTGTGACGAAATCGACGATCTCGGTTTTCGCCTCGCCATCGTTCCACGAGGGGAGCGTGTCGGCCGGCGTGTCCGCTGCGACGAGAGCGCTCGGCGTTGCAAAGGCCGCAGCAAACGTGAGCAGCAGGCCGGCGAGCCTGGAGCGACGCCTTAGTCTCCGGGCATCGCCGTCCACCACGAACCCGGAACGCATCGCTGTTGCCGTCATCATCCATCCTCCTCGCGCAACGGTTTTCAAGTCCTCTGGGCGGATCAAGGCCGCCGAATGCAACGGAACCCGATGTGGGTCGTCGCCGCGTTTTCCTCATGCGCGTGACGCGCCGCCGGCCGATACCGGCGACAATAGTTGGGCGCGCAGAGGTGCGAGCCCCCTTTCAACACCCGACGGGCAATGTGGATCGTCGGCTGGCGCGGATCGAGGCTTGCCTCCCGGTCGCCACCCCGCGGATTTGCGGGAATGCAGCAGCTCTTTTGCGCCGGTGCCGGATGCCGGGTGGACCAGTAGTCGCTCGTCCATTCCCAGGTGTTGCCGATCATGTCGAAGAGGCCGTAGCCATTGGCGGGAAAGCTCGCGACCGGCGAGGTCCGCTCGAAGCCGTCAGGCCTCAGGTTCTCCGTCGGAAACATGCCGTGCCAGGTGTTCGCCATGAAGCGTCCATCGCGCACCAGTTCGTCTCCCCAGGCAAATTCCGCGCCTTCGAGCCCGCCCTTGGCGGCGAACTCCCATTCGGCCTCTGTCGGCAGGTCCTTGCCGGCCCAGGCTGCATAGGCCTTGGCGTCGAGGTAGGAGACCTGCACGACCGGATGGTCGAGCTTGCCGCGGATGTTGCTTTGCCGCCCGTAGGGCCGTCGCCAATCGGCGCCGAACTTGAAGTTCCACCATTGCGACGGACTGTTGCCGACCACCCGCTTTGGCGGATCGAAGATCACCGATCCCGCCCGCATCATCTCCGGAAGCGCACCCGGATAGTCCTTCGGGTCCGGCGTCTTTTCCGCCTCGGTCACATAGCCGGTCGCCTCGACGAAGGCGGCGAACTGCCGATTGGTAACGGGCGTGACGTCGATCCAGAAACCGTCGACCTTCACCGGATGGGCCGGCGCTTCCTCCGGATAGTGCTTGTCCGAACCCATGACGAAGGTCCCGCCCTCTATCCAGACCTGCTCGCGGGCGCTGATCGCCGCCGGCGTTTCGTCGACAAGGGACATTTTTGGGGACATTTGCATCTGGCTCTGATCTCCCTAGGCACCGTCGGCAAAGATACCCACAGACGGCCGGCACAGATTAGCGCCAAATGCCCGCCGCCCAAAGTACGTAACCGTTACGCAATCGGCCCGAAGCCTCTGGGATGCGAAACCGCCTGCCATGAGGCATGCCCGCCAGCGTCCCGCAGTCCTTCGTTACTGTTACGTTCTTTCCAATCGGGCTGATTTAACAATAAGCTCAGTCGAAAGTTCATGATGACTGATGTTGCCGACGAGGCAAGGGAGCAGGATCTCATGGGTGCACGCGACGATATCCAGCAACTTGGCAAGCGCATCGGCGAAGCGATCATCGGCCAGGAGGGCATGATCGAGCGCTTGCTGCTGGGGCTTCTGAGCAACGGCCATCTTCTGGTCGAGGGTCTGCCCGGACTTGCCAAGACGCGTGCCATCAAAAGCATGGCGAAGAACCTCGACGCGGAGCTCTCCCGTATCCAGTTCACGCCCGATCTGCTGCCGGCCGACATCACCGGCTCCGAAGTCTATTTTTCCGAGGCAGGCAAAGGCGCGTTCCAGTTTCAGGAAGGGCCGATCTTCGCCAATCTCATTCTCGCCGACGAGGTGAACCGCGCGCCGGCCAAGGTGCAGGCGGCGCTGCTCGAGGCGATGGAAGAACGCCAGGTCACGATCGCCGGCAAGAGCCATCCTTTGCCGGATCTGTTTCTTGTCATGGCGACGCAGAACCCGATCGAGCAGGAAGGCACCTACCCCCTTCCCGAAGCGCAACTCGACCGTTTCCTCATGCACATCCAGGTAGACTATCCGGATGCGGCCTCGGAGGCGGACATCATGCGGCTCGTACGCTCGGAGGAAACCAACGCCAAGTCCAACAACCATGCGACCGAGAAGCTCGCCCAGGACGCGGTCTTTGTGGCGCGCAAAGAAATTTCGGCGATCACCGTTTCCGAAGCGATCGAGAACTACGTCGTCGCGCTGGTGATGGCGACGCGCTATCCCGACAAGGTCGACAAGGATCTCGCCAAATGGCTCCAGGTCGGCGTCAGCCCACGCGGCGTCATCGGCCTCGACAAGGTTTCGCGGGCGCATGCCTGGCTGAACGGCCGCGACTTCGTCACGCCCGACGATGTGCAGGCGACCGTGCACGACGTCTTTCGCCACCGCCTGGTGCTTTCCTACGAAGCCCATGCCGGAGGCACCACCGCCAATCAGGTGATCGACCGCATCGTCGAGCTCGTCGCGGTCGCCTGAGGATGGAGGTTCGTCGATGGCCATATCCTTGCCGGCCCTCGCCCGCTCACGCGGCATCATCAAGCCCCGCACCGCCAACAGTACCGGCGTCTATACCTCCGTGGACGCGCTTGTCGGCCTCGAAGCCATTGCCCGCGACCTGACGTTCCTGCACAAGGCGCCGGTACGGCGCCTGCTTGCCGGGCGTCACGAATCGCGCATGCGCGGTCGCGGGCTGTCCTTCGAGGAACTGCGCAACTACCTGCCCGGTGACGACATCCGCGCGATCGACTGGCGCGTCACGGCGCGCACCGGCAAGCCGGTCGTGCGCGTCTACGACGAGGAGAAGGACCGGCCGGCCCTCATTGTCGTCGACCAGCGCGTCAACATGTTCTTCGGCAGCCGCCGCGCGATGAAGTCAGTCGCCGCGGCAGAGGTCGCGGCTCTTTCCGCCTGGCGCGTGCTGGCGCTCGGCGACCGTGTCGGCGGCTTCGTCTTTGGCGACGAGGAAGTGACCGAGGTACGCCCCTATCGTAGCCGCGAAGCGGTGATCCGGCTCGCCGACATCATCGCTCGCCACAACACCGCACTGCAGGCGGGTTCGCAGGCGCCGCATGGCGCCGAGCAGCTCGATGTCGTCCTGACGACCGTCGCCAACATCGCCCGGCACGATCACCTGGTCATCGTCATCAGCGACTTCGACGGCTACAGCCTCGAAACCCGCGACATGCTTTTGAAGCTCTCGGCCCACAACGACGTGATCTGCGTTCTGATCTACGATCCCTTCCTGCTCGAACTACCGCGCAAGGGCGATATCGTCTTCAGCGGCGGGCTGCTTCAGGCCGAAGTACAGTTTGGCTACGGCAATGTGCGCGAGGCGATCGACAGCTTTGCCCGCAAGCGCGGGCGGGCGCTGCGTGCCTGGCAGGAGGAGCTCGGCCTGCCGATGCTGCCTATCTCATCAGCGGAAGAGGTGGCGCCGCAGCTGCGCACCATGCTTGGCCAGCTCGCCAGCCGGCAGCGGAGGCGATGATGGCAACGGCGCCCCCTCCGAAAGACCCGCTGCTCGACGCCGCTCTTCGCGGGCTCGCGGATATCGCCCTGCCGCAGCCGGTCTCGATGATGCCTCAAACCCCGGCATGGGCAGCGCTCGGCGGCTTCATATTGCTGCTGATCGCGCTTGCCTGCTGGCGCTGGTACCGCCGCTGGGAGGCCAATGGCTACCGCCGCGAGGCGCTCGCTGATCTCAGGAAGATCGAGGCCGGACTGGCCACCACGGGCACGCGTGGCGAGGCGCTCGTTGCCCTGCCCGTCCTTTTGAAGCGGACCGCACTTTCGGTCTGGCCGCGTGAGGCCATCGCCGGCCTGCACGGCACCGGCTGGACCAAATTTCTCGATGCGCATTCCGGCGGGCCTGTCTTCCCGATCGCCTCTGCGCGGTTTTTCGAGGAAGCCGAGTATCACGGCAGCCGAGCGCTCGCCGCGGTTCCGGAGGCCGAGGCAAAGGCCTACATCGCGGCAGCGCGGCATTGGATCGAGGCGCATCATGTACGTGCTTGACCACGCCTGGGCGCTGATCATCCTGCCGTTGCCCTTCCTCGTCTGGTGGCTGCTTCCGCCATACCGCGAGCAATCGGCTGCCGTCAGGGTGCCGTTCTTCAAGGATATCACGGCCGCCGCCAATCTCGGCCCGACCGAAGGTTCCGTCGTTCCGAGAACCAATCTCGGCCAGAAGGTGATTGCGCCCCTATGCTGGACGCTGATCGTGCTGGCGCTGGCCCGGCCGCAATATGTCGAGCCGCCGATCGAAAAGGTCGAGCCGCAGCGCGACCTGATGCTGGCGATCGATCTTTCGCAATCCATGGACACGCGCGATTTTCGCGATCCCGCCGGCAACCTGCAGACCCGCGCCGAAGCGGTGCACAAGGTGGTCGCCGACTTCATCGAGCGGCGTCCCAATGATCGGCTCGGCCTGATCGCCTTCGGCGATGCGCCCTATCCTCTGGTTCCGTTCACGCTCGACCACAAGACCGTCAAGCTGATGCTGGCCGACAGCCTGCCGGGCATGGCCGGTCCGCGCACCGCCGTCGGCGACGCGATCGGGCTTGCGATCAAGATGTTCGACGCCAGCACCGCGCCGGACAAGGTGATGATCCTCTTGACCGATGGCAACGACACCGCCAGCAAGATGCCGCCCGACAAGGCCGCCGGCATCGCCGCCGATCGAAAGGTGGTGATCCACACGGTCGGCATCGGCGATCCCAATGCCCAGGGCGAACAGAAGCTCGACACCAAGGCGCTGCAGCAGATCGCCGAAGCGACGAAGGGGCGCTACTTCTTCGGCCAGGACCAGGCTGGTCTGCAAAACATCTACCAGTTGCTCGACCAGTTGACGCCGGCAAACCAGAAGACGCTTTCCTGGCGGCCGCGCATCGAGCTGTTTCACTATCCGCTTGGCGCAGCACTGCTGCTTGTGCTCGCCTATCATGCCGCCATGTGGCTCCTGTCCTCGCTCGCTGATCGCCGTCAGCGCCGGGAGGCAGCGCCATGATCGCGGATTTTCATTTTCTGCGGCCGCTGTGGCTGCTGGCGCTCGCCGCCGTCCCGCTGCTGATCTATCTCGTCACCCGGCGCGGCGATGTCCGTTCGCAGTGGCAGGACATGATCGCACCGCACCTGCTCGATCATCTGCTGATCGACAAGGGCGGCAAGCGGCGCTTCCAGCCGGTACACGTCACCGCCGCGCTGATCGCCGTTGCGGCGGTCGCGGCAGCCGGCCCGACCTGGCAGCGCGAGCGGCCACCCTTCGTCGAGGACACCGCGCCTTTGGCCATCGCCATCGACCTCAACCCGACGATGAACGCGACCGATATTTCGCCGACGCGGCTCGAACGTGCCAAGCTGAAGGTCCAGGACATTCTCGAACGGCGGAAAGGCTCGCGCACCGCTTTGTTCGCCTATGCCGGCTCCGCCCACATGGTGCTGCCGCTTAGCGACGACGCGGCGCTGGTGAAGTCCTACCTTGCCGCGCTGTCACCGCAGATTATGCCGGTCGACGGCAAGGACACAGCCAAGGCCCTCCAGGCGGTCGAGAAAGCACTCGCCAACGAAACGGTGCCCGGCACCATCCTGTTCATGACCGACGGCGTCGAGCGTTCCGCCTTCAAGGCCTTCGGTGAGTATCAGGGGCGCAACTCATTGATGGTACTCGGCATCGGCACGGCCGAGGGCGGCCCGGTCAAGACGGCGGACGGCGGGTTCCTGACCGACGCCACCGGCGCGCATGTCCGGGCGAAGCTCGATGTCGAGGGCCTCAAGGCGCTGCAGTCGGCCTCCAGGGCCGAGGTCGCCTCGGTGACCGCCGACGACGCCGATGTCAGCTGGATCGTCAGGCGCATCCAGACGAATTTTGCCGCGCAGACGGCCGAGGGGCTGACGCGCTGGCACGATCTCGGCTGGTGGCTGACGATCCCGATCGCCGTCTTTGGCCTCTTCTGGTTCCGCCGTGGCTGGACCATCCGCTGGGCGGTCTATCTGCTCGCCGCCATTTCGCTGATCGGCAACGATCGTGCAGAGGCAGCGGACAACCGCTTTATCGACCTCTGGCTGACGCCGGACCAGCAGGGCCGACGCGCCTTCGAGCAAGGCGATTTCCAGGGCGCATCAGAAACGTTCGCCGATCCCGCCTGGCGCGGCGCGGCACTCTACCGCGCCGGCCATTTCCAGGATGCGATCGACGCCTTTGCCGAGAGCGATACGGCCGAAAGCTACTACAATCAGGGCAATGCGCTGCTGCACCTCGACAAGGCCGAGGAGGCGATCGCCGCCTACGAACAGGCGTTGAAGTGCCGTCCCGACTGGCCGGACGCCAAGAAGAACCTCGACATCGCCCGGAAGAGAAAGACCGACAAGGACAAGCAGGAACAGGACGCGCAGCAGGAACAGGCCGGCATTGACCCCGACCAGGTCCAGTTCGACGACAAGGGCAAAAAGGGAACGGAAGCCACCGTTCAGGGCGGACCGCAGACGGCCGACATGTGGATGCGCAACATCCAGGTGTCGCCGGCCGAACTGCTGGCACGAAAATTTGCGATCGAAGCAAAGGAGGCGGCCCCGTGACAGCCCTCGCCGCCTTGCAACGTCTGGTTCTCTGGCTCGTCGGTCTGTCGCTCTTGCTCGCGGGCACGGCCTTCACCGCCGATCCCTTCGCCCGCGCGACGCTCACGACGAAGGGGCCGGTCTATGCCGGCCAGCAGATCGAGGTCGACGTCGACGTCTTCGTCCCGAACTACTTCCTTTCGCCGCCACAGTTTCCTCTGTTCGATCTTCCCGGCACTATCGTCACCATGCCCGACGAACGCGGCATGAACCTCAACGAGACCGTCAACGGCGAGGCCTTCTCCGGCATCCGCAAGACCTACGCGATCACCCCGCAGACACCCGGCGATTACGTGCTGCCGGCTGCGGTCATTCCGTTCGGCTATGCCGCCGTGCCCGGCCAGACGAGCAAGGGTCAGGTGACGTTGCCTTCGCTCACGTTCACGGTCGAAGCCGTTCCTCAGAGCGCGGGCGGAAAGGCCGGCGTCACCGCCGGAGAAATCACCATCGCCCAATCGTTCGACCGGGATCCGACGGGGTTGAAGGCGGGCGACGCTCTGGTTCGAACCATCACCATCCGCGCAGCCGGACTGGCGCCGATGATGATCCCCGAGCCGACCTTCGATGCCCCGGCAGGCGTGCAGGTCTACCGGCACGACCCCGTGCTTTCGCAGGAACGCTCGTCACGCGGGGAGATAACGGCGGGGTTGCGCAAGGACGTGGCGACCTACGTCTTTGCAAAGCCCGGCAGCTATTCGCTTCCGGCGATCAGCCTGCCGTGGTTCGATCCGGCGAGCGGATCGATGCAGTCGGCCGAAGCGGCTGGCGCTACCGTCAGCGTCGGTGCGGCTCCAGTGGTGGAGCCTGCGCTCGCCCCGCCGACCTCGCCGCCGTCCGAGGAGCCCTTCGACTGGCTGTGGTGGCTCAGCATCGTGGCATCGGTCGCCGCCCTTGCGGCGCTTATCCAACTGGCCGCCAACCTGTTCGGCCGCCTCGAAATCCGGCTGGAAACCGCACTCGAACAGAGGGCGCAATCCGAGGCGACGGCGTTTCGCCATGTGCTCGGCGCTTGCCGGGATCACGACCCGTTGCGGCTGGAGACGGCGCTCGACCGCTGGTCGCGTCGCACCGGCAACACGCCGGTCTCACGCTGGCTCGACAGCTTTGCCGATCCGGCGACGGCAAACGCATTTGCCGTTTTTCGACGCAGCCGTTACGGCAGCCCCGGCTCTCATCAGGACGGGCCGGATCTCCCGCGGATGCGCGGCGGCCTGAAAGCGGCAAGACAGCGCTGGCTTATGGAAATCTCCGTCGATGGCGGCGACCCGGCATCGGACCTGCCCGATCTCAACCCCGGACTGGAGGCCGAGCCGCCAAGGCACCTTGTTGCCGGCCGGGCCTGATTTACGCGCCGTCGCGAGCCTTCGTAACTGTTACGTACTTACCCGCGAACGCCCACCGGTAGAAGTTGAATCGGTAAATCCGAAACTTTGCCTGCATTCCGACAGCGATTGCTTGCTGCCTCAGGGAGACATGAGATGAGTATCGATCTGAAGAACCGGCTTGGCCGGCTCGCCGCGTGTACCATCGGGCACGCTGCGAAACCGAAGGCGCTGGCGCTGGCCGGCACCGTGCTGATGTCGACAATTTCCGCCTCCGCGTTGCCGGCCTTTGCCCAGGACGCGGAAAAGCCCAACATCCTGGTGATCTTCGGCGACGATATCGGCCAGACCAACATCAGTGCCTATTCCTTCGGCGTCATCGGCTACAAGACCCCGAACATCGACCGGATCGCCCGCGACGGCCTGATGTTCACCGACTACTATGCCGAAAACAGCTGCACAGCCGGCCGCTCGACCTTCATTACAGGCCAGACGGTGCTGCGCACCGGTATGTCCAAGGTCGGCGTTCCCGGCGCCCCGGTTGGCCTCCAGGACCGCGACGTGACGATCGCCCAGGCGCTGAAGGCGCAGGGTTACGCGACCGGCCAGTTCGGCAAGAACCATCTGGGCGACCAGGACCGCTTTCTGCCAACCGCCCACGGCTTCGACGAGTTCTTCGGCAACCTTTACCATCTGAACGCCGAGGAAGAGCCGGAGCGCCCCTATTGGCCGAAGGATGATCCTGATTTCATCAAGTCCTATGCGCCGCGCGGCGTGCTGCATTCTTTCGCCGACGGCAAGGTGGAAGACACCGGCGCTCTGAACAGCAAGCGCATGGAAACCATCGACGACGAGACCACTGCGGCGGCGATGGACTTCATCAAGAAGCAAACGGAAGCCAAGAAACCGTTCTTCACCTGGATGAACACGACGCGCATGCACCTCTTCACCCATGTGCGCGACCAGTACAAGGGCCAGAGCGGCATGCCCGGCAACGAGTATGCCGACGGCATGGTCGAGCACGACAACGACGTCGGCAAGCTGCTCAACCTACTCGACGAGTTGAAGATCGCCGACAACACAATCGTCGTCTACACCACCGACAACGGCCCGAACCAGTTCTCCTGGCCGGATGCGGCGACCACGCCGTTCCGCAGCGAGAAAGATAGCAACTGGGAAGGCGCCTTCCGCGTCCCGGCGATGATCCGCTGGCCGGGCAAGATCAAGCCCGGCGTATCCAACGAGATGTTCTCCGGCCTCGACTGGTTCCCGACGCTGCTTGCGGCCGCCGGCGACAAGGACGTCAAGGAGCGCCTGCTGAAGGGCACCGACCTCGACGGCAAGACCTTCAAGGTCCACCTCGACGGTTACAACCAGCTTCCCTATCTGACTGGCGAGCAGCCGACAGGTGCGCGCAAAGAGTTCTACTACTTCAACGACGACGCCAAGCTCGTGGGCATGCGGTCGGAGAACTGGAAGTTCGTGTTCTGCGAAATGCGCAAGCCCGGCGGCTTCGACGTCTGGCAGGACCCGTTCGTGTGCCTTCGCGTGCCGAAAGTGTTCAACCTGCGTATGGACCCCTACGAGCGGGCCGACACCGTGTCGGACCAGTACAACGACTGGCTGACGAAGAACGTCTACCTGAACTTCCTCGGCGTTCAAAAGGCCGCCATGTTCCTCGAAACCTTCATCGAGTATCCGCCGAGCCAGAAGCCGGCGAGCTTCTCGATCGACCAGATCGAGGAAGGCGTGCATGCCAAGATCAACGAGATCCTGGCCAAGACGCCACCGGCTCAATAACACTATCGAAGGCGGCGCGCCCTGCGCCGCCTTCCTTTCTGCCTTTGCTAGAGATGGCGTGCCGCAATGACGAAGACCATTCCGCCCCCTCGAACGGTTGCCATAGAGGCGTCGAATGAAAATGCCGTGGCGGCAGAGCGGACACGCTTCGGCCCGGCGGTCGCGGCATTCATGCTCTTTCTCTCCGGCACTGCCGCACTGGTCTTCCAGGTTCTCTGGATCAAGCAGCTCTCGCTCGTCACCGGCGTCGATGTCTATGCAGTCAGCACCGGGGTCAGCGCCTTCTTCCTCGGCCTTGCACTCGGCAGCTTCGCCCTTGGCCGCGCTGGCGACCGTTCCCGACAGCCGCTCCGCCTCTATGCCCTGCTCGAAACCGGCGTCGCTGTGCTCGGCGCCGGCATTACCTTCATCCTTTCCAGGATTGCGCCGGCCTTCGTCGCGATCGAAGGCACAAGCCCGCTGGCCGCCTGGGCCCTGCTGGTCCTGATCATCGCCATGCCCGCCTTCCTGATGGGCGGCACCCTGCCGGTGCTCCTGCGGGCGCTGAATGCAGCTCCGGGCGGGGTCGCCGCAAAAGGCGGCCGGCTCTATGCCGCCAATACGCTCGGCGCCATCGCCGGGTGCCTCGCGGTCCCCTTCGTTCTCATTCCCGCTCTCGGCGTTCAGGCGACCGGGCTCGCGGCCGCGGGGCTCGGCCTTGCCGCCGCAGCGGTAGCACTTTTCCTGAACACCCCAGCCGCCCGGGAACCCGTTCAAGGGAGGTTGCCTGCGGAAACGCGTAGCGCCGGCGGTTCGCGGCTGGCCCTTGTCCTTTATGCGGTCGCCGGCGGTATCGCCCTTGGCTATGAAGTCGCCTGGTCGCAAGCGATCGTTCAGTTCATCTCCACCCGCTCCTTCGCCTTTTCGGTGGTGCTTGCCACCTATCTCGCTGGCCTTGCCCTCGGCGCCGCCCTTTTCGCGCGCCGGAGCGAGCGCCTCTCCGATCCCTGGAGTAGTTTCGGCCTGCTGATCACGCTTGCCGGACTAGTTGCGCTTGCCGAGCTCGCGTTGCTCGGCCCCTGGCTGACAACGCTGCAGAGCAGCGCCGATGCCGCCGTCGCCGGCCTTACCGGCAGCATCTTTGCGGGCATGTGCGCGCGGTTCCTCGTCGCCGCGCTGACGATCGTCTTCGTGCCGACGCTGATCCTCGGCGCCGCCTTCCCGGTCGCCCTCAGGCTCGCGGTCGATCCGGAAAACGCCGGCCGCGACACCGGCCGAGTTCTGGCGCTCAACACGCTCGGCGGCATCTTCGGCACGCTTCTGACCGGCTTCGTGCTGATCCCGTCCCTCGGCATTGTCCGGAGCTTTGCCGTTCTCGCCGTTGCCGCCGCCGCAATCGGCCTCATCGCCGTCAGCCGCGGAAAAGGCGGTTGGACCAGCCGACGGCTTCTCGCACCGGCGCTCGGCGTCCTCACCGTGGTGATCGCCCTCGTCGTGCCGTCGGACCGGCTGGCGAACCTGCTCAACCTGTCGCGCGGCAACGGCACGATCGTATCCTATGAAGAAGGCCTCGGCGCCACTGTTGCCGTCATCGAACAGGGCCAGCCCGACCGCCGCTTCCGCCGGCTCTATATCCAAGGTGTCTCCAACACCGGCGATGCCATGCCGTCGCTGCGCTACATGCGGCTGCAGGCGCTGTTGCCACTGGTCATTCATAAGGGCGAACCGAAATCGGCTCTCGTCATCGGCCTTGGCACCGGCATCACAGCCGGGTCGCTGCTTGCTTATCCCGGTCTCGACCGTCGCGTTGCCGCCGAACTCCTGCCCTCGGTCGCCCGCGCCTCGGCGCTCTTTGCCGGCAACTTCAACGCGGCTGGCGATAGCCGCCTCGACGTGCGTGTCGCCGACGGGCGGCGCGAACTGATGCGCAGCCAGGAGCTCTACGACCTCATCACACTCGAACCGCCGCCGCCATCCGCCGCCGGCGTCGTCAATCTCTACTCTTCCGACTTCTACGCTCTGGCGCGCGCGCGCCTCGCGCCGAACGGCCTGGTCGCGCAATGGCTGCCGATCGCCACTCAGAACGACGAGGACACCCGCGCGCTCGTGCGCAGCTTTCTCGACAGTTTCCCCCACGCCACGCTCTGGTCGACCGAACTGCACGAGATGCTGCTCATCGGCTCGCTCGAGCCGCAGGAACTTGACGCTTCCCGCATCGCCGCCCGGCTCTCCGACCCGACGCTTGCGGCAGCGCTTGGCGAGGTCGGAATTTCCGGACCGGCCGACCTCATCGCCATCTGGATGACCGACCGGGCCGGGCTCGAGCGCTATGCCGGTTCCGCCCTTCCCGTCACCGACGACCAGCCGCGGATCGAATATGCAAGCTGGGTCCGCCCCGACGAATTGCAGCGCACGCTTCCGGCCCTAGTTGCCCTCCGCAGCAAGGCTCCGCTTCTCGGCGCGGACCCGGCGTTCGACAAATCCGTGACGGATGCCCACAACCGGCTGATGCTGTTCTACCAGGCCTCGCTCAACGCCTATGCCGGCTATCGCGACGAGTGGGCGCGCGACATGGAATTGCTGATGCGCGTTGAGCCGGACAATCCCTACTATCGCTGGTTCGTTTCAAGCAGCGAGCGCTGATCGCGCCGCAGAATCCCGCGCTTCCACGCACCTGTCGTTCGTTGCTTTTCGACAAGCTCGCGATCGATTCCTGCACAACGGCAATTTGACGCAAAAAATTTGCACCTGGAGAAACAGCTCCGGCACAGATTTGCAACACCGAGGCATGTTCGGCGTAGTATCCTTTCCCCTGTCGATCTGCCCTGAGGCAGACAGGGAGGAATTGCATGGACAAGACGGACAAACAAAACACCGATTCACGCGCGGCGATGGACGGCGAGATCGGCATTCTCGCACGCCGCCGTATCGAGGCCGGCATCGTCGCGCCGATCTATGAAGCGATGCGCGAGGAGATCGGCGAGGAACGCGCCCAGGCGATCCTCGACAAGGCAATCACCAAGGCCGCGATCGAGGCCGGCCAGACCTTTGCCGCAAAGACCCCCGGCGGCACCAACCTGCGCACTTTCCAGGAACTGCAGGATCTCTGGACCCAGGACGACGCCCTCGTCATCGAGGTGACGAAAGCGACGGACGACGAATTCCACTACAACGTGAAGCGCTGTCGCTACGCCGAGACCTATCGCGAGATGGGGCTCGGCCATATCGGACACCTGCTGTCCTGCAACCGCGACGGCGTCTTCTGTACCGGCTACGATCCGCGCATCACGCTGGAGCGCACCCAGACGGTGATGCAGGGCGCTTCCCATTGCGATTTCCGCTACCGGCTCAACAAGGACGCGCCGGAGCAGTCGAAATGAACGCGGAAGCCCTGCGCAGCGAACCGAGCCGCATCAACACGCCGGCGACCAACGGCGACCGGCTGTGGGCCGACATCGTCTCGACCGCGCGCTTCGGCGCGTCGGACAAGGGCGGCGTCACGCGACTGACGTTGACGGAGGAGGATCGCGAGGTCCGCGATTGGTACGTTGCCGAATGCCGAGCGCTCGGCTGCACCGTCGAAATCGACGCCATCGGCAACATCTTCGCGACCTATGCAGGCGAGGACATGTCGCTGCCGGCGATCGCCGTCGGCAGCCATCTCGACACCCAGCCGCAAGGCGGCCGCTTCGACGGTATTCTCGGCGTGCTTGCCGGGGTCGAAATCCTGCGCACGCTCAAGGAAAGCGCCACCCGGCTCCGCCATCCGCTCATGGTCGTCAACTGGACGAACGAGGAAGGCTCCCGCTTCTCGCCGGCAATGCTGGGTTCCGGCGTCTTTGCCGGCGCGATGGCGCTCGATGACGCCCAGGCGCGCACCGACCGCGAAGGCGTAACCGTTGATGCGGCCCTCGATGCGATCGGCTATCGCGGCGACGCGAAGATCGATCCGTCTGCCTTTGCCGCCTATGTCGAGCTCCATATCGAGCAGGGGCCGCTCCTCGAAGCGTCGGCGACCGAGATTGGCGTCGTCACCGGTATCCAGGGATTGCGCTGGTTCGATGTCGCCGTCTCCGGCACGGAGGCGCATGCGGGCAGCACGCCGATGGCGCAGCGCGACGATGCGCTCGTGGCCGCGGCCGAGATCATCCTTGCCGTCCGCGACATCGCCCGCCAAAATCCGCCGGGCGTCGGCACCGTCGGCTTCGTCGAGGTCGGCCCGAATTCCCGCAATGTCGTACCGGGTTCCGTGCGGCTGCAGATCGACATGCGCCATCCGTCCGAGACCGGGCTCGACCAGATGCAGGCGGCTCTTGAAGACGCTGTCCGCAAGGCTGGCCCTTTCGTCGCCTTGGAACACATCTGGTCGAAGGCGCCGGTCGTTTTCGATCCGACGATCGTGAACGCCGTGCGCGCCAGTACGGAGGCGCTCGGCTATTCGTCAACCGACATGGTCTCCGGCGCCGGCCATGATGCGGCCCATATCGCGACGATCACCCCGACCGCCATGATCTTCGTGCCGTCCAAGGACGGGCTGTCGCACAATGAGGCGGAATACACGTCACCTGAGGAATGCGCCCGCGGCGCCGAAGTGCTGTTCCAGACCATCCTGGAAATCGACCGCCGCTGATCATCGATACAAAACACCCACGGCAGAATGTCTGCCGTGGGTGCTTCGTTTGCTCTCGCGATGATCTTAGCCGCGCTGCGAGTCCAGCTGTTCCTGGTCCTTCTCGACCTGCTGGGCCTTGAGGTAGCTTTCGATCAGCAGCTGATATTCCGGGAAGATCTTGGTGTAGATCTCGGCCCACTGCTGGGCGTCGTCGCGGTGCCATGTGCGCTGCAGTTCGGAGGCAACCGCTGCCGTATCCATCGGCACTACGCCGGCCTGAACGACACGGGCAAGGGTGATCTCCTCAGCCATCTTCGAATAGGTGCCCGAAGCGTCGACGACGACGAAGACCTTGTAGCCGTCATGGACGGCGCTGATCGCCGGGAAGGCCATGCAGACGCTGGTGATCGTGCCGGCGATGATCAGGGTCTTGCGGCCGGTTTCCTTGACGGCGGCGACGAAGTCCGGATTGTCCCAGGCGTTGATCTCGCCGCGGCGGGCGACATATTTGGCATGCGGGGCATTGGCATGGATTTCCGGGATCAGCGGACCGTTCGGGCCCTGCGGCACGGAGGCGGTGGTGATGACCGGCATTTTCGTCAGCGTCGCCATGCTGGCAAGCGCTGCCGCATGGGCCCGAAGCTTCGGCATCGGCATGTCGTTGACGGTCTGGAACAGGCCGCTCTGGTGGTCGATCAAAAGCATCACCGCATCATCGGGATCGATAACCGGGCGCTGTCCGTTGAAGTTTGCAGGTGTCATGGTCTTGCTCCTTGTTGGCTTGATTGCATGGCTGCATTCGGGAAGTAGGCATGCGTTCGGGTTCCCCGAAGCGCATGCGCTTCGGCGTTGGGATTGAGGGGCGGTGCCGCCCGGTCTCCTGTTCAGTCGTGGTTCATTCCGTGTTCGCGATGCGGTCTCGCGCGGCTAAACACTCGCGATCTTGCCGAATCGACCGGACTGGAAGTCCGTCATCGCCTGCCTGATTTCCTGCTCGGTGTTCATGACGAAGGGGCCGTACATGGCGACCGGTTCGTCGATCGGCTCGCCGGACAAGATGAGCGCCGTCGCATCCGAATTGGCGTCCAGCGTAATGCCGCCACCGTCGCGGCCGAAGAGCACGAACTGCGCCTCGCCGACCAGATCGCTGCCGTTGACGAGCACGTTGCCGCGCAGGACCGCCAGGCCGAGCGAGTGGCCCTCGGGCGGGTCAAGGCTGAACGAGCCCTGCTGCTTCAGGCGCAGGTCCCAGAGATTGAGCGGCGTGTAGGTCCGCGCAGGCCCCTGCGTTCCGGCGTAACTTCCGGCGATCACCCTCAGCGACCCCGCACCGTCCGGCAGGCTGACCGTCGGAATGTCGCGATCGAGCAGCGTCTGGTAGCCGGGGTCGACACTCTTGTGGGCGGCCAGAAGGTTGACCCAGAGCTGCACCATTTCAAGCGTGCCGCCTTCTCGGGTGAAACGCTCCGAATGGAACTCCTCATGCAGGATGCCGCCCGCAGCCGTCATCCATTGTACGTCACCCGGACCGATATGGCCGCCATTGCCGGCGGAGTCGCGGTGGTCGACCTCGCCCTGGTAGACGATCGTCACGGTCTCGAAGCCTCGGTGCGGATGGACACCGACGCCGCGCGGAGTGACACCAGGCGCAAAATTCATCGGCCCAGCGTAGTCGAGCAGCAGGAAGGGGCTCGCATGATCGCCGGCGCGGTCACGCGCCAGCAGCGAACGAACCGGGAAGCCATCGCCAACCCAATGCGGATGCACATTCCCGAAGATGCCGAGTATCTTTCTCATGGCTGTTTCTCCTTGGCCTCGCCATGTCAGCGAGAGCGTTGGAGGGAAGATATGCGTGCACCAAATCTGGCGGTAGACCGCCATATCGGTCTATAGTGTCCTGAAAACAGGACAAACGCCCATGCAGGATTTGAACGATCTCAAGCTGTTCGTCGACGTCGTCGAGCAGAACGGCTTTGCCGCCGCGGCCCGCAAATTGAACATGCCGCGCTCGCGCCTGAGCCGTCGCATCGGCCTTCTCGAAGATCGCCTCGGGGTGCGGTTGGTGCAGCGCTCGACGCGCCACTTCGTCATTACCGAGATCGGGCGCGAATATTACCGTCATTGCGTGGCCATGCTGGTGGAGGCCGAGGCCGCACAGGAAATGATCGACCGCACCCGTTCCGAACCGCAGGGCGTGGTTCATGTCAGTTGCCCGTCGTCGGTCGTCTATTTCCAGGTGGGCGAGATGATCGCGCGCTTCATGGCCGAATGCCCGAAGGTCGAGGTCGTGCTCGAAAGCACCAATCGACGCGTCGACGTCCTGCGCGAAGGCATCGATGTCGCCATCCGCGTGCGCTTCCCGCCGCTCGAGGAAAGCGATCTCGTCGTCAAGCGGTTCGCCGAGAGCAAACAAAGGCTGGTCGCCAGCCCCAGGCTGCTTGCCGGCATGAGCAACCCGCCGGCACCGGCGGATCTCGGTGGCCTGCCGAGCCTTGCCTGGAACCCCGATCGCCAGAGCCACGACTGGCGGCTCGACGGCCCCGACGGTGCAACCGCGATCGTCCGGCACCGGCCGCGGCTAGTGACGGAGGATATGGTGGCGCTGCGGCTCGCCGCGCTCAACGGCGTCGGCATCTGCCAATTGCCGACCATGGTCGTGCGGCAGGACCTGAAGGACGGCACGCTTGTGGACGTTCTGCCCGACTGGGCGCCGAAGGCCGGCATCATTCATGCGGCCTTCCCGTCGCGGCGCGGCCTGCTTCCCTCCGTGCGCGCCCTGCTCGATTTTCTCGGCGCCGAATTTGCGGAACTTGCCCGTCTGGACGAACCCCGAACCTGATCGCCGAAAGCCGGCGGTCAGACGACGGCGGCGACCCGGGTCTTGAGGATCGCCGAAAAGCGCGGATCGAAGGTCCGGCTGATCGGCTCGGCGGCAGCACCGATCGCCACCGCCCAGGGGTCGGTGAAGCCGACCTGAAGCCTCGGAAGTGTGCGGTCCCGCCGCTCAGCGATCGACGGAAGCAGCGGCATCATCGCGTCGGTCAACAGGCGCGCAAGGCCCGGCGGCAGGCCACCGCAGAGGATCACCGTTTGCGGGTCGAAGATCGTTTCCAGCGCCTGGACAGCCGCGCGCATTTCGAAGGCGGCCGCGTCGATCCAGCAAAGCAGGCTGTGGTCCGGGCTCGCGGCCACGGCATCGATGCGCGCATAGAGGTCAGGATCGGCCGGATCGAGGTCGAGAAGCTTGCACAGCGACGCGATCGAGGCACGGTGTTCGAGCGGCATGCGGTCGTCGGAGCTTGCCCCGCGCGGCAGGCTGAGGATCATGCCGATCTCGCCGGCATTGCCGTTGGCGCCGCGATAAAGCTCGCCATTGAGGATCAGGCCCGCGCCGAGACCGTAGCCGAAGTAAATGCAGATCGCATGATCGACGCCATGCGCCGCCCCGACCATCCGCTCGGCGGTCGCGGCCGCAGCGGCGTCGTTCTGCAGGCCGACATCGAGCCCGGTGCCGGCGGCAAGCGTTTCGAGCAACGGAAAGTTCTGCCAGGCGGCCATCATCCAGGGGTCGTCGGCATCGGCGTCCACACCGAACGGACCGGGCATGGCGGCGCCAAGCCCGACGAGACGATCCTCCGAATGGGGCGCCAGCGCCGTCAGGTCGCGGCGGGTCTTTTCGATCAGCTCGAGGATAGTTCTGACCCCGGTCGCCGGCCCGCCGGCCGGCAGGTTGGCCTCGCCGCGGGCAAGCACCCGGCCGACAAGATCGACCGCGATCGTGCGCGTCACGTGCCGGTCGATCTGCAACCCGATCGCAAACGCGCCTTCCGGAACCAGCCGGTAGGGCGTGGACGGCTGCCCGCGGCCATTGCGCACGGCCTCCAGCGACTCGACCAGCCCATCTCGCTCCAGGTCCTCGATGATGTTGGAAACGGTCTGCTTGGTCAGCGCCGTCGCGCGGGCAAGGTCAGCGCGGGACAATTGGCCGTTCAGCCGCAACGCGTCGATCATGACGCGGCGGTTATGCGCGCTCGTCCCCTCCTGATTGGTGCCGCTCTTCGCCCGGATCAGGCGCATATCGTTCATCCAAAAACCCCTCTTGACACTGTTAGAATATTGAACAAAAAATAAGTCAAGACAATTGACTTAATAGAAGCCGAAAAGAGCTTCGGGGGAACGACAGCGGCGGCAACACCACCGCGAGCGCTCCAATTGATATGTCGACAGCCGCTTCGCGAAAGGCGGACTTCTCGCATGCGGCGTGCCGCATAAGGCATGCCGGGAAATCTGAAACGCTTATGTCATTGGGAGGTAGGAATGTTGAAATCCATAAGAACGACGCTGCTTTGCGCGACCCTTGCCGGCGTCTCCTTTGCTGGCCACGCGCATGCGGAAACGACGCTCAACGCACTGTTCATGGCCCAGGCCGCCTATAGCGAGGCGGATGTGCGCGCCATGACCGAGGCCTTCACCAAGGCCAACCCGGATGTGAAGGTCAATCTCGAATTCGTTCCTTATGAAGGCCTGCACGACAAGACCGTGCTGGCGCAGGGTTCCGGTGGCGGCTACGACGTCGTGCTCTTCGACGTGATCTGGCCGGCCGAATATGCAGCCAATAAGGTGCTCGTCGACGTCACCGACCGCATCACCGACGACATGAAGTCCGGCGTTCTGCCCGGCGCCTGGACGACGGTCGAATATGACGGCAAGCGCTACGGCATGCCTTGGATCCTCGACACCAAATACCTGTTCTACAACAAGGAAATCCTGGAGAAGGCCGGCATCAAGGCGCCGCCGAAGACCTGGGACGAGCTTGCCGAACAGGCCAAGGTCATCAAGGACAAGGGCCTGCTCGCCACCCCGATCGCCTGGAGCTGGTCGCAGGCGGAAGCCGCGATCTGCGACTATACCACCCTCGTCAGCGCCTATGGCGGCAAGTTCATCGACGGCGGCAAGCCGGCCTTTACGTCGGGCGGCGGTCTCGATGCGCTCAACTACATGGTGACGAGCTACACCTCGGGGCTCACCAATCCGAACTCCAAGGAATTCCTGGAGGAGGACGTGCGCAAGGTGTTCCAGAACGGCGAAGCCGCCTTCGCGCTCAACTGGACCTACATGTACAACCTCGCCAACGACCCGAAGGAAAGCAAGGTCGCGGGCAAGGTCGGCGTCGTGCCGGCACCGGGCGTGGCCGGCAAGAGCGAAGTCTCGGCCGTCAACGGCTCGATGGGCCTCGGCGTCACCTCGACCAGCAAGAACCCGGACGAGGCGTGGAAGTACATCGTCTACATGACCTCGCAGCAGACGCAGAACACTTATGCCAAGCTCAGCCTGCCGATCTGGGCCTCTTCCTATGAGGACGCCAGCGTCACCAAGGGCCAGGAAGAGCTGATCGGCGCTGCCAAGCTCGGCCTTGCGGCGATGTATCCGCGTCCGACGACCCCGAAGTACCAGGAACTTTCGACCGCCCTTCAGCAGGCGATCCAGGAAGCGCTTCTCGGCCAGGCTTCGGCCGAAGACGCCCTGAAGACGGCGGCCGAAAACAGCGGCCTTTGAGCCGCCCTCCCAAGCCCCGGGCGGGAAACCGCCCGGGGACCGCGGGAACTGGCGGCAGCACCGCCACGCTTCAACACTTTGATTTGGCGCATCATTCGCTTGGGTCGATGACGATCCGGGGCAATATGCGATAGCATGACGGGGCTCCCTAGGCCCGAGAAGGTTTCCATCCTATGTCCGGCACCTGGATAACAACGCGCGCATGGCTGCTCATGCTGCCACTGCTGGCGGTGATGATCGCCGTCATCGGCTGGCCGTTGATCGACACGGTCAGGCTTTCCTTCACCGACGCCAAGCTCGTCGGCACGGAAGGCACGTTCGTCGGCTTCGACAACTATGCCAAGATGCTTGGTGGCTCGAATTTCCAGCGTGCGTTCATCACGACGACCTGGTTCGCGGTCGTCTCCGTCACCGCCGAAATGGTGCTCGGCGTGCTCGCGGCCCTGCTGCTCAACCAGCAATTTCGCGGCCGCACGGCGCTCCGCGCCCTGATGATCCTGCCCTGGGCGCTGCCGACCGTCGTCAACGCCACGCTGTGGCGGCTGATCTACAATCCGGAATATGGCGCGCTCAATGCCGCCCTGACCCAGATCGGGCTGATCGACAGCTACCGCTCCTGGCTCGGCGAACCCGGTTCGGCGCTGACGGCGCTGATCATCGCCGACTGCTGGAAGAACTTTCCGCTGGTGGCGCTGATTGCGCTCGCCGCCCTTCAGGCCGTACCGCGCGACATCACCGCCGCCTCGCTCGTCGACGGCGCCGGGCCGTTCAATCGGTTCCGCTACGTGATCATGCCCTATCTGGCGGGCCCGCTTCTGGTTGCGCTGGTGCTGCGCACCATCGAGGCCTTCAAGGTCTTCGACCTCATCTGGGTGATGACGCGCGGCGGACCGGCCAACAGCACCCGCACCCTGTCGATCCTGGTCTACCAGGAAGCCTTCTCCTTTCAGCGGGCGGGATCCGGCGCCTCGTTGGCGCTGATCGTCACCCTGCTCGTCACCGTGCTCGCCGTCGCCTACGCGGCCATGGTGCGCAAAGCCGCGGGAGCCTCGTGATGGAACGCCAAAGCCCCCTCTTTACCGTTTTCGTCTATGCGGCTGCACTGCTGCTGGCAGCGATCATTCTCGCCCCGATCCTCTGGCTCTTCGTCATGAGCATTTCGTCGGCTGCCGACCTCTCGGCGAAGCCGCTCAACTGGTGGCCGGAGGAGATCGACCTTTCGCGTTACCGGCTGCTGCTTTCGACGGTCGAAAACAGCGCAGGCGCGGCCTTTACCGCTTCGCTTTTCAACAGCCTGAAGGTCGCCGGCATGGCGACGCTGGCAGCGATCGCGGTTGCCATTCCGGCCGCCTGGGCGGTTTCGCGCACGTCAAATGTCTCCTGGTCGCTCTATGCGGTGATCGCCACCTACATGCTGCCGCCGGTGGCGCTCGCAGTGCCGCTCTATATGGGGCTTGCCTATCTCGGACTTCTGAATTCGGTGTTCGGCCTGGCGCTCGTCTACCTCACCATTCTCGCCCCCTTCACCACCTGGCTCTTGAAATCCGGCTTCGATTCCATCCCCAAGGAAATCGAGAATGCGGCGATGATCGACGGCGCGCGCCTCGACCAGATCCTGCGGCTCATCACGCTGCCGCTCGCGGCACCCGTCATGGCGACATCGGCGCTCTTTGCCTTCCTGCTCGCCTGGGACGAATTCTTCTACGCGCTGCTTTTCACGTCGGACCTGCGCGCCAAGACGCTTACGGTTGCCATTTCCGATCTCGCCGGCGGCCGTGTCTCCGATTACGGGCTGATCGCCACAGCCGGGGTGCTGGCCGCCCTGCCCCCGGTCCTGATCGGCCTCGTCATGCAACGTGCCCTGATCTCCGGGCTTACCAGCGGCGGTGTGAAGGGATGACGGCTATGACCACTTCGGAACGCCCCGCTGGGCTCGTCGCAATCGATCGTGAAATGGCGCGCCAGGCCACCGACGCCGTCGCCTCGGTCCGCGGCGCAGCGCCGCGCGCCGCGGAGATCGCCCGTTCGCTGAAGGCGACCGGCAAACTCCTGCTGCTTGGCATGGGTGGCTCGCATGCCGTCGGCCGCGCCGTCGAACCGCTCTACCGCGCCCATGGCATCGACGCCGTTGCCCTGCCGCTCTCGGAGCAGCTCGGCCAGCCGCTGTCAATTGAAGACAAGACGATCCTGATCACTTCTCAGTCCGGCGAAAGTGCCGAAGTGCTGCGCTGGTTCGGCGAGACCAATGGCGGAACGCCGCACACGTTCGGGCTGACGCTGGAGGGCGGCTCCTTCCTCGCTAGCAACGCGCCGTCGCTCGTCGGTGTCGGCGGGACTGAAAAAGCGTTTGCCGCCACCCGCAGCCTGACCATCAGCTTCGCCCTGCATCTCGCCGTGCTCGCTTCGCTTGGCGACGATCCCGCCGCCGCGCTTTCCGCATTGGAAAATCCGCAAGCGCCGGACACGTCCGCAGCGCTTGCGGCGCTGGCGGACGTCCGGTCCGTCGTCACTTCGGGCCGTCGTCTGCAGGGTCTCGCCGAGGCGATCGGCCTCGGCCTCACCGAACTCTCGCGCCTGCCGTGCTTCTCGCTCGAAGGCGGCCAGCTTCGACATGGGCCAATGGAAATGCTCGGCCCTTCGGTCGGCGTCGTTCTCTTCCGTGGCGCGGATGCGACCGCCGGGCTCGTTCGCGCCATGGCGATCTCGGCTGCCGAAGCCGGTTCGCCGGTCGTCGTCTTCGACGCTTCCGGCGAGACGGCGATCGAAGGCGTCACAACCATTCCCTTTGCGCCGGCTTCCGGCCTGGCGGCAATCTTTGCCATGCTGCCGGTCGCCCAATCCTTCATGATCGCCTTTGCGGCGTCCCGCGTCGAGAATGCCGGTACCCCCGTGCGCTCGACCAAGATTACCCGGAGCGAATAACGATGCGTCCTCTTGCCGTGGTCGGCAACGCCAATGTCGACCTCATCCTCGGGCCGGCGGCCCCCTGGCCCAAGGCCGGAACCGAAATCATCGTCGACCATGACGAGCTGCGCGTCGGCGGCTGCGCCGGCAACAGCGCGCTTGCCTGGGATTCGCTCGGCGTCGACTATGCGATTGCCGCCAATGTCGGCAACGACCAGTTCGGAACCTGGCTAAAAGACGCCTTTCCCGAACGGTCGAGATCCTGGCCGGTTGAGGCTGTCGGAACCACGCTCTCGGTCGGCATCACCCATCCCGATGGCGAGCGCACCTTTTTCACAACGCGCGGGCATCTGCCGCTCCTCAATTTCGAGGAAGTCCGTGCCATGCTCGACAGCGAAAAGCTGCGCGGTGGTTACGCGCTTCTGACCGGCTCGTTCCTGACCGACGCATTGACCGCGGACTATGACCGCTTCTTCGACTGGGCCGAGACCCACGACATTGCAGTGGCACTCGACACCGGCTGGCCGCTCGACGGTTGGACCGAGGCGAACTGCGCGGCGACCATCGGCTGGCTGAAGCGCTGCCGGCTGGCGCTCTTCAACGAGGTCGAGACGACGACCCTGACGGGTGTCGCCGACCCGACCGAGGCGGCGCGCGAGCTCCGCAAACACATGCCCGAGGGCGCGATCGTCGTCGTCAAGCGCGGACCGCACGGCGCGATCGCCATCGACGCGGAAGGCCGCGTTTCATCGGCGGCCGCACCCGCCGTCACCGTCGTTGATACGATCGGCGCCGGCGACGTCTTCAATGCCGGCTTCCTTGCGGCACTTGCAGCCGAAATGCCGCTCGAAGCCTGCCTGCGCACCGGCGTCACCATCGCCTCCGAGGCGATCTCCACCCTGCCGCGCAGCTACGGCCACCCGCTTTCGTCCTACCTTCAGGAGACCGTCGCATGAGCGCTCTTGCCATAGAGAACATCCACAAGCGCTATGGCGAGATCGAGACGCTGAAGGGCATCGACATCGCGCTCGAAAGCGGCGAGTTCCTGGTCCTTCTCGGCTCATCCGGCTGCGGCAAGTCCACGCTTCTCAACATCATCGCCGGACTGGCGGAGCCAAGCGGCGGCGACATCCGCATCGGCGAGCGCTCCATTCTTGGCGCGCATCCGAAGGATCGCGACATCGCCATGGTGTTCCAGTCCTATGCGCTCTACCCGAACATGAGCGTCGCGCGGAACATCGGTTTCGGCCTGGAGATGCGCAAGGTTCCGGTCGCCGAGCGCGAGAAGGCGGTGAAGGAAACCGCAAAACTGCTGCAGATCGAAAACCTGCTCGAGCGCAAACCGAGCCAGCTCTCGGGCGGCCAGCGCCAGCGCGTCGCCATCGGCCGGGCGCTGGTGCGCAATCCGCAGGTCTTCCTCTTCGACGAGCCGCTCTCCAACCTCGACGCCAAGCTGCGTATGGAGATGCGCACCGAGCTCAAGCGCCTGCACCAGATGCTGAAGACGACCGTCGTCTATGTCACCCACGACCAGATCGAGGCGATGACGCTTGCAACCCGCATCGCCGTCATGCGCGACGGCCGTATCGAGCAATTGGGCACGCCGGAAGAGATCTACGATCGGCCCGCCACGCTCTATGTCGCCGGCTTCGTCGGTTCGCCGCCGATGAACATCCTGGACGCGACCGTTGCACAAGGCCGGGTGACGATCGCCGGCGGTGATCAGGCGATCGCCCTGCCGCCCCAATTTCGCGGCTTGGTCTCCGATGGTCAGCGCGTCAAGGTCGGCATCCGTCCGGAAGCGCTAAGACTGGCCTCCGGCGACAAGGCTGCGCCGCAATTCAAGGCGCGTGTCGAGGTGGTTGAACTGACCGGCCCGGAACTTGTCACCACGGCGCGGATCGGCGACCAGCGCATCACCGCCTGCCTGCCGCCGCGCAGTTCGCTGCTTGCCGGCGACGAGCGCGCCTTCACCATAGAGGCCGATGCGCTGCATCTCTTCGATCCGCAAAGCGGCCGGTCGCTCGCGAAAGGCTGAGCCTTTCGCGGAAAATGAGAGCCGGCCATCGCTCTTGCGGCGGCCGGCCCGATCATAAAACGCGGATCAGTTGAAGGACGAGCTTTTCAGGAACTCCGCCAGACGCTCCGTCTGCGGCTTCACGAACATTTGCTTCGGATTGCCCTCTTCACCGATGCGCCCCTGGTTCATGAAGATCACCCGCGACGAGACCTCATAGGCAAAGCGCATTTCGTGGGTGACGAGCAGCATGCTCATGCCGTCTTCGGCGAGACCCTTGATCACTTGCAGCACCTCGTTGACCAGTTCCGGATCGAGCGCCGAGGTCACCTCGTCAAACAGCATCAGCTTGGGGTTCATTGCGATCGCCCGGGCGATCGCCACGCGCTGCTGCTGGCCGCCGGAGAGCTGGCCGGGAAAGTGATCCATGCGCGACAGCAGCCCGACGCGGTCCAGCCATTTCTCGGCAACCGCCCGCGCCTCGTCGCGGCCCATGCCGCAGACCTTCATCAGGCCGAGCATGATGTTTCTGGCGGCACTCATATGCGGAAAGAGGTTGAACTGCTGGAAGGCCATGCCGGTCATCGCCCGCTGGCGGGCGATTTCCTTTTCCTTCTTGCGGCGGCGTTGGCCGCCCACGGTCTCGTAGCCGATCTCCTGGCCGTCGATGCGGATCGAGCCGCCCTGGAACTCCTCCAGCATGTTGATACAGCGCAGCATCGTCGTCTTGCCCGAGCCGCTGGAGCCGATGATGGAAATGACCTCCCCTTGCGCCATGGTGCAGTCGACGCCCTTCAGCACCTCGACGGCGCCGTAGCGTTTGTGGAGATCGCGGATTTCAAGCAGTGTCTGGGTCATCGGAGCCGAAGCCTCAGGATGGGACAGCGGTCTTGCGTTCGACGTAACGGCCGAAGCGCTCGATGCTGTAGTTGATGACGAAATAGAGGAAGCCGGCGAAGAAGTAGAACTCGAGGCTCATGAAGCTGCGCGAGATCTGCTCCTGGGTGCGAAGCAGAAGCTCGGCGACGCCGATGATCGACAGAAGCGTCGAGGCCTTGACCATCTCGGCCGCTGTATTGACCCAGGCCGGCAGCGCCTGCCGCAACGCCTGCGGCCCGAGCACGTACACGAAGGTCTGCGAAAATGTCAGGCCGATGGCCTTCGCCGCCTCCGTCTGCCCCTTCGGGATTGCCTGCAGTGCGCCGCGGACGAGTTCGCCAACATGGGAGCTGCAGAAGATCGACAACGCCAGGATGCCGGCCTGGAAGGGACCGAGATCGATGCCGACGGTGCTGAGCACATAGTAGCTCGCAAGAACGAGCACGAGAACCGGGGTACCCCGGATGAAATCCGTATAGCCGCGCACGATCCATTGCACCGGCCGGTAGCCATAGGTGAGCGCGAGGCCGACGAAGACGCCCAGTACCGTTCCGACGACGATCGACAGGAAGGAGATCGAGATCGAAACGCCGAGCCCCTTCAGCAAGGGAATGCGGGCGAGCCAGAGCTGATCGAGAAATGCTGGAAAATCCATCGCGATCACCTCGGCACGGAGAGACGGCGCTCGACCGCGCGCATCAGGGCGGCAAGCACCGAACAGGTGGCGACATAGAGGCAGCTCGCAACGATCCAGGTCTCGATCACCCGGAAGGTCTCGACGTTGATCTTGCGCGCCTCGAAGGTGAGTTCAGGAACGGCGATCGCGGCGGCGAGCGAGGTATCCTTGAACAGCGAGATCATCGTGCTGCTGAGCGAGGGCAGCACGTTGCGCAGCATCAAGGGCAAGATGATCGAGGTGCGGATCTGCATTTCCGTGAGCCCGATCGCCAGCCCCGCCTCGCGCTGACCCGGCGGAACCGAGAGCAGCCCGCCGCGAAAAACTTCAGCGAGATAGGCGCCGGAATAGATCGCCAGCGTCAGCACGAAGCTCTCGATCTTGCCGAGCCTGACGCCGAGTTGCGGCAAGGCGAAGTAGCTGAACAGCACCAGAACCAGGATCGGCGTGTTGCGGATGACGGTCACGTAGAGACCGGCCGGCTTGCGCAGGAACGGGTTTTTCGACACCAGCCCGAAGGCCGTGACGAGGCCGATCAGGCAGCCCGCAAGGATCGCCGCGAAGGCGAGGCCGAGGCTGAGCGCCAGCCCTTCGAGCAGAAGATCGAAGGAGCGCCAGACCGCGGAAAAATTCAGAGTATAGCCCATGTTTCAGCCACCCATGCCGAAGGACGGAGAGCGACCCCGCAGGCGGCGGGATCGCCCGGAGAGGCTTACTTGTACTCGACCGGGAAACCGATCTGCGGCGGAGCAAGGTCCTTGCCGAACCAGGTCTTGAACGACTTCGCATAGAAGTCGAACTCGACGCCGGTCATCGCCTCGTGCAGTGCGGTGTTGACGAAGTTCAGCCAGTCCTGGTCGCCGCGCTTGACGCCGCAGGCATAGGTCTGCGGGTTCCAGCCGTAGCCGGCATCCTTGTAGCGGTTGGGGTTCTGGGTCATGTACCAGGCGAGCGACGACTGGTCGGTGGCGACCGTGTCGGCGCGTCCGGATTCCAGCGCCTGATAGATGAGGTCGACGGATTCGTACTGGTCGACCGTCGCTTCCGGCAAGGCGGCATGCACCATCGCCTCGGCATAGACGTTCTGCAGCACGGATACGGTGACGGACGAGCCGGCGGCCTTGAGCGCGGCGTAATCGGCATATTTGCCGTCGGCCTTCAGCATCAGGCCTACGCCCTCGCGATAGTAGGGAATGGTGAAGGCGATCTGCTGCGCGCGCTCACCGGTCACCGTCATGAACTGGCAGGTGATATCCACCTTGTTGGTGGTGATGTTCGGAATGCGGGCGTCGGACGACTGGTTGACGAACTCGATCTTTTCCGGATCGCCGAACAGGGCCTTGGCGATGATACGGCCCATGTCGACATCGAAGCCCTGCAGCTTGTCGTCGGCACTCTTGAAATGCCACGGCGCATTGGTGCTGCCGGTGCCCATGACCAGATGGCCGCGGGCGATCACTTCGTCCAGCTTGCTCGCCGGTTCCTGGGCCGCGGCCGTACCGGCCATAGCCATGACTGCGATGGCAGCCGCTGCAAAAACGGTCTTGCTCATTTCATTCCTCCCTTTTTTAGCCTCCCCACCATTATTCTATTACTATGCATCATAATCTTGAATAATGGATTGACGTATCAAAGGCCCGCGGTCATATCTTGTCAAGGGCAGTTGAGGTAGTTTCGCCCCGATCCTGCGCCGCCCAAGAGGAGTTGAGTCGCGATGCCCCTGCCGATCGAAACCCCGGCCGTTCTCGTCGATCTTGAAATTGCCAAGCGCAACATCGAGCGCTTTCAGGCCTATGCGGATGAGCACGGCATTCGCGTCCGCCCGCACATCAAGACGCACAAGCTGCCGCAGATGGCCGAGCTTCAGCTTCAAGCCGGCGCCATCGGCATCACCTGCCAGAAGGTCACCGAGGCGGAGGCAATGGTTGCCGGCAGCGAGCGGATCAGGGACGTGCTGATCACCTACAACATTCTCGGCGACGCCAAGATGGCGCGGCTGGAGCGGCTCAATGACCGCGTTTCGCTCGCGGTCGTCGCAGACAGCGAAACGGTCATCGACGGGCTCGCCGGCTATTTCGCCGGCAAGGACAAGCCGCTGCGCGTGTTCGTCGAATGCAACACCGGCGCCGATCGCTGCGGCGTCGGCTCCCCGGCGGAAGCCGCCAAACTCGCCCACCGGATCGAAGAGGCAAAGGGGCTCGTCTTCGGCGGCCTGATGACCTATCCGCCCGTCAACGGCCAGGCGAAGGTCCAGGCTTTCATGAGCGAGGCGAAGCAACTGATCGAAGCCGACGGCATTGCCGTGCCGGCGATTACCTCCGGCGGCACGCCGAGCATGATGCATGCGGAAGGCGCACCCGTTGCCAGCGAGTACCGCCCCGGAACCTATATCTACAACGACCGCTCGCTGGTTGCGCGCCGCGTCGCCGGCTGGGACGAGTGCGCGCTGACGGTGCTGGCGACCGTCGTATCCGTTCCGTCCGAAAATCGCGCCATCATCGATGCCGGAAGCAAGGTGCTGACCTCGGACCTGCTCGGCCTCACCGGCTACGGCCACGTGCTTGGCCGGGACGACATCCGCATCGACCAGTTGTCGGAGGAACACGGCCGCCTCGTCACCGACGGACCGATCGGGCTCAATGTCGGCGACCAGCTGAGGATCGTGCCGAACCACGCCTGCGTCGTCACCAACATGGTGGACGCCATCCATATCGTCGAAGGCGACAAATTGAAGGATGTGTGGCCGGTGGTAGCGCGCGGCCACGTTCTCTAGCGAAAGAGCCGCGACGCGACAGCGGGTGCTATCGGTAGTTACCGAATGCGGTCGTAGACGAGAGCGATCTCGCCACGCTTGCCGGTTTCCTGATGCGCAACCGCCCAGGACATGCCGGGCAGGCCGTCTTCGAACAGCCGCTCGCCGCCGCCAGCAATCTCGGGACAGATCAGCAGATAGAGACGATCGATCATGTCGACCGCAAGAAGCGATTTGATGAGGCTAGCGCTGCTGTTGACGAGGATGTCGCCTTTTCCGGACGCCTTGAGGTCCGAAACGACATCCGCCACAGGCCCGTTGGCGATCCGCGTGCGCTCCCAGGGTGCTTCGGTCAGCGTTCGTGAAAACACCACCTTTTCCGCTCCGGCCAGCCAGTTCGCATAGCCGCGATCGCGGGGATCGGCTGCCTCGTCCCTGGCAACCGTCGGCCAGTAACCGAGGAAGCCTTCGGCGTTCAGCCGGCCGAGCAAGGCCGTCGTCGCCGTCTCCCAGATGCGCGTCATATGGTTGCGCGCGACATCGGTAACCGCATAGGGCACGATCGCGGAGAGATCGCCTGCACCGCCGGGGCCGTTGTATCGCCCGTCGAGCGTGAGCGCCAGGTTTGCCGCCACACGGCGGCCCGTCGTCTTAGCCATGATCCTTCTCCTCTTTGTTGCGTTCCACGGCGCCCTACGCGCGCATTGCGGCGTTGACCGCCTGGGTGAGATTGTCGAGCACCTGCCGCCAGCCGGTTTCGATGCCGGCAATGTAGGGCAGGGCCTCGGCGGTGGTCTCGCTGATGTGGAGGCGAAGGCCGAGCGCAGTGCCCCCTTCCGCTTCCTTCAGCTCGATGTGGTAGTGGCCGGTAAAGGAAATGGTGCCAGCCCCGTCGAGCACCGACAGGTCGAAGACGAGGCGTTTGGGCTCGTCCGCCGCATGAACGCGGCCTTCCGAGCGATAGCGCCCCTCGGCATCCCTGTATTCGAGAACCGCCCGGCCGCCCGGCCGCGGCTCGAGGACGCATTCGGACACCGTCAGCGACGGAGGCGCCCACCAGGATGCGAGCAGCGCAGCATCGGTAAAATGTCGCCAGACGAGGTCGCGCGGTGCCTGCAAGGTCCGCTCGAACAGGAAGCTACGCCCGTCCGCCCAACGGTCCCGGTCCGCCTTGGCGGCGTCCGCTTCGATGGCAGCCTGATAGCGGGCGACCACATCGCGCTCACCACTGTTTGCTTGCGCCGCTTCAATCAGCAGGCGAAGGCGCGCTCCGATTTCTATCAGGGGTGCGGGCTCCATCGCGTAGACGCGACGCTGACCGAGGGGGAACACCGTCACGAGGCCGGCATTCGCCAGCGTCTGGAGGTGTTTGGACGTTTGCGGTTGGCGAAGCCCCGTCAGTTCCGCAAGTTCACCGACGGACCGGGGGCGTTCGGCAAGGAGCTCCAGAATGCGCCACCGGGCGCTGTCTGCGAGGGCTGATACGATCTTTTCCATAGGCAACCATATTCTCCATTGGGAATATTCTTGTCAAGGAATATTTATGCCCGAAACGGTATTCGACTAGACAGCCGCGGCGCGCTTCCCATGTTATCTGTCGATGGTTGGCACCGCCGCCGGCGTGGTTGCGGGCAAACCGTTCCCGAAAAGCCCGACAAAACGATAGGACATTTCCCCATAGCTGCCTCTGGCATCATCGGTTTACGTTGTAGCAGTCGACAAAATTGATAGTTTTATCTGGTAACCAATGGAGGTCGAAATGGTCTTTGGACGAATTACCGGAATGGTGGGACTGGCCATCGTGCTCGGAGGCCTGCAGCTGGGAGCTGCGAGTGTTGCGTTTGCCGACACGACGATCTTGAACGTGTCCTATGATCCGACACGTGAACTCTACAAGGACTTCAACGCGGCGTTTGCCGAGAAGTGGAAGGCCGATACCGGCGAAACCGTAACGATCCAGACGTCGCACGGCGGCTCGGGCAAGCAGGCCCGCTCGGTGATCGACGGGCTGCAGGCCGACGTCGTGACCTTGGCGCTCGAAGCGGATATCGACGCAATCGCCAAGGAAACGGGCAAGATCCCGGCGGACTGGAAGTCGAAGTTCGAAAACAACAGCGCCCCCTATACCTCGACGATCGTGTTCCTCGTGCGCAAGGGCAACCCCAAGGGCATCAAGGACTGGGGCGATCTGGTCAAGCCCGATATCCAGGTGATCACGCCGAACCCGAAGACCTCGGGCGGTGCCCGCTGGAACTTCCTCGCCGCCTGGGCCTATGGCCGGGCCGCCAATGGCGGTGACGATGCCAAGGCGCTGGAATATGTGACCGATCTCTTCAAGCACGTGCCGGTGCTCGATACCGGTGCGCGCGGCGCGACGACGACTTTCGTCCAGCGTGGCCTCGGCGACGTCCTGCTCGCCTGGGAAAATGAAGCCTATCTGTCGCTCGAGGAACTCGGCCCCGACAAGTTCGAGATCGTCACGCCGTCGATCTCGATCAAGGCCGAACCGCCGGTGGCCCTCGTCAACGGCAACGTCGATGCCAAGGGCACCCGCAAGGTGGCGGAAGCCTATCTCGGCTACCTCTACAGCGATACCGGCCAGAAGATTGCCGCCAAGCACTACTACCGGCCGTTCAAGCCGGCGGCCGCCGATCCGGCTGATATCAAGCGGTTCGGCGAGCTGAAGCTCGTCACCATTGAGGACTTTGGTGGCTGGAAGGAAGCCCAGCCGAAGTTCTTCGGCGACGGTGGCGTCTTCGACCAACTCTACAAGCCGGGCCAATAAACCCGAACAGCGCGCGCAGCCGGCAAGCCCGGTTGCGCGTCTTGCTTCGCCCCGGGCAGCCCCTCCAATGCGGGCCTCGAAGCGAAGCGCGTTTCATCGTGCCGCGTAAAGACTGCAAAGGTAGTGCCATTGACGGATGCGACGAAGACTGCACCCTGGCGATTTCGCCAGCCGAGTGTTTTGCCTGGATTTGGATTGTCGCTCGGGATCACGCTGAGCTGGCTGGTTCTGATCGTGTTGATCCCGTTGTCGGGCCTGGTGTTTCGCGCCAGCGGCCTCGGCTGGTCCAAGTTCTTCGAGCTGGCGCTCGATCCGCGCACGCTCAATGCCTTGAAGATCTCCTTCGGCACGGCCTTTATCGCTGCCGTTATCAATCTCGTCTTCGGTGTCATCCTCGCCTGGGTGCTGGTGCGTTATCGCTTTCCCGGCAAGCGGGTGATCGACGCCATGGTCGACCTGCCTTTTGCGCTGCCGACCGCGGTTGCCGGCATTGCGCTGACGACGCTCTATGCCCCGAACGGCTGGATCGGCCAGTTCCTGGAACCGCTTGGGCTGAAGATCGCCTTCACCCCCGCCGGCATCGTCATCGCGCTGATCTTCGTCGGCCTGCCCTTTGTCGTCAGGACCGTGCAGCCGATCATGGAAGAGATCGACAAGGAGGTGGAGGAAGCGGCAGCCACCCTTGGCGCCAGCCGCTTCCAGACGATCAGCCGGGTGCTTCTGCCGGGGTTGCTACCGGCCGGCCTCACCGGCTTTGCGCTGGCCTTTGCCCGTGGTGTCGGCGAATACGGCTCGGTGATCTTCATTGCCGGCAACCTGCCTTACGTCTCCGAGATCGCGCCCCTCCTGATCGTCATAAGGCTGGAAGAGTTCAATTATGCGGCTGCGACTGCGATTGCCGCTGTCATGCTGGCGATCTCGTTCGCCATGCTGCTCCTCATCAACTCGATCCAGGCCTGGAGCCGGCGGAGATATGTCTATGTCGCATGATCTGACCGCAGCCGGCCTCACCGCCAGTCCCGGTCTCAGTCCGGCCTCCGGTCCGAAGCCGGCGCTGCCGGAACTGGCCGCCGCCACCTCCGAAAGCCGCTTTGCCCGGCTGACGCTGACGATCGCAGCCCTTGCCTTCGTCGCGCTGTTTCTGCTTCTGCCGCTCGCCGCCGTCTTTACCGAAGCGCTGCGCAAGGGCGTGACCGAATTCGTGCTGGCGCTCGGCGATGCCGAGACGTTTTCCGCCATCCGCCTGACGCTGATCGTTGCCGCCATCGCCGTGCCGCTCAACCTCGTCTTCGGCGTGGCCGCCGCCTGGGCGATCGCCAAGTTCGAGTTCAAGGGCAAGGCGTTCCTGACGACGCTGATCGACCTGCCGTTCTCGGTCTCGCCGGTGATCTCCGGCCTCGTCTTCGTGCTTCTGTTCGGCTCGCACAGCCTGCTTGGCCCCTGGCTGCAGAGCCACGGCATCCAGATCCTGTTTGCCGTGCCGGGCCTGGTGCTCGCCACCGTCTTCGTCACCTTCCCCTTCGTCGCCCGCGAGCTGATCCCCTTGATGCAGGAACAGGGATCGAGCGACGAGGAAGCAGCGCTTTCCTTGGGAGCATCCGGCTGGCAGACCTTCTGGCATGTGACGCTGCCCAACATCAAATGGGGGCTGCTTTACGGCGTGCTTTTGTGCAACGCCCGCGCCATGGGCGAGTTCGGCGCCGTCTCGGTGGTGTCGGGCCATATCCGCGGCGAGACCAACACCATGCCGTTGCAGGTGGAAATCCTCTATAATGAATACAACTTCGTCGCCGCCTTCGCGGTGGCGGCGTTGCTGGCGCTGCTGGCGCTGATCACCCTGATTTTGAAGACGGCGCTGGAGATCCGCTACAGCGCCGAGATCGCCGCCAGCCGCAGACACTGACCAGCATTCGAAAGGTATCGCCATGGACGTGCGCGTTCACAACATCCGCAAGGAATTCGGCCGCTTCCCGGCGCTCGACGACGTCTCGCTTAATATCCGCTCCGGCGAGCTGATCGCGCTGCTCGGCCCCTCCGGCTCCGGCAAGACGACGCTGCTCAGGCTCGTCGCCGGTCTCGAAAGCCCGACCGAAGGCACGATCTTCTTCGGCGACGAGGATGCCTCGCAAAAGACCGTGCAGGAGCGCAACATCGGCTTCGTCTTCCAGCACTATGCCCTGTTCCGCCACATGACCGTGCTCGACAACGTCGCCTTCGGCCTGAAGGTGCGGCCCGCCAACCGCCGGCCGCCGGCCGCCGAGATCCGCAAGCGCGCCCTCGACCTGCTCGACCTCGTCCAGCTCTCCGGTCTCGACAAGCGCTATCCGGCGCAGCTGTCGGGCGGCCAGCGCCAGCGCGTGGCGCTTGCCCGCGCCATGGCGGTGGAACCCAACGTGCTTCTGCTCGACGAACCCTTTGGCGCGCTCGATGCGCAGGTGAGAAAAGAGCTACGCAAGTGGCTCAGGGACATCCATGACCGCACCGGCCACACCACCATCTTCGTCACCCACGACCAGGACGAGGCGCTGGAGCTGGCCGACCGCGTCGTCGTCATGAGCAAGGGCGTGATCGAACAGGTCGGCACGCCCGACGAGATCTACGACCATCCGGTATCGCCGTTCGTCTACGGCTTCATCGGCCAGTCGAACTGCCTGTCGGTGACACTCCAGAACGGCGAGATCTGGTTCGAGGACCGGCCGATCGGCTTGCGCGCGCCGTCCGAAGCCGACGGCCCGGCAAAACTGCACTTCCGCCCGCACGACATCGAACTGATCGACGGCTGCGGCGGTTGTCTCGCCGGTCTGGTTGCCTCCAGCCGCCGGGTTGCCGGCACCCGCCATCTCGAACTCGACCTTGGCCGCAACCATCCGCATGTCGAGATCGAACTCTCCCCCGAACGTGCCGCCGCCGGCGACCACAGCCGCATCGCCTTCCGGCCGACAAAGTGGAAGCTGTTCAGGGAGGAACAGCCCAAGACCGCCACAACGCTGGCAGCACCGGAGGCGCCGACCGAAGTGGAGACCACCGAACCCTTCGAGCTGGCGCGCACCGGCAGCTGATCGGTCCCGTTCCCCGGCCCAGTTTCGCCTGTCTCGTCGTGCCGGGCGCGCATGCGCGCCCGCAAACGACGGGTGGAACGTCGCCGCGCGGATATCGGTTTGCCTCGGGATGCGCTAAGCAAGGACGCCGCTGCCGACAATGGCTGCGGAATCGGGAGAAGCGCATGACGATCGTCGACGACCTGAAACAAGCCCTCGGCGACATCGTGCTCACCGGCACCGAAATCGGCGAACGCCATCGCAGCGACGCCAGCCTGACCGGCCGTGAGCTGCCGAAGGCCGTGATCCGCCCGACAAGCAGCGAAGAGATCGCCACGGCCCTCCGCCTCTGCAACGACAACCGCCAAACGGTCGTCGTTCAGGGCGGCCTGACCGGGCTCGCCGGCGGCGCCAATGCCGACAGTGACGCTGTGGTGATTTCGCTCGAGCGATATGCCGGCATCGAAGAGATCGACCCCCAAGCCGGAACCATGACCGTGCGGGCCGGCACGCCGCTCGAGGTAGCTCAGCGCGCAGCCGAAGACGCCGGTTTCCTGCTGCCGATCGATCTTGGCGCCCGTGGCTCCTGCCAGATTGGCGGCAACCTCGCCACCAATGCCGGCGGCATCCGCGTGCTGCGCTATGGTGTGACGCGCGACAACGTCCTCGGTCTCGAAGCGGTGCTTGCCGACGGCACGATCATCTCGTCGCTCAACAAGATGATCAAGAACAACACCGGTTACGACCTCCGGCAATTCTTCATCGGTTCAGAGGGAACGCTCGGCGTGATCACCCGCGCGGTCCTGCGGCTGCGGCCCTTGCCCGTCGGCCGGCTGGCGGCGCTCTGTGCGCTCGACGGTTACGACAACGTCGTCGCCTTCCTCGCCCGCTGCCAACGCCGCCTGCCCGGCCTCTCGGCTTTCGAGGCGATGTGGGAAAACTACTTCCGCTTCAATGCCGAAGCAGAGAAGCTGAAGCTCTTTGAAGAAGTCCCGGCCTTCGCGGTGATCGTCGAGCAGGATCTGCTCGGTGACGCCCCCGAGCGCGACGGCTTCGAGGCCTTTCTCGGCGAAGCGCTCGAAGACGGGATTATTGCCGATGCGCTGATCGCCCAGTCGGAGAAGGAAAGCCGTTCTTTCTGGAGCGTGCGCGAAGGCCATGCGATGGACAGCCAGTTGCCTGATCTCGTCAACCTCGACGTCAGCCTGCCGATCGGCGACATCGGTCGTTTCGCCGCGGAATGCGGCGAGGCTCTATCCGCCCGGTTCCCGGCGGCCCATGTCTCCTTCTTCGGCCATGTCGCCGACAGCAACCTGCACATCGCCTTCTCGGAACCGAACGGCGACGCGGACACCCCGCATATCGTCGACGGCGTCGTCTATGAAATCGTCCGGCGCTACAAAGGGTCAATCTCGGCCGAACATGGCATCGGCGCGCTAAAGCGCGATTTCCTCGACCATTCGCGCAGCGCCGCCGAAATCGAACTCATGCGGCGGATCAAGCAGGCGCTCGATCCGAACGGCATCCTCAATCCGGGCAAGGTGATCTGAGACCACGACTTTAGAAGGACCAATCCCGGAAACAACCCTTCCAACAAGTGGGTTCAGAGCCAGGAGGCCGGATTTTTCGGCAGGCGCCCATCGGGATCAATCACCTTCAACTCGGCCCCCTCGCCTGCGTTCCAGCGCCAGAGCGCGACGCAGGTGCCGCCGGGTGACATGAAGGACGGATAGATCAGGCCGTCGAAGCCTCGGTCGCTCAGCGCTTGTTGCAGGCGATGCGTTTCCGGCACGAGGCCGCGATCGAGCGCATCGCGCCATTCGGATTGGTGGATATCTTCGGAGAGACCAAGGTCGGAAAGGATCTCCGGCGCCGTCAGATCCGCAAGGCGGGAAAAGCGCAGTTCAAGCTGGGCGATCAGCGCAGGGTGCTGGACGAAACCCTGATTGTATTCGGCCCAGGCGGTCGAGAGTTCGCGGGCGGCATAGATCGTCGGCGTTCCCACGGGATTCCACCGCCCACCATACCGCCCTGCTCCTTCGCCCGAAAGCGGCGCATGCGCCCAGCGCGGCACATAGGCGCGCCACAGGCGCACCGGTTCACCAATCGCCATCAGGCGTAGACACCGGAGCGCACGGCTTCGAGATAAGCGAGCACCTTGTCGACCTTGCCCTCGCCGACGAGGTCATAGGCGGTCTTGCCGGCCCAGCCTGGGATCGGCTGGTGCTTGAACCAGATGACGGCGCGACTGTCGTCGCCCGCCATTTCGCCGGCCATGGCGAGGATACGAACAATGCCGCTCAAGGCCGCATCGACCTTGCGGGCACTCGACTTCGCCGTCAGCGTGTTGCGTGCGACACCGATCAGCTTCGCCAGTTCCGCAAGCGTGACACCGAGGCGTTCGGCGACCAGCCGAGCGGACAGGAAGGACGAGTGGTTTTCGCCGTAATGAGCGGTGGAGATATTGAGACCGACGGCAGCCATGGCATGATCCGCGCTTGTTTTGATCATCGTATCATCAAAGTAAGATCAAAACACGCCCAAATCAAGGAAGCCTATTGCCGCCAGGTGGGCTCGCGCTTGTCGAAGAAGGCGCCGACGCCCTCACGCGCCTCATCGGATTCCCAGCAATCGGCAAGCTGTTCGATCGTCGCGGCAATGGTCTCTTCGGTGATCGGGGCGCCAAGTGAGCGGGCCAGCCGTTTGGCCCGGCCGGTAGCTTCCGGCGCGACCGCCAGATAGGGCTCGATTTCAGCTTCAATCGCCGCGTCCAGCGCGTCGGCGGCAACAACGGTGGTGGTGAGCCCCAAGGCGCGCGCCTCCTCCGCACCGAATAGCCGGGCGGACATGAACAGTGGCCGCGCCTTGCCCTCTCCGATGCGGGCAACGACATAGGGACTGATGGTTGCCGGGATCAGGCCGAGGCGCGTTTCGGTCAGACCAAACTTTGCGTCGGCCGAGGCAACCGCCGCATCGCAGATGCTCATCAGCCCAACGCCGCCGCCAAAGGCATTGCCATGCAGGCGGCCGATCACGGGTTTTGCGATCTCGTTCAGCGCCTTGAACATCATCGCCAGCCGAGTCGCCTCGGCAATGCGGGTCGCCCTATCTGCATCAAACTGTTCGCGCATCCAGCCAAGATCGCCGCCGGCGCAGAAGCTGCGGCCTTCACCCTCAAGGACAACGACGCGGACCGAACGGTCGGCCGAAAGCTGTTCTGCCGCCTCGGTCAGTTCGCCGATCATCCGCGACGAAAGCGCGTTGTGCTTCTGCGGCAATGCCAGCGCCAGTCGCGCGACGCCGCGCGCATCGGTTTCGATCCGGATCGTCTCGAAGGTCATGATCCCGTCCTCAAGGTGCGCGCGAAGGCGGCCGCCTGTTCGAGCTTTGCTACGTCCAGCCCGGTCGAAAAGCCCTTGCCCGTGACGAAGGCGTTGACGGCGAGCGTATCGACATTGCCGGCAGCACCCGGCGCATAGGGGCAGCCGCCGAGGCCGCCCGCCGAAGCGTCGAAGACCCTGAGGCCACGGTCGAGCGCCACGGCAATGTTATCGAGCGCGCGGCCGGATGTGTCGTGAAAATGCCCGGCGAGCCTGTTGGCCGGAATGCGTTCCAGCACCGCGGCCAGCATCGCATCCACGGCCTCTGGTGTACCGCGGCCAATGGTGTCCCCGAGGCTGATCTCGTAGCAGCCGAGCTCGTCGAGCAGACCGGCAACGCGGGCAGCACTGGCCGGTGCTATCGCACCCTCATAGGGGCATTCGACGATGCAACTGACATAGCCGCGCAGAAGAAGCCCCTTTTCCCGGCACAGTTCGGCAACCGGTCGGAAGCGCTCGATGCTTTCGGCAATCGAGCAATTGATGTTTTTTTGCGAGAACGTCTCGGAAGCCGACGCGAAGATCGCCACCTCGTCGGCGCCTGCATCAAGCGCGGCTTCAAGACCGCGCATGTTGGGCGTCAGCACCGCATAGCGGGTGCCCGGGCGCCGGCGGATTCCAGCCATCACCTCGGCAGCGTCGGCCATCTGCGGCACCCATTTCGGGCTGACGAAGCTCGTCACCTCGATCCGCTCGTAGCCGCAGTCCGAAAGCATATCGACGAGGCGGATCTTGTCGGTCGTTGGGACCAGCGTGCTTTCGTTCTGCAGCCCGTCGCGTGGCGCCATCTCGACGATCGTCACATGCCGCGCCGCCGCTCCGCTCATTCCGCGCTCTCCGGCTGGAGCATCACCAGCACGGCGCCGGCGGTCACCTGCTCGCCTTCGCTGACCAGCACGTTCTCGACCACGCCAGCCCGCGAGGCCGACAGCGTGAGTTCCATCTTCATCGCTTCCATGACGGTAAGCGCCTGGCCCTTCTCGACGGCATCCCCGGGGCGAACCCGGATCAGCTTGACGATGCCGGGCATCGGCGCCGACACCGCGTCGTCGGCGACCTCGCTGGAATGGCCCGCACCAAGCGCGTCCGGCAAGCGAAGCACATAGGTCTCGCCGTTCAGGAACAGCGTGATCTGCTCGCCTTCGCGCAGGAAGCGGAACTCCTGCTGCGCCCCGGCGATTTCCGCACGGGCGCCATCGGCCGAGCGATTGAGGATCACGACCGGCAACGCAGCCGTCCCGGTGTGAACGGCGAACTGATCCCGGCCGCGCGCAGCCAGCGCCACGGTCGTCCGTCCGCCCAGGTGCTCGATCGCGATGTTGCGGTTGGCGTCACCCCAGATCTGCCAGTGGCCGAGCGAAGACCAGGGATCGGCCGATCCGTCCGGCTGTAAGGCGCCGGTCGAAATGATGGCTGCAAGCGCCAGGGCCGCATCGTTCGGCACCGGCGACGCCGAAAGCCGATCGACCGAACGGTCGATCAGGCCGGTATCGGGATGTCCGGCACGAAAATCCGGTTCGGCCGCGAGGCGGGCCAGAAAATCGAGATTGGTGACCGTCCCACCGATGCGGCAGGCCCTGAGCGCGTTCTCGAGCCTGGCCAGCGCCGCCGAGCGATTGGAGCCGTGCACGATCAGCTTGGCGATCAACGGATCGTAGAACGGCGTGATCCTGTCTCCCTGCCGGACACCGGCATCAACGCGGACGCCGTCCTCCGGGAAGCTCAAGGTCGTCAGTTGCCCGGTCGCCGGCAGGAAACCGCGCGACGGATCTTCCGCATAGATGCGGGCCTCGAAGGCCCAGCCATCGATGGCGATCTCGCTCTGGCGTTTCGGCAGCGCTTCGCCGGCAGCAGCGCGCAGCTGCCACTCGACGAGGTCGATACCGGTGATCGCCTCGGTGACCGGATGCTCCACCTGCAGCCGGGTGTTCATTTCCATGAAGTAGAATTGATCCGGCCAAAGTCCGTCGGTCACGTCGGCGATGAACTCGACGGTGCCCGCGCCGACATAGCCGATCGCCTGCGCCGCGCGAACGGCCGCGTCACCCATGGCACGCCGCACTTCCGCGGTCATTCCCGGCGCCGGCGCTTCCTCGATCACCTTCTGGTGGCGGCGCTGCAGCGAGCAGTCGCGCTCGTAAAGATGCAGGATGTTGCCGTGTCGATCACCGAAGACCTGCACCTCGATATGCCGCGGCTTGGTCAGATATTTCTCGATCAGCACCGCGCCGTCGCCGAAGGCTGCTTCCGCCTCGCGACGCGCCGCTTCCAGTGCCGCCGGAAAATCGGCGGCGCTGTCGACCCGCCGCATGCCCTTGCCGCCGCCGCCGGCGCGCGCCTTGATCAGCACGGGATAGCCGATGTTCGCCGCTTCCCCGGCAAGGAAATCCGGATCCTGCGTCTCGCCGTGATAGCCAGGAACCACGGGCACGCCGGATTGCTCCATCAGCGCCTTGGCGGCATCCTTCAGCCCCATGGCGCGAATGGCGGACGCCGACGGTCCGACGAAGGTGATGCCAGCCGCCTCGACGGCTTCGGCAAAGTCGGCGTTCTCCGACAGGAAGCCATAGCCGGGATGAATGGCGTCGGCGCCGACGGACTGCGCCGCCGCTATGATGCGTTCAGCCACAAGGTAGCTGTCGAGCGCCGGCGCCGGACCGATGCGGATCGCCTCATCGGCAAGCGCTACATGCAGCGCGCCGACATCGGCATCGGAGTAGACGGCGACCGTGCGGATGCCGAGGCGCTTGGCGGTGCGCATCACCCGGCAGGCGATCTCACCGCGATTGGCGATCAGGAGTTTGGAAAACATCGGCATCTCCTGGCCCTACTGCGCTGCAATCACATCGATTTCGAGCAACCAGCCGGCATCGAAGATGCCGGCGATCGCAACCGTCATCGCCGGCGCGAGCGGACCGAGATATTCGGCACGGGCCGCGCGGTTGGCCATGGCATATTGGCGGTCGGCAAGCAGCACCGTTACCTTGACGATATCGGCCTTGGTCATGCCCGCCGCGGCCAGTTGCGCGTCGATATTGGCCCAGACCTGGCGCGCCTGCGCCTCGAAACCCTCCGGCAGCGCGTCTTCAGGCGTCAGCGGCACCTGGCCGCTGATAAAGAGCAGACGTTCGAAATTCTCCAGGCGAACGGCCTGCGAATAACCGCCGCGCGGCTGCGGTGCGTTCGGGGCATTGATGTTGTCGCGTTTCATGGCGGTGTTCCTACATCCTGAAGAGGCCGAAGCGCGTGTCTTCGATCGGCGCATTCAGCGCCGCCGACAGCGACAGGCCGAGCACGTCGCGCGTCTTGCGCGGATCTACGACGCCGTCGTCCCAAAGTCTGGCCGAGGCATAGAGCGGATGGCTCTGGCGTTCGAAGAGATCGAGGATGGGCTGGCGGAAACGCGCCTCGTCCTCGTCGTTCCAGGGCGTGCCGGCCCGCTTCAGCGCTTCGCTGCGAACGGTCGTCAACACGCCGGCCGCCTGTTCGCCGCCCATGACCGAGATGCGGCTGTTCGGCCAGGTCCACAGGAACCGCGGCGAAAACGCCCGGCCGCACATGCCGTAATTGCCGGCCCCGAACGAGCCGCCGACCAGCATGGTCACCTTCGGCACCCGCGCCGTCGCCACCGCCGTCACCAGCTTGGCCCCATGCTTGGCGATACCTTCGGTTTCGTATTTCCGCCCGACCATGAAACCGGTGATATTCTGCAGGAAGACGAGCGGTATCTTGCGCTGAGCGCAGAGCTCGACGAAATGCGCGCCCTTCAACGCCGATTCCGAAAACAGAACCCCATTGTTGGCGATGATGCCGACCGGAATGCCGTGCACATGGGCAAAGCCGCAGACGAGCGTCGTGCCGTAGCGCGCCTTGAACTCGTCGAAGCGAGAACCGTCGACGGTGCGGGCGATCACCTCGCGGATATCGTAGGGCGTGCGCAGGTCGGACGGCACGATGCCGGCGATTTCCTGCGGATCATAGAGCGGCGGCTCCGGTGTCGCGAGCTCGACCGTCAAAGGCTTATGCCGGTTGAGCGCCGAAACAGCCCGGCGCGCAAGCGCCAGCGCATGGGCGTCGTCGCGCGCCAGATGATCGGCCACACCGGAGAGGCGCGTGTGCACGTCGGCGCCGCCGAGATCCTCCGCCGAGACGACTTCGCCTGTCGCGGCGCGCACGAGCGGCGGCCCGGCGAGAAAGATCGTGCCCTGGCCTTCGACGATGATCGTCTCGTCCGACATGGCCGGCACATAGGCGCCACCCGCCGTGCACGAGCCCATCACCACGGCGATCTGCGGGATGCCGGCAGCCGACATGTTGGCCTGGTTATAGAAGATCCGGCCGAAGTGGTCCCGGTCTGGAAAGACCTCGTCCTGGTTCGGCAGGTTGGCGCCACCGGAATCGACGAGGTAGATGCAGGGCAGATTGTTTTCTGCAGCAATCTCCTGCGCACGCAGGTGCTTCTTCACCGTCAGCGGATAGTAAGTGCCGCCTTTGACGGTCGGATCGTTGCAGACGATCATGCATTCGCGGCCCGACACCCGGCCGATGCCGGTGATCAGCCCGGCGGCGGGTGCATCGCCATTGTACATGCCGTGCGCCGCCGTCATCCCGACTTCGAGGAAGGGCGTCGCCGGGTCGATGAGGTTGGCGACGCGATCGCGCGGCAGGAGCTTGCCGCGGCTGACATGGCGTTCGCGCGCCGCGTCGCCACCACCGGCTGCGGACACCTTCACCGCGTCTTCGACAGTCGCGATCGCCTCCGCCATGGCCGCCTGGTTTGCCTTGAACGTATCGGAGGACGGAGAAATGTGAGATTTCAGAACGGTCATCAAGTCCTCTTTCGATCGAGTTCGGCCGTTTCAGTTGGCGGCTACCGCGTCTCGGTAAACAGCTCCCGCCCGATCAGCATGCGGCGGATCTCGCTGGTGCCGGCGCCGATCTCGTAGAGCTTGGCGTCGCGCAGCAGGCGACCCGCCGGGTAGTCGTTGGTATACCCGTTGCCGCCGAGCGCCTGGATCGCTTCGAGCGCCAGCGCCGTCGCCCTTTCGGCCGCATAGAGAATGCAGCCAGCCGCATCCTTGCGCGTGGTCTCGCCGCGGTCGCAGGCCGCCGCCACCGCATAGACATAGGCGCGCGCCGCATTCGCCGTCACATACATGTCGGCAAGCTTGCCCTGCATCAGCTGGAACTCGCCGATCGCCTGGCCGAACTGCTTGCGCTCATGCAGATAGGGGACGACCACATCGAGGCAAGCGGCCATGATGCCCAACGGCCCGGCCGACAGCACGACGCGCTCATAGTCGAGCCCCGACATCAGCACGCGCACGCCGCCGCCGATGCTGCCGAGCACGTTTTCTTCCGGCACTTCGCAGTCCTTGAAGATCAGCTCGCAGGTGTTGGAGCCGCGCATGCCGAGCTTGTCGAGCTTCTGGCCGGTCGAAAATCCCGCATAGCCCTTCTCGACGAGAAAGGCGGTGATGCCGCGCGGGCCGGCGCTCGGATCGGTCTTGGCGTAGACGACGAGCACGTCGGCATCCGGGCCGTTGGTGATCCACATCTTGTTGCCGTTGAGCACATAGCGGTCGCCACGCTTATCGGCCTTCAGCGTCATCGATACGACGTCGGAACCGGCGCCGGGCTCCGACATCGCCAGCGCACCGACATACTCGCCGGAAATCAGCTTCGGCAGGTAACGCGCCTTCTGGGCGTCGTTGCCGTTGCGGTTGATCTGGTTGACGCAGAGATTGGAATGGGCGCCGTAGCTGAGGCCGATCGAGGCCGATGCGCGGCTGATCTCTTCCATCGCCACGCAATGGGCGAGATAACCCATGGCAGCACCGCCGTGCTCCTCGCCAGCGGTAATGCCGAGCAGACCAAGCTCGCCCATCTCGCGCCAGAGCGGCATCGGAAAGGCGTTGTTGCGATCGGTCTCGTCCGCCAAAGGCGCAATACGGTCCGTTGCGAAGCGCCGCACGCTCTCGCGCAACGCGTCGATGTCCTCGCCAAGCGCAAAGCTCAAGCCGCCCTGAAACATGTCTATCCTCCCACCGTTCCGGCCAGTGCGGTCTCCTCCCACAGCGGCCGGACGATAACGCTCCATCCTCTACGCGGATCGCGGCGAATGCAATGATATCAACGCCGCGACATGGCCGGACGATAGCACCGCGTTTCGCTAATTTCCTTCCAAAGAGGGGCAAAGCCAAGCACGATATGCAAATCCGGAGGCGCCCGCCGATTGCATCCTGTGCGCGAACGGGTTGACGCGCCCTCGCGCCGGGTCCGACGGTTGGCGTTCCATTCCCGAGATGGCGACAAGGAGCTCCGTGACGTCGCGGGATCGACGATCAGTTCTTGTTCGGCCAGATTTCCTGGCTGGCTTCGACGGCCGCAAGACCCTGCATCGCGTCGCGATTGCCGGTGGCGGCAAGCGCTTCGAAGATGCGCCGCGCTTCTGCGTGGTATTTGAGGTTCATGTAGGCGTAGCCGCGCAGCACCATCAGGTCCTGGCGGCGCTGCGAAATCTGCCCAAGCTGATCGAGAAAAAGGATCGCCTCGCGGTAGCGATTGGCATTGAAGGCGGCAATGGCGCGGTCGGCGAGGATCGCCGTCTGCAGCTCGTCGACACGACCGCGGCTCTGCGTCGACTTCGTCGCCGACACCGCCGCCTTGTTGGTGAGGCCGGCGCGCAGATAGGCCAGGCTCTGACCATAGGCAGCGTCTTCGCGGATCTGCGACGCAGGTGCTTGCAAGGCGACCTCGAAGGCTTCTGCGGCTTCCAGCGGACGATTGAGGTCCATCAGGCACCAGCCGCGCGCGAGCGCCGCCTGCGGCGCCATGCCGGCGGGATTGATGGTGGTGCGGCAACCGGCCCCGCTGCGCACCGATTTCTGCACAACACCGCCCATGCGCGGCCTCTGAGCGACGGGCTGCTCGACCACCTCGGTGACGACGGTGGTGCGCACAGCCGACTGCTGTTGCGTCCGCTGCTGCACCTCGGCAGTCGGAAGCGGCGCGCGGCTGACTTCGTCGAGTTTCTCCTTGACTTCGCCAAGCCGGGCGATGCGTTCGGAGCGGCCGGACCACAAACGCTGGATTTCGACGACGCCATCCTTGTCGTTCAACTGGTCGCGGCTGAGTGCGAGGCCATAGGCTGACGGCTCGTCGTCCGGCTTCCAGCGCAGTGCCGTTGCAAACCATTGCGCGGCGGTTGCCGGCTGGTTGAGTGCGCGCGCATACCAGCCGAACTGCTGGGCCGTCGCCGGTTCGCGGGCCTTGGTCGTTTCCTGCGCGATCCGCGCCAGCACGGCGGCATCGAGGGCGACCGGCGGATCGATGGCCAGCAGATTGGCCGTCGCCGCGAAATAGGTCGCAAGCGCGTCGGGCGAGCTATCGCGCCACGGATAGAGCACGGCCTCAGCCTCGATCGGTGCCTTGCGCGCGATCAGCGTCAGCGCCAGGCCCTGCGCGGCCGAAGCGCTATCTTCCTTGTCGTGGGCGCGCCGGAACCATTGCTCGGCGGCGCTCATGTTGTCGCGGCGCAGCTGATACCAGCCGAGCAACAAGGCGTCGCTTGCCGTGCCGCCGGTTTCCGCCAGCTTTTCGACGCGCTGGACATACTTGGGATCAACCGCGAGCGTCTTGTCTCCGTCGCCTTCGGCAACGAAGCGCCGGGCGAGATCGTCGCGGATGCTTTCGAACTCCGGCACGCCCTCGGGCGTGGTGCGCTCCAGCGCGAGGAGATCCTGCAGCGTCGCGTAGGGCAGCACCGCGGCAGCCTTCTGCACGGTCGCTAGCCGTTCCGGCGCGTCGTCGCAGCTCTTCAGCACATAGAGATAGGCATCGCGGGCCCGGTCCGGTCGCTTGGTCTCGGCAAAGGCCTGCGCCACATGCCAGAGCACATCGACTTCCGAGCAGGTCAGAAGGCTCGGCGTGCTGGCGGCGATCGAAATCACGGTTTCATACTGCTTGAGCTCGGAGGCGTTCACCAGCCGGGCGCGCGCCTCGGCCACATTGAGGCGCTCAAGCAGGTCCGACGGCGGCTGCCAGGCAGCCTCCTTCGCCTGACGCTCGGCGATCGCCTTGCGCACTTCGGCGTAGCGGCCTTCAGAATAAAGCCGCCACATGGTTTCGAGCGCGACGTCGTTGTTGCGCGGCACGGCCAGCGGATCGGCGGGCGGAACCCAGTCGGGATAGAGCGAGCGCAGGCGCGAGATTTCCGCCTGCAGGCGCGCCGTGTCGCCCTTGGCGGCAAAGTAGCGAAGCGCCGATTCGTCGACGACCGGCTGCGGCTTGCTTGCGCTTTGCGTTGCCTCTGACGGCCTGTCGGCCTGGGCCACCTCGGTAAATTGCGGCGCGGCACCGCGCGCGCCCTGGCCGGCGCTGCTGCCGACGGCGGGCGCCTCCTGGCTCTCGCCGGCCAAGCTGCCGAGTTTCTTGTTGTCCTGGCGCAAGAAGCCGCCATCGGTCAGTCCGGCAACCCCGATCGCCGTAGTCATCACAGCGGCAATGGCAACGATTGAGGACTTCATAGACACTCCGGACGCTTCTCCCTCACGTAAGACAACCCCAACAGGTGCAGCGTGGAAGGGTAATATTGCGTCGGGCTGAACACCTTGACGCTGTCGGGTATCGGAACCCTGTCCAAGACACAGGCCAGAATATGGTTAACAAATCGATAACCGGGGTCCGTGAGGCTGGTTTGAACCGCCCCCGTGGAGGCGTCGCTGAGGACCAATGCGTCGTTGTCGCCGGCCATTCCCGCCCGCAGCCGCGCCATCAGATCGCGGCCACCCATGTCCGCCCGGGCGAGGTAGAGCGGGATCCGCAAAGCGTTATAGCCGAACTCGGCGGGAAAGCCCTGGGCTGGCTTCGGCATCGCACGCAGGCTGACCCAGTCGGCCGGCAGTTTTCTCGGGCCTGATTGCAGGGCATTGAGCAAGGCCAGGCCGTCATCCGAGAGCGCCTTCCAGCGCGGCGACGGCGCTACCCGATCAAGTGCGGGAAACGCCTCGAAGATCCAGTAGGACGGATTGACCACCGGGCCATCCGGGCGATCGGTCGTGCCGAAGCCCGTAACGCCGGGCAACAGCAGCGTTCGCCCGCCATGATCGAGCAGGGTGTTGTCGAGGATAGCCTTGGCGATCCGCGACGCCGCCTGCAGATAGTCTTGTCGCTTCCAGCGTTCACCGGCAAGCACCAGCGCATAGGCGATCAGGATATCGCCGTCGGTGGCATTGTTGATGTCGATAATGTGCGGTGTCTCGGTGGCACTCCACTTCCAGGCCGCCAGTCCATCGTCCCGCAGCAACAGCTCGCGGCGCGTGAACGACCAGATCAGCGCGAAGTCGGCCGGGTTTTCGGCAAGCACGGCGAGTAGGAGGCCATAGCCCTGACCTTCGCTATGGCTGACATTGCCATTGGCGTCGTCGATGATCCGGCCGCCGGAATCGAGGAACCGCGCCTTGTACTGATCCCATTCGCCAGCCTTCACCGAGCCCCCCTGTTCGTCGGCGCCGGCTGCCATCGGCAGCAGCAGCGCAAACAATCCGGCGAGAAGCGCGGCCCGCCACCTCATTGGCGCCGCCCCAGGCGGGTCAGCATCGAAGATGTCGCCAGCCCCAGAAGCACCGACAGCACGATCAAGAGCAGAGCATAGACCATGATGTTGCTGGACAGCCAGTTGGCAAAGATCAGACGGTAGTTGGTGAGCGACGGCGGCTGCGTCTGGACGAAATCGAAGCCGGCGACCGGCGTCGCCTCGATCTTGTCCGTCGCCGGCTCATAGGCCGAGACCCGTCCGGCAAGCTGCTGCCAGCGCGTGACGTCGGCGATCGCCGCCGTGCCCTCGCGCAGGCGCTTGCCGGTTGGCGCAGTCAGCAGCGTCCAGGTCGCGTCGTCGCTCGGGTTGGCCCCTTGCGCGATCACCAGGCCGGCGCTTTCCGGCGGAACATAGGCGGCCTGCGCTTCGGGCAGGATACGCAGCGAACTCAGCGAAATGTCGAACTCCTGCTTCACCCAGGTCTGGAACCCCGTGACCTGGTTGCGCCAGGCGCCGCCGCTCAGGCGCGTGCGCCACTCGTCGATGGCTTTCTGCGTATCGTCAGGACGGCCGGTGTCCTCCGCATTGCCCCAGGACATCTGCCGGGCAGGGTCGATACCGACCTGTGTCAGCACCGTCTTCGGCAGCTGCGGCATGGCGCCGATGAAGATCGCGTTGCGGCTGCCGGCTGCAAGCGGCGATGTGATGACCTCCAGCAGCAGCGGCCTGCCGCCGGCAACGGCCAGGCGGGCGAGGAAGGTCGCGGCGGCCGACAGCGTGTCTTCGTCGGCGCGATCGAGGAAAAGCGGAACGGCGGCGCTATCGCTGCGATAGGGGGCGGCGGCGCCCGAAATCGCGGCGATATTCGGCCGGCGGCCGATGCGCGCGAAATCCGGCATCCGCAATTCGGACGTATCGAAGAGCGCGAAGCGCGGATCGTTGGAAGCAGGCGTTCCCGGCGCGCAGGCCTTGTCCGGCTCGGCGGAGAGCACAGCCTCGACCTCGATCAGGTTCGGGCCTGGTTTGAAATGCCGCATCGTTACCTTGATCGGCAGGTGGCGCAGAATGTCGCCCGTGGCCGAATTCAGCGGGATCGTCGATGCGATGTTGCCGTTGATGTAGATGTCGATGTGGCTGCCCGGAAGCACGGCATCCGTATAGGCAGCGTCGAGCAGAAGCGTCGCGTCACCATAGGCGTCGGCATAGAAATCCGACGGCACGGCGACGGAGAAACGCGTGCGAAAGCGCCGGCCCGTAAATTCGCTGGTCTCCACCCCGAGTTCGGAGAAGCGCAGGCGCGCATTCGTCACGACCAGCGGCGTCTCCGGCAGCTGCCAACGCCCGGTGGCGATGACGTCGCGCGGCACGTTGCTCGGACGGTCCATGGGCTGCGTGATCCCCTCGATCGCCTCCTGCACCGCGGACCAGTCCGGACCGCTGATCACCAGCACCGACGACTTCGTCTTGCCGTCGCGCACGAACATGGCGACAGGGCCGCTCGACGCACCTTCCGGCAGTCGATCGAGGAACGGCGCCACTTCCTCCGCGGTGCCGACGAGCGCAGTCATTTGCCCGGGTTTTGCGAGTTCAGGCATGGTCTCGCTGAGGGCGAACTCCTGGGCGGGCATCTGTCCGCGCAGCGCCAAACCTTGCGCAAGCCGCATCAGCGCTGCCGTTCGGCTCGGCTGCTGGAGGCCGGGAACGACCAGGTTGAACTGTGTCCGGCCGCGCGCATCGAGCCCGACGGCGCGTACGTCGTCGAGGCTGGAAAGCGTCGCGCTATCGCCGGAGGCAAAGCGGATGAAGGCCGATTCCGGCGCGATCTCGGTCCACAGCTCATAGGTCGATTCGACCGTGCAGTCCGTGCGGTGGCGCTGGCGAACCTTGACGCGAATGTCGTTTGAGCCGGCACGCAGCAGCCCGGGCTTCAGGTCGTAGCTCAGCGGCGTGGCGGCCTCCGCCGAGCCGATCGGCTTCTCGCCGGCCAGTTCGCCATTGACGAAGATCGAAAGCGTCGACGCTTCCGGCGCAACGACGATCGCGTTCTGATAGGCGAAATTAAGCGAGGCGGCAGATTGCGCCTGCGCCGGCGTCAGATAGACGGACCAGGTGCGTTCATCGACCTCGCCGGTCAGCGACAGTGCGCTGAACGGGATGATGAAGCGCTTGAAGTCGTCCGGCGGCTTGAGCGTGACGACGGGCTCTGCCGGCCCGGCGTTGCTTCCGGTGTCTGCCGGCGGCTGCAGGATCGGAGCATCCGCCGGGCGCTCGCCGGACATGTCGAAAGGCGACGGCTGCGCCGACACGCCGGTTGCAAGGCTCGCAAGCAAGAGGGCTGGGAGAACGAGGCGCCTGAGCATCAAGCGCCCTCCTTCTGCGCCTCGGAGCCACGCAGGCTGCGAAGGAAGTAGATCATGCCGCGGCTCGTCTGATAGAGCGCCAGCCAGAGGAACCAGAACGTTCCGCGCACCAGTCCCGGATTACCGCGCCGGGCGCTTTGAAACTCGCTCCATTGCCGCGAATTGGCAAAGATCAGATCGGCGACCAGGCTGTGATGGCGGGCGACCTGCGGCAGGTAGCGGCAGCCCATGATGGTGATATCGCCGGCAACCTCCTTGTTGCGGATCGCGACAGGCAGCGTCTCGGCCACACCGCTGCCGCTGTAGGGCTCGAAGCGGATCCCGCCCTCGGTGTCGGTCGGCAGCGTCGATGCGTCGATGCCGTAGACCTGGACGCGCGCGCCGTGCGCCGAGACATCCTCGATCGTTGCCGGATACCATTTGTCGGCGACCCCGAATTCGCAGCGGCGGCTGACCTTGACGCGCCGGGAGGCTGCCCGCTCGCCGCGCTCCGACACGACGCCGAGCACGCAGCCGGCCATGATCAGGTTCAACAGGTTCCAGCCGCCGACGACGAGCGTCACGTCTGCCTTGTAGGGTTCGGTGTAGACCCGGTAGACCGTCATCAGCAGGGCAACGAAAAGCACCGCGAAGATGACGAAGAACGGCCGGGCGATCTCGGAGAGCCGGCTTTCGAGGATCGATTCATCCTTTGCCGTCACCTTGAAGGTCGGCCGGCTCGGCCGCAGCAGCACCGAGATGACCGCCGGCAGCAGATGCACCGTCTGGGCGAACTCGTAGAGTTCAGAGATCCAGGGCCAGCGGAACGAGCCGTAGAGATAGTTCTGCATCATCAGGTTCACGACCATGTAGGCCAGCGTATAGGCGAGGAACTCGCCGCCAGACGCCGTGAAGATCTCAAGGTCGAAGAACAGATAGAAGAGCGGTGCGAAAAGGAAAATCGTCCGCGGGATCGGGAACAGCCAGAACAGCGTCGACGACATGTAGCAAAGCCGCTGCGGGATCGACAGGCCGCCCTTGAACAGCGGGAAGCGGAAAATGAGGATCTGCATCATGCCCTGCGCCCAGCGGCTGCGCTGGCCGATGAAGCTGGCGAAGGTCGCCGGCTGCAGGCCGGCGATCAGCGGGCGGTCGACATAGATGCTGTTCCACCCGCGTCCGTGCAGCGCCAGCGCCGTTTCGCAGTCTTCGGTGATGCTCATGCCGCTGAAGCCTTCAGTATCCTCCAGCGCCTTGCGGCGCAGAACGGCGGCCGAGCCACAGAAGAAGGCGGCATTCCACTTGTCGAGACCGCGCTGGATGATGCCGTAGAACATCTCGTTCTCGCTCGGCATCTTCTCGAAGGTGCGCAGGTTGCGCTCGAGCGGGTCCGGGTTAAGGAAGAAGTGCGGCGTCTGCACCAGGAACAGCTTCGGGTCCTGCTCGAAATAGCCGACGGTCTCCAGCAGGAAGTCGCGCGCCGGCGCGTGGTCGGCGTCGAAGACCGCGATCAGCTCGCCGTCGGAATGCAGCATACCATTGTTGAGGTTGCCGGCCTTGGCGTGCTCGTTGCGCTCGCGCGTGAGATAGCGCACGCCCAGATCGTCGCAGAGCGCCTGCAGTTCGGCATTGCGGGCGGATGCGCGCTGCGCTTCGACGAGGTTTGCCGAATTGCGCTTCTGCAGCGTGCCGCCGTCGTCGAGCAGCCACACCGTCAGCTTGTCGGCCGGATAATCCATCGCCTTGGCGGCCGCCAAGGTATTGGCGAGCAGGCCCGCGTCCTCGTTGTAGGACGGCACGAAGACGTCGACCTTCGGAAACTTGCCGGGGGAGATCGAGCTCGCTTTGCGCGGCGGCAACGGCATCGCCACCACGAACAGGCTGAGCGACAGCATCATCACGCTGTACATTTCAGCGAGATAGAGCAGGAAGCCCGGAATGAAGTTTTCAAGCTGGTTGAGTGGCGGCAGCGTGCTCGTCGTGCGCCAGTAGACATAGCGCAGCACGATCGCCGTACCGAAGGCGAGCGCGATGAGCCGCCAGCGGCCGCCGGCATTGGCAAGCTTCAGCACGGCCATGAAGGTGACAATGAGAACGCTGACGATGAGCTGCGTCTGGAGGTTCACCGGCAGCGTGATGACCGCCATCACGCAAAGCGAGAAAAACGCCCAAGCCGCAACCGATCCGATCCTGCTCATACATTTGCCTTCCAGCGTTCGGCATCATGCCACTGGTATTGCCCGACCCATATTCGACCGAGCCTCCCCTACCGACACCAGCCCATAACAAAGGATGGTTAGCGGTCGATTAAGGGCAGGCTCCTCCGGCCTGCTGCCCTGCACACGCCGGAGCCGGCACAATCACGTTCGTTAGCGGTTTCGCCCTGGTGTCTACCTGCGCCTGCGGCACCGAGACGGTCCCGTCTGGTTGCGGAACCGGGATCGCCGTCATCGCGGTGGGCGCGACAACAGGCTGCTCGACGCGGGCCGGGACGCTGGTGACCTCGCGTCGCGCCACCGGCTGCGCCTGGCGTCGGATGACCACTGCGGGTGCACTCTCGGTCGCCGTTTCTTCCTTGCGATAAATCGGGCTGCCGGTTCGGCCGAGACCCGCCTCCAGCGGCGGCGGGGCGCCATAAGGGTTCCAGGCGGGATCGCCGAAGGTGCCGGTGATCGTGTAGCCGTAGACCGGGGCCAGAAGCTCGGTCTCGCTGGCGCCTGCCGCGCAATAGCGCAGCCGCACCTGGATCGTGCCGTAACCCTTGAGCGGCGAGCGGTGGTTCTCCGCCTGGCGGACCTGCTGCCAGGCAAAGATGCAGGCGTCGTTCCCTCGGCCCTGACCGAAGGCATAGCCGAACGGGCCGTAATTGTTCTGCAGGAAGTATGGGTTGAGCGACAGCGAAACGCCGGGCAGCGCCCGGCGCGCCTCAGCCATCATCTTGTTGTCGCGCACACCGGCATAGCTCGAGCGCGACTGCTGGTCGAATTTGGCGTTCATCGGGCCGAAGAACTTGGCCCGCAGAAGGTTCTGACCCGGGGTCGCCGCCGAAGTGTAAAGATAGATATCCTGCTCGATCGCGTTGGTGCTGCGCCGTTCGACGACGTTCAGCACTGCAGGTCCGCCGGGCGGCGGCAGGATCAGCGCGTTTTCCGAGGGAACCATGATGCTGCCGGTCGGCGTGCCGACGTCCTGGCGCGTGTTGCAGCCCGCCAGCACGGTCGCGGCCAAGAGCGAAACTGCAGCCACGCGCCAACCTTGTGCAGGGCGCAGCCGTCTCTCCGACGTGCCGAATCTCCGACTCAGATATCGTTGCATCATGGCTGAGCATTAGTTGATTCACCCCATTTCGCAAACCCGCGAAGTATGGGGGCAGAGATGCCACCGGGCACAAGCGTGCAGTTTCATCCCCTGAAAATCGATTGTTTCAAGTGGCACCAGCGCTCTTCAGCGACACGCCCCCGGACGGCCTCAAACCGCCTCGCGCGGGCGGGCGAGATCGTTGACGCCCTCGTCATCCGGTGCCTGCCCGTAGCTCATGCGGCGCATCTGGGCGATGACGCGCTCCATCTCGTCGTCGGGCAGAACCGGCGGCTCGCCGAGCGTCAGCGCCTGCACATACATGCGCGACAGGGTCTCGATCTCGATCGCCAACCACAGTGCGCCTTCGAGCGTCTTGCCAAGCGAGATCTGGCCGTGCTGGCCAAGCAGGCAGGCGGTGCGGTCCTTGAGTGCGACAAGCGCATTGTCGGACAGCGCCTGGGTGCCGAAGGTCGCATATTCCGCGCAGCGGATCGTCGTGCCGCCGGCAATGCCGGTCATGTAGTGGAAGCTTGGAATGGTCTTGTGGTGGCAGGCAAGCGTGGTCGCATAGACCGAATGGCAATGCAGCACGACGTTGATATCCGTGCGCTCCCGCAGGATATCGCGATGGAAACGCCATTCCGACGACGGGCGAAGACCGGCATAGGTACCGTCGAAATCCATTTCGACCAGGTCTTCGGGCTGCATCGTCTCATAGGGCAGCGACGACGGCGTGACCAGGAAGCCGGTCTCGGTGCGAACAGAAATATTGCCCGCCGTGCCCTGGTTGATGCCGTTCGAGTTCATGCGGCGGCAGATGTCCACCATTTCGCGGCGGAGCGACAGAATGTCGGCCTTGGTCATCGATATGTCCTTTCGAAGTCGCGACTGAAACCATTGTTGTGCCCGGCCCGGGCGCGGGCTCGCCATTGCGACGCATAGACGGCGACAGCAGGCGAGAGGTGAGACACGTCGCCGGGATCGGCGAGCGAAAGCGGCGCCGGGCGCTGGCGCCGGCCCTCGCTTGCAAGCAGCGCGGCGCCGGAGGCCACACCATAGGTATCGAGATTGAAGCGCACCCGCCGGTTCGGCAGCAGTGCGGCGACGAGGCGGGCATAGAGCGGATCGCGCAAGAAGCTTCCGTCGAGCACGACCAGCGGCCCCGGCCCCAGCGCCTCCACGCACTCCGCCGTCAGAAGCGCGCAATAGAGCAGCGCCAGCGCCTTGCGTTCGATCGGCGTTTCCGGCGGCGGCCCGCTGATACGACCGCGACCGGCACTTCCGGGAAAGAGGCCGTCATCGTCGCCGAAGGACGGCATTGCCATGGTGCGCTTGGCGATCAGGCCGAGAACGACGTCGTCAGGCACCGCGGCGTCCGACGGTTCGCGGCCCGCCACATGGGAGAACTCGCGGCCGCCCATGGTGAGCACACCGCCGAGCGGGCGCCCGAAGACGTCGCTGTTCAGCGTCATGCCGCGGTGCTCGTCGAGCCGGTCAAGGGCCGTGCGGCCGGAAAAGCCGACGATCCAGGTCCCAGTCGAAACGACGATGAAATCGCGGAGCCCGCCGGCGTGATAGCGATAATGGTTGAGGCTGCTGTCGTGGCCGCCGGCAAGCACGCGCAAGCCTTCCGGCAACCCGTGGCGGCGGACAAGCGCGGGACGGGCGGAGCCGAGGACCTGCCAGGCATCGGCAAAATCCGGCATCAAGCTCCGCCAGCCGCGCGCGCCGACAATGGGCGCAAAGCGGCGGTCAGCGACATTCCAGAGATGCGATTGCGCGCCAAGCAGGCTCGCCTCGGATGCGGCAACGCCCGATAGCCGCCACGCCCAATATTGCGGCAGGCCGAGATACCAGCGCGCGGCCGCGACCGCCTCTGGCGCATGCTCCTGCATCCAGTAGAGTTGGCGCGCCTGGTGGGTGGCGCTGTGCATCGTCGCGCTGCCGCGATCGAAGAAGGAGCCGGAGAGCGGCGCATAGCCGAGTTGGATTTTCTCCGGCACCGGCTGCTCGTAATCGATCATCGGCAGAGCCGCGCCGGCGGCCATATCCGGGTCGTCACCGACGAGTACGCCGCCGGACCCGTGACCGGCGGCGACGAAGGTTTGCAGCGGATGGCGGCGGCCAAGTTCGGCGAGACTGGCGAAAATCCATTCGCCGAGGCTTTCGAGATCGTGATGCCGCCAGGGTGGGCCTGGCAGCACCGGGTTGGCGACGCTCAGCGTTTCCAGGACGAAACCGTCTGATGTGACCGCGTTCAGCTTCACATTGGTCTTGCCGACGTCAAGGACGGCAACCGTCCCCGTGTCCGCACCCGCTGAAACTGCCATGCCGCAACCCCCCGTCCTGATCGAGGCGGCGCCGAAAGCGCGCCCGCCTAGATCAATCCGTATTGCCTCGCCTTGTTCCTGAGGAACGGCAGACCGTTGCCCATCACTTCCTCCTCGTCCCTGGCGACCGGCCGCCAGACGGCAAGGCCATAGGCGACCTCTGGCGGCATGTTGATGAAGCTTTCCATCGCCAGCCCGCCCTTGAAACCGATCGCAGCCAGCGTCGCGAAGATCTCGTCCCAGGCGCAGTTGCCGTAGCCGGGCGTGCCGCGGTCGCTTTCGGACAGGTGAATGTATTTGATGAAGTCGCGGGCATCGAGGATGCCGGTGCCGATGCCCTTTTCCTCGATGTTCATGTGGTAGGTGTCGAGATGGACGAAGACGTTGTCGGCGCCGACCCGCTTGATCATGTCGACCGCCTGCCAGCCGGTGTTGATCAGGTGGTTCTCGTAGCGGTTGACCGCCTCGACGCCGAGTTCGATGCCACGCGTCTTCGCGTGCTTGGCGGCGGCCTGCAGCACGCGGGCGATGTTGTCGTATTCGGCTTCGGTCGGTGGCACGCCGGTGCGCTCGCCGATGCCGCCATAGATGACGCCGGACAGTGCCTCGCCGCCGAGATCGGCCGTCTTGTCGATCGCCACCTTCAGATGCTCGATCGCGGCATCCGGGCGAACGGACGCCCAGGCGCGCTCCGGCAGGCCGAGCGAGCAGACCGCGCGCAGCTTGTTTTTCTCCAGCAGCGCCTTAGTGTGGGCGGTATCGACCGCCGGTGGATTGAGCATCGGGATCTCGATGAAATCGACGGCGTATTTCACCGCCGCCGCAACGGCGCGCTCGGCACCCGGGCGATCCCAATTCATGGTCCACATGCTCGTATGGACGCCAAAACCCTGCATGGTCATGTTTCCTTTCTGACAAACGAAATCTTGAACTTGGTGGCGACGAAGCGCAGCACCATGACGCCGGCGAGCAGCAGCCCCCAGACGGCGGTCGCCAGATGCTGGTTGGCGCCGACGAGGTTGAGGCCGGAAGAGAGAAGCTGCAGCACCACCAGCGCGACGAAGACGGGGATGACCCGGCCGAAGCCACCGAACGGATTGACGCCGCCCAAGAAGCAGGCGAGCACCGTGATCAGCAGGTAGCTTTCGCCGTGGCCAATGCGGACGGAGTTGAAGCGCGCCAGCATGATGATCCCGGCTATTGCACACATGGCGCCGGAGAGCGCATAGACGAGCACGATCACCTTACGAGTGTTGATGCCGGAATAGCGCGTCGCCTCGAGGTTGGAGCCGATCATATAGGTGTTGAAACCGAGCTTGGTGCGGGTGAGCAGCACGTGCCAGGCGAGCACGCAGACGATGAAGACGATGAGCGGGATCGGCACGCCGAGAAACGACCCGTGGCCGAGCGGGCCGAGGAAGGCCGGGAAACCGGAGACGTCGCCGCCGCGCGTCAGGAACTCGCCGAGGCCGCGCAGGAAGATCATCATCGACAGCGAAACGAGGATCGGATGCGCCCGGGTAAAGGCGATCACCAGTCCCATGACCACGCCACTCGCCGCACCAACTAGAATGGCCAGCACCGAACCGAGCAGGAAGGCGCCGGGGCCGGCATCAACGCCGCCATTGGACTGCAGCACCCAGGCAAGCGTCAACCCGGCGATATTGGCCGTGAAGGTGATTGCGAGATTGAGCCCGCCGGTCAGGATCGGCAAGAGCATGGCGAGCGTCAGCAATCCGAGTTCCGGCAGCTGAAAGGCGACCGAACCGAAGGTGGCGGCACTCAGGAACTGCGGCGAGGCGATACCGAAGGTGAGCATGACGGCGAGGAAGGCGAGCCCCGGTCCGGCCATTTCCGGCCCGATGAGGGTCTTCAGGCGTTCGACAATCGCGTTCATCGTCCCGACCCTTTCTGGCTGGCGAAGGGCAGCAATCTTTCAATGCCGGTGTTGGAGAGCGTGATCGCGACCAGAATGATGGCGCCGATGATCATCTTGAAGGCGAAGGGCGAGACGCCCATCAGGTTGAGGCCGTTCTGAGTGATCGAGATCAGAAGTACGCCGAGCACGCAGCCGAGCACCGAGCCCTTGCCGCCGCCGAGCCGCGCGCCGCCGAGAACGACCGCTGCAAGCACGTCTAGTTCGCGACCATAAAGCGCGTTCGGCACCACCTCCTGCGCGTAGTGCGCCTGGATCAACCCGCCGATCCCGGCCATGAGCCCGAGCCAGCCGAAGGCGATGAACTGCATGGCGCCGATATTGATGCCGAAGCGGCGCGCGCCCTCGGGATTGTCGCCGAAGGCATAGAGCTGGCGGCCCGTCGTGGTGCGTGTGATCAGCACCCAGGTGGCGATGACGCAGAGCACCATCACCAGCACCGGAAGCGTGATTTCGATCCAGGTCCCATCCGGCATTTCGTGTTCGAACAGGATGACGCGGTCCGTCAGCCAGTCCGGCAGGTCGTAGATCGACACACCCTTGGTGAAGAACATCAAGAGGCCAAAATAGATGTTGAAGGTGGAGATCGTCGCAACGATCGAGATCACCCGGAAACGATGGATGAGGAAGGCGTTGATCGCGCCGAGCAGGATGCCGAGCGAGCCGGCGATCAAAAGGCCGGAGATCCAGCCACCGCCACCGACCCAGCCGAGCGCGATCGCCGTGCCGTACTGCACCACCGATGCGGCAACGGCAAAGGAGATATCGATGCCGCCGGCGATCAGCACCACCAGCAATCCGACGGCGAAGATGATGTTGACCGAGCTGATGTTGAGCATGTCGAAGGCGTTGCCGAGCGAAAAGAAATTGGCGGTCGAAACCGATAGCACGGCGCTGATGGCGATGATGACGGCCAGCAGCGACACTTCGGTTGCGTGGGTGCGGACGAAGCTACGCATAGACCGCTCCTTCGATCTCGGCGAGCGAAGCGCTGCGCGGATCATAGCTGCCGACGATGCGGCCCTGCGCCATGTGCAGCACCCGGTCGGCGTTGAAATAGACCTCCGGCACCTCGTCGGAGATGAGGATGATCGCAAGTCCGGTCTCGGCAAGCCGCGCCACGATGTCGAAGATGCCGGCACGCGCGCCAACATCGACGCCGACAGTCGGGGCGTCGAGGATCAGGAGCTTCGGATCGGTTGCCAGCCATTTGGCGATCGCCACCCGCTGCTGGTTGCCGCCGGAAAGGGTGGAGATCGCATCCTGCTGCAGCCCGATCTTGACGCCGAGATCGGCGATCCAGCGGGCGACAAGGCTGCGCTTGCGATCCTCGGAAAGCAGAACGCCCGAAAGGATCTTGTCGAGCGAACTGATGACGAGATTGTCGGCGATCGACTGCGGCTGGATGAGGCCGAGCGACAGCCGGTCCTCCGAGAGATAGGCGACGCCCGCCGCGATCGCGTCGCGGTTGGAGGAAAAGCGGACCGGCTTGCCTTCAAGCGCAATGGTGCCGGATGCCGGCTTCAGCATGCCGAAGAGCGTCAGCGCCAGTTCGGTGCGCCCGGCGCCGAGCAGGCCGGTAATCCCAAGCGTTTCGCCCCGCCTGACCGAGAGCGAGATGTCCTCGAATTGGCCGGGGCGGCAAAGGCCCTTCACGTCGAGCACAACGGGTCGGCCATCACGGGATTTCGCCCGCACCTGCTGGTCGAAGGTCTTGCCGGTCATCAGCTCGGTGATGCGCGATTGCGTCATGCCGGCAGCGGGATAGACGCCGACCAGGGCACCATCGCGCAAGACCGTAATGCGACTTGAAATTTCCAAGACCTCGGCAAGCCGGTGGCTGACGAAGACGACGGCAACACCGGAAGCGGAGAGCCCGCGAACGATATCGAGCAGATGGTCGGTTTCCGATTGCGTCAGCGACGCGGTCGGCTCGTCCATGAAGACGAGCCTCGCTTCGCCGACCAGCGCGCGGGCGATCGCCACGATCTGGCGCTGGGCAATCGCATATTCCTTGAGCGGCAGATCGACATCGAGCGACACGCCAAGACGGGCAAGCGCGTCGGTGGCGATCTGCCGCATGCGGCCATAATCAACGAGCTTCGGCCAGCGGCCGAGCACGGTCTGGAAGGCGATGTTTTCGGCAACGCTCATTTCGGGAAACAGCGCCAGGTCCTGCCAAATCACCTGGATGCCGCGGTCCTGCGCCGTCACCGGCGACATGTGGGAATAGGTTTCGCCATCGAACTCGATCGAGGCGCCGTCGGCGGGGCGGTAGACGCCGGTGATGATCTTGATCAGCGTGCTCTTGCCGCAACCGTTTTCGCCGGCAAGGCAATGAACCTCGCCCGGGCGGACGTCGAAGCTCACATTCTTGAGCGCGCGAACCCCACCGAACGTCATGTTGATATCGCGCAGGGCCAGAAGCGGCGTCTCGCCTCCTCCCGCGGTCGCAAGCTGGTGCATGGACTGCCCCTAAATCACGTTGAGTCCGAGCAGGATGCGGGCAGAACCGCAAACACCTTTCCTCATCCGGCTCCGGTACGGTTGAGGGACTTGCCAGGCCGGCCGAAGCCGGCCCAGCAGCCGGGAGAACCCTTAAACTCAGGTTTTCAGAGACCCATGGCCGCAAGATCTGCGACCGTGTCCTTGTTGATCGGTACGAGCTGGTCGACGATGATGTTGCGGTTTTCGAAGTCCGGCTTGACCTTACCGAGACCTTCGATCTCGTCACCGTCCTTGACCTCTTCGCCCTTCATCAGCTTGTCGGCAAGCGTGACGAAGACTTCGCCGGCCTGCTTCGGATTCCACATGAAGCCGCCGGAGATCGCGTCGGCCTTCACCAGCTTCTGGCCCTGGCCGGGCGAGAAGGGACCGAGCACGAAGATCTCGCCGACCTTGCGTCGTTCCTCGACGGCGCGGCCGGCGCCGATCGGGCCCTGGCTGCCGAAGGCAAGGAAGCCTTTCAGGTTCGGATGCGCCGAAATCAGATCAAGCGCGGTCGACCGGCTCTTGTCGACGTCTTCCGCCACGCCGTAGCGATCGCCGACCAGCGTCATATCCGGGTGGTTCTTCTTGATGTAGGCGATCGCCGCATCGGCCCAGGCATTGTGAAGCGGCACGGTCAGCGAGCCGACGAACACGGCATATTCGCCCTTGCCACCCATCTTTTCTGCCAGCAGCTTGCCATGCGCCTCACCGAAACCGGTCGAGGATGCAAGCTCGAAGTCCCAATCGGCACCCTTCTGGCTCGGGGATTCATGGGTAATGACGATGATGCCCTTTTCCTTGGCCTTGGTCAGCACCGGCTCAAGCACCTTGGCGTCGTTCGGCACCACGCCGATGACCTTCACACCTTGGGCGATGAGATCCTCGATGGCGCGGACTTGAAGCGCCGGGTCGGCGCTGGTCGGGCCGACCATGAAGGCGTCGATACCGAGCTTCTGGCCGCGCTCCTTGATGCCGGCTTCCATGGCGTTGAACCACGGAATGCCGCCGATCTTGACGACGACGCCGACCTTGCCGGCATCCTGCGCAAAGGCTGCCGCCGAACTCGCAAGCGCCAGCGATGTCGCCAGGGCGGCGACGAGAATTTTCCTGATCATGTTCTCTCCTCCACTCGTTCCCATAGGGGGAACGCGCCCGGTCGCCTCAGCGCCGGCCTCCAGTTTCAAATCATCACTGGCGAAGTGTTCCTCGCCTCCCTGAAACGCCGCCTCCTCAGACGACACCACCAAATTTGCACAATCGATATTTCTTGTTTGCACAATCGATGGTGCAAGAACTATTGTGCAGACTTAATCTTTCGTCAAGGGGAAATCGGCACTAAAACCACGAGGGGAGAAAACGATGGCCAGCAGCAGCAAGAAGAAAGCGACGATCTACGACCTGTCGGTGTTGTCGGGAAGCTCGCCCTCAACCGTAAGTGCGGTTCTGAACGGCACCTGGCAGAAGCGCCGGATCAAGGAAAGTACCGCGGAACTGATCCGCAACCTGGCCGAGACCCACCAGTACACGGCCAACCGCCAGGCGCGCGGGTTGCGCAGCTCGCGCTCCGGCTTGATCGGCCTGCTGCTGCCGATCCATGACAACCGCTACTTCTCGTCGATGGCCCAGACCTTCGAGGCGCATGTCCGAAGCAAGGGCCAATGCCCGATCGTCGTCAGCGCCAGCCGCGACCCGGAGGAAGAGCGCAAGACGGCCGAAACGCTGATCTCCTATTCGATCGACGAACTGTTCATCTGCGGCGCGACCAACCCCGACGGCGTGCACGAGGTCTGCGAGGCAGCCGGCCTCAAGCATATCAATATCGACCTGCCCGGCACGAAGGTGCCCTCCGTCATCAGCGACAACTACGAGGGCGGGCGCATGCTGACGGAAGCGATCATCCGTCACTTCCAGGTGTCCGGTCCGCTTGCGCCGCACGAACTCTACCTCTTTGGCGGTCGCAACGACCACGCCAGCCGCGAACGTATCCGCGGCTTCCGCGCCGTCAAAAGCGAACTTCTCGGCGCCGATCCGGACGAATGCATCCAGCCGACGGGCTATGCGCCGAACAATGCTCGCCTCGCCTTCGAGGCCTTCTACGAGAAGCACGGCAAGCTGCCGCGCGGCCTCTTCGTCAACTCGTCGATCAACTTCGAAGGCCTGCTACGTTTCATGGCCGGCCACCCGCACGAGAATTTCGCCGACCTTGTCGTCGGCTGTTACGACTACGACCCCTTCGCGTCCTTCCTGCCCTTCCCCGTCATCATGATCCGCCAGGACGTCGAGGGCATGATCACCAAGGCCTTCGAGGTCATCGAAGACGCGCGCGCCCAGCCACGCATTCACCTCATCCAACCCGAGCTGGTGCAGCCGCGCACGGCGCTGACAGGCCCGCTCGACGCGTTGAAAGACATCGAGTAGCCCGGAGACCACCGATTCCGCGGTGGAAACGATATAAAACAGAAAAATCTTCTGTACATTACATTAGAATCATCGTATTCATTGGCCATGGATGACGTTGACAGAAAAATCGTCGAAATTCTCGCTGACGATGCGCGGCGATCGCTGACCGATATCGGCGCCGCGGTGGAATTGTCGCCGTCGGCCGTCAACGAACGCATTCGCCGGCTCGTCGCCAGTGGCGTGATCCGAAATTTCACCGTCGAGGTCGATCACCGCGCGCTCGGCCTCGACGTGCTCGCTTTCGTCTGGGTCGGCCTTGCGCCGGACGCGGACGAGGAAGCGTTCCGCAGCTTCATGGCCGGCCATCCCGCCGTGGGGGAATGCCACCATGTCACCGGCGCCTGGTCCTATTGCGTCAAGGTGCGGATGCCGTCGCTCAGTGACCTCGAGCCGTTCCTTGCCGAAATGAAGCAACGGCGGTTCCTGGCGCGAAGCGAAACGGTGATCGCGCTGTCGACCGTGCGGGAAAACCTGACGACGATCGCGCCGCGCGCCTGACGGACGCGCAAACTGCTGCAACTTTCTTGTTTTGCCGGGCAGGCACCGTCCTTGAAGCGGATCGGTACGAACATGCCGCGGCCGGAGCCCTATGCCATGTCCACATTGCTGTTTGAAAAAAGCCTGCTCGTCGGCCTCGCGGTCGCAGCTCCACTTGGCCCCATTGGGGCGCTCTGCATCAACCGCACGCTGGAGCGCGGCTTCTGGGCCGGCGTGGCCGGCGGCCTCGGGACGGCCGCCGCCGATGCCACCTATGCGGCCCTTGCGGCAATCGGCTTTGCCGCCTTTGCCGCCGTGCTTTCGATGATCGCCATGCCGCTCGGCCTTGCCGGCGGACTGTTCATGATCTGGCTCGGCTGGAGCGGATTGCGGCCGAAGCCGGTAACGGCGGCGGCCGATGTCGGTGGACGCGATCTCATTCGCACGACCATCGCCACCTTTTTCCTGACGATGACGAGCCCGGCGACGATCCTCTCCTTTGCCGCAATCTTCGCCGGCCTCGGCCTTGCCGAAGCGGGCGACGCGCTCAGCGCTGCCGTCGTGGTCCTGGGCGTCTTCCTGGGATCGCTCGGCTGGTGGTTTTTCCTAAGCGGCGGTGTTGCGATCGCCCGGTCGCGACTGCCCGACAGCTTCGTCGTCTGGGTATCGCGCATTTCGGGGCTGGTCCTAATCGCCTTCGGCATCGTTGCCATCGGCGCCGCCGCGAGGGGGCTGCTCTAGGGGCTGTCGACGCAGCCCTTTACCGGCTGCGTCAATCACTTTCGGCCCTGCACCTCGTCAGGCCGCGGGCTTCACCGCCTCCACGTGCCACCACTTGGGTCGGGCAGTGCGAAAACTGTGGCCCTTCGGGATGAGATCGACGGCATTCGTCTTGTCGAACGCGCCGAGCAGAAGGGCAACCACCGGCGCATCGTCGATCGCGCCGAGACTGCTGCCGCAGGACGGGCAGAAGGCGCGGCTGGAATAGTCCGAGGAACGATAGACCGATGGTGCGCCGCCCCGTCCAGTCCAGGTCACGGCTTCGCTCGGAAATTCGACCCACGCCAGGGTCAAGGCTCCCGAATGGCGCTGGCACATCTTGCACGAACACGTATGCGGTTTGCCGGCTGTCCCTTGCGCCTCGAACCGGATTGCGCCGCAAAGGCATCCGCCCGTGTGCGGCTTGAGCCTCTTGGCAACGGACCGCGTCATACTTACCTTCAGTTGTGGCTTCGAATCGGCGCCAGTATAAACATCCGCGACCAAATTGGAGGCATCCATGCGTGTAGTTCGGGCGGGCGGCCTGGCCGCATGACGCCAAGGGCGCGCCGATCCCCGGCGGCCCGCATGCCTATCCGGAACTCGCGGCAGCCGGCCCATGGACGACGCCAAGCGATCTCGCCCGCTTCGTGCTTGCGATCCGTGCAGCGGCAAGCCACACGCCCGGCGCGATGCTGACGCCGGTGAAATCCGACTACGGCCTTGGCTTCAGCCTGCGCGCGACAGCCGGCGCTCACAGCTTTTCCATAGCGGCAGCAATGCCGGCTACGAAAACATGCTCGTCGCTTCTTTCGGGAGCGGCGACGGTGTCGTGATCATGACCAACGAGCAACAGGGCGGCGAACTGGCGAACGAGCTCGTCCACAGCGTTTCCGTCGCCTATGGCTGGCCTGATTACCGCAGCATCGAAAGGCCGAGTATTCCGGTCGCCGCCGACAGGGCGGCAAAGCTCGCCGGCAAGTATCAGGTTCTGCACCGAGGCACGTTCTCGATTGCCGACAACGACGGACAGTTGACCGTCTCCTTGAAGGAAGGCGTCAGCGAGCCGCTCTATGCGATGTCGGCGAACACCTACTTCGTGCTTTCACGGGACATGCTGTTCCATGACGACAGCGGGCCGACGCCGAAGGGCCGGATCGTCTCCGGCGCCTTCGAGATGGACTTCACGAAGACCCCGTAACCGCAGCAACGTTTGTGCCGCTGTCGCCCAGGCGCCGGCTCAGTAGAACCACGCGCCGATGTCGCGAAACGCGCGTTTGCTCTGATCGCGCCTGTTGCCGTCCCGCGCCGCCGGGTCGTCGCCGATCGGCAGACTGAAGCCGAAAGGCTCGGCCGGCACGCCGCCGCGATCGCACCAATAGGCATCGAGGTCCGCCCTCATCATGCGGCGCCGCTTCAAGCGGCGGCGGTTGATGACGTGCTTGTCGTTCGAGACCGCAAAGACGTGGCCCACGTGGCCTTCCGTCACCAGGCCATTGAGGACGAGCAGCGCCGCATCCTTCGGCCGGAGCCCGCCGAGATCGCGCGTTGCCGTGATCAGTGCTCGCTTGGCCTCTTCGCCCTTCGGCCCCTGCATTCCGCCGATGGCGAGACTATAGCTGTCTCCCTCGCACCGCACGAAGACGAAGCCGACGGTGCAGAGCGCGTAGCCGTCGCTCTGCCGGCGCAGCCGGATTGCGAAAGCCCCCTCGTGGCGGGCGCCACTATGGTCGGCCAGTTGCAGCTGGATGCGATAATTCTCGCTGCGACCGGAAACCGTGCCCATCTCCAGGGTGCTGCCGCGCCAGAGCGCCATCAGCGACCGGCGCGAAAGAACCTCACTTGCGACATCGAAGTGATTGAGCAGCAGGTCGAGCCTCGCAGCCGACGACGCGCCGTGCAGGAAGAATGTCGGGATCGATTTGCGCACGAGGTCGTCATGCGGCAAGCCCAGTCGGTAGCGCTCGGAGAACTCTCCGAGAAAGCCGATCCAGCGCGATGTCAGGAGCGGGTGGCGCGCAAACCGCATGGAAAAGACGACTGCGCGCTTCAGGCTCACTCTCAGGCCGAGCTTGAGCACATGCCCGGTGAGTGACGTTTTCTCTCCTGAACTTTCACCGACGACGGGCGCAGAAACCGACCGGTCCGAAGGCGCCAGCGGCTCGCCGATGAATGCCTTGCCGTCGACCGGCAATCGCAGATCCGCGCTGTATTCCTGCCTGAATTCCAGGGACATGGTGCTATCCTTGAGAGCAAACGCTGCTGGCCGAAGGACTCGGCCGAGCTCAGGTTTGCCCGGGCACTGTCAAGGATTTGCGGAGAACCGGTGGGCAATTGCACACCGGTTCCATACACGCGCAAGGATGGTCACGCGTCGAAGTTCCGGCCGGACAAGAAACGAAAATTTGCGCAACGCTGCAGCAACGCCGGTTGCTCAGAGGGCGGGTTCCCGCGGCAGGACGAGTGTGATTACGGCGCCGCCGCCGGCGCGCGCGGCAAACTCCAGCCGTCCACCATGCGCCTTGGCGATCGCCTGGACGACGGAAAGCCCCAGACCCGTTCCGCCCGTCGCGCGCGATCGCGAGGCGTCGCCGCGCCAGAACAGGTCAATCGAATGGGTCGAAACGTCGTCAGGAAGACCGGGACCACGGTCCAGCATCCGGACAAAAGCCTCGTCGACGCCCCGTCGCCCGGTCTCGCAGCGCAGGACACGGCCGTCTGCGGCGTAGCGCGTGGCGTTTTCGATCAGCGCCAGTAGCGCCTGGCGCAGGCGCTGCGAATCGCCCGAAACCCGCACCGGCTCGAGCGCGACCTCCACCGACATGCCAACCGAGCCAAGCAGGGTGTTCGACGCGCCAAGCACCTGGGTCGCCTCGACGGCGAGATCCACCGGGTGGCGCTGGGTGACCAGCTTCTGTCCGGCGGCAAGCGACAGGGTGCGCAGGTCCTCCACCAGCGCGGAGAGCCCCTCCACCTGCAGCAGCAATTGCCGCACCCTCTCTTGTTCAAGGGGGAAAACGCCGTCGGCCATTCCCTGAAGGTTGCCCTGCAGGATCGTCAGCGGCGTGCGCAATTCATGCGCCACGGCCATTGTATTGAAGCGGAGCCTGTCTTCCATGCTTTCAAGCTCGGCCGCCAGTTCATCGAATGTTTTCACGAGAGTAGCCACCTCCTTGGCCCCCTTGCGGATCGAGCCGACACGCACCGCAAAGTCTCCGGCCCGGAGGTCCTGCGTCGCCCGTGCCAACGCTTCAAGCGGGCGGCTGATCTTGCGTGCCAGCCAGTAGCCGACCAAGCCGCAGAACGCGACGGCGATGCCCCCGAAACCGAGAATGAGCTTGTCGACTTCCCAGTTCCCCCACTCCTCGAGCTCCTCCGTGCTAGCCAGCAGGACCTGTAGCGAGTCCGGCGACGGCACCTTGCCGCTATTGAGATCCTTGTAAGCCTCGACCGCCTTTGCCGGCATCCTATCCAGCAGTTTTGCCTCCAGCTGCGACTCCATGGAGTTCACACCGCCGTAGACGATGACGACGCTGAACACGAGCAGGACGACAATCACCAGGGCGGTCAGGATACCCAGCGGAAGGCGCGACAGGCTGACTTTCATCTTGGCTCCACGAAGCGATAACCGACGCCGCGCACGGCGCTGAAGAAGCCGCAGGCCCCGAGATCTTCCAGCTTGCGCCTGAGATTGGCGATGTGGGTGTCGACCGTGCGGGCGAGCGCGTCGCTGTCCGGCAGGCAGGCGTCGAGGATATCGGCGCGATCGAAGGCATGCGTCGGGCGGCGGATCATGTGGGCAAGGATGCGGAACTCGCTGAGCGTCAACGGCACGGAGTGGCGATTGCCGGCTTTTTCGACGAAGGCAACATGGGCATCGAGATCGACCTCGACACTCTCGAAGCGGAGCACGGTGGCGCCGGCGCCGTTGCGGGTGCGGCGCAGCACCGCGTTGACGCGCGCCACCACCTCCTGCGGGTTGAACGGCTTGATGACGTAGTCATCCGCTCCGAGCCTCAGTCCGGTCAGGCGGTCGAGATCTTCCGCCAGCGCCGTGACCATGATGACCGGCGTGTTCCCCTCGCGGCGAAGGCGGGCGAGAACCTCGAACCCGTCGAGCTTCGGCATGCGAACGTCCAGCAGCACCAGGTCCGGCGACAGCACCGCATGGTGGGTCAGCGCCGTCTCGCCGTCGGCGGCACGCACCGTCCGGAAACCGTCGCGCACGAGATACGCATCGAGGATCTGCGCAATCTCCGGCTCGTCCTCCGCCAGAAGGATGAGACCCTTATCGACCATGTACTAACTCCCTGGAGCTGATGTTGTGATCAGCAGCTTATGTGACGAATGAGCTCGCGTTGCAATTCATCCGCGTGCCCCGATCGACGCTTGGCCGGCCCTCCGGATAGAGCTCCGGACAAATCTTCGCCGTTTCTTGACAATTGGCGGCGGACGGCCGGCGCAACCGGCAAAACAGGCTTCCCTACCGCCGGCGAAATGCGAAGCCGCCCGTTAAAGAGTGCTGGAGACTTGCATTCCCGCTTGCCGTTTTGCACTCGACCAGAAGGTGCATCCGCCAGCCATCTGATCTTGCGCATCAAGCACTCCCCGTTCCTCGACGCAGCCTTGACAGAGCGGAGCAAGTGTCCGGCCCACACATTCCGACAACTTGCGAGCGACCGCATGTCCAGCCTTTACTCATCCACGGCGACTTCCTCAAACAGCAGCCGATGGCCGCGCCCCAATCCCCGTCTCTGGCCGGGGCAGGCACGGGCCCGCCTCGAACAGCAGCCGATTGCGGCTGCCGGCGCGCTGACCATTTGCGCAGCTTTCGTCTTCATGGCCTTTCCCGGCATCGATCTTGCCGTCTCGCGCTGGGCCGCCTTCGCCACCGGCGACTTTCCGCTCTCGCGGGAGCCGGAGCTGCGCGCCCTTCGTGACCTCAACCGTATCCTGCCGGTTTTCATTCTGCCCTGCGTGCTGGCAATTCTGGTTGCGCAAGCCGTCGCACCCCGCCCCTGGCTACCCCGCCCGCACAAGGCGCTGTTCTTCCTGACCTTCTTTGCGGTCGGGCCGGGGCTCCTCATCCAGGCGCTGAAGCGACTGATCGGGCGGGCGCGCCCTTATGAGATCACCGATTTCGGCGGCAGCCTGCCGTTTACGCCGGCCTGGCAAGTGTCTGGTGCCTGCTCGCGCAGTTGCTCCTTTGCGTCAGGCGAATCCGCCACCGCGATCGCGCTCGTGGCGCTTGCGCTGCTGCTGCCGGTTCAATGGCGGCGAACGGCGATCATCGCCCTCGTCCCCCTCGTCCTCGCCTTCTCGCTGAACCGGATCGTGTTCGGCGCGCATTATCTGTCCGATGTCGTTCTGGCCTGGTGCCTGATGCTGTGGCTGATGGCGTGGCTGTGGGCCGTATTTACCGAAAACGGCGAACGGATCGATGCCGCCGTGATGCGCCTTTCGCGCCGAAGCGCGCCATAGAGCGCCCGCGAAACCGGCACAGCTTCAACGCGGAAAGACGAGTTCCACCGTCGTTCCGCGCCCCGGCTGCGAGAGAATGCGGGCGTCGCCGCCACTTTGCCGGACAAAGCCGTAGACGACGGCAAGGCCAAGGCCGGCGCCGCCCTCCTGGTCGCGGGTGGTAAAGTAGGGCTCGAACGCCTTGTCCACCGCCTCCGGCGACATGCCGATCCCCGCATCGGTCACGGAGACGACGACATCGGCCCCGGCGCTGCCGGCGCGGATCAGGATCGTGCCACCGAGCGGCATCGCCGCGGCGGCGTTGAGGCAGAGATTGAGGATCGCCTGCTCGAAGAGTGCTGCATCGAGATGCACGTTGGGCAGGCCGTCGGCGATCTCGAAGGCGAGCCGGCATTTTTCGCCGACGGCAATTTCCAGCACGTCGGCCATGCCGCGCAGCACCGCGCCGATTTCGAGCGCCCCCGGCTGAAGCGGATGCTGGCTGCCGACGGACAACATGCTCGAGGCCAGCGAGCGCCCGCGATCGGCCGCCTTGCGAATGCGGGCGATATGGCGTTTCTGCCGGTCGCTGAAACCCGTTTCGCGCTCCAACAACCCCAGGCTGCCGGTGATGATGCCGATCATGTTGCCGACCTCATGGCTCACCTGATGGGTCATGCGCATGATCCCGTCCAGCCGCTGCGCCTTGGCTGCCTCGGCCTCCTGGCGGTCGATCTCCGTCACGTCCCGCGCCAGCAACACGATACCCCGGTCCGGCTGCCGCGACAGCGAGACTTCGGTCACCCGGCCCATACCGGATCGATGGCGCAGCACCAGCCGGTCATCGAGCGAGCCCGCCTCTCGGTCAGCGGGCAAAAGGGTCGGGTCGATCTCCGGCATCGGACTGACGAACCGGCGCAACGGCAACTTCCGCGCCGAGCCCGGCCAGCCAACGAGCTCCATGACGCGCCGGTTCATCGTGATCGGTTTGCCATTCGGGTCGAAGAGCGCAATGCCCTCGTTCATGTTGCGGAAGGTCGAGCGAATGGTGCGGGCCGCCGCTTCGGCGGTACGGCGGAGCCGCGACACGCGCTCGACGCTTTCGCGAAACGCGCTGAAGGCTTCGAGCAGCCGCAAGAACTCGGTCTCCGTCCCGTTGTAGCTCGGCGTGTCGACATCACGGCGCCCCTGCGCAAGCGCATTCATGCCCTTGGAGAGCGAGACGATCCCGCGCGATACCCGCATGACGGAGCGGATCGAGAAGATCGCCATGACGAGCACGAGCAGCGAGGAGACCGCGACGATGACGAGCAGGCGGCTCAGCGCGTCGGAGGTCGAGGCGAGATCCTCGTTGAGCCCTCGGGCAACGGCCTCGCTTTGTGTTTCCGTGGCATGCGAGAGATCGCGAGAGACCGTGTGCAGCCGCGCCACCGCGGCGCGGATGGCGAACATTTCCAGAAGATAGTGGGTCTGCGCCTCGAACACCCGCTCATAGGGCGTCAGCTCGGCAGCCGAAATCCGGCTATCGGGCCCGGCGGGCGCCAGACGGGGCGTCGTGACGGCAACGTAGCGGCGGCGCAGTTCGCCAAGCTGGAACAGGCTGTCGGAGTTGGACGCCGATTGCACGATCGCATTGAGGCGCTGGCGGACCTCCGAGTTGGCAATGCCGTTGCCGGTGGCGATCTCTCCAAGTGCTGCTGCCGCATCGGCCTTGTACTGCTGGGCCGAATCCGCGTCGGCGGCAAGTGTCACCGTTTGCGTGCGGATAGCATCCAGCAGCTCGACGATGTGGGCGCTGGCAAAGCCGTCGACCGCTGTCTTGCCGACCTCCGGCGCCATCGTTTGAAGCAGGACGTCGACCTGCGCGACGACCGAACGGCTTTCGCTCGACACCCGATAGGGCGATGTTGCGTTCATCAGGAACGGCGCGCTGGACACGAGGTCAGACACCTGACGCGAAACCAGCGAGGCCTTGGCGAGGCTCGAAAAGGCCTGCAGCCCGTAGGCCGCCATCTCGTCACGCGCCCGTTGCAGGCCGAACACGGCGACCGTTGCCAGGCTGAAGACGAGGACGCAGATGAAGACGATCGCAAACGGCAGGCGGAAGGCGATCGACGAAAGGAACGGGCGGCTGATCACGGCCGGGCCTCGCCGTCGTCGGTATCCAGCACATAGCCCTTGCCGCGCCGCGTCTTGATGTGGCGCGGCAGGTCCGGATTGCGCTCGATCTTGCGCCGCAGCCGGAGCACGAGCACATCGACGTTGCGGTCGATGTAGCGATCGCTTTCGGCGCCCAGCCGATCGAGGATGTGGGCGCGGGTGACCGGCGTGTTCGGCGTTTCCGCGAGGATTTCGAGCAGCGCGAACTCGGCGCTGGTGAGCGACCGGGTCGCGTCGGAAAGGCAGACCGCGCGCCGGCTCTTGAGATCGATCGACCAGTCGCCGAGCTTCAGCGCCGCGGGCTCGTGCTCGCGCTCGGCCTCCCGCTCCGGCTTCAGCGACGGGTAGGTGCGTCGAAGGACGGCCTTGATCCGGGCCGTGAGTTCGATCGGCTCGAACGGCTTCACGACATAATCGTCGGCGGCCGTTTCCAGTCCCAGCACCCGGTCGGCCGCACTGCCTGCCGCCGTGACCATGACGATGCCGATATTGGTGCGCGCCCGCAGTCGCTGGGCAAAGGTCCGGCCCGATGTCCCAGGCAGGTTATGGTCGACGAGTACCAGGTGCACCGTTTCCCGCTCGAGGACGATGGCGGCAGCCTCCGCCGAAGGCGCCGTCAGCGGCATCCAGCCTTCGGCCTCCACCAGATCGGAAACGAGCTCCGCCATGTCCGGATCGTCCTCGACGATCAGAATCCGTATTCTCTCACTCAGCATGCACGTCCTCCCGTCGCCATCATAGGCGGGGCTGTCCCAATGATCAAAGCGGCTCGCGTTATGCGCATTGTCACATTTGTAATCTTTGTAATCTTGAAACGGCAAAGCCGCATTCGTGTTGTAAGAACGGTAACCATTCTGCGGGTTGCGACCCGCGGGGAATACCGACATCCTGATTGCGGAGATTGGGGCGGCAGCGCTCCAAATGGGAGGACATCGTGAGAGGCATCACCGCTATCGGCGCGGGCGTGGCCCTGTGGCTGTGCATCGCCACGTCAGGCATGACGGCACCGGCGCTCACCGTACTTTGCGGTGTCGACGAGGCGTGGTGCGCGACGATGAAGGCCGCGTTCGAGGCGAAGTCGGGCATCGAGGTCGCCATGACCCGAAAGAGCAACGGCGACATCCTCACCCAAATCCGCGACGAAAAAGACGCCCCGACCATCGACGTGTGGTGGGGTGGGACCGGCGACACCCATCTGCAGGCGGGATCGGAAAACCTGCTTGAACCCTACCGCCCGGCGCATGAACGCGACATGCTGCCCTGGGCACAGAATTTCTTCGCCATCTCCGGTGGACGTTCGGCGGGCATTTATGCCGGAGCGCTCGGCTTTGCCTACAATGCCGACCTCTTGCATGCGCTGAAACTGCCGGCCCCGACCTGCTGGAAGGATCTCGCCGACAAGGCCTATCGCAGCCGTATCCGCAGCGGCAACCCGAACTCGTCCGGCACCGCCTTCACCACGCTTGCAACGCTGGTGCAGCTCTTCGGCGAGGACGAGGCCTTCCGGTTCATGGCGGCGCTCAACCGCAACATCGACCAGTACACCACGGCCGGCTCGGCCCCGGTGAAGGCGGCGGCACGCGGCGAGACCCTGATCGGCATCTCCTTCATGCATGACGCGGTCACGCAGAAGCAGGCCGGCTCGCCGCTCGTCATCGTCGCTCCCTGCGAAGGGACGGGCTACGAAATCGGCGCCGTCAGCATCGTCAAGGGCGCGCGTCATCTGGAAAACGCCAAGAGCTTCGTCGACTTCGCACTCACCCCGGAAGGCCAGGGTACGGGTGCGGCCGCCGGCCAGAACCAGGTCCCATCCAATGCCCGCGCGGAGTTGCCGCCTGGCGCACCGGACATATCGCTGATCAAGATGGTCGATTTCGACTTCGCCACCTTCGGCTCGCCGGAGGAACGAAGTCGACTGCTCAAACGGTTCGACGCGGAGATCGCCGCGACGAACTAAGCGCTCCGCGGAAGCCGAGTAATCCGCAGTACCGAAATCGTGAACGTGCCGCCCGGCGGGCAGGCCGATCGCCGCGCCATGCCCGTTCACACCCAAGTTTCAAACAGGCAACAGGAGGATGCCCCAATGAAAACAACGACGCTTTCCCTCATGCTTTTTGCCGGCACGGCGCTTGCCGCCCTGCCCGCCCAGGCCGCCGGCAGCCTCAACCTCATCTGCTCCGCAGACGTGGTGATCTGCGAACAGATGACCGGCGACTTCCAGAAGGAAACCGGCATCAAGGTCAATATGGTCCGCCTGTCTTCGGGCGAGACCTATGCCAAGATCCGCGCCGAGGCGCGCAACCCGAAGACAGATATCTGGTGGGCCGGCACCGGCGACCCGCACCTGCAGGCGGCATCGGACGGCCTGACACTTGAATACAAATCGCCGATGCTGGACCAGCTTCAGGACTGGGCGAAGAAGCAGGCTGAAGGCTCGGGCTTCCGCACGGTCGGCGTTTATGCCGGCGCGCTCGGCTGGGGCTACAACACCGAGATCTTCCAGAAGAAGGGCCTGAAAGAGCCGAAGTGCTGGGCCGACCTGCTCGACTCCTCGCTGAAGGGCGAGATCCAGATGGCCAACCCGAACTCTTCCGGGACTGCCTATACCGCGCTTGCCTCGCTGGTGCAGATCATGGGCGAAGACCAGGCATTCGACTATTTGAAGAAGCTCAACGGCAACATCGCGCAGTACACCAAGTCCGGCTCGGCGCCGGTGAAGGCGGCTGCACGCGGCGAAGCCGGCCTCGGCATCGTCTTCATGCACGACGCGGTGGCCCAGACCGCCGAAGGCTTCCCGATCAAGTCGATCGCGCCTTGCGAAGGTACGGGCTACGAGATCGGCTCGATGTCGATCATCCGTGGCGCCAAGAACCTGGACAGCGCCAAGGCCTGGTACGACTGGGCACTGAAGCCGGAAGTGCAGTCGCGCATGAAGGACGCCAAGTCCTTCCAGCTGCCGTCCAACAAGTCGGCCGAGGTGCCGAAGGAAGCGCCGAAGTTCGAGGACATCAAGCTGATCGACTACGACTTCGCCACCTTCGGCGATGCCGAGAAGCGCAAGTCCCTGCTTGAGCGCTGGGACCGCGAAGTCGGCGCCAGCGCCAACTGATCGCGGCTTGAACGGTTCGGCCGGGTGATTGATCCGGCCGATACCGCCCAACGGTCCCAACCGTCGTTCTTTGCCTCCGGCACGTGCCGAGGCGATGTGACGTCACATCATCTTTCATTTCAAATTGCGCGAGGACCGTCATGGAACATCGCAACCGCAGGCTCGACCTAACGCTCGGGCTCGGACTGGCCGCATTCTTGGCTGTCCCCTGGTACCGCATCGAAGGCGGCTTCTTCGGGCTCGGCTGGCTTGCCGATTTCCCCGGCGATCCGGCCGTTGCCCCCGGCCTGATGCAGATCTTCGCCCACGGCCGGCTATGGCTGATCGTGGCGCTGGCGCTGCTCGGCATCTGCGTGGCAGCGCGTTTCGTCCGCGATCCCGCGCGTCGGGGCCTCCTGCTGGCCGTCGCCGGCGCAGCGGGCGTTCTTTATCTCGCTCTCCAGGGGCTGGCGATCGGCTTTTCCGGCTGGACCTGGACGATCAGCGAGACGCTATTCGGCAGGCTTTCCGACGGTCAGCCGTCGATGGGAGCCGGCGCCGTGCTGATGGCACTCACCTTCGTTCTTCTATTCGCCTTCGGACTTGCGGAGCGCGGCGTGCTCAAGGGCGACGCCTTCATCGTAGCGGCGATTTCCCTGCTCGTGACCCTCGTCATCGTCTTCGTCTTCTATCCGGTCGGCAGCATGTTCGCCGCCTCCGTTCAGGATTTCGACGGCTCTTTCAAGGCGGATGGTTTCATCCGCAACATCCAGGACGCGTCGATCTGGAGCCTGAGCTGTGTCGTCGGCGAAGGCCGGTGCGGCGTCGCCTGGCGCACCCTGTGGCTGGCGCTGATGACTGCGTGCGGCTCGACGCTGCTTGGCCTTGCCTTCGCGCTCGTTGCCACCCGCACGCGCTTCCCCTTCAAGAAGGGCATGCGGCTTCTGACGGTGCTGCCGATCATCACGCCGCCCTTCGTCATCGGCCTGGCGCTGACGCTGCTCTTCGGCCGTGCCGGGGTCATCACCGAATTTCTCTCGGATGCCTTCGGCGTCGAACCGGGCCGCTGGCTCTATGGCCTCACCGGCATCTGGATCGCCCAGGTCCTTTCCTTCACTCCCATCTCGTTCCTCGTTTTGATCGGCGTCGTCGAAGGCGTCAGCCCCTCCATGGAAGAAGCGTCGCAGACGCTGCGCGCCGATCGTTGGCGCACCTTCTGGACCGTCTCGCTGCCCTTGATGAAGCCTGGCCTCGCCAACGCCTTCCTCATCGGCTTCATCGAAAGCATGGCCGACTTCGGCAATCCGCTGGTGCTCGGCGGCAGCCATGGGGTGCTTTCGACCGAAATCTTCTTCGCCGTCGTCGGCGCGCAGAACGATCCGTCTCGCGCGGCCGTGCTCGCCATCATCCTGCTCTGCTTCACGCTCACGGCCTTCGTCGCGCAACGTTACTGGCTCGCCGGCAAGAATTATTCGACCGTGACCGGCAAAGGTGACTCCGGCGCCCACAGCGCACTGCCGCGCTCGATCTCGATCGGTGTTCACGCCATCGTCATTCCCTGGATGATCTTCACCGTCGTCGTCTACGGCATGATCCTCTTCGGCGGCTTCGTGAAGACCTGGGGCCTCGACAACTCGCTGACGCTCGACCACTACGCCAAGGCCTTCTCGATCTCCTTTGCCGACGGCGCGATCGCCTGGACCGGCGTTGCCTGGAACTCCTTCTGGACGACCATGGAGATCTCGCTGATCGCAGCGCCCCTGACCGCCATGGTGGGTCTGCTGACGGCTTACCTGATCGTGCGCCAGCGCTTCGCCGGCCGTGACGTCTTCGAGTTCGCGCTGATGCTGAGCTTTGCCATTCCCGGCACCGTCATCGGCATCAGCTACATCATCGCCTTCAACCTGCCGCCGCTGGAAATGACCGGCACGGCGTTGATCCTCGTCGCCTGCTTCGTCTTCCGCAACATGCCGGTCGGCGTGCGCGGCGGGATTGCGGCGATGAGCCAGCTCGACAAGAGCCTCGACGAGGCATCGCTGACACTGCGGGCAACGAGCTTTCGCACCTTGCGCAAGGTCATCCTGCCGCTCTTGAGGCCGGCCATCGTCGCAGCGCTTGTCTATTCCTTCGTCCGGGCGATCACCTCGATCAGCGCCGTCGTCTTCCTCGTCAGCGCCGAGTACAACATGGCAACCGCCTACATCGTCGGCCTCGTCGAAAACGGCGAATTCGGCGTGGCGATCGCCTACTCCTCGGCCCTCATCCTGGTGATGATCACCGTCATCACCGGTCTGCAACTCCTCGTCGGCGAGCGCAAGCTGAGGCGCGAAAACCGCGTCCTCGGCGCCGCTCCGGCCCGTTCGTCCAACACCATCTCCCAGGAGAAAACCGCATGAGCACCTCCATGAACACCCCGCGCACCGGCTCGGTCGTCTTCCAGAACGTGCGCAAGCAGTTCGGCAGCTTTACCGCCATCCACGACCTGTCGCTCACCATCGAGCCGGGCACGCTGGTGACCCTGCTCGGCCCCTCCGGCTGCGGCAAGACGACGACGCTGCGCATGCTGGCGGGCCTCGAACATCCTTCCGCCGGCCGGATCCTGATCGGCGGCAAGGACGTGACCATGCTGCCGGCCAACGAACGCGACGTGTCGATGGTCTTCCAGTCCTATGCGCTGTTCCCGCACATGTCCGCGCTCGACAATGTCGCTTACGGCCTCGAATCCTCGGGGATCAAGAAGAAGGAAGCCCGCGAGCGTGCAGAGGAAGGCCTGCAGCTCGTCGGCCTCGGCGGTCTCGGCCAGCGGCTTCCGGCAGAACTTTCCGGCGGCCAGCAGCAGCGCGTCGCCGTTGCCCGCGCGCTCGTGCTCGAACCGCAGGTGCTGCTGCTCGACGAACCGCTGTCCAACCTCGACGCACGTCTGCGCCGCAAGGTGCGCACGGAAATCCGCGAGTTGCAGCAGCGCCTCGGCTTCACCGCCGTCTACGTCACCCACGACCAGGACGAGGCGCTTGCCGTTTCCGATCGCATCATCGTCATGAAGGATGGTGCGATCGCGCAGCAAGGTGCACCGCGCGACCTCTATGAGGCGCCCGCCTCCACCTTTATCGCCGACTTCATGGGCGAGGCCAACGTGCTGCCCTGCGAAGTGACCGCGGCAGACGCCGGCCAGGCGACGATCCGCATCGGCGGATTTGAGCACCGCCTGCCCTCCAAGGGTGCCCGGCCGGGTCCGTCGAAACTCGCCGTAAGGCCCAACGCGGTGACGCTGACGCCGGCCAAGGGGGCTGCCCTTTCCGGCACGATCAGCAGCGCCGCCTATCTCGGCGGCCACGTCGAATACGAGGTCGAAACGCCGGCGGGTCTGCTCTTTGTTGTCGATCAGGCGGTGGAGGAAATGCTATCTCCGGCAACGGAGGTCGCCATCGGTTTCCGCAACCGCGGCCTGGCTTTGATTGACGCATGACTTTTCACAACTGGATACGAGAAGGACACTTGCATGACTGCTGAAATTGCCGGCCTCGACGCCCGGTTCGCGCTTGCCAAATCCATGGCCGAAGAGGCTGGCCGGCTCGCCTACGACTATTTCCTGAAGCGCGAAACGCTCGTCATCGAGACCAAGCGCGACGCGCATGACGTCGTCTCGATCGCCGACCGCAACGTCGAGACGCTGATCCGCGACAAGATCGCCGCGGCGTTTCCTGACGACGGCGTGCTCGGTGAGGAGCATGGTCTTCTCGACGGCACATCCGGCTTCACCTGGGTGCTCGATCCGATCGACGGCACCACGCCCTTCGTCAACGGCATGCCGAACTGGTGCGTCTCGATTGCGGTGGTCCATGCGGAGAAGCCCGTTATCGGGGTGATCCACGCACCCTGCCATCAGGAAACCTATGCCGCGGCAACCGGCCGGGGCGCAACGCTTAACGGCAAGCCGCTTCGTCTCGACGGCACCCGCACGATCCGTAACGCCGTCACCGGGCTTGGCGCCAACGACCAGGTGAAACCGGGCGAGATGGGCGCTATCGTCGAGCGCCTGCTTTCGGACGGCGGTAACTTCATGCGCAACGGCTCCGGCGCGCTGATGATCGCCTATGTCGCCGCCGGTCGCCTCGTCGGCTACTACGAGCCTTACATGCATGCCTGGGATTGCCTTGGCGGCTATTGCCTGGTGACCGAAGCCGGCGGCTGGACGCTGCCTTTCCCGGCGCGCGGCGAGGCGCTGACGCATTGGGCGCCGGTGCTGGCGGCAGCACCCGGCGCCGTCGACGACCTGCTGAAGGTCGCCCAGCTCGACCGGGCGGCAGCCTGATCACCGCTCGGTCGAGCCGGTCGGCTTGTCGGGCTTGAAGCCCAGCAGGCCGCCGAGCTCCATCGGGAACGGGAAGATCACGGTCGAGTTCTTCTCGCCGGCAATGACGTTCAAGGTGCTCAGATAGCGCAACTGCATGGCCTGAGGCTGCCGGGCGAGGATCTCGGCAGCCTCGAGCAGCTTGGCCGCCGCCTGCTGCTCGCCCTCGGCGTTGATCACCTTGGCGCGCCGCTCGCGTTCGGCTTCGGCCTGACGGGCAATCGCCCGCACCATGCTCTCGTTGATGTCGACATGCTTGATCTCGACCGTCGCCACCTTGATGCCCCAAGCATCCGTCTGGCTGTCGAGGATCTTCTGGATATCGTCGTTCAGACGGTCGCGCTCGGCCAGCATTTCGTCGAGGTCGTGTTTGCCGAGCACCGAGCGCAGGGTCGTCTGCGCCAGCTGGCTCGTCGCCATCATGAAGTCCTCGACCTGGATCGTCGATTTTTCCGCATCGATCACCCGGAAGTAGATCACGGCGCTGACGCGGACGGACACGTTGTCGTGGGAGATGACATCCTGGCTCGGCACATCCAGCACCCGCGTCCTGAGATCGACCCGCACCATCTGCTGCACATAGGGCACAAGCAGGATCAGCCCCGGCCCCTTGACGCCGGTGAACCGGCCGAGCGTGAAGACCACACCGCGCTCGTATTCGCGCAGGATCCGGATCGAATAGGCAATAACGAGAATGACGAGCACCAACAACGCGGCAAAAGGAGCAAGGCTCCCGAACATGTCCATGACCATTCCTCCATTCCGGGCGCCTTCACCGCGCCCTCACCGGATCCGCGGGCGCTATGTCTTTGGCCCGCCCCGGATCACTTCGAGCGTCAGTCCGTTTCGCGCGATGACCTTCACATTCTCGCCCCTCGACAGCGTCTCCGCGCTGACGGCCTGCCAGCGCTCGCCATGGGCGATGATGGTACCGGCCGCGCCGGTCCAGTTCTCGACCGTGCCGGCAAGGCCGATCATCTGTTCGCTGCCGGTCACCACCGCATGGCGGCGCGAGCTGAAGGCCAGCCGCGCGACCAGCAGGCTGAAGCCAAGGCTTGCGGCCGCAAGCGCCGTAAGCACAGACCAGGAGACCCCAAAATCCGGCGTATCCGTGTCGAAGAGGATGGCCGCGCCCAAGACCAGTGCAAAACTGCCGCCGGCACCGAGCACGCCGAAGGATGGCGAATGCGCCTCGGCGACCATCAAGCCGATGCCGAGCATGATCAGCCCGATTCCGGCAAAGCTGACGGGCAGCACCGAAAGCGCATAGAGCCCGAGCAGCAGGCAGATGCCGCCGATGGTACCCGGCGCCACCGACCCCGGCGACAGGAACTCGAAGATCAGGCCGTAGATGCCGATCATCATTAGGATGACCGCGATATTGGGATCAGTGACCACCGAAAGCAGCCGGGTGCGCCAGTCGGGCACGAAGTCCTCGGTCGCAAGACTTGCCGTGTCGAGCACGATCTCCCGCTGCCCGACGCGCACCGTCCGCCCGTTCGCCTGCTTCAGCAGATCGGCAACGTCGGTCGCAGTGAAATCGGCAACCCTCTCCCGGACGGCCGCCTCGGCCGAGAGGCTTGCAGCCTCGCGCACCGCCTTTTCGGCCCAGTCGGCATTGCGACCACGCAACTCCGCCAGCCCGCGGATATAGGCCACGGCATCGTTGACCATTTTCGCCTCGGCAGGGCTCTGCGCCGCCGGCTGGTTGTCGCCGTCCTTGCCGGTGTCGCCGTCCTTACCCTGACCGAACATGTCGCCGCCGATCGCGATCGGCGTCGCCGCACCAAGGTTCGTTCCCGGCGCCATCGCCGCGACGTGGCTGGCATAGAGGATATAGGTGCCGGCACTCGCCGCCCGCGCGCCGCTCGGTGCAACGTAGGTTGCGACCGGTATGGGCGAGCCAAGGATCGCGCGGATGATCTCGCGCATCGAGGTGTCGAGCCCGCCGGGCGTATCGATCTGCAGGATCACCAGCGGCAGCCGGCGCTCTTCCGCCTTCGTCAGGCCGCGCCTGACATACTCGGCGGTCGCCGGACCGATGGCGCCGTTGACATGCAGCACCAAGGCGACCCGATCGTTTTCGGCCCGCGGCGAAGCTGGAAACGCGAAGGACAAGATCAACAAAAACAACAGCGTGAGGGTTCGCAACATCCGTCGTCAGAACCTCGCATGCTCGACACCTGCGAACAGGGCCACTCGCCGCATGATAGCACAACACAAGGTTAGGACGAAGCGAAGGCTGCTACTGCACACCCGAGCCCGCAAGTCAGAGCTTGGGACGCCGGCGGCCTCCCGGCTGCGACGGGATGACAACGGCGGCGATCGGCGTTATCTGCTAGGTGTTCATTTCGGCGGCAACGCTTCGCCGCCTATTCGAGGCCGCCTTCATGGCGCCTTCCGGTTTCAGCAGAACAGGATTTTTGGGTTTGGAGACGACCCTCTACCAGCCGATCAAGAGCTTCCTTGAAACCCGCGGCTATAGCGTCAAGGGCGAGATCGGCGGCTGCGATATCGTCGCACTCAGCGACGACGAACCGCCGCTGGTGGTCGTGTGCGAACTGAAGCTGAGCTTCAATCTCGAACTGATCCTCCAGGCGGTCGATCGCGCCACCGCCGGTGACGAGGTGTGGGTCGCCGCGCGTGTTTCGGCCAAGGGCAAGGGGCGCGAGAGCGACCGGCGTTTCCGCGATCTCTGCCGCCGGCTCGGCTTCGGCATGCTGGCGGTTGCCGACAACGGCATGGTCGACGTCATTCTCACGGCTTCCGCGGTGATGCCGCGCAAAAACAACAGGAAGCGGGCGCGCCTGATCAGCGAACACCGCCGCCGCAAAGGCGATCCGACCGCGGGCGGTGCCACTCGCACACCGATCATGACCGCCTACCGGCAGCAGGCGCTCGCCTGCGCCGCCGCCCTTCAAGCTGGCCAGCAACGCCCGCGCGATCTGCGCCCGGTCGCGCCGGATGCGGCCAAAATCCTGCTCAGCAACGTCTATGGCTGGTTCGACCGGGTCGACCGCGGTATCTACGCGTTGTCGGAACAGGGGGCCGAAGCGCTTCGCCGCTGGCCTCCGCTCGAGACCATAACGGTCGCGAGCACCGAGGCATCCGAAGCATGACCCAGCTTGGAGCTCTCCGGTGAACCCCGCGCTTCGCCTTCTCTACCTTTGCCTCGCATGGCTGATGGTCGGCCTCGGCGTCATCGGCGCCTTCCTTCCGATCCTGCCGACGACGCCGTTCCTGTTGCTGGCGGCCGGGCTCTTTGCCCGCGCCTCGCCCCGGCTGGAGCAATGGTTGCTCAACCACCGGGTCTTCGGTGCCTCGCTTCGGCTGTGGCGCGAAAAGGGGGCGATCTCCCGGCGGGCCAAGACCGGGGCAGTCAGCCTCATGGCCGCCAGCTTCGGCCTCTTCCTCTTCTTCGGCAATCCGAGCCTGTTGCTCGCTGCTATCGTCGCAGCCGCTATGGCGCTTCCCGCGCTGTTCATCCTGACGCGCCCCGCGGAGTAGCCGGGCCCGAAGCCGGCCCCATCCACGCGCCAAACGATACCTCTGTTCTCAAGAAATACTTCACACTCGAAAAGGTCGAAATATTACCCGAAAGCACACGCTATGGGCACACCCATCGATACTTAGTGTTTTTGTAAATCAAAATATACTTCGAACAACTCAAGAACAAAGTTGTACAAATGTGCAATTTCCGCAGCCGCGCATCCTCTCTTGCTCGACCGTTGTTCCGGATCCACGCGATGCACGATCGCGTGATTTTAGACAAAGCGAACGGCCGTGGAAACGTTTCATCGGCCCACATGCCCACCTGCGAAACGCAGATAGACCCCCAAAACTGACGATTGGCGATTGACAAGCCGGTCGGGTTGGCTCCATCTATTGCATTACAAAGGCAGCAATTCCTTAATAAAGGAATATGTGGAGGAGCATATGCCTGACATGCTGGTGAGCTTGTATTCGCCGATCCTCGGTGAACTCAAGCGCAGAACCGAAACCGACAAGGTGACGATCCGTCCCGCCTTGCCGCCGGAAATGGGCCTGGTCGTTGGCTGGGTTCGGGAGAACTTCAGCGAGAACTGGGCGAGCGAGGTGACTGTCGCCTTCACGCGCAGGCCCGTCGCCTGTCTTATCGCGGTTGACGACGGCAAGCTCGTCGGCTTCGCCTGCTACGACACGACCGCACCCGGCTTCTTCGGCCCGACCGGCGTCGATCCCGTCGCCCGCGGCAAGGGCATCGGCGTCGCCCTGCTTTCCGACTGCCTCGACACCATGAAGACGCTTGGCCACGCCTATGCCTTCATCGGCGACGCCGGTCCCGTCGATTTCTACGCAAAGACCGTCGGCGCCGTGCCGATCCCCGCCCCCGACAAGGGGATCTACCAGGGCATGCTGCGTCGCCCCTCCAAATAATTCCAATCCCGGAGCCTCTGAATGTCCTCGACACCCCTCGCCCTTTTTGTCGGTCTTCCGAATCCTACGCTTTCGGACGACGAGTTCGCGCTGTTTCGCGAAACCAACCCGCTCGGCCTCTTCGTCGGCCGCCGCAACCAGCGCGAACCCGGCCAGGTGAAAGTGCTGATCGAGCGCTTCCGCGAAGCCGTCGGACGCGACGACGCACCTGTATTTACCGACCAGGAGGGCGGACGCGTTCAGCATCTCGACGCCGGCCCCTGGCCGCTGTTCCGTTCCTTCGGCGAATTCGCCGAACTGGCCCGCCGTGACTTTGCCCTCGGCAAGAAGGCGCTGCGCCTGTCGAGCCAGGCCATGGGCACGATGATGACCGAGCTCGGCCTGACGAGCGGCTGCTCGCCGGTGCTCGACCTCGTCTTCTCGACGACGAGCTCCGTCATCGGCGCCCGTTCTTTCGGCGCCGACCCGGATTTTATCGCAGCCCTCGGCCGCGAAGTGGTCGATGGCCTGCTTGAGACCGGCAACATGCCTGTTATGAAGCACATTCCCGGCCACGGCCGCGCGACGCTCGACTCGCACAAGGAGCGCCCTGTTGTCGACGCCTCGCGCGAATTGCTGACGTCCACCGATTTCAAGCCCTTCGTTGCGCTTCGCGACACGCCCTGGGCCATGGTCGCCCACGTCGTCTATTCCGCCTTCGACAAGGAGCTGCCAGCGTCCATCTCGCCGATCATGCACGACGTCATCCGCAACAACATGGGCTATGACGGCGTGCTCGTCTCCGACTGCATCTTCATGGAATCGCTGCGCGGCACACTGCCGGAGCGCGTCCGCCAGGTGCTCGATGCCGGCTCCGACATTGCGCTGCACAGCCACGGCACACTCGCGGAAAGCGAAGCGGCAGCCAAGGCAGCAAGGCCGCTGACGGAGGCCGCACTGAAACGCATCGCGGCAGGCAAGGCGCGCCTCGGCACGCTGAAGGTCGATGTGCGCGCAGCCCATGCCGAAGTCGAGGACATCTTCAACAGCGCCCTCGTTGCCTGACCGAAACAAGAAATCCTAGCGATCTAAAAGGGGAACTACCGTGAAAAAATCGCTTCTCGGCGCAGCCACCGCGCTCGCCCTCATCGCCGGCCCTGCCGCGACACAGACCGTGCTGACGGCCAATATCGAGCCGGCGACCACCTGGGTTCGCAACTTCAACCCGTTCAACCAGACCTCGGCGCGCCAGAGCACGCTCGATTTCATCTACGAGCCGCTGGTCGTCTTCAACCGCTTCGACGGCAACAAGCCGGTCTTTCGCCTTGCAGAAAGCTTCAAGCTCGCCGACGACCTGAAGTCGATCGAGTTCAAGCTTCGTCCGACCCTGAAATGGTCGGACGGCAAGCCGCTGACGGCGACCGACGTCAAGTTCACCTACGACTACCTGAAGAAATTCCCGGCGCTCGACTTCGTCAGCATCTGGACCTTCATCACCGGCGTCGAGGCCGTGGACGCTCAGACCGTGCGCTTCACGCTCGCCAACCCGAGCTCGCTTGCAGCCGAACAGCTGGCGCAACTGCCGATCGTGCCCGAGCACGTCTGGAAGGACATCGCCGAGCCGGTGACCTTCGCCAACGAGACGCCTGTCGGCAGCGGTCCGCTGACCGAAATCCCGCGTTTCACCGGCCAGACCTACGACCAGTGCCGCAACCCGCATTACTGGGATGCGGCTACCCTCAAGGTCGACTGCGTGCGCTTCCCGCAGCTTGCCGACAACAACCAGATCCTGACGGCGACCGCGTCGGGCACGCTCGACTGGGGCGTCTCCTTCATCCCGGACATCGAGAACGTCTACGTCGCCAAGGATCCGGAACACTTCCACTTCTGGTATTCGCCGAGCAGCATGGTCGCCTTCCTGTTCAACCAGGAAACGGCCAATGAAAACAACCGCAAGGCCTTCAATGACGTGAAGTTCCGCCGTGCCGCCTCGATGGCGCTCGACCGCGGCACCATGGTCGACGTCGCCGGCTATGGCTATCCGACGCTGAACGAAGACCCGGCCGGCATGGGCGAGCTCTACAAGAGCTGGGCCGATCCGTCGGTTGCCGCCGATTTCGGCAAGTACGGCAAGTACGATGCAGATGCCGCCAAGGCGCTGCTCGACGAGGCCGGCTATGCCGACAAGGACGGTGACGGCTTCCGCGACAACCCGGATGGCAGCAAGATCTCGTTCTCGATCATCGTGCCGAGCTCCTGGACCGACTGGATCGACACGGTGACGATCGCCGTCGAAGGCCTGCAGGCCGTCGGTCTCGACGCCAAGATCGAGACGCCCGAGGAAGCCGTCTGGACCGGCAACCTGATCAACGGCACCTTCGACGCCGCGATCAACAGCTTGCCGGCATCGGCCTCGCCCTACTATCCCTACAAGCGCGCCTTCAGCGCGTCGGACAAGGGCAAGACCCGCTTCACCTCGCAACGCTGGTTCAATCCGGAAGTCGAGGCTCTGCTGACCGAGTTCACCCAGACGGCTGACCCGGCCAAGCAGAAGGAAGCGATGAACAAGGCGCAGCGCATCGTCGCCGAGAACATGCCGATGATGCCGGTGTTCAACAACCCGAACTGGTACCAGTACAACACCAAGCGCTTCAAGGGCTGGGCGACGGCGGAAAACCCCTTCGTCAACCCGTCGATCACCCGCAACAACCCGGCGCGTCTTCTGCACCTGCTGGCGCTTGAACCGGTGAAGTGACCCCTGATCGAAGGCGCGGCGCCCTTCGGACGATGATCCGGGAGGGCGCCGCATCTCGATCGGCAACGGTGGCGGGCGCTTTTCGTCCGCCACGCAATCGTCCTTGGGGTCCGTCTCCACGGGCGGTTCGACAAGAAGACAGCCCTGCCACCTGACGCGCTCTTGCGGCAGCCGCAGTCGATGGAGTTCCCGATGGCCTTTCTGCTTCGCCGCCTCTGCTTCTATCTGGCGGCCTTCGTCGCGGCGGCGACGATCAACTTCTTCCTGCCGCGGCTGATGCCCGGCGATCCGGTGCAGATCATGTTTTCGAGCGCCGGCGCCGAACTGCCGCCCGAAAGCCTGCAGGCCCTGAAACTCACCTTCGGCTTCGTCGACGGCCCGCTTTGGCAGCAGTACCTCACCTATCTCGGCAGCATCTTCAGCGGCGACCTCGGCCGTTCCATCAAGTATTTCCCGCTGCCGGTGACCACCGTGCTCGGCAACGCACTCGTCTGGACCGTCGGTCTGATGGGAACCGCCACCGTCGTCAGTTTCGCGCTCGGCACCTTCCTCGGCATTCTCGCGGCCTGGCGCCGTGGCAGCCTGTTCGACGTCATCGTTTCCGTCGGCGCGATCTTCGCGACCTCGGTTCCCGCCGTCGTCACCTCGCTGATCGTCGTCTTCACCTTCGGCTTCACGCTTGGCTGGTTCCCGACCGGCTATGCCGCCGACCCGGCGCTCGATCCCGCCTTCACGTTCGAATATATCGGCAGCATCCTCTACCACGGCATCCTGCCGATGCTGACGCTCTGCGCCGTTCTGACCGGCGGCTTCGCCGTGACCATGCGCAACAACATGATCAACCTGCTTGGCGAAGACTATATCGTCATGGCCCGCGCCAAGGGGCTCTCCGACACCCGCGTGATGATCTGGTATGCGGCGCGCAACGCACTGCTGCCGACCGTCTCGAGCCTTGCGATCGCCATCGGCACGGTGCTCGGCGGCTCGCTGGTCACCGAGGTGGTGTTCAACTACCCCGGCCTCGGCAACATCCTCTACCAGGCGATCCTCGCCCGCGATTACCCCGTCATCCAGGGACAGCTCTTGATCATGACCGCCACCATGCTCATTGCCAACTTCATCGTCGATGTCAGCTACGTGCTGCTCGACCCGCGACTGAAGAGGGCGTGATATGAAGACCTCCTCCTTCCCGCTCATCCACAACCGCAAGGCCATGGTCGGCGCGCTGATCGTCGCCTTCATTCTGCTGGTCGCGATCGCCGCCCCCTTGCTAACCTCCTATGACCCGGGCGCCCGCGTCGGGCGGCCGCATCAGTCTCCGTCGCTCGAACACTGGCTCGGTACCACGCGCATCGGCCAGGACGTCTTCGCACGCCTCGTCTACGGTGCTCGCACGTCGCTGGCCGTCGGCTTCGGCGCCGGGCTTCTGATCACCATTGTCGGCACGGCGCTCGGCATCATCGCCGGCTATCGCGGCGGCAAGATCGACGAGGTCATCAGCTTCTTCACCAACATGGTGCTCGTCGTACCGAACCTGCCGCTGCTGCTCGTGCTCGCCGCCTTCATCGGCCAGGCAAGCCCGTGGGTCATCGCGCTCATTCTCGGCTGCACCTCCTGGGCCTGGGGCGCCCGCGTCACCCGCGCCGAGACGCTTTCGGTCAAGCAGAAGGACTATGTGAAATCCGCCGAGATGATGGGCGAGCCACGCTGGCGCATCATGACCTTCGAGATCTTCCCCAACCTCATCTCGATCGTCGGCATCAACTTCATCGGCAGTGTGATCTTCGCGATCATCACCCAGGCAACCCTGGAGTTCCTCGGCCTCGGCGACCCCAAGGTCGTTTCCTGGGGCACGATGCTCTATGCCGCGCAGAAGGCCTCTGCGCTTTCGGTCGGTGCCTGGTGGGACATCCTGACGCCCTGTTTCGCGCTCGCCTTCCTCGGCATCGGCCTGTCGCTGCTGAACTTCGCCGTCGACGAAATCGCCAATCCGCGGCTTCGCACCGGCAACCGGCTCGGCCGCTGGTCCGCGCTCATCCGCTCCGGGGAGGGCCGCCTGTGACCGCACCTCTGCTTTCGGTCAAGAACCTGACCATCGACTATATCGGCGAGACCAACGACTTCCGCGCCGTCGACAATGTCAGCTTTGACGTTGCTCCCGGAGAGGTCTTCGGCCTTGCAGGCGAGAGCGGCTGCGGCAAGAGCACGATCGCCTTTGCCATCAGCCGGCTGCACAAGCCGCCGGCGCTGATCCGCAAGGAAAGCGCTATCCTGCTCGACGGCCGAGACGTGCTCGACCTCGACCAGAAGGATCTCGCCGACTTCCGCTGGCGCGAAGTGGCAATGGTGTTCCAGAGCGCGATGAACTCGCTGAACCCAGTGCTGCGCATCGAGCAGCAGTTCTACGACGTGCTAAGAACACACAAGCGCATCACTCGCGCACAGGCGCGGGACCGCACCGCCGAGATGCTCAAGCTCGTCGACATCTCGCCGGACCGGATGCGCGACTATCCGCACCAGTTTTCCGGCGGCATGCGCCAGCGCATCGTCATTGCCATCTGCCTTGCGCTCGATCCGCGGCTGATCGTCATGGACGAGCCGACGACGGCGCTCGACGTCGTCGTGCAGCGCGAAATCCTGCAGCGGATCAACGAACTCCGGCGCAAGCTTGGGTTTGCAGTGCTCTTCATCACCCACGATCTCGGGCTGATGGTGCAGTTCTGCGACCGCATCGGCATCATGCTCGGCGGCAAGCTGGTCGAACAGGGCACCGCCGACGCCATCTACCGGACACCGGAGCACGACTATACCAAGAAGCTCTGGGCTTCCTTCCCCTCGTTGCACGGAGGCGTTCTTCGATGACCGGCCTATCCGCACCCATTCTGACTTTGGATAAAGTCAGCAAGACCTTTGGAAACGGCCCCGGCGCGGTGCGCGCCGCACGGGCCATCTCCTTCTCGCTGCATGCCGGACGAGCGCTCGCCGTCGTCGGCGAATCCGGCAGCGGCAAGACCACCTGCGCCCGCATCGCCATGCGCGAATATGCGCCGAGCGAAGGGCGGCTGCTCTATAAGGGCAAGCCCGTCGACGCGGCCGGAGCCAAGGAAATCGCCGACTATCGCCGCTCGGTGCAGATGATCTTCCAGGATCCTTTCGCCTCGCTCAATCCGGCCCACACGATCGCCTACCACCTGAAGCGGCCGCTGATGCTGCACCGTCCCGACATCCGGGGGGCTGCGGTCGAAGAGGAGATCAAGGCCCTGCTTCGCCAGGTGAAGCTCGATCCTGAGATCGTCGCGCCGAAGTACCCGCACGAACTTTCCGGCGGCCAGCGCCAGCGCGTCAACATCGCCCGGGCGCTCGCGGCCAAGCCCGAGGTCATCGTTGCCGACGAGCCGACCTCGATGCTCGACGTTTCCGTGCGGCTCGGCGTGCTCAATCTCTTGAGCGAGATGAAGCGCGACATGAACCTCGGCCTGCTCTACATCACCCACGACATCGCCACCGCCCGCTACGTCGCAGAGGATATCGCGGTGATGTATGCTGGCCAGATTGTCGAATGGGGCAATACCGGCAAGGTCATCGACAACCCGGCTCATCCCTACACGAAGCTGCTGCTGTCTGCAGTGCCGGATCCGGATATCCGCTTCGACGACCCGAACGCGCAGGTCAGTTCCGCTGAAGCAGACGAAACCCGCCGGCGCTCGGCGGCAGATCAGGCGACGATCCGCGAGGTCGAGCCCGATCATTTCGTGCGCGCGGCCTGAGCCGCCCGCCGACCGGCAAAAACAAAAACGCCCCGCTTACCGCGGGGCGTTTTTGTTTGGTCGCGAAAAGCGCAACCCCGTCGATTTTGGCCCGGCGCCCTCGTGTGCGCCGGGCCATTAAATCAGGCGGCTTCGCGCTTTTCGACGTCGGTCGGAACGGTGGAGATCGTCTTCAGGATCTGCGAAGCGATCTGGTAGGGGTCGCCCTTGGAGTTCGGGCGGCGATCTTCGAGGTAACCCTTGTAGTCGTTGTTGACGAAGCTGTGCGGAACGCGGATCGACGCACCACGGTCAGCAACACCATAGCTGAACTGGTGGATCGAAGCGGTTTCGTGCTTGCCGGTCAGGCGCATGTGGTTGTCCGGGCCATAGACGGCAATGTGGTCGGCACGGGCTTCGGCGAAAGCCGCCATCAGGTCCTCGAAGTATTCCTTGCCGCCGACTTCGCGCATATAGGCGGTCGAGAAGTTGGCGTGCATGCCAGAGCCGTTCCAGTCGGTGTCGCCGAGCGGCTTGCAGTGGTATTCGACGTCGATGCCGTACTTTTCCGTCAGGCGCTGCAGCAGGTAGCGTGCGAGCCAGATTTCGTCGGCAGCCTTGCGCGAGCCCTTGCCGAACACCTGGAATTCCCACTGGCCCTTGGCGACTTCCGCATTGATGCCTTCATGGTTGATGCCGGCAGCCAGGCAGATGTCGAGATGCTCTTCAACAATCTTGCGGGCCACGTCGCCGACATTGCTGAAGCCGACGCCGCAGTAGTAGGGGCCCTGCGGCGCGGGGAAGCCGGCGTCCGGGAAGCCGAGCGGGCGGCCGCCCTGGTAGAAGAAATACTCCTGCTCGAAGCCGAACCAAGCGCCATCGTCTTCAAGGACCGTCGCGCGGGTGTTGGACGGATGCGGCGTCTTGGCATCCGGCATCATGACTTCGCAAAGGACGAGAACGCCGTTCTTGCGCTCCGGATCCGGATAGACTGCGGCCGGCTTCAGCACGCAGTCCGAGCTGCTGCCTTCGGCCTGCATCGTGGAGGAACCGTCGAAGCCCCAGAAGGGAAGCTGCTCAAGCGTCGGGAAAGCGTCGAATTCCTTGATCAGGGTCTTGCCGCGCAGGTTCGGGGTGGGCTTGTAACCGTCGAGCCAGATGTATTCGAGCTTAAACTTTGTCATTTCGTTCTCTCACATGACGCCAGGAATGGCTGGGTTCCGAAGGCGGCTGGGCAATCCAGATTGGCTACCCGACGACCGATGCCAATTAAGAAGCATTAATCGTGCCAACTCGGATTCAGGGCCGAAAAACGAGATAAAACGATCATTGGCGACAGATGCGGCGCCGGCGGACCGGTGCGGCAGCGCAAGGAAACAGCGCATCGCACAAAAAATAGGCAAATACTGCCTGACTCCGCAGCAAAGCAGGGCAACAACGCGGCGATAGATGATCGAGCGCCGGCAAACGCCGGCGATTGCCTGGAAAACGTGCAGCGGCCCCTTAAACAGCTCGCTCAGCCGGCCGGCGGCTTCCCGCATTGGCGCATGATCGTGGGCAGAACCTTGAAAAGCCGCGCGTCATCACATTGGGAAACATTGAAGCGCAGGAAGCCGTTTGCGGTGCCGGCATGGGAAAAAACGTTGCCGGGCGCCAGAACGATTTCCTGCTGCAGCGCCTTCTGCGCCACCTCGGCCGCATCGACACTCTCGGGCAGACGGCACCAGAGGAACATGCCCGCCTGCGGCTCGATCCATGGCGTGATGCCAATCTCGCCAAGCCGCGCCGCCGTATCGCTCATTGCCCGCGACAGGCGCTGGCGTAGTGCCTCCATGTGCTTGCGGTAGCTGCCGTCCTTGAGCATCGCAAAAGCCAGCTCCGCCGAAAGGCTCGGCCCGCCGAACGTGGTGGCGATCTTCAGGTCGACCAGTCCCTCGATCCACTCCCGCGGCGCGGCGATGAAGCCGCAGCGGATGGAGGCCGAGAGGGTCTTGGAGAAGCTGCCGATCTGCACGACACGCTCAAGCCCGTCGAAGGCGGCAAGCCGCGGCGCCGGCGCGTGCTCGAAATCGGCGAAGATGTCGTCCTCGACGATTGTCAGCCCGGCCTGTTCGGCCAGCTTCAGCAGACGATGGGCGACGACCGGAGAAAGCGTGGCGCCCGTCGGATTGTGAAGGGCGGAATTGGTGATGTAGAGCCGCGGCCGGTGGGTCGCGAGAACCTCGGCGAATTTCTCGAGATCGGGCCCCGAAGGCGTATAGGGCACGCTCACCACGTCGGCCCGATGAGCACGCAGCAGGGCATGGAAATTGAAATAGCAGGGGTCGTCGACCACGACCGTATCGCCTGGCTCGATCAAAAAGCGGCAGAGAAGATCGATCGCCTGCGTTCCCGATTCCGTCAGGATGATCTGGTCGGGCGATGCCTCGACGCCGTGTTCTCCGAGGCGTCGCGCGAGAAGTTGGCGCAGGGGCCGATGACCGAGCGGCGTTCCGTAGTCCGTCAGCCAGCTCGCCTCCAGCTTGGTTGCGGATTTGAGCGCACGACGGATTGCAGTTTCCGGCATCCAGCTCGGCGGCAGCCAGCCGCAGCCCGGCTTCAAGACGTTGTCGCCGGTTTCCAGCGCCTGGCGCGACACCCAGAGCGGATCGACGGCCCGGTCGAGCCGCGGACCGATCTCGGCCAGAGAAAGGGGCGCCAGCGGCGCCGAGACGAAAAAACCGGCGCCGGGTTTTGAGCGAATGACGCCTTCGGCCACCAGCCGCTCATAGGCTTCGACGACGGTGGACTTCGAAACGCGCATGGTGTTGGCGAAGGCACGGATCGACGGAAGCTTCGTCCCCGGCGTCAGGATACGCCCGGCGATCCGCTGCCGGATCGTCGCCATCACGCCTTCGAGCAGCGTTTCGCTGCCGATCTCCAAATCCTGGACCGTCATCCGTACTGCTCTTCCGTCCAATACAGTTTTGCAAAACTGTACCGCATTGTCTCTGGCCGGGCCAGCCCATTCGCCCGATACAGGCGAAAAAGGAGAATGCTATGGACAAGACGGCAGACGGTTGGGTGAGCGGTTTTCTCGGAGTGCTGATCTTCAGTGGATCACTGCCCGCGACCCGCGTCGCGGTGATGGATTTCGACCCGGTATTCCTGACGGTGGCGCGCGCGGCGATCGCCGGCCTTCTCGGGCTCGTCCTGCTTCTCATCTTCCGCCAGCCGCGCCCAGCGAAGGCCGACCTCGTTTCGCTGGCAATCGTCGCCTTCGGCGTCGTACTGGGCTTTCCGCTGCTGACCGCGCTGGCCCTGCAGCATGTCACCTCGGCGCATCTGATCGTCTTTGTCGGCCTGCTGCCGCTGGCAACCGCGATCTTCGGCGTCATGCGCGCCGGCGAGCGGCCGCGCCCGGCCTTCTGGCTCTTTTCGTCGCTCGGCAGCGCTGCTGTCGTTGGCTTTGCGCTGGTGCAGGGCTTTGCCGCCTCGCCGATCGGCGACCTCCTGATGCTCGGCGCCATCATCGTCTGCGGCCTCGGCTATGCCGAAGGCGCCAGCCTGTCGCGCAAGCTCGGCGGCTGGCAGGTGATCTGCTGGGCGTTGGTCCTGTCCTTGCCGATCATGCTGGCGATAACACTGTTCACGCTGCCAGCCTCTTTCGCGACCGTCACGAACGGCGCCTGGGCGGGCCTTGCCTATGTCTCGCTCTTCAGCATGCTCGTCGGTTTCGTCTTCTGGTATCGCGGCCTCGCGCTCGGCGGCGTCGCCGGCGTCGGGCAGTTGCAGCTTCTTCAGCCCTTTTTCGGCCTGGCGCTGGCGGCAACGCTTCTCGGCGAGCCGGTCAGCTGGAGCATGCTGGCGGCGACCGGCGCGATCGTGCTCTGCGTCGCCGGCGCCAAGAAGTTCGCGAAGTAGGCGACTTCACGGATCAGGTGGGGTGCAGGCAAGCAGGCCTGCACCAGCCTAGAGGCGGTCGAGTTTCAACCGCTCTCCGAGCAGATCGAGAAAGCGGCGGATCTTTGCAGATGGGGTTCGCCCCTCCAGCCAGAGCGCATGGATCGGCACCGGAGCAGGCTCAAAGTCTTCCAGCACTGTTTCGACCTTGCCCGCATCGATCAGGTCCTTGATCTGCCAGAGCGGCGAAAAACCGAGGCCGAGCCCCTGTTCCACCGCCGCATAGATCGCGTTCATCGAGTTGGTGCGAACCGCGCCGCTCACCTTGAACGCCCGAGCCCGCCCGTCGATGGTGAACATCCAGAAGCCGGGTCGCTCGTCGCCCGTGCGCGTGACGCAACGATGGGCCGAGAGTTCCTGCGGATGAGCCGGCCGGCCGAAGCGCGCAAAATAGGCGGTCGAACCGAAGACGACGCGGCGCAGCGCGCCCAGGCGCTTGCCGGTCAGCCCGGAATCCTGGAGATCGCCGATCCGCACCACCAGATCGAGCCCGCTTGCGGCGAGGTCGACGAAGGCATCGGAGAGGTCGAGATCGACCTCGACCTCAGGATATCTCGCCATGTATTCGGCGATCACAGGCATCAGGAACCGCGGCGCAAACAGACTGGGCGCCCCAAGACGCAGCACGCCTGATGGCTCGGAGCGACGCTGTGCCACCTCCTCCCGCGCCTCGTGAATCTGCTCCACTGCGGGCTTGATGCGCAGATAGAAGCTCTCACCCGCCTCGCTCGGCATCGAGCGGCGGGTCGTTCGATGCACCAGCTCGACCCCGACATCGGCTTCGAGCATCGCGAGCGACCGGCTGACCGTCTGCAGAGGCCGCCCCAGGCGTTTCGCCGCGGCCGTCAGGCTCCCCTGCTCAACAATGGCCAGAAAGGCTTCCAAGTCTTCGATGCGGCTCATGCCATAATCCCGTTTTGCTGGAGAATAAATCACATTTCTCGCAGATTGTCCGCATTGTTGCGCGCCACTAGCTTGAGATCGTCACATCACGACGGCTCGAAAGGCAGACCCCATGAACCAGCGCTCCAACACGATCCTTGTCGTCGGCGCCACCGGCCGCTTTGCCGGCCTCGTCGTTCCGGAACTGGCGCGGCGCGGCGCCAGCGTCCGTGCCCTTATCCGCGACAAAGCGCAGGGCGCGCTTGCGAAATCGCTCGGCGCAGCGGAAATCGCGATCGGCGATCTGCGCGAGCGTGCCAGTCTGGACCAGGCGCTTGAGGGTGCTGCCGGTGTCTTTCACATCGGTCCGGCCTTTGCACCGGATGAGGCAGCGATGGGCGTATCGATGGTCGAAGCCGCCGTGCGCGCCGGTGTCAGGAAGTTCGTCTTCTCTTCGGTGATCCAGCCGACCCATGTGCGGCTGAAGAACCACGCGGCAAAGATCCCGGTGGAGGATGCGCTCTATTCCTCGCCGCTCGAATACACCATCCTGCATCCGGCAAACTTCATGCAGAACCTGCGGTCCGCCTGGGCAAGTGTGCTTGCTACCAGCAGCTTCGCAGAGCCGTTTCCGACGACCACGCGCATCGCCCGTGTCGATTACCGTGATGTCGCCGAAGTCGCGGCGATCGCGCTCACGGAAGACCGCCTCGCCTATGCGACGCTGGAGCTCTCTGCCGAGGGCCGGCACAACCGCGAGGAAATTGCCGAAATGATGAGCATCGCGCTCGGTCGGCCGATCGTTGCGGCAACCATCGGCTTTCACGAATGGGCAAAGCCGATCGCCGCAAAATACACAGACCACCAGCTGGAACTGCTGTCCAAGGTCCACGCCCACTATGCCGAAGTCGGCCTCGGTGGAAACAGCATGACGCTACGCGCCGCACTTCAGCGCGAACCCCGCAATCTCGAGAGTTTCATTCACGAACTGGTGCAGGCCTAACGGCCGGCGACCATATCCCTTCCCATCCCCCCGGAGTTCATCTCATGCCAAAGAAGCTTCCGCACCGATACCAAGCCATCGTCATGCCGCTCGTTCTCTCCGTCCTGATGTCCGGCATCGTTTCCTTCGTCTCGACGGCGATCGGCAACGGCATCCAGCCCGATATTCTCGCACTGTGGATCAAGGCCTGGGCCTTCTCCTGGCTGGTCGCCTTCCCCAGCCTGTTGGTGGTCCTTCCGTTCGTGCGCCGCATCGTGGCGGCCACCGTCGAACAGCCGCGCAGCAGCTGACAGGTTTCTCGCGTTGACCCCAAACCGAGCTTTGGGGAACGCGAGATTTTTAGGATATCTAAAAACGATTGACAGGAAATCGGGCTGCACCCTAGCTTGAGGAGAGACGAGAAGGGGACAGACAGTGACGACGGCGGACCATGCCAGCGGCGCATCGACCGGCGCGGCAGAAACGCCGTCGCTTGGCGATCGCCTGCGCCAGCGGCGAAAGAGCTTGAAGATGACGCTTCAGGAGGTCGCCGACGAGGCTGGCTTTTCCGTCGGCTTCATCTCGCAGATCGAGCGCGGCATTACTGTTCCCTCGCTGACCTCGCTGATCGCCGTCTGCCGGACCTTGAAGGTCGAGGCCGGCAGCTTTCTCAACCCGCCGAAGGTGGCGACGCCGTTCACCCGGCGCGAACACCGGCCGGTCTATGGGCTCGGTGGAGAAAGCGGCAAGGCCGTTTCCTACGAGCGGCTCTCCGCGTCCTTTCCCGGCAACGTGCTCAGAAGCACCATCATCCACGAGCCGCCCGGCCATCGCAGCGAACCGATGTCGCATGAGGGGGAGGAAATCTTCTTTATCCTGAAGGGAGCGCTGACGCTGGAAGTGGACGGCGAAGCGATGGTTCTGGAGCCGGGCGATTCCGCCCATTTCCCGTCGCTGCGCACCCATACTATGTGGAACCACACCAGCGAGCCGACCACGATCCTGCACACCTGTACCATGGACGTCTTCGGCGACGGCGCCCCCTCCGGAAGCCCCGCCGACAGCCTTGCCGTGACCCGGGCCGAAAACCGGCTCGACGCCAGCGGGATCGCCGAAGACAAGTGACAGGCGCCGCAGCCGGCGCCATCACGCGTTTGTCGAGTGGCTCGCCCCGCTGCTTTATGGCAGGAGCACCATGGCACCCGTCGTCTGACGTCCTTCGAGCCGGCGATGCGCCTCGGCTGCCTCGGAAAGCGGCAGACGCGCATGCACGGGGATCTTGACCGCGCCGCGTGCGACGACTTCGAAGAGATCCTTGCTCATCGCCAGTACGTCCTCGCGCCGGACCAGATGCGCGGGTAACAGCGGCCAGGTGGCGTAAAGCGACCCCTTCTGCGCCAGCGTCGTGATGTCGAAGGGCGGGATCGGGCCGGACGCGGCACCGAAACTGACGAAGTGACCGAAGGGGCGCAGGCTGTCGAGCGAACCTTCCAACGTCGCCTTGCCGATGCTGTCATAGACGACATCGACCCCCTCGCCTTTGGTGATTTCGCGCACGCGCGCCGCAAAATTCTCCTTGCCGTAGTCGATCACGTAGTCCGCACCGTTGGCCAGCGCCAGTTCGGCCTTCTCCGGCGAACCGACGGTGCCAATGACCTTTGCGCCCAGATGTTTCGCCCATTGCGTCAGGATAAGGCCGACACCGCCGGCGGCCGCATGGACGAGGAGGGTATGACCGGCCTCAACCCGGAAGGTGCGACGCAACAAATATTGCGCTGTCAGGCCCTTCAACATCATCGCTGCACCCGTCTCGAAATCGATGCCGTGAGGCAGGTGCACGAGAACACGGGCAGGCACATTGTGCTCCTCCGCATAGGCACCAAGCGCTTCGGCGTAGGCGACGCGGTCCCCCGGCTTGAAGCCCTCGACGCCAGGCCCGACCAAGATCACCTCGCCCGCTCCCTCTTTGCCTGGGATGAAAGGAAGCTGCGGCGGCGGATAGGCGCCGCTGCGCAGATAGATGTCGACGAAGTTGACGCCGATCGCCCGGTTGCCCACCCGCACTTCACCGGGGCCGGGTTCGCCGAGTTCGACATTTTCATAGGCGAGCACATCAGGCCCGCCGTGCTGATACACGCGGATAGCTTTCATGGATCTGGTCCTCTGGTTGGTCGGCTGGCCCTGGCAGCCTCCAAGCGACGGTCGATGCCAATCTGCTTGGTGCTGCTCCGCCTTCCTCGCTGATCACATCTGACAGATAGCCATGCGTGAGTCCCCCGTGTAGACTGATATCAATGACAACAGAGTTCAAAGATCGTGATATCTGATCAGATCAGCATCGACCTCCTGCGCAGCTTCGTCGCGGTCTGCCGACAGGGCAGCCTGAACCGTGTCGCCACCCAGACCGGCCGTACGCAATCGGCGCTCAGCATGCAGATGCGCCGGCTTGAGGAAGTGCTCGGCCGGCAACTTTTCACCCGCACCGGTCGTGGCGTCGTGCCAACACCCGAAGGCGAATTGTTTCTGGGATACGCCACGCGCATGCTGGCGCTCGGCGACGAAGCGGCGGCGCGGCTGCGACAGGCGGACCTTAGCGGTGGCGTGCGGGTCGGGCTTGCCGAGGAAGTGGCAACGACGGCGCTGCCCGAAGCGCTCGGGCGATTGCGGCGCGGCTACCAGGAGATCCGGCTCGATGTTGTCGTCGAACAATGCGTGGCGCTTGGAAAGACCTGGCCCGAAGGCGACCTCGACATCATGGTCGTGCCGACCTCCGTGGTCACCGCCGACGCCCTCACCACCTGGAACGTTGAACTGCAATGGGTCTGTGCGACGGACTACGCTTTCGACGAAACGCGGCCGATCGACCTCGTCGCCTTCGCCGCGCCCTGCCTCTGGCGCCGGCGCATGATCGAGACGCTGGCCGACCAGGGCCGGGAACACCGGATTACCTTTACCAGCCAGAGCATCACGGCGCTGCAGGCCGCGATCGAGAACGGCCTCGGCATTGGTTTGCTTCCGCCGGAAGCGATCCGCGCGGGCACGATGCGGGCGCTGCCTGCTTCGTCGGCCGTGCCGAAGCCGTTTGCCGTGCAATATGGGCTTTTCGCCCGGGATCGACGCACGGCCGCTGTCGATTGCGCGATCAGCGTGCTGCTCGAAGCCCTGCCGATCGCTTCCAGGACCTAGCGCTTGCGCGGCTCCAGCCGGCGCTCACGCGCCCCAGGTCGTCTCCAGCACGCGGATCCAGTTGCCGTGGCAGATCTTGGCGAGCGCCGCGTCGTCATAGCCGCGGGTGCGCAGCAGGTCGACGAGCAGCGGCAGATCGGCCGCACTGCTCATGGCCGCCGGGATGGCCGTACCGTCGAAGTCAGAGCCGAGCGCCACATGCTCGATACCGATACGCTCGACGATGTAGTCGATATGGTCGACAAGGAGCGAGAGCGGCGTATCCGTGTTCCTGGTCCCGTCCGCGCGCAGGAAAAGGACGCCGAAGTTGATGCCGGCCAAACCGCCGCTGTCCCTGATCGCGTCGAGCTGACGGTCCGTCAGGTTGCGGCTGTGCGGGCAGAGCGCATGCACGTTGGAATGGGAGGCGACGAGCGGCGCCTGCGACAGCGCGGCGATGTCCCAGAAGCCCTGCTCGTTCAAATGCGAAAGATCGAGCATGATCTTCAACTCGTTGCAGGCGCGCACGAGATCCTTGCCGGCCTCGCTGAGGCCCGGACCGATATCGGGCGAGGAGGGAAAGCGGAAGGGAACGCCATAGGCAAAAATGTTCGGCCGGCTCCAGACGGGGCCGAGCGTGCGCAGACCCGCGGCGTGCAGCACATAGAGCGCATCGAGGTCAGCGCCGACCGCCTCGATACCCTCGATGTGCAGCACCGAGGCAAAGGCACCCTTGTCCATTGCGGCGCGGATATCGGCAGCACTGCGGCAGATCTTCAGCCGGCCCTTCGACTGGCGCTCGATCCGCATCAGCAGGCTCGCCATGCCGAGCGTGGCTTCGAGCGCGCTTTGCTGATCAGGCGTTGCGAACTCGCCGCTGCCGTCCTTGGCAAGGCCCGGCGATGCCACGTAGACGGCGCAGAGGCCGCCGGCGAGGCCACCCGCTGCGGCCTTGTCGAGATCGATATGCCCGGTATCGACACCGTCGAGGAAACGACGCTCGGCAGCGCCGCCCGGCGAACGCCAGAGCCGCGACAGCACGTCGTTATGTCCGTCAAAGACCGGGATTTTCGCTTGCGTCGCCAATTCTGGACCGCCTTCTCAACCTGTTGTCCTCAAGCGCGACTCATGGATAGTCGCGAACGGACCATAGACATTGGGTGCGGGAACCGCACCCTTTTTCCCTGCTGCACTAACCCGGTGCAGGCAGACCGGGCAAATGCAAACCGTGCATAGGCCCTGCCGGAATCGGAATTGGCGGCACAAGGTACTGTCGTGCTTAGTCGGAAATACGCGCGGGAAACCGCTGCGATCAGGATTGGAGAATGGACATGAAGAAGCCGGCAACGCTCGATTGGCAGGCCGCCGAAGCGGCTGCGAGAAGCCTGACCGCACAATGGGCGGCGGACGAGCCGGGCGGCGCGGTCATCGGCTTCGACGCATCCGGCGTCCGCTTCTCGCATACGGCCGGCGTCGAAAGCCTCGCTACGTTTGCGCCGTTCACCGCCGACAGCGTCGTGCGTTACGCGTCGCTCACTAAGCACGTCTTCTCAGCGATGGTGCTGGCCCATGCCGATCTCATCGGTCTCGACGATCCGCTCGGCCAGCACCTTCCGGAACTGCGCTCGCCGCTTGCGGACGTAACGGTCGGGCAGGCGCTCGACATGACCGGCGGCCTGCCGGATACCCGCGAATGCCTGTCGCTGCTCGGCCTTTCCGTCTACTCAGAGACGAAGGCGGGGCCGCTTCTCGAATACCTCTCACGCCTGGAGCGGCTGAACTTTGATGCCGGCACCGAGGTCTCCTATTCGAACACCGGTTATCGCCTCATCGAAGCGGCGCTGGAGCGCAAGGGCTTCCGCTTCGACGATTTCGTCCAACGGGAAATCGCGGGCCCGCTTGGCATCGCGCTGAAGGCGCCGGATGTCTGGAACGATCCGGTGGCGGGCCTCGTTCCCGGCTACTGGCACGCGGGCGAAAGCTGGCAGCTTTCGGCCGCCGGTCTGCATATTTCCGCGTCGGGCAGCCTCACCGGCAGCGCCCGGTCGCTTGCCACCTGGCTGCAGGCCTTGCTTGATGATGAAGGTCGCTTTGCCGGTCTCCTGCAGAAATTGCAGGCATCCCGGTATCTCGCCGACGGGCGCCCCACGGGCTACGGGTTGGGCCTGCGCAATTCGTCGCTCGGCGCCCGCGAATTCGTCGGCCATGGCGGCTCACACCCCGGGTACAAGACCTATTTCCTGCTCGACCCGGAAACACGCGCCGGCTTCGTCGTTGTCTCCAACCGCGAGGACACCAACGGCTACAAGATCGCGCTCGAAAGCATGGCGGCGCTCACCGGGCTCGCGCTGCCGGATCCCGCGGCTGACCTCGGCGACGATTTCTATGTGACGGAAACCGGCCCTTGGTGGATCGAGGTCAAGGGCAGTACCTGCACCTATCTCGATGCGGACGAGACGCTCTATGACGACGGCGACGGCTGGGTCTCGTCGCGCTCCGCCTCATCCCCCCTCCGACTGCGCCTCGACGGCGCCGCCCTTGTCGGCGAGGTCGGCCATGCCGCGCGACGCTTCCTTCCAGCGGCGACGCATGAGCCGCTGCCGGCGTCGCTCTCCGGGGTCTGGCGCTCCGACGAAGGGGCGGAATTCACGGTCGAGAACGGCGCGGTCCTGATGGGCGTCGGCCCCGTACGTCAGACCATGAAGCTCACTCCCCTTGGCAATGGTCGCTTCCTGTTCACGCTGAGCGATGGGCCCTGGGTCAAGCGCATCTGCCTGCATCTCCTCGGGCCCGATCACCTCGAACTGGTGACAAGCCGAGCCCGGATGATCGAATATCGCCGCCGCGCCTGATTTTTCTTGATGACGCGCGGGCGCTGCCACAAAAGAAGTCCGGTCGCCGGCGAATGACGGACCGGACTTCAGGAGTGCATGCCCGTGGAAATCAAATGGCTTGAGGACTTTCTGGCGCTCGCCAGCACGCTGAACTTCTCAAAGGCGGCGGACGAGCGCCATGTCACCCAATCCGCCTTCAGCCGGCGCATCCGACAGCTAGAGGCCTGGCTCGGCACAACGCTCGTAGACCGCGCGACCTATCCTTCGCGCTTGACGGAAGCGGGATCGAAATTCGTGCCGGTGGCGCAGGACACGCTGAAGCAACTCTATCAGGCAAGGCGCAATCTGCAGCAGGAGGAGGGCTCCGACGCCCGCACCATCAAGCTGACGGCGCTGCACACGCTCTCCTTCACCTTCTTTCCCGCGTGGATGACACGGGTCAACGCCCGCAGCGGGCCGCTCTTTTCCCGGCTTCGCCCAGATTCCGGCAGCATGGAGGAAAACCTCAACTCGCTCGTCGACGGCGAATGCGACTTCCTGCTGACCTACGCCCACACCCAGGTCCCGCACCTGCTCGACCCGCAGGCCTTCGAACATCGCGTGCTCGGCCACGAACGCATAATCCCCGTTTCGGCGGCGAATGAAGCGGGCGCGCCGCTACACCGGCTCGAAGGTGGCACGAAACCTTTCCCGCATCTGCGCTACGAAAAGTCGTCCTTCTTCGGTCAGCTTCTCGACGACCTGATCGGCCCCACGCTGCCTCCGGCGCAAAGGGTGCACGAAGGCAGCATGTCGGTGGGCTTGAAGGCCATGGCGGAAGCCGGCTGGGGCATTGCCTGGGTGCCCGAGAGCCTGATGACGGACGAACTGGCGAACGGCGCGCTGGTCAGGGCCGCCGACCCGCGCTGGGACGTGAGCGTCGAGATCCGGCTCTATCGCGCCAAGGAAAACCGCCGCCCGGTCGTCGGCCGCGTCTGGCAGAACCTGGAGGCTGTCGCCTAAGCGACAGCCCGGCCCACACAGTCGAGCTAGATCGCCGTTCGCCGCGCGTGCTCCAGATAGAGCTCGCGCAGGCGCTTGACCACCGGGCCCGGCTCACCGCTACCGACGGGCTTGCCGTCGATGCGGGTGATCGGAGCAACGAAGTTTGAAGCGCTGGTGAGGCACGCTTCGCGAGCATTGAGCGCCTCTTCGAGCGTGAAGGGGCGTTCTTCCAGCGTCATTCCCTGTTCGGCGGCGAGCGCCAGAGCCGCGAGCCTGGTGCAGCCGGGCAGCGTCTTTTGACTGTTGCCGCGCGTGACGATGCGGTTGTCCGCAGTCACGATGTAGGCGGTCGAGGATGCGCCTTCGGTCACGAACCCCTCCTCGATCATCCAGGCCTCATCGCAGCCTTCGGCCTTGGCGATCCGCTTGGCGATCACCTGCGGCAGCAGGCACACGCTCTTGATGTCGCGGCGCGCCCAGCGCTGGTCGGGCACGGTCTTGACCGACAGCCCCTTGGTGGTCGCGGTCACCAGCGTCTTTGCCTGGGTGAAGAGCACCAGCGTCGGCTTGATATCCTCTGAGAACAGAAAGTTCCGGTCCTCGGCGCCCCGGGTGAGCTGCAGATAGACCATGCCTTCGACAAGGCCGTTTTCTTTGATCAGCCGCTTTTCGATTGCGACGATCTCGTCGGTCGATACCGGCAACGACACATCGATTTCACGCGCGCAGCGCTCCAGGCGCGCCATATGCGAGGCGCTGTCGATCAGCTTGCCTTCGAGCACGGCGGTGACCTCGTAGATGCCATCGCCGAAGAGGAAGCCGCGGTCGAAGATCGAGAGGCGCGCTTCGTTCTCCGGCAAAAACTCGCCGTTGAGATAGACGGTGCGGATGGACGGCTGGGACATGGGGGCTCCGTAGGAATTGGTTTGGCAGAAGCGCATGGACCGCAACACCGGGCGCGATACAGAGGCGCAAAATCAGTGTTCGTTGAGCGCGCGAAGCCGTTCGAGCGAGATCGCCTCGACCGTGCTCGGCTTGCCGTTCGCGGCGTTGAAGCCGTGCGTCGTGCACGCCATCGTCAGAGAATTGAGGATCGCCTCCTCGGTCGTCTCGATCGCGGCTTCAAAGAGCGGCGACATCAGGTCGTTCGGAAGGTCGGGATAGTCGGCGATCGCGGCTCGCCGCGCCTTGGTGCGGCGCACACTAGCCGCAGTCGAGAAGGCAAGCGCATAGTCGCCGGAACCGTTGCTGAGTGCCGCCCCGGTGCGGGCAAGACCGCCGAAGGCGCGTTCGGCCAGGCGCTTGAGATTGCGGGCAGACAGCGGCGCATCGGTTGCAACCACGATAACGATCGAGCCGTCCCGGTCGTGTGCCGCCGGCGCATCGTAGGCACGGCCGCAGACGGTGAGCCGGCCGCCATAATTGGATTGGACGAGCACGCCGAGCGTAAAGACCGAGCCGGCCGCCTTCACAAGGCGCGAACTCGTGCCGATGCCGCCCTTCAGCCCGAAGGCCACCGTGCCGGTTCCGGCACCGACAGCCCCCTCTTCGACGGCACCGGCCTTCGCAGCGGCCAGGGCAGCGCCGATCTCGTCGATCGTCGGCCGACCGGCGCGGATGTCGTTGAGGCGGGAATCGTTTGTCTCACCGACGACCGCGTTCAGCGACACCACCTTCTCGTTGCCCGGCTGCGCCAGCGTCCAGCGATTGACGGCCTCGATAGCCCGCCCCGTCGCCAGCGTGTTGGTGAGAACGACGGGCGTTTCCAGCTCGCCAAGTTCGTCGATCTGGGTGGAACCCGCAAACTTGCCGAAGCCGTTGAGCACGGCGAAGCCGGCCGGCACCTTATCCTGAAAGAGGTTGCCGTCATGCGGCAGGATGGCGGTCGCCCCGGTGCGGATGCGGTCCGCATCGACAACGGTGGCCTGGCCGACGGCAACACCCGGGACATCGGTGATCGCGTTGAGCGGACCCGGCTCGTAGACACCTGGCCGGAAACCAAGATCTCGAAGGCGCAAGCGCTTGATATTCGTCATTTTTTCGTCGTTTTCCTGTCCATCGGCCCGTTCGCGAAGCAGGCATTTCGTCGCAGGGCAACCTACATCCCCCGGCGGCAAAACGGCATCGCAAAAATGGAATAGTTTCATGAGAAGCCTGCAACGCCAGCGATCGTGGAGGCTCGTCACGACCGGCGGTCAAAACCGATCTTGCAGAAGCACCGCGTCGGCGCATGCGGCGACTGATAGTGGAGTGAAATAAAGCAGTTGCAACCATAAGAAACAGTTCATAAGTTCGCCTCGTCCTTGGCATTTGGAACGACGGCACTCGATGATGAAGCCGCTTGATGCAACCGCCGGCAATCCTTCGCAAATGACGTCCGCAGGGACGGACGTTCGCCCGAGCCTCGGCATCTGGGCCTGCTCGGCGCTCGTCGTCGGCAATATCATCGGCTCCGGTTTCTACCTGTCGCCTGCAGCGCTCGCCCCCTATGGCGCCGCAGCGCTCGTCGGCTGGGTCGGCATGGCCATTGCCGCCATGTGCCTCGGGCTGGTCTTTGCGCGGCTTGCCAGCGTCAGGCCCGCGACCGGCGGCCCCTACGCCTACAGCCGCATGGCTTTCGGGCCGTTTGCCGGCTTCCTCGTCGCCTGGGCCTACTGGATATCGATCTGGGCGTCGCTGCCGGCGATTGCCATGGCCTTCGCCGGTTATCTCGCCGTCTTCTTCCCGAACCTTCAGCATGTGCCAGGCGGGTTCACCGCGGTTTCGCTTGCCGCCATGTGGCTGGTCGCCGCCATCAACATGTTCGGCGTCAAGAGCGCCGGCCGCTTCCAGATCGTCACCGTCGGGCTGAAGCTCGTTCCCTTCATCGCCATCGCCCTTCTCGGCCTCTTCTGGATCGAGCCGCAGAACCTCACACCCGTCAACCCGAGCGGGCTTTCCGTCCTGGGGCTGATCTCGGCGACCGCCCCGCTGACGATGTTCGCCTTTCTCGGCATCGAGTCTGCCACCGTCCCGGCCGGCGATGTCGACGATCCGAAACGCACGATCCCGCGGGCGACGGTGCTCGGCACGCTCTGCTGCGGCCTGATCTTCATCCTCGGCACGCTCGTGGTGATGGGCACGGTTCCGCGCGAGGCGCTTGCCCGTTCTGCCGCCCCCTTTTCCGATGCGGCCTTCATGATGTGGGGCGGGTGGGGGAGCACTCTCGTGGCTGCCGCGGTCGTGCTTTCGTCGATCGGCGCGCTCAACGGCTGGACGCTGCTGATGGCGCAGGTGCCAATGGCGGCGGCGCGAGACGGCCTGTTCCCGCCGGTTTTCGGCCGCCTGTCGAGCCGCGGCGTCCCTCAATGGGGCATCGTCGTGTCGATGCTGCTCGCCTCGGCACTGCTGGTGCTGCAGACCTCGGGCGTCTCCGGGCTGATGGCTGTTTATCGCTTCGCAGTCGATCTTTCGACCACGGCGGCCATGGTGCCCTACGTCTTCTGCAGCCTCGTCGAGGGCGCGCTTTTCCTGGCGCTCGCGCGTCCGCGCGACGCGGAGTGGGCCGGCATCCGCATCGGCCCCTACAAGCCCTATGCGCTGGTCGCTTTCGTCTTTTCCCTTTGGACGGTCTACGGCAGCGGACCTCAGGCGGGCCTCTGGTGCCTGCTCCTGCTGCTCGTGGCACTGCCCGTTTACCTGTCAGTCGAGAGGAAGGAGCCGTCCACCAGCTGACACTTCGAAATACCCCCACCCGCACCTAGCACCGAACTATGGAGAGGATTGGATATGAGCACGTCAAACAGAGGTCACCGCCGCCTCGGCATGAAGGCACTCGTTCTTGACGACGAGATCAGCGAGGAAAGTGCTGCCGGCCGCGCCGTTCGGTCGCTGATCGCGGAACTCGAGCGCCGCCAGATCGAGGTGGTGACCGCCGAAAGCGCTGACGACGGTATCGCCGTGATCAGGTCCGATCCCGCTCTCCAATGCGTGCTGGTCGACTGGGATCTCGGGCCGGACGGTCACGAACAATCGATCGGCGTCGTCGAGGCGCTGCGCAAGCGCAACGGCACCGTTCCATTGCTGCTGCTTGCAGACCGCAGCGTCGCCTCGTCGGTGCCCGCCGACATCATGGCGAAGGTCGACGACTTCGTCTGGATGCTCGAAGACACGATGGACTTCGTCGGCGGGCGCATCCAGGCGGCAATCGAGCGCTATCGTTCCACCGTCCTGCCGCCGATGTTCAAGGCGCTCGCCCAGTTCTCGCAGGTGCATGAATATTCCTGGCACACGCCGGGCCACACCGGTGGTACCGGGTTCCTCAAGTCCCCGCCCGGCCGCGCCTTCTTCGAGTTCTTCGGCGAGCCGCTGCTGCGCTCGGACCTGTCGATTTCTGTCGGCGAACTTGGGTCGCTGCTCGACCATTCCGGCCCGATCGGCGCCAGCGAAAAGTATGCCGCCCGCGTCTTCGGCTCGCACCGCAGCTACCACGTCACCAACGGCTCCTCGACATCCAACCGCGTCATCCTGATGGCGAGCGTCAGCCGCGACCAGATCGCACTTTGCGACCGCAATTGCCACAAGTCGGCCGAACACGCGATGACCATGTCGGGCGCCGTGCCGACCTATCTGGTGCCGACCCGGAACCACTACGGCATCATCGGGCCGATTCCGCCGGAACGGCTGACGGCAGTGGCGATCCGCAAGGCGATCGACCAGAACCCGCTTGCCGCCGACCTCTCGGACAAGGAGCCGAAGCACGCGATCATCACCAACTCGACCTATGACGGTCTTTGCTACAACGTCACCCGTGTCGAGGAACTGCTCGGCGCCAGCGTCGACCGGCTGCATTTCGACGAAGCCTGGTACGGCTACGCCCGCTTCAACCCGATCTATCGCGACCGCCACGCCATGCACGGCGATCCGAAGGCGCATACGGCCGACAAGCCGACGGTCTTTGCCACCCAGTCGACGCACAAGCTTTTGGCCGCCCTTTCTCAGGCCTCCTTCATCCATGTGCGCGACGGAAGGAAGCCGATCCCGCACGGCATCTTCAACGAGACGTTCATGATGCACGCCTCGACCTCGCCGAACTACGCGATCATCGCCTCGAACGACGTTTCGGCTGCGATGATGGACGGCCCCGGCGGAGCGGCGCTCACCAATGAATCGATCGAGGAAGCGGTCTCCTTCCGCCTGATGATGTCGCGGCTCGCCAACGACGCTGGCGAGCGCGGTGACTGGTTCTTCGATTGCTGGCAGCCGGACACGGTGCGCGACCCGAAGACCGGCCGCACCAGCCCCTTCCACGAAGCCTCGCCGGAATCCCTTGCGACCGATCCGTCCTGCTGGGTGCTGAAGCCGGGAGCCGCATGGCACGGATTCGGCGAGATCGAAGACGGTTATTGCATGCTTGACCCGATCAAGGTCTCGATCGTCACGCCGGGTGTTGCGCCCGGCGGCGGTCTGATGCCGGTCGGCATCCCCGCGAGCCTCGTCACCGCCTATCTCGATGCCCGCGGCATCGTCGTCGAGAAGACAACCGACTTCACCATCCTGTTCCTTTTCTCGCTCGGCATCACCAAGGGCAAGTGGGGCTCGCTCGTCAGCGCGCTTTGCGACTTCAAGCGCGACTACGACGCCAACCTCACCCTGGAAGTGGCGATCCCGTCGCTGATCGAGGACCACCCGGAGCGCTACGCCGGCATGGGCCTCAAGGATCTTGCCGACACGATGTTCTCGGCGATGGACCAGTTGAAGACCACGGCCTCCATGGCTGCCGGTTTCTCCGTGCTGCCGCATCCGGACCTGAGCCCGGTGCGCGCCTATGAGCGGCTGGTGCGCGGCGAGGTGGAACAGGTGACGCTCGACCATTTGGCCGGCCGCACGGTCGCGACCGGCGTCGTGCCCTATCCGCCGGGCATTCCGCTGCTGATGCCGGGCGAAAACGCCGGCCCCGCCGATGGTCCGGTCCTCGGTTATCTCAAGGCGCTCGAGGCCTATGACCTCCGGTTCCCCGGTTTCACCCATGACACGCACGGGGTGGAGGTCGAGGATGGCCTTTACCGCGTCTATGTCTTGACCCGTTGAACCGGCTTCAGGAGCGACGAACATGGCTGTTGTCGATAGCGCTTCCAAACCCACATCCGCGGGCGTCGCGGAATCCGCCAAGATCGGCCTTGTGCCCGCGACCTTGATGGTCGCGGGCAACATGATGGGCTCCGGCGTCTTCATGCTACCGGCGAACCTTGCCGCGGTCGGGTCCATCGCCGTCTTCGGATGGCTGATCACCATTGCCGGCGCCATCGCGCTGGCGCTGACCTTCGCCAAGCTGGCGGCGATCGACCCCGCCGCCGGCGGGCCCTACGCCTATACGCGCAAGGCCTTCGGCGACTACATGGGCTACCAGACGAACCTCATCTACTGGCTCGCCAACGTCGTCGGCAATGTCGGCCTGGCGGTCGCCGGTCTCGGTTACCTCACCGCCTTCTTCCCGATGCTGCGCGATCCGTTGGTCTCGGCGCTGGCGCAGGTGGCGCTGATCTGGTTCTTCACCTACGCCAACATTCTCGGGCCGAACGTCGTCGGCAGGCTGCAGTCCTTCACCACCTCCTTCGCTTTGGTGCCGATCCTCGGCATGGCGATCTTCGGTTGGTTCTGGTTCTCGCCGGCGACCTTCTCCGAAGGGTGGAACGTGTCGGGCAAGGACAGCTGGGCGGCGATCATGGCAACGCTCAACTTCACCCTCTGGGCCTTCATCGGCGTCGAAAGCGCCTCGGTCTCGGCGGGCGTCGTGCGTGACCCGCAGCGCAACGTGCCGATCGCGACCGTTGGCGGCGTTATCCTCGCCGCCGTCGCCTATATCCTGTCGTCGACCGTCATCATGGGCATGATCCCGAACAAGGAGCTGATCGCTTCCTCGGCGCCCTTTGCCGATGCCGCGCGCCTGGCGCTCGGCGATACGGCCGGTGCCGTCGTCGCGATCTGCGCAGCCCTCGGCTGCCTGGGCTCGCTTGCCGGCTGGACGCTGCTCGTCGGGCAGACCGCCAAGGCTGCGGCCGATGACGGGCTCTTCGGTTCGATCTTCGCCAAAGTCAACTCCAAGGGCGTTCCCTCGGCCGGCCTTGCGATCGTCGCGGTGATCATGACCGTGCAGGTCTTTGCGACGATGTCGCCGACGGCCAGCGAGCAGTTCGGCAAGATCGCCTCGATCGCCGTGATCATGACGCTGCTGCCCTACATCTACTCGGCGATCTCCATCAAGGTGCTCGGCTACAAGAAGATGCCGGCAAGCACATACAACTGGTATGTGATCATCGGCCTGGCCGCGGCGATCTACAGCCTGGTGGCGTTGATCGGTTCCGACGGTGAACAGACGCGCTGGTCGCTGATCTTCGTGATCTCGACGATCGTCTTCTACTCGGCCGCGATCACCCGCAAGCGCGAGATCGAGGAGAAGCACATCGACCCCGGCGGCCATGCCCCGACCTGGATTCGCTACGTCACCGTCACCGTGACGGTCGCAGCCCTCGTCGCGCTGTTCTGGGTCTCGGTCGGCCGCCATCGCGCCGAAACGCTGCGAACGCGCTCACCGGTCCCACCGGCCGAAAGCACCGTGCAACCCGCCGCCGGCTCACCGGCGGCCGTGTTGCCGGCAGAGAGCCAGCCGGCGCAATAGCCAAGAAAAAGGGGCGGTGGATGCAGCCGCCGCCCCTCGTCCTTCGGTGAACGGCTACTTGTCGTCCATCGTCGGCGGTGCCGGCGGGGTCGGCACCGTGCTGACGCAACTCGCCTGCAGACTGACCGGCCTGACGGTGATTGCGACCGCGTCGCGCGAGAAAAGCCGAGACTGGTGCTTGCAGATGGGCGCGCATCATGTCCTCGACCATCGCCGGCCGTTGCCACAGCAGGTGGAAGCGTTGGAAGCGCCACCGGTGCGCTATGTCGCCTCGTTGACGCACACCGCGCAGCACCTTGCCGAGCTGATCGAGATCATCGAGCCGCATGGAAAGATCGGTGTGATCGACGATCACGACAGCCTCGATGCCGCACCACTCAAGGCCAAGAGCCTTTCGCTCCACTGGGAAATGGTGTTCACCCGCCCGCTCTATGGCACTGCCGATCTCATCGGGCAGCATCGCATCCTGAAGGAGGTCGCCTCGCTCACGGATGCGGGCGTTTTGCGGTCCACCATGACGAAATGCCTGTCGCCGTTTTCGGCCGAAAACCTGGAGGAGGGACACCGCCTGGTGGAGGGCGGCGCAATGGTCGGAAAAGTCGTGATGAGCCGCGGGCCGTCTGACGTGCCACAAGCAGATCAAGCGTCGGTTGCGCCCTGACCGAGAGACTGCCGGCCCTGCCGGCTCGAGGCGCAGATCGAGAATTCGATGAACCACGCCGACGAAATACGGCAATTGCCGTATTTCGTCGGCCGACATGCGAGGCTAGCCTCCGCGCGCCCACTTCGTGAATTTCCGTTTTCCTTCAATACCCTGCGCCACGGACGCAACGCGATGCCAGGCCCTTGAGGAACTGCCTTGGAAAAGAACCCCCGTATCGTTATCCACCTCGCCACGCTCCTGCTGTCGACCGCATTGTCACCATTTGCGCTCGCACAGGATGTGGGTGACCCCGGCGATCCGGAGACCTGGCGCACGCCGGAATTCGAGGCGCAGTGGGGGCTTGGCAGGATCGACGCCGAGTATGCCTACATGCTGGGCTACGACGGCAGCGGGATCAAGGTCGGCGTGGTCGACAGCGGCCTCGACATCACCCATCCCGAGTTCGCCGGGCGCTATGCGGAGGGAATTACCTACGACCCGGAGAAACCATGGACGTTCGTGGCGGAGGGGCATGGGACAACGGTCGCCTCGGTGATCGCGGCCAATCGCGATGGCGCCGGCATGCACGGCGTTGCGCCAGGCGCGACTATCGTTCAGGTAGGGGCCTCGGACATCCCTGGCTACATCAATACCGATGCCGCCAACTACGGAATCCGCACGCTCATCGACCGGGGTGTGAAGATCATCAACAACAGCTTTGGCGATGGCTTCATTACGGAAACGACCGCCGAACAAGTTGAAGCGGAGCTCTCAAACAATCTGTCCACCTATCGCTACGCGGTCTCGCGCGGAGGACTCCTCGTCTTTTCAGCGATGAACGACGGTGCCACACAACCTTCCGTGGGCGCCGGTCTTCCACACCTTTTCCCGGAACTGGAACAGGGCTGGCTTGCCGTCGTGGCGACCAGTCCAACGCATATTCCCGATTGGTCGAACAGGTGCGGCGTTGCCATGAACTGGTGCCTGACTGCACCGGGCGGCGGCGACGCGACACTATGGGATCCAGACAAAGGCGAGTGGGTATGGGCGAACCCGCAAGACAACATCATGGTTGCGGTTCCCGGCGGTGCATACAGCAGAGAAACCGGTACATCGCTGGCCGCCCCCTTCGTCTCGGGAACGGCAGCCCTGGTAGCGCAGGCCTTTCCCTATATGACAATGGCTCAGATCCGGCAGGTATTGCTGGGCACCGCCACCGACATCGGGCTTCCTGGCGTCGATCCGGTTTTCGGCTACGGCCTCGTCAGCGCCGGCCGGGCGGTACGGGGCCCCGGAAAATTCGACTGGGGTGATTTCCATGCCGTGATTACCGACGGCGAAAGCGAGTGGTCAAACAACATCACCGGCGCGGGAGGGCTAATCAAGTCGGGCGACGGCATATTGATCTTGGCCGGCGACAGCACCTATCACGGCTCCACACGCGTCGATGGCGGTTTTCTTGCGATTGCCGGCAGCATTGCCTCCGAGACCTTTGCTGACGGGAACGGCACACTCTCCGGCAACGGCACCATCTACGGCAATGTCAACAATGACGGCGCCGTCAATCCCGGCTGGGGCCGCAAGGGCGGTACACTCACCGTGGACGGCGACTACCGCCAGTCGCCCGACGCCTGGTTCCTCGTCAATCTCGACGCCCCCGACGGGACCAGCCGGCTGGATGTCACCGGCACGGCGGGCATCGCCGGTATGGTGGATGTCAGAGTGAGGCCAGAAAACTACCGGGGTGACGGCCGCCATACCATCCTGTCCGCAGCGAGCGGCGTAAGCGGGCGTTTCGAGGATGACTGTGGCTGTCATGCCTTCCTCGATCTCTCACTGGCCTACGACCCGACCACCGTCTATCTCGACGTCGCCCGCAACGGCGTGGCCTTCGCCGATGTAGCAACCACCCGCAACGCTGCGGCAACCGCTGCCGTAATCGAGCGTCTTGGCATCGGCCGATCCCTGCATGATCTCGCGGTGACCCTTGACGCCGCGACCGCCTCCGATCTTTTCGGCCAGCTGCCCGGCGAAGTCTACGGCTCGACCGTGACCGGCTTGATCGAAAACAGCCAAGTCATCGGCAACCAGATGAACGACCGGCTGCGCTCGGCCTTCGAGACCGTCGGCGCGAAGGCACGGCCGATCGTGGCAGCGGACGATCTCACCACCGGGTCGATCGCGGCAGCGGAACGTTACGGCGCTTGGGGTTCCGCCTTCGGCGCCTGGGGCCATACGGATGGCGACGGCAACGCCGCCGCGCTGTCGCGTTCCACCGGCGGCTTCGTCGCCGGTGTCGACGGCCTCGTCAAAGATGACTGGAGACTCGGCTTCCTCGCCGGGTACAGTTCGTCGAGCTTCAAGGTGGACGACCGCCGTTCTTCGACCTCCAGCGACAACTATCATCTCGGCGTCTATGGCGGCACGCAGTGGGGCGCCCTGTCGTTCCGCTCGGGCCTTGCCTATACGTGGAGCGATATCGACAGCAGCCGCAATGTGATCTCGCCGGCGCTGGTCGATAGCCTGACCGCCGACTACCGCGCCGGCACCACGCAGGTGTTCGGCGAGTTCGGCTATGGCATGCAGGCGGGCAGTCTTTCATTCGAGCCCTTTGCCAATCTCGCCGATGTCAACGTGCAGACCGACAGCTTCACGGAGAAGGGCGGCGCAGCGGCGCTATCCGTACGCGGCGGCTCCGACGACATGACCTTCACCACGCTCGGCCTGCGGCTGGCGACCGATTTCGACCTTGGAACGGCAAAAGCTACCGCCCGAGGCGTCATTGGTTGGCGACACGCGTATGGCGACGTCACGCCGGCGGTTTCCCAGGCGTTTTCCGGCAGCGACGCCTTTTCGGTCGCCGGCGCACCGATCGCGCGGGACAGCGCCCTCATCGAGGCCGGTTTCGACTTTGCCGTTACACCGGCGGCAACGCTTGGGATCTCCTATCAGGGGCAGATCGCCTCGGCCGCTCACGATCACGGCGTGCGGGCCGATCTCGCCGTCAAGTTCTAGCAGCCGCTGGCCACGCCGGTCACGAAGCGATCTGCTCGGGCGCCGGCATCAGGTTTCGCGAATGGCTTGGCGGCGCGCCCATGATCTTGCGGAAGGCGCGGCTGAAGGAAGCCTCGGAATCATAGCCGAGACGGTTGGCGACATGGGCGACGCGCTTTCCTTCGCGCAGCCACTGATGCGCCTGGTGCATGCGCATCCGTGCCACGTAGCGCGCCGGCGTCTCGCCGACGGTATCGGCGAAGCGCTGGGCGAAACCGGAGCGCGACGCGCCCATGAGCTTTGCCAGTTCCGGTACGGTCCAGTCCTTCGTCGGGTCGAGATGGATGGCGGCGAGCACCCGGCCGACCTCCGGATGACGCACGGCGGCAAGCCAGCCGGTCGACGTGCCGCAGCCGTGCTCCACCCAGGCGCGGATGATCGTCGCGGTCAGCACGTCGGCAAGCCGCGCCAGGATCCCGCCGGAGCCGACGCGCTGCATCGCCGCCTCGCGCGTCATGGTATCGAGCAGCGACGGGATCGACGGCTCGCTTGAGGCAAGGTCGCTGGTCCGCATCACCGACGGCATGAGCTGCAGGAGCGGGTGCAGCCGGTCGACATTGAACTGCATCACCGCGAAGAACAGCAGGTTCTGGGTATCGGAATTGGGGCATTGCACGTCGACGATGCCGTCGCAAAGCTGCCGTTTCGGCAGGTCGTGGATCGAGATCGTCGGCAGGCCGGGCTTGCTGGCGAGCACATGCGCGTCGCCGCGCGGCAAGAGCACGGCATCGCCCGGCGTCAGCTCCACCCAGGCGCCATCGGGGCTCTGGAGATGGGCCGAACCGGACGCGAGAAAGTGAAAACGCGCTGGTTCCTGCGCCGGATAGGAGGTTGCCCATGGCGCACAGGGCTGGCAACGCCCATATTCCACTCCGTCTAACCTCAGGCCGCGCAGGATGTCGGTCAGCGCATCGGTCATGGGTCACTCCAGCTTTGGACAAACGGCATAGTGTTTTGGATTTTCTAGCATAGAAACTCCAGTTGCACATGCATATTTTCATCTCACCTGCAATGGAGATGAAAGTTATGGATGGCATCGTCGCAAGGCCTTCGGGCGAGGCGGATGAACAAGAAAAGCCGCTATGGGCGGCGGTCGTATCCCTGGCGCTCGGCGTTTTCGGCCTGGTCACGGCGGAATTTCTGCCGGCAAGCCTGCTGACGCCGATGTCGGCCGATCTCGGCGTTACCGTCGGCGCGGCCGGACAATCCGTGACGACCACGGCCGTCGTCGCGGCCATCGCCGGCCCGGCGATCGTCGTCTACACCGGTCGCTTCGACCGCCGCAACGTGCTGCTCACATTGACGGCGCTTCTCATCATTTCCAGCCTGATCGCCGGCTTCGCATCCAGCCTGCCGATGCTGCTTGTCGCGCGCTTCCTGCTCGGCATTGGCCTTGGCGGTTTCTGGGCCCTGTCGTTGGCGCTTGCCATGCGGCTCGTTCCAGGCCGGCTGATGCCGCGCGCCATGGCGATCGTGATGTCCGGTGTCTCGATCGCGACCGTCTGCGCGGCCCCGGTCGGCGCCTGGATCGGCGCGACGCTCGGCTGGCGCTACGCCTTCCTGCTTGCCGCCGCCGTCGGCATCGTCACCTTCATCGTCCAGGCGCTGACCGTTCCGCGCCTGCCGCCGAGGGGGACCACCGGCCTCAATACCATCCTCAACGTATTGAAGCGTCCCGCGATCCGGCTTGGCCTGGCAACCATCCTGCTCGTCGTCACGGGTCACTTTGCCGGCTTCACCTATGTCCGCCCGTTCCTCGAACAGGTGCCGCAGTTCGGCGTCGAGGCGATCACCGCCATCCTGCTCGCCTTCGGCGTCGGCGGCTTCTTCGGCAACATTGCCGGCGGCTTTCTGGCCGAACGCAGCACACGCCTTGCGATGATGTCGGCGGCGGCCGGCGTCGCCTCCACCACCTTGATCCTGGGGCTTGCAGGCGCGCTACCGGCCGTCGCGATCGTTGCGATCGCCGCCTGGGGCTTCGCCTTCGGCGCCCTGCCGGTCAGTGTCCAGTCGTTCCTCAGCCGGGCTGCCGGCGACGAGGCCGAAGGTGCGGGGGCCGCAACGCTCACCACCTTCCAGATCGCCATTTCCACCGGCGCAATCCTCGGCGGCCTGCTCGTCGAACTGCAGGGCCCGGCCGGCGTCTTCCTCTTTGCCGCCGTGGCCGCGATGCTCGGCACCTCGCTGGTGTCTGTCTATCGCGAGCGGGTTCTTCAACCGGCGGAGTAACAACAATCGCATCAGCTTGGTGCGGGAGTGGCAACTCGCACCTGCGCCTGCCGGGCTCATTGGGTTCGGCAGGCAAAGCGATTCTCAGCGCAGCGCGTCGACCGGGGGTCACGGCGAGCGCTGCACACAGCGAGCGTAGTGGGCTCGTCGGAGACCACACACCCCTCCACCCACGTCGCCAAGATCAATTCCCCGGAAGCCGCCGCTCCTTCCAGGCTGCTTTCGGCACTTCGCCACCGATCGCGATGCTGAAGGAGGTCACTTCGGTCGCATCTTCATTGACGACGCAATTGAAGTCGACGTCGTACCAATTCGATTTGTTCTGGTAGGCCCCACCGCTGGCGTCCATACGGTTTTTGGCGATGAAGCCGCCCTTCGGTCCGAACGGCACCAGTCCTTCGGGTGGGGTATCCGGCCGTTGACTTCGGATCTGTTCCAGTGCCTCGAGATTGCACAGTTGCAGGATCCGCCTCTTGACCGGCAGGTTGATCAAGGCCTGCTTCACCCGCGGATCGGCAATCGACTTTGCAGAATAAAGTTCTTTTGCTTCGGTCAACGTGCTCGGAACGGGCTTGAGTTCGACCTTTGCCGCAGCATCGGCCGGCTTGGTCTTTGTGGTCCCTTCCGATTTGGCCGTCTGCGCCTTGGCGTCAGGCGTCTCTTTTGGTTCAGGCTTGGCTTCGGCCACCGTTACCGCAGGCTTTTCATCCGCCTTCTGTGTGGCGCTGTCTGTGGATCTCGCAGGCACGGCAAGCGTTGACGGAGGCTTCGGCTCCTTGACCGGTTCTTTTTTCTCGGTCGAAGGCGCCGTTGCCGGCTTATCCGACGGCTTTGCCTTGTCGTCCACGGCCTTTGCCGGCTCGGAAGCCTCGGTCTTTTTCTCCGTCTCGCGCGCGGCCGGCGGAAGCTCGGCCTCCTTGTTGTCCTGTTTGGTCTTGGCCATCGCCGAGGCGAACGATTGCGGCATTTGCTGCGCCGGCTTGGGTTGCGGTTTCGGCTGTTCGGCCTTCTTCTCTTCGCCCTTTTTCGGCGCCGCCTTCTTTTGTTCTGCCTGCTTCTGCTCGGCCTTCTTCGGCTCTTTCGCCTCTGCCGGCGGCGGAACGAGTTCGACGTTGACGGTCTGCTCCTTCGGCGGCTTCGGCAGCTCGAACGGCAGGTCGTACAAAAGGAAAAGGGCTACGACGAGGTGCAGGGCGACCGACACCGGTGCGCCCCATCCCATCCGTTCCCGCCAATTTCCCGCAAAAAGCTGCATCGCCAAGGAGATAAACCAATCGACGGGCGGAACCTAGGAGCTTCCGCCGATCTCAACAAGAGGCATAGGCCTGCATATGCAGCCGGAGTTTTGCGCTGCAGCCTGCCGGTCATCGGTCGAGGGCAAATGCAATGCCCCCCTTCTGGGGTCATCGCCAGCAACTGATGAGCTCTTGTCAAAAACGTTCCCGGCAAAAACGAGGCGGCGAAATCTGTTTCGGGTCCCGCGCTTATTTCGCACAATCATACCTATTATATAATTTCTATAGATTTAATTTTTAGGCACGCCTCAAGCGGCTCTGGCCGGTGGCGCAATGACATTCTTTGGCTTTGGGGACCCTTATGCAGCGAACTTCCACTCACCGAAAACTTTTCACAAAAGCCTTTGCCGCGACGGCAGCGCTGGCGGCCGGCCTGATCGCCACTTCGGCGCTTGCCGGCGAAACGCTCGACAAGATCAAGGCGCGCGGCGTCATCAAGGTCGGCGTCGGCACCACGCCAGGCTTCTTCTCGCCCGATAGCAACGGCCGCTGGCAGGGCTTCTTCGTCGACTTCGGCCGCGCCATCGCGATTACCGTCTTCAACGATGCCGAAAAGGTCGAGTTCACCAATTCCTCGCCGCAGCAGCGTCTGCCGGCGCTGCAGTCGGGCGAGTTCGACATTCTGCTTTCGGGCGTCACCCAGACGGTGAGCCGCGCCTTCAAGCTCGGCTTCCACTTCGGCCCCGTCGTCTTCTATGACGGCCAGGGCCTGCTGGTGCGCAAGGACCTCGGCGTATCCAAGGGCGAGGAGCTCGACGGTGCGACGATCGGCGTCCAGAGCGGCACCACCGGCGAACTCAACATCGCCGATTTCTTCCGCAAGACTGGCAAGGCTTTCACGCCGGTCACGATCGAGGAGACCGGCGAGTTCCTGAAGGCGCTCGACAGTGGCCGTGTCGACGCGCTGACCCAGGATGCGACCGACCTTGCCGCCAAGCGCACCCAGCTCTCCAAGCCCGACGACTACGTGCTTCTGCCGGAGCGCCTGTCGAAGGAGCCCTTGGCACCGGCAATTCGCGCCGGTGACGACCAATGGCTCGAAATCGTCAACTGGACCGTCTACGCGACGATCCAGGCGGAAGAGTTCGGCATCACCAAGGACAATGTCGATACCTTCCTCAAGAGCGAAGACCCTGCGATCAAGCGCTTCCTCGGCGTCGACCCATCGCTCGGCGAAGCCATCGGTCTCGATCCGAAATTCGCCTACAACATCGTCAAGACCGTCGGCAACTACGGCGAGATCTTCGAGCGCAACGTCGGCAAGGGCACGCCGCTCAACTTCGAGCGCGGCTACAACCAGCCCTGGACGGCCGGCGGCCTGCTCTATTCGCCGCCGTTCCGTTGAGCCGGTTCATGGTCCTTCCCATGACACGCCACATCCAACCGGGCCCTTCGGGGCCCGGACCCGTCTCGCGCCTCGTGTCGTGGATCGGGCCTCTGCCTTTGCAGCAAGGCCTGCTCTTTGTCGGCGTGCTGCTGCTCTTTGCGTTTCTCGGCCAGAACACCGCCGAGAGCATGCACCGCATGGGACTGACGCCGGGCTTTGCCTTCCTCTCCCATCAGGCCAATTTCGAGATCGGCGAAAGCGTCCTTCCTTACGCGGCCGGCGACAGCTACGCCCGGGCGCTGGCCGCCGGCATCGCCAATACGGTCAAGGTCGCGCTCGTCGGATGTCTGCTTGCAACCGTACTCGGTGTCGCACTCGGCATCTTCAGGCTGTCCGGCAATCTGCTGCTCGCGACCTTCGCCCATGGCTATGTCGAGCTTCTGCGCAACACGCCTTTGTTGCTGCAACTGTTCCTGTGGAGTGCGATCATCCGCGCGCTTCCGCCGCCGCGCGGCGCCTATACGTTTCTGGGCAGCGTCTATCTCAGCAATCGCGGCGTTTTTCTGCCCTCGCTTTCGGTCGACGGCCTGCCGGCCTCCGTATGGCTGCCCGCGGTGCTCCTGACCGTCTTCGCGGCACTCGTCATTTCCAGGCGCCTGCTGGCGGGCGCGACGTTCTATCTGCCGAAAACCGCCGGCACCGTACTCGGCGCGTTAGCAATCTTCTATTTCGCTCTCGTATCCCTCGGCTTCAGCGCATCGGTCGAAGTGCCTGCCAAGGGCGGCTTCAACATTCGCGGCGGCCTATCGCTGACCCCGGAATTCGCCGCGCTGCTGATCGGCCTCGTCGTCAATGCCTCCGCTTCGATTTCCGAGATCGTGCGCAGCGGCATCCAGTCGGTGGCATCGGGTCAATGGGAAGCCGCTCGCGCACTCGGGCTGAAGCCCGCGCAGATCATGCGCCTCGTCGTACTGCCGCAGGCGCTTCGGGTGATCACGCCGCTGATGATTTCGAGCTTTCTCGATCTGACCAAGAATTCGAGCCTCGCGGTCGCAATTGGTTACCCCGATCTCGTCAGCGTCGCCAACACGACGGCCAACACCACCGGTCAGGCGCTCGAAGCGATCATCCTCATCGGCGCCGTCTACCTGACCATCAGCCTTTCGGTTTCGGCCCTCATGAACCTCTACAACCGGCGCGTGGTCCTGCGCGGAGAAGGAAAACGATGAGCCAGATCGAACTTGCGCCGCCGGTTGCACCCGACTGGCACCGCTGGCGCGAAGGCCTCTTCAGTGGCTGGGCCAATGGCCTCGTCACGCTGGCAACACTCGCCGCGCTCCTCTGGCTTGCTCTTCCCTTTGTCCGTTGGGCCGTCATCGATGCCGTCTGGACCGGCACGGCGGCCGATTGCGCCGCGGAAGGCGCTGGCGCCTGCTGGGCCTTTGTCGGCGCCAAGTTTCGGTTCATGCTGTTTGCCTTCTTCCCACCGCCGCTGCAATGGCGCCCCGTGCTGGTGATCGTCCTTATCGCTGCGCTGCTGACGGTCTCCGCCATTCCCCGTTTCTGGAGCTTCCGCCTGGTGCCGGTCTGGTTGCTGGCGCTCGTCGGCATCTGGCTGCTGATGGCGGGGACGTCGGGCTTGGAACCGGTCTCGACCAATCATTGGGGCGGGCTGCCGATTACGCTCACAGTCTCGATCGCCGGCCTCGCCTTTGCCTTCCCGATCGCGCTGCTGCTGGCCCTTGTCCGCCAGTCGGACATGGGCATCGTTCGGTCCCTGGCCATCGCCTTCATCGAAGTGCTGCGCGGCGTGCCTATGATCGCCGTTCTCTACGTGGCGATGCTGATCGTACCGATGGCGCTGCCGAGCGGCGCGGCCATCGACAAGTTGCTGCGCGCACAGATCGGCGTCACGCTGTTCTTCTCCGCCTATCTCGCCGAGATCATCCGCGCCGGCCTGCAAGTGATCCCGGCGGGTCAGAAGGAGGCGGCCCTGTCGCTTGGCCTTGGCCGGATCCAGATGCTCCGGCTGGTGGTGCTGCCGCAGGCGCTGCGGGCCGTCATCCCGGCGATCGTCAACCTGTCGATCGGCATCGTGCTCAACACCTCGCTGCTGGCCGTCATCGGCATCTACGATCTGCTGAATGCCGCCAAGACCTCGGCCACCGACCCCGCCTGGCTCGGCTTTTACAGCGAGGCCTATATCTTCGCGGCGCTGGTCTATTTCGCCATCTGCTTCACCGGCTCTCGCTACAGCCTCTGGCTGGAGAGGAAGCTCAACGGAGGCCATCGCCGATAGGCGCATCCGACGGGGGTTGCGTGCCACGCGCCGCCGGGCCAAGAGTGCGCCGAAGCGAAATCTGTGACCGGGCAAAGCGCATGAGACAAAAAAACATCGTCGTCATTGGCGGCGGACCGAGCGGCTTGATGGCCGCCGAGGTGCTGTCCGAGCGCGGCCACGCGGTCACCGTCTATGACAGCATGCCGACGGTGGCGCGCAAATTCCTGCTCGCCGGCAAGTCGGGTCTGAACATCACCCATTCCGAGCCCTATGCCGCCTTTGCCGAGCGCTTCGGCGATGCCTCGCCGCGACTGCGCGCAGCGCTGGACGCGTTCACGCCGGATGACATCAGGCGTTGGGCAAAGACGCTCGGCACGGAGACCTTCGTCGGTTCCTCGGGCCGCGTCTTCCCAGAGGTGATGAAGGCGTCGCCGCTGCTACGCGCCTGGCTCAAGTCGCTGGAAGGCCGCGGCGTTCGCATCCTGACGCGGCACCGCTGGACAGGTTTTGAGGGCAACGCGCTTGCGTTCGATACTCCCGACGGCAAGACGCTTGTCAGCGCCGATGCGACCCTGCTTGCGCTCGGTGGCGCCAGCTATCCGCGCCTCGGATCCGATGCCGCCTGGACACCATGGCTGGAACACAGGGACGTGTTAGTCGCCAAGTTCCAACCCGCCAATTGCGGCTTCGATGTCGACTGGAGCGCGACCTTCCGCGATCGCTTCGCCGGCGCGGCGCTGAAGGGCGTCACCGCGACCTCGGAAGCGGGCACCGTCCCGGGCGAATTCGTCGTCAGCGAGACCGGTATCGAAGGTAGTCTCGTCTATGCACACACGAGCGCGCTTCGGGACCGACTGTCGCGCGGCGAAACGGCCGACCTGGTGGTCGACCTTACCCCAGGGCGCACCGTCGAGAAATTGGCAAAAGACCTTGGCCGCTTCGATAGCAAGACCAGCTTCTCCAATCGCCTGCGCAAGGGGGCTGGCCTCGAAGGGGTGAAAGCGGCGCTGGTGCGTGAGGTTTCGCCTGATGCCGCGCGTTTGCCACCTTCAGAACTTGCGGCCTTGATCAAGGCGCTGCCAATCCGGCTCGTCCGCCCGCGCCCGATCGCCGAAGCCATCTCGTCGGCCGGCGGCATCGCCTGGTCCGCGATCGATGACGAATACATGCTGAAATCAATGCCCGGCACCTTCGTCGCCGGCGAAATGATCGACTGGGAAGCGCCGACCGGGGGCTATCTGCTGACCGCCTGCTTTGCGACCGGGCGTGCGGCGGCGCGCGGGCTCGATCGCTGGCTTAGCCGAGCGACATAAAAAATCGCCGCGCCCTTGCCAGGCGCGGCGATCGTTTCAAGTGGCGTCAAAGCCTTACTGGTCGTTCAGTACCAGCCCCTTGGTCAATTCCAGCGCCTGGCGCTCGAAGAGACCACGGTAGATGCCGCCGTCGAGGCGGATCAGCGCGTCGTGTGTGCCCTCCTCGGCGATCCGGCCGTGGTCGAAGACCAGCAACCGGTCGAGCGCACGAACAGTCGACAGCCGGTGCGCGATGACCAGCGTCGTGCGCCCGAGCATCAGCCGCTCCATCGCCTGCTGGATCAGCACCTCCGATTCCGAATCGAGGCTCGATGTCGCCTCGTCGAGGATCAGGATCGGTGCGTCCGCGAGGAACGCGCGAGCAATGGCGATGCGCTGGCGCTCGCCGCCCGAGAGCTTGACGCCGCGTTCGCCCACCAACGTGCCGTATCCTTTCGGCAGCGCCGTGATGAAGTCGTGGGCGCTTGCAAGCTTCGCCGCCTTCTCGATCTCGCTCTGCGTGGCGTTCGGCCGCGCATAGGCGATGTTTTCCGACAGAGAGCGATGGAACAGGATCGGCTCCTGCTGGACGATCGCGATCTGCTGGCGCAGCGAGGTCTGCGTCACCGACGCTATGTCCTGACCATCGATGCGGATGTCGCCGGCTTTCAGGTCGTGCAGGCGCTGGATCAGCTTGACGAAGGTCGTCTTGCCCGAACCGGAATGCCCGACGAGACCGACACGCTCGCCCTCCCGGATCGTCACCGAGAACCGGTCGTAGAGCGGCTTGCGGTGCGCACCGTAGTGGAACGTCACATCCTTGAACTCGATGCGGCCGTCGGTGATCCGGATCGGCTTGGCATCCGCCTTGTCGTCGATGCCGAGCGACTGGCCGTGGATGTCGACAAGCTCTTCCATGTCGTTGATCGAGCGCTGCAGGTTGCGGATGTGCTGCCCGACTTCACGCAAGTAACCCTGCAGGATGAAGAACGAGGTGAGCACGAAGGTGATGTCGCCGGCCGTCGCCTGGCCCTTCGACCAGAGGAACAACGCAAAACCAATCACCGCCGCGCGCAGAATGAGCAGCATGGCGCCCTGCGACGTGCCGTTTGTCGTGCCGCGGATCCAGGTGCGGCGCGTACGGTCACGCCATTTGGCGAGCACCTTGGCAAGGCGTGCGTCCTCGCGGCCTTCGCCGCCAAAACCCTTGACGACGATGTTGCAGCTCACGGCATCGGCGAGCGCCCCGCCGAGCTTGGTGTCCCACCGGTTGGCAAGGCTTGCCATCGGCGCCACATAGCCGAGCGACAGCACGATCGTCATCAGGATGAAGACGATCGACCCGATACCGATGATGACGCCCATCATCGGCCAATAGAACGACATCAGGATTGTCGATCCGACCAGCATCACGACGGACGGAAACAGGGCGACGAGCAAGGTGTCGTTCAACAGATCGAGCGCCCACATGCCGCGCGTCACCTTGCGCACCGTCGATCCGGCAAAGCTGTTGGCATGCCAGTCGGTCGAGAAGCGCTGGATGCGATAAAACGCAGCCGACGCGATGTCGGTCATCATCTTGAGGGTCAGATCGGTGACCCCCAGGAAGGTGAAGTGCCTGAGAATGATCGCGCCGAGCGACAGCGCCATCAGCATCCAGAAGGCGGCAAGCGCCGCATCCCAGGCAAGCTGATCGGTCGCCACACCGGAAACGACGGCGTCCACGAGCCGGCCCGAATAGAGCGGCGTCAGGACGTCGGCGAGCGTCGACAGGAGAACCATGCCGAGAATGACGCTGATGCGCAGCGGCTGCGCTTTCCAGTGCGACCAGGTGAATCCGAGAACGCTGCGGAACGCACCGCCGCGCAGGTCAATACGAGTAAAAGCCATAACAATCGCCCGATGCGCGACGCATCGGCCTCAAACAAGATCAGAATGGAATATGCCGTTAAAAGGAACCCAGCTTCCGATGCGGCATCATTGGAGTGACCGTATCCTCAAGAGAGGAAGGGCCAAGGTCAGCGAAACGAAATCCGACCTGGAAAAGACGGAAAGGCGAAAATGCCCTTCCCGGCCCAGTTCAAGACTGCACGCCGCCCCGTAGGGAGAAAGAAAAAGCTGGCATCTTTTGAAACCTCCCTGATTGGTTGCCGGAAGACGACCTATAGGCGAATCGCGCGCAACCGCCAAGTGCAGAAATCTTGCCATGGCGCCAATCGTCGCGGCTGCGACCTGTTTGCAACAGTCTCCGACATGCCTGCGGGGTTTACGGCGATGTGCTGTTCGTAGCAGAGTACGCCGCGATCGCCGACCGTGCATGGCACGAAACGGCGGCATCTTGGGGAGGGTCCGCGACAACCGGCACCGGCAATGACCGGACGGCGATGCGCGGTGGGAGTGAATTGACAAGGTTCCGGTTCTATATCGTTGCGGCCCTGCTGCCGCTGATCACCCTTGGCTTCATGGCGTTTGCAGGCCCTGCACGTGCTGTCGAGAAGCAGGAACTCGTGGTGGTCACTTCCTATCCGCCGTCCTTCTTCGAGCCCTTCCGCGCTGCGTTCGAACGCGCCAATGCCGACATGCGGGTGACGATCGTGCAGCGCAACACCGCGAGCGCCAGCCGCTTCGTCATCGAGAAGGCGGATGTGCCGGCCGACATCTTCTGGGCCTCGGCGGCCGATGCCTTCGAGCTCCTTAAGCGCAACGGAAGCCTGCGTCCGATCGCGCCGCGCAATACCGGCGCACCGGATCATGTCTTCGGCTACCCGGTGAACGACCCCCAAGGCTATTATCTGGGCTTCGCGCTGTCGGGCTACGGCTTCGTCTATAATCCCGCCCATCTCGCGCGCAGCAAACTGCCCGTGCCGGAGAACTGGCAGGATCTGCTGAACCCCGTCTATTCCGGCCAGATCGGCATCACCACGCCGTCCCGCTCGGGCACGACGCACCTGATCGTCGAGGCCTTGCTGCAAACCTACGGGTGGGAGAAAGGCTGGGCGATGCTGTCGCAGCTCGGCGGCAATCTCTCGACGGTTACCGCCCGCAGCTTCGGAGTGGCCTCCGGCGTGGCGCAGCGGCGCTTCAGCATCGGCATCACCATCGACTTCCTCGCCACCTCGCCGGATTTCGCCGGCGCCCGCAATGTCTTCGTCCTGCCGCCCGACACCGTGTTCGTGCCCGCAAGCATCGGCATCCTCGCCCGGGCACGCAACGTGCCGGGAGCGGAACGCTTCGTCGATTTCGTGCTTTCGGAGGCTGGCCAGAAACTCCTGCTGTCGCCGGCAATCGCCCGCATACCGGTCAACCCCGCGCTCAACAGCGGCCTGCTGCCGCAGGAAGACGGCGAGCGCCTGCTGAAATCCGGTGGCTTCGACGCGGCGCTTTCGGCGCGCAGATACGGGCTCGTCAATCTGATTTTCGACGACTATATCGTGCGCCGCCGGGCAACCCTTGCCCGCCTGTGGAAGAGGACCGCGGATCTGGAGGCGATGAACATCGAAGACGCGCAACGGCTGAGCATGCTGGCCCGGGCACGGCGGCTGTTGGGCCAGCCTCCGCTTTCAGCAAGCGAAGTCGCCAATGTGGCAGAGGCCCTGCAAGGCGAATGGCCGCGTGGCGTCGCCCGCTCCCCTGCCCATGCGGAACTCGCGAGCCGCCTGCGCGCGCGGATCGAGCAGAACCTCAGCGAGGCGGAACAGCTGCTGTCCTCGGCCGCGCGATCCGGCGACCCCGTCAATCTCCATCCGTGGCGGCAGTGACGATGGCGGTGATCGAAACGACCGCCCGGCAGCCGCGCTGGCGCTTCGGTATTGGCGCCCGACTCGTGCTCGCCTTCGTCGCGATCGTCGGGCTCGCCGTCGGCGCCTGCGTGGTCGGCTGGCTTTCCTATGAGCGGTTGTCGGGCGAACTGTCGCGCATGGCCGACGAGCAGATGCCGCAGCTCGCCTTCGCGTCGCGCCTCTCCAAGGCCGGGGCCGACATCGGCTCCGTGACGTCGGTGCTTGCCGGCGCCGAAAACCGCACCGAATACAACGAGATCCGCGCCGTCTACGCGACGCGCCTCCAGACCCTTCGAGCCCTACTTGAAGAAAACACGGCGCAATCGAGCACGGCGGCGCTGCTGCCGCTCGCCGAGGCCATCGGCGCCAATCTGAAAAAGATCGACCTTGCGGCCGGCAAGCGCTTCACTTTGCGCGAGGCCATGCGCTCGGACATCGACGAGCTTCGCTGGGTCCAGGCGGATCTTCTGGGAGAAGCCGACCCGTTGGTCGACGACATCCGCTTCAACATCGAAGCGGAAACCCGCAAGGGCCAGGGTGCGGCCGCGCTCGCCGAACAGCAGAAGAGCGAAGCGCTGTTGACCGTCGTCTCCCAGGCAAACCTTGCGACAGGTCTCATCGGGCGGCTCGTCAACGCCACGACCGAAGAGGAAATGCAGGAGACCAACGCCTTCCTCGGCGATAGCGCCGACGAACTGGCGAGCCGCATTCGCTCGCTCGACAGCTGGCCCGACAGCATCACCGTGCGGCAGCTGGCCGGGCGCATTCTCGACCAGTCCAACGCCTCGACGGGCATCCCCAATCGCAAGCGCTCGGAAATGCTGCAGGCCGGCACGCTTGCCGAACTTGCCAGCGAAAACGGCCGGTTGGTCGAAGAGCTTGGCCGCAAGATCGAGACGGAAGTGGTGGCGATCGAGGCGAGCGCCGGGGACGCCGCGCGACGCGCGGCCGCGGCAATCGAAACCGGGCGTAGCCTGCTCCTCGCGATCGCCATCCTCTCGGTGCTGGTGGCAAGCGCCATCGGCTACTTCTACGTCCACCGCAACCTCATCGCCCGTATCCGCCTGCTGGCGACGGCCGCCGGCGCGATCAGCGCGGGCCGGCATTCCGCAGCGATCCCGCCGCCCGAAGCCGACGAACTCGGAGACCTCTCGCGCGCGCTGACCCTCTTTCGCCAGACCCGCGACGAGCTGATCCAGTCGGCAAAGCTTGCGGCCCTCGGCCAGATGGCGGCCGGCATCGGCCACGAACTCAACCAGCCGCTGGCCGCCCTTCGCGCACACATCCACAACGCCGCCACGCTGATCGGCCGCGGCAAGGGCGAACAGGCGGTCAACAACCTCGACAAGATGAAGGGGCTGACGGGACGCATGGCCGACCAGATCAGCCATATCCGCCGCTTTGCCCGGCGGCCGGACGCGCAACTGCGGCCGGTCGATCTCACCGCAGCGGTGCGGGACGCCCTCAGCCTGCTCGAACATCGTTTCGAGGAGGAGAGCGTCGTGCTCGAGCTTTCGTTGCCGGAAGGCGGCCCGGCAATGGTCATGGCCGAACCGGTCCGGCTCGAGCAGGTCGCCGTCAATCTCATCGGCAATGCGCTTGACGCGGTCTCCGACCAACCGCTTCGGCGCGTGACCGTCGGCGTTGAAATGACCGGTGGCGCCGCCCGCCTGATCGTCGGCGACACCGGACACGGCATCGCCGCGGAAAACCTGCCGGCCGTGTTCGATCCGTTCTTCACCACCAAGCCGGTTGGTTCGGGGCTCGGCCTCGGCCTGTCGATCTCCTACAACATCGTCAAGGATTTCGGCGGCGACATCGCAATCCTCGAGACCGGTCCGACCGGCACACGATTCCTCGTATCCCTGAAAGGCCTGGAATGAGACCGGAAGCGGACATCATCCTGATCGACGACGACGCCAGCGTGCTTGAAGCTTGCTGCCAGGTGCTGGAACTGGAGGACTTCACCGTCGCCCCGCACGGTTCCGTCATCTCGGCGCTCGCCGGCCTGCGCGCCGACAGCGACACCGTGATCGTATCGGATGTCCGCATGCCCGATCATGACGGCTTCGACCTGGTCGCTGCCGTGCGCAAGATCGATCCCGATATCCCGATCGTGCTGATGTCCGGGCATGGCGACATCCCAATGGCGCTGCGCGCGATGCGCGAAGGCGCCTGGGACTTCCTCGAAAAGCCGGCCGATCCGGTCCACCTGATCGAGACCGTGCGCCGCGCCCGCGATCACCGGCGGCTGCTGCTCGAAAACCGGCGACTGCGCCTCTCTGTGGACAAAGACGGCTGGGAAACACGGCTGATCGGGCACTCCGCGCCGATGGTGGCGCTGCGCGAAAAACTGCAGCGCATCGCGGCAGCCAGCGCCGACGTGCTGATCATCGGCGATACCGGCACCGGCAAGGAGGTCACGGCGCGCGCGCTGCACGATTTCAGTGGTCGCAAGGGCCGCTTCGTCGCTGTCAACTGCGGCGCCATTCCGGAGACCATGCTCGAATCCGAGCTTTTCGGGCACGAGGCCGGCGCCTTCACCGGCGCTCGGGAAAAACGCATCGGCAAGATCGAATATGCCGATGGCGGCACGCTGTTTCTCGACGAGATCGAGTCGATGCCGCTCGCAGCCCAGGTGCGGCTGCTGCGTGTGCTGCAGGAGCGCGTGATCGAGCGCCTCGGCTCGAACGTCGAACTGCCGGTCAATATCTGCGTGGTGGCGGCGACCAAGGCCGACCTGCACGATGCCGCGCGACGGGGAGAATTCCGCGAAGACCTTGCCTATCGCCTCGACATCGCCCGGGTCGAACTGCCGCCGCTCGCGCGTCGCAAGGGCGATGTCGGCCTCCTGTTCCAGCATTTCCTTGGCCTTGCCGCCAAGCGCCAGGGACGCACGCCGCCACCGGTCGGCGCCGAGCATCTCGCCGACCTTAACGCCCGGCCCTGGCCCGGCAACGTGCGTGAGCTGCGCAATGTCGCGGAACGCTTCGTGCTCGGGCTCGAAGAGCGCCCGGACACCGAAGCCGCGACGGCAGGCGGCGAGACTCTGGAAGCACAGATGGATCGGCTGGAGCGGACCATCCTCATCAACAGTCTCGCCAGGCATGAAGGCCGCGTGGGTGCAACCGCCGACGCGCTCGGGATCTCCCGCAAAACGCTCTATCTGAAGATGCGCAAGTTCGACATCGATGCCCGGGCCGATGGCGACGAGGGGTGATGTTACCCTTTTGACCCCGCCTCACCGGCCCCGATGTTACCTTTCTTACCCATTCTCAGCTGAAATCGCCCGGTTTTCCGGGTTTTTCGATCTGGCACGGGCCTTGCTCTCAAGAGGACAGCCGCCAAGCATTGGCGGTCTATTGGGAGGAGATACCTATGTTGAAAACCATCGCAGCAGCGATGCTGATGTCGGCTGCCTTCATCGTGACGGCCCACGCGCAAGACGGCGGCAAGGTGACGATCGTCACCTCGTTCTCCAAGGACGTGACCGACCCGTTCAAGGCCGGCTTCGAGGCCGCCAACCCCGGCTTCACCCTCGACGTCCAGAACAAGAGCACCAGCTCGGGCGTCAAGTACATCGACGAGACCAAGGTCAACAACCAGGTCGACCTGTTCTGGGCATCGGCCCCTGACGCCTTCGACAGCCTGAAGAGCAGGCAATTGCTCGCCAAGTTCACCCCGTCGGTGACGGGCCTGCCGGAAAAGGTCGGCTCCTATCCGGTCAACGATCCTGATGGTTTCTACTTCGGCTTTGCCGCATCGGGCTACGGCATCATGTCGAATGACCGCTACTTGGAAGCCAACAATCTGCCGAAGCCGGCCGAGTGGGGCGATCTCGCCAAGCCGGAATATTTCGACCACGTCGCCATCGCCGCCCCGTCGCGTTCCGGAACCACACACCTGACGATCGAGACGATCCTGCAGGGCGAAGGCTGGGACAAGGGCTGGGGTACGCTGAAAGGCATCGGCGGCAACCTCCAGCAGGTGACCGAACGCTCCTTCGGTGTTCCGGATGCGGTCAACTCCGGCCAGACCGGCATCGGCATCGTCATCGACTTCTTCGCCTTCTCGGCCCAGGCGAGCGGCTTCCCGGTCAGCTTCGCCTATCCGTCGGTGACGACGGTCGTTCCGGCCAATATCGGCATCGTCGCCAATGCGCCGAACCAGGCCGGTGCCGAGGCCTTCGTCAACTACATCCTGTCGGAGAAGGGCCAGGAAGTCCTGCTCGAGCCGGCCATCCGTCGCCTGCCGATCAACCCGGCGCTCTACGCCAAGGCGCCCGAAGGCTTCCCGAACCCCTTCAAGGATCCGCGCTTCCAGTCGATGATCACCTTTGACAGCGACGTTTCGAAGCAGCGCACGGATGTTGTCGACACGCTGTTCGACCAGCTGATTTCCTTCCAGCTCGAAAACCTCAAGGGCGCCACTCAGGCGATCCATGCGGCCGAAAAGGCGCTTGCCGCCAACGAGCAGCCGGCCACCCGCGCACTTCTCGATGAAGCCAAGGCCCTGGTTGCCGCCATGCCGATCACGGCGGACGAGGCGGCGAGCAAGGAGACCCGCGACGCCTTTACCGGCGGCGAGGACAAGACCGCGCGCCAGGCGGAACTGGAACAGAAGTGGGCCGCCTTCGCGACGGAGAAGTATGCCGCCGCCAAGGCTAAGGCTGACGAAGCCCTGAACCTCGTCGACTAAGCGACGACAGCGACCGCCTGCCCATCCCGGCGGGCGGTCAAGCTCCCGCAAACATTCAAGCTTCGCCGACCCTGGCGCGCCTTTCGCGCCGGGCTGGCCGAACTCACTCCGGAGTCTGCCCCATGGCGCTCGTCGCTTCCGTTCCCATCCGGCCCGCCGCGGCCAAACCTGGCCAGATCCTCGCGGTCTCGGTGATCGCCCTGTTTCTGGCGATCTTCCTGGTCATCCCCGCCGGCACGGTCATCTACACCGCCTTCACCGAGAAGGGCACCGGTGCGCTGACCATCGTCAACTTCATCGACTTCTTCAACACCGACCTCTTCCGCCGGTCCTTCTTCAACTCCGTCTATGTGTCCGGCATGTCGGTCGTCTGGGCGAGCGCCATTGCGCTTCCGCTCGCGGTGCTCACCACCCGCTTCGATTTCCGCGGTTCGCTCATCATTCAGACGCTCGGCTTCGTGCCCCTGATCATGCCGCCCTTCGTCGGCGCGGTGGCGATGCAGCTTCTCTTCGGTCGCAACGGCACGGTGAACCTGCTCTTGAACGACTGGTTCGGCATCCGCATCCCGTTCATGGAGGGGCTGAACGGCGTCATCTTCGTGCAGTCACTGCACTACTTCCCCTTCATCCTGATCAACCTGTCGACCAGCCTGCGCAACATCGACCGGTCGATGGAAGAGGCCGCCCAGAACCTCGGCTCCTCCGGCTTCCGGCTCTTCCGCCGCATCGTCTTTCCGCTCGCCATGCCCGGCTATCTCGCCGGCGCGTCGCTTGTCTTCGTCAAGGTCTTCGACGACCTGGCGACGCCGCTGCTCCTCAACGTCAAGGACATGCTGGCGCCGCAGGCCTATCTGCGCGTCACCTCGGTCGGCCTCACCGATCCGATGGGCTACGTCATCTCGGTGATCCTGATTGCTGTCTCGATCTTCGCCATGTGGCTTTCGGCGGTCGCCATGCGCGGCAAGGACTATTCGACGGTGCAGCGCGGCGGTGGCGGCCTTTCCAGGCGCAAGCTCAGCCGCGGCGAGAGCGTCATCGCCTATGGCGTCGTCGCGCTGATCCTGCTCTTGGTGTTGTCGCCGCATATCGGCCTGTTGCTGCTCTCCTTCGCGACCGTCTGGTCGTTCAGCCCGCTGCCCGATGCCTACACCGTCGCCCATTACGGCCGGGTCTTCGGCGAAAGCTCGCTCTACATCAAGAACACGCTGATCTACGCCAGCCTTGCCGGCCTGATCGACGTGGTCATCGGCGGCGCCATCGCCTATCTCGTGCTGCGCACCAAGGTCATCGGCCGTCGCTGGCTCGACTGGGCGGCAACTGCCGCGCTTGCCATCCCCGGCGTCGTGCTTGGCATCGGCTATCTCAGAACCTTCTACGGCATCACGCTGCCCGACGGCACGCCGCTCGCGACGCTCTGGGTCATGGTGGTTCTAGCGCTTGCCATCCGCCGCCTGCCCTATGCGCTTCGTGCCTGCTACGCTGCCCTGCAGCAGGTATCGGAATCGCTTGAAGAAGCGGCTGAAAACCTCGGCGCCACCAAGCAGCGGACCATCCGCCGCATCGTCCTGCCGCTGATGACCGGGGGGCTGCTTGCCGGTTTCGTCACCAGCTTCTCGACCGCAGCGGTCGAACTGTCGGCAACGCTGATGCTGATCCAGAGCAATTCGGACGCGCCGATCGCCTACGGGCTCTACGTCTTCATGCAATCGCCGGCCGGTCGCGGACCGGGTGCAGCCCTCGGCGTCATCGCCGTGATCATGGTCGCGCTCTGCACGCTTCTGTCCCACTACGTCATCGAGCGTCGCCAGAAGGCGCTGGGTACGGCCAAGTAATTCGGGAGGAAAAACAATGACAGTGAACATCAACAGCGCTGCACTCGCCGCCGGCCCCGCCAAGGCGATCAGCATCAGCGACGTCAATCTCTACTACGGCGCGCTTCACGTGCTGAAAGACATCAACCTTGAAATCCGGCCGGGCGAGTTCTTCGCCTTTCTCGGCCCATCGGGCTGCGGCAAGACCACGCTTTTGCGCCTGATCGCCGGCTTCAACAATGCCCGCCAGGGCAAGGTCGTGATCGGCGGACAGGACGTGCTCGACATGCCCGCGTGGAAGCGCGACATCGGCATGGTCTTCCAGTCCTATGCGCTCTGGCCGCACATGACGGTCGCCGCCAACGTCGCCTTCGGCCTCGAAGAGCGTCGGCTGCCGCGCGCGGAGATCGAAAGTCGCGTCCAGAAGGCGTTGGACCTCGTCGGCCTCAAGCACCTTGCCGACCGACGCCCGTCGCAGCTTTCGGGTGGTCAGCAGCAACGCGTGGCGCTCGCCCGCACCATCGCCATCGAGCCGAAGGTGCTGTTGCTCGACGAGCCGCTGTCCAACCTCGACGCCAAGATGCGTGTCGAGGTTAGGCGTGAACTGCGCGAGTTGCAGCAGCGGCTGCAGCTGACGACGATCTTCGTCACCCACGACCAGGAAGAGGCCAACACCGTCTGCGACCGCATCGCCGTCTTCAACGAGGGCAGTATCCAGCAGGTGGGAACGCCGATGGGGCTTTATGAAAAGCCGGCCAACCTGTTCGTCGCCAACTTCCTCGGCACGGCCAACATCCTCGACGGCAAGGTGGCCGGCAGCGGCGCTGCCAGGAGCTTCGAGGTCGTGGGCGGCGGCTCCATCCCGATCCCGGCCGGCACCGACGTGCCCGCCGGCGCCAAACTCGTCTTCCGGCCGCAATATGCGACGATCGGCAGCCTCGAGCCCGGCGCCGTCGCGCTCGAAGGCATCATCGCGCATCGCGAATTCCTGGGCGCGACCGTGCGTTATGGCGTGAGGATCGGGGCTGCGACGGTGCTGATCGACGCGCCGTTCCATTCCGGCGACGCGCTTCTCGAACCCGGTGCGGCGACGACGCTCGGCCTCAAGCCGTCGTCGGCGCAATGGCTCGCCCATTAGAGCATACGATGCGCGTCCGCCGGTCTGACCGGCGGACGCGCCCCTCATCCATTCAAGCATCGCGAGATCGCTGCTTTCTTGAGTTCCGCATGAAAAAAGATCTTCCAAGCCTCATCCTCATCCGCCACGGCGAAACCCAATGGAACGTCGCCGGCCGCCTGCAGGGCCGCAAGGACACGCCGCTGACGACCAATGGCGTGCGCCAGGCGCTCGCCGTCGGCCTGCGCCTTGCCGAACGGATCGCCGAGGAGGACAAGAACCTGACCTTCTGGGTGAGCCCGCTCGGCCGCGCCCGCCAGACCGCATCGATCCTCGCCGACACCTGGTCGATCCCCTTCGATCGTTTTGCCGAGGCGGCCGCCCTCGCAGAACGCTCCTATGGCGCGTGGGAGGGGCTCGCCCATGACGAGATCGAGCGCGATCTTGTGGACCAGTACGAGGCGCACAGCGCCGACCCGTTCGACTATTCGATGCCGGGAGGCGAAAGCCGGACAGCGCTTGCAGCGCGCCTCGAAGCCTGGATCGACACGCTCGACCGCGGCCGGCGCCATGTCGTGGTTACCCATAGCGGCTGCCTCAGGGCGCTGCGCGGCATCTACACCGCCGCCTCGCGCGACGAGATTCTTGCCTATCGCGAACCGCAGACGGCCTCGTTCCTTCTGACAGCAGGCCGCGAGACCATGCTCGACGTGCCTCTCAACATCCTGCGCGCCCTTGGCTGCGATGGCGCCGGAAGGACCGTCTGGATCTGATCGACCAGGCTGCCGCAACCAGCCACAAGAAACGCCGCGCATGGAAGCCATGCGCGGCGTTCGATATTCAGAGGGATTGCCGCCCCCTTAGAAGCTCACCTTCAGCTTGGCGTTGACGCCGTGGTCGGAAACGCCGGAGGCGATCTGGCCGGTGTAGTTGACGCCAAAGGTCGCGGTCGGAGCGATCTTGACGTCGATACCGGCTTCGACGAGTGCGGCATCCCGGGCGATCGGCGCGCCGCCGACCGTAAAGCCCTGACCGCCGGCAAAGGCGAGCGTCGAGGTCGGCACGACATCGCCGAATGCATGGCGCCAGCCGACCGTGCCGCTGAGAACCGCCGCCGTTTCGCCGAAGGACACGTCGGTCGACGTACGCACGCCGATCGTCGTAAAGGTCGTGTCGGTGTTGTCCGAGCGGCCCGAGAGCGCCGCTGCTCCCCCATTTTCACGGAAACCGTCCGTGTCGAGGTTGAGATAGGCGAGGTTGGCGAAGCCCTCGAAATCGAAGCGACCGGCACTTGCCGCATAGCTCGCCTCGCCGAAGATCTGGGCGGTGCGGGCATCATAGGCTGCCGACAGGCTATCGTCGAAACCGCCGAAGGCTACGCTGCGGTTCGTTTCCATGCGGTGCCAGCTATAGGTCGCACCCGCCGTCAGCGACAGCGCGCCAAGCCCGGTCCCGGCATAGGCGCCGATATGGTAGTTGTCGCTGTCTCCCGAGGAACGACGATCGACCACGTCGAAGGTCGAGCGGCTGTAGCCGCCAAAGAGGCCGGCGCGCCAGTTGTCACCGACAAGACCGTCCGCGCCCATGAGGAAACCACCGACATTGCGCTGGAAGCCCGCCGCATTGCCGTTGCTGTCCGTATCGCCCCAGGTGCCGAAGGCCTGGCTCCAGAAGGCGAAGCGCGCAGTATCGGCCGCAACGCTTTCGATGCCGCCTTCGCCATAGGCGAGCACCGGCGTCGCCTTGGTGCTGTCATCGCCGAAGGCCGCACGGATGCGGTTGGTGGCTGCCGCGTTCAGAAGCAGACCGTCCTGCAGCAGCATGCCCTTGGTCGAGGCATGGATCTCGCCCGAGAGCTGGCCGAAGGCAAAACGCGCCTGTGCGCGGTCGAGGTTGGTGAGCGCCGAATAGGCGGCATTGGAGAAGCCGAGGCTTTCGGCCGCGATCGCCGTTGCCCGCTGGTTGGCGGTCTCGGTGACATCTGCGAAGCGGATATCGTTGCGGCTGAGCGTCAGCGTCACGCTGTTGGCGTCATAGCCGAGCGTAGGGTCGAGGAAGACGAGGCTCGATGCGACGTCGGCAAAGGTACCGGTCACGCCGCCGGCCGCCGTCAGGATCGTGTAGCTGGTTTGCGGCGCATAGCTGCCATTGGCCGCAAGCGCCAGGACCGAGCCGCCGTTGAGCGTCGCCTTGCCTGACGCGATGATCTTGTCGCTTTCACCCTTGTCGTTGGCTTCGACCTGATAGGTGGAGCCCGCCGCGAAACTGATATCACCGGTAACGTTGAGCGTACCGACCGAATTGCCGGGCGCGATCACGCCGCCCTCGGCAATCGTGATGCTGCCGAACGTACCGATGCCGCCGATGGCGCCCTCCTTTTCGATGGTGAGCCCCGAAGACGAGGCGATCGACCCTTGCACCGAGAGCAGGCCGGACTTGACCACGGTCGCGCCGGTATAGGTGTTCTGGCCGTTGAGCACGAGCGCGCCGGCGCCGAGCTTGGTGAGACCGCCGCTGCCGCTGATCGCCTTGTTGACGGCAACGACGTTGGCAGCGTCCGCCACGTCGAGCGAACCGCCGCCCGCTTCGAGCACGATATCGCGGTTGATCTGGTGCATGTCGCGGCCGGCGATCCGGAGCGCACCGCCGTCGAGCCGGAGCTTCGCCGCTGCGCTGCCGAGGGCTGCATCCTCTTCGACCACAACGGTACCGCCGTCGGTCACCAGCGTTTCGCCGATAAAGGAGTGATCGTCGATGCAATAGTCGCGGATCGCCTGCTGGAAGCGGGCGTCGGTGCTCCTGCAATCGAGCAGCGTCTTCTTTTCCTGGTCGGTCAGGCCGGTAAGGATCGGCAGCCCGTTTTCGTCGGCGATCTGGCCGAGATAGACGTCGTTGCGCATGTTGTTGCGGCTGAGGTTGAACACCCCACCCTTCTCGGCAAAGGTCGACGCTTCGTCATCCCAGACAATGCGGGTCTTTGCCGCCGAGGTCGCCGGATCCGTGTAGTTCTGCAGCACCGGGCCAATCCAGCGCACCGTGTGCGCAACCGGCTCATGATCCGAAAGCGGCGTCTTCGATCCATCCGGATTGTTGACGTAGCTGACGTCTGTGATGACGCCGGAATAGGGATCCTTCGGATCGTCGGCGAGCGTCCACCACTTGCCGAAAGGACGCGACGCCAGGAAGTGGTCGATCTTCACCCGGTGCCAGCTCGCCCAGGTGTTGGTGGCGTCCTCGCCGTGCGACGGCCAGGTGACGCTGCCGTCGTTCAGAGCATGCGGCGAGAACTGTTCGCGCTCGTTCGGAAGCTGCAGGATCTGGAACTGCTTCTTCAGGATGTTCATCGTCTGCGGCAAGTTGCCGGCAACCGGATACATCTCGTCGGCAAAGAGGCCTGACGGCACCGTCGAGGCGTTGATCGCCGAAGCGCTCTTGCCCTTCCACTCGGCGATATAGGCGTCGAGCTTCTGCTGGTCCTTGGCGTAGTCGCGCAGGAGGCTCAGATAGAAGCTGTTGCTTGGGCTTTTGACATAGGTCTTCAGCAGCAATTCCTGCTGGCTGACCGAATGCAGGCCGCGTTCCGAGACGTCGCCGGCATTGAAGTCGCCGGTGAGGATGATCGGCCGCGTCTCGCCCTTGGCCCACTGGTTGATGCCCTTGGCCTCGCTGATGCGCGTCGTCGCCGGGTCGTAATAATTGAGGTGGGTGGTGCCGACGACCACCTGCGGCTTGCTGACGGTCGGATCGACCACCGTATAGGTCACGATGTCGCCGAGTGTGCTGGCGCCGAAGGTGCCGGGCAGGCGCGAGAACACGCCGGTATCGCTGTCCTGGCGGGTGGCGTAGGTTCCGAGACCGGCATTCTTCAGGATGCCCGGGATGTCCCGCGCGTAGGTGCTGTTGGCGCGGAACTCCTGGAAGGTCAGGATGTCGTAGTTCCCCTTGATGAAGAAGTCCGACATGACGCTCGGGTTGGCCTTGAAGCGGTCCAACCAGGTGTTCAGCGTCAGGATCTTCATGCTGTCGTCGGCGGCGCGCGCCTCGGCCGCCGAAAGCGTCAGGCTCGTGCCGCACAGAAGGATCGCCGTCGCCAGGCGCAACGGTTGCGTAAGGCGCGCGAAAGCCCGCACCCCGCGGAGGTCGTGTCCACGTTGTCTCATTATCTGCTCCAATGTCGCGATGCGAACACGCTCCGTCACAAGACCTTCACGGCGATGGTGTTGATGAGCGGAAGAGTTCACTGAAATGTACGATTACGGACATTAGGCGAGTCAAATGTCAGTTTTACAACATTTCATATGTCGCCATAAAATTTCGCGCGGCCCACAGGTGGTGCGCCGGCTTCCTTGGAGATCGGCGTTGGCCCTATGGTAGCAAAACGTGCTGAGGGGCAATGAGGATGAGGGTGATGGACGATCGGGATATTGCGGGTGGGGACAAGAAGGCGCGCCGGCAAGCGCAGCTTCTCAGCCACCTCGAAACGAACCACTATATTTCGATCGAGGAAATTACCGGCCTGTTCGGCGTCACCACCCAGACGGCGCGCCGCGATATCATGGCGCTCGAACAGGAGGGCAAGGTGCGGCGCCTCCACGGCGGCGCGACCATTGCGACCCCGGTTGATCCCAACATCTACCGCCAGCGGCGCATCGACAACGCGGAGTTGAAGGAGCGCATCGGGCAACTGACCGCGGAGCTTGTTGCCGACGGCGCTGCCGTGTTTCTCGACACCGGCACGACCTGCGAGGCGGTGGCGCGCGGCCTGCTCAAGCGCCGCGACCTGCGCGTCGTCACCTACAGCCTGCGCGTCGCGACCACGCTCAGCGAAAGCAGCAGCTTTGCCGTTGCCGTGCCCGGCGGCTTCGTGCGCCAGGTAGATGCCGGCGTGTTCCGCGAGGAGACCGCCGACTACATCCGCAAATTCAAGTTCGACGTCGCCATCATCTCCGTCAGCGGCATCGACCAGGACGGCGATATCGGCGACGACGACCATGCCGAAGTCGCCGCTGTCTCGGCCGCCATGCGCCAGGCCGAGCGCGTCATTCTCGCCGTCGACAGCAGCAAGTTCGGACGGCGCGCGCTGGTACGGCTGGCATCGCTTGCCGATATCGATGCGCTGGTCACGGACCGGCTGCCCGACGAACAGATCGTCGCCCTGCTGCGCGAGCACGGCGTCAGCGTTCATTGCTAGCGTCGGGGGGAGCTAGTGCCGAGGGATGCCGGCGGCGAATTTTGCCGGGGGCTTGAAACCCTTCACCCGACACCACACATAGGCATCAACGAATTGCCCGTGGAGCGCGACGGATATGATCAACCGAAGGCTCCGGGCGTAGTTCGCGCGCAAACGCTGACCACGGATGTACTGGCAGTGTCACGCCGCGAACGGGAAAAGGTCGGCATTGCCGGCCTTTTTTGTTTTCAGCACCGGCAGGTGCCCGTCTAGCCGCTACCAGCGCACGGCCCAGCGGCCGCCCAACGCCCCAAGCACCGTCAGTATCATGACTGCGATCGTGTACCAGGTCGCGACGAAGAGTGGCGAATCGTCCGGGCAGTGGGCGGCGTAGAAGGTCGCGGCAATGCCGCCGGCTGCAAGCCCTGCCAGGGCGCCGGCAAAGCCGGGGCGCGACGGCGCGCCATGGCGCAGAGCGACAAGGAACAGTCCTAGGGGCGCAATGCCGATCAGCGGAATGAAGGTCATGCACACCAGATAATTGGTTCCGACGAGTTTCGTCGCCCAGGCGTCAGGTGGCACGGCAAGAAGCTCGAACAGTACGCCACCGGCAACGAGCAGCGGCGCGATGCCAAGAAAAGGCACCAGCCGGCGCGGGTCCGCATCGGGCCAGGCGGCAACGCGCATGGCCGCAAAGGCAGCCGCAGCGAGCGCGATCGTCACCACGAACTTGAACAGGAACCGAACCGTCTCGGCAGCAGCGGCGATATCCGGCCGCGGGCCGAGCAGGATCGAAAACGCGACACCGGCAAGGACGAGCGCGCCGATCGCCACAGCGGGCCATACGGTGTTCATCGGCAGACCGGGTCGCCGATTGTCCGCTGCGAGAGCCTTGATGAGGTCGTTCGTATCCATCTCAGTTTCGTCCAAATCGGCGGGCGATTGCAGCAAGGCCGCGGTGCAGCGCCACCCGAACCGCCGTTTCGTTCATGTCCAGTTTCTGCGCCGTCTCGGCCACGGTGAACCCCTCGACCGAGATCGCACTGACCACCGAACGCTGGCCCGGAGCGAGCCCCTCCAGCGCCCGGCCGATCTCCCAATCCCTGGCCGTCTCGGTTTCGACGCTCGGCAGCGTCTCTTCGAGCCCCTCGATGCCCACCGTCGGGCGGCGGGCCTGCCGGCGCACGGCATCCACGTATTTGTGCCGGGCGACGGCATGCAGCCACGGCATGACGGGTGCGTCCTCCCGCCAGGTATGACGTTTTACGTGCACCGCCAGCAGCGCCTCCTGCACGACGTCCTCCGCATCGACGCCGCCGCCGATGGTCCAGCGCCGGGCCCAGCCACGGATCACCTGTGCCGCGTCCCGCAGGAAGTCGGCATAGGCCTTCTCGTCGCCGGCCACGGCCGCGCGAAGGAGCCCTGCGAGATGTTCGTCGTCCGCGCCGCTCACCCGGGCCCTTCCTCCCATTCGCCGATTCCCGGCATTTGTTACACGGCTATCGCAAATTCACGGCTGCTGTCTGCTCGGACCGGCCTCGCGGACCCATCACGAAAGCGTGTTGCCAACGTTATGTAACGCCCGACACCTGCGTGGCGAAAGACCCGATGTGCGCCTCAGTCACGAGCGCACTCGATCAATTCAACACGGAGACACATTCATGTCCACGAAGTCCACGATCAGCACCGCAATGTTGGCCGGTGCTGTGGCCGCGGCCCTGTCGTCGCTTGCAACTGCCGCACCGCTCACCGAAGCACAGGTCAAGTCCGCCATGGATGCGGGCAAGGAAAAATGCTTCGGCGTCGCACTCAAGGGCCAGAACGATTGCGCTGCCGGCCCCGGTACCACCTGCCAGGCAACCTCGACGGTCGACTACCAGGGCAACGCCTGGAAATTCGTCGATGGCGGCACCTGCACGACGATGGAACTGCCCGACGGCCGCAAGGGCTCGCCCGAACCGCTCTCCCGCGACATGGCGTCCTGATCCACGACCAGACGGAAACGGGAGGCGGGGCAATCGCCTCCCGTTGCACTTTGGTTTTCAAGGGGATGGCCGGTCGAGCAACGCTCCCGCCCGCCATCAACGCTCACAGGATTGGAACGGGATTGGCAATGCGCACTTCAACCAACGATGGCAGCGGACTTGCCCCGGTGAGCCCTCGCCTGCCGAACCATCAAATTGCCGGGCTAGCCGGAACGAGCTTCAAGCATCAGCACCTTCAGGCGATCCTCGCCGACGAAGCCCTGGGCGGCTTTTTCGAAATTCATGCGGAAAACTACATGGGCGCCGGGGGCCCGCCGCACGCGGCGCTGACCCGCATCCGCGAGCAGTTTCCGGTCTCTCTCCATGGCGTCTGCATGTCGATCGGCGGCCCGCAGCCGCTCGACAAGGCGCATCTCGCCCGGTTCAAGGCGCTGGTCGACCGCTATGAGCCGGCGCTCGTCTCCGAGCATCTCGCCTGGTCGACCCACGAAACCACCTTCTACAACGACCTTTTGCCGCTGCCCTATACCGAGGCGACCGTTGCGCGCGTTGCCGCGCATATCGACGAGGTCCAGGAGACGATCGGACGCCGGCTGCTGCTCGAAAATCCCTCCACCTATGTGACGTTCCCGGAATCGACGATGAGCGAAACGGCGTTCATCCGGGAACTGGTGAAACGCACCGGCTGCGGGCTGCTGCTCGACATCAACAACGTCTTCGTCTCGGCCACCAACCAGGGCTATTCGGCGCGCGACTACCTCGGCGACTTTCCGCTGGAGCATGTCGGCGAGATCCACCTTGCCGGGCATGCGGAGCAGGAAGACGACGAGGGCGAGCTTCTGCTGATCGACAGCCATGACGGCCCGGTCGCAGACGCCGTCTGGAAACTCTACGAAATCGTCATCGCCAGGAGCGGCGCCATCCCGACACTGATCGAATGGGACAGCGCCATTCCCGAGTGGCCGGTGCTGAAGCGCGAGGCCATGGCGGCGCAAGCGATCCTCGATGCTCACGGGCAACGGCTGTCGCAGGAGAAGATCCGTGTCCGCGCCTGACGCAACGCTCCCCATCCCGATCGGCCGAGCCGGCAGCTATGCCGCCGGTTTCGTGCCGCCGTTGCTTGCACCCGACCGGCCGACACCGGCGCTTGTCGCCGGCCCGAACGGCAAGGCGGCGGTGAAGCGCTTCAATGTCTATCGCAACAACGTCACGGTCAGCCTGATCGAGGCGCTGGCGGCGACCTTTCCGGCAACCGAGCGGATCACCGGCGAGGCCTTCTTCCGCGCCATGGCGCGCTTTCATGTGCGGGAGACGCCACCGACCTCGCCGCTGCTTTTCGAATACGGCCACGACTTTCCCGATTTCATCGCGCGCTACGAATACGCGAAGGGAATGCCCTGGCTTGCCGACGTTGCCAGGATCGAGCGCGCCTGGCTCGACGCCTATCATGCCGCCGATGCTCCGGCGCTTGCGCCGTCAGCGCTTTCCCTGGTTCCGCCCGAGCGGCTTGGCGACATCGTTTTCGAACCGCATCCGGCAAGCAGGATCGTGCGTTCCGATTATCCGGCCGTCACGATCTTTGCCGTCAACCGCGGGCGCGGACCGGTCGGGCGCATCGAAACGGCTGATCCGGAGAGCGCGCTGATTACCCGGCCCGGTCTCGATGTGATCGTTCGAAACCTCGCGCCCGACGCCGATCTCCTGCTTTCGCGCCTGCTGGCAGGCGTTCCCCTCGCCGCGGCCGCCGCGGAAGCTTCAACCCGATCTCCCACGCTCGATCTTACGGCCGCAATCGCCACCGCGCTCGAAGCCGGCGCCTTTGCGGCCATTCATCACGGAGGATGAAACCATGATGTCCGCATCCAGATTTTCGCAGAACGGCAGTCCTGCCGACGTCTCGCAATGGGCCCGTCGAGCGAACCGCGCCGTCGGCGTGCTTGCGCCGCTCTGGCTCTCCCAGCTTGTGCTGCGCTTTGGCCTCGCCGTCCCGTTCTTCCGATCCGGCATGAGCAAGTGGGACGGCTTCCTGCAGTTGAACGACGTGGCGGTGCTGCTCTTCAGCTCCGAGTTCCAGCTGCATCTGCCGGGCGGACCCTATCCCTACCCCGCTCCCGCCGTAACGGCCTTTGCGGCCGGCTCGGCGGAAATCGTTCTGCCCATTCTGCTCGTTTTCGGCCTGGCGACCCGCTTTGCCGCCCTCGGCCTGCTGGTGATGACGATCGTCGTGCAGCTGACCGTGCCGGACGGCTGGCCGATCCACATTACCTGGGCCGCCATGGCGCTCGCGCTGATGGCCTCCGGTCCCGGCAAGCTGTCGCTCGATCACCTGCTGTGCGCCTGGCGCAAGGGCGGACGATAGGTTCCACGATCCCGGCGACTGCATCTGCCGCAGGCGCCGTCCCTCAGTTCGGGCGCAGCCGCACCGGGGTATCGACGATCAGCTTGGTCCAGTCGTCGATGAAGCGGGACCGCTGCAGTCGGTCCTGGGCGGCAAGCAATGCCGGGCCGATGCGGATCGGCCGGCCAATACCGGACTCCACGAGTTTTGCCGGGCCGTCGACCTCGGCCGGCAGTGCGCCGTTCCACGAAAAGAAGAACGCTTTCTCCCGCGCGACCTCCTGCCCTCGCTCGGAGAGCAGATAATCGAGAAAACGACCGGCAAGATCGCGGCGTTTCGCCCCCACCGGGACCAGCGCGCCGCGGCTGAGGATCAGCGTATAGTCGCGCGGCAGGACGATCCTGAGCTTGGCGTTCCGGCGCGAGGCGGCATAGGCGTAGGAGCCGAGGATGTTATAGCCGATATAGACGTTGCCACTGTCGAGTTCCGACAGAACCGCGTTGTTGCAGCAGCGCAGCACCGCCTGGGCGCGGCTCAGGCTTTCGAGCAGGCGGCCGTAGGTGGTCGAGGCCTGTTGCGCATCAAGGAAGGCGAGCAGGTATCCGATGCCGGACTGGCGCAGATCATAGGTGCCGATGCGGCCGCGATAGTAATCCGGCTTGAAGCGCAGCAGATCGGTCAGCTCGCCATGAGTGTGCGGCACGTCCTCCGGCGGCACGAAGTCCTTGTGATAGACCATGACCGAGGGCTCGAAGGTGAAGCCGAAGACCTCGTCGCGCCAGTTCGCCCAAGCCGGCACGCTGCCGGTCTCCGGCGAGACATGCTGCAAAGCACAGCCGTCGTTTGCAAGCTTCACCAACTGGTCGACGGACGACGACAGCAGGAGGTCACCGAAGGGCTGCTGCAATCGGCAGGCGATGTCGGCATCGTGATAAAGCTCGTTGGTCACGTAGTCGGTATAGTCGATGGCAACATCCCGCGCCGTCAGCTGAAAATCGCGGATCAGCGGCTCCATCGCCTCGATGTCGGTTGCGCCGTTGATGACGAGCCGGCCGCGTTCGGCGTCGAGCGCCGGAAAGAACGCGCGCGTCCCCTCGACCGCGCCGGCCGGGCCGGCAAGCCCAAGGACCGCGACAAGTGCGATCGAAGGAAGCTGTCGCCACATCCTCATGGTCCCTCCCGATAAAGGGGAACATCGAGAATGACGGTGAAGTCGTGCGCGCCTTTCTCCAGAAACCGGACCGTGCCGCGATGGGCAAGCGCCACCTCCGCCGCGATTGCAAAGCCGAGTCCCATGCTTCCCTCTCCCGTCTTCGAACTGACGAACCGCGTGGTCACCGCCGCCCATTCGCCCGGCGGAATGCCGGGACCGTCGTCGGCGACCTCCACCAGAGCCCGATCGTCGTCGCGCCGCACGCGCACGGCCAGCCGTTGCGCGACACCGTGCTGCAGCGCGTTGTCGATGATGTTGGCGATCGCCTCGCGCAGGCTCACCGCATCGCCGAGTACATAGACCGGCTCGCTGCAGTCTTCGAAGGAGACGACGACATCCGGGTCGACGGTAATCGGTACCGTCGAGCGAAACGCTTTCCGCGCGATATCGCCAAGATCGACCGGCTTGAAACGCACGGAATCGGATCGGTGGATGACCATGGCATGGCTGAGCAGCTGGTTGGTGAGCCGCGCCAACTGGCTGACGCGATCGCGCACCCGCGCCAGATGCCGTCTGCGGTTGGCGTCGAGGTCGTGATCTTCGAGCATGTCGACCTGCGCCGAAAGGGCCGTCAACGGCGTGCGGATTTGGTGGGCCGCATCGGCGATGAAGCGCTGAAGCAGGGTGACGCGTTCGTCGAGGCGGCCCATGAAATGATTGATCGACCCGACGAAGGGTTTGAGCTCCCTTGGCATGTCGGCCTCGACGGGGGTCAGGTCCTGCGGATCGCGGGCACGCAGCGTCGCGGCAAGGGCATCGACGGGCAGCAGCGAATAGCGGATGGCAAGCACGGTGCCGGCAAGTGCAAATAGGCTCATGATGCCGACAAGGATCATCGCGCGCGTCGTCAGTTCGCCGGCAAGCCCGCGCCGCGCTTCGGTCGTCTGCGCCATCACCACATAGGCCCAGCCGGAAAAGGACGGGTCCGAAAGCGCCCGCGAGACCACGGCCACGCGCACCGGCACCTTGCGATATTCCGTCGTCAGGAAGACCGGGCCGGCTCGGGCCGCTGTCACGTCGACACCGGTATCGAGATCGTCGTAACCGGTCAGGGTTCGGCCATCCGGTCCCACCACGCGATAAAAAATGCGGTCGCGCTCGGCAAGGCCAAGCAGTTCGAAGGCCGACGACGGCAGCGTCACGCCCAGATTGCCCGCATCCACGGTCATGTTCGCGGTGATCTGGATCGCCGCACCGAGCAGCAGCCGGTCGTAGGCATCGTCGGCAGCCGCGCGGGCATAGTACCAGGCAGCCGCCGAGAGCAGCGCCGCCCCAGCGCAAAGCACCAGCGCCACGCGCAGCACCAGCCGCCAGAAGAGAGAGGTTTCACGCCGCTTCATCGGCCACCAGTTGATAGCCGAGACCCCGGATGGTGACGATGCGCACCGACGAGCCCTCGATCTTCTTGCGCAGCCTTCCGACATAGAGTTCGACGGCGTTGGGGTTGACGTTTTCGTCGAAGCCGAACAGCCGGTCGAGCAGCTCGTCCTTGCTGAAAACCCGCCCCGGCCGGGCGGCCAGTACCTCCAGAAGCGTGATCTCCCGGCGCTTGAGCTGGACCTCGCGATTGCCCACCCGCACGGAGCGGCTGTTGCGGTCGAGCACCAGATCGCCGCACTCGATGAGGTTGGTCGGATCGCCCTGGCGACGGCGCAGGAGCACACGCGTACGCGCTTCGAGCTCGCGGAAATCGAACGGCTTGACGAGGTAGTCATCGGCGCCGAGGTCGAGCGCGCCGACCCGGTCCTCGATTTCGGAACGCGCCGTCAGCACCAGCACCGGCGTCGTCTTTCGCCGGGCGCGCAGATGGCGCAGGATCTCGAACCCGTCGAGCCCCGGCAACATGACGTCGAGGATCACGAGATCATAATCGGTAAATTCGAGTATGTCGGCGGCGGCTTGACCGTCCGTCTGCCAATCGACGGTGTGCCCGACCTTTTCCAGTCGACGGCTGATTGCCTCCCCGACATCCCTCGTGTCCTCCACCAGAAAGATGCGCATGAGCAAGCAGTGACACGGAAGATTCCGCCGATCAACCCGGCGGATATGACCGCTTTCGTGACAGCGTGGTGACAGCTTCGGGGAGGAAAGAGGGTTGCCTGACCGCGACAACGGGAGATGCGGCCAAGGTCTGGAGGACAATCATCGCCGGGGCATTTTCGGGCGGCCGCACACGCGGTCCGTCGATGCTGGTCGATGCCCGTCCGGGCCCTGGATGTCACGGTGGGGCAGGCGCGTGACAGCGCCTTCGAAAGAACAACTCATGGATGGGAGAGAGACCATGACCCGAACCTTCGTAAAGACCCTTCTGGCGGCCGGACTGTTTGCCGCCGTTGCATCGCCGGCCGGCGCCGAGCCCAGCAAGCCTGAGTGCCTGGCCGGCGCCAAGCCGGGCGGCGGCTTCGACCTCACCTGCCGGCTCGCCGCCAATGCGCTGCTCGAAGCCAAGATCATCGGCAAGCCGATGGCTGTCACCTACATGGAAGGTGGGGTTGGTGCGGTTGCCTACAACCACGTCATCGGCAAGCGCGGCACCGACGGCAACCTGATCACCGCGGCCTCGTCCGGCTCGGCGCTTCTGATCGCCCAGGGCAAGTTCGGCCAATATGACGAAACGGCCGTGCGCTGGCTCGGCGCGCTCGGCGCCGACTACGGCGTGCTCGTCGTTGCCGCCGACTCGCCCTACAAGACGCTTGGCGAATTGATCGCCGCCTACAAGGCAAGCCCGACCGACTTCTCAGTCGCCGGCGGCGGCGCCGTCGGCTCGCAGGACTGGATGAAGGGTTCGCTCTTGGCAAAGGCTGCCGGCCAGGAGCCGAAGCAGATGCGCTATGTGGCGCTCGAAGGCGGCGGTGCGGTGCTGACGGCGCTCGAAGGCGGCCACGTCAAGGTCGGCGCCGGCGATGCGGCAGAAATGTCCAAGCACCATGCCGCCGGCAAGGTCCGCGTGCTCGCCGTCATGGCGCCTGAGCGCCTTCCGGGCGAACTCGCCGAAGTGCCGACCGCCAAGGAACAGGGCGTCGACATCGAATGGCCGGTCTGGCGTGGCTACTATGTTGGCAAGGACGTCTCCGACGCGGACTATAAATGGTGGGCCGACGCCTTCACCAAGCTCGTCGCAACGCCGGAATTCGTGAAGGAGCGCGAGGCGCGCGGCCTCTACGAATACAACCAGGTCGGCGATGCCTTCGACCAGCAGGTCAAGGCGGACGTGGCACGCTTCAAGATCATCGCCAAGGAAGCCGGCATGTAATGCCGAGGATCGGAGCGGGACGACCTCCCGCTCCGATCGCCATCATCCTGCGGGCACACGGGCACGGGCGATCCGCCTGGCCGTGAAGGAATGCCCGTTTTCCGTGAAGACGTGATCATCGGGAAACCCAACATGTCAGACACTCCATCCTCATCCTCCCTCGTTGGCAGGATCGGCGGGCTCTTGATGCTTGCGCTGGCGATTGCCTATGGCATCGGCGGCAGCCAGATCGAATATGCCTTCGCTTCGGACCCGCTCGGTCCGCGCGTTGTGCCGGTACTGCTCGCCATCATCCTCGCGGCGCTTTGCCTTCTCTATCTGAAAAGCCCTGGTTCGACGGAAGCCTTCCCGAAGGGGCAGTTGCTCGTGAAGATCGCCGCGGTGCCGCTGCTGCTGTTCACATCGGCATTGCTCCTGGAGCCCGCCGGCTTTGCCGTCTCAATCTTCCTTCTCACCCTCGGCGTCGGCTGGATCTTCGGCGCGCCCTTGCGTCTCGCCGTCGTCGGCGCCGTCGGGCAGGCCGCCCTCTGGTGGTTTGTCTTTTCCTACCTGCTCGACGTCTATCTGCCCGCCGGTCGGCTGTTTGGCTGACCCGCCGGTTATGGAGTGATATCAATGAACCTCGATTATCTCTGGAACGGCTTTACCGTCGCGCTGACGATGCAGAACTTGCTCATCGGCCTTGTCGGCTGCTTTATCGGCACCCTGGTCGGCGCGCTGCCGGCGATCGGTCCGATCAACGGCATCGCGCTGCTGCTGCCCATCGCCTATACGATGGGCCTGCCGGCCGAAAGCACGATGATCCTGCTCGCCGCCGTCTATTGCGGCGCCGAGTATGGCGGCCGCATCTCCTCGATCCTTCTGAACGTGCCGGGCGATGCCGGCGCCGTGATGACGGCGCTCGACGGCAACCCGATGGCTCGCCAGGGCCGCGCCGGCGAGGCGCTGATGCTCTCGGGCCTCTCCTCCTTCGTCGGCGGGGTCTTCGGCGCCGTCGGGCTTGCGCTGTTCGCGCCGCTGCTTGCGGGCCTCGCGATCGGCTTCGGCCCGGCCGAATATTTCGTGCTGATGGTCTTTGCCTTCGCCACGCTCGGCTCCATGGTCGGCAGCCAGCCGGTAAAGACGCTGATCGGCTGCACGCTCGGCCTGATGCTCGCAACGGTCGGCCTCGACGCCACCTCCGGCGCCTACCGCTTCACCTTCAACGAGCCAGAACTCGGTGACGGCATCGAATTTGTCGTGCTGGTCATCGGCCTGTTCTCGGTGTCCGAGGCGCTGCTGATCCTCGAGCACCAGGCAAGCGGCGTCACGGTCATCCGCGAGCTCGGCCGCATGACCGCCCGCCTCGACGACATCCGCAAATCGATCGGCGCGACGCTGCGCGGCTCAGTCATCGGCTTTATCGTCGGCGTGCTGCCCGGCACCGGCGCATCGGTTTCGAGCGCGGTTTCCTACACCACGGAAAAGCGCATCTCCGACACCGAGGGCACCTTCGGCAAGGGCGACGTGCGCGGCCTGACGGCACCGGAGGCGGCCAACAACGCCACCGCCTGCGGCGCCTTCGTGCCGATGCTGACGCTCGGCGTGCCCGGCTCCGGCACGACCGCCGTCATGCTCGGCGCGCTGATGCTCTACAACATCCAGCCGGGCCCGATGCTGATCACCGAGCGGCCGGAAGTGGTCGGCGGCCTCGTCGCGTCGCTGTTCATCGGCAACGTGCTGCTGCTTCTCCTCAACCTGCCGCTCGTCAACATCTTTGCCCGCGTGCTGACAGTGCCGAACTGGCTGCTGGTTCCGGGCATCCTGGTGCTGTCGATCGTTGGCGTCTATTCGACCCACGCGTCGGTGTTCTCGATCCTTCTGATGCTCGGCATCGGCGTTATCGGCTGGATGCTTCGAAAGGCCGGCTTCGACATGGCGCCGATCATCCTCGGCTTTGTGCTCGGGCATGTGATGGAGGTGAACCTGCGCAATGCGCTGGCGATCAGCGGCGGCGACATCTCGATCCTGTTCCAGAGCAAAATCTCTATCATCCTCTGGATTCTGGCGGGCGCCATGGCCGTGATGCCGCTTCTTGTCGGCTGGAGGAAGGCGAAGCGCATGAAGACCGCGACGAGCTAGCTGATCGCCTCCCTGTCGGCTGCTTGGACAGCGGTGCGCGAACTCATCGCGCGCCGCTGTTGTCGTTTTGGGCGGCAGCAACTTAAGACTATAAATCCAGTATAGACACTTTTGTCTACGCATGTTCTAAGGGGCGCCATCGAGGAAGAGGAACGCCGTGACCCCAGAACTCCGCCCCTATAGCCTGGTCTGCGACGCGGTCGCCTTGCTGTTCCAACCCTATGCCGAGGTCGTGCTGCATGACCTCGCAACCGAAACCGTCGTCCATATCGCCGGCAACTTCTCCAAGCGCGAGATCGGCGAACCCTCGCTGCTGAGCGAAATCGGCTTCAGGGAAGGCGATGGGATCATCGGCCCCTACGAAAAGGTCAACTGGGACGGGCGCTCGATCAAGGCGATCAGCGCGGTCTTGCGCGATGCGGCCGGCAAGGCGATCGGCGTGCTTTGCATCAATGCCGATGTCTCGGACTTCCATGCAGCACTCCGCACGCTCAACGCGCTCGTCCGCGTTCCCGTCGACGCCGACAAACCAGAGAGCCTGTTCAAGGAGGACTGGCACGAGCGCGTCAACGAATATGTCCAGCAGTGGACGGCTGTCCGGGGCCTGACGATCTCAACATTGAGCCGGACCGATAAGCAGGCGCTGGTGATCGCGCTTTCTTCAAACGGCGCCTTCGGCGGCAAGAATGCCGCGTCCTACATCTCGCGCATCCTCGGCATGGGCCGCGCAACCGTCTACAAATATCTGAGCCAGGGGAGCGCGCCATGATCGTCGTCGGCCGCGAGAAACTCGCATCCCTGCCGCTGCTGACGCTTGCCGCACCGGCCATCCGCGACGCCTACATCGCCGTCACGGATGGCCGCGCCAACGTGCCGCCGGTCGGCTATCTGCCGCTTCCGGGGCGCAATGCGGATTGCCATATCAAATATGGCTACATCGACGGCGATCCGATCTTCGTCGTGAAGATCGCCTCCGGCTTCTACGACAATCCGGCCAAGGGATTGCCCTCGAGCAACGGCATGATGGTCGCGGTATCCTCGCAGACCGGCGACGTGGTGGCCGTGCTCGACGACAAGGGGCTGCTCACCGATCTTCGCACCGGCATCGGCGGTGCGATCGCGACGATGGCGCTCTGGCGCAAGGACGCGCGGAGGATCGGAATCGTCGGCACCGGAACGCAGGCGCGCATCCAGATCCGGGCGCTTGCCGCACTCTCGGATCGACCGCTGCGGTTCACGGTCTGGGGGCGATCCATGGAACGGGCCAACGCCGTGCTTGCCGACCTTGAGGACCTCGAACTTTCCATCGCTGCAACGACCGATCTCGAAACCCTCTGTCGCCAGTCCGATGCGATCGTCACCACGACGCCATCGAAGGAGCCGCTGATCCGATCGGACTGGATCGCGCCTGGCACCCATGTCACCGCCATGGGTGCGGACGCACCCGGCAAGCAGGAGCTCGACATTGCCCTCGTTGCGCGCGCCGACCGGCTGGTCGCCGATCTCGCCGAGCAATGCTTTGACCATGGCGAATTTTCTGCAGCGGCCCGCGCCGGGCTGATCGGTACGGACCGCTGTGTCGCGCTCGGCGCGATCCTTTCCGGTGCGGCCAAAGGCCGGCGCTCGGACCGTGACATCACCATCGCCGACCTCACGGGGATCGCGACACAGGACATCGCCATCGCCCGCACCGTGCTCGATGAACTCGGCCTGCTCGGCCGCCTGCAAGGAACAACCCAATGACCAAAGACGTCCTCGAAACGGCGGCGCGCTCTGTCCGTGCGCGCCAGCGCATCCGCCCCTTCATCTATGAGACGCCGCTGATCCCCTCGCGCACGATCGGGCAGCAAACATGCTCGACGGTGCTGTTCAAGGCGGAAAACCTGCAGTTGACCGGCTCCTTCAAGATCCGCGGTGCTGCGAGCAAGATGACCTCGCTGCCCAGGGACCATCAGGTGATCACGGCCTCTTCCGGCAACCACGGCATTGGCGCTGCCCATGCAGCAAGCGCGATCGGCCAGAAACTGACGGTCGTGCTGCCCGAAATCGTCAAGCCGGCGAAGCTGGAGCGCATCCGCGCCTACGGCGTCGACGTCGTCCTCCACGGCTCCGAAACCGGGCTTGCCGAACAGCATGCACAGCAACTGGCCGCGACCGAAAAGCTCGGCTACGTCTCGCCCTACAACGACCCGGAAATCATCGCCGGCCAGGGCACGATCGCGCTTGAACTGCTGGAGCAGGCCGAGCGCATCGACAATGTCTTCATCGCCATGGGCGGTGGCGGACTGATCAGCGGCATCGGCTCGGTGCTGAAGAGCTTCAGCCCGTTGACCCGCGTCATCGGCGTTTCCGCCGCAAATTCGGCGGCGCTCGCGGCTTCGATGAAGGCCGGCCGCGTGGTCGAAACCGAACACCTCGACACGCTCGCCGATGCCGTCGCCGGCGGTCTTGACGAAGACAGCATTACACTCGGGCTGGCGATGGCCGTCGTCGATGAGGTCGTGACCTGCTCCGAAGCCGAGATTGCCGCGGCGATGCGAGACGTGCTTCTCGATGAGCATATGCTGGTCGAAGGAGCGGCAGCTCTCGCGCTCGCCGGCTTCCGGCAGATCGCAGCAAAATGCGCCGGCCAGACCAATGTCGTCCTGCTCTGCGGCAGCAATATCGACAGCGCCAGCGTGCTGCCTTCATTGCTGGGCTAGAGGCGCCGCTGCATGGCCCTGCCCCGCCTCTAGAGACTGACGCGCTCCACGTAGTAGCGCGGGATCTTCACCCGGTCCCGGTCGCGGTAGAAGTCGATGCAGAAATCGACGAAGGCCTTGAACCGCTTCGAGACGTGCCGGCGGCGCGAATAGATGAGGTTGATCGCCGTCTGCGGCGAGCGCCAGTCCGATAGCACCGGCTCGAGCAGCCCCGCCTGCCGCTCGGTCTCGACGAAAAAGTCGGGCAGATAGGCGATGCCTTCGCCGGCGACGGCGAAATACTTGATCGTCCAATAGTCGTTGGTGGTGCAGGTGGCGGTCGGAAGCAGATCCACCTCGTCCTCGCCGGGCTGCGTCAGATACCAGGACTGCAACCGCGTCGGCTGGCGGAAGACGAGGCCGCGATGGCCGGTGAGCGCATCCGGATCATCCGGCTGGCCATGGCGGGCAATGTATTGCGGGCTGGCGAAGAGGCCGTAGGATGAGACCGAAAGCCGCCGGCTGATGTAGTCCACGTCGGAAGGCTCGCCCCAGTGGAAGATGCCGTCGAGCGCCTGTTCGGTGACGTCGGAGAATGGCTGGCGTGAGGACAGGAACACGACGTCGAGATTGACCTGCGGATATTGCTGGCGGAAGGCGTAGAGCAGTTCCGAGGTGATGGTCGTGCCGAATTCGCCGGTCGAGCCCACGCGCAGAGTGCCCGCCACATCCTGGCGCATCTCCGCCATCGCCGTTGCCGCATCGTCGCAATTCGACTGGATCAGGCGGGCGTAGCGCAGGAACTCCGCGCCGGCATCGGTCACATGCAACTGATGGCCCTCGCGCACGAAGAGCTCGATGCCGAACTCATCCTCCAATTGTCGGATCTTATGGCTGAGCGTCGATTTCGGCAGGCGATGGCGCCTGGAAGCCGCTGAAATCGAACGCGAATCCGCAACTTTCACGAAGCAGTCGATAAGCGAGAGATCCATTTTTCGTCCAAAATCTTGTACGATATGTCCAGAGATTAGCCTATTTCGGCCCATTGTGTAAACGACTGGGAATTGGGAATATTCACTGGAGCTAAGGGAGAAGAGGTTCCAGTGAGCGATATCAGAGAATTCATTCGCGCCGCATCCGGCACCGGCGGCAAGGCAACCCTGGCAATCCGCGGCGGTCGCCTGGTTAACGTCGTTTCGGAAGAGATTTATCAGGCCGACGTCGCCATCTATGGCGAACGCATTATCGCGGTCGGCGACATCTCCGACTATATCGGGCCCGAGACGAAGATCGTCAACGCCACCGGCAAGTACCTGGCACCGGGCATGATCGACGGACATCTGCATGTCGAATGCTCGAAGATGTCGCTGACGAGCTTTGCCAAGGCTGTCGTGCCGCTCGGCACCACCTCGATCGTCACCGGTCTCGACCAGATCATCGTCGTCGGCGGCCCCGCCGCTGCGCGCGAGTTCCTCGATGAAGCCAAGCAAACGCCGCTCAAGGTCTTCTGGGGCGCGCCATGCAAGACGCCCTACACCATGCCGCGTTCGACCGTCGGCCACTATTTCAGCCCGGCCGATCACCAGGCGACGCACCACTGGCCGGAATGCGTCGGCATCTGGGAGACCGTGCGCGAATTCATCCAGGAAGAGGACGCAGACGTCCTGGCGGCGCTCGAACTTGCCGAAAAGAGCCGGCTTCCCGTACTCGGCTGCTGCCCGATGACCCGCGGCGCGCGGCTCAACGGCTACCAGCAATCGGGCGTGCGCGCCGATCATGAAAGCTACACGCCCGAAGAAATGCTCGAAAAGCTGCGGGCCGGCATGCATGTGGTCGTGCGCGAATCCTCGATCTCGCACTTCCTTGCCGACAACCTGCGCATCGTCACGGAAATGGGCGTCAAGGCGTTGCGCCGCATCAGCTTCTGCACCGACGACGTGGTGGCGAGCGACATCCTCAAGCGCGGCCATCTCGACAACATGGTCCGCATGGCGATCGCCATGGGCATTTCGCCGATGGCGGCGATCCAGATGGCAACCATCAACGGCGCCGATGCGCTCCGCATCGACGACAAGGTCGGCTCGATCTCGCCCGGCCGCGCCGCCGACATCCTGCTCGTTAACGACCTGCGCAATTTCAACATCGAAACCGTCGTCGCCAAGGGCGAGGTGGTCGCCCGCGATGGCAAGATGGCGATCGAGCTGACGCCGCCTGAGCGGAGCGTCGCCCTGCTCAATTCGGTCAAGGTAAAACCGCTGCAGCCCGGCGATCTCAAGGTTGCTTATCATGGCGCCGGCGAGACGGCGGACGCGATGGCGATCGCCGTCACCCCGGAAAAGATCTTCGTGCGCACCCGCCGCGACGTGACGCTGAAGGTCAAGGATGGCGAGGTTTTCGCCGATCCCGCGGCGGACGTCCAATATGTCACCGTCGTCGAGCGCTACGGCAAGACAAGCAACCGCCCGGTCGCCTTCACCTCCGGCTTCGGCCTCAAGCAAGGGGCGATCGCCAGTTCCACCGCCCCGGACGACAACAACATCATCTGCATCGGCGCCGATCTTGAGGACATGCGCATCGCCATCAATCACCTGATCGCCAACAATGGCGGCCAGGTGGTGGTCCGGAACGGCAACGTCGAGGCCTTCCTGCACCTGCCGATTGGCGGCATCGTCTCCGACATCGAGCCGGCCGAGATGGCGGCGCTGGAAGATGAGCTCGACGACGCGGCCCGCGCGCTCGGCTGCTCGCTGCCCTGGCCCTTCATGTACATGTTCGTGTTGCAGATCACGGCGATCCCGGAATATGCGATCACCGATCTCGGTGTCGTCGACTGCGTCGGGCTGAAGGTGATCTCGCCGTTTTCGCCCGCCGGCGGGGACGAGCGCGCCGTCGCTGCGGAATGATGCCTTGGAAGGGGGCCGGTCACGCCGGCCCCCTTCTTCGTTCAAAAAAAGGGGAACAAGATGAACTATCAGAACAAGTCCGTGGAGGCGGCACCGAGCCCGGAGACATCCTGGCTCGCGGCGCTGCTCGACCGCTACTTCCAGATTTCGCGGCTCGGCTCGACCGTCCGCACCGAGATTCTCGCAGGCCTCACCACCTTTCTCGCCGCCTCCTACGTCATCGTCGTCAATCCCTCGATCCTCTCGCATGCGGGCATTCCGTTTTCGGCCGGCGTGACGGCGACGGTGCTCGTCAGCTTCATCGGCAGCTGCGCCATGGGGCTTTATGCGCGCAGCCCCATCCTGGTGGCGCCCGGCATGGGCATCAACGCGCTCTTTGCCTACACCATGGTGGTCGGCGCCAAGGTGCCGCTCGAGGTCGCGCTCGGCTGTGTCTTCTGGGCCGGCGTGCTCTTCACCGTCATGGCCTTCTTCAACCTGCGCCAGACCATCATCGAGGCAATCCCGGTCGATCTGCGCTATGGCATCGCCTGCGGCATCGGCCTGTTCATCGCGCTGATCGGCCTGGAAAACGCCAAGTTCATCGTCGCCAACCCCGACACGATCGTCGGCCTGACGCAATTCAACCCGGTCACCCTCACCTTCATCGCCGGCTTCGTGCTGACAGTGGCGCTGGTGGTGCGGCGGGTGCCCGGCGCCATGATGGCCGGCATGATCCTCACCACCATCCTGTCGATCCCGATCGGCCGTTGGTGGGGCGATGGAGCGGCGTTTTGGCCGGAGACGCCCGACGTCCACACGCTCGTCAACTGGAGCGGCTTCTCCGCTGCGCCCGATTTCAGCTTCGTCGGCCAGATCGATCTCCTGGGCGCGCTGAACCTAATCTACCTGCCCTTCATCTTCGTCTTTCTGTTCACCAACTTCATCGAGGCGCTCTCGACTTTCCTCGGCCTTGCCGAAGCGGCCGACCTCAAGGATGAAAACGGCATGCCGCGCAACATCCGGGAATCGATGCATGTCGACGCGATCGCGGCGCTGATTTCCGCACCGCTCGGCACCAGCCCGGCGACCGTCTATCTCGAATCCGGCGCCGGCATCCAGCAGGGCGGACGCACCGGTCTCGTCGCGCTGGTGGCGGGTCTTCTCTTCGTGCCCTTCCTGTTCCTGTCGCCGTTGCTTTCTCTGGTGCCGGCGGTCGCGACCGCACCGGTGCTGATCCTCACCGGCCTTTTCATGTCCGAGCCGATCAGCAACATCCGCTGGAGCACGCTCGACGAGGCGATCCCTGCCTTCCTTGCGATCGTCTTGATCCCGCTCACCTTCTCGATCACGCTCGGCCTGTCGCTTGCGATCATCGCCTATGTGCTGATCAAGCTGGTCTGCGGCCGGGCCGGCGATGTAAGACCGGTCATGTGGTTCGTGGCGCTGCTTGCCGCAGCACTCGTCGCCCAGACCCAGTAACCGCCAGAAAATCCTTCGGCGCCCTCGATGGTGGGGCGCCGACATCGCCCATCCGAAGGAAACTGTCATGCTTCAATCCTGGTCGAAGACCGCACCCGAACTGGTCGACGTCGCCATGGGCCGCAAGCCCGCCGATCTCGTGATCCGCAACGGCAAATGGGTCAACGTCTACTCCGGCGAAATCATCCCCGGCACCGACATCGCCGTCAAAGCCGGCCGCTTCGCCTATGTCGGCCCGGACGCCAGCCACACGATCGGCGACGGCACCAAGGTCGTCGACGCCGCCGGCCGCTATCTCGTTCCCGGCCTCTGCGACGCGCACATGCATGTGGAAAGCGGTCTCGTCACCGTCACAGAATTTGCCCGCGCGGTCATTCCCCACGGCACCACCACGATGTTCATCGACCCGCACGAGATCGCCAACGTGCTTGGCCTCGACGGCGTCCGGCTGATGAATGAGGAAGCGCAGAGCCTGCCGATCAACGTGCTCGTCCAGGTGCCGAGCTGCGTGCCGAGTGCGCCGGGTCTCGAGACCGCCGGCGCCGAGCTTTCGGCTGAGGATGTTGCCGAGGCGCTTGCCTGGCCGAACGTCATCGGCCTTGGCGAAATGATGAATTTCCCCGGCGTCGCCGGAAACGACCCGAAGATGATGGCCGAAATCGCCGCCACCCAGGATGCGCGGCTCACCGTCGGCGGACACTATGCCTCGCCGCATCTCGGCCGCGAGTTCCACGCCTATGCCGCCGGCGGCCCGGCCGACGACCATGAAGGCACGACGGTCGACGACGCAATCGCCCGTGTTCGCCAGGGGATGCGCGCCATGCTGCGCCTCGGCTCGGCCTGGTACGATGTAGCGGCACAGATCAAAGCCGTCACCGAATCCGGCCTCGACCCGCGCAATTTCCTGCTCTGCACCGACGACAGCCATTCCGGCACGCTGGTTCACGACGGCCACATGAACCGCGTGGTCCGCCATGCCATCGCGCAAGGCCTGAAGCCCGTCACAGCGATCCAGATGGCGACGCTGAACACCGCGCAGCATTTCGGCCTCGAGCGCGAAATCGGCTCGATCGCACCGGGTCGCCGGGCAGACTTGATCGTCACCTCGGATCTCGCCGCCCTGCCGATCGAAATGGTCTTTGCCCGCGGCGAGCTGATGGCCGAAAACGGCGCGCTGGCGCGCGATATCCCGGCCTATGCCTACCCGGAAAGCGCCCGCAACACGGTCCACCTCGGCCGGTTGTTGGCGGCCGCGGATTTCGACATCCCATCCAACGCACGGGCGACACGCGCGCGGGTCAACGTGATCGGCGTCGTCGAGAACCAGGCGCCGACGCGGGCGCTTCAGGCCGAAGTCGCGATCGAAAACGGCCTCGTGCAGATGGACCGGGCCAACGACGTCTGCCAGATCGCACTCGTCGAGCGCCACCGCGGCACCGGCGACGTGGTCAACGCCTTCGTCTCCGGCTTCGGCTATGACAGCGATTGCGCCATGGCGAGCACCGTCGCGCATGACAGCCACCACATGATCGTCGTCGGCACGAACAAGGCGGACATGGCTATGGCCGCCAACCGCCTGCACGAGGTCGGCGGCGGCATCGTCGTCATCAAGGAAGGCCGCGAACTGGCCCTGGTCGAGCTGCCGGTCGCCGGCCTGATGTCGGATCAGCGGGCGGAGATCGTCGCCGAGAAAGCGGCCGCCATCGTCGAGGCGATGCGCGCCTGCGGCTGCCGGCTCAACAACGCCTATATGCAGCACTCGCTGCTGGCGCTCGTCGTCATCCCGGAACTCAGGATTTCCGACAAGGGCTTGATCGACGTCCGGACCTTCCAGAAGACCGACGTGATTCTGAGCACGCACTGAGCGTGACAGCGATTGGCCACCGGCAACCCGGTGGCCAACGGGCTCGTGGTTCTTAATTCCGGGTGATCGCGGGATGGGTGAAGCCACATAATCCCCTGAAAACTTCCTTTATGGTTAACCGATACTTAAACGGAGCCAACTAGGTCCGTTGCCCAGGCGTATGTGCCGTTTGCTTGACCGCGACCGGCCGCAGTAGACACCTGAAACCCCTGTTGATACGGCGTCCCACAATGGGACATGCGCGCAGGCGGGGCCGAAGCGCCCACAGCCGTTCCGCCCCAAATTGCATGCAATGATGGCAAATGATACAAGAGGAAGCTTATATACAACCGTGTGGGGCAAAGGATATCGAGCAGCGCCCGCCATGCTCCGAAACGAGGTTTCCACAGGTAAGATCGCAGGCAGCCTATTGGCATTGACCCGGGCGGGCGACGCGGTAGCTTTGCAGAAGGACGAGCCGAACCGGAGCTCCGCCGGAGCGGGCTTTTATATTCTTCCGGCGCGTTCGAAACAGAGAGGGAAAGGCAAGCATGCCGGACACTGATGCAACCTTGTCTGCTTCAGCTTCAGTGCAGGATCCCGTTGCGGCTCATATGGACGAAGTCCTCTCGTTCTATGACGAAGCCTTTCATCTGACCAGCGCCTCGCCGGCGCTGCAGGAAACCTACGAAGTCGGCACGCTTGTCGATGCCACCCTGTGGCACCTCTATCCCGAATTGCTTGCGCCCGTTTCCAAGGCGGCGGTCGAATCCGTCATCGCCTACGGCGTGCCGCGCAGCGTCGAAGTGGTCGACGCCGTTACCAAGTCGCGACGCACGCTGCTCGTCTTCCGCGCCATGCGCGGCATCGGCGTGCTCGAAACGAGCGGCCGCGCCACACGCCGCGAGGTCGGCAGCCATGGCGAAAGCGAGCGCGCGCTGCTGCTGCACCAGGCGACCCACGATGTGCTGACGGGCCTGCCCAACCGGCGGCAGTTCAGCGACGACCTGCAAAGCATCCTGCCGACACCCGGCGAGAAGCTGGCGCTGATGCAGATCGACCTCGACGATTTCAAGCCGGTCAACGACACGCTGGGTCACGGCGCCGGCGACGCCGTCCTCAAGATGGCGGCCGAGCGCATTCGCGGCGCCCTTCGCGACCGCGAAGTCTCCTATCGTCTGGCCGGCGACGAATTCGCCGTCATCCAGCGGCAAAGCGATCAGCCGGCGGACGCCGAATATCTCGCCGAGGCACTGATCGAGGCGTTCAGCGAACCTTTCACCATCGACGGCATCTCCGTCTTCGTTGGCGCCAGCATCGGCATTGCCATTGCGCCGAATGACGGAAACGACATCGAGCAACTGATGAAGGCGGCGGACATCGCACTCTATGCCGCCAAGAAGGACGGACGAGGCCGGGCAAAGACCTTCAGCCGCTCCATGCTGATCGTGCTGGAACAGCGCGAGATGCTGCGCCGCAGTCTGCGTACCGCGCTGCAGGACAAGCAGTTTTCGATCGAGTACCAGCCACTTGTCGAACCGCCGTTCTCGATCGTCGGCTTCGAGGCGCTGGTGCGCTGGCACCATCCGCTTGTCGGAACGATCCCGCCCAACGTCTTCATCCCGATGGCGGAAGCCGATGGCCTGATGAACGAAATCGGCCAATGGGTTCTGGAGGAGGCCTGCCGGCAGGCTGCCACCTGGCCGTCGCACTTCACCGTCGCAGTCAACCTGTCGCCGGCGGAGTTCCTGCGGGAAGGCCTGACAGACCGGATCGCCCAAGCGCTCGACATGTCGGGCCTGAGAGCCGACCGGCTGGAGCTGGAGGTCACCGAATCGGTGCTGCTTGAACGCACGACCAACAATCTCGACACGCTGAACACGCTCAACGTGCTCGGCATCCAGATCTCGCTCGACGATTTCGGCACCTTCTATTCGTCGCTCAGCTACCTCAAGAATTTCCCCTTCGATACGATCAAGATCGATCGCTACTTCATCAAGGATCTGGAAAGTGACGATAAGAGCCAGACGATCGTCCGGTCGATCATCGGTCTTGCTCACGGTCTTGGCATGCGCGTGACCGCCGAAGGTGTCGAGACGATCGGGCAGGCCGTCTGGCTTCGAAAAGAGGGTTGCGACCGTCTGCAAGGTTATTTCCTGGGCATGCCCATGCCGGCGGACGCGATCGGCGCCTATCTTCGCCGCTCATCTGCAATGGCAACGCTGTAGCCTCCGCATCCGTGCGTTGCGCCCGATGCGACGCGAGGCAAAACCCGGGTTGTCTTTCTGCAAGATCCCGGGGTTGCGTGGTTAGAAATCATTATAGAAAGTGGCGTATGGCCGTGGCAGAGTTCGGGGTGCGGAGGACATTGCTGCATGGGTGCTAGTGTCAACAAGACCACGGAAGCGGCTTTCGAGCCGCTGCTTCAGTTTGATATGGAGATGGAAGATTTCCTTTCGGACTGGCACCATTGCGATCATGTCTCGAGCTATCTCGCCCGGATGATCAGCCACAACAGGACCGATCCGGTACGGCATTCGAACTTCTTTTCCTCCGCCCTCAACGAGCTTCTGGAAGTTTCGTTTCGCGGCGGCACCACCGACGGAAAGATCGGCCTGTCGATCTATCGCCAAGGCGCCACGGAACGGGTTCAACTGAGCTTTCCATGCCCGCCTGGTCAGGCGCGCTTCTATCGCGAGGCGGTCTCGAAAACCCGTGAGAGCGATGCCCAGGCCCGCTATCTCGACGCCATTTCCAACGACCTTGCCCCCAGCCGGGAATCGGTGCTTCTGGACCTCGCGGTCAACTATGACGCCCGTCTTCGGCTTGACGAGGAGGCGGCCCCGGCCATCACCCTGATCGTGGATCTTCCCCTTGAAGGAATGGTGAGTTGATCGCAGCGAGCCTTCCTCAGCGTTTCAAGGTCGACTTCGATCCGAACAGCCAGATCTTCTCGCTTGCCGGAACGATCCGTCCGCGGTCGATCGATGAAATCGCCGAGAGTATCCATGCGCTGCGGGAAGCGATCGATACGGTGCGCGGCGTTCTCTATATCGATGTGAAGCGCCTCATCCAGATGAACAACACGGCCTTCCAGGCCTTCATCCGGGTGGCCCTCGACGCCTGCCGCGAGCGGTCGGACCTGCGCCTGATCGTCGTCACGTCAAGCGTCGTCAGCTGGACGACGCGCATGTTCCGGCACCTGAGCACGATCGAGCCGCAGATCTCAGTCGAGGTCTACGATTCGATGTTCTATCCCGGCCAGGACTATTTCGAGGATACGAGCTTCATTCCAATCCTGCGCGCGCAGACGAAATTGACCTGGCGTCACGAGCGCACCATCCTGCCCCGCCACGGCATGCGGCCCGGTATCGCCGTGGCCGACATCTGCTGCGGCATCGGCGATTTCGCCGTGCTCGCGCAGAAGGAGTTCCAGCCGTCGCGGATCGTCGCCCTAGACCACTCGAAGCCGAGCCTCGCCTATGCCCGCAAGGTGGCCGCCGAGTTCGGCGTTACGGATATCGAATACACCTACGGCGATGCGTCGGAGATGCTGCTCGAGGACAACCAGTTCGACTTCGTGAGCTGCCGCCACTCGCTGCAGGTCTTCAATCAGCCGGAACTGCTTCTCAAGGAACTCTATCGAATCGTGAAGCCGGGCGGCCGCGTCTACATAACCAACGAGAAGAACTCGCACTGCCTCGGCGAGCCGCGAGCGCAAAGCATCCAATGGACCTACAATGAGCTCGCGCGGCTTTTGACCAATTTCGAGATCGATGTGGAGTTCGGGCCGAAGAGCCGGCGCTATCTCGCCGACACGGGCTTCGACGACATCCTGGTCGAATCCTTCATGGTCACCAATCTGGACGGTGATCCACAGGATTTCGCCGATATCATCGCCGGCTGGGAGAAGATGTTTGCGGACATGGCGGTGAGGCACGGCGAAACACCCGAATTCATTGAGCGGTTCCGTCAGGGCTTCCGGGATCACGTCTTCGCTGCCCTGCATCCGAAGGGTTATGCGGGCTGGCCGATCTGGGCAGCGTCCGGGCGCAAACCACTATGAACGCGAGCAATATCCAACGTCCCCGGTTCGGTTTGAGATCCTTTCGCGCCAAGTTCGTTCTGGTGGTCGGCAGCGCCGTGCTCTTCGACCTCCTGCTGACAGGCGGCTTGGCGCTCTGGAACGTTCAAAGGCTGTCGCGCGACGCGACGACGGAGGTCGGACAAGGCCTGCAAAACGCCAACGAAGATTACATGCTCACCTATGCGGAATCGACGGCCGCACGGGTTAATCTTCTGCTCGGCCAGGTTCACGCCGACGTCGCCACACTCGCAGGCGTAATCCAGGCGCAGATCGACCGCCCCGTGCGCCGCTCCGACGTCGGTGAAGCGCTTGCGCGGCATGCACCGGAATCCGTTACCGTCACCTACGATGCCAAAGGTGGGTGGGCGCAGAACCTTCCGGGGCAGCTCTCGAGCGTAAGCGTGTGGAGCTACTTGCTTGGCCCCGACCACCGACCCCTGCCCGAGGTGCAGGCCGATATCGAGAACAGTGCCGTTCTCGATCTGGTTGCGCCTGCCTTGCTTGAGCACGGCCGCTCCAAACTGCAGATGTACTACGTCGGGCCAAAGGAACGGCCGATCTTGCGGATGGCGCCCTATGCGGACCAGGCGCAGACGTTCGACCGTCTCTATCCCGGCCACAACGAAGCCAACTTCTGGAACTTCTTCTTCCCCGGTCTGTACGATTCCTGGGAGGAATGGGCGAAGAACCCAAGCCTCAGGCCCGTTGCAGCCGATACCACGCAGACGGCCCCCTACACCGATGCGGCCTCGGGCAAGCTGATCGTCAGTTTCTTCCAGCCGCTCTGGACACCCGACCGCAAGGGTGTCGCCGGAGCGACCGGAACCGATATCACGCTCGACCAGCTGGCCGAGGTCGTCGAAAGCGTCAAGGTCGGCGACAGCGGCTTCGGATTTCTGGTGATGTCCGACGGCAACGTGCTTGCCATCAATCCGGTCGGCGAAAAGGTGATCGGCCTGCGGCGATCCAGCGACACGGGTGGACAAGGCGTCACCGGACTGGAGCGCTCGCTGCGCCGCAGCGCGCAGCCCGCAATCGCCGAGCTGCCGCTCGGCACCGATGGCGCCATTCAGCGCGTGCTGCTCGACGAAGCCGGTGAGAAGGTCCCCTATCTCATACTCCTGAAGCAGCTCGAGCCGGAGAACCTCTGGGTATCCGGCCCGGTGCGCCGCGAGACCATGTCGATCGGCATCGTCGTACCGGAGCGGGAAATCTACGCCTCGCTGTTTGCGGCACAGGCGAGTATCTCCGAAGCGACGAACCGCATCCTCATCTACCAGATCCTGGCCCTGCTCGCTTCGCTGCTGTTCGTCACGCTCGCCGTGTTCGGCATCTCCAAGCGGGTGACCCGCGGCATCAGCGCGCTCGCCGGAGCGGCAACCAGCATCGAAGCGAAGGACTATTCCGTCCGTGTGCCCATCACCACGCGCGACGAGGTCGGTGAAGCCGCTATCGCCTTCAACAGAATGGCTGAGGAGATCAGCTACCACACCGAGAACCTCGAAAACCTGGTGACCGAACGCACCAAGCAGCTCGAGGACGCCAACCATCAGATTTCGACGCTGAACACACAGTTGCGCAGCGAGAACCTGCGGCTCGGCGCCGAGCTTGCCGTTGCCAAGCAGATCCAGATGATGGTGCTGCCGAAGGCAGGCGAGCTCGCGGAAATCGCCGATCTCGAAATCGCCGCCTATATGCGACCGGCCGACGAGGTGGGCGGCGACTATTACGACGTGCTGCGCGACGGCGAGCGGCTGAAGATCGGCATTGGCGACGTGACCGGCCATGGCCTTGAAAGCGGCGTATTGATGCTGATGGTGCAGTCGGTCGCAAGAGCCCTGCAGGAAGCCGGCGACATGGACCCGGAGCAGTTCCTCAATCGCCTCAACCGCGCCATCTACAAGAACATCGTGCGCACCAACACCGACAAGCATCTGTCGCTCGCCTTCCTCGACTACGACGCCGGCCGCCTGACGCTGTCGGGGCAGCACGAAGAACTGATCGTCGTTCGCAAGGGAGCTGAAATCGAGCGGATCGACACGCTCGACCTCGGCCTGCCGATCGGCCTGGAATCGGACATTTCGCGCTTTGTTGCCACCCGCGAGATCTCCTTCGGTCGCGGCGACATGATCGTGCTGCACACGGACGGCGTGACCGAGGCTGCGAACGCCAAGGGCGAACTGTTTGGCATCGAGCGACTGTGCGAGAGTGCCGGAAAGTTTTACGGACAGAGCGCCGAGGACGTCAAATCGGGTATCATCGAGGACCTGATGGCGCATATCGGCAAGCAGAAGATCTACGACGACATCACACTCGTCGTCATGAGACACAGGTGATCAGATGACCACGCTCTACGGACTGGCGGACCTGACGATCGGCGCCCACCAGAAGATGACCCGGTTGCGTCTCTACGACGGGCCGCTGGATCTCAGCTGGAAGCATTGCGCCATGGCTTCGGATTTCGTCGCGGAACTGGCGGCGCTGCGCTACCGCGCGTCGCGCAACACCTATCGGGAAGTGCGCCACAACATCGGCTACCTGACCAACGAACTGGTCGAGAATGCCGTGAAGTTCCGCGCTTCCGGGTCCGTAGTCGTCGAGGCCGCCCTCGAGGCTCAAAGCTTCCGCACGAAAGTGTCGAACGTGATCGACAACGAAGCGGCCGCGCGCTTCCAGGATCTTTTGTCCGAGATCGCCGACGGCGACCCGGGCGACCTGCTCATCGAGCGCATCGAAGCCAACGCAACCGGGCTCGGCAAGAGCGGCTCGGGGCTTGGTCTTTTGACGCTGATGAGCGATTATGGCGTTCGTTTCGCTTGGGTTTTTGGCGCCCAGGGTGACGACGGCGAAACCTCATTGGAGACTTATGCCTCCATTGCGGTCCCAGACCTCTCGAACTGATGAGCCGGTGAACATGGAAAACAAGGACGAAGAAGAGTATCGCGTTTGGTCCGAAGGCAACGATATTCATTTTGAAGGCACGATGCGGCTGCCGGGAACGGAAGCCTATGCGCCGATCTTCTCGACGGTGATGGGCGTGCTGGAGACCGAGCCTGAGCACGTCACGATCGACCTCACCGAACTGCAGTTCCTGAACTCGTCCGGGATCAACCTGCTCGCCAAGCTGACGATCGAGGCACGCAACCGCCCGAACGTGCAATTGACGGTGCGCGGAACCTCGGAGATCCCGTGGCAGTCGAAATCGCTGCCGAACCTCAAGAAGCTGCACCCCGGCCTCGATCTCAGGCTCAACTGAGATCGCACCGTGCCGGGAACCGGTTCCCGTAGTTAAAGCCTGAGCATCGCGCGCCCCACCGGCGCGCGATGCGCGTTGTGTATGCGAACCAGCGCTACCAGCCGATGACAAATGCGGTCGGCAAGAGCGGTCGCGCGCCCTCTACACCTTTCTCTCCCTCTCGTCGTCACGCTTGACTCTCCGAACGCCTCGCCCTATCGGTCAAATCATCCGATGACTTGATGAGCAGACGATGCAACCGATCAATCGTACGAGCCTTGCCGAGAGCGCTGCCGAAAGCCTGCGGGCGGAAATCCTCGGCGGCCGCTGGGCCATTGGCGAGCGTATTCCCAACGAGACGGCGCTGACGGAACTCCTGGCGGTGAGCCGCGGGACCGTGCGCGAGGCCGTTCGCGTCCTGATCTCGAAAGGGCTGCTCGACGCCCGCCAGGGCTCCGGTACCTATGTCCGCTCGACGGTCGACAGTTCCGGCGCGCTTGACCGCGTCAAGCGGGCGAGCCTGCGCGACCAGTGGGAGGCGCGCGCGGCCCTCGACGTGGAAGCCGCCCGCCTGGCGGCGCTCCGGCATACGCCCAAGGATCTGGAACAGATGAAGCGCCTTCTTCTCGCCCGCGGTACGGTTGCCGATGGCGGGCGTGAGGCCTTCGGCCGACGCGATATCGCTTTCCACCGGTCGATCGTCGAAGCCTCCGGCAACAGGGCGATCGTCGAGCTCTATGACTTTTTCACCTCGGCCATTCTCGAAACCATCCACTCGACGCTGTCGGGCGACCTGCCGGAGCCGGACGACCGGGCGCATGCGGCTATCGTCGAGGCCATAGCGACCAGTGACCCGGACAAGGCCGCGGCCGCCGTTCGGGCGTTCATGGCCCCCGTCCTCGCTGAACTTGATCGGCTACTTTCCCAATGAACCAGACTTTTCGTGACGCCCACAAAACCGAAGCCGTCGAACCGCTGGACATCGAAGATCAGCTGATCGATGCCGAGGCCGACAGCGTGCCAGCCCCGCAGCCACCGGTGCTGAGCCGCAACGCCCGCATCCTTTTGGGCGCCAGCCTCGTGCTCATCGCCTTCAACCTCCGGCCGCTGTTTTCGAGCCTTTCGGTGTTGCTGCCCGAAGTGATGCAGGCGACCGGCCTTTCCACCGCAAGCGCCAGCGTGCTCACCACCCTGCCGGTGCTTTGCCTCGGCCTCTTCGCGCCGCTTGCGCCGAAGCTCGCGCAGCGCTTCGGCGCCGAACGCACGCTTCTCGGGGTGCTCGTGCTGCTCACGCTCGGCACCGGCCTGCGCGGCATCCAGTCCGTGCCGCTGCTTTTCCTTTCGACATTTGCCGCGGGCGCGGCGATCGCGATCGGCAACGTGCTGCTTCCAGGTCTTGTCAAGCGTGACTTTCCCGACCGGGCCGCGATGATGACGGGCCTTTACACCATGGCGCTCTGCGCCGGTGCTGCCGGCGCCGCCGGCCTGACGCTGACGATCGAACACCATGTGGTCGGCTCCTGGTCCGGCGCGCTTGCGGCCTGGGCGGTACCCGCCCTCATCGTACTGATGATCTGGGCGCCGCAGGCGCTGCGCGGCAAGGCGCAAGCTCGCCACAGCGGCTTCCGCGTCGTCGGCCTCTGGCGCGATCGGCTCGCCTGGCAGGTGACCCTGTTCATGGGGCTGCAATCCGCGCTCGCCTATTGCGTTTTCGGCTGGATGGCGCCGATCCTGCGTGAGCGTGGCCTCGATGCCGCAACCGCCGGCGCGGTGGTCTCCGCGTCGATCATGATGCAGGTCGTCACATGCTTGGCTGTGCCTTCCTTCGCCGTCCGTCGCCGCGACCAGCGCGCCGTCTGCGTGGCGCTCGTCGCCGCTGCCGTCGTCGCACTGATCGGCATCCTCTTTGCGCCGCTCTCGACGGTGCTCGTCTGGGCCGTTCTGCAAGGGATCGGCCAGGGCGGCCTCATTGCCGCGGCGATGACACTCATCGTGTTGCGCTCGCCCGATTCCCACGTGGCGGCGCATCTCTCCGGCATGGCCCAGGGCGTCGGCTACGTGCTCGCCGCCATTGGCCCGCTGCTTGTCGGCTTCATCCGCAGTTGGACCGGCAGCTTCGCCGCCAGCGCCATTCTCTTCATCGCGCTCGGCATCGGCGTGGCGATCATGGGAATGGGCGCGGGACGGGCGCTGCATGTCGGTGCGCGAACCGTCCGGATAGATGAGCGCTAAGACGGACGGATTGGAGTTAGAACAATCCAAAGGGCTCCCCCTTCCCAGGCGGAGCCCTTTTTCTCGCGGTCAGCGCTCGGATCAGGCCGCGGCCGCCACCGGCTGGTAGCGCGGCGCTGGCCGGAAGGTGAGCGCGATCAGGAACGCGCCGAGGCCGATGCCCCAGGAGCCGATATAGAGCCAGGTGTAGCTCGCCAGCGCATCATAGATCAGACCCCCGGCAATCGGTCCCGTCGCCATGCCGAGGCTGCCGGCCATCGCCGTTCCGCCGATCACCGTCCCCATCATCCGCAAGGGGAAATTCTCACGCGCAAGCACCGCATAAAGCGGCATGACGCCCGCATAGATGAAGCCGAACAGGGCCGCGACCGCGTAGAACGAGCCGAGCCCGGCGGCAAAGACATAGGCAAGCGCCCCGAAGGCCTGGGCGAGCAATCCGAGAACCAGCACGCGCTTGGCCCCGAAGCGGTCACCGAGCAGGCCGAAGACGACGCGGCCGCCCATGCCGGCGAGACCCTCGACGCTGTAGATCGACACGGCCGCCATGACCGGAATACCGCACGTGATGGCGTAGCTCACCGTGTGGAAGATCGGGCCGGAATGGGTGGCGCAGCAGAAGAAGTTGGTCAGGAGCAGGATGATGAAGAGCGGCGATTTCAGCACCTGGCTGGTCGTCATCGACGACTGCGGCTCTTCCTCGGGCGACGCCGCGGCAGCGCCGCCGGCAAGGGCCGGCGCCTGGCGAACGAGGAACGAGACCGGGATCATGATGACGGCGACGACGAGCGCGATGATCTGGAGAGCGGTCCTCCAGTCGTAGGCGGAAACCAGCCAGGCGGCAAAAGGCGACATCGTCAACGGCGCCATGCCCATGCCGGCAGACACGAGCGAGACAGCGAGGCTCCGATGCGTGTCGAACCAGCCGGTCACGCAGGCCATCATCGGCGCGAAGATCGCGGCCGTCGCCGTGCCGACGACGACACCGAAGAGGATCTGGAAGGCGATCAGCGAGGTCGCCCAGCTTGCCGCCATCAGGCTGACAGCCAGGAGCACCGAGCCAATGAGCACGATCGGGCGTGCGCCCCACCGGTCGGAAAGGCTGCCCCAGGCGATGCTGGCAAAGGCCATGGCCAGGAAGCCGATGGTCATGGCGCTCGAAACGCCGGTCACCGACCAGCCGGTATCACGCGAAATCGGCAGCAGGAACACCGGAAGCGAAAACATGGCGCCGATCGCCAGGCAGCCGAGCAAGCCGCCCGCCGCCACGATGACCCAACGGTAATGCGAATTGGTCATTGCAATCTCCTTCGAGCCGCCCGGCCGAACGTCCGGCCACGCCGATAAATTGTGCAATCTGATCGCGCGGCGGACCGTACCTGGGACATCCCCACGAATCCGCCCGATTGAAAGACGCTCGCACCGGCACCGAGCCGACAGGAGCTCCGAAAGAATTCATAATAGTTGCGGATTCACATTCGATGCAGTCTTGAAGGCATGCGCCCCACTGTTTCCGCTTGATTGTGCGACCAAGCTTCTTTCTGTTGTCGGTTGCCACCGGAGAGATAGATAAAAGCTGGGACACGGCTTGCGGGAGTGACAAGTGTGACGGGATTTCGATGGATTCGCTGATCACGGCCGCAGCACGCGCACTGGCGTCGGGCGATCCGCTCGGCGCGCTGAAGCGGGTGGCGCTGCGTGACGATCCGCCGGCACTGGCGCTGCGCGGCATCGCGATGGCCCAGCTTGGCGACTTCACTCGCGCAAAGGTCCTGCTGAAAAACGCCGCGCGCGCCTTCGGCCCCAAGGAAGCGGTGGCGCGGGCCCGGTGCATCGTCGCCGAGGCGGAGATCGCCATCGTCTCCCGCGACCTCTCCTGGCCGACGCGGGCGCTCGACGCCGCCCGCTCGACGCTCGAAGCCCATGGCGACCACCTCAACGCCGCCCACGCCCGCAATCTCAGCGCGCGGCGGCTGCTCTTGATCGGCCGGCTGGACGAGGCCGAGGACCTTCTTGCCGGCATCGATACGGCATGGCTGACACCGCTGTCGAAAGCCGCCCACGAATTGGCGCTCGCTGGCATCGCCGTGCGCCGACTGCGAACCGAGGCCGCCACCGCCGCCTTCAGGCGCGCGGATGAGGCGGCACGGGCGACCGGCATTCCGGCCCTGATCCTCGAAGTCGAGAACGCGGCCGCCGTGCTCAAAGCGCCGGCTGCCCGCCTGATGGCGGAAGGGGAAGAGCGTTCGCTGCAGCTGGGCGAGGTCGAAGAGCTGCTTGCTTCCGGCGCCCTGGTCGTCGATGCCTGCCGGAACCTCGTCAGAAGACAAGCGACCCTGTGCACGCTAGCCACCCGGCCGGTGCTCTTTGCGCTGGCGCGCACGCTTGGTGAAGCCTGGCCGGGAGACGTCTCGCGGCGCACCTTGCTTGCCCGCGCCTTCGGCGCACGGCATGTCGATGAATCCCACCGCGCAAGGCTGCGCGTCGAAATCGGCCGGCTGCGCGAGGAACTGCGCCCGCTTGCAGATATCAAGGCGACAAGCGACGGCTTTCGGCTGGTGCCGCACGGCAAGCACAAGGTTGTCGTCCTTGCGCCGCCCGTCGACGAGCGGCATGCCACCATGCAGGCGCTGCTGGCGGATGGCGAGGCCTGGTCGAGTTCAGCGCTCGCAATCGCGCTCGACGCCAGCGCGCGCACCGTGCAACGGGCGCTCGAAGAGCTCGCCTCGCAAGGCAAGGTCATACCGATCGGGCGCGGACGGGCACGGCGTTGGGTCGTGCCGCCCATTGCCGCATTCCCGACAGTCTTGTTACTCCCCGGCCCTTTGCCAAACGAATAGGATCAGCCCCATGAAAAGATCCGAAGCCGAAATCATCCACATCTATGGCCCGTTCCCCGGGGCAGACCAGGTCCACGGCGTCACCTTCGACGGCCGCAACGTGTGGTTTGCCGCGGGTGATACGATCAACGCCTTCGACCCGGAAAACGGTGCGCCTGTCCGTTCGATCGACGTCGCCGCCCATGCCGGCACCGCGTTTGACGGCAAGCACCTCTTCCAGATTGCCGAAGATCGCATCCAGAAGATCGATCCGGAAACCGGGAAGATTCTCGCAACGATCCCGGCACCGGGCGGCGGCGGCGATTCCGGCCTTGCCTGGGCCGAGGGCACGCTTTGGGTCGGGCAGCATCGGGGCCGCAAAATTCATCAGATCGATCCCGAGAACGGCGCAATCCTGCGCACGATCGAATCCAAGCGCGTGGTGACTGGGGTGACCTGGGTCGATGGCGAACTCTGGCACGGCACCTGGGAAGGCGACGAAAGCGATCTCAGGCGCATCGATCCGCAAACGGGAGCCGTGCTTGAAACGGTCGCCATGCCGTCCGGAATGGGCGTCTCGGGCCTGGAATCCGATGGCGGCGAACGCTTCTTCTGTGGCGGCGGCCCGAGCGGCGTCGTCCGGGCGGTTCGCCGACCGAAGCGGGCGCGCTGAAACCACTGACGATGATCTGCTGGTGACAACTACGGCTGCGCGCCGTTGTCGATGCGGCGCCGGCACTACAGCGCCGCGCGCCTTTGAGGCGCATAGAGGGCGCTGTAGCGCTTCGAAGCGCTGCATGTTCCGTCCGCAAAACCAGCGATGAATAGGGAACCATGCAGTAGCGTTGTCCCGGCACGGTCCGCAATACCCGGACACCGCGGACCGTGCCCGAGCTTTAGGCCTTAATGAAGGCGAGCAGGTCGGGATTGATGACATCGGCATGGGTTGTCAACATCCCATGTGGATAACCCTCGTAGACCTTGAGCGTGCCGTTCTTCAGCAGCTTCACCGCCAGTCGCGCGCTGTCGTCGATCGGCACGATCTGGTCGTCGTCACCGTGCATCACGAGCGTCGGCACGTCGATCGCCTTCAGGTCTTCGGTGAAGTCGGTTTCCGAGAAGGCCTTGATGCCTTCGTAGTGCGCCTTGGCGCTGCCCATCATGCCCTGGCGCCACCAGTTGCGGATGACGCCCTGCGACGCTTCGGCACCGGGGCGGTTGTAGCCGTAGAACGGACCGCTCGGAACGTCGAGGAAGAATTGCGCCCGGTTCGCAGCAAGCGCCGCCCGGAAACCATCGAACACTTCGATCGGCAGGCCGCCCGGATTGTTCGCCGTCTTGACCATGATCGGCGGCACGGCGCCGACGATGATCAGCTTGGAAACTCGGCCGCCCCCATGCCGCGCCACATACGCCACCGCTTCGCCGCCGCCGGTGGAATGGCCGATGTGGATGGCATCGCTGAGGCCGAGCTTGGTGGTCACCGCCGCAACGTCCTTCGCATAATGGGCGATGTCGTGGCCCTCGCTCACCTGCGTCGAACGGCCATGACCACGGCGGTCGTGGGCGATGACGCGAAAGCCCTTGTTGACGAAATAGAGCATCTGCGCGTCCCAGTCGTCCGCCGACAGCGGCCAGCCGTGGTGAAAGACGATGGGCTGGCCCGAGCCCCAATCCTTGTAGAAGATATCGACGCCGTCTTCAGTCCTGACGAAGTTCTCGGTCATGGGAACGGTTCCTTTGTTTGGGTTGGGTACATGTCTTCGAGATCTGGCCCCCGGCGCGGGATCCGCGCCGGGACGTGCGGTCCGCGTCAACCGAGATGGGGATGGTTGATCGCGAGAAAGTGGTTGACGACCGGAGCGGCCGGCCCCTTGTGGTAGCGGCGGACGTCGTCCTGAATGTCGGCATCGGCCTTCGACACGCGCTTGTGCTGGCGCAGGTGTTCGGCCCAGGATTCCACCATGAACCATTCGACCAGCCGTCCGGGATCGGCCGCGTCCTCGGTCACGCCCCAGCCATAGGCGCCGTCGCGCCGCCGCTCATGCGACAGGCGGGCGAGCGCCTTCAGGAACTCGGACCGATCCGCCTTGTCGATCGTGTATTCGATCAGGACGAGAACCGGTCCGCGGTCGTGTTCGACCGGCTCGCTGGTCAGCGGCTCCGGCCAATGATTGGAAGGAATGAGATCCGCCTCACCTTTCGGCAGCTTCATGGCGTGGAAGGCGAAGCCGACGGAGAGAAGGCCGATGGCCGCAACGGCCAGCGTGAAGGGCACGCCGATCGCGGAGGCTGTCGCGCCCCAGGCAAGGCTGCCACCGGTCATCGCGCCATTGAAGACGGTCAGATAGACGGCGAGCGTGCGGCCGCGCACCCAGTTGGGCAGGATCGCTTGCGCGGTGCTATTCAGGGTCGTTAATGCCGTGATCCAGGCCGCACCGCAGACGAGCAGTGCGGCGACTGCCACCCATTGCGCCGGTGCGAAGGAGAGCACGCCCATGACGGCGGCAGTCAGGACCGCCGACAACAGCAGCAACCCGTCGGCATCCATTCGCGCGCGCAGCCGCGGCATCACCAGCGCGCCACCGATCGCGCCGGCGCCGACGGCGCCGAGCAGGATGCCGTAGAAGCTGGCGCCACCGCCGAGAAGCTGGCGGGCGACCAGCGGCAGCAGCGCCCAGACCGCACTTGAAAAGGCGAAGAACACGGCTGCACGCAAAAGCACCACATGCAGCTCGCGGCTGGCGCGCGCATAGCGCAGCCCGGCGCGGAAGGCGCCGAGGAAGCGCTCGGCGAGCGCGTCGTCCTCCGGCACCTGCCGTCGCCACCAGACCAAGGCGGCAATGACGAAGACATAGCTGATGACGTCGACCCCGTAGGTGACGGCGGCGCCGAACCAGGCGAGCAGCAGACCACCAAGCGCCGGGCCGATCGCGCGGGAGATGTTGATGCCGAGGGAGTTCAGCGCGACCGCGCCCTTGACGTCCGGCCGCGACACGAGTTCCGGCACGATCGCCTGCCAGGTGGGGGCGACGAGCGCTGCGCCGATGCCGCCGACGAAGGTCAGCGCAATCAACGAGGTCACCGACTGCAGTCCGCTTGCGGAGAGGAACAACAGGCAAAGGCTCGCGGAGGCGAGCAGGAACTGTACGACGATCAGGAATTTGCGGCGGTCTAGAATATCGGAGAGAACGCCGGCGGGAATGGCGAGCAGGAAGATCGGCAACGTCGCGGCCGCCTGGATCATCGAGACGGCAGCGGGCGTTGCCGACAGGTCGGTGACGAGCCAGGAGCTGGCGACATCGCGGATGAAGCTGCCGGTATTACCAATGATCGTCGCCACCCAGAGGACGGCGAAGACCTTCTGGCGCAAGGGCGCGAAGGTGCCGGCGTTGTTGGTCGCTGCCTGCGTCATTGGCCGCCCCTCCCCGTGAATGCACGTTCGCTCAGATCATAGAGTGCAACGAGCACGAAGGCGCCTGCAAGGCCGATATGTTCGAAGAAGCCGTTTGTCGCCATCGCACGCTCCATGCCGGGCGACAGCTCCCAGAAGCGGAAGGCAAGCAAGGTGGCGGCGAGCGTGAAGGCCGCAAGCGCGCCTGCCGCCGCCCAGCGATAAAAGCCCGAGAGAACGAGAGCCGACATCCCAAGCTCAAAAACGATGACGCCGACCGCAAAGAGCGGCGCCGGATGGAGACCGAAGTGCTCCATCTCGGCAAGCGCGCCCGGGAAGTCGAAGATCTTCGTCAAAGGCCCCTGAATGTAGGCCGAGCAGAGCGCCAGCAATCCGACGAACATGAAGGGGTTGCCGGAACGGCCCGGTCGAAGGCGCGCGGCGAGATGGTTTTCGAGGGAAGAGAGGCTCAATCTTTCGTTTCCTTGTCAGGCGGTCTTCGGCTTGATGGGCGGCAAGGCCGCCCTCATCGGGTTTTCGGCCACTTCAAAGGCGTGATCGCGCTCTGGGATATGCCCTGGTAGTAGGCTCCGTGCTTTGCCGGCGAATGGTTCACGACGACTTTCGCAGAGGGGTGCCGGAGGCCCTCGGTCGGCGAGGCCGAGGCATGCTCCGGTCCGAGCGATGCGTTGATCAGGAGCGCAATCGCGGCCATCGCCACGCTGCCGGCTATCGTTCGCATTTTGCGTCTCCCTTCCGCTACACCGCCCAGCAGGAACAGCCGAGCGCGCCGAAGAAGCCCTTGAGATCAGCGATCGGCAGTTTCGACGTCCAGGCGCCGGCATGGTCGTGACCATGGACGCCGCAATCGCTGGCGCAGCCGCAGGACGTGATCGCGGTGCGCCGGAGCGAGCGCTTGCCGGCGCCCTCGGGCTCACCCCAGGCGGCATAGCCGCCGAAGGTGCGAACCGGCGACCAGTCAGGCATTGCCGGCGGCACCGGGTTCTCGTCGTGGGCGGCGAAGTCGCCCGCCGCATAGACGATCTTGCCGCCGACCATGGTCAGTTCCGAGGTCAGGAACGAGATCTCGTCCTCGGCGCAGTTGAAAAAGTCCTTGTTCGGTACGATCAGGTCGGCGAACTGCCCCTTTTCGATCCGCCCTTTCTTGCCTTCCTCGTTGGAGAACCACTGCACCTTTTCGGTCCACATCCGAAGCGCCGTTTCGCGGTCGAGGCAGTTGGCGCGCGGGTAGAGCTGCAGGCCGCCGACGGTCTTGCCGGTCACCATCCACGACAGGGAAACCCAAGGATTGTAGGAGGCGACGCGGGTCGCGTCGGTGCCGGCGGAGACGTTGACGCCTTTTGCCAGCATCTTGGCCACCGGTGGCGTTGCTTCAGCGACGCCATGGCCGTAACGCTCGACGAAGTACTCGCCCTGATAGGCCATGCGATGCTGCACGGCGATGCCGCCGCCAAGGGCGGCGATCCGGTCGATCGAGCGGTCGGAGATCGTCTCGGCATGGTCGAAGAACCAGTTGATGCCCTCAAGCGGGATATCCCGGTTGACCTTCTCGAAGACGTCGAGCGCACGGGTGATCGTCTCGTCATAGGTGGCATGCAGTCGCCAGGGCCAGCGGTTCTCGGCAAGAATGCGCACGACCTCTTCGAGTTCGCCCCCCATCTCCGGCGACATGTCCGGGCGCGGCTCGCGGAAGTCCTCGAAGTCGGCGGCGGAAAACACCAGCATCTCGCCGGCACCGTTGTGACGGAAATAGTCATTGCCCTGCTTGTACTTGACCGACGACGTCCATTTCAGGAAGTCGTCCTTCTCCTGCTTCGGCTTCTGGGTGAAGAGGTTGTAGGCAAGGCGGACCGTCATCTGACCCTCGTCCGAGAGCTTCTGGATGACGGCATAGTCATCCGGATAGTTCTGGAAGCCGCCGCCGGCGTCGATGACGCTGGTAACGCCGAGCCGATTGAGCTCGCGCATGAAATGACGGGTCGAATTGACCTGATAGTCGAAGGGCAGCTTAGGCCCCTTGGCAAGCGTCGAATAAAGGATGCCGGCATTGGGCTTGGCCAAGAGCAGCCCGGTCGGGTTGCCGCTGGCGTCGCGCGTGATCTCGCCACCCGGAGGGTTCGGCGTGTCCCTGGTGTAGCCGACTGCGCGGAGCGCCGCGGCGTTGAGCAGAGCCCGGTCATAGAGATGCAGCAGGAACACCGGCGTATCGGGCGCAACCGCATTGATCTCGTCGATCGTCGGCAACCGCTTTTCGGCGAACTGGTGCTCGGTGAAGCCGCCGACGACCCGCACCCATTGCGGCGCCGGCGTGATCGCCGCCTGCCGCTTCAGCATGTCCATCGCATCGGCGAGCGAGCGCACGCCGTCCCAGCGCAGCTCCATGTTGAAGTTGAGGCCGCCGCGCACGACGTGGGTATGGTTGTCGTTCAAGCCCGGCAGGACGCGCTTGCCCTTGAGGTCGATCGTCTTTGTGCCTGAGCCCGCCAGCGCCATGATCGTCCTGTCGTCACCAACAGCGTGAATCAGGCCGTCCTTAACGGCAACGGCGGTGGCCATCGGGTTGGCGCGGTCGAGCGTCGTCACTTGGCCGTTGTGAAGGATCAGGTCGGGCGTCATCGAGGTATCTCCGGTCTGTTGGGCGCCGGCGGTGCGGGCCGACGAAAAGAGCGCGGGCAGCGCCAGCGACGAGGCTGCACCGAGGAACGAGCGTCTTGTCGGCATCGTCAGGCCCTCTCGTCGTTGCCGGCTGCATCCTTCACCACGCCAGCCGCGGCCTGCCCGCCGGGCAGATGGCCGAACACATGCGGCATGCACTGCCGATTGAACCAGGAGAGGTTGACCGGCTCACCCGACAGGGCGCGCTTGACCAGGGGCACGGACTGCTCCCCGATGAGAATGCCGAGCAGACCGATCAGCGCGATGACCGGCGGCGCCGGCGAGCGGACATTGAGCAGCGCATAGATGACGCCGACGAGCAGCCCGGCTCCGAGCGAGAGAAGGTACATCTTCATCGCCACAACTCCTTCACGGGATAAAGGTGCCGCTCCGGCCGCAGCGCGGCGGCCAGAGCGTTAATCTGGAGCGCGGAGGCGTTCTGTCAGTGGCCCTCGGAGGCGCCGAACATCGACTTGGCGTAGATGATGCCGAGGCCGTACGAGCCGCCGAACTTCTTGGCGATGCCGGTGGTCATGTCGTAGGTCTCGGTGCGCGCCCAGTCGCGCTGCAGCTCGAGCATGTATTGCAGCGAGGTCATCGGTCGGACGCCGGCCTGCACCATGCGGTCCATCGCCCGCTCGTGCGCCTCGTCCGAAACGTCGCCGCAGGCATCCGCGATGACATAGACCTCGAAGCCCTGGTCGAGCGCCGAAAGTGTCGGGCCGACGATGCAGACCGAGGTCCACAGCCCGCACATGACCAGGCGCTTCTTGCCAATGCGGTTGACTTCTTCGATCACGGCCGCGTCTTCCCAGGTGTTCATGGACGTGCGGTCCAGCAGCTTCTGGCCGGGGAAGGCATCAGTGATCTCGGAGAACATCGGGCCGGAGAAGGTCTTTTCGGCAACGGTCGTGAGGATGGTCGAAACGCCGAAACCTGCCGCCGCATTGGCGACGAGTGCTGCGTTGTTGCGCAGGAGCACCGCGTCGATCGACTTGGTCGCAAAAGACATCTGCGACTGGAAGTCGATCATGATCAGGGTGTGGTCCTTGGGCGAGACGAGGAGTTTGCCGGGGGTCGCTGTCGCAGACATGGTCGTGACCTCTTACTGTTGAAACTGAGCTCCGATTGGAGAGGCCCAACTATGCCGCCGACCGGCGACCCGTTCTTGTCGCCAAAGGTGGATTTTTGAAAATTTCGCTCGCCTTCAGCCAGCAGGGCGCGTGTAGTTTCAGAGGGTTACGACTGCCGGCTGCGCCGCCACTGGCGCGGCGTGGCACCCGCGGCCTGCGCAAAGGCCCGGGTAAAGTGGCTCTGGTCCGAAAAGCCGCAGACGACCGCAATTTCACTTAAGGATGTGGGCGAGAACTGCAGCAGATCCTTGGCCTTTTCGATCCTTTGCTGCAGCAACCAACGATAGGGCGTGCTCCCCATGGTCTCGCGAAAGGCACGCAGAAAAGCCGCCTGCGACAGGTTGCAGGTCGCAGCCAATTCTTCGACGGTCAGCTCGCCATTGAGGCGGGATTGCACCAGATCGCGGATCTTTGCCTGGCAGCGCTGCGAAAGCCTGCGCCCCCCGGCCAGGCTCTCGCCACGGCCGTTGCCGTACTGCCGGACCATATGCACGCCGATTGCCACCGAGAGCTGGTCGACAAACAACGCGCTTCTATCCGTGTATCCGTCGACCGAAGCAAACAAAGCGCCGAGCATGCCGCCGAGAACAGGGTCGGGCGAGCCAGAAACGGACCGAAGCTCGTTGACGCCGGAAGCATTTGCCGCATCTGCGATGCGCTCGAGCGCTCCGTGGCCGATTTCGAGCAAGGTGAAATCGAACGACCCTTTGAGATCGGCCTTGTAGTCGTCGGAAAAGTTCCTGACGTAGACCGAGTTTTGGCTGAACTCCTGGGTCACAGAGTGGTGCGCTCCAAAAACGCGGCGGCTATGACCGCCGACAAGCGACAGGCCGATCAGATAACCCCGCCCGTTGCCAGGTGTCGTGACCTGGCCCGGCGGTCCCGCTGTCGACCGCTTGCGATAGAAGACCATGTCTCGGCCTTCGATCGTCCTATCGTCATCCAGCCGATCGAGCGAGCATCCGAGACTGTCGCGCCGTCGGGTTCCGGCCGAGGCAGCGGAAGCATTCGTCATCGTCTTCGCTCCTATGTGTCGAAACCATCCGCAAATCTTCCTGCCGCGATGACGAAAACGAAGAATGCGGATCGCCGTGCGCATGGAAAACGTGCACGGGATTCACTCTGGGGTTCGCCAAATCGTTTGCAGGAGCGGCCCTATGATTGCCCCGGTCGCCGCATCATTCTTGCACGTTTTTCATCTGTTTTGAAAATTTTGCATGAGGGCGCGCCCTCTTTCCACGTTATTGCGGAGGTCGGTTCACAGCGACGATGACCGACCGGTTCTTTTTCCGGAAGCGCGCCGGCGTTTCCCCCGTCTGGCTGGTGAAAACCCGGGTCATGTGGCTCTGGTCGGCAAAGCCGCAATGGATTGCGATTTCAGCAAGGGGCGTGTCCTGAAGCAAGCACTCCTTGACCCGCGCGATCCGATATTCGGACAGCCACCTGGACGGAGTACGCCCGAAGCTCTCCTTGAAGGCCTTGTTGAAATAGCTACGTGATAGCTCGCACTGGGTAGCGAGATCGCCGATCGAAAACGGCGTGTTGAAATGGGCGACCAGAAACTCCGTCGCCAGCCTCTCCTGCCATGGCGCCAGCGTCCCCTTCTTGTCGACGGGGAAGTGCAGGCCGCCATAGGCCTGGCTGAGATAGGCCAATGCGGCAAGATTGATCTGTTCGACGAACAGCAGATTGGCTCGTTCCGGCTCGTCGAGCGAAGGCAGCAGTGCCTGGGCAAGGCCGAACATGACAGGATCCACACGCCCCTGTACGGGAGAAAGCGACACATATTCGCCGCGCCCGGCCCTTTCTGTGAAGCTGCGCATCGAGGCAAAGGGGATGTGGAAGCGGACATTGTCGAAGGGCGACAGATGATGGCACTGCCATTGGTCGCGAAGGTCGGTGATCGCAAGCGAAGCCTTCGGGTGCCCACCCTCATAAACAAGTTCGCCGCGCCGCCACAGGCGGTGCGCCTCGAAGTCACGCATCTGGACAATGACGTTGAAGGCGTCGGCGACCGGGATCAGCGGCCCGACCTCCAGGTCGAAGCGATCCGAAAAGGTCCTCGTGACAGTGATGTCGCCGGCGCTGATCCGCTTGACGATAGGACGCGGTGTGCGTTCGTCTGCGCTCATTCCCTCTTGCAAGGCCATCGGTCAGGGTCTCCCGATTTCCAGCTCAGCCACCCGCTTCAGCGGCCGGGCGGATGCTACAACGGTTGACTGTCGCAATGAAGAGGCGAATCCAGCGATGTATCGCCGAGCGTCAAAGGTCAGCATCATACCCTCACTGCAGCCAGCGCGCGCGCCAGACGGCGGGCGTCACGCCCGTCACCTCGCGAAAGGCTTCGATGAACCGGGCCTCGTCGGCATAGCCGCAACTGGTCGCGGTTTTGCTCAGCGACCATCCCTCTTCGATGAGATAGCGCTTGGCGCGACCGATCCGGTAGCGCATCAACCACTCTTGCGGCGTCTGGCCGGTCACGGATGCAAAAGCCGCGGCAAAATCCTCCTCCGAAAGGCTCGCAGACGCCGCTGCTGACGCAAACGAAAAGTCCTTGGCCCAATGGTCGATCATGAACTCCTTGGCCGCCTTCTCTTGCCATACGGAGAGACCGGGGCCGCCGGATGCAAGGGCGCGATCCGGGTAGGAATGCAGAAGATGCGCGCAGATGGCGACGGCGATGTGCTGCAACACCGCACCCGGTTGCCCCTCGCTCTCGGCAAGAAGTGGCAACAGCGCCAAGGCGAGATTGTGCATGACGTCGTCGACTTCGCCGCGACGGCACCTGAGACTGGTGGCGGCCGGAGCATGCGAAAACTCGCAGACTTCACGAAACAAGGCGCGCGGCAGATGGAAGGCGAGGGAATCGAGATCGCTGACAAGCCGGATACTGGCGCCCTCAGCGAGATCGACGAGACAGATCGACCCCTGCCGGTAGTGGCGAATGTCACCTTCGCTTTCGCCCGGCACCAGGTCGCAATGCATGACATCCTTGAAGTAGAACATCAGGAAATAGGCGTCGTCGGCCGGTAGGGACACGATGCGGCTCAGTTCTCCGTTCAGCCGGCACTGCAGACGCGTCACCGAAAACCGGGCGTCCCGTACTGGCCGCACCATGAGAAACGGCGCCTTCGGCTCGCCGAAATACGCTCCAATGCCACTTGGCTCTGTCATCTTTCGTCCACCCCCGCCTTCTGGCGATGGAATTCACTGCACGCGTGCAATCCGCTTCGATATGCGAAAGACCCGACGCAAGGGGGCATCTCGCCATTGCCGCTCATATCCGGGAAAACATGGGGTGTGCTGCCAGTAATTTCTTGTATCCTTTGCTCACATTTGGCCGCAAACGGCGCTGTTTTGAGGTCCTGCCGCATGATCCAGCCGCTTCAAAGCGGCCGCGTCTCGGTGACGTAGCTCTCGAAGAAATCGGAGAACTTGGCAACCCTGAGCGGCAGTCGTTCATAGGGCGGATAATACAGGGTCAACCATAGCTGCGGCGCCTCCCACCCTTGGAGAATCTGAACCAGTGCGCCCCGCGCCAGCGCGTCCTCGACGATGAAGAGCGGCAGAAGCGCGATGCCCTCGCCGTTCTCAGCAAGCCTGGCAACGAATTCGCCGTTGTTGGCGGCGAGCGACTGGCCCGCCCTCACCTTTCGCGTCCGGCCTTCGGACGAGAGTTCCCAGGTCTCCGCGACCGCCTCTCCGTCATAGGCAAGGCAACCGTGGCGATCGAGATCATCCGGCGTCTGCGGGGTTCCGAACCTGGCGAGGTAGCCGGGCGAGGCAACGAGCACGCGCCGCACGGGACAGATCCGTCGCCAAATCGTCGATTTGTCGCGTGGCGGCTCCGACACCCGCACCGCAAGGTCGAAATCCTCAGTCACGATATCGATCAGCCGGTCGGTCATGGACAGCGAAATCCGCGTGCCCGGATGCTCGGCGCGAAAGCCGGTGACAATGTCCGGCAGGATATGCTGGCCAAGCGACAGCGGCGCATTGAGGCGGATCAGCCCGGCGACATCGCCATGCTGCTCACGCAGATCCTCGCGCGCCTCGTCGAACTGATGGATCAAGGGCTCGATGCGCGCCGCATAGACCGCGCCGGCCGAGGTCAACGAGACCTGGCGTGTGGTACGCAGCAGCAACTGAACGCCGAGATCCGCTTCCAAGGCACTGACGGCGCGCGTGACGCTCGGCGCCGTCATCGAAAGCTGACGCGCCGCGGCGGTAAAGCTCCGCTGCTTCGCCACCGCCAGGAAAACCCGGATATCGCTCAAATCACTCATGCGCTATAATTTCTGAAAATGAAATAATATTGTCAATATTATTGCTATTTATTTCGGTTATGAATGCGCCGATCCTTTCATCGGGAGAAGCACGTGGGTGCTGGCGGAGATCAGGCAGGCGTGAATGCTGCCACCTCGGCCCTTCGGTCTCCCAGAAGGGAGCGGCAAACATGACAATCTCATCGTCCAGCGAACAGAGAGAACCGTTCAGCCCCGACGCGCCGGTCGTATTCGCGTTCTGCGACCCCGCTCCGAACGATGCGGTCGCCCAGCTGATCGCCCATACGCTGCCGGGTTCCCAATTGGTTGTCGTCAACCAAGGCACAGCCGAAAGCGATGCGGCGCGCTCGTCTGCGATCGGCGACGGCTTGTGCAATATGCGGGCACTCGCAGCTTCCGTGGAAGACCTGGCGCACTCGATCCGCAACAGGCGGCGGCTGTATCCGCGCCAAGCCGTCTATGGCATCGGCTACGCCACCGGGGCGACCCAACTCGCCGCACTCCTGGTCAAATATCCTGATCTGTTCGAGCGAACCGCACTGTTGCATCCCCTCGTGTCGTGGGTGCCGCCCGGCAACGCCGAACTTCAGGGCAAACGGATCCTCGTCACCGGCGGCCAGGACGATCCGGCCCGCCCATTGGCGCTCACCGAGCAACTGGTCGACTATCTTGCGGGGCAGAAAGCGGATGTCCGGGCCCTCTACATCAGGGGCGGACACGAGATCGGGCAGGAAGAATTGACGGCGCTTCGGGATTTCCTTCAGGCGCCCATAGACTGAAGCAAAGCGGGCCGCATCTGACGACGCGGCCCGCGGTCGATTTTTTACTGCGCCTTCGCTTCGATATCGACTTGCTCGAGCAGAAGCGCCGGGTTTTCAGCAGCGCCCATCAGTTCGAGCGCGCCGACGCCGGCTTCATCCTTGGCCTTGACCTTCAGCGTGAAGGTGCCGGGCTTGCTGATGAACTGGGTGAATGCCATTGCGGCGTCCTGCAGCTTCGGCTGCGTGGCGGCAAAATGCTGCACGCCGGCGCTGGTCATCAACACGAGCAGGCCGCGAACGCTGTCCTCGGTCATGTGGTTATCTTCGGCATAGAGCTTGATGCCCTTGGCCATGATGCCCTTGTCCTCGAGCTTGAGCGTGACTTCGCGGGCGGTAAGACCGAACATCGCGATCTGCGCCGCATTCAGGTCGCCGGAGAAGAAGTCCTGCGAAGCGCCGCCCATGATGCCGGAGAAGGAGAGGCTGCCCATGTCCTTGCCATCAAGCGAAATCTGCTTGATGACGAAGTTCTCGTTGGGCTCGTCCCACGACAGTTCGACGTTGGACGAGAAGACCAGCTTGTCGAGGCCGATCTTGCGCAGCATCTTGAAGCCCTCCTCCTGCGTGTCCGCAGGGATCGGAACGCTGAGATCGCGGTAGCTGACGCGGACATCCGTCGGAATGCCGTTGCGCGGCTTCGTCAGCGCGACTTCATAGGCGTCGAGCGTGAAACGAACGCGTTCCGGAACGGACGGCACTGCCGACTGCTCTACCGGCGCCTCCGCCATCGGGTCTTCCGCCACTTCACCGGCGATCTCCGCGTCGCTCGCGGCTTCGCCATCGGTGGCTTCATCCGCCGGCTGCTCTGCTGGCGCCTCGGCCGTCGTGTCTTCTGCCGCATCGCCGGGGACCGCCGCGTCGCTGGCGGCTTCGCCGTCCGTCGCTTGATCCGGCACCTGCTCGGCTTCCGGCGCCTGTTCGGCGTTGGCCGACGGATCGACCTCGGTTTCGGTCGCGCTCTCGTCCTCGACGGTTTCGCTGTCCGTCACGGCTGCCGGGTCGCTGCCGGGCATGTCCACGTCGAGCCCGGCGATCTTGATCGTGCCGAATTCAGGCATCAGCGTGGTGTAGGGGAAGGTCTCGAACTCTTCCTCCTTCAGGCCCGCAAGCTTCGTCAGGGCTTCCATCGTCGGAGCCCAGGAGAAACCCTTGATGCTGGCTTCGGCAACCTTGAAGTAGTCGGTTCCCTCGCCCGCGGTGACACCGTTCATCGTGCCATCGAAACCGCGGCCGTTGAGCTGGAACGCCATCTTGTCGACGGCGAGCTTCACGAGCTTGCCTTCGGTGCTTTCCTGCTCCGGCACTTCCATCTTCAGGCCGAGCAGTTCCATGTCGCCCTTTGCCAGCATATCGACCAGCGAAAGGATGCGCTTGAAGAATGCCTGGCGTTCCGCCGGCGGCAGAGCTTCCGGGTCGCTGACCGCCTGGAGCTTCTCGAGCGTTTCGAGAAGCGGCTCGGTCGGCATGCGGACGCTGAGGCCGCTGCTTCGCACTTCGTCATAGCCGAAACGCGACTTGCTGTCGGCAAAGGCAAGGTTCTTTACCGAGATCGGGCCGTAGAGCAGCTTCGGCTCCTTGTCCTCGGGACCGGCTTTCTGCGTATAGATGCGGGCCATGTAGGCCACATCGAAGCTCTCACCGGTGACGGCGCCCATGGTGCCGTCCATTTTCTCCCGCTTCGTTGCCCCTTCGCCGTCAGGAAGATCCATGGAAAAGGCGAAGGTGGCGCCGCTCGCCGAATAGCGCGCAACGCGGCCGCTGGCGATATCGTCGAGCCGGACATCCTTGTAGACCGTCTTCTGCTCGGCGCCTGCAACGTTCTGAACGACGGCGACTTCCGGCGCGGAGACCTGCTTTGCCGCGAAACGCTCGATGCGCTTCAGCAGGTCAGCCTTTTCCCCGCTTGCCGTCAGGCCGGCGGCGAAGAAGTCGGGATCTTCCAGCGTTGCCGCAGGCACGGAAAGCTTTGCGGCCTTGAGGTCGAGCTCCAGGCCCTTCACGTCGAGCTTGCCGCTCAGAGAGAAGATCTTCGGACGGCCGTCGATTGCCGCGATGCGTGCGCTGACGCCATCGGCGAAAGGCAGCGTGACGTCGCGCAGATGGATGCGGCCGAAGAAATCCGCCTCAACCGAGCCGGCCTTGCCGCCGCGCTCGGCGATGAACGTCCCGACCGCCTTTTCAAGCATGAACTTGCCGCCGGCCACGCCGGCAGCCGCGATCGCGATCACCGCGACTGCAGCCCAGAGCGCCTTGCGGCGGCCACTACCGGTCTTCGTATCTGTCTCAGCCACGATGTCTGTCCTTTCACCACGCGAAAAATAGAAAGCTCTTGAGTCGTTGCGGTGTGACTAACCATTGGCGCTTTCTTCCGCAAGTTTGGCGGGAGTGCAGTGCAACAATTTTCTTGTATCGGCTGCAATCGGCAAACGCTCGCACGTCATCAAAAATGCATGGAGGGCTGCAAGCATGCACCTGCGGAGCTGCGTCCATTAGCCATAGGATTGCCTTATCGTTACAATCAGGAAATCCAACTTAAATTAATGGAACCACTTTGATAGAGTCCGCGGCACAATGAGGGAGACGCAGCCAGTGGCGACACCGCTTCGCGGAACGGCAACCACCGACGGCACAGCACATTCCGGGCCTAGCGCTCGGTTGGCTGCCGGCGCGCGCCTGGCGCTTTTCCTCTGACCCATCCAAAAATCACGTCATCTTGAAGGGAGATAAAAATGGACGCGAAAGCCGAAAAGACGGGCAAATGTCCCGTCATGCACGGAGCCCAGACGAGCGCTCAATCCGCCGGCACCTCGAACCGCGACTGGTGGCCGAACCAGCTCAACCTGAAGATCCTGCACCAGAACTCCTCGCGGTCCGATCCGATGGGTGAAGCCTTCGACTACGCCGAGGAATTCAAGAAACTCGACCTGCCGGCGGTGAAGAAGGACCTCTTCGCGCTGATGACCGATTCGCAGGATTGGTGGCCGGCCGACTTCGGCCACTATGGCCCGCTCTTCATCCGCATGGCCTGGCACAGCGCCGGCACCTACCGCACCGGTGACGGCCGCGGCGGCGCCGGTGCTGGGCAGCAGCGCTTTGCGCCGCTCAACAGCTGGCCGGACAACGCCAACCTCGACAAGGCCCGCCGTCTCCTCTGGCCGATCAAGCAGAAATACGGCAACAGCATCTCCTGGGCCGACCTCATGATCCTCGCCGGCAACTGTGCGCTCGAATCGATGGGCTTCAAGACCTTCGGCTTTGCCGGTGGCCGCCCCGACGTGTGGGAGCCGGAAGAAGACATCTACTGGGGCACGGAAAAGACCTGGCTCGACGACAAGCGCTACTCGGGCGACCGCGACCTCGAAAACCCGCTCGCCGCCGTGCAGATGGGCCTGATCTACGTCAACCCGGAAGGCCCGAACGGCACGCCGGATCCGCTGGCGGCTGCCCGTGACATCCGCGAGACCTTCGCACGCATGGCGATGAACGACGAGGAAACCGTGGCACTGATCGCCGGCGGCCACACCTTCGGCAAGACCCACGGCGCCGGTGACGCCGCCAATGTCGGCCGCGAGCCGGAAGCTGCCGGCATCGAGGAACAGGGTCTCGGCTGGGCAAGCACCTACGGCAGCGGCCGTGGTGGCGACACCATCACCAGCGGCCTCGAGGTCACCTGGACGACGACGCCGACCAAGTGGAGCAACAACTTCTTCTGGAACCTCTTCGGCTACGAATGGGAACTGACGAAGAGCCCGGCCGGCGCGCACCAGTGGACGCCGAAACATGGCATGGGCGCCAACACCGTGCCGGACGCGCACGACAAGTCGAAGCGCCATGCGCCTTCGATGCTGACGACCGACCTGGCGCTCCGCGTCGATCCGGCCTACGAGAAGGTCGCACGGCATTTCTACGAGAACCCGGATGCCTTTGCGGACGCGTTTGCCCGCGCCTGGTACAAGCTGACGCACCGCGACATGGGTCCGCGCGCCCGCTATCTCGGCCCGGAAGTGCCGGCCGAACAGCTGATCTGGCAGGATCCGATCCCGACCGTCGACCATCCGCTCGTCGACGCCAAGGATATCGCCGACCTCAAGGCCAGGATCCTCGCTTCGGGGCTATCGGTTTCCGAACTGGTTTCGACGGCCTGGGCGTCGGCCTCGACCTTCCGCGGCTCGGACAAGCGCGGCGGCGCCAACGGCGCACGCATCCGCCTTGCCCCGCAGAAGGACTGGCAGGTCAACCAGCCGGCACAGCTGGCGAAGGTTCTCGACGTCCTCGAAGGCATCCAGCGTGGCTTCAACGACGCCCAGTCCGGCGGCAAGAAGGTGTCGCTCGCCGACCTGATCGTGCTCGGCGGCACCGCAGCCGTGGAAAAGGCAGCGAAAGCGGCCGGCCACGACATTCAGGTTGCCTTTGCGCCGGGCCGCATGGATGCGACGCAGGAGCAGACCGATGTCGAGTCCTTCGCGGTTCTCGAACCGATCGCCGACGGCTTCCGCAACTACCAGCGGGGCCAGTACGCCGTTTCGCCGGAAGAGCTGCTGATCGACCGGGCGCAGCTCCTGACGCTGACCGCGCCGGAGATGACCGTGCTCGTCGGGGGCTTGCGCGTTCTCGGCGCGAACCACGGCCAGACCGCCCACGGCGTCTTCACCGATCGTCCGGAAACGCTGAGCAACGACTTCTTCGTCAACCTGCTCGACATGGGCACGGCCTGGACGGCGACATCGGATGCGAAGGATGTCTTCGAGGGCCGCGACCGCAGAACCGGCGACGTCAAGCGGACGGCGACCCGCATCGACCTCGTCTTCGGTTCGAACTCGCAGCTTCGGGCCATCGCCGAAGTCTACGGACAGGCGGATGCCAAGGCAAAGTTCGTACGCGACTTCGTCGCCGCCTGGAACAAAGTGATGAACGCCGACCGTTTCGACCTCGTCTGACGGCTCGATCCGGTAACAGTACAAGCTCGGGTCCCGGCATCGCGCCGGGGCCTGTCTGCCCGACGGCTCCGCGAGACCGTCACCGGAGGTTGCAGTCCCGACGCGGCAATTGTGACGATGTGGGCACACGTAAAACGTTCGCGTTCACGCAACTCCCTCAACCCAACCCCGACAGAATCGGGCCGTCGCCCTCCCTCGCCGTGAACCGGAGGGGCCGAGCAAATCATTGCTTTTGTGACAAGTTCTCTCTGATCCCGCCTCTCGCGGGTATTTGCGTTATCTTTGCAAGCCCTCGCTTAAATCAACTAATGGTTGCGTGACTTGGGGCAGATAACATGTTCTGATTTCAATGCACTGCCAAGGACTGAAGTCATCTCCAGCTGTTTCGTTCAGGGGGAACGTTGCATGCGCCGTTCGAGAATTCTTGCCCTTTCACTTTCATCCGCATTGCTTGTCGCCGTCGGGTTATCCGCGCAAACGGCATTCGCGCAACAGGCGCCGGCCGTGGTCGTGGCGCCGGCCGCCATCATGGACCTGCGCGAAAGCGTGGACCTGACGGGCAAGGTGACGGCGATCCAGAAGGTCGACATTCGCGCCCGCGTCTCCGGCTTCCTCGAAGCGGTCAACTTCACCGAAGGGCAGAAGGTGACGGCTGGCACGGAACTCTACCGGGTGGAAGACGGCGCCTATCGCGCCGCCGTGCAGGAGATCGAAGGCCAGATCGAAGCGGCCGAAGCAGCCAAGGAACTGGCTATCCTCGAACGAGACCGCGCCGAACAGCTTCTCACGACGAAGACGATCTCCCAGGCCAAGGTCGACGAGGCGCATGCCGAAGTCCGCAAGGCGGAGGGCGACCTGATCCGGCTGAAGGGCAGCAAGGACAATGCCGACCTCAACCTTTCCTACACGAAGATCGTCGCCCCCTTCGACGGCATCATCGGATTGACCGGCGCCGATGTCGGCGCGCTCGTCGGACCCGACAGCGGGCCGCTGGTGACCTTGACCCGGCTTGATCCGATCTACGTCCAGTTCCCGGTGGCAACCGCCCTCTACCTCACCTATCGCGAACGCGTGCTCAAGGGCGAGATCAGCGGCGGCGCCAATGTCGGGCTGGGGCTGCCGAACGGCACCGAGTACAAACAAAAAGGCACGATCAACTTCATCGCCAGCAACGTCTCGCAGGGCACCGACACGGTGACGGTGCGGGCCGAATTTCCCAATCCGGACAGCATCCTGCTCGACGGTGCGCTGGTCAGGGTGATGCTCGAGCAATCCGACAAGCAGGATGTGCTCGCCGTCCCGCAGCAGGCGATCCAGCGTGACCAGCAGGGCGCCTTCGTCCTGGTCGTCGACGGCAGCTCCAAGGTGGAGCTTCGCCGCGTCGACGTCGCCCGCAATACCCGCGGCCAGGCGGTGATCAGCAAAGGCCTGAAGGAAGGCGAAAACGTCATCACCGAAGGGGCCGGCAAGGTGCGGCCCGGCATCACCGTCGACGCGGCCACGGCGGCAGGTGGCTAAGCGATGATTTCAGAGATCTTCATCGATCGCCCGCGTTTCGCCACGGTCATTTCGATCGTGCTGACCCTGGCGGGCCTGCTCGCGCTTACCCGCCTGCCGATCGCGCAATTCCCCGACATCGTGCCGCCGCAGGTGAGCGTCACGGCAAGTTATCCCGGCGCTGGCGCCGACGTGGTCGAGACCACCGTCGCCCAGCCGATCGAAAGCAAGGTCGTCGGCGTCGACGACATGCTCTACATGAAATCGACCAGCGGCGCCGACGGTTCCTATACGCTCACCGTCACCTTCGCTGTCGGCACCGATCCCGATATCGCCACCGTCAACGTGCAGAACCGCGTGTCGCTCGCCGAGGCCGGGCTGCCGGCGGAGGTCAAGCAGAGCGGCGTCAGCGTGCGCAAGAAGTCGTCTGCGCTGATGCAGGTGGTCGCTATCTACGCCGCGGACGAGAAGCAGAGCTTCGATTCGCTCTTCCTGTCGAACTACGCCACGATCAACGTGCTCGATACGATCAAGCGCGTGCCTGGCGTCGGCGACGCCCAGCTCTTCGGCGCGCAGGACTATTCCATGCGCGTCGTGCTCGACGTCGATCGCATGACCAGTCTCGACCTGACGCCGACCGACGTGATCAACGCGCTGAAAGCTCAGAACGTCCAGGCCGCGATCGGCCGTATCGGCGCCCAGCCGATGACCGACGATCCGCTGTTTCAGCTGAATTTGCAGACGCAAGGCCGCCTCACCGATCCCAAACAGTTCGAGGATGTGGTGCTGCGGGCAAGGCCCGACGGATCCTACGTGCGCATTCGAGATGTCGCGCATGTCGACCTCGGCGCCGCCAGCTCCGATTCCAACGCCCGCATCAACGGCAAGCCGGTCGCCATGATCGGCACCTATCAGGCGCCGGGCGCCAACGCGCTTGCAGCCGCCCGGGGCGTGCAGGAGGCGATGGAGCGGCTGTCGAAATCGTTCCCGCAGGGCCTGACCTATTCGGTCGCCTACGACACGGCCCAGTTCGTCGAAGCCAGCGTCGACAACGTCGAGGAGACACTTCTCGAAGCTTTCGTCCTCGTCATCATCATCGTCTTCCTGTTCCTCGGGAACTGGCGGGCGACGCTGATCCCGCTGGTTGCCGTTCCGGTCGCGCTCATCGGCACCTTCGCCGTGCTGCTTGCGATGGGCTTCTCGCTCAACACCGTGTCACTGCTTGCCATGGTGTTGGCGATCGGCATCGTCGTCGACGACGCAATCGTGGTGGTCGAGAACGTCGAGCGGGTGATGGAGGAAAATCCGGGCCTGTCGGCGGCCGAAGCCGCCCGGCGCGCCATGGGCGAAATCACCGGCGCGATCGTCGCGATCACGCTTGTATTGCTCTCTGTTTTCGTGCCCGTCGCCTTCATTCCGGGCCTGAGCGGGCAACTGTTCCAGCAGTTTGCCGTCGCCGTCTCGGTGTCGATGGTGATTTCGGCGATCAACGCGCTGACGCTGAGCCCGGCGCTCTGCGCGGTGCTTTTGAAGCCGCATCATGGACCAAAGCGCGGCATACTCGGCTACATCTCGCGCACCATCGACAAGGGGCGTGACGGCTACGCCTATGTGGCCGGCCACATCGCCCGACGGGCGATCATCGGCCTTGCTCTTCTGGCTGTCGCTTTCGTCGCCACCGGCTTCCTCTTCAAGGTCGTGCCGACCGGCTTCCTGCCGGCGGAAGACCAGGGCGCATTCTTCACCGAAATCCGACTGCCGGAAGGCGCGTCCTACAACCGCACGGATGCGGTGGTGCAGCAGGTAGAGACGATGCTCGGCGGCATCGAGGGGGTCGCCAATGTCATCAGCGTCACCGGCTACTCCTTCCTCGACGGTCTGTCCAAATCCAACTCGGCTTTCGCCATCGTCACGATGAAGCCGTTCGCCGAGCGCTCGAGCCCTTCTTCGGGCGTCGAAGCGGCGATCCGCACGGCCATGGGCAAGGGACAGGCGATCCGCGGAGCGCAGATCTTCGCCTTCAATCTGCCGCCGATCATGGGCCTGGGCACCGGCTCGGGCTTCGAATACCAGTTGCTCGACCTGCAGGGCCGGTCCGTCGCAGATCTTTCGGCAACGGCCGGCGGGCTGATCATCGCCGCCAACCAGAACCCAGCGCTCGGGCCGACCTTTACCACCTATTCGGCGAGCTCGCCGCAGCTCTATCTCGACATCGACCGCGACCGGCTGCAGTCGCTCGGCGTCTCGGTGAGCGACCTCTTCACCACGTTGCAGGGCACGCTCGGCAGCTACTACGTCAACGACTTCAACCTGTTCGGCCGCACCTGGAAGGTGACGATGCAGGCCGCACAGGCCGACCGCAACGCGGTGGACGATATCCAGCGCCTGCACGTGCGCAACGCCAGCGGCGACATGGTGCCGGTCGCCTCGGTCGCCAAGGTCGACTACATCGTCGGTCCGCAGTCGATCGTGCGCTACAACAATTATCGCTCGATCACCCTCAACGGCCAACCGTCCGCCGGCCATTCCTCCGGCGAGGCACTTGCCGCCATGGAGGCGCTGTCGGCCTCCACGCTGCCGCCAGGTTACAGCTACGAATGGACCGGCACCGCCCTGCAGGAACTGGAAGCGGCCGGCAAGACGACCGCGATCCTGGCGATGGCCGTGCTCTTTGCCTACCTCTTCCTCGTCGCGCTCTATGAAAGCTGGACGATCCCGGTGCCGGTGCTGCTGTCGGTCGCCTTCGGCGTCTCGGGCGCGCTGCTCTCGATCCTCGTCGCCGGGCTTTCCTTCGACATCTACGCCCAGATCGGCCTTGTCGTCCTGATCGCGCTCGCCTCGAAGAACGCGATCCTGATCGTCGAGTTCGCCAAGGCCCACCGCGAAGCCGGCGCGTCGATCGTCGATGCGGCGATCGAGGGCGCACGCGCCCGCTTCCGCGCGGTGATGATGACGAGCTTCGCCTTCATCGTCGGCCTGCTGCCGCTGGTGGTCGCCAAGGGAGCCGGCGAACTCAGTCGCCGTGCGGTCGGCACCGGCGTTGCCGGCGGCATGCTCGCCGCAGCCCTGGTCGGCATCTTCGTCATCCCGGCACTCTACGTCGCCTTCCAGTGGCTGCGGGAACGCGGCCACAAGCTCGTGGGCATTTCCAGGCATCCGGCGGTCGAAGGCGAAGCGGCGGAAGGCAAGGCCGAGACGCCGGCCGGTCACTAAGGCCGGCCTGGCCCAAAGGCTGGGGAGTGAAGGGCCTCTCCGGTCCGGCGAGCTCCATCGAGACAGTGGTGGACAGCGACACCTTTTCGGGAGGTGTTAAGCAGAGGTTGCCGACAGGCGGATGCCTTGCTCGGCGAAGTAGGTTTCGAGGGCCTCCGGCCGTGCTCCCTCCGTCACCAGCGCCACGTAGGTGTCCGGGCGCACCAGATAGGCCGCATCCCGCGCCAAGCCTGCACCCGCCTGTTGCGGTCCCCATGGGAAGACGTGAAGCGGCACGTGCTTTGCCGCGCACCATGTCCGGATGTCGCCGCCCGCTCCGCCATAGACATGCACCTGCCACGCGATGGCTGCTAACGAAGCATAGTTGTCGAGGCCATTGACGCGCACCCAGGGCAGCCGGTCACCGCCTTGCACCCGACCGTGCGCGGTGCGGCTTAAGGGGCTGCCGCGATAGTTGAGCTGCGTCTGCGACAGGATGCGGAACAGGAACTCCCTGACACCGCCGACGCGGTAAGCGATGCCCGCCAAAGCGGGGGCGATCTGAACGCGCAGAAAATCCGCAACGCTGCCGTCCGCCGTCACGAAAGTGAACAACCGGTCGGTGGTTTCGACGAGCTGCCGGGCAAACCTGATCCGTTCGGCTTCAAAACTGTCGAGCAGGCTGTCGGGCGCATGCGCTTTGAGGACCGCTGCAAGCTTCCAGGCCAGATTAACCGCATCGCCGATGCCGGTGTTCATGCCCTGGCCGCCGACCGGACTGTGCACATGCGCCGCATCCCCCAGCAGGAACACGCGACCGCGTCTGAAGCGATCGGCGACACGATGATGCACACGATAGGTGGAGAACCAGTTGACCTTGTCGACGGTGAGGCGAAGGCTCTCAATGGCGCGATGGCTCACATCGGCGAAGGTAAGGTCGTCTGCATCCTCCCGCGTCTCCCGCACGAGACCGATGAGGCGGCCCCGCCCCTCGGCATAGGCGAGCAGAGCGACGAAATCGCCGGTCTCGAGCGAAATATGGGCTTCGCCATTCGCCGTCGCGCCGCTCACGTCAACGTCGGCGACGTAAAAGGTCTGGTCGTAGGTCCCGCCTGCAAAATCGACCTCCAGCCTCTGCCGAACCGGCGAGCGCGCGCCGTCGCAACCGGCCAGATATTGCGCCGTGCAGACTTCCGAGCCGCCATCGGGTAAGCGCAGCCGCGCGCTCACCCCGGCGGCATCATGCGCGAAGTCGACAAGCTCGGTCTGCCGCTCGACCTTCACGCCCAAGGCCGCAAGTCGGGCCTCGAGCAGCCGCTCGTGATGGTCCTGCGGATAGACAAGAACGAAGGGATAGGGCGTCAAATTTCCGCCGGTCGGGCTGAAGGATATGCGCGCCTTGACCCTGCCCTTCGCCCAGAGGTTGACCGAGGGGTTGCGGTGCCCCGCTTCGACCACGGCATCGGCCAGATCGAGTTGCCGGTAAAGCTCGAGCGTTCGCGCATGCACCACCATCGCCCGCGACGTCGGGCCGGGACCAACGTTCTTGTCGATGATGCGGACCTTCACGCCCTGGGCGGTCAGCCAGAGAGCCAGCACCAGGCCGGTCGGCCCCGCGCCGACGATCAGCACATCCTGTTTCACCCTCTCCTCCCCGCTCGCACTGCCGGCGGCCCGGTCGCATCGGGATTTGGGTTTCTCCGCCAGTAACAGCAGCCTACGCGCAGGTGACGGCAGATGCCAAGCAGTGCCGCGGGACCCGCCTTGAGCCTTGCCCGACGGACGCAGCCTTGGATCAGCCGCGCGCCCTCAAATTGGCGATCAACTGCTGCTGGCCGACACGGATCACCTGCTCCATCGCAATGCGTGCGCCTTCCTCGTTGCGCAGGCGGATCTGCTCGACAATGCGGATATGCGCGACGGCGACGCGGTCGATCTCTGCGCCGTCGGCGGCCGCATTGCTCAGCTGAAAGACGCCCATCAGCGCCGCCTCGATCAGGCTGCCGACCGTCTGCATGAACGGATTGAGGGAAGCCTCGAGCAGCCGCAGATGGAATTCGAGATCCGCGCGCGCCAGCGTCTGCGCTCTATGGCCGGCATCGCCCATGGCGACGGCCAGGCGCATCATCTGGGAAATGTCGGCATCCGTGGCGCGCCTAGCCGCCAGTCCAGCCGCATAGGGTTCGAGCGCCAGGCGGACTTCACTCACATGGCGAAGAAACGCCTCGTCGACGCCGGCCCGGAAATGCCAGGAGAGCACGTCGCCATCAAACAGGTTCCAGTTCGCCTGCGGCATGACGCGCGTGCCGATGCGGGCCCGGGCGACGATCAGCCCCTTGGCGGCGAGCGTCTTCATCGCCTCGCGCAGGACCGTGCGCGAAACATTGAAACGCGCCGCCAGCTCGACATCGCCCGGCAGGATGTCTCCGACCGCGAATTCTCCTGCGACCACCGCCTGGCCGAGCTCCTCGACCACGAGCCGGTGGCTCGTGCGCTTGCGCGGCTGATGGAAGGACGGCCACATCGCCCTCTGCCTCACGCCCGCTGCTGGCGCTGGCGCGAAACGAAGATGATGCCCTTCTGAAGCAGAATGAAAGCAAAAAGCAGGAGCCCGATCAGGATCTTCGTCCACCAGCTCGACAGCGACCCGTCGAAGGTGATGTAGGTCTGGATCAACCCTTGAATGAGGATGCCCACCAGCGTGCCGGCAACGAAGCCTGAGCCTCCGGTCAGAAGGGTGCCGCCGATGACGACGGCGGTGATGGCGTCGAGCTCGACGCCGACAGCGGCAAGGGAATAGCCGGCAGAGGTGTAGAGCGAAAAGACGATGCCGGACAATCCCGCCAGCAAGCCCGAAAGGGCATAGATGCGGATTGTCGTCGCTGCGACCGGCACGCCCATCAACCGCGCCGTCGCCGTGCCGCCGCCGAGCGCATAGACATTGGTGCCGAAGCGTGTGCGGTGTGCGATCAGGATACCGATCGCAAAGACGAGCAGCATCAGCCCGCCGATCAGCGTGATACGGCCGCCACCCGGCAGCTTGAAATAAAGCCCCTTCAAGGTCGCGTAGAAGGGATGCCTGATCGGAATGCTGTCGATCGACAGCACGAAGGCCATGCCGCGCGCGAGGAACATGCCGGCCAGCGTAACGATGAAAGGGGGCATTTCCAGATAGTGGATGATCGCCCCCATCGCCGCGCCGAAGAGCGTCGCGATCGCCAGGACCATTGCGAAGGCGATGAGCGGGTGGATGCTTGTGTGTTCCAGCACCACAGCGAGAAACACGCCGGTAAAGGCGATGACCGAGCCGATCGAAAGATCGATGCCGCCGGAGATGATGACGAAGGTCATGCCGACGGCGGCGATACCGAGAAAGGCGTTGTCCGTCAGAAGGTTGCCGATGACACGCGTCGACAGCATGTTCGGATACTGCGCCACGCAGAGCGCGTAGCCGAGCAGGAAGATCACGAGCGTCGCGGTGAGCGGAAGATATTTGGGCTTCATTTTGCGGCTCGCTCGCTTGGGTTTCTCGCGCCGCGCGCCGGCACGAGGAAGGCAAAGGCGGTGCGGAACCGCGGCGACTGAAGCACCAGGATGAAGACGATGATCGCAGCCTTGATGATCAGGTTGAACTCCGGCGGGAAGCCGGAGAGAAGAATGCCGGTGTTGATCGCCTGGATGATAATGGCGCCGAGCACAGATGCGGCGATGCTGAAGCGGCCGCCAAGCAGGGACGTGCCGCCAACGACGACCGCGAGAATGGCATCGAGTTCCAGCCACAGACCGGCATTGTTGGCATCCGCACCGCGGATATCGGCGGCGGCGATGATGCCGGCGATGGCGGCGCATAGCCCGGAAAGGACATAGGCGGCGATCAGGAGTACCGGCGTCAGCACGCCGGACAGCGTGCTCGCCTGGCGATTGACGCCGATCGCCTCGATCAGCATGCCGAGCGCGGTGCGCCGGACGAGCAATGCGATCAATATGCCGAAGACCAGCCAGATCACCACCGGCATCGGCAGGCCGGCAAAGGAACCGCTGCCGATGAAGATAAGGCCGGGATCGTTGAAGGTCAGGATCGCACCCTCGGTGATGAGCTGGGCGATGCCGCGTCCGGCGACCATGAGGACCAGCGTCGCGATGATCGGCTGGATGTCGAGCACCGCGACCAGCACCCCATTCCAGAGACCGCAGAGAATGCCGACGCCGAGCGTAATCAGCAGCGTTGCGGCGAGCGAATGCCCCGAGGTAATCGCGGCGGCGGCGGTTGCCCCACAGATCGCCATGACGGCGCCGACCGAGAGATCAATACCCTTGGTGGCGATGACGACCGTCATGCCGATCGCCAGAAGCACCACCGGCGCGCCGCGATTGAGGATATCGATGAGGCTGCCATAGAGGCGGCCGTTCTGGATCTGCAGATTGAGGAAGCCGGGAAACACCAGCGATACGGCCACGACGATGATGCCGAGCGCGATCAGTTGCGGCAGCAACCGGTTGAAATAGAGCCTGAGGAACGACGTCACGACGTCCTCCTTTCATCGGTTGCGGCGATCGCTTCGACGATCTCACCGGCGGTGATCCGGCTGCCATCGAGTTCGGCGACATGGGCCCGATCGCGAAGCACGATTACCCGGGTGCTGTAGGCGACCAGTTCCTCGATCTCCGAGGAGACAACGATCAGGGACAGGCCCTTCTCGCGCAGCGCCTCGATCAGCTTGACGATTTCCGCATGGGCGCCGACATCGATGCCGCGCGTCGGCTCGTCGAGGATCAGGAATTCCGGTTCGGTGGCGAGCCAGCGTGCGAGGATCGCCTTCTGCTGGTTGCCGCCGGACAAGAGCTTGATCGGCTTCTCCCGGTCGGCGGTGCGGATATCGAGCGCGCGGATATAGTGGTCGGCCAGCCGGTTCTGCTCCGCCCGCGAGATCGGCCGGGTCCAGCCGCGACGGGCCTGCAGGGCGAGCACGATGTTTTCGCGCACCGAGAGATCGCCGATAATGCCCGATGTCTTGCGATCTTCCGGGCAGAAACCGAAGCGGTGGCGGATGGCGGCGCGCGGCGACGAAAGGTCGACCGCACGACCGTCGATTTCGGCCTCGCCGCTATCGGCGCGATGGGCGCCGAAGAGGAGTTCCGCGGTCTCCGTCCGTCCGGAGCCGAGCAGGCCGGCCATGCCGACCACTTCGCCGGCGCAAACGTCGAGATCGAAGGGACGGACACGACCTTTGCGGCCATAGTTGCGAAAGCGATAGCGCAACGGCCCTTGCTGGGCCTCCGAGCGCGGCGCATGGATTTCCGCCGCCAACTCGCGGCCGATCATCATCGCGATCAGTTCGCGGCGATCGAGGCCGGCGGTTTCGCGCGTCCCGACGAGCTGCCCGTTCCGGAGCACCGTGATCCGGTCGGAAATCTCATAGACCTGTTCGAGAAAGTGGGTGACGAAGACGATGCCGAGGCCGCGCATCTTGAGGCGCCTGACAATGCGGAACAGCATCGCCACCTCATGCGCATCGAGGCTTGCCGTCGGCTCGTCGAGGATCAGCACCTTTCCGGAGAGATCGACGGCCCGGGCAATCGCGACCACCTGCTGGATCGCGACCGAATAGCTGGCGAGATCGCGAGTGACGTCGATGTCGAGTTCGTAATCGGCAAGCAGATCCCGCGCGCGCCGGTTCATGGCACGGGTATCGACCATGCCGAAGCGGCGGGGCTGGCGCCCGAGGAAGAGGTTCTCGGCAACGGTCAGGTTCGGCAGCAGGTTGACCTCCTGGTAGACCGTGCCGATGCCGAGTGCCTGGGCCTCGAAGGTGTCGCGCGGATCGACCTCGGCATCGTCGAGCAGAATTGCGCCGCCATCGCGCCGGTAGGCGCCGGTCAGGCATTTGATCAAGGTGGACTTGCCGGCACCGTTTTCGCCAAGCAGCGCATGAACCTCGCCGCACCTGAGGTAAAAATCGACCTTGTCGAGAGCTCTGGTCCCCGGAAAGGTCTTTTCGATCCGGATCGCCTGGAGAATGTGGTCACTGGTCTGCATCGATACCGTCTCCGCGATGCTGGTATCTGCCGGCGAAAAGCGCAGCGCCTGGCTGCGGCAAGCTGCGCTCTTCAGCCGGAAACTCGAGAAAGAGCGTGGCCCGCGCGAGAAGCAGCGCGGGCCACGGCCGACGTCAGTAGCCGAGGCCCTTCTTTTCCTCGTAGACCTTCAGCGGCTCGTCGGCTTGCGTGTAGAGCTTAGATTCCGTCTGGATCCACTTCGGCGGCGCCGTGCCATCCTTCTGGAATGCGGCAAGCGCATCGAAGGCGGGACCGGCCATGTTCGGCGTCAGTTCGACCGTGGCATTGGCTTCGCCGGCGGCCATCGCCTGGAAGATATCCGGAACGGCATCGATCGACACGACAAGGATATCCTTTCCTGGCTTCAAGCCGGCTTCCTTGATCGCCTGGATGGCGCCGACGGCCATGTCGTCGTTGTGGGCGTAGAGCGCGCAAATGTTCTTGCCGCCGTCCTCGGCCTTGAGGAAGCTTTCCATGACTTCCTTGCCCTTGGTGCGCGTGAAGTCGCCGGTCTGGCTGCGGACGATCTTCAGATTATCGTGGCCGGAAAGCGCTTGTTCGAAGCCCTTCTTGCGGTCGATCGCCGGCGACGAACCGGTCGTGCCCTGAAGCTCGACGATGTTGCAGGGCTTGCCCGCGGTCGCATCGACCAGCCATTTGCCGGCCACATTGCCCTCATGCACGAGGTCGGAGGTGACTGCCGTCAGGTAAAGATCCTTCGACGAATCGACCGTACGGTCGAGCAGGATGACCGGGATTTCCGCGTCCTTGGCTTCCTGCAGCACTTCGTCCCAACCGGTGGCGACAACCGGGGCGACGAGGATGGCGTTCACCCCTTGCGCGATGAAGGAGCGGATCGCCTTGATCTGGTTTTCCTGTTTCTGCTGTGCGTCAGCGAATTTGAGGTCGATGCCGCGCTGCTCTGCCTGCTGCTTGGTCAGCGTCGTCTCGGCGGCGCGCCAGCCGGACTCCGAGCCGATCTGCGAAAAGCCGACGACCAGATCGGCCGCGGAAGCGCTGCCAAACGTGCAGGCAGCAAGGATCGTTGCACTCGCAAGTGCCTTGGCGATTTTCATGATTTCCTCCCAAAGAAAGCTGCCTCCACGCAGCCCATGAGAAAAAATCATATAATATTACTTTTGTAAACGGGGCACATTTCGCCTGTGACACGCCACGCGGTCGATTTTTTTCGCGAGAGGTTGGCGTGGAGGGAGCGCAGGGCCCGCTGAGGCGCCGGCACCCAACCAGGATTTTTAGAAGGCCGACTGGCTGCTGCGCGCTAGGCTTTCGCAGCCAGCAAGGTCCCCGTGGCGCTCGCGAGCATGACGAGGGCCACGCCGAAGATTTGGTTGAGGGAGAGCGCCTGCCCGAGCACGAGGAAGCCGGCACCGGCACCGATCGCCGGCTCGAGGCTCATCAGGATACCGAAGGCCGACGGCTGCATGCGCCGCAGCGCCATGAATTCGAGCGCGTAGGGCAGCAGCGGCACCAGGATGGCAAGCCCGGCCGTCATCAAAAGCATGTCGAATGAGAAGCCGGCTTGGACCTGAGACAGGCCGAACGGCGTCGCAAACAGCGCGGCAAAGAGCAGCGAAACGGCAAGCCCCTCCAATCCCTTGAAGCGTTGGCCGGCCTGCTTCATCAGGATGATATAGCCGCCCCAGCCGATCGCCGCACCGAAGGCGAACAGAAGCCCGCGCGTATCGGCAACCCAGGAGGAGCCGTCCCAGGAGAGGCAGAGTACGCCGGCGGCAGCGATTAGAGGGCAGAGCAGGCGCCAGCCACGACCGCCGAAAACGGCCGCAACGGTCAGGGGACCGAGAAACTCGATCGCCACCGCAAGGCCGAGCGGGATGCGCGCGATCGCCGCGAAGAAACAGAGCGTCATCACCGCCATCGTCGCGCCGAGCGAAAGCCCGGAAATCCACTGCGCCCGGGTGTAGCGGAGAAAAGGCGGGCGAACGAGAACAAGCAGGAAGGCGGCCGCCCAGGAGAGCCGCAGCCAGGTCGCGCCGAAGGCGCCGACGCTTTCCATGGCCGGTTTGGAGAGTGCGGCGCCAAACTGCACGCTCGACATCGAGAGCAGGCAAAAGACGATGGCGATCGTGACGCGCCCGTTGGCGTCACCCGCCGCACCCGGTTCGCTCCACGCGCTATCCGCTGTCGTCTCGGCTTCCGCCATGTCCGTTCTCCTCTTGGGCTTGAACAGACATAGCAATCCCGGCACAATAAGGAACGCTAATAATTGTGATGCCTTCATAAGGGATCGTTATATGAATGATTTGGATATCGCTCTGTTGCGCGCCTTCGTCGTCACCGCCGAATGCGGCAGCGTCAGCGGTGCGGCGCAGCGGCTGGCAAGGACGCAAGCGGCCGTCAGCATGCAGTTGCGCCGGCTGGAGGACGATCTCGGCGCGCGACTGTTGAACCGCAATGCAAGAGGCATGGACCTGACCGAAGCCGGACATGTGCTCCTGCCCTACGCGCAGAAGATGCTGGGGCTCAGCGCCGGCGCCCGGCGCGCGCTTGCCGGACAGGCGCTCCAGGGACCCATCCGCTTCGGCATGATCGAGGACATTGCGGTGGGCTCACTGCCGCGGGCGCTGCAGCGCTTAGCCGACTGCCATCCGAATGTGGCGCTCGAACTGACGGTGACCGAAAGCACCGTACTGTCGGAAAAGCTGTCGCAGGGCCAGCTCGATGTCGCGATCGGCGACCCGGCGCTGATCCGCGGAGAGCCGATCCTTACCTGGCGACTGCCGCTCCGGTGGGTTGCCGCACGCGGTTTCGAGGTGCCGGCGGAAGGGCCGTTGCCGCTCATCACCTTCGACGGGGTCTGCACCTGGCGGCAGAAGATGATCGAAGCGCTGAAGGGCGGGCATCGTCCCTGGCGCACGGTGCTGACAAGCGCCAGCCTGTCCTCCATCCAGTCGATGATCGAGGCGGGGCTTGGCATCGCCGTTCTCCTGGATCTCAACATTCGTCCCAACACGATGCGGGTTCTCGGCGCCGAAGAGGGCCTGCCGCCCGCCCCGGTGATCGAGCTTGGACTTTTCGCCGCCGACGACCAGGGCCTGGCGTCCCGCCCGGTCGCAGCACTTTGGGCGTTTCTTTCCGACGAACTCCAGGCGCAGGCCCTGGCAACCGGCCGCGCCGCGTGACGGCGCGCGGCCACGCCCCTTTCCATGAACGAAATAAGGCGCCCAGAGATTGAAAAAACCGAGGCAAAATTTTACTAAATAAGAATTGCGCCGCGCCCGAAAGGAAGGCCGCGGCGGCGGGCAGGACATTGGATATGGTCACAATCAAGGAAATCGCTTCGGCTGTCGGCGTCTCCTCGGCGACGGTCTCTCGGGTGCTGAACTACGATCCGACCCTTTCGATCTCGACCAAGAAGCGGCAGGCGATCATCGAAACGGCCGAGGCGCTGAACTACGCGACACCGCGCAACCGCGGCCGCGGCGCGGGTCCCCTGCAGGGCCTGAAGTTCGCGCTGGTGCATTTCCTTCAGCCCGCCCAGGAACTGATCGACCCCTATTATGTCGGTGTGCGGCTCGGCATCGAGAACCGCTGCCAGGCTCTGAAGATCGAGGTGGTGAAAGTCTTCCACAACGGCAATCTGCCGGAGGCGGCAATCCTGCAGGGGGCGAATGGCGTCGTCGCCGTGGGCCACCACTATGGCGAAGAAGTCCACTGGCTGCGGCGGCACAGCCGCCATCTGGTCTTTGCGGATTTCGCCCCCGACGATGATGTCGACGACAGTGTGATGAGCGACGTCTCGATCGCGATGAACCGCCTGCTAGACGGCGTTTACGGCATGGGATACCGCCGCATCGGCTTTCTCGGCTGGATCGACGCCTTCCGCGACAAGGACCACATCCATTCGGAACGCCGCTGCCGCGCCTTCATTCAATGGATGACGAGGGCCGGCCTTTACGACCCCGAACTCTGCATGGTCGAGAAGCTGACGCCTGACAGCGGCTATACGCTCGCCAAGGCGATGCTATCGAAGCCCAATCCGCCCAAGATCCTCGTCACCTGCAACGACAACATGGCGATCGGCGCCTACCGCGCCATTCACGAGATGGGCCTGCGGATCCCCGACGATGTCGCCGTCGCGAGTTTCAACGACATTCCTGTCGCCCAGTTTCTCGGGCCACCGCTTTCGACGGTGAAGATCCCAGCCGAAGTGATCGGCGAGACGGCCGTCGACCTTCTGGTCGAGCGGCTGACCGGACGCGACGTCGCGAAGAAGGTGATCCTCGGAACCGAGATGGTCTGGCGCGGCAGCACGGCTGCCGCCGGCGCGTAAAACGGTCGGTAAAAAACGCGTGGTAAAAATTTACTGAAATATTGCCTTCTCCAGAATTTTGCGAAATACTCCGCGCCGAGACTAGGAGGAACGTCTCGGGGAACGAATTTCGAGGGAGGAGAAACTAATGGACATGCGTACCTATCTGCCGCGCTTTGCCGCCATCGCGCTTGCAGGCGCCAGCCTCTTGGCCGTCACGGCCGCCGAGGCCAAGGAAATCACCATCTGGTGCTGGGATCCGAACTTCAACGTTGCGATCATGAAGGAGGCCGGCGCGCGCTACACCAAGACGCATCCGGACGTGACCTTCAACATCGTCGATTTCGCCAAGGCCGACGTCGAGCAGAAGCTGCAGACCGGCCTTTCGTCAGGCACCGCGGACGCCCTGCCTGACATCGTTCTGATCGAAGACTACGGCGCGCAGAAATATCTGCAGTCCTTCCCCGGCGCCTTCGCGCCGCTCTCCGGCACTGTCGATTATTCCGGCTTCGCTCCCTACAAGGTCGAACTGATGACGCTGGATGGCCAGGTCTACGGCATGCCGTTCGATTCCGGCGTCACCGGGCTCTACTATCGCAAGGACTATCTGGAGCAGGCCGGCTTCAAGCCGGAGGACATGCAAGGCATCACCTGGGACCGCTTCATCGAGATCGGAAAGCAGGTCGAGGCCAAGACCGGCAAGAAGATGATGGGCCTCGACCCAACCGACGCGGGCCTCGTGCGCATCATCATGCAATCGGCCGGGCAATGGTATTTCGACAAGGAAGGCAAGGCCAACATCACCGGCAACGCGGCGTTGAAGGCGTCGCTGGAAACGATCAACAAGATCATGGCCGCCAACATCTACAAGCCGGCCGCTGGCTGGTCCGATTGGGTCGGGACCTTCACCTCGGGCGATGTCGCCACCGTCATCACCGGCGTCTGGATCACCGGCACGGTCAAGGCGCAGCCGGACCAGTCCGGCAAGTGGGGCGTGGCGCCGATCCCGGCGCTGTCGATCGACGGCGCAACGCATGCCTCCAACCTCGGCGGATCGAGCTGGTACGTGCTTGAAGGCTCGGCCGAAAAGGCCGAAGCGATCGACTTCCTGAACGAGGTCTACGCCAAGGACGTCGATTTCTACCAAACGATCCTGACCGACCGCGGCGCTGTCGGCTCGCTGCTTGCCGCCCGCGGCGGGGCCGCCTACGGCGAGGCCGATGCCTTCTTCGGCGGCGAGAAGGTCTGGCAGAACTTCTCCGACTGGCTCGCGAAGGTTCCCTCCGTCAACTACGGCGTCTTCACCAACGAGGCGGACACGGCCGTTACCGCACAGCTTCCGGCGCTGCAGCAGGGGACGCCCGTCGATGACATCCTGAAGGCGATCGACGCCGAGGTCAGCGCACAGGTCCAGTAATCGCCACGGCGATCGTCTGCATTGCTCCTGGCCGCGGTAATCACACCGCGGCCAACGGCTCCTGCTATTCATGGGGATGATGATGGCTCTCGCGCGTCGCGGCGGCATCGGCCGATACTACAACGTCAATGGCTGGCTCTTCGTCGCGCCGGCGCTCGGGCTGATCGCCCTTTTCATGATCTATCCGATCGTCTGGTCGCTGTGGATGTCGTTCCAGTCCGGCCGCGGCATGATGCTGAAATTCGCCGGCTTCGCCAACATCGTCCGCCTCTGGAACGATCCGGTCTTCATCAAGGCCCTCACCAACACGCTGACCTATTTCGTCGTGCAGGTGCCGATCATGATCCTCCTGGCGCTGATCCTGGCGTCACTGCTCAACAACCCCAAACTCGTTGGCCGCGGCTTCTTCCGCACCGCCATCTTCCTGCCCTGCGTCACCTCGCTCGTTGCCTATTCGGTGCTGTTCAAGGGCATGTTCGCGCTCGACGGCATCGTCAATTCGACGCTCGAGGCAATCGGCCTCATCGCCTCGCCGATCCCGTGGCTGACGCATCCCTTCTGGGCAAAAACACTCGTCATCATCGCGATCACCTGGCGCTGGACCGGCTACAACATGATCTTCTACCTCGCGGCGATGCAGAACATCGACAAGTCGATCTATGAGGTCGCCCGGATCGATGGCGTGCCCGCCTGGGCGCGGTTCACCCACATCACCATCCCGCTGTTGAAACCCGTCATCCTGTTCACGACGATCATTTCGACGATCGGCACGATCCAGCTCTTCGACGAGGTCTATAACCTGACCGAAGGCAAGGGTGGCCCGTCGAACGCGACGCTGACGCTCTCGCTCTACATCTACAACCTGACCTTCCGCTTCATGCCGAATTTCGGCTACGCCGCGACGGTCTCCTACGTGATCGTCGTGCTCGTCGCGCTGCTTGCCTGCCTCCAGTTCTTCGCGGCACGGGAGCGCGACCGATGAGCAACGGAACCACACGTATCGCCGGCACCATCATCACCTACGGCTTCGTCGGGCTGATGGCCTTTCTCTCGATCTTTCCCTTCGTCTGGATGCTTCTCGGCGCAACCAATTCGTCGATCGACATCATCAAGGGCAGGATGATGCCGGGCAGCGCGCTTGCCACCAACATCGCCACCTTCTTTACCCAGGTGAACGCACCGCTGGTCTTCTGGAATTCGGCCAAGATCGCCATTCTGGCGACGGTGCTGACGCTCGCCGTCTCGTCGCTTGCCGGCTACGGCTTCGAGATGTTTCGCTCGCGCCACCGCGATCGGATCTACAGCGCCATGCTGATCACGATGATGATTCCGTTTGCGGCGCTGATGATCCCGCTCTTCATCATGATGGGCAAGGCGGGGCTGATCAACACCCACATTGCCGTCGTGCTGCCGACGATCGGCTCGGCCTTCATCGTCTTCTATTTCCGCCAGACCACCAAGGCGTTCCCGTCCGAACTGCGCGACGCGGCCAAGGTCGACGGCCTCAAGGAATGGCAGATCTTCCTGTTCATCTACGTGCCGGTGATGCGCTCGACCTATGCGGCCGCCTTCATCATCGTCTTCATGACGGCGTGGAACAACTATCTCTGGCCGCTGATCGTGCTGCAGTCGAACGAGCAGAAGACGATCACGCTGGTCATCTCCTCTCTCGCGTCTGCCTACTACCCCGACTACGGCGTCGTCATGGTCGGCACCATTCTCGCGACGCTTCCCACCCTCGCGGTCTTCTTCTTCATGCAACGCCAATTCGTCCAGGGAATGCTGGGCTCAGTCAAATAGGAATGATCATGCGTTCTGTTACCTCTTTCAACGACACCTGGATTTTCTCCGAAGGCTTCGATGCGGCAAGCGCCGGACGCCTGCAGGTGGGCAAGTCGGTCAGCCTGCCGCACAATGCGGTCGAACTGCCGTTCAACTATTTCGACGAGACCTCCTATCAGCGCGCCTTCACCTACCAGAAGGTGCTCGCCTGGCGTCGGGAGTTTCACGGCCGCGAAGTCTCGCTCGTCTTCGACGCCGCCATGGCCGACGCCGTCGTCTATCTCAACGGCGAAGAGATCATCGCCCACAAGGACGGTTACACGCCCTTCGAAGCGCGGCTGGCGGAGAAGCTGCGGGAGGGCGACAACCTGATCACCGTCAAGATCGACGGCAGCGAGAACCCCGAGATCCCGCCTTTCGGCGGTCGCATCGACTATCTCACCTATGCCGGCATCTATCGCGACGTCTGGCTGAAGGTCACCGATGCCGTTTCGATCGCCAATCTCAAAATCGAGACCCGCGATGCGCTGAGCGAAACCAAGTCCGTCTCGATCCGTTGCGACCTCGCCAATCCGGAAGGACTGGCCTTCACCGGCACAATCACCGCGCTGCTCCAGGACGCGAACGGCAAGGTGCTGGCGGAAGTTGCCGGCGAAAGCCGCGGCGAGAGCGTCACGCTTGAGCTCAAGGGGCTGAAGGGCCTTTCGCTCTGGGATATCGACAGCCCCGTTCTCTATGAAGTCGAGGCGCAACTGCGCAGCGACCGTGGCAGCGACCGGCTGTCGTCGCGCTTCGGCTTCCGCACGGCCGAATTCACCACCGAGGGGTTCAAGCTCAACGGCCGGCCGCTGAAGATCCGCGGCCTCAACCGCCACCAGGCCTTCCCCTATGTCGGCTACGCCATGGGCCGTACGGCACAGGAGCGCGACGCGGAACTCCTGAAGAACACGCTGCATTGCAATCTCGTGCGCACCTCGCACTATCCGCAGTCAAAATGGTTCCTCGACCATTGCGACCGCATCGGCCTGCTGGTGTTCGAGGAAATCCCCGGCTGGCAGCACATCGGCGGCGAGGCGTGGAAGCAGGAAGCGATCGAGAATGTCCGCCGCATGATCGAGCGCGACTGGAACCATCCGTCGATCATCATCTGGGGCGTGCGCATCAACGAATCCCAGGACTCGCATGATTTCTACGTCGAGACCAACCGGCTGGCGCGTGAACTCGACCCGACGCGCCAGACCGGCGGCGTGCGCTACATCACCGACAGCGAATACCTCGAAGACGTCTACACCATGAACGACTTCATCCTCGGCAACGAGGAACTGCCGGGCGCGAACCGCCCGCGCACGGCGCTGCGGCCGCAGCAGGAATGCACCGGTCTCACCCGCAAGGTCCCCTATATGATCACCGAATTCGGCGGTCACATGTTTCCGACGAAGATCTACGACCAGGAGCAGAGACAGGCCGAGCATGTGCGCCGGCATCTGGAAGTGCTGAACGCAGCCTATGGCGACCCGAGCATTTCCGGCGCCGTCGGCTGGTGCATGTTCGACTACAACACCCACAAGGACTTCGGCTCCGGCGACCGGATCTGCTATCACGGTGTCATGGACATGTTCCGCCAGCCGAAATTCGCAGCCTATGTCTATGCCAGCCAAGGCGAACCGTCGGAGGGCGTGGTGATGAAGCCGGTCACCTTCTGGGCCCGTGGCGAGCGCAATATCGGCGGCGTGCTGCCGTTGATCGTGCTCACCAATTGCGACGAGGTCGAGCTGAAATACGGCTCGCTCGTCAAACGCGTCGGCCCGGACCGCGAGAACTTCCCGCATCTGCCGCATCCGCCCGTCGTCATCGACCATCGCCACTTCACCAAGGACGAACTCGGCGTCTGGGGCATGAAGTGGGAAGACGCAGCCTTCACCGGCTTTATCAACGGCGAGTCCGTCGCCAACCTCCGCATGGTCGCCGATCCGGTGCCAACGGCGCTGGAAGTCGTCCCCGACAGCACGGCGCTTCGGGCCGAAGGGCGCGACAGCGTGCGGGTGATCGTGCGCGCACTCGATCAGGCCGGCAACGTGCTGCCCTTCCTCAATGACGCGGTCGACGTGACAGTCACCGGCCCTGCCCGCCTTCTCGGCCCCGATCGCCTGATCTTCCAGGGCGGTTCGACCGGCTTCTGGCTGGAAACGACGGGTGCTGCCGGCGGCATCGCCGTCGCGGTGACCTCGACGCGGCTTGGAACCGTGAGGCTGGAGCTTTCGGCGGTGTCGGACGAGGCGGCGGCTGCATGAGCGAACTCCAACTTAAAGACGTCAGAAAGTCCTATGGCACCTTCGAGGTCATCAAAGGTGTCGACCTCGACATCAAGGCCGGCGAATTCGTCGTCTTTGTCGGGCCGTCCGGTTGCGGCAAGTCGACCCTGCTTCGAATGATCGCCGGCCTCGAGGAGATCACCTCAGGTGATCTCACCATCGGCGGCGAGCGCATGAACGATGTCGACCCGTCGAAACGCGGCATCGCCATGGTGTTCCAGTCCTATGCACTCTACCCGCATATGACGGTCCGGGAGAACATGGGCTTCGCACTGCGTTTTGCCGGCGTGCCCAAGGCCGAGATCGCGCAGCGCGTCGGCGAAGCCGCGAACATCCTGGAACTAGGGCAGCTGCTAGATCGCAAGCCGAAACAGCTTTCGGGCGGCCAGCGCCAGCGCGTGGCGATCGGCCGGGCGATTGTGCGGCATCCGAAGATCTTTCTCTTCGACGAGCCGCTGTCGAACCTCGATGCGGAATTGCGGGTGCACATGCGCATCGAGATCGCCAGGCTGCACAAGAAGCTTCAGACCACGATCGTCTACGTCACCCACGACCAGGTTGAGGCGATGACGCTTGCCGACAAGATCGTCGTCATGCGCGGCGGTGTGGTCGAACAGGTCGGCTCCCCGCTCGACCTTTACGACAATCCCGCCAATCTCTTCGTCGCCGGTTTCATCGGTTCGCCGAAGATGAACTTTTTGAAAGGGATCGTCGAAACGGGCGCCGGCGGAGAGAAGCATGTCCGCCTGCCGGATTTCAGCAATGCGACGCTGCCGATTGCGGTCAAGGACGCAACGTCCGGCAGCACAGTGACCATCGGCATTCGCCCGGAGCATTTCGGCGACAGTGGCTCGGCGAGCCTCGACCTGACGATCGACATGCTGGAGCATCTGGGCGGCGAGACCTTTGCCTATGCGCGGCACGGCGACGGCGAACTGATCATCATCGAAACGAAAAACGGCCGCGGCCTGAAGTCCGGCGACAGCATCGCCGCCCGCTTCGAACCCACGGCCGCTCTGGTGTTCGACGCGGAAGGCAGGCGCCTGCGCTAGAGAATATCCACCATCGCAGAACGGCGCCACCTGCGAGGATGGCGCCGTTCGTTATTGTCACGGGAACATGCCCTTCGGCGTTTCACCCTTCAGGAAGGGCTCGATGAAAGCCTCTAACAGTTCCGTCTGGTTGATGACGGCGGTGTGCGACGTCGCCGGCAGGATCGCGAGCCGCGAAGGCGACAGCGGCTTTCCCATGTCGCCCATGGCGCCGCCACCAAGCAGGCGGAACAGTGCCACCGTGTGCTCCAACGTCGCCACATCGGCATCGCCGGCGATGACGAGAACCGGGGTCTTCAGTGCCTTGACATCCGGCTCCCAGGCCATCGGCTCTTTTTCGAGCTGGATCAGCTTCTTGACCAGATCGGGAAACCCATCCGGATTGGCGGCGAGCTTGCGGTAGTCTTCGGCAAAGGGCATGCCGACGAACATCTCGACAGTCATCTGCGGGATGAATGCTTTGAATTCCGGCTGCCAGCCCTCTGCATCGTAGCCGACGGACGCGGCGGCTAGCTTGTTCACCTTGTCCGGATGGCGGATCGCCAACTGCAGGCCGGCAGCCGCACCCATTGAGTAGCCGAAGACATCGGCCTTCTCCAGCTTCACCGCATCCATGAAGGTGGCGACGTCGTCCGCGAGGTTCGGATAGGTGATCGGTCGATCGATATCGGTGGTGCGGCCATGGCCCTGGAACTCGATTGCATAGACCTTGTGGGTCTCGGCCAGCTTCGGGATGATCGCACCCATCGAGGGAATGTTCATGTAGGCGCCGTGTAGCACGACCAGCGGCTCGCCCTCGCCCGAGACCTCGTAATACATCTTCATGCCGTTGACTTCGACGGTCTCAGCCTCGGCAAAGGCAGTGCCGGACATGAGCAGGGCGCCAGCGATCAAAGCGGTACGAAACATTCTCAATCTCCTTGTTGTCAGCGCGGTTGTGCACCGCCTTCGAGATTAAGACGCATGACGTCGTCATCTCCCGACATCGACAGCCAAGAAAATTTCGCGCATTCGTTGCGGTGCCCAGCAAACGCGTCGCGCCTTGGTCCGCCGGCGCTTCAGCCTGACGGGTTGAGGCTCACCCGCAGGGGCGCGAACTGCGATACGGCAAAATCCATGAGCTTTCGCACCCGCGGCAATTCACGTAATTCCGGGTGAACACCGAGCTTCAGCGGCAGAACCGGCGCGGCAACGCCGAGGTCAAGGGCCACAAGCCCATTCCGGCCGGCGGCGATAAAGTGCGGCAGCGTGGCAAGTGCCTGTCCGGTCTCAACCGCACTCAATTGCGAGCGGATCGAATTCGTGCGCAGCAGCACTCTCGCCTCCGGCAAAAGATCTTTCAGCCAGGTCGAGAGCGATACCCGCACAGGCACCTCCACCAGCTCGACAATCGTCTGGTTCCTGCCTTCGCCCGCAACATCCGGATGGCCGAAACGATCAAGGTAGGCCTCTGTTGCAAACAGGCCGTAGGCGACATCGGCAACCTTGCGCTCGACGATATCGTTTTGGTCGAAACTGCCGAAACGCAAGGCGATGTCCGCGTCCCGCCGGGACAGGTTGAAGCGCCGGCCATCGTTCAAAAGGTGAATGCTGACGCCGGGATGCATTGCTGCAAACTTGGTCAGGATCGGCGCCAGGAGGTAGTCTCCGATCCAGTCGAGGCTGGTCACGGTGATGGTGCCTTCTAGTGCGTCGTCCTGCACCGCAAGGCGCCGTTCCACCGCAAGCGCGTTCGCCTCCATGTGCTCGAGCGCAGAAAGGATGGAGAGGCACACGGCGGTCGGCACGAGGCCGCCCGGTTGCCGCTCGAACAGTGTTTTGCGCGTCTTCTGCTCAAAAGCCTCGAGGCGACGGCTGAGCGTCGGTTGCGTGGTGCCCATCGCACGGGCGGCTGCACTCAGCGAGCCGTGGCGGACCAAGTGCTGAACAAGATGGAGTTCTTCCCAGTCCACAGGCACCTCAGGGTTCAGCCGGCCGAGGCGGCTCGCCTCGACGGTAATTCATAGGCACTTTCGTGCCCGCCGTCATGCCCCCGTCGATCGGCAGTACCACGCCGGTGATGTAACTCGCCGCATCGGAACAGAGCCAGAGGACACTTGCGGCCACCTCCTCCATCCGGCCAAGCCGGCGCATCGGCGTCGAAAGTGCTGCGTGCCGCTGGATGTCCGCGCCGGCGGTCTCGAGATGGTGGGTGAGGATCGGCCCGGGCGCAACGACATTGATCCGGATGCCCTGGTCGGCATAGTCCAGCGCCGCCGCCTTGGTCAGCCCGATGATCCCAGCCTTCGCACCGACATAGGCGGAAAGCCCAGAGGTGCCGTTGATGCCGGCAACCGACGCCATGTTGACGATCGCACCGCCACCGCCCCTCGCCATCGCCTCGATCTGGTAACGCATGCCGAGAAAGGTGCCGCGAATGTTGGTGCGGATGCCGCGATCGAACCCTTCGATATCGAGATCGGCAAGCGAGGCCGGCATGGTTCCATCCGTCGCATTGTTGAAGGCGGCGTCGAGCCGGCCATAGTGCTGCATCACACTTGCAAGCGCCTGCTTCATGGCACTCTCGTCGCCGACATCGGCAGCGATCGCCAGTGCGTCGCCGCCCGCCTGGCGGATGGAAACCGCCAACGCCTCGACCGCCGGCTGCGAGCGGGAAAGAAGGACAACGGATGCGCCGGCCTGCGCAAAGGCGCGGGCGGTGGCCGCGCCGATACCCTTGCTGGCGCCTGCGACTAAGGCGACTTTGCCTGCAAATCCCAGAATGTTTGTGTTCATCAACCCGACTCCATCTGACGTTGTCGCACCGTTTTTAGCGCCGGACGACGACGGCTGCCTCGTGCAGGCGCGTATGCCTCCCATACGGGAACAGACGATCGACTTTCGCTGCGAACGGGCTTTGCCTTTGTCCGGGAGCCCGAATTTCGCCCTGAAGCGTCGACCGGGCCGCAGTTTCGAGAAGCAGGAGACGATCATGGATGCGACAAGACAAGGAAGATCGGAGCGCAGAACGCGGCTGAAGGCCGAACTCGACCGGGTAATCGCGGAAGCCCTGGATGAACAGCGCATCGTCGGCACAGTCGTCGAGATCCTTATCGACGGCGAGCCCGGCTACCGACATGCCGCCGGGCTTGGGGACCGCGAGGCCGACCGGCCGATGACCGAGGACAGCATCTTCCTCCTCTCCTCGGTCGCAAAGCCAATCGTCACGGTCGCCGCTCTCAACCTGGCGCAAAGCGGCACCATCGGTCTCGACGATATCGTGTCGGAGTGGCTGCCCGCGTTCAGGCCGCAGCTGCCGGACGGCAGCGAGCCTCGGATAACCATCCGCCAACTCCTGACGCACAGTGCCGGTTTGAGCTACCTGTTCATGGAGCGAGGCGACGGCCCTTATCGCCGGCACGCCATCAGCAGCGGCCTCGACGACACCGACGATGATCTCACCGCCCTCATCGGCAAGCTCACCGCCATTCCGTTGTCCTATCCGCCCGGACACGGCTGGGGCTATTCGATGAGCCTCGACGTGCTTGGCGCCGTTATCGAAGAGGCGACGGGATCAAAGCTGCCGGAGGCGATCGCAGCACTCGTCACACGCCCGATGGGGATGAACGACACCGCCTTTTCCGTGACCGATAAACGCAAACTCGTGGTCCACTATGGCGATGCCTCGCCGCGGCCACGGCGGCTCGTTGGCGACGACGCGGTCCCCTTCTTCGGCAATCCCGTGCGCCTCTCGCCCGGCCGGATCTTCAATCCTAGAGCCTTTCCCTCCGGAGGAGCCGGCATGGCAGGCACGGCAGGCGACGTGGCCCGCCTACTCGAAAGCCTCAGGACCGGACACTCGCCGGTGCTCGACGCCGCCAGCACCCGCTCGATGTTCGACATTCAGGCAAGGACGGGCGGATTGGCCGCCGGCGCCGGGTGGGAGTTCGGTTTCGGCGGCGCCGTGCTTGTCGAACCCGAGATGGCGGGAACACCGCAGTCGCGCGGCACGCTGCAATGGGACGGCGCCTACGGGCACAAGTGGTTCATCGACCCGGCCCGCGGCCTGACAGTCGTTGCGCTCACCAACACCGCTTTTGAGGGCATGAACGGACGCTTTCCGGACGATCTTCGCGACGCCATCTATCGGAGCCTCTAGCCATGCGGAGCGCCCCATTTCCCGTCGACCTCGGCCGCTACTTCGCCCGCATCGGTCATGCCGGGCCGCTCTCGCCCGATCTCACAACGCTTGGCAGGATCGTCGCCCGCCATGCCGCGTCGATCCCCTTCGAGGCCATCGACGTGCTTTTCGGCCGCCGGATCGACCTTTCGCCGGCGGCGGTCGACGCCAAGCTCATCGACCGCCGGCGTGGCGGCTATTGCTTCGAGCAGAACGGCCTGTTGCAGCGCGTGCTCACGTCGCTCGGCTACCGGGTGGATCCCTTGATCGCCCGCGTCCTGTGGATGCGCGCCCCGGGCGCGCCGCCGCCGGCCTGGTCGCACATGGCGCTCCGCGTCTTCGTGAACGATGTCGGCTATCTGGTCGATGTCGGCTTCGGCAGTTGCGTGCCGACCGCGCCACTGCGTTTCGACCGGACCACGCCGCAACCGACGCAGCATGAGCCGTTCCGTCTCAGCCGAACGCTCGATGGCTACGTGCTGGAGGCATTACTTGGTCGTGACTGGGTACCGGTCTACGAGGTATCGCCGAGCATTTGTGGAGAGGATGCGTATCGGATCGCAAACATTGCGACATACACGGATCCGCATTCGCTTTTCCGACAGACCCTGCTGGTGACGTTGACCACCGAGGAGACACGTAACATCCTGCTCGGAAACCGGCTGACGATCCGTGACAGGAACGGCACCGTGACGCGCCAGGAATTCGATGCACCGGCAATCGAATCTGCCCTTATCAACGTCTTCGGATTACCCCTCGACGGCGACTGGAGCCGGATCGCTGCGCGCGCCGGCGGCGCATTCGAGGCATCCATTCCAACGACATGACGTGAACCCGGCGCCTCGTCTATCGATGGGTGAGGATGTAGCCTTTGAGGATCTCCGCATGATTGCGGGCCTCATCCTTCACGCTGTAAAGCAAAGTCACCGGGCCCTCAGCAATGCGCTGTCGCAACAGGTCAACTGCCACCGGATTGCCGTCGAGCTCGGCAAGGTAGCGCTCGCGAAACTCTTCCCACGTGCCTTCATCCGCATGGAACCAGCGGCGCAGCTCCGTGGTCGGCGCTATGTCCTTCAGCCAGAGATCGACCGCGGCTTCCGCCTTGGTCAAACCGCGCGGCCAGAGGCGATCGACGAGGACGCGCATCCCGTCGCCATCGGCCTTCGGCTCATAGACACGTTTCGTCTTCAGCTGCATGAACGCCCCTCATTGGTCTTGATTTGAGGACCATAGCTGCCGCCGATTGGCGATCCAAGCGCGAAGGCGCTTGCCGGCAAGCGGTAAGGGCGCGCCTGCCGCCTACACGCCGCGTCGGTTACCCCAGAGCAGAACATGCAGTTGCGGCAGCACGCGCGCTTCGAACCAGCGGTCCTCCGTCACCTTGCCGACAAGCCACAGCATGCGACCGATGATGCCGTCGATGTCCACCTGGGCGTCGTCGTCATCAGGCGGTGGCGGGGTATGGTTGCCCGGCTGCAGATAGAGCGGCAGATGCGGGTAGCGCGCCGCCGCGTCCCGGGCATAGGCATAATCGCGTTCGTCGAAGACGACGATCTTCAGCGCCACCTCCGGCCCATCCGCTGCCATGCGAAGACAGTCGTCGAACGCATGCCAATCGGTCTCCATGCCGCTCGACGGCGGCTTCGGACTCAAGACCAGTACGTCGAGATCGGCAAACCAGTCCTTGGCGAGGCTGCCCTGCGTCTCCAGCGCGAAGCGGTACCCCTCCTCGCGTCCGCGTGCGATCAGGGGCGCCAGCGGCTGGATCGCCGGGTTTCCACCGGAAAGCGAGACCGTCAGCGGCTTGCCGCCGGAAAGCTTGACGACCTCCTGCCAGATCTGCTCGACACCCATCGGCAGCCATTGCTCACGGTATTCGCTGTCGACCGCGTGCAGCGTGTCGCACCAGCTGCAGCGATAATCGCAGCCGCCCGTGCGCACGAACACGGTCGGAAGCCCGATCAGGATGCCCTCGCCCTGGATCGTCGGCCCGAAGATTTCGCTGACACGGATGCGCGTTTCGCCGGGCCCGCTCATGGCCGGTATTCCGCCCAGGTCTTCGGCGTCTCGCTGACACGCACGGCGGAGGTTTCCGGCAGCCTCGCCTTGCACCAGTCGTAGAAATGCTTCGCCAGACATTCGGCCGTCACCCGGTCGTGGCCGAGAACGTCGTTCAGATGACGATGGTCGAAACTCTCGTCGATGTAGCGCTTCAGCGGCGAAAGCTCATGATAGTCGCGCACGAAGCCGTGCTCGTTGAGCTCCGCGCCGGCAAGTTCGACTTCGACGATGTAGTTGTGGCCGTGCAGCCGCGCACATTGATGGTCTGCCGGCAGGCTCTTTAACTGATGCGAGGCGGAGAAATGGAATTCCTTGGTGATCCGGAACATCACTTCACGTCCTCGGCCGCAAAGGCCGACGTCGCCGCCACCCAGAAATCCGGATCTTCGTAGTCGGTCGGATCCGCAACGCCGGCCAGATGGAAGGCCTCGCGCCGCTCGACGCAGGTGCCGCAGCGCCCGCAATGCCGCGCGCCGCCCTTGTAGCAGGACCAAGTCGCTTCGAAGGGCGTCTGGTGGCTCGCACCGTCGGTGACGATGTCCGCCTTGGAGATCGTCACATAGGGCGCGTAGAGCCTGACGTCGGCGTAACCGTCGAGCGCCTGGTTCTGCATCGCCTGAAACGCGTCGATGAAGCCGGGACGGCAGTCGGGATAGATGAAATGGTCGCCGCCATGCACGGCGACGGCCACCGCATCCGCCTTCTGCGCCGCTGCCAACCCGAAGGCGATGGCAAGCATGATGGCGTTGCGGTTCGGAACCACCGTCGCTTTCATCGTTTCCTCGGCGTAGTGGCCGTCGGGCACGTCGACATCGTCCGTCAATGCCGATCCGGTGAGATGGGCGCCGATCGCGCTTATGTCGATGATCTGATGCGGAACGCCGAGCCGCTTGGCACAGGCGGCGGCAAAGTCCAGCTCCTTACGGTGTCGCTGGCCGTAATCGAAGGAGAGCAGGCCAATGAGTTCGTGTTCGGCTGCGACCTTGTGGGCAAGCGATACCGAGTCCAATCCGCCGGAGCAGATGACGATTGTCTTCATGATAGGTGTCCTTGTTTTGACCGGGTAGGCTGCGACCGGATTACGGCGCGCCTTCTAGGGCAAAGCAGGACCGATGGGAAGCATTATGTTGAAGTGGGGGAGTACGCAGCCTCTTCCTGCGTGCCATACACGCGACCGGCGCATTCTCAAACTGAGCCAGAAACGCACGCGTCAGGTTTCAGGGGATGTTTCGATGGCTACTGCTGCAGCCCCGGATAGGCCCATACGCCCGAAACACGCATCAGATCACGGTAAATGACCAGTCGCTCGTCAGCCCCGACCTTTGCGGCTTCACCCTGGGTTGGCGCGTCCAGTGCATTCAGCGGCACCACGGCCGATGGCAGATCGCGCTGCTTCAAGGCATCCTCCATGACCGTGCGCGCGCGGCGCATGTGGCTCGAACTGGTCACCAGGATTACCGTGTCGGCCTGATGCCGCACCAGGAGATTGGCGGCATTGATCACATTGCCGATCGTGTCTTTCGACTTGTCCTCAATCATGATGCGATCGCGACTGATACCCTTGTCGACCAGCCACTTGGACATGACGTCACCTTCCGTAACGCCATTTTTCGGCACGCCGCCACTCACCATGACAAGCGCTGTCGGGTTGGCCTCGGCGGCCTTCAACGTCACCTCAAGCCGGTCGAGCAGAGTTTGCTGCGCCTTGCCGTCATCGGCAAGCGCATAACCCAGCGCGACGATCACGACTTTGCCTGGCACGGTCGGGACGTCGAAGTTCGGCTTTTCAGCCATGATCTGTTCTGCCCGAACGAACCGCTTGCGGTACTCCTCCGCCCGCTCGCGATCGAGACCGGCCAGGGCCTGGTGGGCAAGCGCCGCGCTGGTCTCATCGCCACGAATACGGGCAATGGCCTCGAGCCAGCTTTGCGCATCAAAAGCGGTCGGGTCTTTGCCAAGGATGCCCTGGAAGGTCGCCTGGGCGTCGTCGAGCTTCTTCTGGATGATCTGGGTCGCCGCAACGGCATATTGGAAGTCCAACCGCTCAGGCGCGAGCGTCGCCGCTTCCTTGAAGGCTTCCTCCACGACATCATACTTGCCATGGAGCGTAATGCCCTTGAAGACTTCAGCTTCCGCCTTTTTGACGTCGCCGCCCGACCAGTAATACTGCATGCCGGTATCGACCAGCTGTTTGATACGGGCAGCGTTGGCCTGGTCGAAGGCGCCGGCCGGAAAGGCTGAAATGAGACACGCAGTCGCTGTCAACAGTCCGAGGAGGCGACGCCTTGCGCTGCGCGCCTTTACCGAACGCGGGGTTCCCGATGTAGTCACGGTCGACCCGGAGGGGGCAAAAATGGAACTCGGCTTCATCTAAATCTCCCAGTTTTCCGGTTGCCCGCCGGCTTTCTCGCCCTCGGGCCGATAGCGTTCCGTATTCACTTCCGATTTGGCCCATCTCTTTGCGGCCAATATTAGAAATACCAAAACATGACCACCTGTCCAGGTCGCGGCGGCGCAACCACCCGGAACGGCGACCAAAGCCGCAACAGTTCGTGTTACATTTCTTACAGATAGCGAATACAAGTTGCGTGCGTGGCCCGAAACAGTCGCTGATTGGCGTTATATTGGTACTATCCAATTGCGCAGCAGGCACGCGCAATCGCTGAATGACCAAGGTGTCATGGCGGGCCGGCAGTGATTTTCAGCAAATGCAAAGCCTGCTTCAACGACCTCGCTGCCGATGGGCCGTCGAGAACCTACCCCGCCGCTCGGGAAGTCTCAGCGCACTCTTTGCGCGCCGCTGTCGAAGGCACCATAAGAGGGGGCCGATGCGCCGACCCGTTTGGACGGTTCGAAGGGACCTGAGGTTTGAAATCACGCAAATCCGAAGAGGATGGCTCCTCGCGGTTTTCAGATTTGCTCGCGGCCCGGCGCTGCGGCGCCGGGCCGCGACCTTTCCTTACTCATCGTCATGCATGCGCATGCGGATGCTGACGTTCGTCCCAGACGGCCCAGATCGCGAGCACGGTCACCAGCGCCCCGAGGACGACATGCGTCCACATGGGGTTGGGACTGGTCGAGAAACCGAGCAGCCAGGGTGAAGCGATCAGCCAGAGCCCGACGATGAGGCTTGCCCATTCTTCCCATTCCGCAAACATGGCAAGCGTCGCGATCGCCAGAACGCCGAGCACGACGCCGGCGCCCCAGGCGTTCCAGGCCGGAACGCTCTCGACAACGAAACCCATGATCCAGGGGGAGACGAACAGGCAGATTGCAAGAACCAGATTGATCCAGTCCTGTGCTTTCTTTCCTTCCATCAGTGCCATGACAACCTCCACGAATGAAGCTTGGCCAAAGCGTACGATCGCGTGCGGTCGCACGCTCTGAAAACATAATAAATTCAACCGGAACCGCTTTCAAATCTTTTTCGCGTGAGCAGGTGGTGGTGGCATGCGCGAAATCGAGCGGCGCCCCGGCGATCCGCCGCCCTTAGTCGGTGACAAGGCACGGTTTGTGCGCCGTTTCGCGCGGGCTCTAGTAGCCGCGCGCAGCGCCCGCGCCGATGCGGCTGTCGACCGCGCCATTGTAGCGGGCGCCACCTCCGGCCTCGATGTCAGACAGGCTCTCGCCGCCAACGAGAATGCCGGTCGCCTGCCCCCAGATCGTCCAGCTTTCGTCGATCTGGACGTTATGCCCCATAGCTGACAGCAGCTTGCGGGTATCGGGCGAGAGCGCATAAGGCTCCATGAACACCTTGTCCGGCAGCCACTGGTGGTGAATGCGCGGTGCGTCGACCGCCTCCTGGATGTTCATGCCGTGGTCGATGACGTTGAGGATCGCTTCCAGCGTGATGGTGATGATGCGTGCACCGCCGGGGCTGCCGATCACCATGAAGGGCTTGCCGTCCTTGGAGATGATCGTCGGGCTCATCGATGACAGCGGCGTCTTTCCGGGCGCGATCGCATTGGCCTCGCCCTGCACCAGCCCGTAAAGATTGGGCACGCCGGGTTTGGCGGTGAAATCGTCCATCTCGTTGTTGAGCAGAATGCCGGTTCCTGGCGCCACCACGCCGGCGCCGAAGGAACCGTTCAGCGTATAAGTGACGGCGACGGCATTGCCTTCGTCGTCGATGATCGAATAGTGCGTCGTCTCCTTGCTTTCGCCGAAGCCCTTGGGGATCAGCGTCGCCGAAACGCCGGCGCGAAACGGGTCGATCTTGCCACGGATTTCCTCGGCGTAGGCTTTGTCGGTGAGCTTGCTGACGGGGTTCTCGACGAAGTCCGGATCGCCGAGCGCCGTGTTGCGGTCGACATAGGCGTGGCGCATGGCCTCGATCATCACATGCACGGTCTCGGCGGCGCCATAGCCCATGTAGGAAATCGGATAACCTTCGAGCACGTTGAGGATTTCGCAGATGATTACGCCGCCGGAGGACGGCGGTGGCGAGGAGACGATGTCATAGCCGCGGTAGTTGCACTTGACCGGCTCCAGTTCGCGCACAGCGTAACGCTCGAAATCCGCTTTCGCCAGAATGCCGCCCTTCTCCGCGCTCGCCTTGACGATCTGGTCGGCAATCGCACCCTTGTAGAAGGCGTCGGTTCCCTTCTCGGCAATGCTCGAAAGCGAAGCGGCAAGGTCGGCCTGGATCAGCTTCTCGCCGGCGACGAACGGCTTTCCGTCCTTGAGGAAGATGGCGGCGGCGGCCGGGTCCTTGGCGAGCCTCTCCGTTTCGCCCTCGAAGGAATCGATATCGCCCTGCTCCAGCACGAAACCGTCCTTGGCAAGCGCGATCGCCGGCGCGATCAATTCGGAAAGCGGCTTGGTGCCATAGCGACTGCGCGCGGCTTCAAAGCCCATGACTGGCCCCGGCACGCCGACGGCGAGATAGCCCTCGGTGCTGAGGCCATCGACGACATCACCCTTGGCGTCGAGATACATGGTCTTGGTCGCAGCTTGCGGCGCGCGTTCGCGGAAGTCGAGGAACGTCGTCTTGCCGTCCTTGAAGCGGATCGTCATGAAACCGCCGCCGCCGATATTGCCGGCGGTCGGATAGGTGACGGCCAGCGCATAGCCGACGGCAACGGCCGCATCCACCGCGTTGCCGCCGCTTTTCAGCACGGCAACACCGACATCGGACGCCAGGTGCTGGGCGGAAACCACCATGCCGTGCTCCGCCTTCACGGGCTCGGGTGAGGCCGCCTGCACCGCCCAGGGCGTCAGGCTCGATGCAATAAGCAACGTAATCGACAGGGTCTTCAAGCGGGAACTCGGCATGCGTCTCTCCCTCGCAGGCTCGCGGCGCATTGCCAAAATTCAATGACCGTGGCCTCGCCGCGTCGAGTGCGGTGGCAACGATCGTTCGGGTAGGGGCAAGCACCTGATGTGGGCGGCTATGAAGTGCGGGAAGTATAGTCACGCTCAATCGACGATGGCAAATCACAGGTGACTGCGGCCGACGCCCGAGCGCCGCCCGTCGGTCCGCGTCCGCTTCCCCCGCCTTCGAGACGGGGAAGCGCCGCGCAAGCGTCAGGCTGCATCCGCAAGGATGAGGTCGGCGCCCTTTTCCGCTACCATCATCGTCGGCGCGTTGATGTTGCCGGCGGTGATGTTGGGGAAGATCGAGGCATCGACGACGCGCAGGCCGGGAACACCGTGGACCTTCAAGCGGCTGTCGACCACCGAACTCGCCTGGTCCGGCCCCATCGCGCACGTGCCGCAGAGGTGGTAGATCGAGCCCGAGTTTTCACGGAAATAGTCCATCAGCGCCTCGTCGCTTTCGACGCGCGGCGTCGGCGAAATTTCTTCCGCGGTCAGCGAGGAGAGCGCCGAGGCAGATGCGATGCGCCGGACGAGCCGGCTCCCCTGCAGCACCTCGTCGATGTCGCGATCGGTCGTCAGATAGTTCGGCCGGATCAGCGGTTTCGCCGAGGGGTCGCCGGACGCGATCGAGATGCTGCCGCGGCTGGTCGGGCGGCAGGAGTTGAAGCAGATCAGGTAGCCGGGATAGGGCTCCGGCTTCAGCCCGGCCTTCGGGTCCTTCGGGATCCGGTAGGAGAGCGGGTTGAAATAGAGCTGGATGTTCGGCCGCTCTTCGTCGGGCCGGCCGCGGAAGAAGCCGCCCGCCTGGTTGACGCTCATCGAGAAAGGGCCCTTGCCGGTCAACAGATATTGCAGGCCGAGACGCATCTGGCCGAAGAGGCTGCCGAACTCGTCATTGAGCGTCGGGATCGTTGCGCGATAATAGAAGCTGGCGCAGAGGTGATCCTGCAGGTTCTGGCCGACGGCCGGCAGATGCCGGCGCGTTTCCACGCCCGCTGACGACAGCGCCTTGCCGTCACCGATGCCGGAGAGCTGCAGCAATTGCGGGCTACCGACCGCACCCGCGGCCAGGATGACCTCGCGCCCCGCCGTGAAGCGGCGGCGCGTGCCATTCTGGATGACATCGACGCCGGTCACGCGCCCATCTTCACCAAAGACCAACCGCTCGGCCTGCGCGTAGCGTTCGATCGTGAGGTTAGGACGCTTGAGCGCTGGCCGTAGGTACTCCGCGCTCGAATGCGAACGGCGGCCGTTGTTGGTGTTGACGTCGTAGACGCCAGCGCCCTCGATCGAGGCGCCGTTGAAATCCTCATTCAGCGGCAGCTGCAGCGATCCGCAGCTTTCCAAAAATGCGTCGGTGATCGGGTGCGTCATGCCGCGCATTGGCGTGATGTGGATCGGGCCTTCGCCGCCATGCCACTCCGACGAGCCGCGCGCATGGGTTTCCAGCCGGCGGAAATAGGGCAGCACCTCGTCGTAGCTCCAGCCGGCATTGCCGGCGCTCTTCCAGTCGTCGAAGTCGTCGCGCGCTCCGCGCACATAGATCATCGCGTTGATCGAGCCGGATCCGCCTTGGACCTTGCCGCGCGGCACGTAGATGCTGCGATCCTGAAGCGCGGCCTCGGGCTCGCTCGAATACATCCAATTGACCGCGGGATTGTAGTAGCTGCGGGCGTAGCCGACCGGGATCTTGAACCAGAAGGAATTGTCGTTGCCGCCGGCCTCGATCAAAAGCACCCTGTGGCGACCATTTTCGCTGAGCCGGCTCGCAAGGATACAGCCCGCCGACCCGGCGCCGACGATGATGTAGTCGTAGATCATCTGCATGTCCTATAGTCGGAGTTATCCGCGTGCCGGCGCGAAGGCCTTCACGTCCGCCGGCCGGCTGTCCATCTGCAGGTGCAGGCGCTCGCCGGTATAGGGCGTGTGCTTCTCGACGACATCCATGTTGAGCTCGATGCCAAGGCCGGGCTCGCGCGACGGGATGATGTAGCCATCCTCGACCACGAGCTTGGTCTTCAGCACATCCGCGTGGAACCCGCTGAAATCGAGGATCGCCTCATGGATGAGGAAGTTCGGTGTCGCGGCCGACAGCTGGATGCTGGCGGCAGCGCCCACCGGGCCGTTATAGAGATGCGGAGCGATCTGGGCGTAGTAGGCCTCGGCCATGCCAGCGATCTTCTTCGCCTCAAGAAGCCCGCCGACGCGCGCCACGTTCATCTGCAGGATCGAGGCAGCCTTCATTTCGAGGACGCGCTGGAACTCGTACTTGGTCGTCAGGCGTTCGCCGGTCGAAATCGGAATGGAGGTCGCACGCGCCACTTCGGCCATCGCCGCTTCCTGGCCCGGAGGAACCGGCTCTTCGAACCAGAGCGGATCGTATTTCTCAAGCCGTCGGGCCAGCCGGATCGCCGAAGACGGCACCATCTGGCCGTGGGTGCCGAAAAGCAGGTCGGCGCTGCTGCCGACCGCCTCGCGGATCTTGCGGCAGAATTCCTCCGAGCGGTCCATCACGCCAAGCGAAAGCTGATGACCGGAATAGTTGGTATAAGGACCTGCCGGATCGAACTTGACGGCGGTAAAGCCCATCTCGACCATTTCGACGGCACATTCGGCCGCGAGATCCGGATCGTTGAAGTCGAACTCGCCGGCGGCATTCTTCGGATAGAGATAGGTATAGGCACGCAGCTTCTCATGCACCGTGCCGCCCAAGAGGTCTGCGACCGGCCGGCCGGCCGCCTTGCCGATGATGTCCCAGCAGGCGATTTCGAGGCCCGAGACGATGCCCATCATCGTCGGATCCGGGCGCTGGGTGAAGCCGCTCGAATAGGCCGAGCGCCAGAAGCGTTCGATCTGGTGCGGGTCATGCCCGAGCAGATGCCGCTCGAACACGTCCTCGATCAGGGGCGTCAGCGCCTTCGGATGGAACGAGGTCGCGTAAATCTCGCCGATGCCCTCGATGCCGCAGGCGGTCGTGAGACGCACGAAGATCCAGTACATGCCACCCACATGCGGCGGCGGGACGGCGACGGCATAGGTCTTGAGAGACGCGATCTTCATGGGGGTCATCCCTTTTTCTTGAGGCGGGCCATCAGCGCCAGGGTGGCGATGGCGCCGAGGGCGCAGATGGCCGCGATGTAGCCGAAATAGAACTGGTAGCCGGCGATGCCGGGGTAGCGGTCCGAGAGATATCCGTTCACAAGCGGCAGGTAGGTGTCGGGCGCGTAGCCGACGAGCGAGATGATGCCGATCGCAAGGCCGGTGATGTTTGCCGGCACGTGGCAATCGTCGAGGATCGCCCAGTAGAGGCCGCGGATCGTGTAGGTGATGAGGCCGACGAGCAGCACCAGTCCGACGAAGAGGACCGTGGAACCGACGCCCGGCAGGGCGATCATCGCCAAAAGGCTGGCGGCGGCAACGAGGAAGCTCAGGAGCAGGATGCCGGTCTTGCCGAAGCGGTCACCGAGCAAGCCGCCGCCGATGCCGCCGACCGGGCGCAGCCAGAGCTTGATCGTGACGATCAGGCCGGCCATTGCGGCGGAAATACCGAAGCCGCCTTCCTGCAGATAGGCCGAGAAGCTGTAGGTCGCGAGGAACACGTGATAGCCGCAGAAGATGATGGCGGCGACGAGCCAGACCTCGGGGATAAGGAGCAGCGTCTTGATGTCAGCAAGCAGGTTGCCTTCGCGCTTGCGCGCGCCTTTCTCGACAGCGACGGGCTGCGACACGGCGAAATAGGCGATGCCGACGACGATGCAGAAGACGGCATAGAGCAGCACGACATCACGGAAACCCATCGCAAGCCCGGCACCGCGCGTTTCCGTCGTGAAGACGAAGAGCGCTATAGCGACGCTGGCCAGCAGCGCCTCGACCAGGCCGCGGCCGCCGTCGAGAATGCCGAAGAAGCGTCCCTGCTCATTGGCGCCGGCAATCAGGTTCACCTGCTTCAGCGTGGCGGCCCAGAACGTCAGGCCCGTCGTGACGCCGAAGCCGCAATAGATGACGAGAAGCGATGAGTAGCCGGGCAGCGTCGCGTACCAGAGGCCGAGCAGTCCCGTGCCGACCATGGAAACGAGGATCAGGATGCGCGGCTGGACACGGTCGGCGAGCCAGCCGCTCGGCAGGTAGCCGACCAGGAAGCTGGTGCCGAGGATGGAATAGAGAACGCCAAGCTCGGTGTTGGTGAGCTTCAGCACCTCCAGCATCGTCGTCTGGTAGGATTGGCGCAGGTAGAGGATCGGATAGATCGCGCCGGCGGCGATTACGATCAGCGCCAGTTGCAGGTAACGGCTGCGGGCCGACACGGACGGCGCAGCGATGTCTGTATCGGAAATTGAGCTCAAGGGTCGTCTCCTCCCCGACCGATGGCGGGAGCAATGCCATCGGCCCGGTCTTGATGTTGATGTCCGAACAATTCCGGTTCCCGTCCGGAATTGCGTCATTTCAAATGATCAGTGTTTCAGGACGACGAGCCGGGTCTGGGTGAATTCCAGCATGCCGTGCTTGCCGTCGTCGCCGCCAAGGCCCGAGCGTTTCCAGCCGGCGTGGAAGCCCTGATAGGGATCCGCCGGGAAGCGGTTGACGTAGAGCTCGCCCGCCTCGATCGCGTCGCTGGCCCGCATGACGGTGCGATAGTTCTCGGTGAAGAGCACCGAGCTCAGGCCGAACTGATGGTCGCTCGCCAACGCCAGCGCTTCCTCGAAGGTGGAATAGCGGACCACCGCAAGCACCGGACCGAAGACTTCTTCGCGCACGATTTCCATCTCCTGCCGGCAGCCGGAAATCAGAGTTGGCGGATAGAAGTAGCCCGCGCCTTCCGGCAGGTAGCCGCCGGTCTCGACCGTTCCGCCTTCCGCCTTCGCCTGTTCGACCATTTCGTGCACGCGCTTTTGCGCGGCGGCATTGGCAAGCGGTCCCATGCGGGTCGCATCCTCGGCGCGGTCGCCGAAGGCACGGGCTGCAAAGCCCTCCCGCAACTTGGCGAGCAGCATGTCATGCACGCTTTCGTGGACATAGAGCCGCTCGGCGCTGGTGCAGACCTGGCCGCAATGGGCGGTCTTGGCGGCAATGATCGCCTGTGCCACAGCATCGAGATCGGCGTCCGGTTCGACGATGACAGGCGTCTTGCCGCCGAGCTCGAGCGAGGGCTTGGCGATGTTTTCCTTGCAGTAGTCGAGCACGATGCGGCCGGCCGAAACGCTGCCGGTCAGCGTGATCATGCCGACGCCGGGATGGGTGCAGAGCGTTTTCGCAACGTCATGCGACATGGTGAGGATGTTGACGAGACCCTCCGGCAGGCCGGCCTCGACGATCGCTTCGGCAAAGGCGAAGGCGGATGTCGGCGTGTTGTTGCTCGGGCGCACGACGACGGCGTTGCCTGCAATCAGCGCAGGGGCGATTTTGCGCACCAGCGTGTAGATCGGATAGTTGAACGGGATCAGACCGGCAACGACGCCGATCGGAACACGCTTCAGGAGAAGCGTTTCGCCGGGATTGTCGCTCTCGATCACCTCACCCTCGATGCGGCGCGCCCATTCGGCGTGGTAGCGCATCAGTTCGGCGCCATAGATGACCTCGGCGGTCGCGTCGGCGAGACTCTTGCCCGACTCTTTTGCCAGGGCAGCGCCGATGTTCTCGGCCCGGTTCTCCAATACGGTCGCCAGTTTGCGGAGCGCGTCACCGCGCTGGATAGCCGGCAGTGCCGCCCAGGCGCGCTGCGCCTTCATTGCCGCCTCGACCGCCGCTGTTGCCTCCTCATCCGTTGCTGCCGGCACCGATGTGAAGACCTGGCCGGTTGCCGGATTACGGACGTCGATCGTCACCGCAGACGTGCTTTCGATGAAACGACCGCCGGAAAAATTGCGATAGGGGCTCATGGCATCTCGGATGTGTTGGCCGCGGCTCCGGGCGCCAAAGGCGCGCAGGACAAGCGGACTGCGCGGGAGAGAGCACGACGAGCGACGGCCCGTCTCTCTCCCCAACCGAGACCGTCACGAAACTGTTGCGACGATAGGGCCGAAGGCACAAGCGAGTAATTTTCAGCGAGAGCATTCCAAAATGGAATGCTTGGCTCAGGCCGCGCGGTCGGCCGAAACTTCCGTAAGCAGCCAGGCACGGAACGCGTCGACCTTGCGGTCGTTCCCGGCCTGGGGCCGCGTGACGAACCAGTAGGACTCATGCCCCTCGACCTCGACGTCGAAAAGCTGCACGAGCTGCCCGGTCTCAAGCTGATTGCGAACCATCGAACGATCGGCAACGGTGACGCCCAGACCCGCGCAGGCCGCCTCGATCGCCAGATCGAGCAGGTCGAACTCCAGCCCGCCGCGCGTATCGACATCCTGGAACCCGGCCGCATCCAGCCAATGGCGCCAGGTCAGATAACGCCGGTCGGGCGAGGCCAATATATGCAGGAAGGTAAAGCGCTGAAGATCCGTCGGACCCTCGACTTTCACGCCCTCGAGCAGCGACGGCGCGCAGACAACCACATGCCGTTCCGTCATCAGGATGCTCGCATCCAGCATCGGCCACTCGCCATCACCGAAGCGGATGGCGCAGTCGAGAAGACCTCGCTCGGCAAGCGTGTCCGTGGCCTCCGTGCTGAGGCTGATATCGACGTCAGGCAAAGCTGCGCGCAGTCGCGGCAGGCGTGGCAGCAGCCAGCGCTTGGCAAAGGTCGGCGGCACGTTGATCCGCAAGCGGTTCTGGTTGCTCTTCTCGGTGATGCTGCGTAGCGACACCTCGATGCTGTGAAACGCCTCCTGGATCGTCGCCAACAATTCGGCGCCGGCCGGCGTCAGTTCGAGATGGTGGTGGCGGCGGATGAGCAGGTCTTCGCCAAGTTCGTCCTCGAGATTGCGGACCTGACGGCTGACGGCGCTTTGCGTGAGGTTGAGCCGCTCAGCCGCCCGCGTGAAGCTGCGGGTCTGCCCGACCACTTCGAAGACCTTCATCGCCGACAGTCCAGGAAGTCTTCGCATCGATAACGTGGCCTCGAGAAACGCTGCATCCCTGCGGACTGTCGCGGGATCGATGCTTACTCTTGCGTGCCATGCTCCAGCGCACAAGCACGAAAATCCAAACCGCACCTACTGACCACAGTCATGCGCCCGGTTGTCTCGCAACGACAAACGGCGGCTCTCGCCGCCGTTCACCTATCCAATCCATCGCCTGGCCAAGCCCAGACGAAAACTGGAAACTTAACCGCGCCTACTCCGCAGCATAAAAGCCGTAGAGCACCGGCATCAGCCCGACCAGCGCCTCGAAGCGCTTGAAGGACTTACGTTCGGGTCGCGTCCATCCGGTTTCGGCGAGCGCCGAAAGCCGCGGAAAGACCAGCCGGTCGAAGACGGCGCGGTCGGTCATCGGTTCGGACCAGATGCAGCACTGCACGCCGAGCAGATGCTTCTTCTGCGCATCCGTCCAGCCTTCCACGGGATCGAAGGTGTAGAGCTTTTCCGGATCCGACCAGCCGGCCCAGCTGCCGCCCGGCTCCGACCAGGCCGGGCTGTTGGCCATGTCGAGATAATAGACCTGGCCGGGGCAGACGACGATGTCATAGCCTTCCTCCGCAAGTGCTGCCGATGCCTCGACCGTGCGCCAGCCGAAGAGCAGCGATTTCGCCTTGTCGATGACATTGCCGTGGGCCGCCTCCTGCCACCCGCCGGTGACGCAATCGCGGCTTGCCAGGAATTTCTGGACGCGGGCCAGGAACTCGCCCTGCAGCACCGCAGCACCCGAGCCGTCGATCTCGTCGGCACCGTGGGTGTTGGTGACGACGTTCAGCCGCTTGGCGTGGGTTTCCGCCACCTCGTCGCCGGCGAGCGCGCGTAGCCGTGCCAGTGCTTCCGGCGAACCGGACCAGGCGCCGAGCGGTACCTCGTCGGCGCCGACATGGATGGCGCGCATCGGGAAGAGCTCGATCAACTCGTCGAAGATGATCTCCAGCACGCGATAGGTCTCTTCGCGCGCCGGGTTGAGGCAATTGTCAGGGAAGCCCTGGACCGAATGATAGCTGCCCTTCTCGTCGGGATCGCGCAGCTCCGGGATCGCCTGCAGCATTGCATAGGAATGTCCGGGAATGTCGATCTCCGGCATCACCTCGATGCCGAGGCTCGCGGCAAGCGCCACGATCTGACGCACCGCCGCCTTGGTGTAATAGCCGCCGGTCGGTTCAGGACCGGAGCCGAGCAGCGGCGGGATCTTGCGGCCGTGGCCGCGCCAGGCGCCGATTTCGGTCAGCGCCGGATAGGCGTCTATCTCGATTCGCCAGGCCTCGTCATCGGTCAGGTGCCAGTGGAAGCGGTTGAGCTTGTTCCAGGCCATCAGCCTCAGGAAGCGCTCGACTTCCGCCGTGCTGTAGAACTGCCGGGCAACGTCGAGATGGGTGCCGCGCCAGCCGAGCGCCGGCTCGTCCTTGATCTCGCCGCCCGTCGGAAACACGAAGGTGCCCGGATGCGACCGCGCCCCGCGCAGGACCTGACCGAGCGTGATCAGTCCGTAGAGGATGCCCGTCTCGCTACCGCCCGAAACCGCAACGCCGGCGGGCGAGAAGCGGATCTTATAGGCCTCCGGACCAAGGTCTGCTGCCTTTGACAGGGCGACCGGGAAACCGCCTTCCGCCGCCGGCCGGACGATGCCCTCCACCGGAAACAGGCTGGCCGTGAGATCGGCAAAGGCCTTGGCCGCGGCGGACGCCTCACTGCCTTCGGCCTTCAGATCAAGGCCCGGAGGCGCCAGCAACTGACCGGAGACCGCAACGGCCTGCGGCCAAGGCACGATCGAGACCGGCACCGGCGCCACCTTCGGCACCGGATAGACGGCGGCGCCGCGCTTCAGCTCGGCATTGTCGCCGTGCGCCCGCGAGGCAAGCACGGCCACCGGCGCATTCGTGCCGTCGGACAGAACGAGGAAAGCGGCATTGGCGCCATCGGTCCAGTGGCGCGGCTCGAAGCTCATGCCGAGGGCCCTGAGCGTCCAGGTCGCGCCGGGCTTCAGCTCAAACCCTTCCGGCGGCGCGAACTCGGCATAGTTGGAGAGCCGGACGAGAAGCTGCCCGCCTTCGACCTCGGCGGCAGGATCGATGCGCGCGGGGCCGGAGACGCCGAGGCGAAAACCCTTGATCGTCCGGTCCGAATTGTTGGTGAGCGTCAGCGCATAGACTGACCTGTCGGCGGTGCCGACCGGCACCCAGAGCGTTTCCAGAAGATAGTCAGATTTGGCGGCAAACGTCATCAAATGGCTCCATGAGTGATTGGTCTCTGCGTTCGGCCGGAGGGCCAGCGCGTTTCTTGGCGAAGGCGTGTCCTCGGTTCACATAGCTCCCGTCGGCGTTTGGCCAAGGGCACGAACGAAGTGATTCACGGTAACTTCTTCCACCACGTCGGAGGCCGGACGGCTCTTTCGCCGCACCTCGTCGGCATGGGCGAGGAAGCGGGCGCTTTGCCCCGGCACGAAAGGGCGATCGGGATCTGGAACCGCGGACAGAAGCAGTTGCGTATAGGGATGGCGGGGATTGCCGATGACGGCATTGGTCTCGCCCCACTCGACCATCTGGCCTGCAAACATCACAACGACCTCTTCGGCAATGTGCGCGGCCGTGGCGATATCGTGGGTGATGTAAAGCATGGCGAGGTTGCGCTCGCGCTTGATGCGCGCAAGCAGTTCCAGGATGTCGAGCCGGATCGAAACGTCGAGCATCGAGGTCGGTTCATCGGCGACGAGCACATCCGGCCCGACGGCGAGCGCCCGGGCAATGTTGACGCGCTGGCGCTGGCCACCGGACAGTTCGTGCGGAAATTTTCGCGCGGTCACACTGGGATCAAGGCCGACATCGGAGAGCAGGCGCGCGACGGCGGCCCGTGCTTCGGCCCCGGTCTTCGCATGACCGTGCAACAGAAGCGGCCGCGCGAGATGGTGGTAGATGGAGAACACCGGATTGAGTGAGGCGAACGGATCCTGAAACACCATCTGGATCGCCCGGCGACGCAACTTCTCCTCGGCACGGTCGCCGGCCTCGGTGACGTCGGCGCCGCGAAACGCCATCCTCCCCGATGTCGGCGCATCGAGCCTTGCGACGATGCGGGCACAGGTGGTCTTGCCGCAACCGGACTCGCCGACCAGTGCCAGCGCCCGGCCAGGTTTCAAGGCGAGCGAAATCCCCCGCAATGCCTCGACGGCGCCAAAGCTGCGCCTGATATCCTTGAGGCGTACGATCGCGTCGTCTTCACCAGCCATGGTCGTCGCTTGCGGCATCACGTTCATTCGACGACCCCCAGGCTGCGGACGGATGACGGCAGTTGCGGGATCGCGCCCCAAAGTTTCCGCGTGTAGTCGTGCTCCGGCGCCCGGCTGATCTGCTGCGTGTCGCCGACCTCGACCAGTTGCCCTTTCAGCATAACACCGATGCGGTGGCAGAGCTGCGCCATCAGGTGCAGGTCATGGGTGATGAACAGCACCGAGAAGCCGAGGCTGCGCTGCAGGTCGACGATCTGCTCCAGGATCTCCCGCTGCACCACCACGTCGAGCGCCGTCGTCGGCTCGTCCATGATGATCAGCTCCGGCTTCAGCGCCAGGCAGATGGCGATGACGATGCGCTGCCGCATGCCGCCGCTGAACTGATGCGGATAGTCGTCGAGGCGACCCACCGGAATGCCGACGAGGCGGAACATTTCTTCTGCCCGCGCACGCGCCTGGGGCCGCGTCGCGCCGGTGTGCCGCCGCAGCACGTCGAAGAACTGTGCCTCGACCCGCATCAGCGGGTTGAGCGAATTCATGGCGCTCTGGAACACCATGCCGATCCGCCGCCAGCGCACATTCTGCAGCGCCGTCTCCGGCATCTTCAGGAGGTTCTGCCCGTCGAGCAGGATTTCGCCGCCGGCGACCCAGGCCGGCGGTTTGGACAGCCGGGTGATCGCATAGGCAATGGTGCTCTTGCCGCAGCCGGATTCACCGGCAAGGCCGAAAAGTTCATCGCGGCGGACCTCGAAGGAGACCTCGTTGACGGCGCGGAAGGCGCCGTCGTCGAGCAGATAATCGACGTTGAGGTTGCGGATTTCCAGAAGTGCATCGCTCATCGGGCCGCCTCCAGTTCACGGCGGCGCAGTCGCGTCAGCCGCAGCCAGCGGCTGAGTGCTGGACCGGAGCGAAGCTGCGGATTGGCGATCTCGTCGAAGGTGAAGTTGATGAGTGCAAGACCAAGGCCGACGAGCGCGATCCCGGCGGCCGGGACAGCAATATCCCACCAGGCGCCGACGATGATCGCCGATGAGTTCTGGGCGTTGTAGAGCATCGTGCCCCAGGTCACCCGGAGCGGATCGCCGAAGCCGAGATATTCGAGCGTCGTCTGGGCGACGATTGCATAGATGATGCTGCCGACGACGTTAATGCCGATCAGCGGAACCAGATTGGGCAGGATCTCGACGAAGATCACCCGCCAGTGCGGCTCGCCGACCATGCGCGCCGCCACCACGAATTCGCGCTGCCGGAGCGCCATGGTCTGCGACCGGGTCATGCGAGCACCCCAGGGCCAGGAGGTGAGCGCGATGATCGCCATGATCGCCATCGGCCCGACCGTGCCGGCAAAGGAAGCGAGCAAGATCAAGAGCGGAATGTTGGGAATGACCAGCACGGCGTTTGTCGCAAGATCGAGCGTCGCATCGGTGCGGCCGCCGAAATAACCGGCGACGAGGCCAACGATGGTGCCGAGCGCGGTGATCGCAAGTCCGGTGGCGAAACCGACGGCAAGCGACGGCCTGGCGCCCCAGACAAATTGCGAGAAGACGTCACGGCCCATCTTCGTCGTGCCGAAGACATGCTCGACGGTCGGCGGCTGATGCGAACGGCCGACGCGCTCGCTCGGATCACCCGGTGCCAGAACCGGCGCAAACAGCGCCATCAGGCAGAGCGTGAGAATGATGATAAGGCCGGCAACGGCTTTCTTCTGCCGCCAGAACAAGGAGACGCCCGCATTCATGCCCTGCCCTCCCTTATGCGCGGATCGACCACGCCATAGATGATATCGACCAGGAGATTGGCGCCGAGCGTCGCGATGGTCATCAGGAGAAGCTGCCCCTGGATGACCGGATAGTCGCGGGCGACGCTTGCGGTATAGAGCGTCAGACCGAGGCCCGGATAGTTGAAGACGATCTCGGTCACGATCGAGCCGCCGAAGACGGCGCCCAGCATCAGCGCCAGATTGGTCAGCACTGGCAGCATGGCGTTGCGCGCCGCATAACCGAACATGACCGCCGCTTCCGACAGGCCCTTGGCGCGACCCATGGTGACGTAATCCTCGCCGAGCACCGAGATCATGCTGGAACGCATCGTCGTCTGGAACTCGCCGATCAGATAGGGCGAGAGCGTCAGCACCGGCATGATCGCATGCAGGAAGACGCTGCCGAAAAAGGTGAAGTTCAGCCCCGGATCGAGGCTCGGATCATAGGCATACCCCACGGGCAGCAGCCGGAGCGTCACGCCGAAGGTGAAGAGAGTCGCGAGCGCGATGATGACAGGCGGAACGGCGATCATCACCACCGAGAAGGGCGAGACGAAACTGTCGAAACGCCCGCCGCGACGCCAGGCGGCAATCGCGCCGAGCAGCACGCCGACGCAAAGCGAGAAGACGATGGCGGTCACCACGAGGAATGCCGTCCACCCGGCCGAGCGGCCGAGCACTTCAAGCACGGTTTGCGGATAATATTTGACCGAGACGCCGAGATCGAAATGAGCGAGCCCGACGACATAGTCGGCGAACTGCTGCCAGATCGGCTGCTCGATAGCACCGAAGCGCGCCTTGATCGCCTCGACGGCCGCGGGTGTTGCCCGCGGTCCGAGTTGGGCGATCATGCTGTCGACGGGGGACCCCGGCATGAGCCGGGGAACCGCGAAATTCATGACGATCGCGAAGAGGAACGCCACGCAGTAGACGGTAAGCCGTCGACGGGAAAGTCGCATCGCTGAAACCCGCTTTCGCTTATTGTACGGGCTTCAGGCGAAGCAGATGCACCAGCCGCATCCGGTTGTTGTCGTGATCCTCGGGGTTCATGACCGGCTCGTCCTTCGTCACCCAGCCGGTGAAGCGCTTGGTCGAGTACTGATACCAGGTCGGACCGTTGAAGACGGGAACGACGGGCAGATTGTCGGCGACGATCACCTGCACCTGGTCGAACAGCTTCTTGCGCTCCTCGTCCGTCGCTGCGCGGCGGTAATCGTCGAAGACTTTGTCGAGGTCCGGGTTGGAATAGCGTGACGGCGCGCTGGTGATACGCCCGCCGAAGCCGGTCGACAGCGACTGGAAGTAGCCGCGGAAAGGCGTCGGCCCGTCGGCGCGCGAATTCATCACCGCCTCGAAGCTGCCGTCGAGGATCTGTTTCTGCCACTGCTCGTATTCGGGCGTCGCGACGGAAGCGTTGACGCCGATCTTGCGCAGACCTTCCGCCGCGATCTGCACCGCGTCGATCCAGTCGGTCCAGCCGTTCGGCACGATGATCGGGAAGGCGATGGGCTTGCCGCTCGTCGTGGTGCGGAAGCCTTCGCCGTCCTTCTTGTAGCCGGCATCGTCGAGCAGCTTGTTGGCCTTGTCGATGTCATAGGCGAGCCACTCGTCCTGCGCGCCCTCGGCGGCCTTGTTGCGCCAGCTGTCGAAGCGCGGCGGCAGGCCGCTCGCATGGTTGTTGACGACCGGGTAGCCGAACCCGGCGATATCGACCATCGCGGTGCGGTCCATGGCAAGGCTGAAGGCGCGACGGAAGGTCATGTCGTTGAAGGCCTCGGCATTGCCGGGGCTCGACGACTTGAAGTTCATCTGGAAGGCAACGGTTTCGGCCGGCGGCTGCCAGTAGCCGTTGTGCTCGGCATCGAGGCCGACATAGGTCTTGTCGATCTGCGGCAGGAACGAACCGAACCAGTCGATCGCGCCTTCCGGCAGGAGCGCCAGCATCTGGTCGTTGCCGGAGATCTGCGGCAGCTTCAGGCAATCGACCTTCAGCGTCGCGGCATCCCAGTAGTTGGGGTTGCGGCACTGCTCGTAGACCTGCGGTGTGAAGCGGCGGATCTCGGTCATCGGGCCGGAGCCGACGGGCGTCTCGTTCTTGAAGGCCAGCGGATCCTTGACGTCCTTCCAGATGTGCTCGGGCACAACCGGGAAATCGGCAAGCGACTCCGGAAAATGCGTGTCCACGTCCTTGAGATTGATCTTCACCTCGGTCGGCGACGGCGCCTCTACGGAAGCGACGGTCTCACCGACACCGACGGTATCGACGGCCGGGTTCTTGAGCATCATCTCGAGCGTGAATTTCATGTCGGCCGAGGTCAGCGGCTTGCCATCCGACCATTTAACACCGTCGCGCAGCGTATAGGTGATCGACTTCAGATCGTCGGCAAACTTGTAGGCCGTCGCCAACCGAAAGACCGGCTTGCCGCCGTCGTAATCGTTGAAGATCACCAGCGGCTCGTAGACGAAATCCATGGTGCTCTGCCGACGACCGCCAAGGTCGAACGGGTTGAAATTCTGCACCCAGCTCGTCTGCTCTTCGATGTGCATGGTGAGCACGGATTCGGCGCGCGCCTCAGCGGCGCCGATCATCATCAGCACGGTCGCGAGCGTCCCAAAACGCCATGCCGTACCGCTCCTCCCGACCCTCGGCGCATTGCGCAAAGGCCGCATTTCCTCGACTGCCGTCATGACGAATTCCCCCTCAGGCTTCGTTGATCGAACTATTAAGTCAAGTAATTTGACTTAACGATAAGTCCGCCAAAGTCGCGCTGTCAATCGGGGTATTTTCGCCGAGACTAAAGTTATGGTCCGAACCGCCAAGTGGTATTTCGAACGAGAATACCACTTCCGAAAAAGCGGCGTTCATCGGTTTGTTCAGGCCGCTAAATTGGTCGCAGACGCACCGAGACTGGATCATGAAAAGCGAGAATCACTGCGCGGACCGGCGAAGTTTGGCGGCTACCGGAGCTGCCATGCCGGGCTCGCAGCGGCCGTGTGCTAGGAGACAGTACGCGTGCGACCGAAGGCGCGCAGCAAGAGGTTCACGGAAACCGCGACCTTGTCGATATCAGGGATGTCCTGCGAGTATCGCCCCGTATAGAGCTTGACGATCATTTGGTCGCGTTCCTTGCCCTCGAGGTTGTAGTAAAGGTGAAGGTAGAAGCGCCGCTTGTCGCCGGTACGCGATATGTCGCCGCGCCGCTGCGTCACTTGCCTGAGATCGGCCTGCAGCGGCTCGAAACCGTCGAGCCTGAGGGTCACTTGCGCAGACTTGAAGCGCACCTCCGGCGGAACCGCGACCACCGCCTTGTCGAGCGAGAGGCTGACCACGCGCCCCTGTGTCCCATCGACATTGGCGGGCTCGTCGAGCTTGAAAGCCTGGAAAAGGCGACGCGGTTTTTCGAAACAGATCAGCGACGCGATGACGAGCACGACGATGTTGATGCCCGACCAGACAGCTCCGATCGCCGAGAACGAGCCTTGAACCTGTGCCGTTTCCGGCACAAGGTTGATCAGAAGTCCCAGCGCCGTGACGGCAATGAAAGCGGCAATCCAGGCAAACGTGTAGGCGTCGAAGCTGTTTGCCTCGTTGCCGGTCCCTTTCGGGGTTACCTTGAACGGCTTACCGAAGGGGCGCACGAGACTGGAGAGAACGGTCGGCAGCATGCGGAAGGTCGCAAAGGTTCCGACTGCACTGGAGACCACGGGCAGATAACGCGTCGGCGTGATCCAGAACATCAGCAGGAAATAGGCCGCGAGCACCGGCAGCTGGTTTGAAACATAGTCGGCAACGCCGGTGAAGTGCAGCGGCAAGGCGCCGAACCAGAGATAGGCGATCGGCACGATCAGGACGATCAGGCGCACGACGTACTGGACCAGCCAGGACATGGGGAGAAACATGATCCGCTGAAACAGCGACAGGCCCGGTCCACGCAAGGGGCCGTTGTGGAGATAGAGCGTCTGGATGCCGCCCTGGCACCAACGTTCCCGCTGGACGAAATAGCCTGTCAGGTTCTCGGCCGCCAATCCCATCGACAGCCGTTCGTTCAGGTAGCGGGTCTTGTAGCCCTTGTTCAGCATCGACAGCGTCGTCAACAGGTCTTCGGTGATTGACTCCGTCGGGAAGCCGCCAATCGCATCGACGGCCCTGCGGCGGGCGATCGAGCACGAACCGCAGCAGAAGCTGACGTCCCAGACGTCGCGGCTTGGCGCGATCTCGTCGAAGAATAGGCGCTGTTCGTCCGGCCAGATGTTCTCCAGGCCCAGGTTCGATTGCACCGGATCGACGTTGAAGAAGTGCTGCGGGGTCTGGACGATCCCGATCCCCTCGTCCGAAAAGAACGGCAAGGTCCGCTTGAGAAAATGGCGATAGGGAACAAAGTCTGCGTCGAAGATGGCGATGAAATCGCCCGAACTCGCGCGCAGCCCATTGTTCATGTTCCCGGCTTTCGCGTGCGCATTGTCCGCTCGTGTCAGGTGGACCGCGCCCCGCTCTGCGCAGAAGGTCCTCAGCCAATCACGCCGGCCGTCGTCGAGGACATAGACCTTAAACCTGTCCTTCGGATAGTCGAGCGCCAACGCTCCGACGATCGTACGCTCAAGCACATCGAGCGGCTCGTTGTAGGTCGGAATGAAGACGTCGACCGTGGGCAGATCCTGCGCCTCGCGCGCAAAGAACGTCTTCCCCAAGCGGTCCGCCTCGAGGCTACGGTCGACGTATCGGCTCATCAGAATGAGGAACAGAACGACTTCTGTGAAGGCAAGGAGCTCGATGACGAAGACGATCCAAACCCACCAGACGTTTGCGCCATCGGTTGGATAGGGAAGGACGGTTTCGAAGAGGCGCCAGACCATGTAGCGCAATGCGACCGCCCCAACGACCGCGCAAGTGATGGTGCGCGCCCAGCTTTGATGCCGCGACCAGTTCGATGGCCCAAGCAGGAAGAAGGCGATCACCAGCAATGTGGGCGCGAGAGCTAGAAGAGGTTGAACCAAAGCCCTTTGATCCACTGTGTCAGTTGCAGATTGTGCCGGGAGATGCGGACCTGGGCGGACCGCCCCACCTGGCAAAAATTGCCGAAATCGGTGTTGAGGGCGGAAGGGAGGAGTTGAACGCGTATCCTGGCATCGCGCTCCTCGGTTTCCGGCTCTTTGGCCGCGAGATTGTCTTTCTCAACGACAGCGGATGAGCCTTTGACGGCCTGCACTTTCCCCTTGAAGACTTCGCTTCGCCCGAGAAGCCGGACTTCCGCCTCACGGCCCGGGTAGATCTCGTCGTAATCGACTTCGGGAACGAGAATGTCGACGAAAAGTTCGCGGCAGTCGAGGATACGCAACAGCTCGTTGTTCAGGATGACATTGGAGCCGTTGACGACGTTGCGGGTCCACACCACGCCGCTGAAGGGCGACGCGATTTGGGCCAGTTCGAGACTGCGAACGCGCTTCTCCTCCTCCTCCAGCTGCCGCTCAATCTGCTCGGCGCGCGTGCTGTTTTCGACGATGCGGGTGTTGATGTCGTTTATGCGAACGATCACCTCGTCCTGACGCTGGCGCGAATAGGGCACGTCGTTTTGGCCATCGCCGACGATGAATATCCCCTCACGCAGGGCCATCAGCCGTTGTTCGAGAAGATCGAGCGACAAATTGCTGATCTCGACTTCACCGCCCGTGGCCGCGCCGGCGGCGGCTGCCGCCTCGACCATCTTGCGCGTGAATATTCCCTTGGACTCCAGTTCCTGCCGTCTATCTAGGTCTACCCTTGCAACGACGTCCTGGGCACGCGACACCTCCACCCGCTTCTGCAGGATGCGAAGTTCGCGCTCCAGACTGGCAATGGTGGCGTTCTTGAATTTCTCCAGCCGATGGGCGAGTTGGTTGCGCAAGGCGACGAGTTCATCGCGTTCACGCTCCAGCGCCGTGACGCGGTCGGCGGCCGTTTTTCCTTCCGCCTGCAAGGAAGCAAGGATCGCCCGATTGACCCGTTCGTTGCGTATGGTCAGAAGCGTCCCGTTTTCGGCGACCGGCGTGCCGATGCGTGGCGGCGCTTGTCCGATTTCCCCGTCAATCGGCGCGTTGATGACGGCAAAGCGGGCATTCACGGTGCCGTCGAGGCTGGTAAAGCCCGTCAGTCCAGGCAGGAGCACGACGATTGCAAGCGTGAGCAGCAGGACGCCGACTGTGATGCGTGTGATGCGATGGTTCAGGAGCATGCCAACCGTTCCCAGTCACGACCCTTGCCGGAGGTTGCAGACATCAGCGCGTAATCCCGCACCAACTGCCGTTCCGGCTGCATGAAGAAAATCGTGCGCAAAGGCGCTGCGGGCAACCCTTAGAAATTGGTGCTTTTGTCATTCGGTTAACCAGTTACGAACGATCCACGCCCTGGACACAGCCGGTCGTCCTCTTCATCCGGAACGATCATGTCAGCGCAAACGCTTCGACTTAAAGTGGGAGTGGTCCTCAGGCGACCGATCTTGACGGCAAAGCAACCTGACAGATCATGGCGAGGATGAGCATCCCTGCGACCACCAGCTGGATCGCGGCTACGGCCACCGCGCCGACCTCGGCGGAATTGCGCTTGACCAGCGCGATGCTCGTCGCCCAAAGCAAGGCCGAGACGACAAAATAGAGGTGAGCCGCCTCGACGCGGGCGCCGGGGCCAAGAAACAGCAAGCCCATCCCGGCAAGCGCGACGGCGATCGAGATCCAGAGCGCTCGCCCCACAGGCCAGCCGAAGAACAGCAAGCCGAAAACCGGTACCAGCAGGTTGCCGGTCGAGGAGATGAAGGCTGCAACGCCAGGGTTCGTCGTCTGTTTCAGACCGAAAATCCAGGCCATCATGGCGACGGCAAAGGCGAGCGCGCCTGGAAGCAGCAGGCGCACCGCCCTGCCCAGTTCGGCAAAGGTCGCGAACCGCGCCAGGAGACCGATCAGCATGCCGGCGATGACGAAGCGGCTGCCGAGAAAGAGCAGCGGCGGCAACTCGGCTAGCGCATGGATCGAAAACAGCCATCCGGCCCCCGCCACGAAGGCCGCGATTGCGATCTGCAGGTCGGCAATCGGCTGAGAAGGGTGCTGGGCGAAACGATCAGAAGACATTTGGACACGAGAAAAGCCGGCGGGCCCGTAACGAGCGGCCTGCCGGCTTCTCTATCGCTTAATACCGGGATCTACCAGTGATCGTTTGAGGCGAAAGGCCGTCTACTGGTTCGCCTTGGCGTAGTCCTTCATGTTCTCGGGCGTTACCAGTTCGAACGGAACCCAGATCTGCCGTTCCGTCTTTTCCTCCCGCGCCAGGGCCACGGCGGCATCCATCGCGGTTGCGCCCTGCGCGATCGCGTTCTGGAAGACGGTGACGTCGAGATCGCCGGCGGCCATGGCGGCAAGCCCGTCCGGCGTCGCATCGATGCCGCCGACTACCACCTTCGACATGTCGGTGCCCGCCGCCTTCATCGCCTGGATCGCGCCGATCGCCATCTCGTCATTGTTGGCGATGACGGCATCGAATTCCCGTCCGGTCGACAGCCAGTTGGTCATGATGTTGCTGGCCTCGAGGCGATCCCAGTTGGCGCTCTGCTCCTCGATCACGCTCATGCCCTTGCAGCCGTCGGTGGCGATGACGTCGTGGATATCCTTCGTGCGGGTCAGCGACGAATGATTGTTGAGCGGGCCCATCAGTACGTAGACGGCACCTTTGCCACCAAGCAGCCGGCACACTTCCTTCGTTTCCAGCGTGCCGGAGTCCACCTCGTTCGATCCGACAAAGGCCGCCGTTTCGGGAAGCGCATCGACATCGGCCGGCGGATGGTTGGCATAGACGATCGGAATGCCGGCAGCACTCGCCATCTTTGTCAGCGCCGGGGTGCCGTCACCATCGACGGCGACCACGACGATCGCATCGACGCCGGAGGAAATGAAGTTCTGCACCTGATCCAGCTGCTTGCTCGGATCGTTCTGGGCGTCCTCGACCTGGACCGACACGCCATCGAGCTTGGCTGCCCGGTCTTCCATGCCCTGACGCAGGATGGTCAGGAACGCGCTGTCGGAACGGGCAATGGTGATGCCGATGTTCTCGGCGTGAGCGGTGCCAGCCAGCAGAACCGACATGGCGGCAAACAGCAAATTCCTCATTCGAAACCTCCCAGGGGACCAGACGACTTATGAGGGCTAAGCGGAATGCATGATCCATTAAATGTCAATAATGAAACACACATTTCATTATGCGCAACTATGGAATGATTGAAAACCCTGCGAAACCCAGGATTTTCAGCGTGCATAATTCTGATAACATAAACCTATACGTGCATCATCTTGACACACGCACCGCGGTCGCCGGGGAGATTTCGACTGGGCCCTCGGGAAACGAGGGAGCCTCTTTCGGCTGTCGTCTCACCGGACATACCGGCGGCGCGCGGCGCATGCATCCGTGACTTTCACCCACCCAACCCAAGCAGTCGGCAGGAGATCCCGATGACCGTACAGGAAGCAATTCTCAACTTCGGCTATGATCCCACGATCAAGGAAGACGGCCCGCTGCTCCGGCCGCCGATACCGGCATCGCTGCCGAGCGCGGCAACCGTCAACGCGTTCTATTTGCCGCCGCCCAAGGCGCAGGGCACACCGAGCCATGTCGGCAGTCCCGGCAGTTGCGCCGCCTGGGCCACGACCTACGGACTTGCCAGCTATTGGGCGGCCGTCTCGAGCGGCGAGGCGCCGTTGCAACCCGTGCGGCAGGCAAGCCCCGCCCATATCTACATCGAGGTGATGAAGAGCTACGGGAAGACGGGCTGCGCGGGATCACAGCTCGCCTCCTATCTCAATCTGCTCAAGCAGGGCGGCACCCCGAACTGGAAGACGGCGCCCTATTTTCCGAATTGTCCCGAGCTCTGGTCGCGCTACGATCCCAACGCCCTTGCCGATGCCAGCTTCCAGATCCCCGGCTGGGCGACGGTCGAGACCAGCGATCTCGACGCGATCAAGGCCGTCATCGTCGCTGGCGGCGCGCTTTGCTACGGCACATCCCTGAACAAGGGCTTCATGCAATATGAAGGGCCAGGTGCGTTGAGAGGCCCGCTGGAAAAGTTGCCGAACACCGGCCATTGCATGTTGATCATCGGCTATGACGACGAGCAGCAGGCCATTCTCATCCAGAACAGCTTCGGTGAGAAATGGGGCTGCGAATGGAACGGGCGTCACGGCTATATCTGGATGGGTTACGAGCTGTTCCAATACCTCGCCCAGGGCCAGGCGATGTACATTACCGCCTGACGTCGGACGGCTTGCCCGCCGCCCGATCTGCCATCTTCGCAAGGAGCCGTGGCGCTACTCTGCCGCCACGGCTGCGGGATAGGCTACGGTCTTTGCGTCCTCGGCCTCGAGGCTTTCCGCCGTCTCAGGCTCGGCGGAACGCTTCTTCGGTTCGCGCCCGAAGAAGAGGGCATAGCCGGCCGGAAGAACCAGGATCGTCAGCACGGTCGCAACCAGAATGCCGCCCATCATGGCGTAGGCGAGCGGCCCCCAGAAGACACCGCGCGAGATCGGGATCAGCGCCAGCACTGCCGTCAACGCCGTGAGCGTGATCGGACGGAAGCGCCGCACGGCCGACCCAACGATCGCCTCGGCACGGTCCATGCCCGCCGCGATATCCTGGTCGATCTGGTCGACGAGGATGATCGAGTTGCGCATGATGATGCCGAGCAGCGCGATGACCCCGAGGATCGCGACGAAGCCGAAGGGCGCGCCGCTGATCAGAAGGGCGGCCGCGGCACCGATGATGCCGAGGGGACCGGTCGCGAGAACCAGCATCGCCTTGCCGAAATGCTGCAGCTGGATCATCAACAGGATGACGATGACGCCGAGCATAATCGGCGCCTTGGCGGCGATCGACGCCTGGCTCTCGGCCGAATCCTCGGCACCGCCCTGGATGGCGATCGAGTAGCCGGCAGGCAGGCTGTCGCGCAACGGCTGCATCTCACCGAACATTTTCATCGCCACGTCGTTCGGCTGCACGCCGTCCGGCAGCGTGCCGCGCACGGTAATCGTCGGCAGGCGATCGCGCCGCCATTCGATGCCCTGTTCGAGCACCGGCACGACCTTGGCCACCTGCGAGAGCGGTACGAAGCCGCCAAAGTCGGTCGGGATGTAGATGGAGTCGACCGAGCTCAGGAGTTTACGGCTGTCCGCCGGCTCGCGGGCGACGATCGCCACCGTCTCCTCGCCGTCGCGGAAATTGTCGAGCGGCGCACCGGTGACGCTCGCCTGCAGCATCTGGCGGATGCGCTGCGAGGTGACGCCGAGCGCGCGGGCGCGGTCCTGGTCGATCACCAGTTTCATGCCCGGCACCGGCTCCAACCAGTCGTCATGCACGGCGCCAAGCTGAGGGTTCTCGTGGAACTTCGCCTTGACGCGATCGGCGATGCGCCTCACCTCTTCCCGGTCCGGTCCCATGATGCGCATCTGCACCGGCCAGCCGGTCGGGGGCCCCAGGAACAGGCGATCGACCTTGGCGCGGATCGACGGGAAATCGGCGGCTAGAATTCCGCGCATCTTGGCGATCAGCCGTTCGCGCGCCGGCTCGTCCTTCGCCATCACGAGAAGCTGGGCGAAGTTCGGATTGCGAAGCTGCTGGTCGAGCGGCAGGAAGAAGCGCGGCGCACCCTCGCCGATATAGGTGGCGATGAAGCGCTTGTCCTCGTCGTCCATCATGCGGGCTTCGAGTGCCTTGGCCTGTTTCTCGACTTCCTTGATGCTGGTGCCCTCGGGCAGCCAGAGGTCGACGAGGATTTCCGGCCGTGACGATTGCGGGAAGAAGTTCTTCGGAATGAACTGGAAGGCCCAGAGGCTGACGAAGAAGATGACGAGCGTCGTCGACAGCACGATGATGCGATGGCGCACGGCCCACGTCACCGTCGTGCGAAGATGGCGATAGAAGCGCGTGTCGAAGACGTCGTGATGGTTGCCCGCGTGGCTGCGCTGCTTCAGGAGCATGTTGCCGAGCCAGGGGGTGAAATAGACGGCGACGAACCAGGAAACGACGAGCGCGATGCCGACCACGTAGAACAGCGAGCGCACATATTCCCCGGCGGTCGAGGCGGCAAAGCCGACAGGAATGAAGCCGGCCGTGGTGATCAGCGTGCCCGTCAGCATCGGGAAGGCGGTGGAGGTATAGGCGAAGCTCGCAGCTTCGACCTTCACCAAGCCCTCTTCCAGTTTTCGCTCCATCATTTCGACCACGATCATGGCGTCGTCGACCAAAAGCCCGAGCGCAATGATCAAGGCGCCGAGCGAGATGCGCTGCAGGTCGATACCGAGCTCGTACATGATGGCGAAGGTCGCGGCCAGAACGAGCGGGATGGTGATCGCGATCACCAGGCCCGAACGCCAGCCGATCGAAAGGAACGACACGACCAGCACGATCGCCAGCGCCTCGCCGAGCGCCTTCATGAATTCACCGACGGCTTCCTTGACCACTTCGGGCTGGTTGGAGACCTGGTCGACCTTGACGCCATAGGGCAGCGACGCCTCGAAGCGCTCATAGGTCGCCTCCACCGCGTTACCGACATCGGTCACCTTGAAGCCCTTGGCCATGACGACGCCGATCTGCACGCTGTCTTGGCCGTTGAAGCGGAACTTGCGCGAATAGGGATCTTCAAGACCGGAACTGACCGTGGCGATGTCGCCAAGCCGGGTGATCTGGCCGCCGGCGCGAAGCCTCAGGTTCTTCAGGTCCTCCACCTTGTCGAGACTGCCTTCGACCGAGATGCGCACCGAGCGCGTGCCGGTATCGACCGCACCCGCCGGATCGATGTTGTTCTGGCCGGCAATCGTGCTGCGCAAATCGTTGAGCGTCAGCCCGCGCTCGGCCAGCGCATTGGACGAGACGTCGATATAGATCTTCTCCGGCTGGTCGCCGATGATGACGGCCTTCTCGACGCCGGGCGTCGTCAAAAGCATGTCGCGCGCCTGGATGGCGAACTTCTTCAGCTCCGGATAGCTGTAACCTTCGCCGCTCAGCGAATGCAGCGTGATGAAGGTGTCGCCAAACTCGTCGTTGAAATAGGGACCGAGCAATCCTTCGGGCAGCTCGTTGGCGATGTCGCCGACCTTCTTGCGGACCTGATAGAAGGCGTCCGCCACCTGCTGCGCGTTGGTATCGCCTTCGACCTGCAACGTGATGATCGCGCTGCCGGCACGCGTATAAGAGCGCACGAAATCGAGATGCGGCGTTTCCTGCAGCTTGCGCTCGATCTTGTTGACGACCTGGTCCTGCATCTCCTCGATCGAGGCGCCCGGCCAGAAGGCCTGCACGACCATGACGCGGAAGGTGAAGTCCGGGTCTTCCTTCTGCCCCATGCGCATCAGGCCGAAGACGCCGGCAAGGATGATGAGGCCGAACAGGAAACGCGCCATGCTTGGATGCGCGATCGCCCAGCGCGAAAGGTTGAAGGGCCGCTTTTCGTCGGAAGAGGAGGTGGTCATCGGCTCGGTTCCGCGGTTTTCGGGTGTCAGCGCAGGAGGGGGACTTCGACCTGGGCCGAAGCGGAGTGCTGCATTGTCGCGTTCGAGATCGTCACCTTGAGATCGTCGGCCATGAACTGCGTCCCGGCGGCGACGACGAGATCGCCAACCGCAAGCCCGTCGGTGACGCGCACGCCGTCGGTGGTGAAGTCGGAGAGCGTGACCGGGCGGCTGCGGACGGTTTCCGTACCGCGGTCGACAACCCAGACGATGGTGTAGCCGTCCTTCTGGGCAAGCGCGCTCAAGGGAACCGAGACATAAGGCTTGCCGCTGCCGGCCGATGCCTCGACGGTGGCGGTCATGCCAAGCAGCACCCGCGGATCGTTCGGCAGGCTCACCCGCACGGAAAAGGTCCGCGACTGCTGGTCGGCGCTACCCGCCACCTCGCGCACCGTGCCATCCAGCGACAGGCCGGTGTCGGACCAGAGCCCGACCTTCACCGGAAGACCGGTCTTGAAATTGGCGATCTCCGTCTCGGGCACGGCGACCTGCACTTCCTTTTCGCCCTCGACGGCGACGGTGGCGACAGGCGTGCCCGAGCCGACGACCTGGCCGACATCGGCATTGATCGTGGTGACGATGCCCGGTCGGTCGGAGACGAGGTTCGTATAGGTCACCTGGTTCTCCGCCTGCGACAGCGCCGACTTCGCCGCGTCGCGCGTCGCCACAGCCTGATTGTAGCTCAGCACCGACTGATCGAACTGGGCCTGCGAGGCAAACTTCCGGGCGAGCAGCTGCTCGGCACGGTCGCGCACCAGCTTGACCGTCTCGACCTGGCGCTCGGCCGCTTCCAGATTGGCCGAGGCACTGCGCACGGCAAGTTCGTAGTCGGTAGCGTCGATACGGGCGAGCAGATCGCCGACCTTGACGCGGTCGCCGACATTGACGACCCGCTCGACGATCTTGCCGCTGACGCGGAAGCCGAGGTTCATTTCGGTCCGCGCCCGAACCGAGCCGGAGTAGCTGAGCTGGCGGGCCGTGTCAGCCTCGGCGATCTCGACGACCTTGACCGGGCGCACAACAGCAGTGGCTTCGGTCTTTTCCTGCGAGCAGCCGGCAATGGCCGCCGTGAGCGTCGTAAGGAGTGCAGCAGTGGCAAAGAATGAAATACGGCGGCGAAATTCTAAGGGCTTAAACATGTTCGCACTCCCAAAACAGGTTGGCGCAGGCAGAAGTCGCGCCGGAAATATTTCTGCTAAACTTTCAATGCGTTAATCGCGAACTCGACCAACTCTTCGGGGCTTGCACGGTTCGATTTACTCAGACACTGGGCGACCATTTGCGGGTGACAGAGCGTGACGGTCGCAGCCCCGAAACAGCGGGACGCGGCATCGGCGTCCTGGTCGCGGAACTCGCCCGCGGCAATGCCTTCGCGGATGACGTCGGCGAGAAGCGCGTCGATCCGGTCGATATGCTTGTCGATGACGTGCCATTCGCGCTCGATGGCAACGATCACCATCTCGTGCACCTTGGTATCGTCGAGCATGAGCTCCACCGTCATGCGGTGCTGGGCATGGACGTAGCGGCGCAGGCGCTCGCTGGCGGTGAGCGGCAATTGGCAGATTTCCTGCGCCTGCTGGTAGCTTGCTGCGAGCATCCGCGCGCAAAGCGCCTGGTGGATCTCAGCCTTCGATGCAAAGAAGCGGTAGATGTTTGCCGGCGACATGCCGAGCTCGCGGGCGATGTCGGCCACGTTGGTCTTGCTGTAGCCGAAATGCCGGAACAGGCCCTCCGCCGCATCGAGGATGCGCGTGATGTTGTCCTGCCGTGTCTGGTCGACGACGATATCGTTGCTCACCGGATCGCTGGCCTTTCGATTTACGACTGACGAATTTTGTATTTCGTCAGTCGTAAATCGAAACGAGGTGTGCGTCAATGGCACAGGCCGGGCAACGCGATCACGTTTGAAGACCAGAATGGCCGGCGCCGGACCGCCGGAAGCCTCCACGATGCAGACCACGCTTGATGCAACCCCGGCGGCCGTTGACTCGACACGCTATGGTGGTTACTGGCGACTTAACCGCCGCTTTTCGGATTTCTCTCAAAGGGTTCAGCCATCAATGGCCACAGGTCTCATCGCCCTCCTCGACGATATCACCGCGATCGCCAAGATGGCTGCCGCCTCGCTCGACGACGTCGCCGCCCAGACGGTGAAGGCCAGCACCAAGGCTGCGGGCGTGGTGATCGACGACGCGGCGGTGACGCCACGCTATGTCGTCGGCCTGACGCCGGAGCGGGAGCTGCCGATCATCGCGCGGATCGCCTTCGGCTCGCTCAAGAACAAGCTGCTCTTCCTTCTGCCCGGAGCCCTTCTTCTCGGCTACTTCGCCCCCTGGGCAATCACGCCGCTGCTCATGGTCGGCGGCATCTATCTCTGCTACGAGGGCGCCGAGAAGCTCTACGGCGCGCTCTTCCCCCATGCCGCCCATGCGCATGAGGAAGCCGTGCTCGGCGCAACCAGCGATCCGGCAGCACTTGAAAACGAGAAGGTTGCCGGCGCCATCCGCACCGACTTCATTCTTTCCGCCGAGATCATGGCGTTGACGCTCTCGACCGTTGCCGACGCCAGCATCTACATGCAGGGCGCGGTTCTGGCCGGCGTCGGCATCCTCATCACGCTCGCCGTCTACGGAGCGGTCGCTCTGATCGTGAAGGCCGACGACGCCGGCGTCGCGCTTGCCAAGAACCCCGTCTCGCTCCTGCGCCCGCTCGGCCGCGGGCTCGTGCTCGGCATGCCGGTCTTCCTCAAGCTGCTCGCTGCCATCGGCACGGCCGCCATGCTCTGGGTCGGCGGCAGCATCCTCGTGCACGGCATGGCGCAGATGGGCCAGGCCGGTCCGGAACATTTGATCCACGACATCTCCGAGCACGTCGCCCTGGCGCTTCAGGTCGCCCCCGGCCTCGTCGGCTGGCTTGCAACCTCGGCGCAGCAGGCCCTGCTCGCCATCGTCGTCGGCGCCGCGACCATCGTCGTCATGGGCAACGTCGTCGCGCCGATCTGGAGCCGGCTGCGACCAGTGCGGGATCAGCGCGGCTGAAATCATCGGCTTGATAGCGCTCCCCCCGCCTGAAGGGCCAAACGCATGGCTAAAGACAACAGCGGATACCGCCCCGCAGGAACGCACCTGCTGCTCGATTTCTGGGGGGCGACCGGGCTCGATGACGCCGTCGGCATCGACCAGGCCCTGCGGGAGGCTGCCGACGCCTGCGGCGCGACACTGCTTGACGTGCGCTTGCACGAGTTCGGCGGCGAGGGCGGCGTGACGGGCGTCGCCTTGCTCGCGGAATCGCATATCAGCGTCCACACCTGGCCGGAGACCGGATATGCGGCGCTCGACGTTTTCGTGTGCGGCGGCTGCGATCCGAGGGATGCCATCGCCCCGCTCAAGCGACGTTTCAACCCGACGGATATCAAGATCACCGCGGTCGCCAGAGGTTCCGAGCCACTTCTTTCAGCCGAGAGTTGCATCGCATCTTGAACGACGACGCGAAGCCGCATAAGCCTCTCCCAGCATTTTCACAGCCTACGATCTAACGGGCCTTCCATGGACTTCAGGAACTTCGTTTTCGACGATGTCGCGCGCGCGCCGGCATTCGTCCTCCTCTATCTCGTTCTGTTCCTGCTTTCGAAATGGCTGAAGGGTATGCTCCGGCCCTATGACATCGATCACGAGCTGGCTTCGAAGGACAACCAGGCGATCGCGATCGCGACCAGCGGCTACTATCTCGCGACAGCCATCATCTATTGCGCTGCACTCGTCGGTCCTTCAAACGGTCTGACGCAGGACCTGCTTTCCGTCGGCGGCTATGCATTGCTCGGCCTTGTCATGCTGAACCTCAGCGGCTGGATCGTCGATGCGGCGATCCTGCGAAAGTTCAGCGACACCGAACAGCTCGTCCACGAGAAGAACACCGGCGTCGGAGCGGTCCATTTCGGCGTCTACTTTGCCACCGGCCTGATTGCGGCGGGCGCGATATCGGGCGAAGGCGGTGGCGTTGTATCCGCCGTCGTCTTCTTCGTGCTCGGGCAGGTTTCCCTGTTCGTCTTCGCCTTTGTCTACGAGAAGCTTTCGCCCTACGACATCCACGACGAACTGCTGCGCAAGAATTCCGCAGCGGGCGTCGCCTTTTGCGGCCACGTGATCGCGCTCGCGATCATCGTGATGAACGCCTCGGCCGGCAACTTCAGCGACTGGAAGAGCGACCTGCTGCAATTCGCGACCGCGAACCTGATCGCCTTCATCTTCCTGCCGGTCATCCGCGTGGCGATCGACCGGTCGATCATCCCTGGCCAGTCGCTGGCGCGGGAAATCCGCGACGATGGCAATATCGGCGCCGGCATCCTCGAGGCGTCCAGCGCCATCGCGTTCGCCACCGTTCTCGCATTTCTGTTGTAGGCGGGCGCAAGCGTGGCAGATGCGTATCGCAAACAAACCACCGGCAGCGGGCCGACCATCGCGGTCGGGCTCGATTACGGCCGGATCGCATCGGTTTACATATGCTTCGGCCTATTGAGCCTGTTCACCGCCTGGGTCTTCAGCTGGGAATCGCAGAAGATCTTCACCGGCCCGGCAAGGATGGCGGCGAGCTCGCCGGCGGCGGTCGAAGCGGACGAAGCGGGCGAACGCGTGCCGACGCAAAATTATGAGCTGATCGGCCCCTTCATGGTCACGCGCGCCAACCAGGTCTTCCGGGTTCAAGTGACGGCCGATGTCCAGGTGAACAGGTGGTCTTTCGTCGAAGTGGAACTGCTCGATGCCGAAAAGGACTACATGCTGTCCTTCGGCCAGGAGCTTTGGCATGAAATCGGAGCCGACAGCGATGGCCCTTGGGAGGAGGCCGACGAAATCTATGAAATGAAGCTCACAATTCCGCAGCCGGGCGCATACTACCTGAACGTCAAGGCACAGGGCCCCGTCCGCGCCAACGTCATCAGGGTGGCTATCAGCCGAAGCTATGGCAGCAGCATCCCACACCTGATCTTCGGCATCCTCACGCTCTCGATCGGTCTCCTGGTCAACGAAATCGTCAACCGAACGATTATTCGGCTGGCAACGAGGTTCCGCTCATGACGAACGAGACCAGACGCGTGGTATATGTCACGGCGACGATCCTGGGCGCGATCTACATCGCCCTCTTCTATTTCGCTCTCGACGGCTATGGCTATTCCGGCCACGGCGGCTCTAGTTCCGGCTCATCGCGCTGGTACTGGGGCGGCCCTGAAACCTACCACGAGCCAAGCAATCGCGCCGGCAGCCTCGACGGAACCAACCGGCTGGGCGGCGGTCCGGAAAGCGGCAAGTGACCGAGATCCCGGAAAAAGCGCCCGATGAACGATCGACAGGCAGCTCCAGACGCTCGCTGACGCTCGTCTTCTGCGCCTTCATCTCCGGGCTGTGCTCGATCATCTACGAATTGTTGATCGCCACCACGGCCTCCTATTTCCTCGGCGACAGCGTGAAGTTCTTCTCGCTGACCATCGGTATCTACATGGCCTCGATGGGGGTCGGGACCTATCTATCGAAGTATATCGAGCGGGATCTGCTGGTCCGCTTCGTCCAGATCGAACTGGCGCTCGCCTTCCTTGGCGGCGTGAGCATTCCGGTTCTCTATTTCGCCTATGCCTGGACGAGCTTCTTCATCCATTTCTATCTGATCTTCACGGTCACCATCGGCGTGCTGATCGGCCTGGAGATCCCGTTCCTCACCCGGCTGATGGAGCGCTACAACCAGCTCAAGGTGAACATCGCCAACATCCTCTCGTTCGATTATTTCGGCGCGTTGATCGCCACCATCTCCTTCCCCTTCTTCCTGCTACCGTTCTTCGGGGTCTACCAATCGTCGCTGCTCTTCGGCTTCGCCAACATGTCCATCGGCTTTGCGGTGCTCCGGGTCTTTGGTGACGAGATCGGCGAGAGGTCGCGCCCGCTCATGCGGCTGACGCTTGTCCTGACGGTGCTGCTCGCCGCACTGATCGCACTCTCGCACTACTTCCTCGAACGCTGGGACCAGAGCCTCTACGAAGATCGCATCGTCCATAGCGACCAATCGCGCTACCAGCGCATCGTCCTGACCAAGGATCGGGACGACGTGCGGCTCTATCTCGACGGCAATCTTCAGTTCTCATCGATCGACGAATATCGCTACCACGAGGCGCTCGTTCACATTCCGCTCTCGCTGTCGACGCGGCCGGCCGGCCGCGTGCTTCTGCTCGGCGCCGGCGACGGCCTCGCCGCGAGAGAGCTGTTGAAATATCCCGATGTCCGCGAAGTCGTGCTGGTCGACCTCGACCCGAAGATGATCGACCTCGCCCGGAGCAACCCGCATATTCTGGCGCTCAACGGCGACGCGCTCGCATCGGACAAGGTCAGGGTCGTTCTCGGCGACGCCTTCGGCTTCCTGCAGGAAAATCGCGCCCCCTTCGATTTCATTATCGCCGACCTGCCGGACCCCAACAACAGCGGGCTCGCCCGGCTCTACAGCAAACAATTCTACCGATTGGTCCGCAACAATCTCGTCCCCGGTGGCCTGCTCGTAACCCAGGCGACGAGCCCCTATTTCGCGCCCAAGGCGTTTGCGAGCATCGCGAAAACTGTGGAGGCTGCAGGCTTCGCCAATCTCTACCCGTACCACGCCAACGTTCCCTCGTTCGGCGATTGGGGTTTCGTGCTGGCGAGCGACACTGCTCTCGATCCGGAGCGACCGGCACTCAAGGTGGAAACGCGCTATCTCGACGAAGCAAACTTCGCCAAACACTTCCTGTTCGAGAAGGACGTGATCGCAGACGGGGTCGAGGTCAACACGCTCGATCGCCCCGCCTTGCTCGACTATTACCTCGCCAGCTGGCGGAATTATCGATAGCGCTGCGAAAAGCAGCGCTATCGCCCCAACGACCGGCGCTAGCGCTTGTACTTCACACCCGGCAGAACGCAGAGCATTTCATAAAGCAGGTTCGCCGCGGTGATCGCGGTCGTGCCCGTCGTGTCGAAGGGCGGGCTGACCTCGACGAGATCGGCGCCGACGAGGTTGAGGCCGCGGCAGCCGCGGATGATCTCGATCGCCTGGATGATGGTCAGACCGCCGATCTCGGGCGTGCCGGTGCCCGGCGCATAGGCCGGGTCGAGGCTGTCGATGTCGAAGGTCAGATAGGTCTTGTGGTTGCCGATCTTGGCGCGGATGCCTTCGATCAGCGGCACCAGCGACTTGTGCCAGCATTCCTCAGCCGGGACGACGGTGAAGCCCTTGTCGCGCGACCAGTCGAAATCATCAGACGCATAGCCGGTACCGCGCAGGCCGATCTGGAAGACGAGATTGGGATTGAGGCAGCCGTCCTCATAGGCGCGACGGAACGGCGTGCCGTGCGCGATCTTTTCGCCGAACATCGTGTCGTTGATATCCGCATGCGCATCGACATGGATGAGGGCGACCGGCCCGTGCTTTTCGGCGACCGCCTTCAGGATCGGGTAGCTGATCGTATGATCGCCGCCGAGCGTCAGCGGAATACAATCGTGCTTGAGGATCTCGCCGATGCCGCGGGTGATGATCTCCATGTTGGCCGGCAGGTTGAAGGTGTTGATGGCGATGTCGCCGATATCGGCAACCTGCAGGCTTTCGAAGGGTGCTGCGCCCGTCGCCATGTTGTAGGGGCGGATCATCACGGATTCCGCGCGGATCTGGCGCGGTCCGTAGCGGGTGCCGGAGCGGTTGGACGCGCCGATATCCATGGGGATGCCGACGAAGCACGCGTCGAGGCCTTCAGCCGACATCGCCGTCGGGAGGCGCATCATCGTGCCGGGGCCACCGAACCGGGGCATGTCGTTGCCGCCGAGCGGCTGGTTGAATTTTTCGTCCATGGAAGTTCTCCCTTTCTGTCGCCGGAACCCTAGCAGCCATTGGCATCAGAGAAATGCCCTTCGATCGAACGTTACTTCGATCGCGGTCAAACAAACATGCCCGATGCAGCGAAGGCAGGCGTCGATTGCCGTTTACGCCGCCTGCACGTCTCCCGCACCTAGCCAAAGGGAGTGTTGCCCTCCAAGGACCCGCCAATCACTTTGGCGAAAACAAAAATACCGTGTCCTTGGGAGGAACCATGCAAAACTTAACCCGCACCGTAATGCGCTCCATGTTTGCGGCGTCGCTCGTCGCCCTTGCGGCCTCAACGGCGGCCCACGCGCAGGACAAGCTGTTCATCTACAATTTCTCCGACTACTTCGCCGAAGACACCGTTTCGAACTTCCAGGCGAAGACCGGCGTCGAAACGCGGGTCGACTTCTACGATTCCCTCGAAGTCCTCGAGACCCGGCTGCTTGCCGGCGGCAGCGGCTTCGACGTCGCCTTCCCGAGCGCCACGGTCGGCGAGCGTCTCATCCAGTCCGGCGCGCTGAAGCCGATCGACGTCACGGCGCTGAAGAACTACGGCAACCTCGACAAGGACCTCCTCAAGCTTGTCGCCGAGCACGACCCCGAGAACAAATACCTCGTTCCCTATATGTGGCTGACGACGGGGGTCGCCTACAACGCCAAGCTCGTCAGCGAGCGCCTGCCGGATGCGCCGACCAACAGCCTCGACATGTTCTTCAAGCCCGAGGTCGCGGCAAAATTCCAGGACTGCGGCATCGGCATCGTTGACGCGCCGAACGAGGTGATCCCGATCGCGCTCAACTATCTCGGCCTCGATCCCTATTCGACCAGGCCGGTTGACCTCGACAAGGCGAAGGAGCTCTTGCTCAAGCTTCGTCCCTACATCCGCCATATGCAGAGCGGCCAGCTCGTCGCCGACATGGCATCGGGTCAGCTCTGCCTGGCGCTGATGTGGAGCGGCGACGCCGGCATTGCCGCTGCCCGCGCCGAAGAGGCCGAGACCGGCGTTGCGGTCGACTATTCGATCCCGAAGGAAGGCACGATCATCTCCTTCGACACGATGGCGATCCCGGCCGACGCGCCGGATCCGCAACAGGCGCTCGCCTTCATCGATTATGTTCTGGAGCCGAAGACGGTCGCCGCGATCAGCAACCACGTCTTCTACGCCAACGCCAATGCGGCGGCGACGGCAGAGGTCGACGCCGGCATCCGCGACAACCCGAACATCTATCCGCCTGCCGAAGTCCGCTCCAAGCTCTTCGTCGACAAGTCGCTGCCACCGCGCCAGACGCGCGAGCGCACCCGCGTCTGGTCCGCATTCCGGGCCGGCCAATAGGCGAACCGTCAACAGCAGGACCAGATCCCGTGCCATCCTATATTTCGATCGAGAACCTGGCGAAGTCCTATGGCGTCGTCACGGCCGTCAACAACATCAACTTGGGCATCGAGAAGGGCGAGTTCTTCTCGCTTCTCGGGCCCTCGGGCTGCGGAAAATCGACGCTGCTCAGGATGATCGCCGGCTTCGAGACGCCGACCTCCGGCGCGATCAGGCTGGAAGGGGCCGATGTCACCGACGTGCCGGCGCACAAGCGCCCGACCAACATGATGTTCCAGTCCTATGCGCTGTTTCCGCATCTGACCGTCGGCAAGAACATTGCATTCGGATTGCAACAGGACGGGCTCGACAAGAGCGAAATCAGGAAGCGGATCGACGAGGTGGCGGAAAAGCTGCAACTGACCGCGCTTCTCGATCGCAAGCCGGTGCAGCTTTCTGGCGGCCAGCGCCAGCGCGTGGCGCTCGCCCGCGCGCTGGTCAAGCGGCCGAAGGTGCTACTGCTCGACGAACCCTTGGGCGCGCTCGACAAGAACCTACGCACGGAAACCCAGCTCGAACTCGTCCGCCTGCAACGCGAACTTGGCCTCACCTTCATCATCGTCACCCACGACCAGCACGAGGCTATGACCGTTTCCACCCGCATCGCCATCATGAAGCAGGGACAGGTGCTGCAGGTCGGTTCACCTTCGGAAGTCTACGAGGCGCCGCGATCGCGCTACGTCGCGAAGTTCCTTGGCGAAACCAATGTGTTTGCCGGTGGACGCGCGGAGCGGAGCGGCGAAGAACTGCGGATCGACAGCGATGAGGCCGGCGGTGGCGTCCGCGCCGCCTTCACCGACCGGGTGGCGCTCGACCGGCCGTTCTGGGTTTCGGTCCGACCCGAACGGGTGGAACTTGCGACTTCGGGCAGCGGCCTTGAAGGCACCGTGGAGCAGCTCACCTACACCGGCGTCGAGCGGCACTATCGGGTGCGGCTGAAGTCGGGCGCGACACTCGACGCGCGTCGGGTCAACCTTGGCACTGAGAGCGATCTCGGCGTCGGCGATCGGGTGTTTGCAAGCTGGCCGCCGCAGGCAAGCCGGCTGCTGGCCGAATAGGAGAGCACCATGACTTCCGTTTCGGCATCGCCAGCAAAGGCGAACTGGGGCAAGCGCCTGCTGATCGCCATTCCCTATGCCTGGCTTCTCGTGTTGTTCCTGGCACCCTTCGCACTGGTCGCCGGCATCAGCCTCTCGACCGTGCGGCTCGGCATGCCGCCCTTCGAGCCGCTGACCGCCTGGGACGGATCGATCCTCAATCTCAGGCTCAACTTCGAGAACTTCCTCTATGTGCTCACCGACGACACCTATCTTCTGGCCTATCTGACGAGCCTGAAGATCGCGGCTATCTCGACGGCCGCCATGCTCTTCATCGCCTATCCGCTCGCCTATGGCATCGCGTCCTGCTCGCCCTCGTCAAGATCGCTGCTGGTCTTCCTGGTGATCGTGCCGTTCTGGAGCTCGATGCTGATCCGCGTCTATTCCTGGATGAGCATCCTCAGGAACGACGGCCTGTTGAACATGCTGTTGTTGAAGATCGGCCTCATCAGCGAGCCGCTGCGCATCCTCAACACCGAGACGGCGATCTATATCGGCATCGTCTACACCTACCTGCCCTTCATGGTGCTGCCGATCTATTCGACCTTGAGCAGCGCCGACCGGACGCTGATCGAGGCGGCGCGTGATCTCGGCTGCTCGCGCATCTCCGCCTTCTGGCGGGTCACCTTCCCCTTGAGCCTGCCGGGCGTGCTCGCCGGCTGCGCGCTGGTCTTCATCCCGGTCGTCGGCGAATTCGTGATCCCGGATTTGCTCGGCGGGGCCGACACGCAGATGATCGGCCGCGCCATCTGGCTCGAATTCTTCAACAACCGCGACTGGCCGATGGCGGCTGCGGTGACCATCGTCCTGCTCGCCCTGCTGGTCGTGCCGATCGTCTATTTCCAGTCACGCCAATCGCGCGCGCAGAGTTGAGGAGCAAGCGATGACCAAACCAAGCTGGTTCAATCGGCTGTCGATCCTGTTCGGCCTTGCCTTCCTGTATCTGCCGATCGTCGTTCTTGTCGTCTACAGCTTCAACGGCTCGAAGCTCGTAACGGTCTGGGGCGGTTTCTCCACCCAATGGTATGCGACCGTTCTCAACAACCCCTCGATCATCGAAGGCGCGAAGGTCAGCTTCCTGGTCGCCGCGATCTCGGCGACCACCGCAACTCTTCTCGGCACGCTTGCCGCCGTCGTCATGGTGCGGCTGCGACGCTTCCGCGGCCGGGCGCTCTTGAACGGCATGCTGCTTGCGCCGATGGTGATGCCCGAGGTGGTGATGGCCGTCTCGATGCTTCTGATGTTCGTGACTCTCGGGATCGACCGCGGGCCGCTGACCATCACGCTGGCGCACACAACCTTCACGCTCTGCTTTGCGACCGTCGTCTTGCAATCGCGGCTGGTCGAACTCGACCCGTCACTCGAAGAGGCCGCACGCGACCTCGGCTGCCCACCGGCCAAGGCTTTCGTCAGCGTCGCTTTACCGAACATGATCCCAGCGCTCGTCTCCGCCTGGCTTTTGTCCTTCACCTTGTCGCTGGATGATCTGGTGATCTCGAGCTTCACCACCGGACCGGGCGCCTCGACCCTGCCGATGAAGATCTATTCGCAGATCAAGTTCGGCGTGACGCCGGAGATCAACGCGATCTCGACGATCATCCTCGGCATCGTCGTGCTGGGATTGGTGGCAGCCCAACTGGTCTCGCGACGCTCCGAACAACGGGCAGGCGCCGCTACTTGAGGTATCTCCGGGGAAGAAGGTCTTCTCCGGAATTGCCGACGCAATGCGCGAGGGTCAGTGCGGCCTCAGCGCACCAGCCGGCGAAAGATAGGTGGCCAGCGGATCTTCAAACGCGTTGCTCGCCGAAGACACGGCGTCGATGAACAGCGAGAACAGCGCCGTCTGCGACGTGATGTCGAGCTTGGCGTAGAGGTTGCGGCGATGCAGTTTGACCGTCGCTGGCGAGATGCCGAGCTTTTCGGCAGCCCCCTTGACCGAGTAGCCGCGCAGGATCATCTGCGCCACCTGGCACTCGCGGTCGGTCAGCAGGCTGCGGCCAAAGTTCCTGACCGCCTGCGCCAGGGCGCTTTGCAGCGGCGAACCGTCGTCGCCCAGGCTTTCGGGCCTCAGATCGCGATAGTGCCGAAGCACGGCCATGCTGATGAGCGGGGCGGCACTCTGCAGGAAATCCTGGTCTTCGCCGCTGAAAGCTGCGTGCGCATGGCGCCGCGCCAGAGAGATTGCGATCTTGGTGTCGGCATCGATGCCGATGAAGACGTTGAATTCGTCGTGCAAGCCCGAATGCCGGTAGTAGTCGCGGTAATATTGCGACCGGTCGAAGGACGGATCTATCTGCCGCAGGCGGTAAAGCCCGTCGTCGCCGTTGTCGAGCGCCAGACGGTAGAACGGATCCATCCGGTAAGGCCCCTGCAGGTAGGCGCGAATATCCGACAGCCCCCTGTCCGTGCGCCAGTCGTTGTAAAGGATCTTCGGCGCGGCGTCGCGGCGATAGAGGAGCATCAGGCCGGCATCGATCGCGATGTGCCGCTTGAGCGAATGGGTCAGCCGGTCCTGGAAATCCGAGCGGCCCACCCCCTCCATCAGCGACAGCGCCAGATCGCCCACTCCAGACACCCGCTGCGTCGGCGCGCAGACTTTGATGATCGTATTATCGTTCATGTTGTTCTCCTCCAAGCACAGACTAGGTGAAGGTTCGGCCGGTCGCAAGTAACGGATTTTCACTACGGGATTTCCAAAACTATCTTTTGTCGAACCAAAACCACTTCCTAAGTGGCGGACACCCGGCGGTGCGGGGCCTTGCGGCACGGGACAGACAGCGTGCCGAGGCCCGAACCTAGCCCTTTGGCGTATTCCGAGCTGCGATCCCGGCGCCTAGAAAAATGATGCAAGCCGCACAGTAGATCCGCGGCAGGCAAGGCGGCACGGGACTGCCGAGACGGCATATTGCTCTCGGCCATCTGGTCGTTCCGCAGAAGAATGAAGCAACGAAACCCTGGCGCGCCGCCGACGACTTGGCGCTCGTCTTTCTGAACTGGAGTGAACATGTCGAAGGTCATCAAACTCGGGCGCGATGGTGTCGGCCTCAACGCGCTCGAAAAATGCAGCGTCGTGCCGCCGGAGGCGATCCTCTCGGGCTTTGCGGACGAACTCGGCGACGTGCATTTCGAAAGCCCCGACAAGGCCGTCGTCATCGGCACATGGCAGTCGACGCCCTACGCGGAAATGCTGTCCTATCCCGATGGCAACGAATACAGCGTCATTCTCTCGGGCAAGGTTGCGATCACCAACCCCGATGGTTCGGTCGAGACCTTTTCAGCCGGCGAAAGCTACGTGCTGCCGGCCGGCGTCGAGGTCCGTTTCGAGGTGATCGAAACGATGCGCAAGGTCTACGTCCTCTACACCGCCCCTGCAGCGAAGTGATGTGAGGCGTCCCCATGACCAAGGTAAGAAGCAAAGCTCTTGCGGATGTGACGATGACGCCTTTCTGGCTCGATCGGCCGGATGCGCCTGAGCCGCGAGAGCGGCTGTCCCGACATCTGAAAGCCGACCTGCTCGTCGTCGGTGGCGGTTTTACCGGATTGTGGGGCGCCATCCAGGCAAAGCAGCGCCGGCCCGAGATCGAGGTCGTGCTGATCGAGAAAGGCTCGGTCGCCAACGGCGCTTCGGGCCGGCCGGGCGGCGTGGTTTCTACCTCCGTCATGCACGGGCTGTCGAACGCCGTGCGCATTTTCCCGAAGGACATCGCGGCGCTCGAGAAGCTCGGCCAGGAGAACATGCACGGCTTTCTCAAGACGCTTGAGGAGCATGCGATCGACTGTCATGCCGAATGGGGAGGGGAGCTGACCGTCGCGGTCGACGATGCTCATATCGAGGCGCTGCACGAGGAGCACGAACTTCACCTGAAATACGGCCATCAGGCGGCCTTCCTCGATCAGAGCGCCGTCCGCGCCGAAATCAATTCGCCGCGCTACAAAGCCGGCGTCTGGTCGAAGCATATCTGCGGCACGGTGCATCCGGCGCTGCTCGCCTTCGGGCTGAAGCGGGTCGCGCTCACGCTCGGTGTACGGATCTTCGAAAACACCGAACTGACCGGTCTCGAAGACCTCGGCGACCGGATGAAGGCGCACACGCCTTCCGGCAGCGTGACCGCGCCGAAAGCGCTGCTCGCCACCAATGCCTTTGCCTCGGGCCACAGGAAGATCAAAAACAGGGTCGTCGCCGTGCGCGACCGGGTGCTTGCGACGGAGCCCCTGTCGGCAGACCAGATGGCATCAATCGGCTGGAGCCATCGCCAGGGCGTCTACGACACGCGCACCCAGATGAACTACATGCGGCTCACCAAGGACAACCGCATCATATTCGGCGGCCGCCTCGCCTATGCCTTTGCCGGTGATCCGTTTCCATCGGTCGACCGGGAGCTCGATACCTATGAGCCGCTGGCTGCAGCGTTCTTCGATACCTTCCCGCAACTCGAAGGCCTACGCTTCTCCCATGCCTGGAGCGGTCCGATCGATCTCAGCACCCGCATGGCCGTGCATTTCCAGCGCTACCACGACGAAAAGGTCGTCTATGCTGGCGGCTATTCCGGCTTCGGCGTTTCGGCCTCGCGTTTCGGCGCACGCATCGCGCTCGACATCCTCGACGGCTCGAAGACCCCGGAAAGCCGGTTGGATTTCGCCACCAGCCTTCCGAACACGATCCCACCCGAGCCGTTTCGCTGGCTCGGCGCACAGATCACCATGTATGCGCTCGACACCGCCGACAAGTCCGGCGGCTGGCGCAGGCCGTGGCTGAAAATGGTCTCGGCCATGGGCTTCCCGCTCAGTTGAGCATGCGTTTTCCGGCGCTTTCAACGGGCAAGCGGAGCCGAAACCTTCGGCCCCGCCACCGGCCGATGGCGGCGTCGCATCCGGCCCGGGCGCAACGGTGGTAGTAAATCGTTAACCATGATTAGATAGCCAAAGCTACCCATTCCGCTGGCTGATTCGCGAGCGTTCGTAGCACCGGCGGCACCCATGCGACAAACACCGCTCGCGGTTCTTTCCAAACGCCTCGGCCTTTTCACGGCACTAGCTTCCCTTGCCTTCTCGACGCCCGCGCTTGCCCAGTCCGTTTGGACCGGGGTAGCCGACAATGAGTTCGGCAACGGTGCGAACTGGGCGCCGGCCCTGCCCGGCGCAAACGACGCAGCGGAGGTCAGCACCGGTTCTCCGCAGGTCAACGACGGCCGGACGATCCGCCAGCTCGGCGTCGATGGTGGCAATGTCACCATCTCCAATACCGGCGCGCTGACCGTCACCAACGGCAGCACGATCAATTCGGGAAGCGTCAGCATCAACGCAGGCGGCGCACTCACCTCCGATGTCGAGTTGAACGGCGGCAGCCTGTCGATCGACGGGGACCTCAACGGACGACTGACGCTGAACAACGGCGACGTGTCGGTGAACGGAACGCTGGACAGCGCCAGCGTCGGCAGCGCCACGTCGCTCTCCAACAACGGCCAGGTCGGTGACGTCAACGTCTGGGCCGGGGGTACTTTCGTGAACAACACCGGCGCCGTCGCCGGCGCGACGGTGAATGCCGGTACCGCCTCCAACGCCGGAACCATGGGCTCGCTGACGAACACCCAAGGGAATTTCACCAACAACACCGGCGGCACCATCACCGGGAAAACGACGGTGTCGGGCGGAACCGTCACCAACAACTTCGTCGTCACCGATGCGGATGTCGCGGCCGCCGCAGCCTTCGTCAACAACAATGGCGCAACGGCGGGCGCGATGACCAACGCCGGCACGGTCTCGAACGCCGGCACCATCGCATCGGTGCGCAACGACGCCGGAAACTTCACCAACAATTTCGGCGGCGAAGTAACCGGCGAGACTACGGTCTCGGGCGGCGCCGTCACCAACAATGCGACACTCGGTACGGTCATCGTCGGCACGAACGGCACCTTCACGAACACCTCGGGGGCGAGCGCCGGCGCGGTCACTAACAGTGGGTCCGCCTCGAATGCCGGCACGATCGCCGGACTGACCAACACGGCCGGAAGCTTCGCCAACAATGCCGGCGGCACCATCGCCGGGAAGACGACGGTTGCAGGCGGCACGGTGACGAACAATTTCGTCGTCACCGACGCCGACGTCGCGGCCGCCGCCGCCTTCGTCAACAACAGCGGCGCCGTCGCCGGCAACGTCACCAACGCCGGCACCCTGTCGAATGCCGGAACCATCGCGTCCGTGCGCAACGATAGCGGATCCTTCACCAACAACGGCAACGGCACGGTGACCGGAAAGACAACCGTTGCCGGCGGCAGCGTCGTCAACAATGCAGCGCTCGCAGACGTCGAGATCGGCGCCAACGGCACGTTCACCAACAACAGCGGCGCGACTGCCGGGGCCGTCTCCAACGCCGGCACCGGGTCGAATGACGGAACCATTGCCGCGCTCGCAAACAGCGGCGGCCTGTTCCAAAACACAGGCACCATCAGCGGCGCGGCAAGCATCACGGGCGGCACGCTCGTCAATCAGGGCACGATCGCCGGGACGGTCCAAATCTTCGACGGCGGTCTGTTGTCCGGCAGCGGCATCGTCGGCGGCCTGACGGTCGATGCCGGCGGCGTGGTCTCGCCAGGCCCGGGCATCGCGGTTGCCACCGTCAACGGCGACCTGACGTTCCGTTCGGGCTCGATCTATCAGGTGGATGTGGATGCGGCAGGGCAATCCGACCGCCTGGCCGTTTCGGGCGCGCTTTCGCTTGACGGCGGCAGGCTCGCGGTCCTCGCGGGCGGCGGCGTCTATGACCCGTCGACGAGTTACACGATCGTTTCCGCCGGCACTGTCAGCGGCCGGTTCGACGCGGTGACCAGCAATCTTGCCTTCCTTTCGCCAACGCTGACCTATGGCGCCACCGGCATCGATCTGACGCTCGACCGTAACGACGTTGCCTTCGCGGATCTTGCAGAAACCGCCAACGGGCGCGCAACGGCAAGCGCCGTCGAAGCGTTGGGCGTCACGAACCCGCTCACGCTGGCCGTGCTCTCTCTGGATGATGCAAAGGCCGCAAGCGCCTTTTCCCAGCTGAGCGGAGAGGTCCACGCCTCGGTCAAGAGCGCGCTGATCTGGGACAGCCGCTTTCCGCGGGACGCCGTTCTGGAGCGCGCGAGCTCCTCCGTCTCGACACTTCAGGAAACAGAGGACGCCGTCTTCTGGACGTCGGGTTTTGCAGGCACGGGCCATTTGTCCGGTGACGGCAACGCCGCCGCTATCGATAGCCGTACGGCAGGTGTTCTCGTTGGCGCCGATATGGCGGCTTCCGACGATTGGCGCCTCGGCGGGATCCTCGGTTACAGCCATCTCACCGTTCAACCACAGGCGCGCGTCGACGCCTACCATGCCGGCCTCTACGGATATGGCAACATCGGAGCGCTGAACCTTGCAGGCGGTGCGATCTATAGCCACAACGAGATTTCGTCGGAGCGTGACCTCGCCTTCGGCTCGTTCGCCGATCACCTGACCGCCGACTACGACAGCACCGTTGCACAGGTTTTCGCCGACCTTTCCTTCACGCTCAGTGCAGACGACATCAGGCTGCAGCCGTTCGCAAACCTGGCCTATGTCTATCTCGATACGGATGCGTTCCAGGAAAACGGTGGTTCGGCAGCGCTATCGGCAGAGGGCGCCACGGACGACGCCATGCTCACGACCATCGGCCTGCGCTGGTGGGCGGATCTGCCGGTGGACCAGATGCCGGTTTCTGCCTCCGGCATGCTCGGATGGCGCCATGCGCAAGGCGACCTTTCGCCGTCCTCGCGCCTTGCCTTTGCCGGTGGCAGCCCGTTTACCATCGCGGGCGTTCCCATCGCGCGCGACGCGCTGGTGGTGGAAGCGGGCATTTCCGCCCGGCTCTCCAAATCAGCCCGGTTGGCACTCACCTATCTCGGCGAATTCGGCGACGGCGCGCGGTCGAGCGCCGGCCGCGCAAACCTGATCGTCGATTTCTAAATCGCATGTCTACCAAGACCGGCAACGGCCGATCGCGGCCGCATCACGGCTGTACCTTGGCGACCGACCCGGCTCCGGCAAAGAGGTCCGGGTAGGAGCGTTCCAGCGTTCCGGCGATCGCAGCGGCGAAGCGTTCGTTGGCGATCCGGTTCGGGTGCGCGTCTGATGGCGACACCCACAGCGTTTCGGGAACGAGATCCTCGACCGACGGGCGAAGATCGAGGAAGGGAACCTTCTCGCTTTCGGCGATCTTTTCGACAGCGCCGGTGACTTCCGGGAACGGATACTGCTTGACTTCATGCAGCTCGGGATAGTTGACGATCACGAGCTTGATGCCGCGCTCGCGGCAGAAGCTGATCAGCCGCCGCATGGCATCCTGCCCTTCCGTCCAGCCAGGCTGGTCGGCTTCATAGAGGCCTCGGTAATAGGCCTTCCAGTCCGCCCGGCCGAGGAAGATGCGCGAGATCTTGTCGACCGCCGAGGCGAGCACGACATAGGCCTGCGAATATTCGCCCCAGCCGACCTGGTGACGACGCGGCGTCGGCTCGGCGTCGTTGATGAAATAGTTGAGCACGACCACGTCCGGCTTGAGCTCGATGCCCTTGGTCATGAAGTAGGCAACTTCCATCTGGGTGTTGTAGTTGCCGACACCGGTGTTGATCACCTCGTATTTCGGCGCCCCCTGGCTGCCGCCATTGAGGACCGTTTCCAGCAACCTGGACGGCGTATCTTCCTCTTTGACGCCCCAGCCGAAGGTCAGCGAATCCCCGAGCATCATCACACGCGTCGTCCCGGCGGCAACCGGGCCGATTTCACGGTTGCGCAGGCCGATCGAATTGATGCTGACCGGCACACCCATGAACACGCCGCTCGAATTGGGAATGTGCTCGTGGCCGATCGCCGGCTCGGCACTGACCCGTTTCAGGTCGCGGGCGTATTTCCACATCTCGAGGTCGAAATCCATGCCGTTGTCAAAGACGGTGCGCGCCATGCCTTCGATCATGAGACCGCAGAGCGCCAGGCTGAAAGCCGTCGCGAGAACAGCAAGCAGGGCACGTTTGAGAATGGAGGACTTCCGGACGCTGTTTTGTTCCATTTGAACGACACGTGTTGCATTGGAATTCATCGGATCTTCCTTTCAGGTCCGCCGATTACTGTCCGACCTGAGAAAACTTCAGGCAATCAGGCTCCACCGGAGCGGTTTTTACGAAGGGGTGCTCGCCGACCGTCAGGCCCTTGCCGCCGCTCCAATCATTGACCAGCCATTGGTCGATCGCCTCCGCGACAAGAAAATGTCCGAGCGGAGAAAGATGCTTGTCGCCGATGCCATAGGTTTTCATCGGATCGTTGGCAGAGAGCTTTTCGGTCGGATCGACCACGTACACGCCGGGCGTCGCAGCGGCGAACGCCTTGATCATTTCACGTTGTTTTTCCGGCTGCAGGCCGTCGTCGCGGCCAGCCAGCTCCGCCCAGCCCGGCAGGATGACGACGAGCAGCTCGGCGCCGTTGTTACGGGCGTCGTCGGCAAGCCGGACGAACAGGCGCCGCGTCAGCTCGATCGCGTGGCCGATGTCACGGCGGGACGACCGGTCGCCGACATAGGGTCTGAGCAGCGTCGAATAGAACCAGTTGTAGAGCTTGCTGTTCTGCCACAGGTACAGATGCGCCTGCAAAGCGAGGCTGGGCTTCTTCGTTCCGCTGCCGGCCGGCTCGACGGTGATGTCGACGGACGACGGTGTCAGCACCGCACGCTCGGCATTGTCCTCGAGGTCGGTGCTGAGCGAGAGGCCGACGACGACGAGTTTATGAGGGATGCTGTGGCCCTTGTCCTCGTAGACCCGGATCTCGTTCGGCTGGCCGTAGCCGCCGGTGCCGTAGTTCTTGAGAAGCAGCTGCGGGTGCCATGCGTTCAGCAGCGAGCTGAAGGTTTCGCTTTCCTTGACGAGCGAGCCGCGCACCATGGAATCCCCGAGCACGAACACCGGAGACCCCGTTCCCGTCGCATTGTCGCGGAAACCGTCGCTGTTGATCTGGACGCGGTTCCAGGGGTCGAGCGGGCTGAAGCGCTCGAAATAGCTGTTGCCCGGTATTTCGGTATAGCCATAGAGCGCATGCGACTGATGCCGCGCCCGTGGCACGCCGCAATAGACATATTCGCCCTCGCCGACCGGAAGCTGCAGGCTCGGCACCATACGCAGCAGCATCTCGCACAGCAGAATGGCGACAAGGCCCGAAACGAGAATGATCAGCCCATCCATGATTCCGCCGAAATTGCGCGAACGGCGCATACGCTTCAGGGTGCCGCTCGATGAGGGCTTGTCCTGATCGATGAAATCCGCAGGCGTCGCCGTCGGATTGTTGTTGTTGAGCGCATCCTGACGTTCGGCTTTTCGGGACATGTCAGCTGACACCTTGATTGTGCGATCTGTGTTGAAACATTTCGGATGGTTGCTGCATCGCCCGCTTCAGGCGCTTCCGGCCTCGCGCCAATAGGATCGTGCCAGGCTGGCGAGATAGGTGGTCGTACGCCTCGCCGTCTTTGCGACGGAGGGACGCTTCGGTTCGCCGGAGCTTATGTGCTCGCCGGAGTTTGCGAGCCGGATGCGCTTGGAAGCATCCGGCCGCAGGAGCTCGATCGGTCGAAGCAGTCCGGGCAAAGTTCCGTACCCCGTCAACTGGTCGCGAAACAGGCTGGTCGCGGCATAGACGACATCCGCCGTCTCGACCGCTTCCCGCACGCGGGCATCATCCGAAATCTTGACGTAAAGCACGCCGGGAATGAAAAGAGGCAACGTCGGCACCACGGGATCCAGGACCCGGTTGACCGCGGCCGGCGTCACCTCGTTTAAAACGAAGACGGTAAGCCGCTTCTGGCTCAAACGATAACCCTTTATGATTATCTCGACCGGAAGCCGACCGTCTGTTTCAGCTATTTCAATAACACTTTGAACATGCATAGTGGCTCTCCGGAACAAAGAAGAACACCGTCAATATTTTCAGAATACGAGAACATGAATCTATTCGTTATATAGCGACATGAGCTTCGGAGGTTTCACTTCTCTGCCGGAGACGCCTTACAATTCCGAACTCTATCCCAGGATTTTCGTTCTGAATATATCCAGATGGATATACTCCGGCCCTGTTTCTTACAGTTCACTTGCGACAAAAAACGCCGATCGCGGCGTTTCGTCGCCGTGGTTCGATCGATTTTGAAGGAGGAGGGTCAGCGCAAAGGCAGGCGGCCCGCAAGCGCGGCCGGCGCCGTCACGAAGGGCTTTTCGGAAGCCGGTTCGCAAGATTGGCCAGCTCGACGCGCGTCGAGATGCCGAGCTTGCTGTAGATGCTGTGGAGATGCAGCTTGACCGTGCCCGGCGATATGCCGAGCCGGGCGCCGATCTCCTTGCTTCGGATCCCCGAGGCCGCCAGCCGCGAGACCTCGATCTCGCGCTGCGTCAACAGGTCGACGCCCCGGGTCTCAACGGCTTCCTGCGCGCGGATTCGCTCGATCGCGGACTTCAGCGCCTGGTCCTGGAAATAGGTCTTGCCGCTGGCCACGACATTCATGCAGTCGATCAGGGTGTCCGGAGCCTGTTCCTTGAGGACGATGCCGTTCACCCCGAGCCGGATCGCTTCGGCAACCTGGTCGTCGCCGATATCAGCCGTCAGGATGACGATCGCGATCTGCTGTCCGTGGGTGCTGCGCACCTGGCGTATGAATTCGAGCCCGTCCATATGCGGCATGCGAAGGTCGGCGACGACGATATCGGCGCCCCGCTCGGACAGAACCTGCAGCGCATCGGTCGCACGCTCGCAGGTCGCCACCACCTCCCAGCCGGGCACGGTCTCGATCAGCCGGCGCAGCCCGTCGAGCACGATCAGATGATCGTCGACGACGACCGCGCGCAACGCTATTGCGGCATTGGCAGCATGACGACCACTCGAGTCCATTCCGCTATCCTTTCGATCGCGAGTTTTCCGCCACGCGCTGCCGCCCGTTCGCGCAGGCTCCGCGGTCCGATTTTTTCTCGTTCAAGCTCGGCATGGTCAAGACGCTCACCATAACCGAAGCCGACCCCGTCGTCGTCGATCGTCAGCATGATCGATCCGTTGTCGATGCTGAGCGTGATCCTGACCTTCTGCGCGCCGCCGTGCCTGACCGCGTTGGCGGTCGCTTCGGACGTCATGCGCGCCAGCTCGTAGGTCAGCGCCAGCGGCAGGTCGATGCCGGATGGCGGGTCGAAGGCGATCGAGACGTCGATCTGCCATTGCTGCCGCAGCCGCGCGGCGACCGCTTCCAGTTGTCGCTCGAGCTGCATTTCGCCGGTAGCCTGGAGATTGCCGCCCGGCTCGAGCGCGCGAATGAAACCGCGAAGCTCCCGCTGTTCTTCGAGCAGCATCGCCTGGATGGCCTCGAGGCGTTCGGCAATCACCTCCGGCCCCGCATCCTTGAGCTTGCGCAGCGACTGAAGCTGCAGTGCCGTGCCCGCAAGCGCCTGAAGCACGCCGTCGTGCAGGTCGCGGCCGATGCGGATGCGCTCGTCGACGGCCGCCTCGTCGCTCAGGCGCCTGACCAGGATCGCCTGTTCGAACAGCGCCTTGATCCTGTCGGCGATGATTTCGGCGATCGCCACGTCGTCGAGCGTGAGCGCAGGCGGCTCCAGAACGAAAAGGCGCGCCTGCAGATCGTCGACCTGGAAGAAGGTCGAGACCGCTGCGTTGATGTTGAAAGCTTCCACAAGCGCTGGCGAGATCGGGGGAGCGGGATCCGACCATTGATGAAACCGCCCCTCGCCGACATGCACGAGAACGCGACCACGCGCGGCCTCGGTGACAAGCAGGCTGCTGCGCAGCAATTTTTCGTCCGTCCAGGTGCCGAAGGCATCGGGCGGCATCTGCAGGACCTCGAGCTCGCCTTCGTTCCACAGGGCCGCATAGGTCCAGGGCTCCTCCGCATCGGTCCACAACAGGAGGGCCCGCGGAACCAGCATGACATGGGCGGCATAATCGAGGGCCGCGCGCGCCGGCCACTCGCGTCCCCGCGGCTGGCTCGGTGTTCGCTGCACCAGCCGAAGAAGCTCGGCCCGGACCGCCTCCTGGTGGGCGCCCAGCCAGACGAGCAGCGCAGCCGCAACGAAGATGAAGAGGATCCGCGAGGCGTTCGTCGTCGTATCGGCATCCGGATCGAGCATATCGCCGGCATCGAAGTAACCGAGGTAGAGCAGGGCCGCCAGGCAGACGAGACCGGTGTAGAGCGCCCCGCGCCAGCGCCAGTGCAGCGTCGCGGACAGCAAAGTGAACGGCATCAGCATGAAGAACGGGCTTGCCGGGCCGTCGGTCATCGACATGAAGATCGCAAACGCCGCGACATCGATGATGTGACGCACCAGCGTGCCGCGCACGCGCGAAATCTCCGTGCGCCAGACGAGGAAGGCGGCCGCGATGGCATAGAAGAGATAGCCGATCAGCAGGAAGTAGATGGGCTCTGGCGGCAGCGGCACGTGGACGGAATCGAGCCATGCGATCCAGACGCTGCCGAGCGCCAGCAGGATGCGCCCGACGGCGATCACCTTGTCGGAGCGGGCTCGGAAGGTGTTCGTCCAGACCTTGCGGCCGGACGCCTGGTCCAGATCCATCGGCGCGCCGGCACCGTGTGGTGGAGCGACCGCCGCCGGGCTCAAGCGGCGGGCGCTGAAACGGTTTGACGGCTCTAGCCTCATGCCAAGTCTCCGCTCTGCGCCGCCCCTTGGAAAACAACCCTGCGCGTGACGAGCGAGGATAAATCAAATCGCGGCCACCGACCGTCGCCGACCGCATCTTCGACGACGAGGACGGCACGGCCCTGGCAGCCGCTGCAATCTGCATATTCAAGTGTCGTCAGCATACGCTCGTCTCTTCCCGCGCTCAAATGCATTCGCCACCAGTATAGCCAAGGTTACGCACGCGCGCCCGGACCACACGAACCTTGCACTGCTGCAGGCAAGCCCTGGAACAGGGCCGACCGGCGGGCATCAACCCGAGTATCAGAAGATCGCGCCAAGAATCGTAAGCCGGATATGACCCTCTATATCCATTGGCATATTGACCTGCCCCAGTATTTGCCGCTCATATTCTCCCAATATAAATGACTAAAAAGTTTTTCATTCGTCGGCACAATGAAAATTGTGCGTTTTTTAGCTAACCGCTCTGAGGTGGATAGCAATGAGCATTTCTCACGGACCACTGCACGAGAGGCCCCCGGAAGGACCGTCGAACAGAAGTTTCGGCTATACCGTCGGCGGCATCCTTACCCTGATTGCGCTCGTAAAATGGTGGCGGGCTTCCGAGATTACGACCGTAACGGCTGTGCTCGCTCTGATCGGCGTGGTTCTGGTCGTCCTGGCCCTGATCGCGCCTTCCACCCTGACACGCGCCAACCATCTCTGGATGCGGCTCGGCCTTGTGCTGTTCAAGATCGTCAATCCGGTCGTGATGTTCCTGATTTACGTCACGACCTTCGTGCCGATCGGCTTTTATCTCAGGCTTCGCGGCAATGACGCGCTGACCGAACAGTTCGACAAGAACGCCAAGACTTACTGGATCGACAAGCCGCAGGCCGAAGCAGCCCAGGCAACGATGAAGAACCAGTTCTGAATTTTGAAGAACCTATCCCTTATTGTATCGGACAGAGGACACGAAAATGGACCTTGCTAGGGAACTCCTGTCTTACATGGGCAACCGGAAGAAGTACTGGTTGCTGCCGATCCTGGTCATGACGACCATCTTCGGAACCCTGGTAGTACTGACGCAGGGAACGGCCGTCGCCCCCTTCATCTATACGCTGTTCTAGGGCGGCACCATCGTGCGTATCCTCGGTATCTCGGCCTTTTACCACGATAGCGCGGCCGCGCTCGTCGAAGACGGGCGCATCGTAGCCGCCGCACAGGAAGAGCGCTTCACGCGCCGGAAACACGACCCCGACTTTCCGGCGCGGGCAATAGAGTACTGCTTGTCGGAAGCAGGCTGCACCATGAACGACATCGACCATGTCGTCTTCTACGAAAAGCCGTTCCTGAAGTTCGAGCGGCTTGTCGAGACCTATCTTGCGACTGTGCCGCACGGCTTCAGTTCGTTTCGCGTGGCGATGCCGGTCTGGATCAAGGAAAAGCTCTTCCAGAAGAAGATGCTGCGCAAGGATCTCGGCAAGCTTGTCGGCAAGAAGGAATGGGAAGGCTCGCTGCTCTTCACCGAGCACCACCAGTCCCATGCGGCGAGCGCCTTCTTTCCTTCGCCCTTCGCCTCCGCTGCAGTCCTCACCATGGACGGCGTCGGCGAGTGGTGCACCACGTCGCTTGCCCACGGCCATGACAATCGCCTCGACTTCCTGAAGGAGCTGCATTTCCCGCACTCCCTCGGCCTGCTCTATTCGGCCTTCACCTACTATACGGGCTTCAAGGTCAATTCGGGCGAGTACAAGGTGATGGGGCTTGCGCCGTATGGGCGGCCGCGTTTCGCGCAGACGATCCTCGACAACCTGATCGATCTCAAGGACGACGGCTCCTTCCGTCTGGATCAGCACTATTTCGGCTATTGCACGGGCCTGAGGATGACCTCGCCGGCCTTTAACGACCTCTTCGGAGGCGAACCCCGCAAGCCGGAATCGCCGCTGACCCAGCGTGAGATGGACCTGGCGGCTTCCGTTCAGGTCGTCACCGAAGAGGCGGTCATGCGGCTCGCCCGCTATGCCCGGCGCCAGACAGGCGAAAAGAACCTCTGCCTTGCCGGCGGCGTCGCGCTCAACTGCGTGGCGAACGGCAAGTTGCTGAAGGCGGGGATATTCGACGACATCTGGATCCAGCCTGCCGCCGGTGATGCGGGCGGCGCGCTCGGGGCGGCTCTCTCCGTCTGGCACGAATATCTCGGAAGCACGCGCGTCGTGAAGGACGGCGATGCCATGTCGGGCGGCTATCTCGGGCCAGCCTTCGCGCAAGGCGAAGTCGAGCAGCGGCTTGCCAATGCCGGGGCGAACTTCGAGGTCCTTTCGGACGAGGAGATCACCTCCTCCACCGTCTCGGCCCTGACCGAGGAAAAGGCGGTCGGCTGGATGCAGGGGCGGATGGAATTCGGCCCGCGCGCGCTCGGCGGTCGGTCGATCCTCGGCGACGCCCGTTCGCCGACGATGCAGAAGATGCTCAATCTCAAGGTCAAGTACCGCGAGAGCTTCCGCCCCTTCGCTCCATCGATCCGGCGCGAAGACGTGTCGGACTGGTTCGATATCGACACGGACAGCCCCTACATGCTCCTTGTCGGCGACGTCCTGGAAAGCCGCCGCCTGCACGCCAATCATCCGCAGGAAAACCTGTTCGGCATCGATCTGCTCAACGTGCCGCGCTCGGAAATACCGGCGGTGACCCATGTCGATTACTCCGCCCGTATCCAGACGGTACACCGCGAGACCAACCCCCGTTACTGGGAGCTGTTGACCCGCTTCAAGGCGCGCACCGGCTGCCCGGTGCTCGTCAACACCAGCTTCAACGTGCGTGGCGAACCGATCGTCTGCAATCCGGAAGACGCCTATCGCTGCTTCATGGGAACGGAGATCGAACGCCTCGTCGTCGGCAATTGCATGCTGAAGAAAGAGGACCAGCCGGCGCACCTGAAGCAGGACTACAAAGAGAACTTCGAGCTCGACTAGAACGGCCGGGCAATGTGTTCCTTCAGCGCGCCGGGCCGCAGCAGCGACCCGGCGTTCTACCGTCCGGCGCGTAAGCGCGAAGCGCTCCGGCCGGAGGGCGCGACGCCGAACTCGCTCGTCAGCAGCTTGACGAAAAACGGCACCAGCCCCGACTTCGCGCGCGCCTTGTCGAAGGCCGCCTGGAACGGCGCCCTGTAGCTGAAGAGATCCGGACGGATCGGCCGCAGCAGCCCTTCGCTGACATAGCGGTTGGCAAAGTGATCGGGCAGATAGCCGAGATAGCGCCCGGAGAGGATCAGCCGCGCCTCCGCCTCCATGTCGCTGACCGTCGCGCGCGGGTTGGCGATCGAGAAGATCTTGAGGTCGCGGGCATTCCAATAGGAGCGGCCGATCAGATTGTGGGACCGGATGTCGTCGATTTCGATCGTGCTGTCGTCGCGGGAAAACAGCGGATGTTCGGCCCCGCAATAGAAGCGCTGCGTCTCCTCGTAGAGATCGACATATTCGAGCCCCAGCGTCGTGCGCGGGAAGCTGGCGATAGCGATGTGAAGCTCGCCCGTTATCACGTCGCGCAGCAACTCATGCGGCGGCCGGGTGACGATCGAAAGCGCCACCTCCGGCGCCTCGTCCGTCATCCGGGCAAAGACGCGGGTCAGGCGGGAGGCCGGGTCCGACAGGGTGTTGTCGATGAGGCCGACGGAAAGCGTGCCGTTCAGCCGGTGCTGCAGGCCCTTCATGCGGGTATCGAACTGGTCGATCGTGCCGAACAGGCGCTTGGCCTCCTCGTAGACGGCACGCCCTTCCTCAGTGAGCCGGAAGCCAGACCGGCCGCGCTGACAGAGAATCAGGCCGAGGCGGCTTTCCAACGCCGAGATATGATTGGAGATCGTCGAGAGCGACAGGTTGAGCTCTCCTTGGGCGGCGGCAAAACCACCCGCCTCCACGATCGTCACGAAGATCCGCAGCAGCCGCACATCCAACGAGTCCAATGCCATTCGATCGCGCCCTTAGCTTGCGAAAGTCCAAAGTGAAGCGCAATTATTATGAATTTTCAGGCACTAAGCTAGTGCATCATGGACCCAATAAAAAACCGGCCGGCGCAGGGAGCGCCGGCCGTGCGTGATCTGGATCGATGGGAAGTCGCCGCAAAAGGCTGCCGATCGACGTGTCCTCGCACGGCGACCGGTAAGCGACCGACGCTATCGCTCCCGATCAGGGCCGGCGATAGACCTCGTTTCCGGCGAGATAGGTCGCCTCCACCTTGCGTTCGCGGATGGAACGGTCGAGCGGATCTGCGAGGGTGCCGTCGATCACGACGAAATCCGCCCACTTGCCGACGCTGATCGAGCCGATCTGAGCCCCCCAGGGCGTCATGTCGGCACCGGCCTGGGTGAGACCGTGCAGGGCCTGGTCGAAGGTGACGGCCTGCTCGGGATGCCAGGGACCGTCACCCAAACCAAATGGGCTTTCGCGGAAGACGGCGTCGTTGATCTGGGTGAGCGGGCTCAGCGGCGATGTCGGCCAATCCGAACCGAACACCAGCGGCACGCCGGCATCGAGCATCGAATGCCAGACATAGGCCCGCGGCTCGCGATCGGTACCGATGCGTTCGGTGATGTACTTGCCGATCGTGCCGGTCGCATGGTTCGGCTGCATCGAGGCGACGACGCCGAGATCCTTGAAGCGCTGGATGTCCTTAGTCTCGACCACCTCGATATGCTCGATACGGTTCGGCTGCGGCCGCGGCACCGAGGCTTCGGCAAAGGCGTCGAGAACGAGGCTGACGCCGCCGTCGCCGATCGCGTGCACCGCGGTCGGGAAGCCGTTTTCGTTCGAGGCCTTGATTGCCGCCGCCAGCTGCTCCTTGGTCTCGAAAGGCTTGCCCTTCCAGCCGTGCTGGTCGGAATAGTCCTCGTGCATATAGGCGGTGCGGGTCGAGAGCACCCCGTCGATCACCGACTTGGTGTAGCCGAGCTTCAGCATCGGCCCCTTCACCTCCTGCTCGCCGGAATCGGCGGCAACCTTGTCGACCTCGTTGCGGTCCTTGACCGCTGCGGCAATCTTCTTCGGATCTCCCTCGAAGAAGCCGTACCAGACGCGAAGCGGCATCTTCTTTTCAGAGAGGATCGCGGCATAGTCGTGCACGGCGGCGAGATCCGACATGTCGTTGACGCCGGTGATCCCGAGGCTGTTGGCAAACTTCATCGTCTCAAGCAGCGCTGCCCGCCGTTCCGTGTCGGTCGCCACCGGACGATGCTTTTCGACGAGATCTCCGGCCTTTTCGAGCAGGATGCCGCTCGGCTCGCCCTTGTCGTTCAAGAGCACCTGCCCGCCCTCTTCAACTTCCGACTTCGCGGTAACGCCGCCCACTTCCAGCGCCTTGGAATTGACCCAGACGGAATGGAAATCGATATCGCGCAGGACCACCACCCGGTCCGGCACCACGGCGTCGAGGTCTTCCTTCGTCGGCAGCTTGCCCTCGCCGAGCGTATAGTCCCAGCCACCGCCCATCAGCCAGACGCCCTTCGGCAAGCGCTGATCGGCTTCCTTGATCTTTTCGAGCCAGGTCTTCTTGTCCGGGATGTAGGAGAGGTCGACGCCGGTCACCATGTCCATCCCGGACGTGAGATGGGTATGGCCGTCGATGAAACCCGGGGTCACGGTCTTGCCGCCGGCGTCGATCATCTTGGTCTCGGCATCGGCCAGCGCCTTGATTTCGTCATTGCTGCCGATTGCGGTGAACTTGCCGTTCTCGATCGCGAAGGCCTGTGCCTTCGGCTTGCCCTGGTCGACCGTGCGCACGTCGCCGTTGAGCACGATCAGATCGGGTGCGGCCCAAACCGGCTGCGCCGTGCCGATCAGGATCGCCAGTGCGGACGTTGCACCCAAGGCACGGGTTACTGCTGCCAATGTCATGAAATCCTCCTCCCGCGGCTGCATCCCTCCACCCCCGGCGAGCCGCGCAGCACCGGCGTTGAAGGGATGATGCTGCAAGTGGGGAGGATAGCGATATACTCCCTCGGGCTAGGTTCGAGCGATGCCGCGCTAGAACGGCGCGGGTCTGAGGCGAAAACGCGCGCCGATACAGCCCCGGCGGACAAGGCTCGCGATCCGGCGGCGCACAAAATCGTCACCCGGCGCGAAGGCGGAGGCCTGCGCCGCTCATAAAAACAAGAGTTTAGGGAAGCTTCCGGCTGGCGCCCTGGCTTCCCCGGAGGCTGGCCGATCGGCGCAGCCTCAGCTGAAGAGCGCCTTCAGGCGCGGCCAAAGACCAATGGCCGCGCGAACCCGCCGGGCGGCATAGGCGGCCCGAACGGAGCTGCCGAAATTGCAGTCGCAGACGATGTCGTGCAGTTGGTGGTCCGATATTTCGAAGAAGCGTTTTGCTTCACCGTAGCTGTCGTCTGCGAGCCCCGCGAGGCGCAATTGCGTATCCTCGAAGGCGACGGTCATGGGCGAACCGTTAACCTGCATGGCCTGGCGCGCGGCAGCGGTCGCGCGTTCAGTACCAGAAAGCGTGCCCAGCCGGCGATCGGGATTGCTTTCCAAGAGTTCGGCCCAACGCTGAAGCCGTTCCGTTCTCGTCATCGCGGGATCGGAACGAATTTCGGCGAGCGCTTGCAACTGTTCGATGGTTTGATGCTTCATCGTCGTCTCTCCTAGTGCGAAGATGCGACCGCGATACGCGCCCCTCCATACCGGGGTCGCCGTTCCTCAAACTCGCCGGAGGGAACCCCGGTTCCCTGTCGTGAGAAAAAAAGAGGACCCGCGATTACCGCCGCGCGAACGGCGCCAAGAGACCCAACTTCCGCTGGCAGAAATGCGCAAAATGCCGCCTCGAACAGCTGTCCTCACCGCTCCAGTCAAGCCCTATTTCGGTTGCCGCTCACGCGGCGTATGCTTTCTCGGGAACGTTGTTGCCCGATCCGCATCAAACGATGGTTTGGAGGTGGATGATGAACGATGCACTGCTGACAAGACGCACCACGGCGGACGCGGACCATTTGACGGACGAGGCGCTCGTCGAGCGCGCGCTTGCGACCGACCCGGAAGCCTTCCGGATCATCATGACGAGGCACAACCAGCGGCTTTTTCGCATCGCCCGCGCCGTCGTGCGCAACGACAGCATCGCCGAGGATGTGGTGCAGGAAGCCTATCTGCGCGCCTTCGAACACCTCGAAACCTTTCGCGGCGACGCCAGCCTCGCCACGTGGCTGCATCGCGTCGTGCTGAATGAGGCGCTCGGACGCCTGCGCCGGTCGGCGACGCGACGGGAGGTTCCGCTCGCGACGGACAGTGCAGGCGCCGAGATCGTACCCTTTCCCAATGCTGCGAATGCCGACGATCCGGAACGCAGCCTTGCGCAGCGGCAGATCCTGCGGCTGGTGGAAGAGGCGGCCGACGCCCTGCCGGAAGCCTTCCGCCAAGTGTTCACTGCCCGGGTGATCGAAGCGATGAGCGTCGAAGAGACCGCAGCCCTGCTCGGCATCAACCCGAAGACGGTCAGAAGCCGCCTGCACCGGGCCCGCCAGCTTCTGCGCCAGCAGATCCATCGCCAGGTCGGCCCCGTACTTTTGAATGCCTTCCCCTTTGCCGGGCGCCGTTGCGCCCGTTTGACGGAGGCAGTCATGAACCGGCTCGGGCTTTCAGGCTGACATTTCCGGGAACCTTTGAAGGCGGCGCGCATCCAATGGGCGTGATCCATCAAGACCGGCGGCGATCGCCGCCGGAGAGGAGTTCCCGATGTACGCCCGCCTCACCTCAGCCCTCGCCGTCGCCTGCCTCATCAGTGGCGCGACCCTTGCAGCCGGGACGAAGGTCACCGACCCCCAGATCGCCCATATCGCCTATACCGCAGGCGTCATCGATATCGAGGCCGCCAAGCAGGCCCTGAAAATCTCCACGGACAAGGAAGTCATCAGCTTCGCCAACGACATGCTGCGCGACCATGAGGCCGTCAACAAGCAGGCCCTCGATCTCGTCAAGAAACTCAAGGTGACGCCCGAGGACAACGATACCAGCCGCGCGCTGACGAAAGCGGCGAAGCACGAGCGTGAAAGGCTGGCGAAGCTGAGCGGCGCCGACTTCGACAAGGCCTATGTCGCCAACGAGGTTGCCTACCACAAGCAGGTCAACGGCGCGCTTGAAACCCTGCTCATTCCCTCCGCGAAGAATGCCGAGCTCAAGGACCTGCTGGAGACCGGCCTCAAGCTGTTCCAGGGCCACCAGCAACATGCCGAGCATGTCGCCGAGATGATGAAGTAGGAGGCGTCATGATCCGAAAGCGAAGCCTTGGCGCGCTGTGCGGCCTGGCCCTCATGCTGATTGCGCCGTCGGCACAAGCGGAGACCATCCGTGTCACCATCGATAAGCTCGTCTTTTCACCCGCCGAAGTCAGCGCCGCCGTCGGCGACGTGATCGAGTGGGACAACAGGGACGTCATGGCGCACACGGCAACGGTCAAGGGTGATTTCGACGTGGTGATACCCCCGAAAAAGACCGCGACGCTCACCGTCACCAAAGCCGGAACCTTCGACTATATCTGCCGCTTTCACCCGAACATGAAAGCGCGCCTGCAGGTGCGATGAAAGACTTGAGGACGGCAGCGCGTGGTCACCCTCGCGCGCTGCCGTTCACGGCGAAGTCACCGGACACCGGCTGTATCCGGAACCCGAATTGTGCCATGGAAGTCTGGTTCCATCGAGGAGGCGGCACGGCCATGAAGAAGATCGGTTTTCTTTCCTTCGGACACTGGACGCCCTCGCCGCAGTCGCAGACGCGATCGGCGGGCGACGCCCTGCTGCAGTCGATCGATCTCGCCGTTGCGGCCGAAGAACTCGGCGCAGACGGCGCCTATTTCCGCGTTCATCACTTCGCCCGCCAGCTCGCCTCGCCGTTTCCGCTTCTGGCGGCGGTCGGTGCAAAGACGAGCCGGATCGAGATCGGCACGGCCGTCATCGACATGCGCTACGAGAACCCGCTCTACATGGCCGAGGATGCGGGTGCGGCCGATCTCATTGCCGGTGGACGACTGCAGCTCGGGATCAGCCGCGGCTCGCCGGAGCAGGTGATCGATGGCTGGCGCCACTTCGGCTACCAGCCAGGCGAAAGCGAGACTGAGAGCGACATGGCAAGACGGCACGCGGAAGTGCTGCTCGACGTCCTGCGCGGCGAAAGCTTCGCCGAACCCAATCCGCGACCGATGTTTCCCAACCCGCCCGGCCTGCTGCGCCTCGAGCCGCATTCGGATGGCTTGAGAGAGCGCATCTGGTGGGGCGCAAGCTCGAACGCCACGGCCGTCTGGGCCGCAAAGCTTGGCATGAACCTGCAAAGTTCGACGCTGAAGGACGACGAAACAGGCCTGCCATTCCACGTCCAGCAGGCCGACCAGATCCGCGCCTACCGGGAGGCCTGGAAGGCGGCGGGCCACACGCGCGAGCCGCGAGTCTCGGTCAGCCGCAGCATCTTTGCGTTGGTGGATGATCGCGACCGGATGTATTTCGGCGGCGGAAACAAGCAGGAAGACCAGATCGGCTTCATCGACGACAAGACACGGGCGATCTTCGGGCGCAGCTACGCTGCAGCACCCGACGTTCTGGTCGAGCAACTGGCGAAGGACGAGGCGATCGCCGAGGCCGACACGCTGCTACTGACGGTCCCGAACCAGCTTGGCGTCGAATACAACGCCCATGTGATCGAAGCGATCCTCAAGCATGTCTCGCCGGCGCTTGGTTGGCGCTAACACCAGGTGACGCGTCTCAAACGCCTGGAATCTGACATCGGGCAGCCGGCCGGAGGGGGCAGCCGGCCGGAGGTAGGTAGCGCGGCTCTAGGGCCGCGCCCCTTCACTCAGTCGCCGTTTCAGGGAACCTGCGGCGGATGCGCGACGCCGAGGTAATAGTCGCCCTGTCCGCCGCTCTGATACTCGCCCGTATAGCGCTGGCGCGCGTCACCCAGCGTGCGTGCCGGTGGGCGATAGATGTAATCCGGGGCCGGGTCGACATAGATGCTGCCGGTCGGCATCGGATCGACATAGACCTGAGGCTGCACAGGCTCGACATAGACCGGGCCGGGCGCGGGCTCGACATAATAGGGTTGCCCGTAGAGAACCCTGTTCTGGGTGCCCGGCGGATTGTGGGGATCGATACCGGTGTAGAAACCGTTGGCCATCGCCGGTGCTGCCGCGCCAAGGGCGAAGACGATTGCGGCGAATGACATTCCCTTCGAAAGCTTCATGGCGTTGCTCCTGTCTCGGCTCGGCATCCGGCATTCACCGGGCAGCGTCGCCCCCGGTGAATGCCGCTTCCCCAAGATAACGCCCAGCCGCTGCAACCGTTCCGCAAGCAACCTCAATGCAGTCCGAAGATGCCGAGCAGTTCCTCGCGCTGGCGCACGAAGGCGCTGGCGCTGCGGTCGCGCGGCCGCGGCAGGTCGATCTCGATCAGCCGCGGTTCGCCGCCCTTTTCGCGCGGCAGGATGAGGATGCGGTCGGCGAGATAGATCGCCTCCTCGAGATCGTGGGTGACGAGCACGGTCGTCACGTCCTCGTCGCGCCAGATGCGTGCGAGCTCCTGCTGCATGCTGATCTTGGTCATGGCGTCGAGCGCGCCCAGCGGCTCGTCGAGCAGCAGGATTTCCGGCTGGACGGCGAGCGCCCGGGCAATGCCGACCCGCTGCGCCATGCCGCCCGACAATTGTCGCGGATAGGCGCCTTCAAACTGTTGCAGGCCGACCAGCTGGACGTAGCGCCGCGCCCGCTCCCGCGCCTGCCCACGGGAAAGCCCACGCGTCTCCAACCCGAAGCCGACATTGTCGAGCACGGTCAGCCACGGCAAAAGCCGCGGCTCCTGGAAGATCACCGCACGGTCGGTACCGACGCCTCTGGTCAGCTTGCCGTCGATCAGCACCTCGCCGGCATCCGGATCCTCGAGACCCGCCAGCACCCGAAGCAGGGTCGTCTTGCCCGAGCCGCTGGCGCCGACGATGGCAAGCGTCTCGCCGGAGCGGATATGAAGGTTGATATCCCGAAGCACGGGCAGAGGCGCGCCGTTCAGGCGGTAGGTCTTGGAGAGGTGACGGATCGTCACCTCTCCCCGGCGAAGGTTCTGGGCAACACTCATGGAACGTCCTCAGTTGCTGGCCGTTGCGCCATCGACGGCAAAGAGCACGTCCTTCGGCGTCAACTGGTCCTGCTTGAGCTTGCCCTCGCGCACCAGCACGTCGATCCAGAACTGAAGGTCACGCTCGACCGGCAGGCCACCGGCCCGCACGCCATAGCCGCGGAAGTACTGGGCGATGTCGGGATTCTCGCCGCGGGCCTTCAGGGCCTTCGCCAGGATCTCCTTCGTTTCCTGCGGATGTTCGCGGGCATAGTCGAGCGCACGGGCCGACTGCAGCACGAAGGTCTTTGCCGCTTCGGGATGGTCCTTCACGAAGTCGCGTCGCAGAACGACGAAGCCGCCGGCGATCTCGCCGAGCACGTCGGTGTCGTCGAAGATGGCGCGCAGGCCGCCGTTCTTGCGGGCCGCCCCTTCGAAGGTCGTCTGCCAATAGCCGAAGGCGGAGATATCCACCTGGCCGGAGCGCAGGACCTGCTCCAGCTGCGGGCCGGGAACGACGACCTGATTGGCCGCGTCCGTCGGCAAGCCGACCGAATGCAGCGCCTCGCGGATCGTATAGTCGAGGTGAGCACCGAGCGTGTTCACCGCAATGCTCTTGCCGGCGATGTCCTTGATGCTTTTGATCGGGCTGTCTTCCAACACGTAGAAGATCGACTGCACCTCGTCATTGATGCCGTTGGAGGGATAGGCGGCGACAAAGTCGTTGCCGCTGATGATCGAGTTCAGCACGGCCGAGGTCGCCGCGCTGCCGATCTCGACATCGCCGGATGCAAGCGCGATCAGCGACGCCGGCCCGCCGGTGGCAAAGCCGACGCTCTCGATCGTGATGCCGGTGCCGTCGAAATAGCCGAGTTCCTGCGCGAGTTCATGGGCCGACAGGCCGCCCTGGCTGGCGAGATAACGCAGCGTGACGGCGTCGGCGGCGGCGGCCGGCGCCGCAAGGCCAAGCGTGACGGCTGCCGAGAGAAGGAGATTGCGGGGATGGAAGGTCATCTTGATATCCTTTCGAAGGAGAACTGGTAGAGGCGGTCAGACGCTCGGCGCAGACCAGCGGCAGAGATTGCGCTGGATGAGAACAAGCAGCGCGTTGGCGGCGAGACCGAGCAGGGCAAGCAGCAGGATCGACGCAAACATCAGCGGGATCTGGAAGTTGTACTGGGCGTTCATCACCTGGAAGCCGATGCCCTTGTTCGCTCCGATCATTTCGGCGGCGATCAGAAGCAGAAGCGCGGTCGTCGCCGAGAGCCTGAGGCCGACGAAGATCGCAGGCACCGAGGCCGGCAGAACCACGCGGCGGAAGACCGCGAGCGAGCCGGCGCCGTAGGTGCGGGCCATCTCGATCAGCTTCCTGTCGACCTCCTTGACCCCGCCGATCGTCGATAACAGGATCGGAAACAGCGTCGCCCAGAAGATCACGAAGACCTTGGAGGTCTCGCCGAGGCCGAGCAGCAGGATGAAGACCGGATAGAGCGCCAGGGCCGAGGTCTGGCGGAAAAGCTGCAGGATGGGGTCGAGCGCCTGCTCGACGAGCCGGACCTGGCCCATGAACAGTCCGAGCGGTATACCGACGGCGACGGCAGCGGCAAAGGCAATGCCCGACCGCTGCAGGCTGATGGCGATATCGTCGAGCAGCGCGCCGCCGGCGATGCCGTCCCAAAGGGCAGCCAGGATCACGTCGAGCGGCGGAAAGACCGCCGCGTTGACCCAGCCGACGGTGCTTGCAACCTGCCAGAAGGCCAGAAACGCAAGCACGAGACCGTAGCGGGCGACGATCGCGCCGAGCAGGCGGCGCCAGCGCGGCACGCTGTTCGGCCGGGAATGCGCGGCGGGCGCCGTGGAACTTTTGGTGGAAGCTTCACGGCGCGCGGTCGCAAAGCCTGCCGCAAGCGAAGGGTTGATAGTTTCATAGGACATGGCGGCACCTCATTCCGCTGCCTGAACGGCCGACCGGGCGGCAGTCCAGCGGTTGACGGGAACGGGCAGGCCGAGATTTTCGCGCAGCGTCTTTCCCTCGTAGGCGGTGCGGAAAAGGCCGCGACGCTGCAATTCCGGGATCACCAGTTCGACGAAGTCGTCGAGCGCCGTCGGAAACCATGGCGGCAGGATGTTGAAACCATCGGCGGCTTCGTTCTCGAACCACTCCTGCAGGGTATCGGCGATCTGGCCAGCCGTTCCGACGATCGTGTAGTGGCCGCGCGCCGACGCGATCCACTGGTAGAGCTGGCGAATGGTGAAGTTGTTTTCGTCGGCGATCTGGCGGATCAGCGCCTGGCGGCTCTTCATGCCCTCGGTCGGCGGCGCCGGCGGCAACGGCCCATCGAGGTCGTAGCCACGAAGATCGAGCGTTCCGCCCGTCAGGCCGTTGAGCAGGCCGATGCCGTCCTCTTCGACAATCAGCGAGGTCAGCCGTTCGTATTTCTCCCGCGCCTCGGTTTCCGTCCGGCCGACGAAGGGTGAGACGCCGGGCATGACCAGGATATGGTCCGGGTTGCGGCCGAGGCCGCGGGCGCGGGCCTTGATGTCGCGATAGAATTCCTGCGCCGTCTCGATGTGCTGATGCGCCGTGAAGATCACCTCCGCGGTGGCGGCGGCAAGGCCACGGCCATCCTCGGACTGGCCGGCCTGGACGATGACGGGATGCCCCTGCGGCGAGCGCGAAATGTTGAGCGGGCCGCGGACCCTGAAATGCTCGCCGCGGTGATCCGTGTCGTGCAGCTTCGCCGGATCGAAGAAGACGCCCGTTTGCTTGTCGCGGATGAAGGTATCGTCCTCGAAACTGTCCCAGAGCTTCCTGACGACATCGACATGCTCGGCCGCGCGCCGGTAGCGCTCGGCATGCGGAAGCTGGGTGTCGCGGTTGAAATTCTGCGCCGTCGGATCGCCCGTCGTCGTCACCACGTTCCAGCCGGCGCGCCCGCCGGAAATCAGGTCCAGCGAGGCGAACTTGCGCGCTGTGGTATAGGGCTCCTCATAGGTCGTCGACGACGTCGCGATGAAACCGAGATGGGTGGTGAGCGGCGCCAGCGCTGAAAACAGGGTGACGGGCTCGAAGCCGGCAACACGGGCATTGCCGCCCTCTCGCGCGCCACCGAAGCCGATCGCTAGCCCGTCGGCCAGAAAGTAGGCGTCGAACAAACCGCGTTCGGCGGTCAGCGCCAGCTGCTTGTGAAACTCGAAACTGGTCGCCCCATCGGCGGGCTGATCGGGGTGGCGCCAGGCCGCGATATGCTGCCCGCCGCCGGGAAGAAAGGCTCCAAGCCGGATCTTGCGTGTCATCTCAATCCTCTCCTGTTCTCTCTTTAAACTCGAGGAGATCGCCCTGCCGAGGGCGAAGCGCACAAGGCGCTCCGCGACACGCGACGAACTCCGGCCACGACAGACAGGTTACATTATACACTATTTTTATAGAGAAAGGAGATTTCAACGAGGCGCGGCGGGATTGAAATGTTTTTCGTCAGTTCGCCCGGTTTGGAGATCGATGACCGCTTCGCCGTCCTTAAAGGCAAACCGGCCGGAGCGAGCGTGCGCGGTTGATCGGGGAAAATATTCCACTTGGAATAGTTTTCGAGCCAAAGGGTTTCTTATCTCGACCAGAATACTCGACTATTTTTCGGGCACTTGCGGCGGCCATTGCCTAAAAATGTGGCCGCCGCCACACAATGAGAGTGAAAGACGTGCCCCAAGTAACCACCCAATCCTCACCAAAGCCGATCTATGCCTCCTTCGGCTTCCAGGTCCTGGCGGCCATGGTCATCGGCCTGCTGCTCGGCCTCATCGCCCGAAACATGGGCGTCGATGCCAGCGGCAATGCCAACTGGCTGACGGTCACCCTGCAGACGATCGGCTCGATCTTCGTCCAGCTTCTGCGCGCGCTCGTGCCGCCGCTCGTCTTCACCGCTATCGTCGCGTCGATCGCCAATCTGGCGACGCTGCAGAATGCCGCCAAGCTCGTATGGCAGACGCTGCTCTGGTTCGCGATCACTTCGCTCATCGCCGTGGTCATCGCGATTGCTCTCGGCCTGATCATTCAGCCGGGCGTGGGTTCAGCCGTTTCACAGGAAGCTGCCAAGGCGCCCTCCTATTCCGGCTCGTGGCTCGATTTCCTCAAGGGCCTTGTGCCCGCCAACATGCTCGGTCTCGAAGCCAGCACCAAGGTCACTGACACGGGTGCCAACACCTCGCTCAATTTCAACGTGCTGCAGATCCTCGTCGTTTCGATTGCCGTCGGCGCTGCTGCACTGAAGGTGGGCGATGCTGCCAAGCCGTTCCTCGCCTTCAACCAGTCGCTGCTTGCGATCGTGCGCAAGGTCCTCTGGTGGGTCATCCGGCTGACGCCGATCGGCACGATCGGCCTGCTCGGCCGCGCCGTCGCCCAATACGGCTGGGAAACGCTGGCGCAGCTCGGCTGGTACACCGCTGCCGTCTATATCGGCCTTGCGATCGTGCTCTTCGTCGTCTACCCGGCGCTGCTCGTCGGTCACGGCCTGAAGCCATCGCGCTTCTTTGCCGGCGCCTGGCCGGCGATCCAGCTCGCCTTCGTTTCGCGCTCCTCCGTCGGCACCCTGCCCGTCACCGAAACGGTGACCGAAAAGAGCCTCGGCGTGCCGCGCGAATATGCCGCCTTCGCCGTGCCGCTCGGCGCCACCACCAAGATGGACGGCTGCGCCGCGATCTATCCGGCAATCTCGGCGATCTTCATCGCGCAGTTCTTCGGCCTGCCGCTCGGCATCCAGGAATATGTGCTGATCGTCTTCGTCTCGGTGCTCGGCTCCGCCGCCACCGCCGGCCTCACCGGCGCGACCGTCATGCTGACGCTGACGCTTTCGACGCTCGGCCTGCCGCTCGAAGGCGTCGGCCTGCTGCTCGCCATCGACCCGATCCTCGACATGGGCCGCACAGCGGTCAACGTCGCCGGCCAGGCGCTGGTGCCGACGATCGTCGCCAAGCGCGAAGGCATTCTCGACGAGACCGTCTACAACGGCGACAAGGTGCTCGACGACCTGGAACCGCTTGGCGTCGCTGCGCGCGCGGCCTGACGGCATGAAACGACGCATGCGGGCCGCAAGGCCCGCATGCCGTGTTATACTTCAGGCGTTCCGCCTGTTGAGGGATCGGCGATGTCGTCGACCAATTTTCACCTCGTCACCGAATGGACGATCGCCTCCCCGCTTGAAGACGTATGGCGTGAACTCAGCACACCGGAGCGCTGGCCCGAGTGGTGGCCGTCGGTGAAACAGGTGACGTTGCTGCAACCGGGTGACGAGCGCGGTGTCGGCGCCGTCAGGCGCATGCGCTGGTCGACGGCGCTGCCCTACGAACTGGTCTTCGACATGGAAACCACGAGGGTCGAACCGCCCCTCTTGATCGAAGGTCGGGCCTTGGGCGAACTCGACGGCATCGGCCGCTGGACGCTGCAAGGCGAAGGCGGCGCTTGCCGGGTTCGCTATGACTGGATCGTGGCGGTCACGAAGCCCTGGATGAATCGGCTTTCCTTTATCCTCAGGCCCGTCTTCCGCTGGAATCACGGGGTGGTGATGGAGCGTGGACGCCGCGGCCTCCTGAAACGGCTGGCCTAAAGCAACGGCGGGCACATTCCGGAAAGACGCGGAGGCGAACGGCTATTGCCCCAAGGCGCGCGCCTCTTGCAGAATGATTTCTGCCCAGGCAACGCATCCGCGTTCAAGGGCTGATCGTTTCCGATCATGTCGATCTCATCCCGGAGTTCGATCGCAAGATGAGCGCCTGGATCAAGGAACCGAAGATCCAGCTGCGCGAGACCATCGTCGATGGCCTAGAAAATGCGCCTGACGCCTTCATCGGCCTCTTCAAGGGCGCCAACACCGGCAAGATGCTCGTGCGCCTCTAGCGGAAAACGGGCGCATCGGCGAACCGGATCACGCCGCCCCAGACCAAACCTATGCCCCGCCCTGTCGCGGGGCATAGGTGCGTCAAGTGCAGGAACGTAGCGACGCGTGTCTCGGATGTGCGGGCGCGTGGCGATGACAGACGAAGGCACTCCCCGCCGTCGGACATCGCAGAACCATCGAAAATCGCGCCCTTGATATATCCTATCCAGGAGGATAGGATCTCAGCATGACCGAGCACAGACACGACACCCATCCCGACATCGTCAAGCGGCTGAAACGCGCGGAAGGGCACCTGAAGAGCGTCATCGCCATGATCGAAGGCGGCCGCCCCTGCCTCGACATCGCCCAGCAGCTCCACGCGGTGGAAAAGGCGATCAGCCAGGCGAAGCGAACACTGATCCAGGATCATCTGGATCATTGCCTCGAAGACACGATCGGCGCGCTCCCACGCGAGCAGCGCCACTCCATCGACGAGTTCAAGGCGATCACGAAATATCTCTGAGCAGCAAACCCGCTGCCGCAACCCGCCACCGAGCGAGGCCCCATCGTCATGCTGCAGATCCTCGCAAACCGCACCTATCGCCACCTGTTCCTGGCGCAGGTGATCGCGCTGATCGGAACCGGCCTCGCAACCGTCGCGCTTGGGCTTCTCGCCTATGATCTGGCCGGCGCCGAAGCGGGCGCGGTGCTCGGGACGGCGCTTGCGATCAAGATGATCGCCTATGTCGGCGTGGCGCCGATCGCCGCCGCCTTCGCCGAACGGCTTCCACGCCGTGCCATGCTCGTCAGCCTCGACCTGGTACGCGCCGCCGTGGCGCTGTTCCTGCCGTTCGTGACCGAGATCTGGCAGGTCTATGTGCTGATCTTCGTGCTGCAGTCGGCCTCGGCCGCATTTACCCCCACCTTCCAGGCGACCATTCCCGACGTGCTGCCGGATGAAAAGGAATACACCCGCGCCCTGTCGCTCTCGCGGCTTGCCTATGATCTCGAAAGCGTCGCAAGCCCGATGCTCGCTGCGGCACTTCTTACCGTCGTCAGTTTCCACGACCTGTTCGCCGGCACGGTATTCGGCTTCCTCGCCTCGGCCGCCTTCGTCGTGTCGGTCGCACTGCCAAGCCCGAAGGCGGCGGAACGGCGCGGCATCTACGACCGCACCACGCGGGGCTTGCGCATTTATCTCGCCACACCGCGGCTCAGGGGCCTGCTCGCGCTCAACCTTGCGGTCTCGGCGGCCGGGTCGATGGTCATCGTCAACACGGTGGTGCTGGTCCAGGCCGGCTTTGGTCTTACCCAGACCGACACGGCGATCGCGCTTGCCGCCTTTGGCTGCGGTTCGATGATTGCCGCGCTGATGCTGCCACGCCTGCTCGACCGGACACCCGACCGCTTCGCGATGTTTTCCGGGGCGACGATCCTCGTCGCCGGCCTGTTCATCGGCCCGCTCGTTCCAAGTTTCGCTGCGCTGCTGCCGCTTTGGCTCGCCATCGGTCTCGGTTACTCGCTGACCCAGACGCCGTCCGGCCGGTTGCTCCGCCGCTCCGCCCAGCCCGAAGACCGGCCGGCGCTCTTTGCCGCCCAATTCGCCCTTTCGCATGCCTGCTGGCTGATCACCTATCCGCTGGCCGGTTGGCTCGGCGCTACCGCCGGTCTCGGAGTGACCTTCGTCGCGCTTGGCCTTATCGCCATCGGCGCCATCACTGCGGCCGCCCGGTTCTGGCCGGCGCCCGACCCGGACGAAATCGAGCACGTGCATCACGCGATGGCGGACGATCATCCCCATCTTGCCGGCGCGACGCGCGTCGGCAGCGGCCACCGCCACACCCATGTCTTCGTGATCGACAGCCATCACCCGGACTGGCCGGCCCAGCAGTAGGCAAACGACTGCTACCTGGAAACGGTGTTGTTGCCGGCAAAGGACAGGATCGCCGCATCGGCGATCTCGGCGAAACGGGCGCTCGGCCCTTCGGCGCCGCTGCTCTGCTGCGCGGCGCGCGCGCCATCGATCAGCAGCAACAATGTGTCGCCGAGCAGTTCCGCATTGGCGATGCCGGCGCGGCGGCAGAGTTCGACGACGCGGTCGCGCTGCGCATCCTTGAAGAGCCGGATCACCTCGCGTCCCGGGTGGCCCTCATCGGTCAGCTGCACGGCGGCACTCATCATCTCGCATTGGCACTTGTCCTCGCCGAGATGTTCGGCGATCCGCCGGACCCAGGCCCTGAGCTGACCGAGACCGTCTCCCGGGTGCTCGTCTTCCAGCTCGCGCCAGAAGCCATCCATCTCCATTCCCGCATGGCGCAGGCATTCGACGATCAGATCGTCCTTCGAACTGAAGTGGCGGTAGAGCGTCATCTTGTTGCTGTCGGCAGCGTCGGCGATCGCATCGACGCCGGTGCCGCGAATGCCGCGGCGGCGGAAGAGATCGCGCGCAGCCTCGACGATGCGATCGCGCGGCGAACGACGGGATGGTTTGCACAAATCCGTTGTCATCGCAGTGGCCCGGCGTGAACGGCGCGGAAAATCTTGCCCCTTGACGCCCTGTCATTGGTCGATAACATGCGACGATGTTACCGACCAGTAACATTTTCGCCAGCGCGGCATATCGTGGCGCAGCCACTTGCCGCGAAAAGCTCTTCCGGAAACGACGGCGGTAACTAGCAGAAAAATTTTTATGCGCAGTGTCGGTGGGCGCGGTCGTCAGGCGTCTTTTAGCCAGAGCGCACACCGCAGAGACTTTTAAAATTCGATAACGCTCGTGATTTGGTCGTCGTGATTAGGGCCGGACCGGCCCGTCATGATCTCGTGCTGGAGCCTTACGATGCGCATGCTGGATGGGCTGAAGGCTGGGAAGACCGTCGCTGACCGCAAGGTCCGCGCGGCGCGCACATGCATGCCGAGTTTCTGCCCCGCTGCCTGCTGCGATGGTGGCGCTCCCATAGGATCGGCCCCATGATCGACTTCTTCATCCACCGGCCGATCTTCGCATCGGCGATCGCCATCATCATGACGCTTGCCGGCGGCATCTGCTACTTCCTGCTGCCGATCTCGCAGTTTCCCGACGTGACGCCGCCGCAGATCGTCGTTGCCGCCAACTATCCGGGCGCCAGCGCCCAGGTGGTCGCCGACACAGTAACGACGCCGCTCGAACAGCAGATCAACGGCGTGCCGGGCATGCTCTACATGACCTCGACCAGCTCGAACGACGGCTCGTCGCGCATCATCATTTCCTTCGAAGTGGGCTATCCGATCGACGTCGCCGCGCTCGACGTACAAAACCGTGTCTCGCAGGCCGCCTCCTCGCTTCCGGCCCTCGTCAACCAGACGGGCGTGACCATCGCCAAGCAAATCCCCAATTTCACCGTGCTCGTCAGCCTGGATTCGCCCGACAATTCGGTCGATTTCGCCGCCGTCAGCAACTACGCCTACCTGCAGATCCTCGACCCGCTGAAACGCCTGCCGGGCGTTGGCGACGTCCAGCTGTTCGGCGAGCGCCGCTATTCGATGCGCGTCTGGCTGGATCCGGATCGCATGGCCAATCTCGGCATTACCGCCGTCGACGTCCAGAACGTCATTGCCGAGCAGAACATCCAGGTTGCCGGCGGCAAGATCGGGCAATCGCCGGCGCCGGCCGGAACGCCCTTCGAAATGCAGATCAACGCGCTTGGACGCTTGAGCGACCCATCGCAGTTCGGCGACATCGTGCTTCGCGCCGACCAGACGACGGGGGCGACGACGCGGCTGCGCGATGTGGCGCGCATCGAACTCGGGGCACTGCTCTATTCCTCGTCGGTCACTTTCAATGGCAAGGAAAGCGTCGTGCTTGCCGTCTTCCAGGCGCCGGGCTCCAACGCGCTCGACCTGCAGGCGCGCGTGCAGGCGAAGATGGACGAGCTGTCGCAGCGCTTCCCCGCGGGCATCGCCTACCACATGTTCTACGACACCACGCGTTTCGTCTCGGCGGCGATGAAGGATGTCGTGTTCACGCTGCTCGAGGCGCTCGCCCTCGTCGTCTTCGTCGTCTTCATCTTCCTGCAAAACCTGCGCACGACGATCATCCCGACGATCGCCATTCCGGTTTCGTTGATCGCGACGCTGGTCGTCATGTATCTCTTCGGCTTCTCGCTCAACATGCTGAGCCTGCTCGGCATGGTGCTCGCCATCGGGCTTGTGGTCGACGATGCAATCGTCGTCGTCGAGAATGTCGAACGCCAGCTCGAGGCCGGGCTGCCGCCGCTCGAGGCCACTAAAAAGGCGATGCAGGAGGTGACGGGGCCGATCATCGCCACGACCGCGGTGCTGCTTGCCGTCTTCATCCCCGTCGCCTTCATCCCGGGCGTCGCCGGCAGCCTCTACAACCAGTTTGCGCTGACCGTCGCGATCTCCGTCGCCTTCTCCGCCTTCAATTCGCTGACCCTCAGTCCGGCGCTGAGCGCCGCGTTCCTGCGCTATCGCGGCGAACCGCGTTTTCCGCTGTTCCGCTGGTTCAACAGCGGTTTTCATGCGCTGTCGCACAGTTATGCGCGCAGCGTCGCCGGGCTCGTGCGCTGGCGCTGGGCGCTGTTTGCCGTCTTCCTCGCCGCGATCGCCTCGACCTACGCGCTATGGCAGCGCATCCCTTCGACCTTCCTGCCGGTCGAAGACCAGGGCTATTTCTTCGTCGTCATCCAGCTGCCCGACGGCGCTTCACTCGAACGCACAGAGGCGGTCGCGCGGCGTTCGGAAGAGATCCTGCGCGGCACCGCCGGCGTCGATTTCGTCGGTTCGGTCGTCGGCTTCAACTTCCTGTCCTTTGCCGCCCAGTCGAACTCGGCAGTGCAGTTCGCCGTGCTGAAGCCATGGGACGAACGGCCGCCCGAACAGGGGGCTTCGGCGTTGCGCGAGGCGGTGATGCCGCAACTGCTGCAGATCCCGGACGCGCTGGTGCTCGCCTTCGACCCGCCATCGATCCAGGGGCTGGGTGCCACCGGTGGCTTCGAGTTCCAGGTGGAGGACCTTGCCGGCCGCAGCGCCGAGGCGCTGAACGAAGCGACGCAGGCGCTGATTGCCGAGGCGCGCAAGCAGCCGGAAATCAATCCCTACCAGTTGTTTACCACCTTCAGCACCTCGAGCCCGCAGTTCGACTATGACCTCGACCGCGACAAGGCAAAGCTGCTGGGCCTGAGCCTGCCGGATATCTTCAGCACGCTGCAGATCTATTTCGGCTCGCTCTATGTCAACGACTTCAACATCTTCGGCCGAACCTTCCGCGTGACGCTGCAGGCAGACCAGGGTGCGCGGGCCTCGGCGACGGATCTGTCACGCCTGTATGTCCGCAACACGGAAGGCGAAATGGTGCCGCTCAACACGCTCGGAACATTCAAGCCGACGGTCGGCCCGGAAACCATCACCCACTACAACAACTACCCCTCGGCGCTGATCAACGGCGCGGCAGCGCCCGGCTTCAGCTCGAGCCAGGCAGTAGCGGCGATGGAGCGGGTGGCAAAAACGACGCTGCCCAGGGACTACACATTCGAATGGACCGGCATTACCTATCAGGAGATCCGGGCAGGCTCGATCGCCGCGCTCGTTTTTGCGCTCGCCCTCGTCTTCTGCTTCCTGATCCTGGCCGCCCAGTATGAAAGCTGGTCGATGCCTTTCATGGTGCTGCTTTCGGTGCCGCTTGCGCTCCTGGGTGCGCTCTCGGCGCTGTGGCTGCGCGGTATGCAGATCGACGTCTATTCGCAGATCGGTTTCGTGATGCTGGTCGGACTTGCCGCCAAGAACGCCATCCTGATCGTCGAGTTCGCAAGACGGCGGCGCGAGGAAGGGCTCGACGTGGTCGCCGCCGCCGCGGAAGCGGCGCGGCTGCGACTGCGGCCGATCCTGATGACGGCCTTTGCCTTCATCCTCGGCGTGCTGCCGCTGATGTATGCCAGAGGCGCCGGCGCCGCCAGCCGCCAGTCGATCGGCACCACCGTCTTCGGCGGCATGCTGGCGGCAACGATCCTCACACTCATTTTCGTCCCGGTCTTCTACGCGGTCATCGAAAAATGGCGCGAGGGCACGTCCTCGCAACCGATCGGCCAGCGTCAAGAGCCGGAGGCGGCGGAATAGGTATTGGAGCCTGACATGCGTGGTTCGAGACTGGTCCTTGCCGCAGTGGTCGTGGTCGCTGCCCTTGCTGCGGCCTATCACTACAAGAACGGCGGCTTCGAGCTGAAAGGCGGCGACGCCGGCGCGGCGATGGGGCCGCCGCAGCAGGCTGTGCCCGTTCCCGTCGCCTCGGTCGTCAAGAAAACCATTCCCATCTATCTCGATTATTCGGCGCGCACCGAAGCGATCCGCAACGTGACGCTGCGCGCCAAGATCACGGGCTATATCGAAGCGCAGGCGGCACCCGACGGCTCGGACGTGAAGGAAGGCGACCTGCTCTACCGGATCGACGCACGCGACTATGGCGCAGCGCTCGATCAGGCGAAGGCCCAGGTCGAGCGGGACGAGGCGTCTCTCGCCTATCTGCGCTCCAACCTCAACCGCGGCAACGAACTCGCCACGACGGGCTATCTCGACAAGGACAGCTTTGATCAGCGCCAGAGCGCGGTGCATCAGGCCGAGGCCGCACTTGCCATGTCGCGGGCGGCCGTGCGCACCGCCGAGATCAACTTCGACTACACTGAGATCCGCGCGCCTTTTGCCGGCCGTCTCGGCCGCGACCAGGCGCCGGAGGGAACACTCGTCAGCAACACCGCGGGAACGCCGCTCAACAACCTCGTGCAGCTTTCGCCGATCTATGTCTCCTTCAACCCGAGCGAAACGGAGCTCGCCGACATCCAGAAGGCACGGGCAAAGGGTAAGGTCGAGGCGGAAGTGCTTCTGCCCGGCGACAAGGAACCGCGCTATCGCGGAGAGCTCAGCTTCATCAACAACACCGTCGAGGGCAACACCGGAACGGTCGTCGCCCGTGTGACAATCGACAACACGGATCTCTCCTTGCTGCCCGGCCAATATGTTCGCGTCCGGCTGAAGATCCGCGACGAAACCAACGTGCTGATGGTGCCGGAAACGGCGCTCGGCTCAAGCCAGCTCGGCAAGTACATCTATGTCGTCGGTAAGGGGGAAACCGTCGAGCAGCGGCTCGTCACTCTCGGGCCGACGAGCGGCGATCTCATCGGCCTGACGTCAGGGGTTTCGGAGGGCGACCAGGTGATCGCCGGAAACCTGCAGAAGATTTTCCCGGGCGCACCGGTCAAACCGATGCCGGCCGAACAGGCGCAGAAGTAGGCCAGCCACTGGCCCGGGCTACGTCCTTTTCAGGATCGGGAAGACCATTCCGAACGTGATGACGGCAATGGCGACGACCTGAAGCAGCGTCGGAACTTCACCGAGAACGACGACGCCCGCCGCGGTCGTCGTCACCGGGACGCACGGCATGAACAGCGACGCAGGCTGCGGGCCCAATTGACGGATGACATAGGTGTAAAGAACACTCGCGAGCGCTCCGGCGAGAAAGCCCTGGATGACGAATTGCGTAGCGATTTCGGCGAACGGGGCGGTGGCAAATCCGCTCGGCGCCAGGATGTGCAGCAAGGGCAATGGCAGGCAAGAGAAGAAGACGACAGCGATCGTCGCCGTGACCGCATCGACGGACCATAGCCGCACCAACACCGCATAGGCCGCGAACATGACCCCCGATACGGCAAACAACAGATCGCCGCGCAGCGTTTCCCCGTCCCCAACGCCCGACTGGACGACGAACAGCAGAAGGCCGGCAATGACCGTGGCGATACCTGCAAGGCGCACGCCGGAGACCTTGTCCTTGAAGACGACGCGCGAGAACAGGAACGAGAAGAAGACGATTACGGCTGGAGAGAGCGCGGCCGCATGGGCCGCTGGCGCAAGCGCCAGTCCCTGATTGATGATCAGCGGGTAAGGCAGCCCCGTCAACAGCGCCAACACAGCGGCCTTCCGCCAGCCGAGTTGGCTCAGCCTCGGTACGCCGATCCCCAGGAGCACCGGCAGGAACGCAAGGGCAGCGCCCGAGAACCGCAGGCTAACGATGTCGGCTGGCGTCAGATGCGCGCGCAGACTGAACCTTGCGGCGACAAACTGGACGGTGGTGATGGCGACGACCGCCAACCCTGCGAGGATGGCGAGCCGCCGGCGACTGGCACTGTCATCGAACGTCATATCATCAGCGCTTGCAGCCATGGCGCTCACCCCCTCATTCTCCGCCTGCGATATGCGCATGGTATTGCCGCATTCAGTGCGTCTGAATATGCTGATTGCAGCTCCATTGCGTGAGATTCACTCTATTGAGGATCGTTCAGCGTGAAGAATGAAATTCCTGGTCTCGACGCCATCGACCGAACCTTGCTGAGGCTGCTTCAGGAAGACGGCCGGCGCACCACGCTTGAACTGGCAGGCCGGGTCGGCCTGTCGCCGACCGGCGCCAGCCAGCGCGTCAAGCGCCTCTTCCGCGAGGGTTATGTGAGGGCCGTGCGCGCGATCCTCGATCCGAAGAAGATCGGCCGGGGCACCGTCGTCTTCATCCAGGTGCGCCTCGACCATACCGCCCCGCATATCTTCGAGCGCTTCTCCGAAGCGGTCGCAAAGGCACCTGAAGTTCTGGAATGCCACATGGTGATCGGCGGCTTCGATTATCTGGTGAAGGCGCGCATTGCCGACATGTCGCTGTTCCAGGATTTTCTCGAACGGGTCATCCTGCCCCTGCCTGGCGTCCGGGAGACGCACACCTACGCCTCGGTCGGCGACGTCAAGCCGGACGCGCTGCTGCCGATCTGATGCTACGGCGGGCTCCGGCCACGGCCAGATCCGCCCCCAAAGCAAAGCGGCGCAGTTGGCCCGCGACGGGTCGTTGGAGTGCCGGCGCGCTGTTGTACCTTGAGCGACGAGCGATCTATCGCGCGGGCCGCAGATCCCTTGATCACAAGGTGCAGTCTTCGCCCGGCACGGCCGCCCTGAAACCGAGGAGCGCGCCGAGCGTCGAGCGCTTCTCAACGAGATCCGCGAGCGTGTACTTGTCGAAGACCGCGACGAAGGCGGCCGTGGCTTCCGAAAGGACGGACGGCAGGCTGCAGGCGGGTGCGATGAGGCAACCCCGGCAGTCGATCAGATCCGACAGTTCCTCCGTGTGGCGAAGAAGAGCGCCGAGATTGATTTCGTTTGCAGCCCTTGCAAGCCTGATACCGCCGTTGCGGCCGCGCACGGCCTCGAGAAACCCTGCATTCGCGAGGTCTTGAACCACTTTCATCATATGGTTCTGCGAGACCGAGAAGGTATCGGATATCCCCCGGATGGAGCTGAGCCCCGCCGGCTGTGAGCCCAGATAGATCATCAGGCGCATCGCATAGTCGGTGTATTTCGTGAGCCTCATCGCGGGTCTGCGTCAAAAAGTCCGTTCAAAAAAACATGCATTTTATTAGCATCTTTGATCGCGAGCGAATAGATGTATTTCAGATACATCTTTAAGGGTCATTTGCGATGACCGCGCGAACGGCAGTCGGAACTGAGATCAGAATGATCGTCGAAGACTTCTACGGCGAAGCCCGCATCAACGGGATTTCGAGCGCGGGATGCATTGCCGCTAGGGACTGGGACACAGCCCCCGATCACCGGCCCATCGAAATGCCAGATGCATTTCCGAGATCACCAACCTGCCCTCACTGATACGTCCCACCGAAAGGAAAGATCATGCCGAAACCACTCTCCCCCGAGACTGTCCAGATCGTGAAGGCCAGCGCTCCGGCGCTCGCGGCCCATGGAGCGGACATCACGAAAAGCATGTATGCCCGCCTCTTCCAAGACGATCACATCCGCGCGCTGTTCAACCACGCCAATCAGGGCGAAGGCGGTTCACAGGTGAACGCGCTTGCGGCCGCCATTCTCGCCTACGCGCAGAATATCGATAATCTCGGCGTGCTTGGCCCGGTGGTCGAACGGATCGCCCAAAAGCATATCGGCTACCACATCCTCCCCGAGCACTATCCCTTTGTTGCCACGGCTCTTCTCGCCGCCGTCGAGGATGTGCTCGGAACCGCGGCGACCCCTGAGCTCCTTAACGCATGGGGCGAGGCCTATTGGTTCCTGGCCGACATTCTCAAGGAGCGCGAAGCCACCATCCGCGACGAGTTGGTGGCGCGCTCGGGCGGATGGAACGGCTGGAGAGATTTCGTCATCGCCTCAAAAGTTCGCGAAAGCGACGTCGTCACCTCGTTTATCCTGAAACCCAAGGACGGCGGTCGCGTTGTGCGCCACAGGCCCGGCCAATATCTGACGTTTCGCTTCCAGCTGGAAAACGGCCTGGAAATCAAGCGCAACTACTCGATCTCCAGCGGCCCGAACGACAGCTTCTACCGCATCTCCGTGAAGCGCGAAGCGCAGGGGCAAGGCGGATCGCGATATCTCCACGATCTGGCAACCGTCGGCACCGTCTTGAGCGCGACCCCGCCGGCTGGCGACTTCTTCCTTCCCGATGCGCCGGCGGCACCGGTCGTGTTGCTGTCGGGTGGCGTCGGCCTGACGCCCATGGTCAGCATTCTCGAGACGATCGCCGAGGAACATCCAAACCTCGAGGCGCACTTCGTCCACGGCGCGCTGAACAGCGGCACGCATGCCATGGATCGGCATGTTCGCGAACTCGCCGATGCCCATGGCAAGATCACGATCAGCAGCTTCTATAGCGCGCCGGCGAACGGGGACGCCGTGGGGATGTCGCACGACTTCGATGGCTTCATCACGGCGGAATGGCTTCGCAACCACACGCCCATCGCCAATGCCGAATTCTATCTCTGTGGCCCCAAACCGTTCCTTCGGGCGCTTGTCCCGGCTCTTGCCCGGGAAGGCGTTTCCGGCGAGCGGGTCCACTACGAATTCTTCGGCCCAGCCGACGAACTCATTGCAGCCTGAAATGCGTTCTGTCTGCACTTCCACGGACCGTGGAAGTGCTTGATCTCCTCATTGCCGTGGCGCGACCTTCGCGCCGCGGCAAAGCCGATCTTCGCCGAGGATCGCGGGAGTCGCTTGTGTGCGTGAGCGCCATTCGAAAGATCGTCCTTGCTTTCGGACCGGCCATGCTGCATTGCAAAAAGAGCCGACACGGCAGGTCAAGCTTGGTCAGAATGCGGTCGTGGCATGCAGCACAGCAGACTAAACGTCCTGGTTATCGACGAGAACCGCATCCGCGCCGCGATCATCGAGGACGGGCTGCGCGACGCGGGCTATGACCAGGTCACCGTCATCGACAACATGCATGGTCTTGCACGACGCATCGCCGATCTTAATCCCGACGTCATCGTCATCGACCTCGAAAACCCGAACCGCGACATGCTGGAGAGCATGTTCCAGCTTTCGCGCGCGGTCAGGCGCCCTATCGCCATGTTCGTCGACAAGTCCGACGAGGCCTCCATCGAGGCGGCGGTCGAAGCCGGGGTCTCTGCCTACATCGTCGACGGCCTGAAGCAGGAACGGGTGCGCCCGATCCTGAAAATGGCGATCAGCCGCTTCAATGCCTTCTCCCGCCTCAACCGCGAACTGGAGGAGACACGCGGCGAACTGGAAAACCGCAAGGTGATCGATCGCGCCAAGGGGCTGCTGATGCGCTCGCGGGGACTTTCCGAAGAAGAGGCCTATGCGCTGCTGCGGCGGACGGCGATGAACCAGAACCGCAAGATCGTCGAGATCGCCCAAAGCCTCGTTACCGCCGCCAGCCTGCTCGATCCGGGAGGAAAGGAATGACGACGCGCCACGCCATCACCGCCGGTTTCGTGCCGCTGCTCGACAGTGCGCTGCTCGTCGTCGCCCGCGAGATGGGCTTTGCCGAGGAACAGGGGATCGACCTGACCCTGTTGCGCGAACGCTCCTGGGCCAGCATCCGCGACCGGCTTGCGGTTCGCCATGTCGAAGTCGCGCATATTCTCGGGCCGATGCCGATCGCGGGAAATCTCGGTCTCAATGTGCCAGCGCCTGAAATGATCGTGCCGATGGCGCTGGGTCTCGGCGGCAATGCGGTGACGGTGTCTCCGGCGCTCTGGCAAAGGATGGCGGAAAACGGCGCGACCACGGATCTCGATGCGCGCGCGAACGGTGCAGCCCTGCGCAAGGCGATCGATGCGCAGACAGGCGCGCCGTTGCGCTTTGCCGTCGTGCACCCCTATTCCGGGCACAATTACGAACTGCGCTACTGGCTGGCGGCGAGCGGCATCGATCCGGACCGTGATATCGAGATCGTCGTGCTGCCGCCGCCCGATATGGGCGATGCGCTCGCCGAAGGCGTGATCGACGGCTATTGCGCCGGCGAGCCCTGGAACACCTTCGGCGTGCTTCGCCGCGGCGCGCATCTCGCCACCGTCAAGGCAGCGATCTGGCGGTCGAGCCCGGAAAAGGTGCTTGGCGTCAACGCCCGGTGGGGGCAAGCCAACCCGGAGGCGATGGCCGCCTTGCTCGTGGCGCTTCACCAGGCGTCAATTTGGTGCGCCCGCCCGGACAACCACGAGGCGCTCGCGACCCTTCTGGCAAGGCCTGCTTATGTGGGGCGCGATGTCGAACTGCTTCTTCCCGCCCTCAAAGGCAACCTGCCGGTCGGCAACGGTGAGGTCCGGGCCGTCAGGGACTTCTTCGTTCCGAACGCCAAGGCAGCGACGTTCCCCTGGAAGAGCCATGCCCTCTGGTTCTACAGCCAGATGGTGCGCTGGCGGCAGATCGAGCATACGGCAGAGCGCCAGCGCATCGCCGCGGAAACCTACCGGCCGGACATCTACCGCGCCGCCCTGAAGCACCTTGGTATCGCCATGCCGTCGGCAAGCGCCAAGGTGGAAGGCGCTTTGACCGTGGAAACCCCGGTTGGATCGTCGGGCGCCCTGACGCTTGGGCCCGATGGCTTCTTCGACGGTGGACGCTTCGATCCCGACGACCTCGATGCCTATATCGCGGCCCAGTCTGCGGACTGAATGCGCGACGCCTAATTTATGCGCATTGCACAAAAAATGGCTTCGCACTGCATCAGGGAATGTCACCCGCCGGGATGACACCAGGCCGACAATTCCACTTTTTCTTTTATATCAATAGCTTGCCAAAACTGGCACGCTGATTGCTTTTCTTATTGCAGGCCCTCGGGCCAAGAGATCGGCGTCCAACGACGGGCGCCCTACCAGCAAAGCCGCTGATCAGGACTGCGCACACGGGGCAAACCGTGTCGGGCATACCTGGCCAGCGGCTTTTTGTTTTTCACCCCCAAGATGGAGCGGCACGACCTTGTCGGGCCTCGGAGAAGCCATGTCTGAGAACAAGCAGCCTTTATCCGCCAGCGAACCCGCCAAGGCTTTGTGGATGTCCACTTTCGCCTTCACCATCTGTTTCGCCGTCTGGACGATCTTTGCGATCATCGGCATCCGCATCAAGCAGGACCTCGCGCTGACCGAAGCGCAGTTCGGCCTGCTGGTCGGCACGCCGATCCTCACCGGCTCGCTGGTGCGCATCCTGCTCGGCGTCTGGACCGGGCGCTATGGCGGCCGCCTCGTCTATACGCTCACCATGCTGGCCGCAGCCCTTGCGACCTTTCTGCTCACCTACGCCACGACCTATCCACAGATGCTGCTCGCCGGCCTCGGCATCGGCCTTGCCGGCGGCTCGTTCGCCGTCGGCGTCGCCTATGTCTCGCCCTTCTTTCCGCCGGAAAAACAGGGCACGGCGCTTGGCATCTTCGGCGCCGGCAATGTCGGCGCGGCGGTGACGAAGTTCGTCGCGCCCTTCGTCCTCATCGCCTGGGGCTGGCAGACGGTTGCCGAGATCTGGGCGGCAGCACTCGTCGTGACGGCGCTCGTCTTCTGGTTCACGACCAGCGATGATCCGGCCTTCCGCAGCCGCCGCGAGCGCCAGACGCCGAAGCGCAGCCTGCTCCAGGAGTTTGCGCCGCTGAAGAATGCGCAGGTCTGGCGCTTCTCGCTCTACTATTTCTTCGCCTTCGGCGGTTTCGTTGCCCTCTCGCTCTGGCTGCCGCGTTATCTCGTCGGTGTCTACGGCTTCGATATCGCCGTGGCCGGCATGGTCGCCGCCGCCTACTCCATCCCCGGCAGCGTCTTCCGCGCCTTCGGCGGCGTGCTTTCGGATCGCAAGGGCGCACGCAGCGTCATGTACTGGATGCTCGGCATCTCGGCGGTGGCAACGCTGATCCTGTCGCTGCCCGCCGCCGGCGAAGGCCGCAGCTTCGGCATCACGCCGGCCGTCTTCATCGTCACGGTCTTCGTGCTCGGCTTCGTCATGAGCCTCGGCAAGGCCGCCGTCTACAAGCACATCCCGGCCTATTACCCGGACAATGTCGGCGCGGTCGGCGGCATCGTCGGCATGGTCGGCGGGCTCGGGGGCTTCGTGCTGCCGATCGCGTTCGGCCTGCTCAAGGATGCGACCGGCCTCTGGTCGAGCTGCTTCCTGCTTCTCTTTGCCGTCGTCGTCGCATCGCTTCTGTGGATGCATCTCTCGATCCGCCAGATGGAGCGCCGTGCGCCCACCCTGCCGACGGCTGCTGCCGCGTAAACAGACAAGGACAGACCATGACTGAGAAACTCGTCATCATCGGCAATGGCATGGCGCCGGGGCGCATGCTGGAGCACCTGCTGGACAAGGCGCCTGACCGCTACGCGGTCACCATTTTCAACGCCGAACCGCGCGTCAACTACGACCGCATCATGCTTTCGCCGGTGCTGTCGGGCGAAAAGGAATATGAAGAGATCATCATCCACGGCGACGGCTGGTACATCAAACACGGCATCACGCTCTATAAGGGCCACCGCATAGTTGCGATCGACCGCGATGCCCGAACCGTGACCTCCGACCATGGGGTCACCGAGAGCTATGACAAGCTGGTGATCGCCACCGGGTCGGTGCCCTTCATCCTGCCGGTGCCAGGCAAAGACCTGCCCGGTGTCATCACCTATCGCGACCTGGATGACGTGCAGGCCATGCTGCTCGCCGCCCAGTCCCGTGAAAAAGCCGTCGTCATCGGCGGCGGCCTGCTTGGCCTTGAAGCCGCCGCCGGCCTCGCCGGCCGCGGCATGGATGTCACCGTTCTTCACGTGATGCCGACGCTGATGGACCGTCAGCTCGATCCGGCCGCCGGCTACCTCCTTGAGAAGGAGCTGGAAGGCCGCGGCATCAAGATCATCTGCAAGGCCAATACCAAGGCGATCGTCGGCAACGGCAGGGTCGAGGGCATCGAGCTCGACGACGGCCGCGTCATTCCGGCAACGCTCGTCGTCATGGCCGTCGGCATCCGGCCGAGCGTCGGCCTTGCGAAGGAAGCCGGTCTTGCGATCAACCGCGGCATCGTCGTCGACCAGGGCATGCAGACCTCGGATGGCCGCATCTGGGCGCTTGGCGAATGTGCGGAAGTGGGCGGCATGGTCTATGGCCTCGTCGCGCCGCTTTACGAGATGGCCCGTGTCGCCGCCTCGCATCTGGCTGGCGACCGCTCCGCCGCCTTTGTCCATTCCGACACGCCGACCAAGCTCAAGGTCACCGGCATCGAACTTTTCTCGCTCGGCGACTTTGCCGATGGCGACGACCGCGAGGAGATCGTTCTGCGCGACGCCACGGCCGGCGTCTACAAGCGGCTGGTGCTGAAGGGAAACCGCATCATCGGCACGGTGCTTTATGGTGAGACCTCCGACGGTGCCTGGTTCAACGACCTGAAGAAGAAGGAGACCGATGTCTCCGAGATGCGCCAGACCCTGATCTTCGGCCAGGCTTTCCAGGGAGGCGCTCCGCTGGACCCTATGGCGGCCGTTGCAGCCTTGCCGGATGATGCGGAAATCTGCGGCTGCAACGGCGTTTGCAAGGGTAAGATCGTCTCGACGATTGCCGACAAGGGCCTGACGTCACTCGACGAGGTGCGCGCCCATACCAAGGCATCGGCCTCCTGCGGTTCCTGCACTGGCCTTGTCGAACAGCTGATGACGCTGACGCTTGGCGAGAGCTACAGTCCGGCCGCCGTGCAGCCGATGTGCGGCTGCACCGAACTCGGCCACGACGACGTACGCCGGCTGATCAAAGCCAAGGGCCTGAAGACCATTCCCGCGGTCATGCAGGAACTGGAGTGGAAAACCTCCTGCGGCTGCGCCAAGTGCCGCCCGGCGCTGAACTACTACCTCGTCTGCGACTTCCCCGACGAATATGCCGACGACTATCAGTCGCGCTTCATCAACGAGCGCGTTCACGCCAACATCCAGAAGGACGGTACTTATTCCGTCGTGCCGCGGATGTGGGGCGGGGTCACCAATTCCGGCGAGTTGCGGGCGATTGCCGACGTGGTCGACAAGTTCGAAATTCCGCTGGTCAAGGTGACCGGCGGCCAACGCATCGACCTGCTCGGCATCGAAAAGGAAGACCTGCCCGCGGTCTGGGCCGATCTCGGCAAGGCCGGTTTCATCTCGGGCCAGGCCTATGCCAAGGGTCTGCGCACGGTGAAGACCTGCGTCGGCTCGGATTGGTGCCGCTTCGGCACGCAGGATTCCACCGGCCTCGGCATTCGCATCGAAAAGTTCATGTGGGGTTCCTGGACGCCCGCCAAGCTGAAGATGGCGGTCTCCGGCTGTCCGCGCAATTGCGCGGAGGCCACCTGCAAGGACATCGGCGTCATCTGCGTCGATAGCGGTTTCGAGATCCATTTCGCCGGTGCGGCCGGGCTCGACATCAAGGGCACCGAAGTCCTGGGCCAGGTGAAGACCGAAGACGAGGCGCTGGAGCATATCGTGGCGCTGACGCAGATGTACCGCGAACAGGCGCGTTATCTCGAGCGCATCTACAAATGGGCGAAACGCATCGGGCTCGACGAGATCCGTCGCCAGATCATGGACGATACGGACAAGCGCAAGGCCTACTACGACCGCTTCGTCTTCAGCCAAAAATTTGCCCAGGTCGACCCCTGGTCGGAGCGCGTCTCCGGCAAGGACAAACACGAGTTCCGGCCGATGGCGACGGTCGGCTACCCCCAAGCGGCGGAGTGAAATGATGGACATGACCTGGCACCCGATCGGCGACATCTCGGATATTCCGCTGAGAGGCGCGCGCTGCGTGAAGACGCCTCAGGGCAAGATCGCCGTGTTCCGTACCGCCGAAAACGAAGTCTTCGCCATCGAGGACCATTGCCCGCACAAGGGCGGACCGCTGTCGCAAGGCATCGTCCACGCAAAGGCCGTGACCTGCCCCTTGCACAATTGGGCGATCTCGCTCGAAACCGGCAAGGCGCTCGGCGCCGACGAAGGCGCGGTGCGCACCATTCCAGTGCGCGTGGACGGCGGTGCACTGTTCATCGCGCTCGAAAGCCTGCTGATTGCGGCGGAATGACCATGGAGAAGGAGGTCAAGACCACCTGTCCCTATTGCGGTGTCGGCTGCGGCGTGATCGCGACCGTGAGCGAGCAAGGAGCCGTTGCCGTTCGCGGCGATCCTGACCACCCCGCCAATTTCGGACGGCTCTGCTCCAAGGGTTCCGCACTTGCCGAGACCCTCGACCTCGACGGTCGGCTCCTGCATCCGGAGATCGACGGGCGCCGGGCCGGCTGGGACGAAGCGCTCGACCTCGTCGCCGACCGCTTTGCGGAAACGATCGCCGAACACGGGCCGGATTCGGTCGCCTTCTACGTCTCCGGCCAGTTGCTCACCGAGGACTACTACGTCGCCAACAAGCTGATGAAGGGTTTTGTCGGCTCGGCCAACATCGATACCAATTCGCGCCTTTGCATGTCCTCCTCGGTTGCCGGTCATCGTCGTGCCTTCGGCTCGGATACGGTACCCGGGACCTATGAGGATCTGGAGCTGGCCGATCTGGTAGTGCTGACCGGATCTAACCTCGCCTGGTGTCACCCCGTCCTCTACCAGCGCCTTGCCGCCGCCAAGGCGAAACGACCGGGGCTGAAGATCGTACTCATCGATCCGCGCCGCACAATGACGGCCGATATCGCCGACCTGCATCTCGCGATCCGGCCCGACGCCGACGTGGCGCTCTTCGTCGGGCTGTTCTCGCATCTGGTTTCCAGCAATGCCGTCGACCAGAACTATGTCGCTGCGCATACGGCCGGTTTCGCGGAGACCTTGCTCGCAGCCGGCGGTGTTTCGTTCGACGACGTACTCGAACGGACCGGCCTTCCGGCGATGCAGATGCGCGAGTTCTACCGGCTGTTTTCGACAACCGAAAAGGTCGTGACCTGCTACAGCCAGGGCGTCAACCAGTCGTCCTCGGGCACCGACAAGGTCAACGCGATCCTCAACTGTCATCTCGCTACCGGCCGCATCGGCCGACCGGGCATGGGGCCGTTCTCGCTGACGGGCCAGCCGAACGCGATGGGCGGCCGCGAGGTCGGTGGTCTTGCCAATATGCTGGCCGCCCACATGGCGATCGAAGATGCCGGTGACCGCGATCGCGTCCAGCGCTTCTGGCGTTCGCCGAAGATTGCCGAGAAGCCGGGGCTGAAGGCCGTCGATCTCTTCCAGGCGGTGGCAGACGGTCGCGTCAAGGCGCTCTGGATCATGGCAACGAACCCTGTCGTCTCGATGCCGGATGCCGATGCCGTCGAGGCGGCGATCAGGGCCTGTCCCTTCGTCGTGGTCTCCGACATCCTGAAGGAGACCGATACTGCCCGCCACGCGCATGTGCTGCTGCCGTCGCTCGGCTGGGGGGAAAAGAGCGGCACGGTCACCAATTCCGAGCGTCGTATCTCCCGCCAGCGGGCGTTCCTCGCCGCACCGGGAGAAGCCCGGGCTGACTGGCGGCAACTAGCCGAAGTCGGGCGCCGCCTGGGCCATGCCGATGCCTTCGCCTACGAAGCGCCCGCAGCGATCTTTCGCGAACATGCCGCGCTCTCGGCCTTCGAAAATGCCGGCAGCCGCGATTTCGACATCGGCACCTATTCCGATCTTGCGCTTGAGGACTACGACGGGCTGACGCCCTTCCAGTGGCCCCAACGGGAAGGCCAGAAGCGCGCCGAAAGCCGTTTCTTTGCGGCGGGCAATTTCTATCACGCTGACGGCAGAGGCCGGTTCGTGGCCGTTCGCCCGGCAGAGACCAACCGCACCAATGCCGATTACCCGTTCACGCTCAACACCGGCCGCATCCGCGACCAGTGGCACACGATGACCCGCACAGGCAAAAGCGCGCGCCTCTCGGCCCATATCGCCGAACCGTTTGCCGAACTGCACCCGCGTGATGCGATGGAGATCGGCGTCGGCAACGCCGACCTTATCGAGATCGAAAGCCCTGAGGGCAAGGCGTTCGTACGTGCGCTCATCACCGAGCGCCAGGCGCGCGGCAGCATCTTCGCGCCGATGCACTGGAACGACCAGTTTGCGGCGAAGGCACGCATCGATGTGCTCGTGCCGCCGATTACCGATCGTCTCTCGGGCCAGCCGGCATCGAAGAACGTTGCCGTCGCCGCGCGAAAATTCAAGGCGACGCACTACGCCTTTGCCGTCTCTCAGGCAAAGCCGGTCGATCCGGATGCCGCCTATTGGGCGCTGGCAAAGGCGGCAGGCGGGTGGCGGCTGGAGCTGGCTTTTGCCGAGCCGGTGGACGACTGGGCCGGCTGGTGCCGCCGCGTTCTTGCGATCCCGCCAGGGGTAGAGCCGCTCGGCTATGCGGATGCACAGACCGGCGACATCAGGCTCGCCTTCTTCGATGGTCCGCGGCTTCTCGCGGCCTTCTTCCTCGCGCGTGAACCGGTCGCCGTCGCGCGCAACTGGGCAATCGCGCAGCTCGTCGCTGAACACGTCAACCTGCGCAAGCGCTTCGCGCTCGTCGCCGGCCGTCCGGGGGCCGACAAGCCGGATCCCGGCGCCACCGTCTGCTCCTGCTTCGGTGTTGGCGTCAACCAGATCGTCGCGGCCGTACGCGGCGGTTGCCACAGCGTCGAGGCCGTCGGCGTGGCGCTCAATGCCGGAACCAATTGCGGCTCCTGCCGCGCCGAAATCAGGGGGATCATCGATGGATGTCTTGCAGCAGCCGCAGAGTGACGGACCCGCCCGCATGGAGGCGCTCGCCAAGCTGCCCGTCTTCTGGGCGCTGGAGGGCCGGCGCGTCGTGGTGGCCGGTGCAACGGACGGAGCGATGTGGAAGGCCGAGCTGCTGGCCGCCTGCGGCGCGCGCGTCGACCTTTACGCTGAAGGGAACGACGAGGCGCTCGCGGCATATGCCGGCCGTACCCCCCAACACCCCACCGCCATCATCACGCTAAACCGCCGGCACTGGGCGCCCGCCGATCTTGACCGTGCCGCGCTCGCCGTCGGCGATTGCGAGGACCAGGCGGAGGCGCGGGCATTCTTCGCCGCCGCCCGCGCGGCGGGCGTTCCGGTCAACGTCATCGACAAGCCGGACTTCTGCGAGTTCCAGTTCGGCTCGATCGTCAACCGCTCGCCCGTCATCGTTGCGATCTCGACCGATGGCGCCGCCCCGATTCTCGCCCAGACGATCCGCCGCAAGATCGAGACGCTGTTGCCGAAAAGCCTGAAGGCCTGGGCAGCGCTGGCACAGTCTCTTCGTGGAGCGGTGAACCGCCGGGTCGAACCCGGTCCCCGCCGCCGCGTCTTCTGGGAACGTTTTGCCGATCGCGTCTTTTCGACCATGGATACGCCGGAGGAGGGCGTAGGCGGGGTGCTTCTTGCTGACGCCGAAAGGCTCGCGGGAGCCCCCGCCATCGGTCACGTGACTTTGGTCGGCGCGGGACCGGGCGATGCCGAACTCCTGACGCTGAAGGCCGTGCGCGCGCTGCAAGCGGCCGATGTCATCCTTTTCGACGACCTCGTTTCTTCAGACGTGCTCGACCTCGCCCGGCGGGAGGCAAAGCGCATGCTCGTCGGAAAGCGCGGCGGCCGCGAAAGCTGCCGGCAGGAAGATATCAACGCCATGATGGTCAAGCTCGCCAAGGCTGGGAAGCGCGTCGTGCGGCTGAAATCCGGCGACCCCATGGTGTTCGGCCGGGCCGGCGAGGAAATCGCCCATCTCGACCGCGAGAACATCCCCGTCGACGTCATCCCCGGGATCACTGCCGCAAGCGCCATGGCCTCCCGTCTCGGCCTGTCGCTGACCCATCGCGACTATGCCCAGTCGCTTCGGCTGGTGACCGGTCATTCCCGCCATGGCGGCCTGCCCGACGATGTCGACTGGGCAGGCATTGCCGATGCGCGCAGCACTGCGGTCTTCTACATGGGCGGCCGAACGGCAAGTCTGATTGCCGAAAAGCTCATCGGCGAAGGCCGTCCGCCTGAAACACCGGCCGTGATCATGAGCGATGTCAGCCGTCCGACGGAGCGTAGTTGGCGCGGCACGCTCGCGACAATCCCGGAGGGCATCGCAGAGATCGGCTACGACAACCCTGTCCTCATCGCCGTCGGCGGCGTGTTTTCGGCCCGAGACAAGCATGCCGCATCGATCGGCCACCCTCTCGCCGGAGCATGCTGATGGGCATCTCCCTGGTGTTTCTCGTTCTCGCCATCGGTCTCAGCTGGCCGCGTTTCAGGCTCATCTTCGAAGCTCAATCGAACGCCGCGGTAGCCGTAGCGCCCCTCACCATGGTTGCGAGTGCCGTGAACCTCTGCGCCATCGGCCTCGCTGTTGCGGAACACGGTCTGCTTCTAGGCGGATCGTTCATTGCCGGCGCCATCTTCCTGGCGAGAATAATGCATGCCGTGCCATCGACGCCGGGCATCTTAGCCTCGGCCCTATGTCTTGCCGGCTACATCGAGATCACATCCAAGGCAGTTGCGTGACGGGCTGAAGCGCCCCCGCGCCGCACAATCAAGCACCGGCATCCGCTGTCGCACCAAGGGATATTCGAGTGCGTCGCCTCGTATCAACGTCCCGAATATCCCAAGGTCGCCACCGTAGGCTGGTTCTAAGCGCGCAGGCAGGTCACCGCCATACCCCAATTGAGGAATGAGCCCGTGCCGGGAACGCGACGTCGGCCACCGAAGTCAGTGCACGGCCGTTTCCGATCTATCGCCGCTTTCCTCGAATACCACCGTCTCGCCGAGCGGGGTCGCTGCAATTGACCTGATCTCTTGGGCGAGCGACGCCAGCTTGCGGGCAATCTCCTGCAGTTCGGCGGTCGAGCCGGTGGCCTCGCAGGTCTCTTCAACGCTCCGTTCGTCCATGTGCTCTTCCTCTTTCGAGTGAACGCAGGAGCGAAGCATATTTCTAATTCACCATATAAGGCCACAAGCCGTCGCGCGTTCTTCATGGCGGCGCACAGCCATAGGTATAGGCCGGTCGATGACGCCGATTACACCTACTGTCGCAAACACCCCCATCTGCGGTCTCACAGGTCATCAAAACCTTGGAAGAGTGACATTCCGACGCTGCAAGAAGGCAAACTCGGCAACGTCAGGGTTTTCATCTGGATGCTAAATTGCTAGTTCTTTCTTTGTTCCTGCCCGTCTCTTCGATGAAAATCGATGCGGGCTGTGACTGAGTGCGATGAAAGCGAACGGGAACGCATGAGCGCCGCCTATCTGGAAAAACTCAATGACCGCCAGCGCGAAGCGGTCGAGCACGGTATCGGCTTGCCGGAAGGACAGGTCGGCGGCCCGCTTCTCATCATCGCCGGCGCCGGCTCCGGCAAGACGAATACGCTGGCCCATCGGGTCGCGCATCTCATCGTCAACGGGGCTGATCCGCGTCGCATTCTCCTGATGACCTTCTCTCGGCGCGCAGCAGCCGAGATGACCCGCCGGGTCGCGCGCATCTGCCGCCAGGTTCTTGGCGACAATGCCGCAGTCATGACGGACGCGCTTTCCTGGGCCGGCACCTTCCATGGCATCGGCGCCCGGATCCTGCGCATCTATGCCGAACAAATCGGTCTCGGCCCGGATTTTACGATCCATGACCGGGAAGACAGCGCCGACCTGATGAACCTCGTGCGCCACGAGCTCGGCTTCTCGAAGATGGAAAGCCGGTTCCCGACCAAGGGAACGTGCCTTTCGATCTATTCGCGCGTCGTGAACTCCGAAAGCTCGATTGGCGACGTGCTGAAGACGGCCTATCCCTGGGTCACCGGCTGGGACGAACAGCTCAAGGCGCTGTTTGCGGCCTACGTCGATGCCAAACAGGCGCAGAACGTGCTCGATTACGACGATCTCCTGCTCTACTGGGCGCAGATGGTTTCCGATCCGGAGCTTGCCGACGATGTCGGCGGACGCTTCGATCATGTTCTTGTCGACGAGTATCAGGACACCAACAGGCTGCAGGCCTCGATCCTGATGGCGCTCAGACCCGGGGGCCACGGATTGACGGTCGTAGGCGACGACGCCCAGTCGATCTATTCCTTCCGGGCTGCAACGGTTCGCAACATTCTCGATTTCCCGAACGCCTTTTCGCCCGAGCCCGCCGACGTCATCACCCTCGACCGGAATTACCGCTCGACGCAACCGATCCTCGCTGCCGCAAACGGCGTGATCGGCCTGGCGCGGGAGCGGTTTACCAAGAACCTCTGGACGGACAGGCAATCGGAGCAACGACCGTTGCTCGTCGCCGTCAAGGACGAAGCGGATCAGGCGGCCTATATCGTGGAGCAGGTTCTCGCTGGCCGTGAGATCGGCATCGCCTTGAAGCAGCAGGCGGTTCTATTCCGCTCGTCCAACCACAGCGGAACGCTCGAAGTCGAACTCACCCGGCGCAACATTCCGTTCGTGAAGTTCGGTGGCCTGAAGTTTCTCGACAGCGCCCATGTGAAGGACCTGCTCGCAGTCCTGCGCTTTGCGCAGAACCCGCGTGACCGCGTCGCCGGTTTCCGGTTGCTGCAGATGCTACCCGGCATTGGCCCGCAGACCGCCGGAAAGATCCTCGATGCGATCGCCGCCGATCCGGAACCGCTCGCAGCCCTTGCGGAGATCCCACCTCCCGCCAAGACCGGCGAGAACTGGACCGGCTTCGTCGATCTGGTGTCCGGCCTGCGACGGGCCGAGCCTGGATGGCCGCAGGAGATTGGCGCTGCGCGCGCCTGGTATGAGCCCCATCTCGACCGGATCCATGAAGACGCCGATACCCGCAAGGCCGACTTGCTGCAGCTCGAGCAGATTGCCGGCGGCTACCAGAACCGCGAACGTTTCCTGACCGAGCTGACCCTGGACCCGCCCGATGCCACCAGCGACCAGGCGGGCGTGCCGCTGCTCGACGAGGACTATCTGATCCTGTCGACCATCCATTCGGCGAAGGGTCAGGAATGGCGCTCGGTCTTCATGCTCAACGTCGTCGACGGCTGCATTCCGTCCGATCTCGGGGTCGGCACGACCGCCGAACTCGAAGAGGAACGGCGGCTGCTCTATGTCGGCATGACACGGGCACGCGATCATCTGTCCCTGGTGACGCCGCAGCGCTTCTTCACCCACGGTCAGAATGCCCAGGGCGACCGGCATGTCTACGCCTCGCGAACCCGCTTTATCCCAGCGACATTGCTGCAATTCTTCGAGACGAGCAGTTGGCCGAAGATTTCGGCAAGCGCCAGCGAGCGAAGCGCCAAGCAGATCCGCATCGACGTCGGCGCCCGCATGCGCTCCATGTGGAAGTGAGCTAAGGCGGTGGTGGACCGCAAGTTCGTGCGATCACCCTCGGACGGCCCGAAGATTTGTTAGCCCGGCATGCTCGGCGGCGCGATAAACTGATAGTACGACCACACCGCAACCAGGGCCGCAATCACTGCCAGCCAAATCAACGCCTTCCGCGGCACAGGTCTGGTCGGCTTCGCCTCCTTTTTCGGCTTTGGTCGTTCAAACTTGATGATGTTGTTGTCGTCCATTCGCTCCCACCCCGGGTAAATTCATACATGTTCCGGCGCGTTCAGCCGGCGCACCACTCGTGGCGCGCCCCGCCTAACGTCCTGATTCGGCATCAATAAGATGTAAAAGCAGGTTCGCGCCAATCCCGTTGAATCAACATGGCATTCCAACGCCGCCGTCAAGCCTTCAGGGCCAGGCGTTTTTAATCAAGAGACGTCGTCATCAAGCCGCACCGTCGCGGCCGAGCCAGGGATCGGGGCCTGGATCGCGCCCGGAGGCCACTTGGCGCAAGCGCTCCAGATAATGCGTCCAGCCTTCCGCATGCCCCGCACATTGTTCGGCGCTGGGCAGGCCCGTTTGCGTAAGGCGCAGCAATGTTCCGGGCGGCTGTTCGATCAGGTCGATCTCGATCAGGCTCGAGCCGGGCGGCACGATGTCGCTGCCTTCCCAGCCGAAGCTGTAGGCGAGACGATGCACCGGCACGACCTCGCGGAAAGCCCCGCGGGCAAAACGCGCGCCGGTCACGTTGACGAGGTAGAGACCACCGGGCTCCGCCTTGGTGTCGGCCTCAGTTCCCATCCAGCGCAGGATTTTTTCCGGGTCGGTCAAGAGAGCGAATACTGCGGCGGGGGGCGCCGGGATCTGTGTTTCGCGACGGACGACGAGGGCTTCTGGCATCGGTCTTCCCTTTGCTGATTGGCCTGCCCGCGGATTGCTAGCCTTCTGCGGGCGCCGCAATCATAGACCGCCATGGCGGATGGCGCCACCGCTCGCCCCAGTTTTGCGCTCAGCGCGGCGGCAGAACGGGGCTTGTCGGCAGGGGGCGCGGCCCTATCCTCTCTAGCATGGATTTGTCCGTCCCCCTTGCCTGGCTCGTGGACGAGGCGAGCGCCTCGCCGGAGCCGGACCGCTTCCTGTCCGACCTCGGCCGCCGGCTCCTCGCCGACGGTTTGCCGCTTGCGGCCGGCGCCCTTACGCTCGCCGTGCCACACCCGATCATCGCCCGCCGCACCTGGCTGTGGCGGGCCGAGAGCGGCGTGGTGATCGAGAGCCTGGGCTTTGCCGGCGCCGTCTCCGACCGGGCGGGTGAAGAGTGGCTGGCCGGGTTCGGACCAATGCTGCAACCATCGGCAAAACTGGGAACGGAACACGCGCCCCTCAGCTGGGCCGGGAGCCGCCCGTTCGACCCGGAAGAGACGGCGCGGCTTCATGAGGTCGAGCGCTTTGCCGTCGCGCCCCTGGCGGTTCTTGCCGAGCGGGCAGCGCTGACCGCCCTGCTCGACGCCTATCTCGGCCGCCGCAGTGCCGCCCGCGTTCGCGCCGGGGCGCTCACCCGCGGCACCGGCGAAACAATTCGGGCGGCCCTGCTCTATGCCGATTTGCGTAACTTCACGGCGCTGTCCGAGATATCGGAACCGGCCGTGGTGATCGCCGCCCTCGACGCCTGGTTCGATCGCCTCGCCGGCGCGATCCACGCCTTTGGTGGCGAGGTGCTGAAATTCATCGGCGACGGCGTCCTGGCGATCTTTCCGGTGAGCGGTTCGCCGGGCGAAGCCTGCGATTCGGCGCTGCGCGCGGTCTCCGCCGCACGCGCCGGAATGGCGCATCTCGACGAGACACGGCAGGCCGAAGGGCTGCCGCCGCTCTCCTTCGGCGTGGCCCTGCACCTCGGCGACATTCTCTGGGGCAATATCGGCGCCGCCGACAGGCTCGACTTCACCGCGATCGGCCCGGCGGTCAATCTCGTCAGCCGGCTGGAGGGCCTGTGCCGGCCGCTCGGCCGCTCCGTGCTGATTTCGGGTGCCGTCGCTGAAACCACGTCGATGCCGCTGCTGCCGCTCGGCGAGCATTCCTTGCGCGGCATCGCAGCGCCGTGCGCCGTCTTCACGTTGCCGGACGCGTAACGCCACCCTTGGCGGTCGCGCGCCCAATCGCTCCGCCGCCCAGTCGGCGACAAGCGGGCGATAGAGCCAGGGGATATTGTTGCAGACGTGGTTGCCATCCTCGAAGATGTGCAGTTCGGCGCCGCGCACGCAGATATCCGCGCATTTTAGCGCCTCGGAGGGTGGGAAGATCTTGTCGCGTCCGCCGTGAAGGATGAGGGCCGGGATGGCAGCGCGCCAGGGTGAAACGGTCGGCCCGTTCGCGAACGTCCGCGCCGCCGAGCGAGGAGCGCATGTTGTCGCGATAGACCTGCGGCAGCGCATCCCAGAACCCGCCGAGATCGAAGAAGCCGTTGATGGAGACGACACCGGCAAGCGTCGGCACGGAAGCGGCAGCGCGTAGCGCGAGAAAGCCGCCGAAGGCCATGCCGACGAGCGCGACCTTGCCCGACAGGCGCGGATGCGCCGCCACCGATCGGAGGGCCGCCTCGACGGCCGGGCCGATATCCGGACGCAGCGCACCCATCGAACGGCCCTCGCCCTGGCCGGGGCCGTCGAGCGATAGGGTCGCAACGCCGCGGGCATGAAAATGCCGCTCGAAGGCCGGATTCTTCCTTGGTCGAATCCGAGCCAGGGATGATCAGCGCCAGCGGGTGTCTGCCGTCTCCGCTCGGCACGCGAAGAACGGCCCGAAGTTCCCCGTCCTCGAAGGGAACGGCGACCATCTCACCCTGCTCCGCGGCGAGGTCGTATACGATGCCGGCGCCCTCCGGTCCGCCGAGCAATAGCCGGGGACAAAGGGGCACCATCATGGCCTGCTGTCAAAGCAACCCGGCCGCAACATAGCGATCATCGCCGGGAGTAACGCGTCCCGGCGAAAGGCGTTGCAGCCACTCTGTTCGACGCGAGGTATTAGGCCAGGCAGAGGCGGCCAGACTCGACAGTCGCCGGGTGAGACCCAGAGCCTAAGCGACCACCAACCCCGCCGGGCCGGCCACCGTTTCCCCGATCACCGCTGCGCCGAAGCCGTGCTTGCCGAAGAGGCCGAGCACGTCCTGCGCGGACGACCGGTCACAGGCGACGAGCAAGCCGCCGCTCGTCTGCGGATCGCAAAGCAGCGCCTTGTCGATCGCGCCCATCTCGCGGTCAAAGGCCACGTCCTGACCATAGCTTGCCCAATTCCGCCCGGAGGCGCCGGTGACGAAACCGGCGGCAGCGAGATCGAAAGCACCTTCCAGAAGGGGAACGGCGGACCAGTCGATCCGGACCTGGCAATTCGATCCACGCGCCATTTCGAGCGCGTGGCCGGCAAGGCCGAAGCCTGTCACGTCGGTCATGGCATGGACGCCGGAAAGCCGCGCGAGATCCGGTCCCGGCGTATTCAGCCGGGTGGTGCTATCAAGCATGCGGGCATAGCCGGCCCCATCGAGCGCGCCCTTTTTCAGCGCCGCGGAAAAGATGCCGACGCCGAGCGGTTTGCCGAGGATGAGCACGTCGCCGGCACGGGCGCCGTTGTTGCGTTTCAGATGCGCGGGATCGACGAGGCCGATCGCGACGAGACCGTAGATCGGCTCGACGGAATCGATCGTGTGGCCGCCGGCGATCGGAATGCCGGCCGCCCGGCAGGCCGCCGCGCCGCCGTCGAGGATGGCGCCGATGGTTTCGGTCGACAGCACGTTGACCGGCATGCCGACGAGTGCCAGCGCAAAGATCGGCGTGCCGCCCATTGCGTAGACATCGCTGATCGCATTGGTCGCGGCGATCCTGCCGAAATCGTGGGGATCGTCGACAACAGGCATGAAGAAATCGGTGGTGGCGACCACCGCCTGGTGATCGTTGAGGCGATAGACTGCCGCATCGTCGGACGTTTCGATGCCGACCAGCAGCTCCGGCGGCACCGGCAGCTGGACGCGCCCCCGCAAGATTTCCTGAAGCACGCCCGGCGCGATCTTGCAGCCGCAGCCGCCGCCATGGGCAAGCGAGGTCAGGCGAGGCTCGGAGGAGGCGGGCAGGCTGCTCACGATCAGAACTCCCTCGATGCAATGGTATCGATGGCGGCCTTGCCGGCCACGGACGCGATCATGACCGATCATTTCCGGCAAGGCCATGACTTTTCGTGACAAAAGCCGATCAAATCGGCCTTGACACGCCGGCTCTGAGGCTCGACCATTCGTTTCAAGACCGATACGCATGGAAGAGGACCTCCAATGAACATCGATCTTTCTCGCCGCAGTTTCCTGAAGCTTGCTGGCGCAGGAGCCGCGGCCACCACGATCGGGGCCATGGGCTTCGGAGCGGCCGAGGCCGCAACAGCCGCCCATGTGCGTGCCTTCAAACTCGCAAGCACCACCGAGACCCGCAACGTCTGCACCTACTGTTCGGTCGCCTGCGGCATCCTGATGTATTCGAAGGGTGACCTTTCCGCCGGCGAGAAGGCGGAACTCATCCATATCGAGGGGGATGCCGATCATCCGACCAACCGCGGAACGCTCTGTCCCAAGGGCGCGGCGCTCAAGGACTTCGTGAAGTCCGAGACCCGCGCCACGAAGCCACGTCACCGCGCTCCAGGCGCCGACACCTGGCAGGACATCTCCTGGGAAGATGCCTTCGACAAGATCGCCCGCGCGATCAAGGACGATCGCGACAAGAACTTCATCGAGAAGAATGCGGCCGGCGTCACCGTCAACCGCTGGACGACGATGGGATTCCTCGCGGCCTCGGGCGGCACCAACGAGACGGGATGGCTGACCTACAAGACCGTCCGGTCCATGGGCGTCGTCGGCTTCGACAACCAGGCACGCGTCTGACACGGCCCCACGGTAGCCAGTTTGGCTCCAACATTTGGCCGCGGCGCAATGACGAACGCCTGGACCGACATCAAGAACACCGACCTCGTCATCGTCATGGGTGGCAACGCGGCGGAAGCCCATCCTTGCGGCTTCAAATGGGTGACTGAAGCCAAGCACCATCGCGGCGCCCGGCTGATCGTCGTGGATCCGCGCTTCAACCGCACCGCCTCGGTCGCTGACGTCTACGCCCCGATCCGACCCGGCTCCGACATCGCCTTCCTGATGGGCGCGATCCGCTACTGCATCGAGAACGACAAGGTGCAGTGGGACTATGTGAAGAACTACACCAACGCCACATACCTGGTGAACGAAGGCTTCGGCTGGGCCGATGGCCTCTTCAACGGCTACGACGAGGAGAAACGCGACTACGACCGCACCGCCTGGGAATACCAGATGAACGAGGACGGGACGGTGAAAACCGATCCGACCCTGTCAGACCCGCGCTGCGTCTGGAACCTCCTGAAGCAGCATGTCGCAGCCTACACGCCGGAGTTTGTCGAAAACATCTGCGGCACGCCCAAGGATCGCTACCTGAAGATCCTGGAGATGATCGGCGCGACCTCGGCCCGCGACAAGGTGATGACCTCGCTCTATGCGCTCGGCTGGACCCAGCATTCCAAGGGCGCCCAGAACATCCGCGGCATGGCGATGCTGCAGCTGATCCTCGGCAATGTCGGCTTGCCGGGCGGCGGGGTAAACGCGCTTCGCGGCCACTCCAATATCCAGGGCCTGACCGACATCGGCCTGCTGTCCAACTCCCTGCCGGGCTACATGAACCTGGCGACCGAAAAGGAGACGGACTACACGACCTACATGTCGACGCGCGGCAACAAGCCGCTTGTTCCCGGCCAGACGAGCTATTGGCAGAACACGCCCAAATTCATGGTCAGCTTCCTGAAGGCCATGTGGGGCAGCGCTGCGACCAAGGAAAACGACTGGGGCTTCGACTGGCTGCCGAAGCTCGATGTGCCCTACTACGACATCCTCAGGATGTTCGACATGATGAGCCGCGGCGAAGTGAACCTCTACTTCTGCCAGGGCTTCAATCCGCTTTTGTCCTTCCCGAACAGGGCAAAGCTGACCGAGGGTCTGTCGAAGCTGAAGCTGCTCGTGACCATCGACCCGCTGCAGACCGAGACGGCGCATTTCTGGGAAAACCACGGCATCTACAACCAGGTGGATCCCGCCAAGATCATGACGGAGGTGCTCCAACTTCCGGCGACGTGCTTTGCCGAGGACGAGGGCGCCACCGTCAATTCGGGCCGGTGGCTGCAATGGCACTGGCCGGGTGCGACACCGCCGGGTGATGCCAAGCACGACACCTCGATCATGGCCAACATCTTCCTGCGGGTGCGTGAACTCTACCGCAAGGAAGGCGGGGTTTGTCCCGAACCGATCCTGAACCTCGCCTGGGACTACAAGGACCCGTATGAGCCGGAACCGGCCGAACTTGCCCAGGAGATGAATGGGCGGGCGCTGCAAACGCTCTACGATCCGACGGATCCGACGAAGGTGCTGGTCGAGGCAGGCAAGCTCCTGCCCAACTTCGGCGTGATGCGTGACGACGGCTCCACCATGTCGGGCTGCTGGATCTATACCGGCTCCTGGACGGAGGAAGGCAACATGATGGCCCGGCGCGACAACAGCGATCCGGGCGATGTCGGCACCTTCCTCAAATGGACCTTCGCCTGGCCCGCAAACCGCCGCATCCTCTACAATCGCGCCTCCTGCGACCTTGAGGGCAAGCCCTGGGATCCGGCGCGCAAACTGATCGAATGGAACGGCGAGCGTTGGGCCGGATTCGACGTGCCCGACATCGCAGTGACGGCAAAGCCGGAGACCGTGATGCCGTTCATCATGACGGCCGAGGGGACCGCCCGTCTCTTTGCCCGCAAGCTGATGCGGGACGGCCCCTTCCCCACGCATATGGAGCCGTTCGAAAGCCCGGTCGAAAATCCGTTCAACGCCAAGCTTCGCGGCAATCCCGTCGCGCGCATCTTCCCAGGCGACCTGCAACAGCTGGGCACGAGCACCGACTTCCCCTTCGTTGCGACCTCCTACCGCCTCACCGAGCACTTCCACTTCTGGACCAAGCACAGCCGCGTCAACGCCGTGCTGCAGCCGGAGTTCTTCGTGGAAATCAGCGAGGAGCTGGCGGCTGAACGCGGCATCACCAAGGGCGGGCGGGTGCGCGTGTGGAGCGCGCGCGGCGAGGTCTGGGCGAAGGCGGTGGTAACGAAGCGTATTCGCCCGCTGATCTGCAACGGCAAGCCGGTCCATGTGGTCGGCATTCCCTTGCACTGGGGCTTCATGGGTGCGGCCCGCAAGGGCTTCGGCCCGAACAGCCTCACGCCCTTCGTCGGCGACGCCAACATCGACACGCCGGAGTTCAAGGCCTTCCTGGTCAACATCGAGCCGGCGGCGGAAGAAGGAGCTTCGGCATGAGCGAACGCGCACCGGAACCGGTAACGGCCGCCGCCAACCCGCCGCTGCAGCCGCTGGCGTCGAACCTTTTGCCGAGCGACGTCATCAAGGCCTCGGCAACCAGCGACGTGCCGACGCCCGAAAGACAGCTGACCCCGGTCGCCAAGCTGATCGACGTTTCGAAATGCATCGGCTGCAAGGCCTGCCAGTCCGCCTGCATCGAATGGAACGACACCCATCCGGACCTGGAGGAAAATGTCGGCGTCTACGAGAACCCGCACGACCTGACGGCGGATATGTTCACGCTGATGCGGTTCACCGAATACGAGAACCCGGTTACCAACGAGTTCGAATGGCTGATCCGCAAGGACGGCTGCATGCACTGCGCCGATCCCGGCTGTCTCAAGGCCTGCCCGGCGCCCGGCGCAATCGTGCAATATTCCAACGGCATCGTCGATTTCATCTCCGACAACTGCATCGGCTGCGGCTATTGCATCGCCGGCTGTCCCTTCAACATTCCGCGCATCTCCAAGACCGCGCATGTATCGAAGAAATGCACCCTCTGCTCGGACCGCGTCGCGGTCGGCCAGGGACCGGCCTGCGCCAAGGCCTGTCCGACCAAGGCGATCACCTTCGGGACGAAGGACGACATGGTCACGCTTGCCAACGAGCGCGTAGAGGACCTGAAGTCACGCGGCTACGACCACGCAGGCCTCTACGATCCGCAAGGCGTCGGCGGCACGCATGTGATGTATGTGCTGCACCATGCCGATCAGCCGTCGCTCTATTCCGGGCTGCCGGAGGATCCGCAGATTTCGCCGGTGGTGCTCGGCTGGAAGGGTCCGGCGAAGACCGTCGGCCTCGCCGTTGCCGGGCTTGCCGCCGCCGGTGCCGTGCTGCACGGCATCTTCGCCCGTCCGAACGAGGTGACCGCCCACGAGGAAGGCGAGGCCGAAGAACTCGTCGAGGACCGCAACCGCCCGCAAGGCGGCAGGGAGGCGTGATGGCTGACAAACGCATCTATTCGGCCCCCGGCGACCGGATCGAGACGAAGCACCCGGTCACCGTCAATCGCTATCGCGGCTATACCCGTCTCAACCATTGGGTCACCGCCGCCTGCATGATCGTGCTTCTGATCTCCGGCCTTTCCTTCTTTCATCCGTCGCTGTTTTTCCTAACCGGCCTTTTCGGTGGCGGGCAGGCGACGCGGTGGCTGCATCCGATCGTCGGACTTGTCCTCGTCGCAAGCTTCCTCCTCCTGTTTGCGCAGATGTGGAAGCTCAATCTGCCGCGGCGCGAGGATGTGGAATGGAGCCGCAAGTTCGGCGACCTTCTCCAGGGCAACGAAGAAAGCCTGCCCGAACTCGGCAAGTACAATGCCGGCCAGAAGATGGTTTTCTGGGGCATGTCCGGCCTGATCGTCGTGCTTGTGACGACCGGGATCATGATCTGGGAGCAGTACTTCCCCGACCTCGTTTCCATCCCCGTTCGCCGTATCGCCGTCGCGGTGCATGCGCTGGCGGCGCTTTTCACGATCCTGATCTTCATCGTCCATGTCTATGCGGCGATCTGGACGCGCGGCACGATACGGGCGATGACCCGCGGCACCGTCACCGGCGGCTGGGCCTTTCGCCATCATCGCAAATGGCTGCGCGAACTGGCTGGACGTCAGGGCTCCGACCCGTCAAAGTGAACATCTCCTACAGCGCCGCGCGTCCTGTCGGGCGCGCAACGGTCGCTGTAGCACCGTGAATGCTGCATGATCCGGCGTCTCCGCCGGATTGCCGGAGATGCGATGGCTGAAGACATACAACCCGATCCCTCCCTCATCGGTGGGGTGCCGACACCGCCGCTGGCCTTCCTGCCCGAGCCTGTCAAACTGTTCCAGACACGCGCGCGCCGCTTCGCGTTCCTCGCTGAAAGCAACGCGCTTGCGCCCTACCTCACCTTCCTTGCGGCGCTCTCCAAACTCCAGGCTCGCTTGGCAGTAACCCTTCCGCCCGTGACGGCGCCGACATCGGCGCGCGTCACCGAGGCGGTGCGCGCTGAAATGCCGCCGATCGACCGGCTGGCGCTTGTGGATGACCCCGGCCTTTCGGCGACGCTCGATGCGCTTCTCGAAGGTGCTGCCGAGATTTCCATGCCCGACGCCGCGCGCCTGGCGCTCGATGCGGTGCGAGCAGCTGAGGACGGCGACCGACGCTGGTTGCTGACCAACATGCTCTCGGATCAGGTTCCGGACGACAGTGCCGCTCCCCACCTCTTCGTCGCAGCCGCGGTGCAGGTGCACATGGCGCGGCTCGCCGCCACGCTCGATGCGGAAGCGCTCGTCCCCGTCGGCCTCGGCGTCTGCCCCGTCTGCGGCGGCCGGCCGGCGACGTCGTCGGTCGTGGGTACGCAGGGCGCCGAGAACGTGCGCTATGCCGCTTGCGCCTGCTGCGCCACGCAATGGAACGAGGTGCGGGTGAAGTGCCTCTGTTGCGGCTCGACCAAGGGCATCAGCTATCGTTCGGTCGAGACCTCGGAGGCGACGGTGAAGGCCGAGACCTGCCGGGAATGCCATTCCTGGGTCAAGATCTTCTACCAGGTGAAAAACCCGAGCCTGGAGCCGATCGCCGACGACGTCGGCAGCCTCGGCCTCGATATCCTGATGAAGGAGACCGATTTTCGCCGCGGTGGCTTCAACCCCTACCTCGCGGGGTATTGATGCCGGATTTTCGCGTGCTTCCCTCGGTCGACCAGATGCTGACCTCGCCAGAGGGACTGGCGCTGGCGGAAGAACATGGCCGCCTTGCCGTCGTCACTGCTGTCCGCGCCCGGCTCGAGATCGCGCGGGAGAAAATCCGCGCGGGGGAGGATGGGAGAGCGCTTGCGGCCGACCTGCCGCGCCGCGTTGCCGAAGAGCTGGCGATCGCTGCCCGCTCCGCCCTTCGGCCACTCATCAACCTCACGGGCACGGTGCTGCACACCAATCTCGGCCGCGCCATTCTTGCCGAGGAAGCCGTGCGCGCTGCGAGCGCCGCGATGGCCAACCCGCTGGCGCTGGAGTTCGATCTTGGCGGCGGCGGGCGCGGCCAGCGCGACGACCATCTGCGCGGCCTGCTCTGCGAACTGACCGGCGCCGAGGACGCCACCAGCGTCAACAACAATGCCGCCGCCGTACTGATCGCGCTCAATACGCTCGCCGACGGCCGCGAGGCGATCGTCTCGCGCGGCGAACTGATCGAGATCGGCGGCGCCTTCCGCATGCCCGACATCATGGCCCGCGCCGGCGCGAAACTGGTGGAGGTTGGCACCACCAATCGCACCCACCCACGCGATTATGAAGGCGCGATCCGCCCGGAAACCGGCGTCTTTCTCAAGGTCCACACGTCCAACTACCGGATCGAGGGTTTTACCGCCGAGGTGCCGGCGCCAAGACTGGCCGAGATTGCCCGCAAGGCCGGTGTGCCGCTCTTGAACGACCTCGGGTCGGGATCGCTCGTCGATCTCTCCTCCTTCGGATTGCGGCGCGAGCCGACGGTGGCGGAAGCGGTCGCCGAAGGCGCGGATCTCGTGACGTTTTCGGGCGACAAGCTGCTCGGCGGGCCGCAGGCGGGCCTCATTGTCGGCCGGCGCGATCTGATTGCCGCGATCAATCGCAATCCGCTGAAACGCGCCGTTCGTCTCGACAAGATCCGCGTTGCCGCGCTGGAGGCGACGCTGAAGCTCTATCGTGATCCCGACCGGCTGAAGGAGCGACTGCCGACGCTGCGCTTCCTCTCCCGGCCGGAAGCCGACATTACGGCACAGGCGGCTCGTCTCGCTCCGGCCATCGATGCGCTGCTCAAGGGACACGGCTATTCGGCGGCGCCCTGCGCCTGCCAGAGCCAGGTCGGCTCCGGCGCCTTGCCGGTCGATACGATCCCGAGCGCCGGGCTGCGGTTAACAGGCAGCGGCGGCGACGCGCCGGAACGGCTGTCCGCACGGCTTCGCGCGCTCCCCCTGCCCGTAATCGGCCATATCCGCGACGGCGCCCTGATCCTCGACCTGCGGTGCCTCGAGGTGGATGCGACGCTCATCGAGGCCCTGGCGGCGCTATGATCGTCGGAACGGCAGGGCATATCGACCACGGCAAGACGGCGCTGGTGAAGGCTCTGACCGGCACGGATGCAGATCGCCTTGCCGAGGAAAAGGCCCGCGGCATCACCATCGACCTCGGTTTTGCCTATGCCGACCTCGGCGACGGCACGGTCACCGGCTTCGTCGATGTTCCCGGCCACGAGCGGCTGATCCACACGATGGTTGCCGGCGCCGGCGGCATCGACTTCGCGCTGCTGGTGGTCGCAGCCGACGACGGCGTCATGCAGCAGACCCGTGAGCATCTCGCCATCCTCGACCTGCTGGGTATCACCAGAGGCATCGTCGCGCTCACCAAGGCCGATCTCGCCGGACCGGAGCGGCGCGGGGAAGTGGCTGCGGAGATCCAGGCCGCACTTGCCGGCACAGGTCTCTCAAAGGCGCCGATCCTTGCCGTCTCCGCCCTCACCGGCGAAGGCATCGAGGTCCTGCGCGCAGGGCTCGCCGCCGCCGAAGCGGAGACCGCCGCGCGCAGCGATGCCGGCCTGCTGCGCTTTGCCGTCGACCGCAGTTTCACGCTGTCAGGCGCCGGCACCGTGGTGACCGGCATGGTGCTCGGCGGTCGTGCGACGCTCGACGATACGGTCATCGTCAGCCCGTCCGGCCTGACCGCCCGCATACGCGGCATCCATGCGCAGAGCCGCAAGGCCGCGGAGGGGGCCGCCGGCCAACGCTGCGCGCTGAACCTTGCCGGCGAACGGGTGACGAAGGACGCGATCCGGCGTGGCGACGTCGTCCTCGCCCCGGCGCTACACGCCCCGACGGACCGGATCGACGCGGAGGTCCGCGTGCTTGGCTCGGAGGCCAAGCCGATCGGCACCTGGTTTCCCGTACGCCTGCACAGCCACGCGACAGAAGTCGGCGCGCGGATCGTGCCTCTTGCCGGTCCTCTCGATCCCGGGATGGAGGGCCTAGTGCAACTGGTCCTCGACCGCCCGATCGCCGCGACCATCGGCGACCGCTTCATCCTGCGCGACACCTCGGCCAGCCGGACGATCGGCGGCGGCCGCTTTCTCGATCTGCGCCCGCCGGCGCGAAAGCGCGGCACGCCGGAGCGCCTGGCCTTCCTTGCCGCCTCCGGCAACGAGGACCCGGCGGAAGCTCTTTCGGCCCTATCCGATCTGGCGCCGATCGCGCTTGCGGCTTTCCTTCGCGACCGTGGCCTGGGTGAGGAGGCGCTGTCAGGACTTCTGTTTGCCGCCGGGGCAAAAACCATCGGCGACCATGCGCTCTCGGCCGCAGCGATTGACGACCTGCGGGCGAGCCTGACCGACACACTCGCAGCCTTCCATGCAGAAAACCCCGAGCTTGCCGGCATCGGCCGCGAGCGGTTGCGGCTCCTGCTCAAACCACGCCTGCCGACGACAAGCTTCCTCGCGTTCCTCAGGGATGAAGCGGCTGCCGGTCGCATCGTGCTCGACGGCGCCTTCCTGCGGCTGCCGGGCCACGCGGTCCGGCTGTCGCCGGCCGACGAAGACCTGTGGCAGCGGATCCATCCGCATCTGGTCGACGACAATCGCTTCCGGCCGCCGCGCGTGCGCGACTTCACATCCCTTCTCAATGCGGACGAGCGCGACATAAGGCGCGTGTTGAAACTCGCCCAGCGGCTCGGGCAGACCCACGAGATCGCGCACGACCATTTCTTCGCCCGCGCCGTCGTGGAGGAGATGGCAGCCATCGTACTCGAGGTAGCAGCGCAGGCGGATGACGGCTGGTTCACCGCCCCCGCCTTCCGCGACCGGGTGCACAACGGCCGCAAGGTCGCCATTGAGATCCTCGATTTCTACGACCGGCTGGGCCTGACCTTGCGCAGGGGAGACTTGCGTCGCATAAATCCCCATCGCCGCGACCTGTTTGCACACTGAGGAAGGGAATCGTCTCCGGTGGGACGGCCGGAGCAGATTTGTTCTCTTCCCGTTCATTTTTGTGCCCTGGCGCTAAGTCTTGAATCAGAGCATCGTACTGTCCCCGCCTCGGTCTCAATCGCAATGAAGTCGCCTTGGCGATCGGCGTGAGCGTCAACACGGTCGACCAGATGGTGGACGAAGGTTTCCTCCCAAACCGCGACGGTGGCACAGCCGCAAGATTTGGATCGTCTCTGAGATCGAGCTTGCGATGCTGGAATGGCCGGTGGATGGCGTATCTACGTCAACAGGTCACGGCCATCCGTGTCGCCGACGTCCCTGAAGCGGACTTCGAGCGGCAGGCTGAAAGCGAAACGCCGCCGAACTCGCAGAGCAAGGCAAGCAGTCCGCCCCTGCGCCTAAGCCAGTCGTTCCTTCACCCTTGACTGCGCCGGCATCCTGCCCTGCCACCTTCTCCACGTCAGGCTCGCCGATGGCCGCGAGCTTATCGAAATCAATGGCGATGACGAGCCAAACGACTTCACGATTTTTGATACCGACGAAGTTATCCGTCGGGTCTAGGTTGAAATGAGCCGCGCCAACTTCCGCCAAGCCGATATCGAGCGGATCTTCCGTGCGGCACGCAACACGGGATCGACGGTGCAAGTCGATCTGCCGACGTTGGTTATCACTGTGCTTCCTTCCACTGAGCACAACAGCCCTGCCGCCAGACCAATATCGCCCCAGATGACAAGGAGAACTGGGACGACGAGCGAGTTCGCCGCGTGCCCGATACCGACGATACTCCTGCACCGAGCTGACAAGCCCGAGCCATCGAAGGCTATTCATTCCATCGCGCTTGAACAACGCCATCCAGGGCTTGGATGGCCCGGCCCAAGTGCGCGATGGTCGATCTTCTTCCCAATCCATCCTGCCCTATAAAGATACTGTTTGGTCCTCGCCACTTGATCGAGATCAGACATCGATCATCCAATCCCCCAGCACCGGATCAGCACGCTCTTGGCCCCGTCCTTTCGGGGCCATTTTTTTGTTGGAGTCTTGGAACCCATTTCTCGCATCAGCGTTTTTCGGTTTGTGGAACCCCGAGCTCCCCGATCAGGTTGCCACCTTCATTGTCCCCTCCGGATGTGAAGCCCCGATAAGTGCCCAATGGCCCCGTCATCCCCGGACGGGGCCATTTTTAAAGGGCGAGAAGCCGTCTGGCCCGTCACTGGTGCAGCGAACTACGCTGCCTGGCTTCTACTTTTGTTTGGAACCGTCAGGCATTATAGACGTTCCTGTAATGCCGTGCCCCACATCCCCTGTGGCTTATCGGCGGGCTCCATATTTCCCCCGCAATGGAGCCCCTGCGCCTAGCGCACTCGGTGGCCTCGTCGAAAATGGCGGGGTCATTGTGGTTATGTATCGCCCCCCCAGTCAACCTTTTGAATTGATCCGACCTCCTTTCTTTGGGCCATCGACTTCCTCAATCCGTACTCACCTGTTGGTGTGTTGCGTTGTCATCAATTCGGAGCATACTTCATCATCGCTGGGCAGTTTCCAGGGCCCCGACGACTGGAAGATCATCACGCTTTCGCCCCAAGTACAGGAGGTCGCGCGATGTCTACCACGACCCATTCAACAACCCTTTCCTCCCACGATATAGACGAGATCGACCAGATCTTCGTGGACATGCGGCGCGGGCTCGGCCTAACGCGGAATAGTGAGGCCGCAGAAGCAATCGCAAGACGCATCGTCAACTGCTACCAAGGCGGCGATCGGGAGAGCGGCGCTCTCCAACACATCATCGACTACTATAAATCGGCGGCGTTACGTCAGACACCGGCACAGAACAAAACTGAAGCGATCAATCGATGGGAGAATGAAGGTGGCGCTCTCGCACGCTTACCGCATGAGCGCTTGCTGGCATGGCCCGCCCCGCTTCATTCATAGGAGGCGTCGGTGCACATACCTCCAAAATTGGCAGTTCAACACCTTGGGTCTCGCGACGTTGCTTTGATACGGAGAGTTTTCAAAGCGGCATGTTCGAAAACTCGCACCCACCACATCAGCAAGGATGCCGACCGACTAGCAAAGTTCATCAGCGATGAATTCAGGTTCGGAAACAGAGATGAAGCTTCCCTTCTTGAATGTGCGCTCTGGTTCGGCACCGCCCGTATTCCGCCGGCGACAAGGGACGTCTCAACCGTCGACACCCAAGTTGCTGCGACACGAGAGGGCAGAGATCGGGTAGGCCTGCGGAAAACCGGCGTGCCCAAGAGCCAAGGCTAGACACGCTCGCGATTCCGCCACCGGACTTCCGTGTCATATGGCCTCGCAAAGGTGTTAGATTGGTTGTCGCACCACCCCACAGGGAACATTCCGCATGGGCAACCGTTCTTGCTGAGCCGAAGATCCACTCGCCCAACGGATCAAAGGCAGGGCTTCCGTCGCTGGTTTTAAGAATGAAGGCCCTTGGGTGTAGCACGGTTGGTATAGCACGCGCGCTTTCCCAACGACTATGAACAAGATCCGCCCAATCGCCTCGGCAAAACTGACGCCAAGAGCCATGGCCGCGATGCCGGTGACGCCGAGCGCACCAATCCCCATAAGCTTCCACCGCTTCATGTCGTCGGTAACTGGCTTCATCTCCGAGACGTCCTCGCCGATCGTAGAAACCGATGCCTCGACGTGCCCGAGACGATCGACAAGCTGATCCATGCGCTGGTGAACGGCAGCGCGACTGGTCGCCGCCTTATCCTCGGCTCGCACCGAGCCCTCCTCCAAGCGGCGGATCGATTCCTGCAGGCCCCGCATGCCGGCCACCAGTTCCCCAAGCTGGCGGTGAACCGCATCAATTTCCGTTGATGCCATCTCCTAGCGCCCTTCCCCATGCCTTGAGCATTCCGCCTTCGTCCAGATCGCCGCGGCGCAGATGCCGACGGCGGTCCGGTCTATTTTCCGTTGAGCTTCAGCCGTCGCCCCGTGCGCGCCGATCAGATCAGTGCCGACCACGCGCCTGAGACCGTCGACACTTGCCGGCGCCGTAGTCCCACACGCCGCCCCGATCGAGGCATAGGTCAAAATCGCTGCGAGCTCGCTGCATCACCGCTCGCATTGTTCTGCCTTTCAATCTTGGTGGTGACCGACCGGGCGCCGTCCTCGCGGATCTCGGCGACAAGCCAGATAAGAGCGGCGAGCGCGAGCCCGCCGATAATGACGCGCGGCCACATCTCAGCGGGCCGGTGCGCGGTACACCGACCAACGGCCGGTGACGAACATGAACGCGGCGATCGAACCGATGACGATCAGCAACGCCGCGATACCAGCGGCGTAGGGATTGTTGACACCGAGAACTACCGAAAGACCCGCGCTGCCGAACAAACCGCCCACGGTTGTCAGGGCCGTGCCGCTCTGGCTGGCTGGCACGTCCTCGGCTTTGGCCGCGTCCGGCGTGACATCCGTGACCCGGACCGGCGATCTCGCCGCCTCGAGCGCATCCAGAAAGCTCCGATAGTACCCTGCGATCAATGACGCCTTGTCGGTGCTGATGATCGCGCGGGCGCCGACAGGATCATTGGCCACCTGGTTGAAATAGTCGGCGAGCTTCTTGCCGGTGAAGAGACCACCGATCATGCCGTCGAAGAGGATGCGGATCGCGGTCGCCATCTCGGCCGCCTTTTCAGGGGCGTCGGCGATCCCGAACTTGGCATAGTTGTCGTGGCCGGTGATCTGCGGCAGGCCACGGGTAGCGCCAGCCATCATCGGCCGCCTTGCTGCCCATCCGGCCGCCGTATACCTTGTTTGCGAGCTTGCGCGGATTGCGGGCGTAGCGCTTGGCGCTGTCGAGATCCGGAAAGCGTTTCGACCAAACCTGCGTCAGACGTTCGGCCGAGTAATTCAAGTTCTCGGTCACCGGCTGCATCGTCGCCACGGTTTCGTGGAAGGTGATCGCGAGCATGTAGGCCAGCCACCGGTTGTCGAGCACCTTGCCGGTCGACTGGCGCCGATCCCACTCGTCGAGGATGGCGATCATGCCATCCTTCTGAGACTGCTTCATGCTCACGCCAAAGGGCGCGCGCTTCGCGTAGGCGAAGAACGTTCGCGGTTCATCGGATTTACCTCTTCGTTCGGAAAAACAGGCCACCATCCAAGGCGCGGCATGATGCCGGCTGGGGGAACTTCTGGCATCAAACAACCTTCCGATCAGTGAACGCCCAGTCGGTGTTCGAGGGTTTCACCTTGGCAAAGCGCTTCATCATCAGCGCGTAGCGAGACGCTGAAATCACGTCGTCGCGCTCTTTCACGATTTTCCCATCTTTCCGGTGATAGAAGCCGGAACTCTTCGAACCAGTGCGTGCAGGTCGAGAACACCTTCCAGCGTCCCGTCTGCATCCTGTCGAGCATGTCGGCCAAGCCAGCCTCGACACCGTTGGTGCCGTCATCAGACGTGGCGCGCTCTGGCAGCATGTTCAGGCCATGACCGCGGTACTGCGCCGCAAGCTGCTCGCCCGAGCCCTTGTCGTGCTGCAGACCGTCGTGAGGCCACGACCACGGCAACCAAGAGCCCCAAGGCTTCAACGTCCCCGGAGTCCGAGGGCTGCGGAGAGTTCGCGGGCGCGCTCGACAAGCTGTTCATCCGTCAGATTGTCCAGATTGTTGACGTTGACGTTCAGATCCTTCGGCAGGATCGGGGCCACGACCCGCAGATATTGCTCCGGCTTTTCCTTGCGGACCCGCTCGATGACATCCTGGCCGTGGTCCTCGAAGTCAGCGTGCATCGCCTCGAGAAAGGCCTCGCCGAGCTTGTTGCGGGCGCCCTTTGGCCGGCCGGGATTGCCTGCCTTGAACTGGTGTTCGATCGGAGGCATCGGTTTCCCCGATTTCCCCCGTTATTTCGGGTCTCATCTGTCATGTTTCATGCCTTCGGCGATTGCCTGCGCGAATTTCTCGTGGCGCGCGTTCCTTAGGACGGGCATTGATCCAACCTCGGAGAGTGGGAATGGCCGAATTCGCTTGCTATTCCCCCGCCGTTGACAGCTAGCTCTTTTGTCAACAGGAGACGCGCAAATGGCCAAGGGTCAGGTACGAAGCAATAAGGAAGCCAGAAAGCCCAAGAAGGACAAGGCCGCCGCGAAACCCGCTGCGCCGACGTTAGGGTCTCAGGTGAAGGACACCAAGAAGTAACGTCAACACCGACGTTCGCGCGGGCTATGCGCTAAAAAGCAGAAAACGAAAGCCCCGCTACCGGGTGACAAACCGGGCGGGGCGACCTCCAGCTTATGAGGCTGGCGAGCTACCGGGCTGCTCTACTCCGACAAAAACCCCACTTCCACGCAACTGTGGTACACTTCCAGTGTTGCCATGCGGCGACCGGAAACCATGATCCCTTCTTAACCGCACCGGCCGCGCGGCCTCAATTGAGCGCTTGCGCGTCCAATTGCCAGAAGTGCTCGACCTGACAATGGCGACGAATGCCGAACTGCATTCACAGCGCTCCAATTAGGAGAATAGCGCCATGTCAAATCGCCTCGTTTTCTCGCTTCTCATTGTTTCCTTCAGCATCTTGATGGTCTGGGCCTTCAGGCCCGCCCCGACCATCTTCACTGGACATGATGAATCACCGCCCAAAACGGCCCAAGCCGAAAAAACTGACCGCATCCCCAGTGACGCGGTCAAATACTAACCACCTCACGGTGCAGTTGGACAGCCGAAGTAACCAGCCGTGTGAAGAACCATCATCCACTTCTGGGCCTGAAAGAGCCTAACGTCACAGAGGTTGCTTCCTTCGTTGACGATCTAGGAGCCGACCCCCTTGAGACTTCCCAGGTCGCGATGTTGATCGACGCGCGCCAGCAAAAAAGGCCGGGCGAACCCGACCTTCCACATTCCGCCTCAATGGCCACTGCCAGTACATCGGTGGTCAAAGACCAGAGCGATATTATTATGCAGCCGAAAGGTTGCCTGCCGCGCTCTTGCCGGATCTGGAATCCTGCACGATTTCGAAGTTGACCTTTTGCCCCTCAACGAGCTCCCTCATACCAGAGCGTTCAACGGCGGATGCGTGAACAAAAACGTCCGTTCCGCCGTCGTCAGGGGCAATAAATCCAAAGCCTTTGGCGCTGTTGAAGAACTTCACGGTTCCAATATTCATAACGATTTCCTTTCCATCGCAATAAAAATACTTGGCTGACATGGGTATCAGCCAAGCAAGAGATCGATTTTGAGAGGAAAGGTCGGCTTAGACGCCAAAGCGAGAAAACAAATCTCAACAGGCAAGATCGATGGGGAACGACTACAGACTCATTGTGTCCTCAACAAGTCGGAGGCAGCCACTGCTGTAGAAACAAAAAAGGCCGGGGCGAAACCGCACCGACCTTCCTCATCATCACCTTTTCACCAGTGCCAGTACATCCGTGGTCAAAGGCATCAGGTGATGGCGGCGTTCGCGAGCGGCAGAAGTTTTCCAGCGCTCATCAGCGATTGCCGATGGAGGTGATATAGGGGGCAATTGCGGTTAACGCAAGTCCGACGTCGCAAATTCACAATTTCTCATTGCGAAGGGCAGCAGAAGGGCGCAGTGTCGATCCTTCGGTGGCCATTTAAAGGGCGCCGCCGCTCAGGCGATGCCTGGCCCCAAAGAAAGGAGGACTTATGTCTTCCGTCCTACTTCCCTATTCATTGTCCGCAGACCTCCGAAAGATCAAAGAGATCATGGCCCGTTCTGAGCTCATCATCTCAGAGAGTCCCCAGCCGTCTCCAGACGTCCGGCGCTCCGCGCGCATCATCCGAAACTTTCGCGCAGGGACCACATATCCCTCGTTCGATAAGAAATAGGAGGAGGCGATGGCCTACTTAGCTCGACAACGTGTAGCCCTACTCCATTTTGCGATTCAAGCTTCGCCTACCCTGGCAATAACGTTTATCGTCTACATGACGCTTCGAGATCTCTTCTGAGCCCAGGCTGAAAAAGGGCGGCTTCGGCCGCCCTGAGCGATTTAACGCACCTCCTCGATGCAGTCTGTGTGCGGATGGCGGCCTAGCTCATCTTCCGATATTGGTCGGGCTTTCCATCAGGCGCCATCCACGCGTGCAAACCCGATGTTATTGATTTGCCCGTGCTTTGTGCCTCCTCGTGTGCCACCTGTAAACCGGCGGTATCCTTCAACAAAATTGAACTTTTGGCGACTTCGCTTTCAATTTGTTGAAGTGACTTCTCAATCCAGCGGTAGAGCGTTCGTCTAACCCACGCCTTTTTCTGCGGCTGGCGCCGGTTCGGATGTCGATGTACCGGCTCCAGTCCCATCCGCGGGCCTTCACCTCGGCATAGGCGAAGAGAACGACCCGCATTTCATGGTGCCACACCGAGCATGGTACCCAGGCAAGCGCCTCCTCCATCCTGGTAATCCGTTCTCTCGATCGCTTCGCCCTCCGCTCGACGCTCGCATCGATCGCGCTATTTCGTTGGCGTGTGTGCATCCCGCCGGTCTCGTGGCCGTCGATAAAGTCGAGCGTGATCAACTCGGCTTCGGAGATCAGGAAATCGGGATGGAGTTCCCGTACATCTTAGGGCCAACGCGGCCGGGCATTGCAAGATCGGTGTCGATCGCCTCTATCAGGCGCTCTAGAATGGCAGCCTGCGTGTCGGTCAGCGACATGCCCGGGTCCGCTTCCCGAAGGAGGCGGGCGTCGGGATCTCCTTGGAAGTCCCGACCGTCTGACTTGTAGTACCGCTCTCCACCGAGCCGGCCTTTCTTCCGGTCGATCTGGAACCCGTGTCAATGCCGCTCGAATTCTCCCCAAAAGTGCCGAAGTAAAATTCCCCACTTATGCCGACGTGGGCGGCACGAAGGCGTGACCATTTTTCGGTGGCCGTCCGCGTGGTTTCGGTGGTGGCGCGAAGGCGGGCGGCGTGATGAGGGCTTTGGAGCGGACGTGCTCTTGCATCAGTTCCGCATGTTGTCGCAGGCGATAGCTTGATCCTTCGATCTGAATGACGACGGCGTGGTGAAGGAGCCTGTCGAGCAGCGCGGTGGCGACGACGGGATCGCCAAAGACGTCACCGCGTTGGAAAGAGATCGAAATTATGCACTCCGTCCTATTGCCCGATTTGATCCGATCAAAGGCAGAATCCGTACTGGTGTTGTTGACTAAAATACGGAGAGTCTTTGATGGACGCGATTGTTACCGACAGCGATGTTTTGTTCCCATCGTATCGTCCGACCCAGGCGGAAGCGGAGTCAGCCGTACGCACCTTGATCCGTTGGGCCGGTGATGATCCGTCTCGCGAAGGCCTCCTCGATACACCCAAGCGGGTGGCGAAAGCATATCGTGAGCTGTTTGCGGGATACGATGCGACGCCGGAAGACATCTTGGCGACGACATTTTCTGACGTCGCCGGCTATAGCGATATGGTCATCGTTAAAGATATCGAGTTCCATTCGCATTGCGAGCACCACATGGTGCCTTTCCATGGCGTTGCCCACATCGCCTACATCCCCGAAAGCGGGGTTCTCGGTCTTTCCAAGATGGCCCGACTGGTCGACCTTTACGCGCGCCGGCTGCAGACGCAGGAAACGATGACAGCCCAGATCGCCGCTGCTCTCGAGGAAAGTTTGAGGCCGAAAGGTGTTGCGGTGATGCTTGAAGCCGAGCACATGTGCATGGCAATGCGCGGCATTCAGAAACATGGTGCCAAGACAATAACGACGACGTTCATTGGAAAGTTCGAACGATCGGCCAGAGATCAGGCAAGATTCATTCATTTCGTGCGCGGTTAGGAAACATGGGCCGACACGGCACCATCGCTGAAAGAACCTGATATGTCCGAATACTCGATGAAATCGCTGAAAGCGGGATACTCCGCCGTTATAATTGGAGCGAGTGGCGGGATTGGCGGCGCCATCAGTGCGGCCTTGAAATCCGATCCGAACTGTTTTGCAGCAGTTCCTCTTTCTCGTAGTTCCCACGGGTTTGACATAACCGACGAGGCAAGCATGCAGAGGGCTGCCGGCGCACTTGAACTCGGTGCATACGATTTGGTCATCTGCGCGACAGGCGCGCTTACCATCGATGGAGTCGGCCCGGAAAGATCCATTCGGCAAATCTCGCAGACAGCGATGTTGGCGCAGTTCACCTTGAATGCTGTGGGACCGGCTCTCGTCCTCAAGCATTTCGCCCCGCTTCTTGCTCGCAAGGGTAGGACGATCTTTGCATTCCTGTCGGCCCGTGTGGGATCCATCACCGATAATGCACTCGGTGGATGGATTTCTTACCGTTCCTCAAAAGCTGCGCTCAACCAGATTGTTCGCACCGGCGCAATTGAAATCGGCAGGATCAATCCTCAATCGGTTGTCGTTTCGATACATCCAGGAAGCGTTAAGACCACCCTTTCAGACCCTTTTGCATCGGGACACGAACGAATGGAGCCCGCTGACGCCGCGCAAGGAATACTAGGCGTGCTTGATGGGCTCCAACCGTCGCAAACAGGCCGGTTTTTCGCGTATGACGGGAGTGCCATCCCTTGGTAACCGGCCGTTCGAAGCTGATTTTTGTCATGCTCAGGTGAACAATGCCGCATGTTCCTGCAGGAAAGATTCGAAATCTGGTGCTCATACTCGGCGATCAACTCTCCAGATCCGTTTCGAGTATGGAGAATTTTGATCCCGCACAGGACATCGTGATGATGTGCGAGGTAATGGAAGAAGCCAGCTACGTTAGTCATCACAAGTTGAAAATTGCCTTCATCTTTTCTGCGATGCGGCATTTTGCAGGCGAACTGCGTGAACTTGGATTTGATGTTCATTACACAAAGCTCGACGATCCCGAAAACAGTGGTTCATTCACCGAGGAGCTCGCGCGGCAAGTCGCTATGGTCATGCCCCGGCGAGTCGTCGTCTGCGAGGCCTCAGAGTGGAGGGTTCTTGAGGCCATGAAACAATGGGAAACGTTGCTTGGTCTGCCTGTCGATGTAAGGCCAGACGCTCGCTTTCTGTGTTCCAAAACTGAGTTTCAAGGCTGGGCACAGGGACGCAAAACTTTGACTATGGAGTATTTTTATCGCGACATGCGGCGCCGCACCGGACTATTGATGAACGGCAATGAGCCGGAGGGGGGACGCTGGAACTTCGATGCCGAGAACCGCAGGCCAGCGCAGCCTGACCTTTTCCAACCTAAGCATCGTCGGTTCAGTCCGGACACTATCACGAGAGAAGTAGTCGAGCTGGTAGAACGAAACTTCCCTGAAAACATGGGTTCCGCCAGCGATTTTGGGTTTGCAGTCACTCGCACGCAAGCCGAAGAGGCGGCTGATGATTTCATTCTTCAATTTCTCCCGAATTTTGGGGAAACCCAAGATGCGATGTTGAGAGACCGACCGTTCCTCAACCATGCACTCCTTTCATTTTACATCAACGTCGGGCTGCTCGATCCCCTGGAAATTTGCCGCGCAGCTGAACGTGCTTACATGGAAGGCCATGCGCCACTCAACAGCGTCGAAGGGTTCATCCGGCAGATTATCGGGTGGCGCGAATACATCCGCGGTATCTACTGGCTCAAAATGCCCGGTTATGAAAACTCCAACGCGTTTAACGCACGTAGGTCGCTACCCGATTTCTTTTGGAGCGGCGACACAGATATGGCATGCGTGTCGTCTGTTATTACTCAAACGATAAATCACGCCTACGCCCACCATATACAGCGCCTAATGGTGGTTGGAAACTTTTCGATGCTGGCGGGTCTCGACCCCCACGCTGTTCATCTTTGGTACCTCTCAGTATATGCGGACGCGTTCGAATGGGTGGAGTTGCCGAACGTCATCGGCATGAGCCAATTCGCGGACGGCGGCTTCATGGCCTCGAAACCCTATGCCGCGAGCGGCGCCTACATTTCCCGGATGTCGGACTACTGCGAAGGATGTCGGTACAACGTCGGGAAGAAGACAGGTACGGACGCCTGCCCCTTCAATGCTCTTTACTGGGACTTCCTCGATCGAAACGCTGAAACGCTTTCTAACAATCATCGCCTCGGCCAGGCATACTCTTCGTGGAACCGAATGTCTGGCGACAAACAGGAGCCCTACCGCCAAAGTGCTCGGTCATTTCTTGCAGACCTTGATGCAGGTAAACGCGTGTGATCTCGGACAGCACGCAAGAAAGTGCGGAAGCTCAACGTGCCGAGGATGATCAAAAAGTCGGATTTTCCCAAGAAGTTCTGCCCAGCCTGTGGGCTAGTCTTTCAGTGGCGTCGAAAGTGGGCGAAGGACTGGAACGGGGTCAGATTTTGCTCGGAACGTTGCCGCAAATCGAAACGTGGCTCCCGCCTCGATTTGTCAGACGCGCAAGTCGGAGCCGATTCGGCTTTGGGTCATGAGGAAACCGCGGCTTCGAAGAGAAGCGAAGACACCTTCGTTTCCGCGCCGGAAGGAAGGCCGTCAAAGTTTACTTCGCCCGATTAACAGCGCCCCGTAGTCAACGCCGGCCATGCGCCTGCCGAGCGCAATCGGTTGAAGTTCGTCTACGGCAGGCAGATAAACCGGATTATTTCCTAGGCCGTCGACTCATAAACTTTGACACCAAATTCTCGTGGCGACGAGTTTTACAGCGGCGAGGTAGTTTTCGGGGCGCTTGTCGTATCGGGTTGCGATGCCACGGAACTGTTTGATCCTATTGAAGAAACGCTTTACGAGGTTGCGCTGCCGGTAAACCCACTGCGAGAAGACGAAGGTGCCCTTACGGTTTGTCTTCGGCGGGATGTTGGCCCAAGCCTTTCGTTCGGCAGCCTTGGCCCGAATGGCGTTGGTATCATAGCCCTTGTCGGCCAACAGGATATTTCCCTCATCGAGCTCGTCCGTCAGCGCGTCAGCCGCGGTGCAGTCGGCGACTTGGCCGCCGGTCAGACGGAGGGAAACGGGACGCCCTTCCACGTCGACGAGCGCGTGGATTTTGCTTGTAAGCCCGCCGCGGGAACGTCCCATGCCTCCATCGTCTCCATCCCCTTTTTTCCCGTGGCCGCATGCTGGTGAACACGGACACAGGTCGAGTCGATCATGACGATATCGCCATCGTAAGCCTCGGAAACCGCCTCAAGAAGCTTGTCCCAGACACCGGCCTTCCGCCAACGGACGAAGCGGTTGTAGCAGGTGGTCGGCGGACCGTAGCGCTCCGGGATTTCCGCCCAAGGTGAACCAGTCCGGAGCCGCCAAAGGATGCCATTCAGCACCCGCCGGTCATCGACCCGAGGAACGCCGCGGGGTTTGTTGGGCAACAGTGGTGACAGGATCGACCATTCGTGATCGGTAAGTTCGTAGCGGCGACGCGTCATAGAGCCTCCCTTATCCGGAAGCCTTGAATCACGACACGCGAAAAACACCAAGAAATTTTATGAGTTTACGGCCTAGACGCTGGTTCCTGCCTCCGACACTGAAAAGCGAGGCAACCCGATGAACGTCTATAGTGCTACAGAAAACATAAGAAGATTCGATATTTTTATTGAGAAGAACAAATCCCACAGGCGTGCTCCACTGGATTTGTTGTGCGTTGAGCGCGAACAGGTCAGTGCGGCGCTTGCGACATAAGCGACAGCGACACCTCCCGCGACATAGAAGGTTCGAAATCGCCTGGCGGAGCGCGGCGGGACGCAGGGCTCAAGGCTTTGCATCGCGTTGACAACGGTGCGAGATTTCGAGGCAAGCTACTGGGCCTTGACCTACTGCGCCAGTCCGATGTCCTTTGGCGGGTATTTCTTGAACGTCGCCGCATGCGCTTTCATCTCTGCGCCAAGTGACGCAAGCCATGCGTTCATGCGGTGTCCGACCGGATATTGCTCCTTCGGGTCGATGTAGAGATTGAATACCCAGGGGGCGAGCCCGACGTCGGTGATGGTGGACATGTCGATATCCAGCCATTGCGATTTGGTTTCCACCACCTTGGTCATGATCTTGTATTCGTACATGCGCATGGCCATGAAGTTCTGTTCGTTCCAGATGTAGATCTTCTCACGCTTCGAGTGGCCACCGTCAGCGAGCAGGAAGGACGTCTGGTCGATGCCGTCGATGTAGCGGTCGGTTGGGATCTTGTCCAAAGCGCCACCGAGATCGAGGGATGTGTTGAAGAGGTCCATCAGATCGAACAATTCGTCGCTCTGTCGACCGGGGCTGATCATGCCGCGCCAGTAGGCAATGCCGGGCACGCGGACGCCGCCTTCCCAGGCGGATCCCTTCGCCCCCCGGAACGGCGTCGTGCCACTATCTGGCCAGCTATCCATCTGGGGGCCGTTGTCCGACGTGATAAAGATGAACGTATTATCGAGCACCCCGGCATCGTCCAGCGCCTTCACCATCTCACCGATATAGTCGTCGACCTCGACGACCGCGTCCTTGTAGGGATATTTGCTGTCACTCTTGCCTTCGAACTCCCTGGAAGCGAAGTTGTCGGCGTGGACCTTCATGAAGGCATGTTCCAGGAAAAACGGCTTGTTGCCCTTGGCCAATTCCCTGATCTTCGCGACGCTGAACTCCTTAAGCGTGTGGTCGGCCTCGGCAATGTCGTCAAGACTTTCCATTTTCTGTGCGACGGTCGTTTCTCCGCCCTTGAAGCCGTGGATCAGAGCTTCGCTGGCTCCAGTGTCGCGGAACATCTGCATCCGTTCGGGGTTCAGCACCAGATCTGGATAGCGACGTTTATCCAGGGCTTTCGAAAGTTCCTGCGAGGCTGGGTAGAAGCCATAGAATTCATCAAACCCGATCTCATGTGGACGCATGCCCTCGACATCCCCGACATGCCACTTCCCGCAAAGCACGGTCGCATAGCCAACCTCACCCAGGAGCTTCGGAAGCGAGGTTTCCTCGCCCCACGGGTTCTTGGTAATCTTGTCTCCCGCGAGAATTGGCCGGGTCAGTCCCGTACGCACCGGCAGGCGTCCAGTGAGGATCGCGGAGCGGGTCGGCGTGCAGGTCGGCTGTGAATACGCGGAGGTCAGCATCAAGCCTTCGCGCGCGAGCCTGTCCATGTTGGGCGTCGCCGCACCGACGGCTGCTCCGCCACCATAAACGCCGGGGTCACCCCATCCCATGTCATCGATCAAGAACCAGACAATGTTGGGCTTTCTACCAATTCTCTTCTGCAATTCGGCTAATTTCTCGGCTGCAGTTCTGTCCTGATCAGGAAAGGCAAGCGCAGGCTCCATCGTTTCGCTGGTCCGGACCGCCTTGCTCAGCACGGACTGGGCAAGGGCCGGACTGAATGACCCCAGCAGACTGAGTGCAAAAACGCCGCTTGCAAGTGTTCTATAGAAAGACATTTTATCCTCCGTGGGCTTACACCCGCTCGTCAACGTTTTATCGACACGAAACTCGGTGCCGAGGCACTCCCATCACTTCAGGTGGACATTCACTGCATCGATCTTGCCGTCGAACTTGAAGGGCCGTCGCTCGGCGTAGACGTGTGAGACCGGAGAACCGAGATCTGTGCCGACATCGAAAGTTTCCGATGCGGTGAATGCAGCGGGCACCGTCCGAGCTACCGTCGTGCGGGCAACCGCTTTGCCGTCGACCTTCAGGACGACATCCGCGGACGACAACGGCCTGGGGCTCTGCAGCGTCGTATCGATCTCGATCAGGTGCTTGCCGGGCGGCAGCCTGTCGGGGCTACGGGCCTGATAGTTCTCGATGATCATCATGTTGTATTCGTAAACAAGATGTCCGTCATCCATGTAGACGACAAGCCCGCCGCTTGCCCCGCCGAGCGCGTAGAGGACGCCGTTGGCGTTCTCGCGGAAGTCTGCGTCCACCATGACGACACTGCTCTCCCGGCCAAGACCCGGCGCCGTAAACTCAGGCATGCGGATCGTGTCGGCGTCGAAACTCCAGTTCGTATAGGGAGTCTTGATGCGGTCTTCCGGATGCAGCCGAAGCCAGTTGCCTGCGCCGATCGGAAAGACCTTGTTGTCTTTGGCCACCTCAAGAAAACGCGCCTTCATGGCGGCGAGTCGATCCTTCTCGATCGCCGCAAGGTCGTCAGCCTGTGAAAAGTCCTTGGCGAGATTATAGAGTGCCCAGGTGTCCCTATCCGGATCCCAATCCTTGTTGAACGGCTGGGAAGCCTGCCACGGAACGAACGGGCCGAATACCGAGGCGATCCAGCCGTCTTCATAGAGCGCCCGGCTGCCGTTGTTCTCGAAGTACTGCTCGGTTTTGGTGTCGGCGGCAGCTGCATCGTTGAAGCTGTAGACCATGCTCACGCCGTCGATCGGGTCCTGCTTCTGACCGTTGACCTCCAGCGGTGGCGTGATGCCGAGGACATCGTAGATCGTCGGCGCAATATCGTTGACATGATGGAACTGTGAGCGGGGCCGTTTGTCAGGCCCGATCTTCGACGGCCATGAGACCACGAGCGGATTGCGCGTGCCCCCGAAGTAGGAGGCGACGAGCTTGGTCGCCTGGAACGGCGTCGATCCCGCCCATGCCCAGCCGGCGTGGTACATATTGTCCATATCGCGACCGCCGAGCGCCTTGATGCCTCCGAGTTTGTCCATCGCCCTCAGATGCTGGTCGATCGTATTCGGGATGCCGTTCTGCGCCAGGAGTTCGCTGATCGTCCCGGCTTGGCCTTCGGCGCTCGATCCGTTGTCACCGAATATGTAGAAAATCAGCGTGTTGTCGCGTAGGCCGAGTTTGTCGATCTCGTCGACGACGCGCCCGGCCTCAAAGTCTGCGTGCTCGGTGAACCCTGCGAAGACCTCCATCAGCCGGGTCTGGAACGGTCGCTCGCTTTCGGGAATACTGTCCCATGCCGCCAGACTCTCTGGCCGTGGCGTCAGCTTCGTATCGGCCGGGATCCAGCCCAAGGCCTTCTGGCGGGCGAAGACCTCTTCACGCAACTTATCCCATCCTCCGTCGAACTTGCCTTTGTATCGATCGGCCCACTCCGGAAAGATGTGATGGGGGCCATGCGAAGCACCGGGCGCCCAATAAATCAGGAATGGCTTGTCGGGTGAGTAGGCCTGATGCTTGTGGAGCCAGGTGATGGCATGGTCGGCGAGATCGGTCGTAAGGTGGTACTTCGGGTCGTTCGGCGGCTCGACCAGCGAGGTGTTCTCCACCAGCCGTGGCTCCCATTGCGACGTCTCTCCGGCTAGAAACCCGTAGAAATACTCGAAACCGTAGCCCGTCGGCCAACGATCGAACGGACCCATGGCTGTGGTTTCGGTTGCGGGCGTGTTGTGCCACTTGCCAAAGGCCGCTGTGTTGTAGCCATAGTTCTTCAGCACCTCGGCGACGGTCGCCGAGGTCTTCGGGATAACGCCGACATAGCCCTCCCAATCGAGCGCACGTTCCGCGATCGTACCGGAACCGACCCTGTGGGCATTGCGTCCGGTCAGAAGCGCAGCACGGGAAGGCGAGCATATCGCCGTCGTGTGGAAGGCGTTGTAGGAAATGCCCTCGGCAGCCAATCGCGACAATGTCGGCGTATGCACAAAGCCGCCGAAGGTGTCGGCGACCCCGAAGCCGACATCATCCATGAGCACGATGAGAATGTTCGGCGCATTGGCAGGAAGATGTCGCTCTTCCACCCGGCGCTGGTGAACGGAATCCTTCAACGTCGGCCCGGCGACGCTCTTGGACGGCGTTGGTTGAAATGGCAGCACGGAACCGCCGTCGGCGGCCGTCGCCGTTTGGCAGAGCCCGCCCAAAATTGACAGAAATCCGGCGACAACCAATGAAACGGCGCCGGTCGGTGGCACTATGTTTGTCCACATGCCGATATCCTCCCCGTTTGGCCCGCGACGGTAGCCTATCACCGTTGCCGGTCTCGACTTGACGGGACGCTATTGTTGACTCTGCTGAATGCGGTTCAACTGCGCTTGGATGCCTTCGATGGTCTTGCCGAAATTGCCGCTGAGGGGCGTCTGGCGTGGCGGGAACTGTTTGAATGTTTCCATATGCTGGGCGACGATGCCGATGATCGGCGTCAGAACCCACGTTTTGTGTTCCTCGAACTGACGGCCGACATCCCCCAACTGACGCTCGAACGGATCCATCAGGATGTTGGTAATCAGCGGACGGCTAAGGTTTTGCAGCGGATCGTCCCAGCGTTCGCCGGACTTGACTGAGAACGAGATCTTGTACTGCTTGTAGCGGATCGCCGTCAGCGTGGTCTCGTCGTAATAGAACTCGAAATTCCGTGCCGACCTGTCGGTCTTGCCAGCAAATAATGCGGTCTGATCGTATCCATCGAGATGCAGCTTGTAGCTCCTCCCGTTATAGGTCGCACCCGCCTTCAGTTTTTCGACGACGTCTTTGTCTCCGGCCGCGGCTGCAAGTGTTGGCATTAAGTCCGTCATGTCGACGATTTCCGAACTGACCCGACCGCCAGGAGCGCCCGGCCAACGAATGATCGCCGGCACGCGAACGCCGCCTTCCCAGGTGGTACCCTTGTCGCCCTTGAATGGCGACGTGCCGCCTTGCGGCCACATGTACTGATAGGCCCCGTTGTCGGATGTGTAGACAACGATGGTGTTCTTCGCCAGGCCCGTCGCATCAAGCCTGTCCAGGAGCTCACCGACCTGGGCGTCGTGCTCGGCGAGCCCATTGCCGTAGGTGTCGTCGATGCCGGCGCGAGACAGTTTGCGCGATTCGTCCTTGAGATGGATGAAGACGTGCTGTCTGGTCGAGTTGTGCCACAGGAAGAAAGGTCTACCGTCCTTGGCGCGCTGATCGAGATAGTTCAGAGACTTGGCGACGACCTCCTCGTCGAAGGTTTCCATACGCTTGACCGATAGCGGTCCCTCGTCTTTAACCTCGCCGCCAGCAGTGCAGGAGACGATCCCGCGCGGATCGAACTTCTTGCGGAATTGCGTATCTGAGGGGCGGTCCGGATCCTCAAGGTCTTCGTTGGCATTGAGGTGATAGAGATTGCCCCAGTATTCGTCGAAGCCATGATTGCAAGGCAGGTGCTCGTTGAGGTCGCCGAGATGGTTCTTCCCGAACTGGGCTGTTGCGTACCCTTCGGTCTTGAGGATTTCCGCAAGCGTGATGTCTTCCTTCTGCAATCCGATCGGCGATCCCGGTGTTCCGACCGTCGTGAGACCTGTACGCACTGGCAGCTGCCCCGTGATGAAGGCTGCCCTGCCTGCCGTGCAGCTCGGCTGCGCATAGAATGACGTCAGCCGCAGGCCCTCCTTGGCAAGACGGTCGATATTGGGCGTTGCGGCCCCCATGATGTCGCCGCCGTAGGACGATACGTTCATGTAGCCGATGTCGTCACCAAAGATGACAACTATGTTGGGTCTGGCCTCGGCGGCTTGCATCGAGAGGCTATACAGGGACGCGGCTGCAGCGGAGACCAGCAGGCCGAGCCAAACTTTGGACCGCTTGTTCATGGCGTGTTTCCGATCAACGATCGTTTGGCCTCCCTACGCGCAGAGGCCCTCATCGCATGCATGATCTCGTATTGAGCAGGTAGGATGCTCCGTTCAGAGGATGACTGGAGGCGGAACGGAACAGTCGAAGATGCTATGTATCGTTGTCCGACAGTGACGAAAATCTACTTTAAAGACTACTTAAATAGCACACTCAGACACACGGGTCGAGGAAGTCGATTCCGGTGCCCAGGTCGACTATCGAGGGCGACCTCACGCGGGCCGCGGCTTCCCGGACGTTCAAACCGGCCGCCAGATGCTGACGGGCTCTGGCAAGCTCTGTGTTGTCGCCTCCTTCGATCAAGCCCCAGGTTTGGGTCTACTTTACGAGCAACGAAGCAGGTTCCGTCCCTGAGCATCGACTGCGACACAACGGCCAACTTGCGACCGATCCGCATGTCGGCTCCTATGCCGCGGCTACAATTCGGGTTTTGCACCGTCCACTTGCTTGGCGTGTCAGCCTTCGAGCGCCTCAGCGACTTCATCACGGCTGTGCATAGTCGTGAGTCCGCGGCGTATATGGTCGATATGCTCGCGCATGAGGCGCGCGCCCTCCTCGAAGGCGCCATGCTCGCATAGACGCAGAAGCTCCGCATGTTCGGCGACCGCCCGTCCTCGATCACCTCGGATGGTCGATAGCTGTATCCGGGTGTACCGGTCGCATTCGACGAGCAGGCTCTGCACTGTCAGGAATACACGCGGACTGCGTGCGTGCTTATAGAGTGTGAGATGGAACTCGGTGTTCAGTTCGTTCCAGACATCAATATCGAGCTCATCGATAGACGCGGCGTAGCGCGTCTGTATCTGGTGAAGCGCCTTCAAGTCGTCTCTCGTTAGCCGCGGAACTGACCGCCTGAACAAAAACGGTTCAAGGAGAAGCCGCATGTTGAACAGCTCTTCGATTTCATCGGGCGTAAGCTGAACAACGATCGCCCCCCGGTGGGGCAAGATCTTCAGCAGTCCCTCGCTTTCAAGTTGGACTAGGGCCTCACGGATGGGGATGCGGCTCATCCCGAGGTCCTCCGCCAAGCCATCCTGACGCAGCTGAAAGCCTGGGGCATAGTCGCCCGCCAGGATCCGATTGCGAATTTCCTCGGCCGCGGCAGACGCCATCGTCTTGTGCTTGAGGCCCTTTGCGGCTGTAGCCATGGCATCGATCCTAACCAACTCGTGATCCTTCGTACCGGGGTTCGAAGTTTTAAACAACATTCGCCCCTGACCTTCTTCCTGCTTTCCCTTGTCACGTTTCCTTGCCTTCAAGCGGACGCTGACTTGAATGCCGTTAAATTATATTTTATACAATATACAACATCAAGGAGTTTCAGGTGAAGATAATCGGCATCGACGTCTACAAATACGAAGTGGGCTACGCCCACGGCACTTACGTTATGTCTGGCAACCGCGTAGCCGCGGCCGAGGATGGCACGGTCGTGCGCATCCGCACGGACGAAGGGCTCATCGGCTGGGGCGAAATCACAACACTCGGAAAGGTTTATCTCCCGACATTCCCGCAGGGGATTCGCACTGCCTTGAAAGATCTCGGAGAAGCACTCGTCGGCGCCGATCCAACCAATATCGGCAACGTAGCACGTATTATGAATAGCACGCTGATGGGCCAGGAATTCGCGAAGAGCCCACTCGATATCGCGTGCTGGGATATCTTCGGCAAATCATTGAACCGACCGATTTCGGCGCTCATTGGCGGCGTTCAGAATGAGCGGTTCCCAATCTACGAAGCGGTCCCGCTGGATCGCCCCGAGGCGATGGCTGAGTTTATTCGCGAACGTCGACAAGCAGGGATTAATCGCTTCCAGTTGAAGGTCGGCAATAATCCGTTCGACGACATAGCGCGTACGCGGGCAAGCGTTGAAGCCGGTGATTTCGAAACTGTCATCGTGGCCGATTCAAACGGCGGCTGGTCGCTCGCGTCCGCTAAGCTTGCGCTGCAGGGGCTGAGCGGTCTTCCTGTGTATGTGGAACAACCCTGCCGCAGCACGATTGACTGCATTCTTGCCCACCGCGGATCATCGATCCCGCTGGTGCTTGACGAGTCCATCGTCAATCACGACGAAGTCTACCGTGCAAAATTTGAAGCCAATGCCGTATCCGTCAACCTTAAGTTCGGCAAGCTCGGCGGGCTGACCAATGTCGTAAAGGCCCGTGACTTGCTTCAGGAGTTGAACATGGCGGTGTCCGTCGAGGACATGTGGGGCGGCGACATCATTACCGCGGCGACATCGCACGTCGCGGCCACCACTCGCCCGGAGTCCCTCCTTATGACACCGTTTTTCAACGACTGGACCGACGGCCATCTAGCGAACCGTACACCCCGTTCCAACGCGGGCTTCGGATCTGCTCCGACGGCGCCGGGTCTCGGCATCGAGATCGATGCGGCGAGGTTGGGCGAGCCTTTGTTCACGGTTGGCGCAAAATAATGGCGCCCAGCCGCCGGGATCGGGCTTGCGTGTGCAAGAGCTCACCGACGAGTTCGCTCGGCGCCGCATCGATCCAATCGGGTGCTTCAACCTAGTGCAGCAGGCGAGCAAACTGCTATCGCCGTCGTCGCTGTAGTGCCGGCAGGAACCGCCATTGCCGCCTGCACAATCAATGCGTCGCGAAACTCTATCGATAGTATTCACGGCAGAAAGTTCGCAAACTGAGCAATTATAGGGCCGCTTCCTCGCAAGCCTGACAGCATTCCCGGAGACTCACCCTTGCATCGTGCAAGCAGACTTCTAAGATTAACTGGCTGTAGGGTTTGGAGCGGGCGGCTGCATGGACACAGGTAAGCGGCTAGCGGTCTCGACCGCTGCCACATCAATCGTGGCGGCCATGTTTGCGGCGCTCGTCGTCCTACTCTTCTTGTGGGTCTACGAGAGCTATCGCTCTTCGATTCTTCGAACCGAGGAGCGTGCCGCGGCCGCATCAAAGATTGTTGCGACCAATGCAAGCTGGATCAATGCGTTGGCTGTTCAGGCCCTTCGGCGAATTGACGACACGCTGGGCCCCACGCTTGGGCTCGCGTCTGACGAAGTGGCAGACATCAATCTGGCGGTGTCAGACCTGCCTGGGCAGGTTCAGGCTTACGTCGTTGATCGCAACGGCCGGACGTTGTTCTCAACAGACCCCAATATTAGGCCCATCGACATTCGGGATCGGCCATACTTCTCCGCACTTGCAACTGGCCAAAAATCCTACGTCTCGGGCCTGCTCGTAAGCCGGCTGAACCATCACCAAATTTTCGTTTTCAGCAAGCGCCTGGAACGGAATGGCGTCTTTGCCGGAGCTGCAATGGTTTCCTTCGAAGGCGGATTGCTCAAGGAAGTTTGGGAGGCGGTTTCGCTCGGGGAGAACTCCACTGTCAGCATGATACGAAACGATGGCGAACTGGTCGCAAGATACCCGGCTGCCGACGGTCCACTGAACATGAGCAAGTACGTTCTGTTCACGGAGTACTTGCCTTCGTCTCCGACGGGCACGTATTTTGCTACGTCGCCTGCCGACGGCGTTCGTCGAGTTGTGGCTTATCGTCGTGTGGATGGGACGGATCTCATCGCGGTCGCCTCTGAAGACTATGGGGCCGGTTTGGCGCCGTTTTGGAGTGACCTTTCCATCGCGCTGGCTGTTCTGGCGCTGGCCGCGATCGCTTCGATTGCTGCGGGGGGGTGGATTCATCACCTGGTCCGGCGCGATGTCACGAAGTCCGCGCATCTGCAAGCAGCTTTGGCCGACAATCAGCTCTTGCTGCGCGAAATCCACCATCGTGTGAAGAACAATTTCCAGGGCATTCAAAGCATAATTCGGATGCAACAACTTCCGCCTGACGCCCAGAAGGCGCTGTTTGACCGTATTGGTGCGATGATTGCGGTGCACGAACAGATCTACGAACATGACCAGTTTGATGCCGTGTCTGCCGGCGATCTCATACCGTCCGTAGTAGACAAACTTGTCGCGGCTTATGGCGACAACGTTTCGGTCCATTATGACATTGGTGACTTCAAACTGACGCCGGAGCAAGCCACGGCAATCGCGCTGCTTGTGAACGAGGTTGTGACAAACAGCCTCAAATATGCCTATCCCGACAGCTGCCCCGGACATATCGAGATCTCTTTCCAATCGGGCGCGGATCGCGCATCTCTAACGATTGTAGACAATGGTGTGGGTTTCGATCCGTCCACGGCGCGCAAAGGGATGGGTAGCCGTCTGATTCGTGGTGTCATGAGCCAACTTCACGGTACATACGAATACAAGAGGTCCAGCGGGACAACTTTCAATGCGACCGTGAAGCTTCAATAGGCGACCCAGTTTCGCCTAAAGGCAACAGCGTGCCTATCGGTTGATCGACCGCGGCCACGCTTGTCGCCCCTTGCGGAAACATTGAAGATAGCGCAGAAGCATTGACGAACATATCGTGAACATCTAAAGTCGCGTTATGACATCCATGGCACTTCGAAAGAAGCTGGCGATCCTTGCGGACGCAGCGAAGTACGACGCTTCTTGTGCTTCTAGCGGCGGCGAGCGGCGAGATTCACGAAAAGGCGGCGTGGGATCTTCCGGTGGCAGCGGCATTTGCCACGCCTACACACCCGACGGGCGATGCATATCGCTTTTAAAGATCCTTATGACGAACTTCTGTATCTTCGACTGTGCCTATTGCATCAATCGCGTCAGTTCCAACGTCGAACGTGCGCGATTCTCCGTCGAGGAAGTCGTTTCGCTGACACTCGAGTTTTACCGGCGCAATTACATCGAGGGGCTGTTTCTATCTTCCGGCATCATCCGCTCACCCGATCAGACCATGGCCGATATGGTTCGCATCGCTCGAACGCTCAGAGAAGTCCACGGCTTTAAGGGATACATCCACCTCAAGACTATTCCCGACGCTCAACCCGAACTGATACGCGACGCGGGTCTTTGGGCAGACCGTTTGTCGATCAATGTCGAGCTCCCAAAGGACACGAGCGTAAGACAGCTCGCTCCTGAAAAGCGGCCGGAGACCATTCGCGCCGCCATGGCGCAGGTGCGGCTCGAGGGCGAAGCTGCGCGAGACAAGACCCACACCGGTCGCAAACCAAGACGCTTCGCGCCTGCCGGCCAAAGCACGCAGATGATAGTTGGCGCCGATGGCGCCGATGATACCGTCATCCTCTCCTGCGCAACCCGGCTATACAGCGGCTACCATCTGCGGCGCGTCTACTATTCGGCGTTCTCTCCAATTCCGGATGCTTCCGCAGCGCTTCCCCTGGTCCGTCCCCCACTTGTGCGCGAGCACAGGCTGTATCAAGCCGATTGGCTGCTGCGATTTTACGGGTTCACGGCAGACGAAATCGCAACTGGCACACAAGGGGGATACCTAGATCTTGAGCTCGATCCGAAGACAGCCTGGGCATTGCGAAATCGGGAATTTTTCCCGGTCGACGTCAATACCGCTTCGCGCGATGTCCTTCTGCGCGTGCCGGGCTTCGGCACGCGGGTCGTCGACCGCATCATCACCGCGCGGCGCAATCATCGCCTTCGCGTCGAGGATCTCGCGCGAATGGGAGCGCTTACCCGCAAGGCACGGCCCTTCATCGCTCTTGCGGGCTGGAGCCCGGGCGCTTTGACCGATAGCAGCGATCTTCGAGCGCGCCTTGTTCCTGCGCCGCAACAACTACAGCTCCTATGACCTACTGGGTCTCACTTGCCGCGCAGGGAACATTTGATGCCTGGCGCGACGCTGCAAGGCGGGCTATCAGCCACCGGATCGCTCCGGAAGAGATCGACTGGCATGGTTGTGGAGGGTTGTTCGACACGACACCCCTGCCCGAACGTCCCGGCGTTCACGCGACGCGGGTTCCACAGGCCTTCATGAACCTGGCAAAGTCGGTAATCTGGCATTCGGCATCTGAACGCCTGCCGCTGCTTTACCGCGCCCTTTGGCGCCTCGACACAGGCGAAGGTGAACCGCTTTCGCCTGCGGACCCGCTCGGTCGTAAACTGTTGCTGATGCAGAAATCCGTCGATCGGGACATTCACAAGATGCACGCTTTCGTCCGGTTCCGGGAAGCGCCGGTGCAGGCCTCCCGTCGTCGCTTTGCAGCTTGGTTCGAGCCGACGCACAACACTCTGGAGCCGGGAAGCATCTTTTTTACACGCCGCTTCGGTGACATGGATTGGGTGATCGCGACGCCACGCCTGACCGCCCGATTTGTTGGCGGCGCGCTGAGCTTTGGTCCCGGTGGCACAAAACCCGACCTGCCAGAAGATGCAGCAGAAAGTCTTTGGGCGACTTATTTCACCAACATCTTCAACCCTGCTCGGATCAAGCTCAACGCGATGCGATCGGAGATGCCTAAGAAATATTGGCACAATCTGCCCGAAACGCGCCTGATCCCGCAAATGCTCGCCGACGCGGAAGCGCGCGTTCAGAAAATGCACGAGGCCGGCGTCTCCACACCGCGACTGGGCGCAGCCCCGGTTTCACAGCGCTATCGGTCTGCAATGCCGCAGCCACCAAAGCGGATCGATACATTGGAGGACGCTGCCAAAGCCGCGGCGCAATGTCGGGAATGCCGTCTTTGCGAAAAGGCGACGCAGACCGTCTGGGGCGAAGGGGCCGCAGACGCCGCGCTGATGATGGTAGGGGAACAGCCCGGAGACAGGGAAGACATCGAAGGCCGTCCGTTCGCCGGCCCGGCCGGGCTATTGTTGCGGGAGTTGCTTGCTGACGCTGGGATTGATGCGCGAAAGTTGTGGCTGACGAACGCCGTCAAGCACTTCAAATTTAGCCCTCGTGGCAAGCGGCGCTTGCACCGCAATCCGGATCGCGGCGAAATTGCTCACTGTCGGTTCTGGCTAGGATTGGAACTCGCTTTAATCAAACCGAAGCTTACGGTGGCGCTGGGCGCCTCGGCGGCCTTTGCACTCACGGGTGACGACCGGTCCATGGCGGAACGCCGCGGCAAGGTGGAACCGGGCATACACGGCGGACCGGTCCTGATTACATGGCATCCGTCCTATATTCTGCGCGCGCGCGATCCAGCGACGGCCACGATCGCCCGAAGGGACCTCGCACGCGACGTGGAAAATGCCCTGGCACTGAGCCGCAATGTCCACGAAGAATGTGCAAAAAGCTCCAAGGAGCAAGGATAAGGCCAGCGCGACCCGAGCGGCAACCTAAAACGAAGCAAGCTGTTCATGTTGCCGGCGCCATCAATCGCAATCCAACGGCTTCATGCACCGGGTGAAACGTTGTCAACAAGTTGCTTCGTTGAGGGCGGCCAACAAAAAACCGAAAAAAAACCCCGCCGAAGGGGGGTTGAGCGTTACGACGCCGATACCAATCGTAGATATCTTTGGTTGTGTGATCCTTGGCATAGCCATAACGTTTCTGGATCTTGCCTTCGAGCTGATCGCGCTTGCCATCGATCACGTCAAGATCATCGTCAGTGTGCCGTCCCACTGTTCTTTGATCTTGCCTTTGACCTGCTTCCAGTTGCCTTCAACAGGCAAGTGCCGTCAAACCGCAGCATAGTGAGTTTTCGGCCAGAATCGGACTGTCAGTAGACGGCCCTAATAGTGATGCCAGGCAGCGGCCGTGTCTCGACTGGATTATAATACTGCCCATCGCTTCGCGCATATTTCCCTGCACGACCCGGATGTCATCGATGGAGCGCGAGTTCTGCCACAATTGAGATGATCCAGGCTCCAGCAACCGTCATTTCGAATGAACGCGTGTACTCGAGTGACAAACTGGCCTCAAGGCGCTGCTGCAGGCTAAAAATCTTCAGCTCCCCGTAAAGTCCTGTTATCGCTTGCGCAGCATGCTCGGGCATGACGCAGACAAGATCGGTCTCAAGGAGAGTAGCAGCAACCGCTGCGTAACTCGTTGTTTTGAAGGCGATGCGTCGATGCAGCCCTCGGCGAGCCATGACCGTATCCAGGTAGTGGTGCGAAATCGGCCAGGCCTGGGCGTAGATCTGGTCTAGAGTCGCGAGTGCCTCCAACCCAATCGCTTTCTCGCGCTCTAGAGGTCCGTTCGGGCCCTGAACGACGACCAGCTCATCATGCCAGAGGGTCCTGGAGTTTAGTGCTTCGATGGGCGGCGTATGTCCTCCGATGGATAAGACCAGGTCTACCTCTCCCGCGATTAGATCCTTTTCATAGCTGCGGCGCTCGAACGGCAGGATCTCCAGAGTCCACGCGGGTGCCGCTGCGCGCAATTTCTTTGTGATCAGGGGTGCGAGCGAAAGCTCAACGGCTCCCGGCATCGCAATTCTCAAGTCTCGTGCCTGTGACTGAGGGTTGCACTCAAAGTCAGTGTGAGCCGAGGGAGTTCGGAGCGCGCCGTGTACTGAGTTGAGCAGAGGTCTGATCTGCCTCAGGACCACCCGGCAGCGCTCTGTTGGGACGAGCTTGTTGCCAGATCGGATAAAGAGCACATCGCCGAGATCTCGCCGCAGCCGAGCAAGCGCATGGCTGACGGCCGATGGCGTGACGTGCAACCTCGTGGCAGCGTTCTGGACACTTCGCTCTCGCTCCAGGAAATCAAGCGTCTTCAGGAGATTGAGGTCAAACCGGCCCAGTTCCATCGTGAATCCTGCTCATGCGATCCTGAATACTCATCACTGGATTCAGGTTTTGTTCAGCCGTACCAGCCAGATCGCACACGGTCAAACATGGGACCATTGATTCAAATGAACAGAAAACTTCTCTCCCTATTCGGTGTCATTTCTCTCGTGTATTTCACGTGCTTCAGTTCGCTGCGATATCTGCATGCGGAGACTGTGTTTCTGGGTCGCCACGAGCACTCAAGTCAGCTCCACGGCACGAAGGTCCAATTTCTGGCCCGGGACCTGCAAAGTGGCATCGACTATGTCCTAGCCGATAGCGATCTGACCACTCGCCACTCTCCCTTCTCGACCTTCAAGATACCAAACATGCTGATTGCGCTGGAGACGGGTGTGTCGACCTCGCCGGACCACTGGCGGGATTGGGATCCGGTGAAACGTCCGGCCGAGGAGTTCTGGCCTGATGTATGGAAGCAGGGCCAGACGCTTGACCAAGCATTTGCGCGCTCCGCGGTCTGGTATTTTCGGGATCTCGCGCTCGATATCGGGACCGAGGCCTATCGCGATTACTTGACCTCATGGGCCTACGGTAATTCCGAAGTGCCTGAAGGATCCGATCACTTCTGGCTCGGCGACACATTGAAGATCTCAACGCGGGAGCAGGTCGACTTTCTTGAGAAGCTTGTCTCAGGCGAACTGGGTGTTTCGCGAGCAAACCTGGATTCTCTGGAGCGGGCAAGCTTTCAGGGCTCCCAAGCATCAATCAGCCTTCATGGGAAGACAGGCACAGGTCCCGACCAGGGCGGCGCGTGGGAAGGGCGGTTCTCGGGCTGGTATGTCGGCTATCTGAGACGAACTGAGAAGAGACCGGTCGTCTTTGCCCTGCATGTTTCAGCACCGTCATTCTCCGCCTTGAGGAGCTTTCGCAAGGCATTCTCATTGACGCTGCTTCAGGACGCCGGCCTCATCACGAGTGTCCAATTCGAACCATGATCGGGCAAGCCCGTCGATCTCAGCTCCACTCGCTTGCTGCGGAGATAATTGAGGCGGCATTGCTCACGGTGTGGCAGTGCGCTCGCCCTCACGTCTGGCCGGAGCATGATCCAGTCAGTGATACGCGGAGAAATCCATGACATCTTTTGCCGTTGCCACCTTGCGGAACGTTACCCTGAACGAAGACGCCGTCACCCATCTCGAAAGGATTGATGAGACACTGAAGCCCTATGAAGGACGGTTCATCATCCACGGCGGTGAGAAGCACGTGAAAGAAGGGGCGCCAGATTTCGACCTGATCGTCTTGAGGTTCACGAACCTCAAGAATGCCGAGGCCTGGTACAGGTCCGCAGACTATCAGGCGATCCTCGATCTACGTGTGGCCAATTCGCAAGGGGAGGTTTTCCTGATTGACGGTGTCGCGGCCGATCCTAAAGCAACCGACATTCTGACGCGGTGAGCCATGCCTAACATCGATATCCTACTCGCGTTCGTGGTTGCCGTCCTCATCCTGTCGGTAACGCCGGGTCCGGATTTTGCACTGGTTGTCAGCAGGGCGATCGGGCATGGGAAAGCATCGGCTTTGCTCACAGTCTGTGGCTTTGCCTTGGCGGGCCTTATCCAGGTTCCGCTTGTTGCCATGGGAATAGGCTCCCTGATGGATGCATACCCGATGCTCTTCGATCTCATCAGAGTATTAGGCGGCGCCTACCTTGTTTGGCGTGGTGTTAGTCTGCTTCGCCGTCGGCACTCGCCTCACACGGATCAGGCCGCACAAATCGGGGTCATTCCCGCACATGCAGTGCGCGACGGATTTATCGCTTCACTGACGAATCCCAAGGGCCTTATGTTTATGACTGCTTTGCTGCCGCAGTTCGTTGATGCTGAGTCTGGAAATCACCAGATCCAGCTTCTTGCGCTCGGCTTAATCATGAAGCTGACCGCCTTCTTGGCGGAAGCTGTTATCGCATTGGCAGCTAGCGCCGTCTCACGCGACCTGCGGCGATACCCGAAGCTAGTTGTGATGCAGGAGAGGTTCTCCGCAACAATCATGATCGGGTTGGGGCTTCAACTCGCCTTTCGTCGGTAAGATTTGTTGGCGGAGAACGACCGTTGGGCTCGAGATCTAATGTTATTCGGAGAGATGCATGGACCTGCTGACATTCGATCGCGCCACGTCCGAACTGAGATCACTCGGTGTTTCCGACGGGGATACGGTGATGGTACACGCCTCCCTGCGGAGGATTGGGCCAGTGGAGGACGGGCCTATGACCATTGCCCGTGCATTGCAAGCGGCGGTTGGGCCGTCCGGGACCGTCACCGCCTACGTGTCCTGGGCGTATTCTCCCTATGAGCGTACGCTCGGCGGTCAGCGTATGCCGGCAGGTGAGGAGCGCGACTGGCCGCAGTTCGAACGGCTTTCGCCCGCGTATCCTGGCTTCGGCGCCATGAATTCGTTTCTGCTGTCGCTGGACGAAGTCAGGCGCAGTGCGCATCCGGACGCTTCGATTCTCGCTGTTGGGTCAAAGGCAGACTGGATCGTTGAACCCCACGCACTTGGCACAGGCTATGGACCCGGATCGCCGATCGCGAGGATCATCGAGCTTGATGCGAAGGTCCTCCTTCTCGGAGCGCCGCTCGATGCAGTCACGGTTCTTCACTATGCCGAAGCTGTTGCGCGTATTCCCGAGAAGCGATGGGTCACGTACTGGGCTCCACAAGCGGGAACCGACGGGTCGACGCGGTGGGTTGAGGTCATTGAACCTGACTCCAACGGAATCGTCGAAGTATTTGCATCCGAAGAAGGACCGGACGCCATCGAGACGATTGCCGCGACCTTCATTGCCGAAAGAAGAGCAATCCAACAGCCCTTCGGCCAAGCGACGGGTCTGTGCTTCTCAGCCCGGGATATTGTCGAGTTCGGCGTCGCCTACCTCGAGACTTACATGAGAGCTCGCTGAGGGATCTGAAGGGCAGGCAGCAGTCCGAAGGTCATGAAGCGTCAGCAGAACAATCATCGCGAACTGAAACTCACCGTGGGGCCGGCTTGAATATCGGGCGCTTACTCCAGACTCGATGATTTAGGGTGTTTCTATAACCGATGAGATAGACTGACTTCATATAGCTGGCGTTGAATGGATCAAACATGGAGTATGGAACCTGCGCATCGATTGATGCAATGTCGAGATGGATGCCTGATCGCTGCGCGAAGTTGTAGAGCGCGATTAAGCCCTGCTTCGTCTGTGACTTCAGGAGGATGCTGTAGGCTCGCCCCATCATCGGCAGGGCTCTCGCTCGGGACATTGAAAATTCGGGGATCAGGGCGTTGTTGACGATCACGTAGATTTGCAGGTTCTGACCGTGCGCATGGCTGTTGGGGGCAACGAGCAAGTGTTCGGGAAGAGTAAAAAACTGCGCCGAACTGCCTCCGTCGGAATGAAGCTCTTCGATCTCCTTTCCATCAACGATTGTCTTAATTGATACAGGCGGAAATATCCCCGGAACGCTTGCAGATGCGACCAGTATTTGGCGCACCAAGGGCAGAGCGTCTGAGCGGCCGCTGTTCGCAATTGCACCAATATTCCATACGACAGCGCGTTGTGTATCAATATTTGTGGTCATTACGAGGAGACGCCGCCCGTCACGATGTTTGCGTGCGATACTATGCAGGATTTCGCTTGTGATGTTCTCCTGTACCGCGTCACGCAAGGCGCTCCCCTGCAGGAGGCCGGGAGAGAAAATACCTGCGCCTTTCCATTCGATGTCAATGAGACCTCTGGTTTTGTCCGACAGATAAAGGCGCCTGAGCTGCTCGTCATACTCAGGCCCGAGGAAAGCAAGGGGTGCAATCAGCGCTCCCGTGCTTACTCCCGTCACCACCGTGAAATTAGGTCGGGTTCCAAGTTCGCTCCATGCGGATAGGATCCCTACCGCGAAGGCTCCCCCGGAACCGCCGCCTGACATGGCAAGCATAGTCGGCCTGCCTCTCGGGACGACCGGCTTCCAAGGGTCATAAGCTGAAGCCGGTGGCCGCGGATCGTCAACGTGGGCTCGGATGTTCTCAAATCCTGAAATCTGAGCGCGCGCAGCTTCCGACGCGCTGTACATCGGACGTTGCAGCGGCGCGCATCCGCTTGAAAATACCGCCACGAGAATCGACACGCTGACGAATACGACCCGAAGATGCATGCCTACAAATTTTCGGGCACACCCCTCTCGATTTGAGAGCTTCATCAATCACTCCGTTGGAGAAGGCAACCGCGCAGCGTTGCAGGCGGAGCGGAGGAGAATCTTGTGAGACAGATCAGCCTTACCGCTTCCGTCCATCCGGATCGGTCGAGGGAAGTTTTGCCGCCGCCAACGCAGCGCCTACGGCAGCGACGCCGACTGCCAGGCCGATCCAAACGCCATACAGTTTGTGACCTAGGATGAAACCGCCGATCAGCGGCGAGGCGATGTCCGTCAAGGCACCCAGTGACTGGGCGGATCCCATGACGACGCCCTGACGGTTACCCGGCACATGGACGGACAAGGCCGCAAGATAGGTTGGCTTGGCCATCGCATCGCCTGTGCTCACGCACACTAAAGCCAAGGCTAGAAGCGGCACGGTTGTGGCAAGGCTTGCGATCAGAAACCCGGTGCAGACCAAGCCGAAGATCAGGATGATCAGATTGCGTTCGGAGAAGCGCCGGCCAAGCCAACCCAGAAGTAGGAGCTGGACCAGGATGTTGATCACTCCATCCGCCGCGACGATGTAGCTGAGGTGCTGCGGGCCAAAAGCCTGTCCGTTCCAGATAAACGTCTCTGCGAGAAAGATCGGCATTTGCGAGCTATAAATGCCGTAGGCAAGAAAATGGCATAACATCACAATGACAAGTATGCGGATAACCGGAGAGAAAATGATGGCGCGAAACGAGATCTTCTCGCGTTGATAGATTCCGGGCTGAGGAAGGACTGCTTGATCTCGCTTCAATGCAAACAACGTCAGGCCAATGGCGCCTACTGAGAGAAAAAGGGCTGCAAAGATCGGCATAGTCAGCGAAGTATCCGATAGGAGCCCTGACAGGCCCGCCCCACTGATACCGCCCAAGCCCACGCCGCCGGTCAAAATGCCAAGCGCCTGCCTGCGATCCTCAGGAGCGGTGTGGTCAGCGACATAGCCCGCGACAGCCGAGAAATTACCGCCCGTTAAACCGAAGAGCGCGCGCGCGGCCAATACCACGAGCATATTTGGAGCCGTTGCGAGCAGAAGGAGACTTGCAGCTGCCATAACTTGGCTTGCGAGCAGAATGCGCTTCCTCCCAAACCGATCCGACAGCTGGCCGAGGGTTGGCGCGGCCACGAACTGAGTGAATGCTTCCGTCGCGATAACGAGGCCGAATATGAGCGGAGTTGCCCCCATGTCCCTCAGGTAGAACGGCAAGATGGGTAGGACCGACGCCATACCAGCAGAATAAATGCAAACAATCAGGAAGAGCGGCGCCAAGATTTGCCTGTTCCGGCGCATACTGGAGGCCGGTTTAGAATATGCAGCTTCGGTCATGCCCACGTCGCCCCTTGCGTAAGGTCGAAAACAGTCCGTGATGTGCTGTCGTCCTTGGGCCATGCCCTGTCGAAATCCGCGAATGGGATCTTTCTGAAATTGATGTCGAGTTTACCTGGGGTTGTGGCACGCAGCACGTCGCCGGTGAGTTCAACCAGCTTTTCGACAGTTACGCTGCCAATGCCGCAGCCCATCAGCTCGATCGCTGATGCTCTCAACAATGCCCCCGGCAAAGCGATCTGCGAGCCCGAGACCGATCCCACCTGAACGAATCGAAGCGGCCGCCCGTTGCAGCCAGCTTTTGCGGCGGCCGACAAAAGGCACTCCGCGCTCTTGCCCCACAGATAATCGATTACGATATCGACGCCTTCTTCGAATTCGTCAACCAAACGGCGTTCGAGCGATGCCGGGTCAGTGCCAAGCTGGATGGCCGTAACGGCGCCAACATGCTTTATTTCTCCAAGGGCGATCGGATTTCTTCCAGTTGCAATGATCTTGCCGGCTCCGAGCCATTTGGCAACCTGCACTGCGAGTCGCCCGGCGGTCCCGGTCGCTCCATTGATCAAAACCGTTTCACCCGGCTGCAGGTGGGCGCGCGCTGTCAGCGCCGCCCACGATGACACTCCCGGATTGGCAACGGCGGCTGCGGTGAAGTCGTCGAGATCGTCCGGAATCGGGACGCAAAAGCGAGGCGCGGAGACAACAAATTCAGCCATGCTCCCGAAGGGCGACCGGGGAAGACCGAAGTATACACGCCGCCCATCGTCCAGCCTGCCGACGCCATCGATGCCTACGACAAACGGAAGGACTTCGTTGGCGCTGTAGTGGGCACCGGAGACGCGCGCCTTTGTGACACGGCTGATCGCGGCTGCGGTGACTTTGATCCAGTTCTCGCCAAAGAAGGGGATGGGCGGCGCAATCTCCCCTAAGGCAGGTTCGCACCCAATGACCGAGACGATCGCCGCCTTCATTGGCAGTCCTCCTGGAACGAGGACAGGCCGACATTTGCCAAATAACCATCGATCTCGTCGGTTCGGTCCGTGTCGAAGACCGCGCCGATATATCCGTCCGGGCGGATCAGCAGGCAATCTCCAGGCATCAATGAGTATGCATCCTTGAAATGCTGCCACTCGTCATGAAACTCGCCATCTTTCCCAACACGGTGAATGTGCAAGCCTGGGCATGACTTGAAGGTGGCCCTTGAAGCTTCGTATGCCAGCAAAGTCCAATGGGGACCTTTCAGCAACTCAAAGAGGCGTGTGACCTGCCCTCCCGCGCCACGCATCGGAGCGTCCGGAGCACGCGCGCCGGCGGGAAGAGCGCCTTGGCTCGCGGTAAAATTCAGCGACAACTCGGATTCCGGATAGCCGATATCGAGCTGACGCACGTCCCGTCCGCGTCGCATTTCTCCTTGTTTTTGTGCGTCAAGCAGCCGATTTGCCAGACCGAGCATCGCAGCGGCGACGGGTCGCCTCTCAGCCTCGTAGCTGTCGAGCAAGTGATCTGGTGCACCGCGCACGACGGCAGATAGCTTCCAACCCAGATTGTACGCGTCCTGCACACTGGTGTTCAGACCTTGGCCTCCAGTTGGTGGATGCACATGAGCGGCATCGCCGATCAGGAATGTGCGGCCCGTTCTGTAGCCGTCGGCTAGGCGAGCGTTCATTTCATAGTCTGAGGCCCAGTGAACAGCGTGCACGATGATGTCGCTTAAACCTGTCCGCTCCGAAACGAACCGCGTCAGTCCCTCCGCAGTGAGTTCAACATCCTCGTCTCTCGCGACAGGTGCCTGTATCTGGAACAGATCTGTACCGGCGAGCGGGCCGATCCAAACCTGCAAGCGCATGTCGCCGCTCCTGGCAAAGCGGTGGGCGACCTCACGAGAAAGCCCAGAGAGTTCGACGTCCGCAACGACAGCCCGAGCGTCAAGCGTGCTACCGGGAAAACCGGTACCAAGAAAACGTCGCACGAAGCTTTTCCCGCCATCGGCGCCTATCAACCAACGTACTCGGACGATTTCTTCACAGTCGCCGCCAGCAATTCGCGCAGTCACACCTCCTTGGTCCTGCTCGAAACCCTTCAGTTCCCGGCCGAACTCAACCCGGCCACCAAGCTCCGCAAGACGCGAGCGTAAAATCTGTTCGGTCACAAACTGCGGAACCATAAGGGCCAAGTGGTAGGGCTCTGCCGGCGTGGGTTGGATGATCTCGCCCATGTCGGCATCTACGTAGCGTCCATCGTCTTGATAGGTGCGCTGACGGGGATAAAGTCCACCCGCGGCCACTGCCTTGTCGAGAACGCCGAGGTCTTCGAAAATTTCCTGTGTTCTGGGCTGAATTCCTTTGCCGCGCGATCCGCGAAATGGCGCTTCCACTCGATCGACTAATCGAAAGGAAATCCCGCGCCGCGCGAGATCGATAGCAAGCGACAGGCCAGCCGCCCCCGCTCCGCAGATGAGTACATCCGCAGCGAAATCATTTGTCATCTCTGCCTCCATGTGTGTATTATGCACATAAATGGAGTGGAGCTCGATGTCAACAAAAAATGTGCAAAATACACACACCTCCGTGATGATGCGCGATCTTCATGGCGCCCTGATCGAGATTGTCAGCGCAATGAACCGTCCCCAGCGCGACGACGACCTCGTGCGTGAAGCCGGGATATCATTGGACCGGGCGCTGTTTCGCCTTCTTGTCGCCATTGAAAGATTGGGGCCGATCGGTGTCGTTGATCTGGCTGAGCGCATAGGACTGGATTACACGACTGTCAGTCGTCAGGTCGCCAAGCTTGATGGCCTGGGTCTTGTCGAACGCAAGGGCAGCGTCTCCGATCGACGCGTTCGCCAAGCTGTCATAACGCCTGAGGGAAAGCGCATGACGGACAAGATCGACGCCGCTCGTGAGCGAATGAGCCAGGCGATCTTCGAAAAATGGGAGGAGAAGGATGTCGCCGACCTCGTGCGGCTGATGGGCCGGTTCGCCGAAGCGTTTAGACGTGGTGAGAAGGTATGATCGCCACATGTGCATGTCTTTCGCGAGCCTTTTCTTTTTCAAGGTTCAGAACGACATCGTCGGATCGCCGGATGAAATAGTTCGCGACCTTCTTCGCATCCGACTTAACCGTAAGACGCAACACCATTTGCCCGAAGGACAGGGCGCCGGCTACCAAGCGCTGGACCCTCGCGACGACACCGGAGCCCTACCCGGCCAAGCGGCCTCATGACATCTGCTTTAGCTCGAATTGACAGCCACTAAATCTTGACGCGAGCGGCGCAATGCCTTGAGGCCTCTTCGAGGAAAGCGGCGGCCTCACCGGATCCGCGAAGCACCGTCGCACAGGAGCGGGCCCGTCAGCTCGGCATTTCGAATGCTGAAGCAGTGCGGCGGGTGGGCCCCGATGAACGTCGCTACGCCCACTACGCGTCCGGCCGCAGAGAACCGTATCTGTCGACGCTCGTGAGGATTGCCGACGCTTTAGGGGCATCCCCAAATTGGTTGCTGGGTGTCGCGCTCAAGACGACACTTGATCAGCACCTTGCCGCACTCATCGAACGGTTCTCAAATGCCGCGAACGGGATGACGAAGCGAGAAGTAGAATTCATTCAGGCTGAAGCTATCGTTGCTGCGAAAGCGCGTTGCTAACAGATTCCAGTGGATCCATGGCCCTTATCAACCAAAGACAGCGACTCCTGATTTGACGACGATGCCGACGTCCGGACTTCTGCGCAATTGACGTCCGGTCGCGGCGCGAAAGATTTGCAGCAATTGCAGCGCCAGCGGCATTCGCGACCACATGGTTTGCATCCTTGCTGTCTTTGGTTGATAAAAGCAGGATACATTATGCGGTCCCAGACGCACATAACGGAAACAATCACGGCACATTCGTCGGGTCACCCTGTAGCGTTTCTGGTGGAGCCTGTAGCTCAATGGACAGAGCCGTCGGCTCAATCGATTGGTTGCGGGTTCGTGTCCTGTCGGGCCACCTATTTCGCCATTTCACCTTGAAATGCTCGCTGACATTTTGAAAGGAAATTGGCACTGGCGGTTCGATAACCCGATCCCTGCGAATAACGCAGGGGCTCTGCAAATACCTTTCTGCAGACTATTTTTTCTGAACTTTCACGTTGCCGTTCAAGAGACACGTCCGGTGCGCCAACTTCAGCTACCCCCCGTGTTGCGCGGTTCCTGGACATGAATTGGTTCACCGCGTGACACTGAGGTGCGCACCTGACCGGCAGTGGCCGAATACAACATCATCACGCTCGCGCTTGTGCCCCCCAAGCGGTCGTTGACGACGCGCTCTTTTGGCTGAACGCGTGCGCGACCCGCTCGCAGACGGGATTGCTCCTCGTTCAAGTTCGCGCGACTGGCAAGACCCTACCCTCGAACACCGTCCCCCAGACAGCGATGTCCTTGATCTTTGCGGCATCGACAGTCAGCGGGTTGTCGTCGAGGATGCTGAAATTGGCGAGCTTGCCCGGGACGATGCTGCCGATGTCGTTTTCCATGCGCAGGGAGTGGGCGGCACCGAGCGTGACGCCCTTGAGCGCGCCGAGCCGGGTCGCGCGCTGGTCCGGTGCCGCGACCCGCCCGGACGCGGTGGTGCGGTTCACCGCGCAATGCATCAGGAACAGCGGCTGGCCGGGTGCCATCGGCATGTCCGAGTGAAGCGAGAAGGGCACCTCTGCCCGTTCCATGTCTCCCAGACGCACCATGTTGTCGGCCCGCTCCGGACCGAGACCATCCTTCGTATAGGCGTCCGCCAGCGCCCGCACGTAATAGGGGTTGGCGCTGACGACCACGCCGAGCCGCTTCATGCGCTCGACCTGATCCTTCTGCGAGACTGCCAGGTGAATGGCGACCGTGCGGTGATCGTAGCGCGGATGGCGGCGCATATTGGTCTCGACGGTGTCGAGGACCATGTCGAGTCCGGCGTCTCCGTTGACGTGGACGTGGATCTGGTAGCCGGCGTCCCAGTAGATCTTGAAGGCCCGTGCGAAGAAGTCCGGATCCATGATCCATTCGCCATGCCCCCCGCCGAGATAGGGGTCACGCACCCGCATGGCGAGGGAGTAGATCGCTCCGTCGGCGAACAGCTTGATGGCGCCGGGCATCATGGCCGTCATGCCCTCGCCCCAGCCGAGCACCTTTTCCGTCTCGCTGATCGTGGTGTCGGGAAAGGCGGCGTTGATCGATTTGCCGTCCGGGATGAAATAGAAACGAAACGGGTTGCCGGCACGGGACAACACTGCGTTCTGCGCGACCTGAAGCTGTTTCGAGAACAGCCCGCCGGGCTCGCAGCCGAGAGTCACGCCATTCGCGTGATAGTAGCGGACGACGAATTCGAGCCCGCGCCGAAGCCGATCGGGCGTGGCAATTGCAGGAAGCAGCTTCGGGATGACGCCGAACATGCCGCCTTCCCAGAAATGGCCATCAGCGAGACTGGACTGTTTTCGCGCCCCATCCGGTAGGCCGGAGACAAAGTCCGCGTCGATCCCGTAGGCCTCGAGCGCCTTGCTGTTGACGATGAATTCGTGGGCCGACCGGTGCCAGACGATGATGGGCCTCGTGCTGCTGATGCGGTCCAGATCCGATCGGGTCAGGGGGCCGTGGAAGACGGGGTGATAACCCCAGGTCACGAACAACTCGGTTGCAGTCTTGAGCTTTGCGTTGGCCTCGGTGAGCCTCGCACGGTATTGGCTAGGATTGTTGGCTGCGGGCACGACCCCGGACGGCAGGACCCAATCCTCGATGGCGATGATCTCCGACACCATGGTGAGGCCCGTCAGGAGCGGGTGATCGTGCTGGGCGATCAGGCCCGGCGTGATCACCTTGCCGGCGAAGGTCTCGTCGATCACGTAGGACTGGCCGTCGGCCAGGGATTTCAGCTCGTCCAAAGAGCCGACTGCCAGGATGCGGTCGCCGAGGACAGCGACAGCCGTTACGGACGGCTTGTCGGGATCGAGGGTAATGATTTCCTTGGCGGGATAGATCGTGACGCGGGGCAAGTCCTTGCGGTCGAATTGAGTGGCAAGATCCTGGAGGGAAGCTTCCTGAGCCTGCGCTGGAACGAAGGTGGCCGCTTCGCAGACGAATGCGGAGGCTGTTGTCACGGCCGCGAGTTTCAGGATCTGTCGGCGCGAGGGAAAGTTGTAGTTCCTGAACGCTTCGGCAAATGCCGGGTTGCACATCACGCACATCGCGGGTCCTCCCAAGTGAAGCTGTCTGCTCGGCCCACCATCGCAGGCTTGAACTGGATGAACGCGTCTGGTCCTGACGACGAACGTTAAGCCTAATTTGGACTGTTAGTGTCTGCTGCAATCGTTTTTGGCTGAAGGGCAGATTATCGGAGGCCATATGTACTCACATCAAGGCGCTACTCGCCGACGGCAGTTATTTTCGGTGGGCGCCATGTCTGGTTCACGATGTCGTCTGCCGGCAGGTACGCACGAAGAAAGAGAAGGAACGGTCCTTCCGGCGCAGGCAGCCAGTTGCTTTCCTTGTCTGCGCCGGGCGAGTTTTGTTGTAGGTAGATGGTCAATCCGCCATCTGCGTCGCGCTTCATCCCGCTGCGGTCACCAACGGAGTAGCGGTTGATGGGATTATCAACGAGATTGTACGCCTTATTGTACATGGTCAGGGACCAGAAGGCCTTGACCTTCGGCTCGCCGCTCTTGTCGAAGTGGATCACGTAGCGGGTCTCGCCGGTAAGGGGCCGCCCCTCGCCATCGACGGAGGCGTTGAGGTAGGTTGCCTCGACCGGGTCGTTCGCGTTGAAGCCGACGGCCGGCTGGATCGCGCGCAGCAGCCAGTCGCGGGCTTGCGTCATCCGGCCCGTCGACGGCGGCGGGTAGTTCCATCCGTTGATATTTGTCTGTCCGTAGCCGGCCGCGAACGCGTCATAGATGATCCTGCGGCCGTCCACGGCTGCGCGCGCCAGCCCGCGCTTTGTTGCGGGGTCCAGGGCGTCGATGTCGGGCCCGGCTCCGACCCCGATGCGTGCATAGGATTGCAGGATGTCCGCGTCGCGCGGGTCGGGGGGGACCTCGCGCATTGAACGATTGATCGTCCGCCATTCGTTAAGAGGATCGGCGTCCCGGTCCAGCGGTTGCCAGATCTCGGCCGTCCGGGGGGCGGGGGCATCGGGCTTTCCCCATTGCGAGAGGGGCGTCAGTTTGTACTGGTCTTGGATCGCGTGGGCCGCATCGAGGTCCGACGCATCCTTCACGCCGGTGCGCACCTGGAGGAAGCCCCAGGGCGTGGACGAGGGGGGCAGCGCCGTCACCCCCGCGGGCAGTGGGCCTGTCCAGTTCCTGTCGAAGATCGCGTAGCTCCCACCCCCGTCGCCCGTCGCTCGCGTGCCGACATAAGCGAAATTGTCGTCCATGAAATCAGTGAGCTCGACCGAGTGATAGCGGTCGGAGATGGCCGGCACGGTGAGGATCACCGGCTCGTCTTTCAGATAGAGCCAGGAGCGGGAGTAGATCGTGTCATTGTTGGGTGAACCGCCGTCGACGTGGCTCGCGTCCTTGAGTTCCCGAAAATGGAACAACTGGTTCGCCTGGTGCCCGACATCGGCGCTTCGAAACCATCGTTGTTCCGTCATATACGACCAAGGAAACGTGTAAATGTACGCCTGGACGCCTAGAGTGTAGGCGTTGAGTTCGCGCCAGTCGGGCTGGCGATCCTGTGCGCTGGCTCCTAGCATTGGGCCAGCAACGATTGCGGCGATCATCGCCGTCGTAAGTGTTAGACTTCGGATACTCATACCGACCCCTTTCCATCGGAACGGTTTTTCCGCGTGCAGGACGCGCTTTGGGACGAGTTGCAAGTATTCGCGCTGGACCAAGCCGCTATTTCTTAGCGCTGGATCGAGCCTGAATAAAACCGACGATCAGGCGGCGCAGTTCTTCGGGCTGTTCGTTTATCATGTTATGGCCACAGCCGGGCAGCCCCGCGAGCCAGGTGTTCGGGCGCATCTCCGCGATTTTGTAGGCGTTCGGCGGCACGGCGACACGGTCGAGAAGGCAGGTGATCGCCAGCATCGGAGCCGTTCCACCCATGCTCCAGGCTTCCTTGGGCGTCGCCTCGCTGGCCTTGACCTCAGCCGTTGCAATTGCCGGGAACGCGCCTTCATCGGCGTCCTTCTCGGCAAGGTGCTCGTTTCCTGGCGCGTACATCAATTGCGCCTGCAACGACAACCACTCGGACTTGGGTGTCGCAGGGTCCGTATACCGCTTATAGAGCGCGATCGTTTCCGGCGAAGGTTGAACCTCGCCGCCGGCCCCGACCAGAATGATCGTCACGACGCGGCCCGGCTTTGTCTGGGACGCGGCGCGCATGACCCTGTTACCATAGGTCTTGCCGGCCAGATGCACCTTCTGCACGCCGAGCGCGTCAGCGATCGCCCAGACATCGTTGCCGTAGTCGACAAGCGTCAGGCCGTCGAGCGGACCGTCGCTCGCGCCAATCCCGCGGTAGTTGTAGACGACCGTGCGAATGCCTGCGGAAGCGACGGCCTTCGCGAGATCCGTCAATTGCGAGGCAGGCCGTCCGTTGCCGGCCGCCATGATCAGCGTTTCCGGTCCCTGACCGAAGACGAAGGCTTCAATGGTGTGACCATGCGCGGAGATCAACCGACGCGCTTCGTCGGCCGCGCTGGCCTGGGGTATTGACGCCACACTGCAGGTGACGATGGCGGCCGTCGCCGCGAACCAGCGTATCGGCGCAGTCGTCGAAAAACCGGTGCTCATCCGCCTCCCCTCCAATGGACTGGTGCGTCCCGCAACCAGCGGCCGCGCTTTGTTCTGACCGCTCACGTCGCTCTGTAGACGCTCTTTCCTTCCTTGATCGTCTCGACGATTTTGAGCGTGATCAACTCCTCGGGCTTCACCGCCAGCGGGTTAGCGCTCAGGATCACGAAGTCAGCAAGCTTGCCGGGCTCGATCGCGCCTTTGCTCGCCTCCTCGAAGTATTGAATAGCGGGCCAAATCGTCATGGCTTTGAGCGCCGTCAGCGTGTCGACGCGCTCCTCGGGGCCGAGCACATAGCCTGACCGGGTCACCCGTGTGACGGTCGCCGACAGCACACGGATCGCGTCTGGGTTCGCCACCGGCGCGTCGTGGTGGCTTGTGAAGATCATGCCAAGCTTGCGCGCGGAATTGCAGGGAGAGATCCGTTCCGCGCGCTCCGGCCCAAGGACAGAACTACGGTGCCAGTCGCCCCAATAATAGGTGTGCATCGGGAAGAAGGACGGCAGGATGGCGAGGTCCTTCAGCATCGGCAACTGGTCGAGCCTCGCGGTCTGGCCGTGCACCAGGACCGCGCGCCGGTCGCCGGGGCCGTGCTTCTCGGTTGCGGCGCCGACCGCCTCGATCAACCAGTCGACCGCCGCGTCGCCATTGGCGTGGGTGAGGATCTGCCACCCGTTTGCGAAGGCGAGATCGACGGCATCGACGATTTGCTCCTTGGTGATCGCCGCGTAGCCGCGATAGTCAGGGCCCTGTCCCTCCGGCGGCTTGTAATAAGGCTGCGAGAGAAACGCAGTCTTGCCCTGGGGCGAGCCATCGATGGTCGCTTTGGCGCCGCCGACGCGCACCCGGTTCCTGTACTCGCGCGAAGGCGCAATTTCATTGAGAGACTGAAAGATGTCAGGATAGACAACGACGTCGACATCGAGCAGCCCTGCGTCGCCCGCCTTCGCAAGCATGGTTGCGCTGCCGGGCATGGCGCGCCCTTCCTGGACGGTCGTGTATCCGAATGAGGCGTAGAACGCTGCCCCTGCCTTGATCATTTCGAGATAGGCTTGCGCGTCCAGACGGCCCAGGAGCTTGCCGGCCGCGGCAAAGAAGGCCGCCTCCTCGCAGACACCGTTTGGGGTCTCTCCGTCGGCCTCGCGACGGAACGCGCCGCCGGGCGGATTGGGCGTCCCCTTGACCAAGCCCGCCTCCTCGAGCGCCTTGCTGTTGAGAACGCCGAGATGACCGGATTGGTGGACGATCAAAATCGGAGTGTCGAACGAAACCGCATCGAGATCGGCGCGGGTGGGGTGGCGTTGCTCCTCAAGTTGCGAGTCGTCGTAGCCGAAGCCGACGATGACGCCATAGCGCTTGATGACCTCGCTGTTGTTGGCGGTCCAGTCGCGCAGGACACGTTGCAGCGCGGAGATGCTGTTGCCTTCTCCATCGGGTGCCGGCAGCAGGTTCGCTGCTAGGGCCTGTAGCCCGACCATGACGACATGGCCGTGCGGATCGACGAAACCCGGAAGCATCGTCTTGCCCATGAGATCGACGGTCGTAACCAGGCCGTCAGCCTGCCGTTCGACCTCGCCGCGTGCGCCGACGGCGACGATTCTGCCACCGCGAACAAGCACCGCCTCGGCGGTCGGCTGCGAATCGTTGATCGTGACGATCGGGCCGCCGACATAGAGCGTGTCATTGCTTTCATTTGCCGCCTCCGCTGAACTGCAGACGAAGGTTCCCGTAGCACCCGCCATGCCGGCCCACGCGGCGCAGGCGACTGTGTGTTTTAGGAGCGAGCGGCGCGATAGGGCCGCGCCGAGGGCGCCGGCGAACGGACTGCAAGCGAAACACATGGATTTTCATTCCCCCAAGTATTGACCGTCTCGCGGTTATCAGTCTCCCGGTCGAAACAGGACGACATACCAAGATTAAAAATGACACACGGATCCCGTTATGCATTGACGTACATCAATATCGGTGACGCCGGTCCTACTGGACCCCCTGCTTCACGCAAAAGCAACGTCTTACGACGACACACGATATCATCAAGCAATCGGGCAACTCTGGAGAAAAGGCGGACGCGCTAGCGGAGGAAAAGAAGTGACCATACGAGGGCTTCGCAAGCTCGCACGCTGCCTAAATACGACGTCTGCCGCATGTCGCCGGCTCGGCGATCGTGCTTAGGCCGAGTCAAACACGCGCGTCAGCGCAATCGCATCAGGTCGGCTCGCTAGCGGAGAATGAACATCGTGATGGCCGCCGCCGCCATGCAGGCGGTGGCGAACCATCCCATCACGCGCAGCCCAAAAGAAGCGACGAACTGACCCATCTCGTCCTTGCGGGATACCACGATCATCATGGCGGCCATAAGGGGCACGGAAATCACGCCGTTGAGGACAGCGCTCCAGAACAGCGCCTGTATGGGATCAAGGTCCGAATAGTCCACGCCGAGGCCAATGAGAGTGGCGAGGCCGATCACACTATAGAACCCGACCGCCTCCCTCGGCTTGTGCTCAAGCCCGATTGCCCAGCCGCGGGATTCGCAAACGGCATAGGCCGCCGAGCCCGCCAAGACTGGCACAGCCAGCAGGCCCGTGCCGATGATGCCGAGACTGAACAGGGCGAACGCCAGGTCGCCGGCAATCGGGCGTAGCGCCTCGGCTGCGTCGGCGGAGGTCTCGATATCGGTCATGCCTGCGGCATGCAAGGTGACGGCAGTCGTCAGGATGATGAAAAAGGCTACGAGGTTGGCAAAGGCCATGCCGATGTATGTGTCCCAACGGATGCGGCTGAGTTGGACGAGAGCCTGCTCGGGATGGTCGATAAGCGGATCGGTCGTCGGGTCGGCCTCCTCGTCCTCCACCTCCTCTGACGCCTGCCAGAAGAGCAGATATGGGCTGATGGTGGTACCGAAGACCGCCACCACCATGGTCGCTGTTTCTGCCGTCAGGGCGAGCTTCGGCGTCACGGTCCGCAGGGCGACTTCGCCCCAGTTGATCTCCACAGTTAGGACGACGCCAACATAGGCAAAGAGCACCAAAGTCAGCCACTTCAGGTACCGGACGTAGCGGTGATAGGGCACCAGCACCTGAAGTGTCAGGGAAAGCAGCGCGAACAGAAGCGTGAAAAGGTGGCGCCCCCAGCCAAGCACCAGTTCCGCCGCAGCCCCCATGGCGGCGAGGTCGGCGCCGATGTTGATGGTGTTGGCGGTGAAAAGCAGCGCCACGAGGCCGGTCACGGCCCAGGGCGGAAAAATCCGGCGCATGTTGGCCGCGAGCCCGTGCCCGGTGACGCGTCCAATCCGGGCACTGATCATCTGCATCGTGGTCATCAGCGGGTAAAGGAACAACATAATCCAGAGCATGTTGGCCCCGAACTGCGCGCCCGCCTGCGAATAGGTAGCGATGCCGCTCGGATCATCGTCTGCCGCCCCGGTGATCAGCCCCGGCCCCAATTTCTCGAACAACGCAGCACGGCGCAATCGATGAACAACCGGCTTCGCGACCACTGCTGACTGCGCGCCATCACCATGGTCTGTGTGCCGAGATTTGCTGCGCATTCAGGGAGCCTCCGGGCTGATCTCTACTTGTCGGATTGTCCGCCGTCCTACCGGTAAGTACACTGCAATCTTAGCCATCCGCCCGCACCGCGCGCACTCGACGGCACGCGGAAATGTCCGCCGCCCATCGTCGGGAGGCCAGAACCTTGGTGATGGCGAACCATTTGACCGTTCAAGTTGGCGTCTGGCTATTCTTATAGCGTTCGCTGCCATCGACGCGAAGGGACCTCGGCCAATCTGTCAGTCAGGCGGCGAGCTGGAGGGGAGATACTTCGAGAAGATCGGCCGAGCATGCCTCATGATGCGGCTGCCACGACACCGCAAGCAACTTTCAAAAGGACTCTTATCGAATCCTACGGTATCTCCGTGTCACTCGTGACCAGTAGAGTGAGCATGCAAAACCGGATGCCCCCCCTGACAGCCGGGTACGCTGAGAGATGTCGGGCGATCGAAGACAAGGGCGTCCTGTTGCTTGCAAATATCAGCCACCGTTTCGTCCACTAAATTCCAACCGCGTGCAGTGCCTGCACAGGAACGGTAACGGATGCGCGCGGATACTAAGGGACCCGTCGCTCGCTGACCCAAACAGTCACCTCGATGCGATATGTCGTGTCGTCCGCGACGATGACACGGGTCGGTCGCCTCGTTTCTGCAGGTACTTCATGGTCGCCTGACAAGTAGACAGCTTGTTCCGAGCGCTGGAAGGTTTTCTGCCGTTCGCGAATGCCGCCATCGCCTGATGCAGGCGCCGATGAGGAGGGTCGGTGCAGTTTTCGCGTGGCCCTTGTCGGCATCGCGGTCTGCCATCAAATCAACGATTGGCGCCGATCCCCGGCTTGTTGCGGCGTGCAATTCGGCTGGGGTTCGTGTTTAAGAGCGAGGAAAGTTCGCCCGATACAGAAATTCGAGGCCTCTAGGCACTCGAGCCAACCCGCGGCGCTGCCAGATGTCATCAATCAATGCGGCACACCCCATTGCTTGGCCGATACGGTCGGTTGCACTCCCAGCCGTTACCGGAATAATCAAGATGCGCGTTCTCAGGAAGCTCGATTACGGAACATACTGCCCCCTTGGCTTCAAAGCCGCGGTCACATTTCCATTTCAGGCCGTAGGGTGTATCCGCGAAGCTCGCGTTGTGGGGAACCTTGACGGCGACGCAGGCCTGGTCCTTCGCTTCATATCCACGATCGCATAGCCATTCGTTGCCGCTCGTTGTCAAATAGGCATGCTCAGGGACGTGCAGCGCGACACATTTGCGGCCAACAACTTGATAACCGCGGTCACATTCCCAGCCCTCGCTGTAGCTCGAGTCGGTAAGAAACGCATTCTCCGGCACCTCGATCCGGTCGCATCCCTGGCCATTTCGGAGAAATCCGCGCATACATCGCCAATGGCCGCTAGAATATGAATCAAGATAGGCATTAGCCGGCACTTGAACGGCAAGGCACTCGTCGCCCCGTTCGGCAAAGCCGTAGTGACATTCCCAGCCTTTGCCGTAGGTTTCGTTGGTCAGGAACGCGTCATGGGGCGCCGTAACGGGAACACAGGATTGGGCCACTTCTCTGAAGCCGCGATTGCACTCCCACCCCGACCCGTAGCGATTGGCTTCGGCATTCGCGGGCACCGAAAGCGTTTCTTGACCATACGCATAGGGGATGGACAACAGTGCTGCTGATAGAACCAGGATCATCTGGAGAGCCAACGCTGGATCGGATCGTCGGGGCATTTTTGAGTTCTCCGTTCGGCAGGCTGATTTCAAGGTTGGGATATTAAGGCGGTGAACTGTCGGTTTAGAAGCTGCCCCGAGACGGCCAGACTTGGCGTCGAGTGGCAGTGTAGCGAGTCATTCCGCTGGATCCTCGTGGCGCCCCTCCGTCATCATCCCATTGTTCTAGACTTTCGGTTTCAATCTGCCGTGGAGTTCGCAGTCCCTTCCGGCTCTGCAGTTCGGCAAGCAAGGTGTCTGCCGTGACCACAACCGCCTTGAAGCGTTCGACGAGAAAGCCGGCGCGCCGCAATACGCCATCGAGCATTGCCAGGTCGGAGGGGGCCAAGGACTGTCGGTGTGCGGATGACATGAGGCTACTTTCTGTTGACTGAAAAGTCGCAAGGGATGCGCGTTATCGCAACTCTGGATCCTTCCAGCTGCGTGTAGGCACTACGTGCCGTCGCAGTCACCGACGGCGTGATTTACGAACCGGCTTGGTTGCAGGCGCCTCTGCAACGGCTTGCGAAGCGGTATTCTCCAGGCGCTGCGCCTTGAGCTTCTCGGTCTTCTTTTCACGAGCGATCTTTTCGGCGGCGACGATGGCTCTTGCCGTATGATCGGTGGCTGCCGCCTTTTCGCTGGCGGAGATCTTCACCGGTTTAAATGCGGCGTTGGTGTGTGGCGTCATGGCCTATCTCCTGATGTGATGCTTGCTGCCCGAAGGCTCAGCGCGTTCTCGCCGCTTTGTACGGTCCAGGCAGCAGGCCCTCACGCTGGAGCTTCTTGCGCTGCAGCTTCCGTTGGCGCCGCACCGCTTCTGCCTTTTCGCGCACACGCTTTTCCGAGGGCTTCTCATAGGAGCTGCGCGCCTTGAATTCGCGGAACAGACCTTCTTTCTGCATCTTCTTCTTCAGAACGCGCAAAGCCTGATCGATATTGTTGTCTCTGACGAGCACTTGCAAAAGATATTCTCCTGTTTTGGTCGCCCGTGACTATCTGCCAGGCATTGTGCTCAATGGCTTGAGCCATGGCCGGCTGGCGGCCGCCCCAGGGGCGTCCTCAGCCGAAGTTTCGGCGTGTTCGATGTCTGTGGCCAGTAGGCAGCGCTCGAACGTCTCGCCCTCCACCCGTACGCGATAGCGGGCCTCGCCACTATCGGTCGGCAACAGGCCGACAACCCGGCCAAAGCGGCTGACCAAGGCCTGTTGTGTGGCGCTCGCCCTCAGCACAACCTTGTTGCCAATTCCCAACCCGGCGCGGCTCATGGCGATCCCCCGAAAAAATGAAAGTCCCAAGACACAAAAAGGTCGGGTTACTTCCCCGACCTGTTCCCATCATTCAAATGCTTCCCTGTCAGTACATCCGTGGTCAGAGGAAGGCGAATGACAAACTATTCCGGCCTGAGATTGTCGTCCGAGCTCTTGCCCGATTTGCGGTCGCTAACCACGTCGAATGTTGCCTTCTGACCGTCGGCCGGCGAGCCCAGCGCATTCAACCGCCGAGATAGGCACGAACACATCGATACCCCGTCACCTTGTTGAATGAAGCCGAGGCCCTTGGTGCTGTTGAACCACTTTACCGCGCCTGAATCGAGGATAATTTCCTTTCAATCGTCGATTCTTCCAGAAATATTTCTTTTTGAATTTGAGAGCATATCTGGTTGCGCAGAAGCGCAGATTCAAAATTCGCGATCAATTTTCTATGAAAAAACATATAAACGATACTTTTTAAAACTCAATTGAAATATTGAAATATTCACCTTATGCCGATGAAAACATCACGAGAGCCTGACGTTCCGGTTTATTCGTCGATTTATTTTTCTTTTTATTGTACGCACGGAATGAGTCTAACAGGGTCGACCGGTTTTCCTATGCTCGAGCATCGGCGTCGATGGGGTACGCGCTGATCTCGCTCCCGAGCGCGCTTGCAACCATGAAGCGGACACACCACGGTCGCCAAGCGCCTCGGCGACCGGTCCCGACGTCCTCTTCATCAACTGGACATCCAATAGAGCAGCATCGGGGTCGGTCGCTCTCAAGGCATAGCACGGCAGTCGCGGCATTGGCGCTTGACGCAAACACTCCCAGGCTACGCGACTTGGCCCGCTTGGAAGGAGAGCTGGACTGAAGTCGCCATTCGCCCTGAAAGTTAGTCAGCGACATCTACTTCGCAACGCCAATTGAATTTCGTCGATGACAATTGGACCTGACGTTCCCGATATTCAACGCATCGACAAGCGAAACGCACCGCGTGGTCCCGCGGCCAGGACGCAAGGATTGCCCGATGGCGAAGACCAAGGGCGGCAAATTGAACAATGTCCATCGGCCGGTGGAAATTAGAGGTTGGCGGGCATCAGAATGGCAGGGCCGTGAGCTAAAGCCCTTGCCTGTTCCTTGTTCGCCTCGACTTAGAAGAGACCCCTAAACGTCATGTAGGCAACAAATCCGATTGCCAGAGCAGGCGAAGCCTGTATTGCGAAGTGGATTAGGGCTACGCGTTGTCGAGCTAAGTGAGCCATCGCCGCCTCCTACTTCTTGACGAACGAGGGGTACGTAACCCCTGCACGAAAGTTGCGGATGACGCGTGCTGATCTCTTGTGGTCAGGGGACGTCTGGGAACCCTCTAAGGTGAGGAGTCCAGAGCTGGCCAGGAACTCCTTGATCTTCCGGAGATCGGCGGACAACGAGTATGGGGGTAAGACGGAAGACATAGGTCCTCCTTTCATTGGGGCCAGGCATCGCCTGAGCGGCGGCGCCCTTTAAATGGCCACCGAAGGATCGACACTGCGCTCTTTTACCTCGCTCCGCAATGCGGAAACTCGAATCTGAAAAATGGACTTGTTTTAAACGCAGTTCTCCCTTAGATCACATGCATCGGTTTCGCTGATGAGCGCTGGAAAACTTCTGCCGCTCGCGAACGCCGCCATCACCTGATGCCTTTGACCACGGATGTACTGGCACTGGTGAAAAGGTGATGATGAGGAAGGTCGGTGCGGTTTCGCCCCGGCCTTTTTTGTTTCTACAGCAGTGGCTGCCTCCGACTTGTTGTGGACCCAATGTGCTTGTCGCCACGCGCTGCCGATCTTGCCTGTTGAGCTTTGTTTTCTCGCCTTCGCGTCAAAGCCGACCTTTCCTCTCAAAATCGATCTCTCTGCCTTCGTCGTCATCTTGTCGGCGGGGGAACTCAATCATGATTTTGAAAAGGAATTGTCATGAACACTGGAACCGTAAAATTCTTCAACAACATCAAGGGCTTCGGATTTTCGAGCTCGAGAATGGTGGAGCGGACGTATTTGTCCACGCGTCGAAGTAGGCTTGCATTATGGGGACGGACGCTACCCTCAAGAAGCGGCTTAGCGAATGATGAACGAAGCGGTTTCGCCAGTATAGCGACTTCGATTCCGTTTCGATCCATCCAGCGGACTACCCGGCATGGATCCGCTCCGGGAAAGACTACGCGCCGCGAGTTGGCGGAGGTAGTGCGTCGGCTGCGTCTGGGATTCTCGGCGCTCGATTCGCGACTCCCGCTGATGGTTGCTTTGTCCGCAGTTTTCAATAACTTGCGCTTCCATTAGAAATCAATCGAAGCTTGCAGGTTCTCTGCACGCGAGCCCGCCCAATGAATGAAGTCTATGAACGCGTCATTTGAAGCAGCTGCACCTTCGGAAGTCGCAGATACCGAGCACTTCGGATTGCCACGCTCTCGGTTCGACACGACAAGCATGCGGCAGCAGGATGCGCATCTGATGTGGCGAGAGTCGATTGGCGTGCTGTTCGACACACGTCTCCGCGGCCCGTCCGACGAACCGTTCTTTGCCAGCGTCGATGCGGCCCTGATTGGAGGTGTCGGGGTCGCGCGCACGCGATCAAGCGGTCAGGACTTCGATCGGTCCCGCTACAAGATCGCCCGCGACGGCATGGACGGGTATCTCGTGCAGTTTTATCTCAATGGTCAAAGCGGCAGCCGCGGCGGCTCCGACAGCATTGCCCGCCCCGGTGACCTCTACGTGATCGATATGGCGCAGCCGCTCGCCACATCGACAATCGATCATGAGCATCTCAGCCTCGTCATTCCGCGCCAGATGCTGGCCCCGCGTCTCAAGCGCCCGGACGACAATCATGAACTGGTCCTACCGGCGAACATGCCGCTCGTTTCGCTGTTGAGGGACACGCTCGGCAGCCTGCACAAACAGCTGGATCATATCTCCGTCGGTGACGCGGAGGCGGTCCTGTCGCCGCTGCTCGATCTTGCCGGCGCTGCGATCAACAGCCAGACGAGCGAGGGCAACGCAGCAAGCGTCGGCCATGCCCTGTCGATCGCGGTCAGGCGCTACATAACCGACCACCTGCTCGAACCCGATCTGACCGTGGAGCGTGTCATGGCCGCATTCGGCCTTTCGCGCCGAACGGTCTACCGGCTTCTGGAACTGGTTGGGGGATTCTCGGTTTTCCTGGCGCAACAGCGCCTGCGGCGCGCCTTCACAAATCTGCGAGCGCCGGAATACAGGCACGTTGCAATCGCAGATCTCGCATCGGCGCATGGCTTTACCAACGCGGCAAATTTCAGCCGTGCGTTTCGTCGCGAATTCGGCATGTCGCCGCGGGAAGTGCGGCATCTTTCGGCAAATCATCCCGCCCTGCTGAAATCCGCGGCCGGCCTGTCGGCGACCGACTGGTCGCAATGGATCAGTCTGATCGGGCGATGAGGACCTCAGTGGCAAAAGGTCGGTGCGGCATCGGACCGCCAATCTGGCAGCAAACGCAGGGTCACTGGCACGGGGTGCGCATTTCCACGCCTGACCGCCTGCATCAATTGAAGACCGTGCTTTCTCCGAGCTAACACGAAACGCGCCTGCCATGGCGCGTTTTTTTGCTGAGAGAAATCCGTCATGACAAGCGATCGATCGGCCACGGCCGCACCCTCCTGCACCCGAGCCGGATGTGCGATGAGCGTCGAAAAAGATTGCATCGCGGCGCAGGGTGAGGCCGGGCCGGACGGCAGAGCAATGCGCCGATCGTGGCGTACGTGGCGCCGGCTGCTCGTAGCGCTCATCGTTCTTCTTTCCGGCCTCGCGGCCGAGGCGGGAGAAGCATTCGCGGAATCGAACGGTTGCAAGAATATCGTCGCGGATCTCAACGGGAAAGAGGTCGGATTCTTCTCGGGGACCTATCCAAAAACTGATTTTGAAGCCACTGACCAGCTTCATATCGAGCTGATCCGCAATCCGAGCTACGTGGATTACGGTTTCTTTGCCGCGATGGCCCAAATAGGCCCCCAATACATGGCGGTCCAGAATCAGTCAGGCGTGGTAACCGGCAGCGAATCCGCATCGATATCCGGGAGAGAACTTGTTCAAGGTGGTCTCTATATCGAATCCGAAAACCACAGCGCGATGGCATCTCCCTGGCGTATGGAAGTGGTCTGTGTCACGAAGAGCGATCCTGCGGACGCCTTGCTTTCCGCTCTTGTCCTGTCGAGCGGCACGCTCGAGCCGGCCTTCGATACGAATAACTTCAGCTACACGGCCAAGGTAGCCAGTGGCGTTTCCACCCTTGCGGTGACGCCGTCCGCGGTCGGAGCCACAGCGACGGTGACGATCAACGGCGAAACCGCAACGTCCGGCTCACCAACCAACGTTGCGCTCAATGTTGGCAGTAATACGCTGAAGATCGCCGTGGCGACCGAGGACCGCTCGGTCAAGCGGACCTATTGGCTCGTCGTCACACGCGCCGCACCTCCCACGATCACCGGTCTCACCCCTTCCACCGGAAGTACGGCCGGTGGACAGTCCGTGACCATCACCGGCACCAACTTCATCGGTGTGAGTGCTGTTACCTTCGGCGGCACGGCTGCGACCACCTTCACCGTCGACAGCGCCACCCAGATTACCGCCATTGCGCCGGCACGAACTGCCGGACCGGCCGATGTGACCGTGACGACCGTCGACAACACCTCCGTGACGCGCGCGAACGGTTATACCTACGGCTCCACGCCGGTCGTCACCGCCGTCAAGCCGGTCAACACGCCCGCACGAACCTACGCCATCGGCGCCTCGCTGATGTTCGACGTGGATTTCGATCAGACGATCGCCATCAGCAACGGATTTCCGCACCTCAAGGCCGTCCTTGGCGCTGTCGAGCGACGGATGAACTTGATCGGATATGGCTCGAGCACCATGAGGTTCGCCTACACGGTTGTCGAAAACGATCTCGACGAAGACGGAATCGCGATCGGGTCGATGTCGCTCGAAGGCGCCACAATCAAGGATTACTACCACGTAGCGGACGCAGACGTAACACTGCGCAACATTGCCGACATGTCAGGCATCAGGATCGATGGCGTCCGGCCCACCGTCGCGTCAATCAAACCCGCTGGGACCGGCACGATCTTCGACGTTGAATTTTCCGAACCGGTCATGGCGGTGGACATCGGCAAGTTCACCCTGGTGAAAACAGGAACGGCGCAAGGCACGATCGACAGTGTGTCGGGATCGGGATCGGCCTATCAGGTGCATGTGGCGAATGTTTCTGGAGACGGCACCTTGGCTCTCAGCTTGTCCACGGGCACGGGCATAAAGGATATCGCCGGCAACGAGATGGCCAGTGCGTTCACCGGCGGCACGCCCATGATCGTCACGCCGCCCTCAATCGACGCCAGTCTCTCGGGCATCGGCATGTCCAACGGCACGCTCACGCCGGCCTTCGACGCCGCCACCACCAGCTACAGTCTCTCGGTAGCCAATAGCGTTACCAGCATCGCCGTCACACCGGCCAGCACACATCCCGGCGCCACCGTCTCGGTCAACGGAGCCGTCGTCTCGGCGCCGGGCAGCGTTCCCGTCAGCCTCCAGGTCGGCGACAACGCCATAAGGATCGTGGTTACGGCGCAGGACGCCGTCACGAAGAAGACCTATGACATCGTCGTCAATCGCGCGGGCGCAGTTCCGGATGCACCGACTGATGTCAGCGCTGTGTCGGGTGACGGCGAGGCGACGGTCAGCTTCACCGCCCCTGTGAATGCGGGCACCACGCCGATCAGCAGCTACACTGTGACGTCTGATCCAGGTGGTGCCGTGGCAACCGGCGGATCGAGTCCCATCACCGTGAAGGGCCTTGCCAACGGAACGGCCTACACCTTCACAGTGACGGCCACCAACAGCATCGGCCCCGGTCCGGCCTCCGATCCGTCCGGTTCGGTCACACCAAAGCCTGCTCCGGTCGCCAACGCTGTGAGTGCGACGGTTGCGGCAAACTCCACGGCCAATCTGATGACGCTCAGCCTCAGTGGCGGCGCGGCGGACACGCTGGCCATCGGCACCCAGCCGACGCACGGTGCGGCTTCGGTTTCGGGACTGGCGATCACCTACACCCCGACAGCTGGCTACTCCGGTTCCGACAGCTTCACCTATACCGCCACCAACACCAGCGGTACGTCGAATGCCGCGACCGTGACGATCACCGTTTCTGCGCCGACCCTCACCTTCTCGCCGCCGGCTGGCGCGCTACCGGGTGGAACGGCCGCGACCGCTTATGGCGGCGTCACCGTTACGGCCGCAGCCGGCACCGCGCCCTATACCTACGCCGTCAACGGCACGCTGCCGGACGGGCTGACGCTCGATCCAGCGTCCGGTCTTATCTCGGGAACGCCGACGACCGCCGGTGACTACACCTTCACGGTCTCGGCCACCGACGCCAACAACGCAACGGGGATGGCGGCCTACTCGATCACGATCGCGGTCGAGGCGCCGACCGTCGGCGATGTGAGCGCAACCGTCGCGGCAAACTCCACGGCGAACGCCGTCACACCAGATCTCGGAGGCGGAGTTGCCGATACGCTGGCCATCGGCACGCAGGCAACGCACGGCACGGCTTCGGTGTCGGGACTTGCGATCAGCTATACACCGACACCAGGCTATTCCGGCTCCGACAGCTTCACCTACACCGCCACCAACCCGACCGGTACGTCCGCTGCCGCGACCGTGACGATCACCGTTTCTGCGCCGACCTTCAGCTTCTCGCCGCCGGCCGGCGCGCTACCGGGTGGAACGGCCGCGACCGCTTATGGCGGCGTCACCGTTACGGCCGCAGCCGGCACCGCGCCCTATACCTACGCCGTCAACGGCACGCTGCCGGACGGGCTGACGCTCGATCCAGCGTCCGGTCTTATCTCGGGAACGCCGACGACGGCCGGTGACTACACCTTCACGGTCACGGCCACCGACGCCAACAACGCTACGGGGACGGCAGCATACTCGATCGCAATTGCGGTCGAGGCGCCGACCGCCGGCGATGTGAGCGCAACCGTCGCGGCAAACTCCACGGCGAACGCCGTCACACCAGATCTCGGCGGCGGAGTTGCCGATACGCTGGCCATCGGCACGCAGGCAACGCACGGCACAGCTTCGGTTTCGGGACTTGCGATAAGCTATACACCGACACCAGGCTATTCCGGCTCCGACAGCTTCACCTACACCGCCACCAACGCCAGCGGTACGTCGAATGCGGCGACCGTGACCATCACCGTCACGGCACCCACACTCACCTTCGCGCCCTCAGCCGGCACGTTGACCGGGGGTATCGTCGGGACGGCCTATGACGTCATAGTCGTCGCGTCGGCCGGCACCGCGCCCTATCGCTATGCCGTGACTTCAGGCGAACTGCCTGCAGGCCTCGCGCTCGATGGCATCACCGGTCGCATCTCGGGGATGCCGACGACCGCCGGAAGCTACAATTTCACCGTGACGGCAACCGACGCCAACAACGCAACGGGAACCGCAAGCTACTCGATCGCCATCGTCATGCAGGCTCCGACAGCCAACAATGTGCGTGCGACTGTCGCAGCAAACTCCGCTGTCAACCCGATCACGCTTGATCTCACCGGCGGCGCAGCGAATTCCGTGGCCATCGGCGCCCAGCCGGCGCACGGCACGGCCGCGGTGTCGGGACTCGCGATCACCTATACCCCGACACCGGGCTATTCCGGTTCCGACAGCTTCACCTATGTGGCCACCAACGCCACCGGCACCTCGCCTGCCGCAACGGTGGCGATCACAGTGACAGCGCCGACACTCGCCTTCTCGCCGACGACTGGCGCGCTGGCGAGCGGAACCGCCGGAAGCGCCTATGGCGGCGCCACCGTCATCGCCTCGGGCGGAACCGCGCCCTATCGATATGCGGTCACATCGGGCCAGCTTCCTGCGGGCCTCGCGCTCGACGGCGCCACCGGCGCGATCGGCGGCACCCCGACCCGGGCCGGAAACCACGATTTTACCGTGACGGCAACCGATGCCAACAATGCTTCCGGAACCGCACGCTATTCGATCGCGATTGTAGCGGCCCCAGTCGATTTCGCCTTCCAGCCACCCGCTGGAGCGCTCACGGACGCCATGGCCGGCGAGAACTATAGCCAGCCAATTGCCGCCAAAGGCGGAACCGGGCCGATGCTCTATCGCCTGGCATCCGGCGCCTTGCCCAAGGGCATGGTCCTCAACATCTCGACGGGTGAACTGACCGGCCCACTGGCCGCGGATGCCGGCGGGAATTACACGTTCACAATCGAGGCTCGCGACGGCAACGGCGCAACGGGAACGGCGAGCTATACCGTCAAGGTCCAAGCCCGCACGATCACGGTCAGCGACAAGGTGGTCGATGTCCCGGCCGGGTCCGCACCGCCCGATGTCTATCTCAATCGCGGCGCCACCGGCGGTCCGTTCATTGGGGCCGAGACCACCTTTGTCGAACCGGCCCAAGCCGGAACGGCGTCGATCATCCAGGGCGAGTTGGCACAGGTCGGTCCGGTCGCCGCCCCGGTTGGCTGGTATCTGAAGTTCACGCCCAGCAGGGCGTATTCCGGCCAGGTGCGCGTCGGCTTCCGCATGATCAGTGCGCTCGGTACTTCCAACACCGGGACCGTGACCTACAATCTCGCCTTCGATGCGTCCGGGCACGCTGCGGAGATCGACGCGCTCGTGCGCGACTTCGTGCGGACGCGGCAGAACCTGATCGCCTCGACCATCAAGGTGCCGGGCCTCATCGACCGGCGGCGGATGGCCGCGGGAACGGACACGGTGACCACGCGTATGACACCTTCCACCGTTGGCGTTACACTTGGCTTTTCCACCAGTCTTGCCCAGATCGAGGCTGCGCGCGACAGCGCCGATGGCATTGACCAGGCAGAAGCCTCGCCGTTCAACATCTGGCTCGACAGCACGTTCCTGATGCACCGCCGTAAGGACGACGATGACAAGTGGGGCAACTTCGGCATGGTCTCGCTTGGCGCAGACTATCTGCTGTCGGAGAAGGCGCTGCTCGGCCTGTCCTTCCACTATGACCGAATGACCGACCCGACCGACGAGGATGCGGAGCTGTCCGGCAATGGCTGGCTCGCTGGCCCCTATGCCTCATTCGAACTCGGCAAGAGTATCTTCTGGGATACGAGCCTGCTTTATGGCGGCTCGTCCAACACCATCGATATGAACATGAACGCCTTTGACGGCACGTTCGACACGCGCCGCTTGCTCATGGACACCTCCGTCAAGGGGCAATGGCAGCTGGACGATGCAACCGTGTTTACGCCGGCGCTGCGGGCCGTCTATTTCTCCGAGACGGTTGACGACTATGGAGTGAAGAACGGCGCCGGCGACCTCATCGACCTCAAGGGCTTCACCGAGGAGCAATTGCGGGTCAGTCTGAGGGCGGAGATTGCCCGGCAGTTCAGCCTTGAGAACGAGATGACGCTGACGCCCAAGCTCGCCGGCACGCTCGGCTACTCCGGGCTTGATGGCGCGGGCATGTTCGGCTCGCTTTCGGCCGGACTGTCACTAAAAACCGCGGAGAGCTGGTCGATCGACACCGGTCTGCTATTCAACATCGAAGGCGACGGTGAGACATCTGCGGGCGCAAAGGTTGGGGTCAGTGGACGTTTTTGAATAAGCATGCCAGGCGGTACCGACTTTACAGGAGTGTCGCAACACAAGCTCATCCAGCTTGCGCGCCGGCTCAACGACCAGCCGAGAAAGTGCCTCAACTACAAGGCGTCGGCCGAAGAGCTTGCGGGCCAGCGCGCCACGCGCCTTTCTGGAACCGGCCCGTCTTGCGACCGCCAGCGCCCGACACTTCAGCTCTGCCCCTTTGACCGGTCGCGTCCCGATGACATTGGCCGACTCGTGGAGCGCGGTGCGCACACTGCCATCACCGATCTTTGAGATGCGACCACCATGATCGGTCACGCCCGATTGATATTTCTTCGGCGTCAATCCGAAGTGCGGCCCCACCGCTCGTGATGAGCGGAATCGCTCCGGCGCATCGACGGCCGCCACAAATGTCAGCGCCACCAGGACGCCAACGCCGGGCGTCGTCATGAGTCGCTGTGCGTAGTCATCCCGGTGGGCGATGGCATGCAGATTGCGTTCAAAACCTGCAATTTCATGCACAAGCGCGTCGCGCATCTTCCGTAGTGCCGTAGCGATCGCCTCCAGGGTCGAATGGCCTTCCATCAGTTCGCGGATGCGGCACATACGGGCGAACTCTCGGGCAAAATAACATTGTTTGTTTCGACGTATTCAGCCCAGTGCTGAATTAGCCGCTCTCTAGTCATTGGTTGGCTCGAAGAAAGATCGACTGTCTCGGCTGGATCGGCGGCCAAATTGTATAGCTGCCAGGAACCGGTGCCATAGGGTTCGCATAACCAGAGCAACTTCCAGTCGCCCTGCCGAATGGCTCGACTGCCGAAAAGTTCCCAGCCGAGCCAATCGGATGAATCGCGAACCGAGGCGCGCGAAGCATTCAAGATCGGGACAAGAGCCTTGCCTTGCAATTGAGCAACTGCTTTGCCGTCGTACTCGTCCGGGTGTGGTACGTTCGCTGCGGCCAATATCGTCGCCGGAATGTCCATTATGTGCGCGAGCGCGTTGGATATCCTTCCGCTTCCCCGGACGGCGGGTCCAGCTATGATCAAAGGCGCTCGTATACCGCCTTCGGACAGAAAACCCTTGAAGAGACGAAACGGACCGGCACTGACCTGGGCCCAAGCTGCGCCGTACTGAATGAAGGTTCCCTTCTTGCCCCAGTCCTCGAAGCGACTGTTGTCCCACGGCTTCCCCATGTTCATCATCGTGCCTTCGGGGCCATTGTCCGAGAGGAAAATGATCAAAGTATCGTCATAAAGGTTGTTTGACTTGAGATACCTGATCAGTTTGCCGATGTTGGCATCCATATGCTCGACCATGGCTGCGTAGAGTTCCATTCTCCGCGAGGACTGGCGTCGATCGTTATCGGATAGCTCGGCCCATGCGGGGACGCTCGGGAGCCGCGGAAACGTGGTCGCAGTTGCATCGACGATACCAAGCTTCTTCATACGCTCTATACGGGTTGCGCGCGTAGCGTCGTAACCTTGATCGTAACGACCTTTGTATTTGTCGAGCCATTCAGCGGGCAATTGAAAGGGGTCATGTGGGGCCTGTAATGCCAGATAGGCAAAAAACGGCTTTCCGTCGCCGCGGTCCTTCTCGATGTCGTCAATGATTGACGACGAATAATCCTCGCTCGAATGAAAGCCCGGACGTAAGGATTGGATCGCTTGCCCATTATGCGTATAGAGTTGCTTTTGCCCCTTTGCCCCCCACATATCATCGAGATGGCTTCCGCCACCGGGGATCAAGGTCAAGTCGCGTATGAAGCCTCGAGCCGCAGGCCAATGGGCAGGGTCCTCGCCCATGTGCCACTTGCCCGCCATGTAGGTATTGTAACCCGCGTCTTTCAGCAACGATGCCACTGTCACGACTCGGTCATTGAGATACCCTTCGTAACCACGATTTCCCTTCTGATTTGGAGCCATAAATTCGGCCATGTTGCCCAGACCGGCGATGTGGTTGTCGACGCCCGTCAACATCATCGCGCGCGACGGCGAGCATGTCGCGCTCACCCCGAAATTCGTAAATCTGAGCCCGACCGATGCCAGCGCATCGAGATTTGGCGTACTGATCTCGCCACCGAAGCTGCCGATATCCGCGTACCCCAGATCGTCGGCAACGATGAGGGCGATATTTGGTCGCCGTTCCTGTGCGAGGCTTAGGCTGGATGAAGCCGATAGAAGGAACAGTGCTGCCGCGGTGCTCGGTGCTGCATGGGCCATGACGCGGCGGACGAGAGACAACGCCATACTAAATCTCCAAATATCGACTGAGCTGTAGGGCGGGCGTCACGTGCGGCCTCTATCGTGCAGCTGCTAAAATCGAACTTCCAGAGTCAGTATTGGCCCCTGCTGTACGGCGTCAAAAACGAACCCGTCTTTGCTGTAGTCGACCCCTAGTGCCCGGTAGCCAGCCAAAGCTGAAATAGTCTCGTTGAAACGGTATCCGATCGCGGCGGCAACATCCCAGTCGACATCAGCTCCTCCAGCGCCGACAAGGCCCCAGCCCGTGAGATAGATTTCAGGTGTGATCGAATAGGTGCCTCGAAGACCGGCGACCGCATCGACCCATGTCGCATCGTCGGTTGCGGAACGTCCATCGAGAATGCCCCCGCTGAAAGAGACTTCGTTCTTAGCGGACCAAATGCGCGCGCCGCCGGCGACATCAAGCCGGGCCGCGGAATCTTCGAAAATCGTGTAACCTACACCCAGCAATCCCGCGAAGGTCTCGGCAGATACCGAGACATCAGACGCAACAACGCCCCGCGGCGTCGCACCTTGACCTGAAATCTTCGTGTAGATCACGTCACCGAAAACACTATAGGGACCATAGCGCGCTTCACCCATCGCCATCGCCGCGAACTCTAGGTGATCGAATATATCGCCGAAGCTCGCGTCGATATGCGCCTCGGGCAAACCAAAGGATGCGACGTCCCCTTTCAGGCCTGCGGCCCAAAAGTAAGGTGCAAACGAGAAGGTCCAACCGCCAGCAGTCTCAGTCTCTTGGACTTCGGGCGTCATTGGTGATTTGAGGTCGGCAGCCAAGGCACCGCCAACCACCAGAAAACATGTCATGGTTGCGATGGAAAAGAGATGTGCTTGCATTGTTCCCCCAAGTGGTTCCCACCACGAACTGGTTTCTGACAGCATACTTCAGAATAAACTCAAACATGTCCAAGCAAATTACGGCACTACGTTCGACGATGGCACCATTTTTGCGCCGGTGTGACGAACTTTGGTCCCGCGCATGGGCCGCAGTCCGGCCAAAGGCGTCCAGCCCCTCCCCTGTCACGCCGCCATGACTCGACACGGCGGAGGCTTCGAAAAATGCCGAGGCGCCGATGTCTCGCCTCGCGGACTGTTGCGCGCTGGCCTTTCTTGTGGTGACGCTTCTTCTGGCGGCGATCGCATGGGTACTTGCAGGACAAGCCGCAAGGGCACTGGCGGCGCTGGTGATTGCCACCGTTGAATGGTCAGCGCGTCCGCGTGGACAAGTCATCCCTGCAGGCCTCGCTGAACTCTGTGAGCAGGTTCAAGTCGCCCTTCCTGACAGTCTCCGTGACATCATGAAGGCTGCGATTCGGGCCGAGGTAGGCTTCGAGAATGCGCCCCTCGATCCGTTCGGCAGCGCTGATCACCGGGCGGGCCGACATCACACGCATGTGTCCGATCAAGGCGTAAAGCCTTATCATGTTGGTGACGTCTTCCGTCTGATGAGTCAGCGCGTCTCCATAGAGTCGCGCGGCCTCATCAATGAAATCGCTGTAGAGCGCCTCCAGCTTCTCCCTTTCTTTTTGGCGTACTGCATTGTGAAACTGTGCTCGTTGCGTGAGCCAAGTGGTGCTTAGCGCGGTCATACTGCCGATGATAGCACCCGCGAGGGCGGAAAATGCCGGAATATAGGCTGGATTCAAGGCTGCCTCCGCGACACAGGTGAAATCGGGATGGAACTAGCGATTCACATCGACCGCGTTGAGTTTCCTTGCCGCCGTCCCGAACTGCCCCAGTTGATAAACGGCGGCGCCGGCAGGCGAAAACGTGAACCGTTCGAACGGCTCGGCGATCATGTCTTCGAGGTATTTTCGGGCGGCGACACCCGTCGTGATATGCGGGTTGAAATGCTCACCGGAAGCCTCCGGAACAAACGTCGAAACATATCCAATCAATAGGGGATCGATGAGCGGATCGTCAGGCGTGGTAACGAAGGCCGCGGAGCTTCCGGTCGCCGCTGTGAACGGTCGAACGGCGTCAATCAGGTCTGCCTGCAGCTTGACCAATTCCGGCGTTCTTTCGATCACAATGCCCGCAACGCCGAGGTCATTGGTCGGGATGTAGTAGTATTTGATCGCCGCAAGCTTCATATCCGCCACCTTGGCGCTGGTAAAAACTTGGTCGATCGTGGCGTACACCTTGTCGAGGTCGGCGGTCCGCACGAAGCGTTGGATGAGCGTGATGTGGGGATTATGGGCCGCATCGAGTGGGAAGCCCGAGGGATAGGCCTTCAGCAGACGAGCGTTGTTGGCTTTAGCATGCTGGAGCATGGTTGTGTCTGGCTCCAGAAGAATATCAATCGCTGTCACATCGCTGGCCTGGAACCCCAAGGCAAGCGCCGCCGCTTCCGCCTTGCAATCCCCTGCCGGAGCGAGGCCCTTAGCAAGCACTACGGCAACTTCAGCCCTGGCAGCCTCCAAATCCGCACGAAAGGTCGGGCTTGCGTGTAGGCGCGCGACAGTGGCCGCCCCCATGAAACGGCCCCAGACCACGTCGCTATACCAGTGATGATTAACCACCATGCGGCTTTCTCCGAAGGCGCGGCCGCGCGCAAGAATCTCGTCCGCACGGTCAGGCACGATCTCTGTCAGAAGGAGTGCGAGACCCCAACCGATCGCAGTGTGTCCCGATGGGTAGGAGGGGTCCTTCGCCAGCTCCGCCCGATACTTCGGAACTCCGATGGGTTCGTTGTTCTGCTGGAACGGCCGGGTTCGGTGGTAGTAGTTCTTTGCGGTGTAGGTCGAAAGACCCAGATCACTGACTGATCGACGCAGCAACGTCGATAGATACGGAGCATTTTCCTCCGTGATTTGGGTGTTCAATGCGCATGAGAAGTCGCTGATCAGGCTCGAAAACTTCAGGTCGAAGTCATTTTCTGCCAAGGCGAACCGCGGCGTGGTGCGTAGAGCAAGGGTGTTTCGTGCGACCTCATCGTCCAGCAATTGCGCCGTGGACCCAGCTTCAGGAGGTCTGGGAATGAGCAGGAGGCTGTTCGGCAGCGCTTTCTGATCAAGGTATCCTTCCAGCCACCCCATCCCGAGTTCGGGATGAAATTCCGGAACCGTGCCAAGCTCGGTCCCCCCAAAGGAGGAGATATCCTTGGCTTCCGCAACGCTGGCGAACAGGCTGACCGTCAGCATTGCGGAAGCGGCCATTCTGAGCAACGTCAAACGGAGTACTGTGAAGTCCATGCCCGGTCCTCCTCGAGGGTCTCAATCGTCGGCGTCGTTCACCGCACTTGTGCCGCTAAAAAGCGCGGAACCCTGACGCGATCTTGAGCTGTCGCGACTTTGATATGTCATGCAACACCTCGTGCTGCGAAGTTTCGCATTGCTCGGCCTGGTTGGGAGTCCCTGCGACTATGTGACAGGTGGGCCGATTGCTCCTGCGCAATTGCCGTTGCCCGCTGTCAATGCGGAACAGGTTGCATGTCATAGACCTGGCCAGCCGATCTCAGCTGATCAAGTGTTTTTCCAGAACAGGTTCCTGCTACTTCGTCCAATATTCGCTTGGCTGTTCCATCGATGGATATGGTCCCTGCCTGACGATCTGGCGTCATATAGACGGCTACGCCATCCGGACCAATCTTGGACAGATAGAAAAACCGATGGATGCGATCCCCCTCACAATGAACCACAAAGGGGAAGGCGCCAAAGGAACCATCACCAGCATTTGCAGGAGACGTGTAAAAAGCCATGGGATCCAACAACAAGACAAGCGCGGCGAAAGTCACTTTCATAACTGTTTCGCGGCGCTCTGATCGAAACCACTTACCCGACACGATATCTCTCATTGAATAAACCCTCATAATTCGCCCACCTGTCGGGTGTGCACTGGAATATTCAACGCAATTTGACTCGTTGCCTCCGTGTTGGCATTGATCTAGCGCAACATTGATACCGACCAGTATCGCCACCTGGAATTTGATCGGAGCCGATCACTCATCCGCTTCCAAGTTTAGGCGCTTTCGGTGTTGAGGGTGGACGTCACGCGTCTTTTGTTGTGTGCGCGACGAAAGGCTCCAGGAGGGTTGAACTGAAATCGCTGCGGTCGTCGTCTCCGGCAAACGACCAGATTGGCCAGCATTCCGATCGTCCAGGGGACGCTCAGCGTGACAGCGACGGCAGTCGAACCCGGTCCCCAGTTCTGTCCGCCAAGCAAGTCGTCCCACGCCGTCGGTATAGGGAATACCGGGCCTACGCCCCAGGTAGTCTCACCTTCAGTAGGCCTGGCCGGTTGAGAAGAACAGGCTGTGGGTGTGTTACCGATCCCGAATTGTGTGACGACATCACGTTCCCGAGTATTTATTCTAGACTTGGGGCCGCATGGGCAAAGACTGCTGCGGCCCCCCGTTCGTAGCGGCCTCAGTTGCTGCCTTTGGACGTTGCGGTCACTGCCTCCATCACGCGGTCCAGGCTGAAGCTGCCGGGCTTCTGGCGCGGCGGGAATTCACGGAAGCTGGATATCCATTGACCGACGTAGGCCGCGGCGGGGGCCAACGCGAACATTCGTTCCGCCGCCCATTGCGGATGACCGGTGGATTCATCGGAAGCGCGCTCGAACGGGTCCATTCGCAGATTGGTCAGCATCGGCCAACGCAGTTCCTCGAAGGGGGTCTCCCAGACCTTGATGCCGACGGAGTTCTGCCGAAGGAAGGATAGTTTCCAGTTGTCGTAGCGCAATGCAGCGACGCTGCCCCCGTCGGTCCAGTAGAGGAATTCGCGACGTGGCGACTCCTTTACATCGCCTTTCAAGAAGGGCAACAGGTTGTACCCGTCGAGGTGAACCTTGTAGGTCGTATCGCCGATTTTGCGACCCTTCAGCAAGTCCTCCTTGACGGTGCTGTCGCCCGCCGCCGCGAGCAAGGTCGGTATCATATCCTCGTGCGCGCCCATCTCGTTGATCGTGGTTCCGGGTTTGATGACTCCGGGCCAGCGGATGAAGGTGGGAACACGGAAGCCGCCCTCCCATTGGGTGTTCTTCTCGCCCCGGAACATCGTCGTTCCACCATCGGGCCAGTTGAAGAACTCCGCGCCGTTGTCGCTGGAATACATGACAATGGTATTATCCTCGATGCCGAGTTCCTTGAGCTTGGCCAGCAGCTGACCGACGTGGCCATCGTGTTCAACCATGCCGTCGGCATAGACACCAAGGCCGGTTTTGCCTTCACTTTCCTTCTTCAGGTGCGTGAACACGTGCATTCGGGAAGAGTTCCACCAGACGAAGAACGGCTTGTTGTTCTTTGCCGCCTTGTCCATGAAATCGATTGCCCCCTCTGTGACTTCCTCGTCCACGGTCTCCATGCGCTTCCTGGTCAGCGGGCCGGTGTCCTCGCACTTCTGCTTTCCAACCGTTCCGAAGCGCGGATCGACCGTCGGATCGTCCTTGTCCGTCGCGAAGCAATGCAGCACGCCGCGCGGACCGAACTGCGCCCTGAAGGCCGGGTTTTTAGGATAGTCGACGTTCTCCGGTTCTTCCTCCGCGTTAAGGTGGTAGAGATTGCCAAACCACTCATCAAAGCCGTGCACGGTGGGCAGCATCTCATTGCGGTCGCCCAGATGATTCTTGCCAAACTGGCCGGTGGTATAACCGAGTGGTTTGAGCAAATCGGCAAGCGTGGGATCTTCTTTCTTCAAACCTTCCGGTGCGCCGGGCAAACCGACCTTGGTAAGGCCTGTGCGAATAGGCGATTGGCCTGTGATAAAAGCCGCGCGCCCGGCGGTACAGCTTTGCTGACCATACCAGTCTGTAAACATCCCACCCTGCTTGGCGATGCTGTCAATGTTCGGCGTCCGGTAACCCATCATCCCATGGTTGAAAGCGCTGATGTTGAACTGCCCAATATCATCGCCCCAAATGATGAGGATGTTGGGTTTCGCATTCTGCGCCCACGTCGGAGCGGTCGTCAGAGCGCATCCGACAAGAAGCGCTGAACTGAGGGTACTCAGACGGGTTAGAATATTCGTCCTCATAGGAATTTCCTCCCTTGCCAACAGCGGCAGAGAAAATATATTGCAATAAAAACAATATATCTTTGATATTCCTCAAAATTGATCGCCGTATAATTTAATATATATCAGGTTTTGATTTTGCGACACGGCGAGTGACTATTACGAACGGATTAGAAACTTGAGGGTCAACCGTAGGAGACGGTTCGCTATGCGCAGCAAGATGTTCAGTCGATCCAATTAAGGCCTCCGGCGGACCCCGCATCCGTTATCGGATCACAGACATGCGGCAACGGTATTTTTCGCTTATCGGTCAGCGGCTGCTGGCTCTCCGCTTCGCAGTTTCGCTTCGATCAATTGGACAGGTGTCTATTTCCTCAAACTGAGAATATAGGCCGAGAGGTCCTCGACATCTGTCTGCGAGAGCACGATGTTCGGCATGGTCGGATGGTGCTGAGCCGTCAGCCAAACGTTGAGTGCTGCCGCGGTCATTCCCGGTGTCGCAGCAACCGTTTCGAAGCTGGGCGCTTCTGCAATGGGCGACCGAGCCTGACCAGCGAGGACGGCGTGGCAGGCAGCGCAGGCCTCGGTCGCGAGCTGGCGCCCCTGCGGGATGTCCTGTGCCTGTACTGCCTGAATCGCTGCAAGTGTGGCGGCGATCATTGATACGAACGTTGCGCGCATTCGCTAACTCCTCACCCGCTGGACAGACCGTCTATTACCACGTCGACTGCCCTCGGCCCCGACGGCTGGTAAAACATCACTGTACTCACCGGCAGGACGAACGACAATCTGTCGAGAGGGCAGATGGGGTAGGCCTGCGGAAAACCGGCGTGCCCAAAAGCCAAGGCTAGATAGTTCCTCAGACTACCGGGTGCCGGGTTGCACAGTCGAGACGTCGAGCGCAAGATAGCGAGTTGACAGTGAATGAATGCGGACGCTGTCGCAGCGGACTTTCAAGTCTGCGGCCCCCTGAAGGACAAGCTACCGTCCGAGAATCCGAAGCCATACGTCAAATCAACCGGCTAAAAGCTTCCATGAATTGCCAACCGGATCGCTGCAGATGCCGTTTCCGCCTCCAAAATGAAAAGTGAGGCACTCCAATGTTCGAGATCTTCATAGCGAAAGCGAACATCGAGAACTTCAGAGGCTTGATCTCCAGGGAGAATGACCCTGCGAAGAAAGAAATACTGAAGGAACTGCTAACAATAGAAGAAGACAAATTGGCTGCCGCTCATGTTGCAAGTTCGATTCAGTCATTCCCAAAACGCGACCACTAATTCATGTACCTCGCGCTGCAGCAGACGGCGCCTCGCCTTCGACGATCATAGTCGCACTGGTCTGCCCCACAAACAGCGGAGACGGGCCGACGTGAAGCCTGATCGGGTGGGTCATGACTACAACCTTAGCCGCCGGATGAACCGCGCCGGGGTTGCCGGAAGCCGCTTGGTTAAGTTATGAAGCCATGGTTCGTCCAGCATGGCGTAATACTGCTCCTCGGCTTCGGCAGGCCGGATCTTGCCGATTGGCTCCAGAAGTCGTCGATGGTTGAACCAGTCCAACCATTCGAGGGTGGGGAATTCGACCGCTTCGAAGCTGCGCCATGGTCCGCGCCGACGGAAGACCTCGGCCTTGTAGAGGCCGTTGATCGTTTCGGCGAGGGCGTTGTCATGAGTCGCCGACGCTTCCGACGGAAGGCTCGATGCCTGCCTCGGCCACGTCCACTTCCGCCTTCTTCACACATTCCTTGAACGGCTGCGCCGTGCAGCCGATCTTGGCGGCGATCGAGGAAACCGCTACCCATCGCGAGGAATATTCGCCTTGGTGATCCAAAACCATCCGCACTGCTCGGGCCCGGACGTCCGGTGAAATTTGTTTGTTGTCTTGCTCCATCGCCTCCCCTTTCTGAGAAGATGGAGCCTCCGGCAAATCCGGCGCGGTTCACAGCAAGAAGCTAAGTTCAATCGAACTCAACTCATCAAGGGTGAGCACGCTGCAGCCGCGTAGATCAATCGGCATGGCGCATACTCCTGCTCGCACCACTGTTAAGTCAAATAAAATCCAGATCACCGACGCTGGCATTGACGCTCGTCAATGACGGGATTGAGGCAGTGGGAAAACTCTTGAGGAAAGGATGGCCCGTTTCACCAACTGGCAGGGTAGATCATTATGGCTTCTGCTTACGTCGTCGGCCCAATTGACGCTTCCCAGATCGAGCGGGCATATTGCCTGGTCTCTGCCGTCGGCTACGACATCGATGTCGATGGGTGGCGACAGGTGTGCGCAACAAATCTCCTGCGGAATTATCCCTCTCCTTATGTCGAAGACATTGTGGTTGTCGAGGATCCGCGCGGTTATGTCAGGGGGATTGCGATACTTCGCGCCAGGCATAGTGAGCGGCTTGGCCGATACCTCTCCGTTCCAGTTTTCGCAAGCATCACTGCCGCTGATGCGCGCGGGGTGTGCGAGACACTGCTTCGATACATAAGAACCGCAGCCCGCAAGAAACAATGTAACGCCATTCACATCGCCAGTCTGCGAACCAACCGGTGGCCGGTTGGGGCGGGAGAAACTGAAATGGAGTTCGACGGTATCCTTATCCCGCTTCGTTAGGTATATCCCAGCATTCCAAAGGATATTTGTGCGGCGACTTGTCAAACTTTTTATCTGACCGCCCGCGCACTGAACGTGTAGCCGACCCGCCTTACAGATTTGATGAGGTCGGGCTGACGAGGGTCCTTCTCGATCTTTCGGCGAAGCCTGGCAATCTGAGCGTCAATCACGCGATCGAAAGCTTCACGTGATCGGCCCCGCGTCAGGTCGATCAAAATCTCTCGGTTGAGAACGCGGCCGGCATGTCTCACCAAGGTGCAGAGCATTTCGAACTCGCCCGTCGTCAGCGCGATCTCCCGGCCGTCTTTCGACGTCAAACGACGGCAAGCTACGTCGAGACGGAATTCTTCAAAGAAGAAGGGCTCTTCGGCTTGGGCTTCATGAACGGTTCCGGTAGCAGGTCGGCGGCGGCGAAGAAATGCCGTTACAATCTGTTACACTGTAGCACGATTTGTAGCAGGCACGTCGATATCGCTTCACGCAAAGATGTTGAAATCCTCCCCACTCAGCGTCAGGTGGAGGATGCGCGATGTCCCTTCAATCAGTTGCCACGCAAGGCGGCCCTAGAGCATTGGAGTACTCCTTTGTACCTCCTGACTTGTCTTCCGTCTTCAACCTGCAGCCTGTCATTGAGGCTGTGCCAGGTCAGGCGCTTTTTTGGGAAGGGGACGATGCCCAATACGTCTTCCAAGTCGAAGATGGCCTTCTGCGCGCGTTGCGCCTGCTTGCAGATGGCCGCAGGGTTATCGTGGGTTTCTTGCGACCCGGTGATCTCCTGGGCGTCTCCCACAAAGACCGCTACCTCTACACGGTTGAAGCAATAACGGAGGCGAGACTGCGTCGATACCCCCGCAGCCGCTTCGAAGACGATGTCGCGCGCCAACCGCACTTGCGCGGGCAGCTTTTTTCCAAGCTCTGCGACGAAATGACGGCAGCCCAGGACCAGGCAGTGCTGTTGTCTCGTCGGAGCGCCGACGGAAAAGTTGCGAACTTCCTGCTTCTTATGGCCAGAGACGGCGAGGGTGAGCGGACCGCCTTTATCAATCTTCCAATGACGCGGCTCGATATCGCCGACTACTTGAACATGACGATAGAGACGGTATCTCGAACGATAACCAAATTTGCGAGCAAGGGCATTATCATTGCCCCCGACAGGCGCTCGATCATGGTCTTGAAGTGGCATGGGCTCCAATCGATTGCGGACGGTGACGACACTGATCTCGGTTTGGCTCAGGTGAATTCCAAGGTAGCACGAGCCGGGCTCGCTCGATAACGTGGCGGTTGATTATGACGCAAACGAAGGTCAGGAAAGTCGTCAGTCTCCTGGAAGGGGCAAACCTGATCGTGAGAGAGGCTGACGGGACGATTAGACATTGGAGCCGCGGTTGCGAGCAACTGTACGGCTGGTCACGGGAAGAGGCCGAGGGTGAAGTGGTCCACGATCTACTTGCGACCGCATTTCCCGAGCCGGCCGACGATATCCACGCGCATGTCACCGGAAAGGGGTCATGGTCCGGGGAACTGACCCAGAAGTGCAAGGATGGCAGCACAGTGTTTGTTGCAAGCCATTGGGCCAGCCTTCCAAACGGTCAAAGCAGTTCCATTGCTCAGTTTGACAGTGACATCACCAACTTGAAGCACGCACAGGCCGATCTCGTGTCGAGAGAACTTCATCTCAAGTCTATCCTGGACACTGTCCCCGAAGCGATGGTGGTGATCGACGAGAAGGGGCTGATAGCATCCTTCAGCGCGGCGGCTGAACGGCTTTTTGGATACTCGGAAACCGAGGTGCGTGGGTCGAACGTCAAGATGCTCATGCCGACACCCGATCGCGAGGCGCATGACCGTTACCTGGAGAACTACCTGCGCACCGGCGAGCGACGAATTATCGGCATCGGCAGGGTGGTCACCGGCAAGCGCAAAGACGGCACCACCTTCCCTATGGAATTGTCGGTTGGCGAGGCCCGTTCCCCCGGCGGCCGTATTTTCACCGGCTTCATACGGGATCTGACCAGCCGTCAACGCATCGACGAAGAGTTGCGACAGGCACAGAAAATGGAAGCCGTCGGACAACTTACCGGCGGCCTTGCACACGACTTCAACAATCTGCTTACGGTCATCATCGGTAACCTGGAGATGATTGAAGCTCGCCTTACCGATCAAAACCTGGCCCCTCTATTACGGGAAGCTCAGGCGGCAGCCGACGACGGCGCAAAGCTCACGGCGCAACTTCTGGCCTTTGGCCGACGCCAGCCGCTTGCTCCGAAGCTGGTTGACGTTGGTGAGCTTATCAGCGGCTTTGCCAACCTCTTGGGGCGAACGCTCGGTGAGACGGTCGAGTTGTCCACAATGATCCAAGGCTCTGACAACGTCGTGCTTGTCGACGTCTCGCAACTTCAAAATGCGTTGTTAAACTTGGCATTGAACGCGCGCGATGCAATGCGGTCGGGCGGCCGTCTCTTAATCGAGATCTGCAAGGCGAGCCTGGATCAAGACTACGTCCTCATGTATCCGGACGTCCGCATGGGACAATATGTCCTGATCACCGTCAGCGATACGGGCGTGGGCATGTCGGAGGATGTCCGACGGCGTGCGTTTGAGCCATTCTTTACGACCAAGGTCACTGGAGCCGGTACGGGACTCGGCCTTAGCATGGTGTATGGTTTCGTCAAACAGTCTGGGGGGCACGTTCAACTCTACAGCGAGCCGGGCAGAGGCACGAGCGTGCGGCTCTTCTTGCCTGCTGAGACGGGAAAGTCTCAGGATGAGAGGCCCGCAACGGTGCCGGATCAACCAGCCGCCGAGCTGCCTCGCGGGCACGAAACCATTCTCGTCGTCGAGGACGATGTCCGAGTTAGACGCATCGTCGTGGCGCGGCTCTTGGACGCTGGCTATAGCGTTTTGGAAGCCGAAACCGGCACGCAGGCGCTCCAGCTTCTCGCGGATAACATGGAGGTTTCGCTGGTGTTCACGGATATGGTTATGCCGGGCGGCATGACCGGCGCTGAACTCGCCCACCATGTTCGCAAATTCCGCCCGGGGATAAAGATCCTTCTCACTTCGGGATATGCCGCGGCGAATGTCACCGAAACGGACCTTCCCGACGGCTCGGCATGGTTGCTGAAACCTTATACCGCCGCTGAACTTGCCCGGCAGCTTCGGCAATTACTCGACTGATCGGCTTCGCGTCGCGATGCTGTCATCTACCACCTTGCGTCGGAAATCTCAGCGGTTTGACAAGGTCCAATCCTGAGGCGATCGGCGCCTGCGCGCCGCTTGGGATTTTGTTCTTTGACGACCGTCAATGCCATGGGCGGCCCGTTGCGTGGCGCGGTCGCATGTCGTTGGCTAAGCAGCGCTCGCCCTACGCTTCCGAGCCCGCCCGCCGTATGCCCGCATTTCCGGACTTCCAATACTACGATGCTATGATGGTATCGTTTCGAATTGGAGACAGCCATATCCGAGCCGAACAAGCTCTAGCAAAGCGACATCATTACCTGCAGAAGCTGCCGCTCATCGACACTGCGACGATGGCCCGATCGAAGTGGCCTTGAAACCGAACGGCTGCCGTGACCTTGCAAAAGGTGCTCATCCGGTTCCTTGCCCAAACCTCATGTTTCCCGACCGCAATGGTCTCATGTGAAGGAGCGGCGCAATGACCTCCCGCTTGATCTTCTGCCTGCTTTTGGTCGCCCTATCGGCCGTTCTTGTCTGGGCGTTCAGGCCCCCTCAAGGCGACGCCGGGACCCGCCCGCCGTGTCGCATCTGATCACCCGCACGGTCAAATGCTCCCGATAAGGGCTTGGCTCCATCCGGCCCAACAAGACCGACGCCGAGGCGTCTGCGCGCATATCCGCCGGCAATGGCGCTGAAATAAGCTATTTCATCCAGGCCGAAAGGTGCTTTCGAATTTGAGCGAGATGCCAGCCCCAAATTTCCCGGGCTGCCGCCATCCGTCCTCCGTCCCAAGGGGCTGCTGAAAATCACTGCAGAAATCAGGGACTGGCGGCGGAAGATTACAGTCAGACCCTGGTGCACGGCGGCGATCAAAGGTGAACGTCTGATCCTGATCGCCGCCGAGCATCTTTCTTTCGCTATTGGCGCAGCGCTGAAATGGTCGAGCCGGTCCGGGCGTACACGATGAATTCGTTATTGCTGACAGTCAACATATAGAGGACAATGACAGTCTTCGAACAGAGAGGCGGCAGCCATTGGACTTCGAGAGAATCGGCCGAGCGCGTCTGATGATGCGGCTGCCACGGCACCGCAAGCAACTCTTAGAACTGCGGTTTCTGGCGCTGAGCACACTGATCGAAGCCTATGGCGTGGCCGTGGTCACTCGCGACGAGTTGAGCGAGCATGCCATGTCGAATGAACCGCTAACGGCCGAATATGCCGATAAATGCCAGGCGATCGAAGACAAGGTCGTGATGTTGCTTACCAATATCAGTCCTCGTTTCATCAACTAAAGCATGTCGCGGGTTTTGAGATTCAGGATTGAACTAAGCCGCTATCGCGGCGAATGGGGCCGACTTTGACCGGAGCCTCCTGACTGATTGAATGGTGGTGTTGCAACCCACCCTTCAGGCAGGAGGTCCAGATGGCTGAGCTTAGCCCTCTACGCCGCCGGATGATCGAGGACATGACGGTCCGCAATCTGTCTCCGGCAACCCAGCGATCCTGCATCAACGCCGTTCAGAAGTTCAGCCGCTATTTCGGTCGGTCACCGGATCGGCTTGATCTTGAGGATATTCACGCCTTCCAGGTTCATCTGGTCGCGACGGGGATATCCTGGGCGTCACTGAACCAGATCGTTTGCGCTCTCAGGTTTCTCTATGGCATCACGCTGGGCCAGAATGATGTGCCCGAGCGGATCCCGTATGGGCGTAAGCCGCGCACGCTCCCGGTTGTTCTGTCGGCTGATGAGGTCGTTCAATTCCTCTAGGCCGTTTCCAGCCTGAAGGCGCGGGTGGCGCTGACGTGCGCCTATGCGGCGGGTTTGCGGGTCGGGGAAGTCTGCGGGTTGAAGGTGGAGGATATCGACAGTTACCGGATGGTGATCCATGTCCGTCAGGCGCTCGCGCACCCATGCGCCATGCGCATTCAGATTGCCGCCACCATCCTGTTCACTCTCGGGGGCCAGCCTGCCGCCTGGATTCACGATTACACCCCGAAGACGGTAGTGACCAATTTCGAGTTTAAATCGGAGCAGCCGCTTTAGTGTTTCAACATAGCTCATGGCAGTCCGCCTCAGTGGCTGCAGGTCATTCCCCGGTCGATCGGTCCAAGATTGCCTCCGCCGTCGTGCGGCGGCTTGTTGCCGGGCGCGATCTCGTTTGTGATGATGATGAAGACGATGCCGATATGCGGCAACGCTAAGAAACGGCGATCTAAGCAGGAAACGGCGGGCATCCGCAAGAAGCCAAGCAGGCTTAAATCAATTCAAATAGCATGCCAGAGAATTAGGGTTATTCAAGGTCACTCAAGGTAGAGGTCTAGAGATTGAGGCCGACCGTTGACGGCCAACCGGTCGCGACCGATTGAATCTCGCTGGCTCGTGAGCGAAGCTCAATTAGCGGCGGGGAGGCAATACCAACTCTTGCCTATCGTCCTCATTTTCTGACGCCATTAACAATCTTCCTGCCGCAACAGCTCGGAGGCTTCCCATGACGGACATACAACCTTCAACCCTTGACCAAGTCCTGGCCGAACTGATCAGTGGCCAGATTGAGCAGCGCCACATAAACGAGCTTCGGGCCATCCTCTCAACGGGTAATGAAATCACGATGCACGGAACGTTCACCGTTGGGCGCGACTTCATCATTTACAAAACCGCTAAGGATAACAGTGGAAAGTGGGCAATGACGCCCTTTTCCCACATAGTGCAACTGGTAATTTGACTGGACTCTGGCGCTTGCCTAATCGCGACTACGTAGCGAGAAACCGTGGTACACTTGGCGGGTTGCCATGCGGCGACCGGACATACCGGACCCTCCCTCACCGCACGGACCGCGAGGCCTTAAAGGGCGCTTGCGCGTCTAATTGCCAGAAGTTCCGGCTCAGCTCCGCGGACGAAGCTTGCGATCGCTGTATGCTGCTCGGCGTGCGTGGTCGCGGCGCTGCCGTGACGTATTTGGCCCATAGTGCTTCCTCTCATTCATCGGAAAAGATCGCACCATCAAAACCTGGGATCAAACACCCAGACCCCGGCTGAGCGACGGCGCCTCGCATATCGGCCGCGCACATGTTGTCTTCGACGGATGAGAAAGTCTCAGCCCCTGCGATCTGATCATTATCGTGGGTCACTCCCATGCCCCACATGATTGCTGTGTACGCTTCGCCGTGGCCGTCACCGTCCACGCCGCAACACTCAATATCGGGCGGGAACTCCCCTTCCTGGAGCCGGACTTTCAATAGCTGGACGCACCAGCTTGTCCTAGCGCACCTCATCCTTATCGCCGCGCTATAGGTTCTCCACATTCGACCTCATTGACGCGGATCAATGCACAACTGCAGCGAATGCGGCAAATAGGTAAACCTGCGAATTTCGCATGTTCGCCCTGTAAGCCAGGTCTCCGCAGAAATGGGCTAGATTTCTTGGCGATGGCTGGATCGTGTGGAAGATGGGAAGTCGCTATGCATTCACGCGGGAAGAATTTAGAACATCGGGCCGATGCAGGTAGCCCCGCCCCACTAATCTCGTTGCGGAGTACTGGGGGTGTCGACAACGACTTAGTGAATGGCTCGAATGTTTTGAGCAAGCTTAACGCTCGGGAAGTGCGAGAGCAGGCCGGCAGAGCGCTTAGAGAGAAGGTCGGTCGAGCAGCACACAGCTTCTGGAAGCATCCAGAAGGTCGCCAGGACCCTATAGCAACCCTTCAGGCTGCTGATATTGATCGTATTCCCGAGCTTGTTCCGATCCGATACGGACGAATGCTGCAATCACCCTTCGCGTTTTATCGCGGTACGGCCGCAATCATGGCCGCAGATCTTGTCGCAACGCCATCAACTGGGATCTCCGTACAAGCCTGTGGTGACTGCCATTTGGCGAACTTCGGAGGCTTTGCCACTCCCGAACGAAACATCATTTTCGACATCAATGATTTCGACGAAACCTTGGTCGGCCCCTGGGAGTGGGATGTGAAGCGGTTGGCGACGTCATTTGTACTTGCGGCGCGCGTGAACGGCCACACGGAATCGGATGCCAGGGAAACCGCCATTGCTTGCGCACACGCCTATCGAAAGCATCTCGCCAGATATTCCAAGATGCACCCGATCGATGTTTGGTATTCGCACATCACGGCGGAAAACCTTTTCGACTTGGCCCATGAACGGGGCCGTATGAAGAAGCGCGTCAAAGAAGCAAACCGTCAACACGGCTCCGAAGTCGAGATGTTGAAAATCACAAATGTCGTCGGTGGAAAATTGCGGATCCACGACATGCCTCCGCTGATCTTCCATCCAAAAGCAGCGAGTGCGTCCGAGTTTGACGAGACTGTAAGAGAGACGTTCCGCGCGTACAGTGCCTCACTTTCGGACGAGCGCAAGACGTTGCTTGAATGGTACGAACTGGTCGACGCTGCGATGAAGGTCGTTGGCGTAGGCAGTGTGGGCCGACACTGCTGGATCGTGTTACTGATGTCCGCATCGAACGATCCTTTATTCCTACAATTCAAAGAAGCCGCCCCATCATGTCTCGAAGCATATATCGGCAAAAGCGGCTTTTCTCATCATGGTCAGCGCGTCGTAATGGGTCAGCGCCTCATACAGCCGGCATCCGACATGTTCCTAGGCTGGGTCACCGCTTCGGTGTCCGGTAGGCAATACTATGTTCGACAGTTGCGGGACGTGAAAATAAAGCCGCTTGTCGAACAATTCGACACTGAACTACTGCTCAGTTACGCAGAGGCTTGCGGATGGGCGCTGGCGCTGGCCCACGCCAGATCCGGAGACCCGGCAGCAATCAGCGGATACCTCGGCTCGAGCGACGAGTTTGATGAAGCAATTGGCAAATTCTCCGCTTTCTATGCCGATCAGACCGAGAAGGACTTCGCAGCTTTGAAGACCGCGGTCCATCGGGGTCGCATCCCAGCCGATCTGGAGAACTGAGATCAACAACTGGCGCGCATTCTGAAACATCAGGCAAGCCCGACCGTGGGAAGAGGGCACGACAATGACAGGCGACTCCAGGAATTTCAAAGGCGTCCCCGAGACCCTTCGCTTTGACATCGTCGCGGGGCTGACCGCAGCGGCGGTTGTTCTACCCAAAGCCATGGCTTACGCGGGGGTCGCTGGCCTTCCGGTCGAAGTCGGGCTCTATACGGCCCTCGTTCCCATGACCGTCTACGGCCTGCTTGGTTCGTCCTGCGTTCTTAGCGTCAGTTCCACTGCAACGCTCGCCATTCTGACGGGCACTGCAATCAGCGGGGTTGTTCCCGATGGAAACCCGGCGCAGCTGCTGACCGCGACTGCCACCCTGGCAACGCTCGTGGGTGGCCTGTTGCTGCTAGCCCGGCTCCTTCGTCTCGGTTTTGTCGCCAACTTCATCTCAAGCCCGGTGCTGACGGGGTTCAAGGCCGGCATAGGTCTTGTCATACTTCTTGACCAAGCCCCCAAACTGCTTGGGCTTCATATCGCGAAGCAATCCTTCTTCTCCGATTTGCTGACACTCATCCACCATCTGCCTGAAATTTCTCTCCCGACGCTCGCTTACTCGTACCCCCTTTCTAATCAACAACTTCATTCACAAATCCTCCCCAACCCTTCTTCAACAATCTTTCTTTATTCAACTCCTCTTCTTTCATCATTTACAAACCTCTAAATTCTATACCCAATATTTAACACCCTTTTCTACTTAGAACTCACTTTACCCCCTCCCCCCCCCCCCCCCCCATTATTTTTTTTAACTCATTCCCATTAATTTTAATAAATTAATTTCATCATATCTCACTCACGCCCCCACCCCAGGAGAGAGAGACTGTGTGCTGTGTGTGTCCCTATTTATCATCGCTCCAACTCGCCCCATCTCAGATATCACTACGCACGCATTCATATTATCTCGTCTCTCCATCAAAATGATATTGTGTGTGAACAGAGCACTTTTATTCCCACGATATATAACGCTGTGGAATGTGTATAAGGGATGGTAGGGCGCACGCGCTCGTGTGTGTGTGTGTGTCGAAATTATGATGGCTCGCCTTGCCGCCCACCCGCTAAGATATATAGACATTGGTCATGGTCGCCCTTGCGCCACTGCTTGGCTTGCTTCCGAACGCGACATTGGCGGCAATTGTGATTGTCTATTCCGCGCCACTCATCAAACCAGGCGAGTTCGTCGCGATCCGACAGATACGTCGAATGGAGTTTCGTTGGGCAATCGTGGCCACGATAGGTGTACTCGCTTTTGGGACGCTGCAGGGCATTGTCATCGCGATCATAATGTCGCTGATCGGACTAGCCAGCCAGACCGCCTATCCACCAGTCTACGTGATCGGACGAAAGCGTGGCACGAATGTGCTGCGGCCACTCTCGAGCGAGCACCCTGACGACGAAACTTTCCCTGGACTGTTGATCCTGCGCCCTGAAGGGAGGCTGTTCTTCGTGAATGCGCAGAACGTTGCTGACCATATCACGAGCCTCGTGGCGCAATACAGGCCGCGCGTGCTCGTACTGGACTTCAGCAGGGTGCCGGACGTCGAGTACTCGGCGCTCCAGATGATCCTCGAGGGGGAAAGGCGGGCAAAAGAGCAGAATGCCACGGTCTGGCTTGCTGGTCTGAACCCCAGCGTACTGGACGCCGTGCGACGAGCAAAACTGGACGTTCTGCTCGGAAAGGAGCGTATGCTCTTCAACGCCGAGACGGCAATCGAGAAGTATCTGACAATATTCGCAACGACGTCTGATATTATGACCGATGCATCGAACTTTATTTCGCCGGCAGAACAAAGTAACAAACCTTGAATGATGAAGGCCAAGCAGGGAGACGACGATGATAGACAGGATCGGCGACCCGTTTCTGAATAACGTTGCCTTGGTTCTGCTCCTTTTTATTGGGGTTATGATTTTTTATGGGATAATTGCAGTCCACGATATTCCCTACAAGATCGCGGAAAAGAGGGAGCATCCCCATCAAGATGCGATTCACGCCGCCGGCTGGGTCAGCTTATTCACTCTCCATGCTCTCTGGCCCTTTCTTTGGATTTGGGCGATGGCTTACAAGCCGGAGCGCGGATGGGGATCGGCTGGGGTCAACCTTCGACGCCTGGGGTGGGTCAAAGCGAGGCGTCGCCCCCTGTGCAGAACGATTCCGGGATATGACGACAGCGAGATCTTGGGTCAACCGCATCAAATTGTCTTCACCCGAAGATCACGAGACCGGTGAGCCATGAATGCCAGGCGTAGAGCATCGCTCGCAGAAAGGGCTGAACAATCGAGCGGAGAATTCTCACGTGCAGCTTCGAAAGCGAGAGCGGATCATGCAGGGCTTCCGATCCGTAGGAGGCTTGCAATGTTTCATCTCGTTCTTTTCAGAAGTCAGAAATCTTTTCGTACCGCGCAACAAGGGCGCTCAACCCTACCCATCCATATTCATCGCATCCGCGCAAACAGCACCACATTGGAAACGCGTGACGGGAGCGATTGCCTAAGTTCACCGACAAGCGACTTTACGGCCGTTGATCAAACAACGCGACATCGCTGCTTGCGCTATTGGGATTATGCAGGGCGCGTCGTCAAGGGTGAGGAACCAGTGCCGGTTCAGGCATTCAGAGCACCACAAGCCCCGTGGTCGCTAGTAAGACGTGCCGCGAGAAGGGCATAATGGTTCATCTCGGCAACGCTCCAGCGCTCGAATTCCTCTACTAGCGCCGGCCTTACGCCGCGTCCGGCATCGATGAGGCCGACGCTGCTGAGGTACGAAAACACGTTGCCCACATGGGATTTCGACACCTGGAACCGTTCGGCGAGCGGCTCGAGCGTCAGCAGTGGCACCGGGCGTCGCGCCTCGCTTGCGTAATGCGCCGCCATCAGGGCGACCAGCACGGGATAGCCACAGTCATAATTCGCCATGGCGGCGATCGTCGGAAAGGGCGAGATAACCGTCCCGCCCGCAAGGATCTGCCGGGCAGACAGATGGATGATCGCACCGATCCGTTCCACCGAACCAGACAGGAAGGCGGCATGCGCAGTGCCGGCAATCCGGTCATGGGCCGCAAGAAAGGCGAGGATGGAGCGACCGATTTCCTCGACTAGCACCGGTTCGGGTCGAAGGAGCGTCTGACGCCGGTCGACTGCCACGGGCTCGGAGGTGACGAAGCCTGCCGTTTTCAGCACGCCGACGAAATGGGTGGTGTGGCGGGGGCTGAGGCTCGACAGCCTCTTTAGCCGAGAGAGGGTCGGAAGCGCCGGGTCGTCGCCAAGCCAGCCGTAGTAGTTGTGGATCAACATGTAGGCCGCGTAGTAGCGGCCGAACTGGTTCAGCAGCTTGCGCACGGGCCAGCGGGAGGGCGAAATGGCGATAATCGCCTCACAATATTCGGCAAGCGCGATGGAGAGCATGGGCGAAGTTTCATCCGTAACTGCGTCTATTAATACGCGAATAAAAATAGGTGCAAACTTTGGATTGGTAGGACCATGGCCACTGCGCGATAAGGCACGAGAGACGGAGCAGGCGTCGCGTTTTGCGTATGCCGAGCGGGGTGCAAGCATTGATGGGAAACAAGCGGCCTGGAAATATAAACTCCATAGTTGATTATATGGGTGAGTGCACCTTGTTTAATCGTACCGCCTGGCTGTCCAATGTCTCGCTTCTGGCGCTGGTGACCACGGGGATGCCCGCCACCGCAGCCGACGTGACGCTCGACGGCGGAATGACGACGGTTAACGGTGCCGGCGGCGGTACCTATCCCTCGCCATGGGTCATCAAGGGCGACCTGACCATCGGAGCGACCGTCTCCACCCAGTTCAAGGTCGAGAACGGCGGAAGCGTCACTTCGGGATATGCGACCCTCGGGCTCGGTCCGGATCAGACACAGTCCGGCAATTTCGGGGTGGGCATGACCGTTACGGGCGCCGGTTCAACATTCACCAGTGCGCTGCTCACCGTCGCAAAATCCGGCCGTGCCACCGTCAATATCGAGGACGGCGCGGTCGTCGATAGCAGCTGGCAGGCAGTGATTGCCGACGACTACCGATCCTATGGGTTCGTCAATGTCGACGGCCAGGGAAGCGAGTGGCGCGTGGGCAACGTGCTGACGCTCGGCAATTACGGGACCGGCCAGCTGAGGATCGGACAGGGCGGGCTGGTGCGCGCCCAGGCCGTCCAGCTCGGCTGGGGCTTCGACGGCATGCGTTATGGGGGTGGCAGTGTTGCGCTTCAGGGCACTGCCGGCAACCGCGGCGTGCTGGAGACCATGTTCGTGTTTCCCGGCCCGGGCAATGCGAGCCTGCTCTTCGACGGCGGCATCCTGCGCGCAACGTATTCGGGTATCAACTTCATGCAGGGCAGCATGGAGCCGTCGATTGGCGCGGGCGGGGCCTTCATCGACAGCAACGGCTATGACGTGACCATCGGAAATGCCTTCCGGGGCTCGGGCGACCTGCACAAGATCGGTGCCGGCACGCTGACGCTCACCGGCGCCAACTATTTCCGCGGCAAGGCGATGGTCGAGGCGGGAACTCTGCAGCTCGATGGCAGCTATGGCGATTTCGATCCCGTAACCACGCCGGCGCAGGTCTTCGTCCACGCCGCGGCCACCTTCGGCGGCGCGGGCACGCTCGATGGCACCGCCACCATCGCCGATGGCGCCAGCTTGACGGGGCAGAGCGGCCGCCGGCTGACCGTCAACGGCGATCTCCTCCTCTCGCCGGGCTCAACCATTAATGTCGCGCTCGCTGGCGCCTCCGCCGGACCACTCTTTTCCGTCGGCGGCGATCTCAGGCTCGACGGCACGCTCAACATTTCCGCCTCGCCCTTCGGACCCGGCCAGTATGGCCCCGGCATCTACAGGCTCTTTACCTATGGCGGATCGCTGATCGACGGCGGCGTGACGATAGGCGCGCTTCCGGCAGGCTCGACGCCCGACCAGTTCAGCGTCCAGACTGGGATCGCCGGTCAGGTGAACATGATCCGCACGACCATGGGCCTCGGCTACCAATTCTGGGACGGACCGAACCTCGCGCTCTACCAGAACGGCCAGGTCAACGGCGGCAGCGGCACCTGGACCGCGAACGGGGCCGGCTGGTCCGATCAGAACGACCTCCTTACGGGCGCTTATGACAATCCGAGCTTTGCGGTTTTCCAGGGAACCGCCGGCACCGTGACCGTCGACAATTCCGCCGGCGCCACCGGCGTCACGGGCCTGCAATTTGCCGTCAACGGCTATGGGCTGACGGGCGATCCAGTCAATCTGAGGGGCAGCGGCGAAACCGTGGTCCGCGTCGGCAACGGTACCTTCATGGGCCAGCTAATGACGGCCACAGTCGGCTCGGCGCTGACGGGCAGTTCGGGCCTCACCAAGACAGATATGGGCACGCTCCTCCTAACCGGCACGAACAGCTATGCGGGCGGCACCCGCATCGAGGGCGGCACGGTTAGGGTGGATGGCGCGGGAACCCTGGGCGCCGCCACGGGCGCGCTTGCAATCGCGGCGGGCGCCAGGCTCGATCTCTACGGCACGACGCAGCGCGTCGGCGGTCTTTCCGGCGCAGGCACGGTCTCCGATACCAAGAGCGGCTCCACCCTGCTCGGCATTCTGTTGTCCGATCAGGCGGCCGATACCACCTTTAGCGGACGCCTCCAGAACGGTGGCAAGGGGCTCTATCTCCGGAAGGAAGGGACCGGCCGGCTGACGATGACCGGCGCCAATACGCTCTACACCCTCAGTGCGGACGGCGGGGAGGTGGTGCTGTCGGGTGCGGGTGCAAGCCTCGCAGCCTCCTATTCCATTGATGCGGGTTCGCGCGGCCCCGGCACGATCCGGATCGACCAGGGGGCCACCGCCTCTTCCGACTTCCTCCAGATCGCCAACAACACGGGCGGCACGGCGACGGTGACAGTTGCCGGCTCCGGCTCCTCGCTCACCTCCCGCATCGCCGTGGTCGGCCTGCTTGCCGAAGGCAATGTACGGGTCGAGGACGGCGGCCAGCTGACCACGACCGGCAATGCCTTCTTCGGTGCCAACAGCGGGTTCATCGGCCGCACTACTGTCACGGGCGCCGGCGCGCTCTGGAAAAGCACTGGCAACATCATCCTCGGCCTGTCCGGCGAGGGCCAGTTGGTGATCGAGAATGGCGGCGAGGTGGATGCAAGCCTTCTCACCCTCGGCTACGGATCCGATGGCTTCGGACAAGCGACTGTTCGCGGCACCGCCGCATCCCGCGGCATCCTGACGGCGGGGGTGATCACTACCGATTCCGGCACATCGAAGCTGCTCTTCGATGGCGGCATCCTGCGCCCGCAGGGAGATCAGACGGATTTGATCCGCGGCCTTGCGCCCGGCGAGGTGGAGATTGGCGCGGGCGGACTCTACTACGAGGACCGCGGCTATGACGTGACCATCTCGCAAAGGCTCAGCGGAATGGGAACGCTGGTGAAGCGCGGCTCCGGCACGCTGAATCTCACCGCCAACAACACCCAGACGGGCGGCACGATCATCGAAGAGGGAACGCTGCAGCTTTCCGGCCTCTCCGGTGGCCTCAACACCATGGGCGGTGCGCTCACCATCGCGAGCGGCGCGACGCTGGCGCTCGGCGGTTCGAACCCGGTTTCGGTCGGGTCGCTCAGCGGCGGTGGCACCATCATCAATCTGGCAGCCGGCACGCGCCGCTACGTGGCCGTCACGCAATCGGGCAACACCACATTTTCCGGCAGGATTGTGAATGGTCCGGGTGAGGCGGACCTGATGGTCTTCGGCACGGGAACATTGACCATGACCGGCAACAGCAACTACCGATTGACTGTTGCGGATCAGGGCAACATCGCGATGGCCGGCGGTGCCGATATCGTCAATGACACGGTCTATGCCCGTTTCGGCTCGATGATCACGGTCGGCGGACTGAATACCCAGCTTGAAACCAGCCGGCTGGAGCTCGGTGATGCCGGAAGCGGCACGCTCCGCGTCGAAAACTATGGCCGGGTAATTTCGGACACCCCCGTTCGCCTGAGCGGCAGCCTCAGTCCCTCGGGTCTCGGCATCGTCGAGCTCAACGGCACGGGCGGCGCGCGCGGATCGCTCGTCGCACCCGGCCTCGTGCGCGGCATCGGACAGGCATCGCTTCGCTTTGACGGGGGCACGCTGGTGGCAAGTGCCCACGAGGCGGATTTCCTGAAAGGTTTCGCCGCAGGCGACATCTCGATCGGCGCGGGCGGCGCCTTCATCGCCACCAATGGCTATTCGATCGGGATCTTGACGCCCTTCACCGGCGGCGGGGAGATCATCAAGCAGGGCAACGGCACGCTGACACTCTCGGGCCTCAACGATGCCAGCGCAGCCTATACCGGCGCGACGACCGTTTCCGCCGGCACGCTTGCCATAGCGGGCACGTTCGGCGATCCCGTCGGCCGGGCGGCAAGGGTGACCGCAGGCTTTTCCGGCACGCTGAAAGGCACCGGGCGGATCGCAGGCTCCGTGCTTGTCGATCATGGCGGCATGCTCCGGCAGGAGGAGGGCCAGACGCTGGCCGTAGACGGCGATCTCGCCTTCGCCTCGAGCGGCATCTTCTCCGTCGGTCTCGGTGAGCCGGGCAATGCGGCCCTCGTTGCTGTCGGGGGCGACGTGACGCTCGACGGGCGGCTCGACATTGTCGATAAGGGCGGCTTCGGCACGGGCATCTACCGGCTGATGACCTATGGCGGTGTGCTCATCGACCGTGGCATGAATATCGGCACGCTTCCGGCTGGCGCCCAGCCAGGCGCGCTTTCCGTGCAGACGGGCGCTGCGGGCACCGTCAACCTCGTCAATGCCGCCGGCCTCACCCTCGGCTTCTGGGACGGGGCTCAGCCCTCAGGGCGCTCCAACGGACGGATCGAGGGCGGTTCCGGCACCTGGAGCATGGATATGGCAAGCGCCGGGCCCAACTGGACAGACCAGAACGGCGCGATCAATGGCGGCTATAATCCGAACCCCACCTATGCCGTCTTCTCCGGCACGGGCGGGATGGTGAACGTTGACAACCCGGGCAGCGAGATCGACATCACCGGCATGCAGTTCGCCGCCGATGGCTACGGACTAGCCGGGGATGGCCTCGTGCTTCAGGGCGCAAGCGGCGAGACCGTCATCCGCGTCGGCGACGGCACCGCGGCGGGAGCGGCCATGACCGCAACGCTCGGGGTTGCGCTCTCTGGCACGTCCAAGCTCATCAAGGACGATCTCGGCACGCTCGCGTTGTCTGGCGTCAACACCTATTCCGGCGGCACGGACATCCGGGGCGGCACGCTCCGCATCGCGGCAGACACGGCGCTCGGCGCGTCGAGCGGCAACCTGATCTTCTCCGGCGGCGCGCTCCAGATTGCCGGCAATCTGAATAGCCTCCGATCCGTGTCGATGCTGGGGCCGACGGGCGGTATCTTCGATGTGGCGGGGTCGGCGACCGCTTCCTTCCGCGGCGTGATTTCGGGCGGCGGGCTGACAAAACGCGGCGCGGGCACGCTCGCGCTCGGCGGGATCAACACCTATGCGGGTGGCACGCGGGTCGAGGCGGGGACTCTCCGCCTTCTGGACGCCGGCGCGCTCGGTTCGGGCGCAATCCGGATGGCTGGCGGCACGACGCTCGGCTTTGCCTCTTCGCCCTATTCCAATCTGGGCACGATTGCGCTCGACGGCAATGTCACTTTCGCAGTCGATGCGGGCCAGGATGCCGGACTTTACCGCACGATCTCCGGCAATGCGGGCTTCGACAAGACCGGCGCCGGCACTCTCAGCCTTTACGGCGACAACAGCTTTACCGGCAATGTCAGGGTGCGCCAGGGCAGGCTCTGGCTCGACAACTGGAGCCGGACGGCCAACCGGTCGATTGCCGATACCGCCCGGCTGACGCTGGATGCAGGCGCGCGGATCGATTTCCAGCAGAGCGAAACCTTCGGCGAGTTGACGGGCGCAGGCCTTGCCAACATCACTTATGCTGGGCCGAACGGAATCACAGTCGGCACGACTGGCAGCGACTTCACCTTTGCCGGCAATCTCTCCGGCATGGCGCCGCTTGCCTCGGGCTACGGCCTGCAGAAGGTCGGCGCGGGCACATTCACCCTCACGGGCGCCAGCGATACCGACCACACGATCCGCGTCGGCGGCGGACGCCTGAGGGTCGACGGGTCCATCGACAGCCGGCGGATCGAGATCGCAGGCGGCGCTCTTGCCGGCACGGGCCGGATTGCAGGCATCGTCACGGTCGAGAATGGCGGCAGGCTTGAGGGCCGCGCCGGCCAGACGCTGACGCTCGGCGGGCTCTCCCTGTCAAGTGGCTCCGTGCTCGATGTCGCCCTTGGAACGCCCTCTGCCACCGCGCTCTTCGACGTCAGCGGCAACGTAACGCTCGACGGGCGGTTGGATATTTCGGATGCGGGCGGCTTCAGTGCCGGCGTCTATCGCATCCTGTCCTATGGCGGCAGCCTGACCGACAACGGCCTCGAGATCGGCGCGATCCCCTCCTCGGGCGAACGCGACAGTCTGGCGGTGCAGACCGCGGTGTCCGGCCAGCTCAATCTGGTGTCCACCAAGGGCGCGGCCCTTGCCTTCTGGGACGGCGGGAATGCCGCTCTCCACGGCAACCAACGGATCGATGGCGGCGACGGCACCTGGAGTCTCGGCTCCCGCAACTGGACCGATGCGGCCGGCATCCGCAATGGCGGCTATGGCCCCTCCCCGCCCTTGGCGATCTTCGGCGGCACGGGCGGCACGGTTCGGGTGGACAATGCAGGCGGCGCGGTTGGCGTGAGCGGGATGCAGTTTCTCGCAGACGGCTACCGCCTCACCGGCGGCCCCCTCACCCTTGCCGGCACGGGAGGCGAGACCGTAATCCGCGTCGGCGACGGCACGACGGCGGGGGCTACCATGACCGCGAACATCTCGGCTTCCCTTCAGGGCGATACGGATCTCGTAAAGGAGGACCGCGGCACGCTTGTCCTTTCTGGCGCAAACAGCTTTGGCGGCGACACGCTCGTGCGGGCAGGAACGCTCATTGGCACTGCGGCCTCGGTCCGCGGCGACATCGGCAATGCCGGGACGGTTGTCTTCGACCAGACGGCCGACGGCCGCTTTGCCGGCGGGATCGGCAGCCTCGGCGGGGTGTCCGGCACCATGGTCAAGCGCGGCGCAGGCAGCCTCACGCTTACCGGCACGTCCAGCCTCGATTGGACGGTGGAGGCAGGCACTCTTCGCACCGCAACCGCCCACTTCACCGGCGATGTTGCGATTGGCGCCGGTGGCCGCTTCACCCTCGATCAGGCGGAAGTGGGCAGCTTTGCCGGTAATCTGACGGGCACCGGACGCTTTTCCGCCACCGGCGGCGGCAGGGTGACGCTTACCGGCGACACGACCGGTTTTGCCGGCCTGACCGACGTCACCGGCGCTACGCTCGTCGTCGACAGGGAGCTCGGCGGATCGGCGTTGATCGGAAAGGGCGGCCGTCTCTCAGGCAGCGGCACGCTCGGTTCCGGGGCAGGATCGGTGCTCACCATCGACGATGGCGGCACGATCGCCCCTGGCTATTCCCCGGGCATGCTGACGGTCGATGGCGATCTGGTGATGGAAAGGGGCGGACGCTACGAGGTGGAGGCCGCACCAGGCATCGGCGCGGCAGACATCATCCGCGTCACCGGCTCGGCCATGCTTCTCGGCGGCACCGCCGCCCATATCGGCGCTACCGGCGGCTACGATCCCGCCGCCGCCTATCGCATACTTACAGCCGATGGAGGAATTACCGGGCGTTTCGACCGGGTGACCTCCGACTTCGCCTTTCTGGACGTCGCGCTACTTTATGAGCCGAAGGACATTCGCCTGACGCTCAAGCGGAACGGCACCGCCTTCGAGGACGTAGGGATAAGCCGCAACCAGCGGGCCACCGCCCGGGCGCTTGACAGCCTTTCTCCCGGCAACCGGCTGCACGACCGGATCGCCCAGCTCGACGGCAGGACGGCGAGGATCGCCTTCGACCAGCTTTCGGGCGAAATCCACGCATCCACCGCGACCAGTCTCCTCGAGGACAGCCGCCATGTACGCGACGCCATCAACGACCGGCTACGCGCCGCTTTCGGCGAAACCACCGTGCGGAGCGATCCCGTCATTACCTATGGCCCGGACGGCTCGTTCACCAGCACCGCTGCCGACGATCAAGGGCCGGTGTTCTGGAGCATCGGCTTCGGTTCCTGGAGCGACACGGATAGCGACGGCAATGCCGCCGCGCTAGAGCGCTCGACCCGAGGCATCCTCTTCGGCGCGGATGCGCTCTTCCTGGACGAATGGCGGGTCGGCCTCCTCGGCGGGTACAGCCATTCCGGCTTCGAGGCGAAAGATCGCTTCTCGCAGGCGAGCACTGAGAGCTATCACGCGGGTGTCTATGCTGGCACGGTGCTGAGCGGGGTTTCGCTGCGCACTGGCCTTGCCTTTACCTGGCACGATATGGAGACCCGGCGCGGCATAGATCTCATCGGCCTTGCCGAAGCGCTTGCCGCGGACTACGGCGCCACAAACCTCCAGGCCTTCGGCGAAGTGGCCTATGCCATGGATATCGCGAACATCCGCCTCGAACCCTTCGCCAATCTCGCCCATGTGAGGCTGGATACCGGGAGCTGGCGAGAGACCAGCGGCATCGGCCCGCTTTCCGGCGAAAGGGGCGTCCAAGGGGTGACCTTCTCGACGCTCGGGCTTCGGGCAGAGCGTGAGATCGGGCTTGGCCAAGCCACCGGCACGCTCCATGGCACGATCGGCTGGCGCCATGCGATGGGCGATACGATGCCTCACTCCACCCTTGGCTTTGCCGGTTCCGACCTCTTCACCGTAGGCGGTACGCCGGTGGCGAAGGACAGCCTTCTCCTCGAAGCCGGCCTCGGCTTCGACTTCACGCCGGCGGCCACGCTGGAACTTTCCTATACCGGCCAGCTTTCAGACAGCGCACGCGACCATGGCGTGAAGGCCGAACTCAATCTGAGGTTCTGAAATGAAGAGAAAAACGTCCCTCACGATGATTTCCGCAACCGCTGCCCTTGTGCTCTTCGGCCTCTCGCTCATGCCTGCAAGCGCCGAGGATAAGTCGCCCGTGGCTGGGCTTCCAGGCGGAGCCTCTTCGTTGCAGGAAAGCTACGGCGACTGGAGCGTCGCCTGCCGGATCATCGATAACACCCGGCAATGCGCTGCGTCCCAGCAGCAGATGCAGCAGAGCGGCCAGCGAGTGTTGGCGATCGAAGTCCGCGACGGAAAGGCGGGCGCGCTCGAGGCAACGCTCGTCCTGCCCTTCGGCCTGCTCCTCGATGCTGGGATCACGCTCGCCGTGGACGAGGAGAAGCCGGGCGAAGCGCTCCGCTTCAGCACCTGCATTCCGGCCGGCTGCCTCGTGCCCGCGACCTTCGACGCTGCCATGCTGGAGCGGCTGCGCACCGGCAAGGTGCTGAAGCTGGGCGGCACCAGCGCCGACGGGCAGATGACGCCCCTTTCCGTCTCCCTGAACGGCTTTGCCGCAGCTAGCGACCGATTGAAGGCGCTGATCGCCTCCTGAGGTGCCTGTTGCAAAAATTTCGTGCTTGAAGAGCTTTTGATTGGCTCGCAGACGCGCTCATCGCCGCGCGGATGCTTGGTGCCGATAGGGAGACGATCGATCCGTTCCAGTTTCGTGGTTGCAAACAAGCCGGAGTTCGATCTCTTCGCTCGTGTTCGCCTTCTTGAGAGGCGTGCCCTCGGTGGCCTCGCTTGGCTGTCCGTCATCGGGCATGCAAGCTCTCCAGGAAAGTGACAGGGAGAATGGTCGTTCTCGATCATCGCAACACCCAGGAATCCCTGCCATCAGGTGCTTTGAGACAGTCTCAAGGACAGCCGTTCGATCCGCTGCATCTCTGGCAAGTGCCCGAGGAAAACTTGTCCGACACAGGAAAAATGATGAACCTCGTCACCGAGGCCGATCGTTCGAATCCTGGACGCAGCTGCTACTTGCAGTAGACTGCCGCCTTCATAGCGTCATCAGCCGCAGCCTTCGTCCTGTGCGCATCTCCGACCTGCATTTCCATTTTCCCACCGGGCCTCTCTTCGGTCACAGTGCATTTGCAACGCCGGACTGGTGCTGGACATAGTATTCAGTGGCCGCGTATGCGTGCCCGCCAATAAATGTCGGTTATGTCGAACCTGTCGTTTTCGTCGATGTGAGCCGAGGACCAAGCCGTCCAGGAGCGATCAGGCGACGTTTGCGGCGGCCCTCCGTTAGATGCCGATAGACGAAATGGGCGCTCTGTGACGCCAACTCACGGATAATCGCCTGCGGTCGCGTCGAGGATGAGCGGTCCTTCCGCCTCCAGCCGGACACGGCCCCTGCCAACGCGGACGAGGCGTATTGGCGCCTGCTTCTCTTCGAGCCGGCGACGCAACAGCAGCAGGCGTGTTTCGAGATTATCCTTGATCTCTGGCATGCGGGCACCGACCGCAAGCCGCATTTCCCGGTTCGTGAATTCGCTCCTCCCATCGCTCCGATGCCATTCGAGCATCAGGCGCAGCAGGGTGCCGGCTACGCCCTTCACTATGTAAGTACCGTCGACGAACACGCTGTCGTCGAAGCGGTGATGGACGACGCGGACATCTCGCCCGACAGCAATAGGCTCGGGCAGGCGGGCCGCTGGTCTCAACTCGGCGGCTGCCGCTTCCCGTTCGCTGGCTCTGAGGGCGCTGGCAGCCTGTCCCGCCAGAATTTCGAGAGCAGCCTCGTCCTCTTCACGGAAGGCGAGCCGTTCCGGGCTCTCGATGAAGAGCACGCCCAGCACCGTGCCTCCGGCGGTCATAGGAACGGCAATCTGGCTCATAGCCGTTGGCAATTGCGGGAAAGCGATGGTGCGCGTAGCATTCTCAGCCCCTTCCGACTCCAGCGCAATCGCTTCGCCGAACCGGCGCACGCGGCTCATGTCACTGACCTTGATCGTCTGGCCACTCGTTGCCGCAGCGCCGATCAATCCATCGCTGCCGGCGATTTCCGATCCGAGTCCCGAGCGCTCGTAGCCCATGCTGCCGGTTGTGATCAGGCAGCCGCGATGATTGTCGTGCATGAGCACGAGCACATTGACATATCCGAGAACGCGCTGAATGGCGCCGAGCAGGCTATCGATGATCTCGTCAGCTTCGGCTTGTTGCTCGATGGCCTTCATCGCCTCCGAAAGGGCGGGAAGGCTAACCGGTGCGCGGCTGGCCATGGCCGAGGCGGTTTCTGCCGGTGAGGGAACTTTTTCGATTCCGTGCACGCGGAAAATGTCTGCGCTCCTGAGCCGCATGACATCCGACATGCCCACCTGCGCACTGCTTGCCTTGAGTTGACGGGCAATCTTGTCGAACAGCGTGCCGGCGTCGATCGAACGCACGAAACTGATATCAAGCAAGAACTGGTCGCCGGTAAATCCATCGACGAGGATGAGCGTGACCTTGGGATTAGCGCGCACATTCGCCGCTGTCTTGGCGAAAAACTGGTTCGAAAGCGCCACATGCTCCTCGTCGACCCGCACCACATGCGAGAGATAAGAGATGTTCGGCATGCCGTCGGCCGAGGCGGTGGCGATGATGGAGGGGATGACACCCTCGAAGCAAGCAGAAAGGTCGGAAAGCCGCAGGTTCATTGAGACCTCGCGCCAAAGCGCTCACCCACCAGCATGCCGGCAAGCGGGCCGGGCGTCTGGACGTAGATTTCACTAATAGCGAGGCGTGCGACCCGTGCCTCGCGTGCCGTCAACCATGGTGCGATGAGGCGCCGGGGAACGCCAAGGGATTCGAGCTCGTCAGTCGCTGCAGTCATGAAACAGTCGGCGCGATCAAAGTCGGGTGTCTCCGTCTCCCGCATCGCGGCGAAACCCTTCAACTGATAGCTGACATAGTCCGAAGGGCTGACGAACGTCGCGGCGATCCGCCCGGTCTGCCGGATGCAGGGCTCGAGCCGCGGCCATTGCCAACCGGAAAAGATGACGTCGATCGTCTCGCTGTCTTTCAGGAGGTGGAAGCCAACGCCCCGCCCCGCCGACGGACGGCCGGTGTTGTCGACCACAGCGATGATGCACATCAGCGGCCGATTAAAAAAATCGTGGAGCCTATCATCTAGTCTCATTGCCATCCCCCATTGCGCATCCTTGGCCTTTTTAGCAAGGTTTTAGGATATTCGGCACGGCTTGCACATTCATTTAGGAACGCCGGTTTTCGCAGCGCGCTACAGATAACGCTGTGCCGGCTGGACGGCCTCGACAACATCATCCGCCACGTATTCGACGGTCCCGATGCCGCCTGAGCGGAAGACATCCTAACCCGCCTCGCATTCCGGGGCGAGGGGACGTCGGCGTCCGGCCGCATTAGCGGAAGCATCGATGACCGATGCGATCCGAACCTGGAGAGAGAGATGAACAAGTTCACCTACGCGGCGGTTTCGCCGCCGGGGCATGGGACGCCAGCGATGGCGTTCGGTAGGCATGTAATCCGCATGATGGCGGCCAATACTGGCGGTTCACTAGGCATGTTCGAGGCCTTTGTGCCAGCGGGCGAAGGCCCACCTCTGCATATGCACGAGCGCGAGGACGAGTTCCTCCGAGTCCTGGCCGGCCGCTTCGGTTTCTGGTGCGCAGGCGACTATGTCGAACTCACGGAAGGCGGCTGTATCGCGCTGCCGCGCGGCTTACCGCACCGCTTCCGCAATGTCGGGAAGACGGAGGGCCGCCTCTTGGTCGTCGTTACACCCGGCGGGTTCGAAAGCTTCTTTCCGATCGTCGAGCTCTGCAAGCCCGAAACGCCCGAGCAGATCGCCTCGGTCGCCAAAGACTTCGGCCTGACCTTCCCACCCGAGGCGGACCGCGAGGTCGCCTGAACTGCCCCAAATACATCACCGGAACCTTAACAACGGTCCATCGAAAGGATACCGAAGGATGACACATTTGCCTTCGAACGAAAACGGAATGACCCTGACAGCCACACAGCTCGAGGCCTATCTGGTCCGAGTCGGATTTGAGCGGCCGCCTCGCCTGGACATCCGCGGCCTGTCGCAGTTGCATCGCGCTCATCTCATGACCTTCACCTGGGAGGCGCTGGACGCCTTCATGGGATGGCCCTCCGAGATTACCCCGGCTGCTGCCTTCGCGAAGATGGTCAGGGGCCGGCGCGGCGGCTGGTGCTACGAGATGAATGGTCTCTTCGGCGCCGCGCTTGCCGGACTCGGCTTTCGCGTGACCCGCCTTTGCGGCGGCGTCGACCGAGAGAAGCTCGGCGACGGCGCCATCGGCAATCATCTGACGCTGCGTGTCGACCTCGATCGTCCTTATCTTGCCGAAGTCGGCGTGGCGGACGCCATCGTCGAGCCGGTGCCGCTCGCCACCGGCCCGATCAGCCAGCGCGGCTTCGACTTCTCGATCATGCAGGCGGACGGCGGTTGGCTGCGCTTCAACAACCATGCACGCGGCATCGCGAAAAGCTTCGATTTCCGGCCCGACCACAGCGACGAAGCGGCGATGGCTGCAACTCGCGGCTGGCTCACGCGAGATCCCGGCTCCCCGTTTACCAACGCGCTCGCTGTCCTGCGACACACAACAGACGGCTATGTTGCTCTTCAGAACGACTGTCTGCGCCGTGTGACGGCGAACAGCCTCAGCGAGCAGCGCATCACGAGCGCCGACCATCTAGCCGACACGCTCGAGACCGTATTCGACCTCGATATTCCCCGGCCCGGCCACGTCTGGGAGCGGCTCCTTGCCGTCGGCCACAACAAGGCCGCCTGAGCCGACATCCGCCTTATTCCACGTCCGAGGAAACATCCATGCTTCGCATTACTGCATCCGCCCTTGCTCTTGTCTTGAGCACGACCTTCGCCCTTGCCGCGGCCCCTGATCCGGCTCCGGGCGGGGCCTACAAGATCGACCCCTCGCATTCGAGTTTCAACTGGTCGTTCAACCATTCCGGTCTCTCGCGCTACACCGCGCGCTTCACCAAAGTCGATGCACGGCTCGACTGGAAGCCGGAGAAGCCGGAGGCGTCCACGCTCTCGGTCACCATTGATCCGCTTTCGGTTCGCACCGACTATCCTTGGCCGGAAAAGGTCGACTTCGATGCAGAAATCGGCGGCGAAGAAACCTTCCTAGCAGCCAAGCCGATCATCTTCGTTTCCAAGACGATCCACGTGACCGGCGAGAAGACCGGCATCGTCGAAGGTCTCCTCACCTTCCGCGGTGAGACGCACCCGGCAACGCTCGACGTCACTTTCAACGGCTCGATGGCCGAGCACCCTATAATGGGCGTCCCGAAGATCGGCTTCTCGGCGACCGGCAGGATCCGGCGGAGCGAATGGGGATTGGACTTCGCAATCCCAGAACTTGGTGACGTAGTAACCTTCTCCATAGAAACGCAGATGGTGCCCGCTGATTACTCCTTCCAGTGAAAACGAAATAAGATTGCAGGTCCCGCGGGACCTGCGTCTTAAGCCACATTGCCTTGAAGGGATACGAACCGCCGAGCCGGTTATGCTGCCATAGGGAATAGAAAGGATGTGGACCTTCGCTCATTGAACCGAAGGCGTCGGCTTGCGTCGTTTCCATTCGCAACCGGCAGAACGACGCAACTTTATCCACTTTTCGCAAGACCCTAGTGGCTCTTCACGCCGAGGGGGTTATAGATTGCAATCATCATCACCTTTCAGCGGACGTTTCGTGGACCAGATACTCGCAATCCGTACATTCGTGCGCGTCGCCGAAGCCGGTTCTTTCGCCAAGGCGGCGGATACGATGAACCTGCCCCGGTCTTCCGTTAGTAAACTAGTGCAGGATCTTGAGGCGCATCTCGGGACAAAGCTTGTGGAGCGCACCACGCGGTCGGTCACGATCACCACCGAGGGCGTTGCCTATCGCGAGCGCGCGCTGAAGCTCCTTGCCGATCTCGATGACATGGACGGCGCTGTCGCCGGTTCTCGCAGTGCACCCAAGGGAAAGCTACGCGTCGACATCGGCTCCGTGCTCGCAAACCAAATCCTCATCCCTGCGCTCTCCGACTTTCAACACCAATATCCCGATATCGACCTCATGCTCGGGGTCAGCGATCGCCCCGCCGACCTTATCAGTGAAGGGATTGATTGTGTCATTCGCGGCGGAGTGCTCAGTGACTCGTCAATGAAGGCACGAAAGCTGTGCGAGCTGGATTACGTCATTTGCGCGTCGCCCAGCTATCTGGATGGCTTTCTGGTGCCGGAGCGGCCTGATGAAATCGAGAAGCATCGGATCGTCAGCTACTTCTCCGCGTCATCTGGAAAACGGTTTCCATTGCGGTTTCAGCGCGGCAAAGAGCGAAGCGAGTATCTTCCGGCCTCCAGTGGCATTTCTGTCAACGAAAGCACCGCGCACTTGAACGCGCTTCTCGCGGGACTGGGGATTGGTCAGAGCTTCGGTTTCCTCGCAAGACCGCATTTCGCGAGCGGTGCGCTGGTCGAACTGCTGGCCGAATGGAAACCGGAAAATCATTCCCTTCATCTAGTCTATCCGGCCGATCGATTTTTAAACCCGCGTCTGCGCGCCTTTACAGAATGGGCAGCGAAGGCATTCGAAGCCGTCGATGCTCGACGTCGACGCAATGAGACGACGGAGACCATCCATACCCATGGATAATGTCTCCATCCCGAGCGGCTTCTCGCCGCCAGCCTGACGAACTAACTTCTCCTCATCGGACGGCGACGAGGCCAACGGCCACCCCCTCCCGAACAGTTTAAAGAACTTCAACAGGCCGCGCATCCGGGCTGAACCCTTTCGCGCGCCCAGCATCAGGAGAGTAAAATGACCAAGAGACTTGAAAACAAGATCGCCGTCGTCACCGGAGCAACCAGTGGTATCGGCCTTTCGACCGCCAAGCTATTCGCCGCCGAGGGCGCGCGCGTCTACATAACCGGTCGCCGCAAGGATGCGCTCGACGAGGCAGTGACCGAGATCGGTGATGGCGCGGTCGGCGTACAGGCCGACTCCTCGAGCAACGCTGATCTCGACAAGCTATTCGCCCAGGTAAAGGCGGAACAGGGCCGCCTTGACATCCTCGTTGTGAACGCAGGTGGCGGCAGCATGCTGCCGCTCGGCCAGATCACCGAGGAGCAGATCGACGACACCTTCGGTCGCAATGTGAAGGCCGTCATCTTCACTGTACAAAAAGCGCTTCCGCTTTTGAGCAAGGGCTCGTCGGTGGTGCTGACCGGTTCGACCGCCGGCACTGAAGGTACGGCTGCCTTCTCCGTCTACTCCGCTTCGAAGGCCGCGGTCCGCAACCTGGCACGCTCCTGGGCGCTTGACCTGAAGGGCACCGGCATCCGCGTCAACGTGGTCTCGCCCGGCGCCACACGCACCCCCGGCCTGGTCGAGCTTGCCGGCGAGGACAAGGAACAGCAGCAGGGCCTGCTCGACTATCTCGCCGCGCGCATCCCGCTCGGCCGCGTCGGTGAATCCGAGGAGATCGCCAAGGCGACCCTGTTCCTGGCTTCCGACGATGCAAGCTTCGTCAACGGCGCCGAACTCTTTGCCGACGGCGGCCAGGCCCAGGTCTAACCCGAAACCAGGAGCGGCTAACCGCCGCTCCACCTCTCAAGGAGAGACAGCTATGCGTGCCGCAGTCCGGCGGTCGGACTGCTCGCTCAAGGCGGACGCCTTGTGTCTTACGGCGATCTTTCCGGGCAGCCGATCTCGGTCCCAGCACTTTACTTTTCTACACGCGACATTCGGCTGTCTGGCGTGACGGTCGGGCGGTGGGTGGACCGTCCCATGGAAATTCGTAAGGTCGATCTCAAGCTCGCTCTCGAACTCGCGGCCAGCAAACCGGAGCTCTTTCCGGTCGAGCAGACGTTCGACCTCGCGGATGTCGGCCAAGCTGTGGCCCTTGTCGAAAAGCCCGGCAAATCCGGCACGGTTCTGATCGCGTCGCGCTAGTCTAGACTAGTAAGGCGCCAAAACTGGAGCGCAAGCCTATGCTCGCCTACAACGCGACGCAGACGGCAGCGCGGCTTCAAGCGGTTGAAGGCAAGCGATTGCACATCCCGGTTTTACTGGCGATGATGTGTGGGCTAAGACGCGGCGAGATCGCGGCGCTCCGATGGAAGCATATACCATCGTCGAAAGTGTCGAACAGACGGCCGAGGGCGTCAACTACAAAGAACCTAAGTCAGGGAGGAGTATAGTAGTTGATCTCTCCTCATCTGTTGTAAAGGCGCTAAAGACGCACAGGGCGCGTCAGGCCGACATGTTGCTGGCACTGCTGACAGACGGATGGATGCGGCACCTAGAGGGGCTGGATCTGCCGCGCATTCGCTTCCACGATTTGCGTCATACTCACGAAACGCAGTTGCTGGCCGCCGGCGTTCATCCAAAAATCGCGAGTGAACGTCTTGGACACTCGACGATTGGCATTACCCTCGACCTCTACTCACATGTGATGCCCGGGATGCAGGCCAATGCAGCCGCGCAGATTGACGACATGATAAGTCGTGCCGCGGTTGAAAAAGGTGATGGCAAAGGGTAGCAAAGCGGTAGCAATGCCTGAGCATGCCGGAGTTTCTAGCGGCGAAATAATAATAAAATCAATGACTGGAAGGGAATCATGCCCGGTGGCATGGCCGGACTTCAAATCCGGTTGGGGCAGCGAGCCTGTCCCGGGTGGGTTCGACCCCCACTCCCCTCCGCCAGCACGCGCGGGTTCGAGCTCGGCTCCCGCATGTGCGGACGTTCAGGGATCGCTTCGGCTTCGATACTCGATTGCGCGCCTCGTTCCGGCCGCGCGGCTGCAAAAGCCGCTCGCCGATGCCGGCTACAATCGCGTGCAGCGACCGCCTGCCGACGCGAAAAGCGCAAGCGGGGCTGGGCTAGTTGCCCAACCCCTGCATGGCGAGATCGACCTGCTCAGCTGTTGGGAGCGCCACGTCGACGACGACGCCATCTTCGTCCGCACCGAGCAGCTCGAGGGTTGCTAGCTGGGTGTCAAGCAGGGAAGCCGGGAAGAAATGTCCCGCCCGATGGGAGAGCCGATCGGCCAGCACGGCGCGGTCGCCGTGCACATGCACGAAGCGGACGCGCGCCGCGCCCGTGCGCAGGATATCGCGATAGGACCGCTTCAGCGCCGAGCACCCCACAACCGAGGGACGGCCGGCCGCCTCGTCCTTGGCAATTTCTGCCGCCAGCGCCCGCAACCAAGGTTCGCGATCATTGTCATCAAGCGGAATGCCGGCGGACATCTTGGCGACGTTCTCCGGCGGGTGAAAGCTGTCGCCCTCGACGAAGCGCCAGCCGAGCCTTTCGGCCAGAGCCTCGCCGACAGTGGTTTTCCCGCTGCCGGACACGCCCATCACCACGATATGCTGCAGATCTTCGCTCATAGCAGCCACCATCCGACGAGCGCGAAGCCGAAGCCGATCACCCCGAGCAGGGTTTCCATCACCGTCCAGGTCTTGAGCGTCGTCCGTTCATCCATCTGCAGGAAGCGGCCGACGAGCCAGAAGCCGGAATCGTTCACGTGGCTCAACACCGTCGCGCCGCAGGCAATGGCGATCACGAGGAAGCACAGGTCGAAGGGGCTGAGGCCCGTCGTCGCCGCGACGGTGGGCGCGAGCAGGCCGGCCGTCGTCGTCAGTGCCACGGTCGCCGAACCCTGCGCCACGCGCAGGGCCGTGGAGATGAGGAAGGCGGCGACGATCAAGGGCATGCCGATCGCGTCGAGGCTGCCGGCAAGCGCCTGACCGATGCCGCTTGCACGCAGCACGCCGCCGAACATGCCGCCGGCTCCGGTGACGAGAATGATGCCGCAGATCGGGCCCAGCGCCCCGTCCATCAGCTTCTCCATGTCCTTGAGCGTGCGCTCGCCGCTGAGGACCCACATGCCGACGAGCACCGTGATCAGCAGGGCGACGGGCGTCTGCCCGGCCATGCGCAGGATGCTGACCCACAATGCGCCACCGTCGATCATCTTCGCGGCGGCCAGTGTCGAAAGGCCGGTATTGAGGAAGATCAGCACGAGCGGCAGCAGCAGCACCAGCATGACGGTGCCGAAAGACGGAGGCACCTTGTCGCGCGCCGCCTCGCTCGGCGATCCTAGAAGGGTTGGCACCGGCAGTTCGAAGCGCTTGCCCGCCCAGAGCCCGAAGAGGTAACTGCCGAGATACCACGTGGGCAATGCGACGACGAGACCGACGAGCACCAGCAGGCCGATATCCGCCCCCAGCAATTCGCTGGCCGCGACCGGGCCCGGATGGGGCGGGAGAAATGCGTGCATCACCGCGAAAGCGCCCGCCGAAGGCAGCGCATAAAGCAGGACCGAACCGCCGAAGCGGCTCGCGACGCTGAAAATGATCGGTAGCATGACCACGAGGCCGGCGTCGAAGAAGATCGGAAAGCCGAAGAGGAGCGAGGCGATGCCGAGCGCCAAAGGCGCGCGCTCAGGCCCGAACTGGCCGATCAGCCGGTCCGCGAGCACCTGTGCGCCTCCGGAGACCTCCAGCATCCGCCCGATCATCGCGCCGAAGCCGACGAGAAGCGCCACCGAGGCGAGCGTCGAGCCGAACCCCTGCAACAGCGTCGGGACCACATCCTTGAACGAGATGCCGGTCACCAGCGCGGTCAAGAGGCTGACCAGCACCAGGGCGACAAAGGCGTGCAGACGCAACCGGAGGATAAGAAAAAGAAGCAGGCCGACGGCTGCCGCCGCAATCAGCAGCAGCGTCGCGGTTCCATAGACGGGTTCGATCGAAGTCATGTGTCCTCCTTGTTCCGGAAGTGAGGTCAAGGGCCATATAGTCTATGGCCCTTCTCAGCAACCTACCTGAAAGAGGTGGGCACAGGAGATACGACCGCATCAATAAGGGCCCGTAGCCGGGCGGTCGCGATCGCCTTCGACAGGCGATCACACCACGTTTGAGGCGCGTCGCATTGCCATAGGCACGGATCGCCACACGCACTCGATCAGACCCCATAGGGCGTGTTAGGTATGCCAACATGGCAGACCTGTCGTGATCAGTTCAACTGAAAGGTAGAATAAATGCGCGCTACAATCCTGTTGGCAATGGTTCTAGCCCTCGCCGGATGCTCCCAGACCGGCGGTGGCGGTGGCGGCTACACTGCTGACTATGAGGCTGGCGACGGCGACTATTATCACGGGATTGTCGCGCCGAGATAAGGCCCGACCTTCCCACACGAAAGACCGGCTTTCGTGTTCCAGCGGGATGGGCGCTCGCTCAAGTCCATCCCGGCAACCCCTCCCAAGCCGAGCGGCAGCTGCCTTGGGATCAGTCGTTGGTCTGCCGGCTCATCCACCCGAAATCGCAAATGCTGCGACCATTCCGGACCGGTTTCATCGCCGCACACCACTCATTCCGTGGAATAGAGATCTTCCTCCCGCGCATTCAGCATCCCCGCGAGCGTGCGCAAGCCGCTGTCGAGCTGGTCCATCGTCGGGGTCGCCAGCGCCAGCCTGACCGCATTGGGCGCATGGCCGGGCATCACCGCGAAGGTAGTGGAGGGCGTCAAGGCGATATCGCGCCTCGCCGCGGCAACGACGAAACTCTGCGAACGCCAGTGGGGCGGCAGCGTCAGCCAGAGGTGGAAGCCGTTCTCGTTCGACTGGATATCGAAGCCGGAGAGACGGTCGGCCGCAAGCTTCTGCCGGGCGCGCGCGTCGAGGCGCTTCCGCCTGACCAGTTCGGCAACGGTGCCATCCGCCATGATCCGCTGGGCCGCGGCGAAGGTAAGACCGGAGGCCGACCAGCCGCCGGAACGCACCGAGGCCATCATGCTTTCCCGCAAGCGCAGGGGCGGGACGATGAAGCCGAGCGACAGGCCCGGCGCGACCCGCTTGGACAGGCTGTCGATGACGATGCAGGTTTCGGGCGCGAGTGTCGCAAGCGGCAGATCGTCCTCGAGAAAGCTGTAGACGCGATCCTCGATGATCGGGAGGTCGAGCGCCTCGAGGACCCGGATCAGATCGCTCCGCCGCGCCGCAGACATCGTCGTGCCAAGCGGGTTCTGGACCGCCGGCTGAATGTAGATCGCGGACAGCCGGGCCTCCTGATGCGCCCTTAGCACCGCATCCGGCCGCACGCCGTCGCCGTCCATCGCAAGCGGCACCAGCGTGATGCCCAACCGGACGGCGATGCCTTTGATGTAGGGATAGGTCAGCGCCTCGACGCCGCATCGGCCACCGGTCGGAACGAGCGCGGCAAGTGCCGCGCCGATGGCCTGTCGACCGTTGCCGGCAAAAACGAGCTGCTCGGGCGTTGCGCACCATCCGTCCCGCGACAGAAAATCAGCGGCCACGCTGCGGGCAACGGCCGTTCCGGTGCTGGTGACTTGCCTCAAGGCGACATCCAGGGCGGCGGGCTTTTCGAGGCCCGCGAGGCTCCTGGCGATCAACGCGGTCTGTTCGGGCAGGATCGGATAGTTGAATTCCAGATCGGTCCGGATACCACGCGGTTCGCCAAGCGCTTCCGCGCCACGCCTGGTCTCGCCCGAAACGAAGGTGCCGCGACCGACTTCGCCAACGACAAGACCACGCCGCAGCAGTTCCGAAAAGACACGGCTCGCCGTCGAGGCGGCAATCTTGTGCTCATGAGCAAACCGGCGCTGCGGCGGCAGGCGGTCGCCGGGCTTCAGCGTGCCGTTTGCGATCTCAGCAGCGATCGCGTCGGCCAGCCTGATATATTCGGAGTTAGACATTTATTGCTCCGAGTACAATGTTTAGATTGCACCGAGAAGTATCTGCGATCATTCTCCTTTCATCAACCCACTTTCATTGAGAACGCAGGCGCTTTGGCGTCGCGGGCGCGTCAACGCGGAGCCACGCCATGGAACTGACCCTTGCGACCGTCCTCGTCGCTTTTGCCGGCGTGTTTCTGATCAGCTTCATGCGCGGCGCATTCGGCGGCGGCTTCGCAATCATCGGCATTCCGCTACTGTCGACCGTGATGGATCCGGTTACGGCCGGCGGTCTGCTCGCACCACTGTTCATCGCGATGGACCTCTATGCGCTGCACTACTGGAAGCCTTCGACCTGGTCGAAGCCGGACCTCGTGCTGCTCGTGCCCGGCCTGGTGATCGGGATCGGCATTGGCTACTTCGTGTTCCGTGCGCTCGACCATCGGGCGATCGCAATTCTGATGGCGGGCATCACGCTCGCCTTTGTCGGGCTCTGGTTTATCCGGGGCGCCGACGTGATCCCGCATCCCCGTTCGAGACCAAAGGCCGTTGCTGCCGGCTTCACCTCGGGCATCACCACCATGGTTGCCCATTCGGGCGGCCCGCCGCTCGCGATGTACCTGCTGCCGCTCGGTCTCAGCAAGGAAATCTATGCGGGAACCACGAGCCTGTTCTTCACCGTCGGCAACGCCACCAAGCTTGTGCCCTGGCTGCTGTTGTCCCAGCCTTCGGGCGGAACCTGGACCCTGATGGCGCTTTGCCTCCTCACCATTCCGGTCGGCGTGTGGTCGGGCTGGCGGCTCCATGGGGTGTTGGACCAGCGCCAGGTCTATCGCGCCTGCTACGGGCTGCTGGTGGTAACCGCGTTGAAACTGCTGTGGGATGGTGTTTCCGGCTACATCGCCTGATCGTCGTTACGGGCGTGCGCCGACTTGGGCAATTAGAGCCAACGCCTGACACGCGCCTTGTAGGCCCGATAGACGTCGCCGAACTTGCGCTCGAGATAGGCCTCCTCGCGCGCCACGACGCCATAGCGGATGACGAGGTAAAAGGGGACCAGCAGGATCAGCAGCCACAGACTGTCGAAGAGAATGGAAAAGCCGATCAGGCCGAGGAACATGCCGCTATAGATCGGGTTGCGGGTGAAGCGGTAGGGACCGGCTTCGACGATCGTCGATGTCGGGCGATGGATCTGGATTTCGGTTCCCGCGCGCCTGAAACTCACCGCCGCCCAGATCAAAAGCGCAAGACCGGCGAGAAAAATGATGCCGCCGGCGAGGGCGTCCGGCACGATCGCGGGCACGAACGGCAACGGGTGGAGCCGGTCGAGCACCAGGCCACCGCCCACCGACATCACCCAGGCGATCGGCGGATGGATCACCGCGCCGGAACGGTCAGGCGCATTTCCCGTCGTCTCGTTCATCAAAACACCTGTTGCCTGGTTTGCGCGTGGTCCGCTCCCGCACCAATGGCGCGGGTGGCCATTTTAGCGGACGCGGGCCATTTGCGAAAACCCTCCAAGACGCTATGTGAACGGAGGATCATCGGCTCTGTTTGGGACCATGATCACGCCATGGCTACAACAGGACGAGACACATGAAAGCACGCGTCAAATGGGTGGAAGACCGGACCTTCGTCGGAGAGTCTGGTAGCGGCCACAAAGTCGTTTTGGGAACCGCCTTCGGAGAGGAAGGTCGCACCCCGGGACCGAGCCCGATGGAACTGGTGCTGATCGGCACCGGCGGCTGCTCGGCCTATGACGTGGTGCACATCCTGGAGAAGGGCCGCGAGCCGGTCGAAGACTGCGTCGTCGAACTCGACGCCGACCGCGCCGAGACGGAGCCGCGCGTCTTTACCCGCATCCACATGCACTTCATCGTCAAAGGCCGCGGGCTCGCAGTCAACAAGGTCGAGCGCGCCGTTTCGCTGTCGATCGAGAAATACTGCTCGGCTTCGGCCATGCTCGCCAAGACCGCAACGATTACCCACGATTTCGAAGTGGTCGATACCAGCGCCGGCTGAGCCCCCACCCGGAGCTCGCATCAACGACCAGCGGGCGCGCGGTCCCTATCGTCGCGCCGGTTGAAACAGTTCGACGACATTTCCGGAGGGGTCGATCAAAAGGATCTGCGCCCCTCCGGGACCGGTGACGATGTCGTTGCGGAACATGACGCCGGCGCGGCGCAGCCGCTCGACCTCGCCGTTGAGATCATCGACGAGGAGATGGATGCGGTTCCAGCCGCCCGGCCCCGGCTTCTCGCCGTCCGGCATCGGCCTGCCGGCCGAACTCGTCGGTCCGCTGAGCAGCAGCCGCAGCGCGCCGCGCTGCACATCCGCGAAAGCCGGTGGATAGCTCGACAGAAGCGAAAAACCGAGGTGGGTCGTGTACCAGGCGATCGCCGCCTCGACGTCATCGACCATATAGCGGACATTGACCGTTTCAGACATTGGCCTTTCCTCCGAAGCGAACGTCTGCCCGCAAACAGAAACCGGCGGGCACCCACGCCTCGGCAACGCCCCGTCTTCAAAAGAGACGTCGCCGATCTTCAATCCCGATAGAAGTTGCGCCGCCAGCGGTGGGCGGTCAGTTTCGCCCGCTGCGTATCCGGCAGGCCGGCACCGTCGCCGATGGCGCAGTTGCGCTCGACGTTGCGCACCGAGCGCATGCCGGGAATGACCGTCGATACCGCCGGGTGGCTGAGAACGAAGCGCAGCGCCGTTTCGGCCAGCGCGTCGGGCTTGATTTCCAGGTCTTCGACGATCTTCTGAGTCCGCTCCTCGACCTCGCGCTTGCGCTCGCCGCGGAAGTAGGTCTCGCGGAAGTCGCCCTCGGGAAAGACGGTATCGGCGCGGATCTGGCCGGTGAGACCGCCTTCGTCCAGCGCCACGCGGACGATGACGCCGACATTGTGCTTCAGGCACGCCGGCAGCAGCTTCTCCTCGGGCGCCTGTTCGAAGATGTTGTAGATCACCTGCACGCTATCGACGACGCCGGTCTCGATCAGCCGGAGCGCATTGTCCGGCTCGTAGTCGTTGATCGAAACGCCGAAGAAGCGGATCTTGCCGTCGCGCTTCAACCGCTCGACCGCTTCCAGCCAGTCGCCGCGCCCGACCCACTCGTCCGACCAGACATGAAACTGCTGCACGTCGATCGTCTCGACGCCGAGATTGCGCAGGCTTGCCTCGGTGCAGGCGATCACGTGATCGGCCGGGAAGGTCTGCTCGGCAGGCGTGCCGGCATGCGCTGGCCATTGCATGTTCTTCGGCGGGATCTTGGTGGCGACGTGGATCGTCTCCGACCGCTCGCGCAGCAAAGCGCCGATCAGCTTCTCGCTGTGACCCTGACCGTAGCCGAGTGCGGTGTCGATGAAGTTGAGGCCGAGATCGACCGCGCGGTTGAGGGCGCGCGCAGACTCGTCATCGCTTGCGCCCTGCCACTGACTCTTGCCGATGCCCCAGGCACCGTAACCGATTTCGGAAATGCGCAGGCCCGTGCGGCCGAGGGTTCTGTAGTGCATGGTGCTCTCGCTGGCATTGGAGGGAGGACGGGATGTCGCCGGTTATCTAGGCCTCGGCGATCGACCGTCAACCTGGCAAATGCCCAGGCCAGTTGCCCAATGCGTCCTAGGCCCAAGGCGTCCTAGGCAAGGAACCAGAAGATGACAGCCGAAAGGAAGATGAAAGCGAGCACGAGCCCGATGAATTGCCGCATGCCCTCGCTCGTATTGTCGCCGAGCAAGGCGGCCCAGATCGGCCCGCCGCTGCAGTCTTCGTCGCGCAGGTCGCGAATGGAGGCCAGAGCCTCGCGACCCACCGTCCGGCGGCTATAGTCGTGCGTCGGCGGCTGCCGGTTGCGATGAGAGGCAAGCGATCCCGAAAGATCCGGCGCGACGAGGCCACCGTCGCCGGCATCGACCACCGGGGCCGGCCGGCCCTCCGTCGTGGCCTGGTTGCGGATCGCGTCGCCTGCCCGCAGGCGCCCCGCGCCATGGTGAAACGCCCAGCGCTGGGGTTTCGACTGCAGATCGGATTTCACGTGCCGGATAGACATCACGCACCTCCACAGGCGTAACCGCCAACTGGGGACTTTGGTTCCGTGGGCGGGCATGCATTGTTGATCGTGCGGGGGCGGGGCGTCGCCGATACGTCGCTTGAGGGACGCAATTGCCGGCAGCGTCAGCCGAAAAATAAAAGAGCCCGCCGCGGGAGGAGCGGCAGGCTCTCAAAAATCGATCAGCAGCCTGGGAGGAGGAGTGGCGCTGATCTCGTGAACGATCCATGGGAGGAGGAGATCGTTCACCCGTCGAAGCTCTGCGGGAGGAGATGCATTGCTTCGATGAGGTGAATATACAGGGTTTCTGCCCAAATCGTAGGCGGTTTTTGTGCAGGCCAGCTATGCGCTATGCGCGCAGCGCAACACCGGCGCACCGGTCCAGGCCCATAGAAAATGCGATCGAACGGCCGGCGACGTAGATGATACGCGAGCACGTCAGACGACGCGCAGGCGGGCGGAAACGGGTTTCACGCCGCCCCCACTCCGACGCCGCAGATACTGCCGCCGGTCGAAACGATCAGTTTTCCATGAAGGCGCGTGCCATGCTGTCGCGGATCGGCTTGGTGAGATAGTCGAAGAAGGTCCGCTCCGCCGTCTGGATCAGGATTTCCGCCGGCATGCCGGGGGTCACGACGAAATTGTGAACCCTCGCAAGCTCGCTTGCCGGCAGGTTGACGCGCGCCAGATAGACCTCGCGCGTGCCCTCCTGCGTCTGTACCGGCAATGCGTCCGCCGAGACGTAAAAAACCTGCCCGTTGAGAACCGGCGTCGTGCGCTGGTTGAGCGCGGTCAGGCGCACAGTCGCCTTTTCGCCCACCCGGATATTGTCGACGTCGGTGCGCAGCACTTGTGCCTCGATGATGAGCGGCACGTCGGCCGGCAGGATTTCCATGATCGGCTTGCCGCTCTCTATGACGCCGCCGGAGGTGTGGAAATGCATCCGGATGACCGTGCCGGTCACCGGCGCATTGATCGTCGCGCGGCGCAGAACATTGGTGGCACCACGCAGTTGCTCGCGCACCGTGTCCAACTCAGCTTCGGCCTTCTGTAACTCGTCGAGTGCTGCCTCGCGGTAGCTCTCCTCGGTCTGGTTGACCTGCTGCTGCTGTTTCAGGATCTGGGCGCCGGTTTCGGAGACTTCGGACATCAGCCGGCCGATCTGCCCCTCGGCATCGGCGATCGCGCGCTGGATGCTCTTGATCTCCGTCTTGCGGATCAGGTCCTTGGCGAGCAGCGTCTTCTTGCCGATATATTCCTCCTCCAGCAGGGTCCGCTGCTCACGGACCGACTTCAACTGCTCCTCGAAGCCTTCGGACCGGAACTCGAGGCTCTCGATGTTTCGCTTCAAAAGACCGATGTCGCTGTCGAGCTTGCTTCTCCAGGTTTTAAAGTTGAGCTGCTGGCTCTGGACGATCGGCACGATCTCCGGATCGTCCTTCAGGTTCTCGGTGAGGACCTTCGGCAGCGCCACCTCCTTCAGGCCGTTGGCCTGCGCATTGAGCCGGGCGACGATCGCCTCGAGCCTTGCCCGTCTCAGAAAGAACTGCCGTTCGTTGGCGAGCGCCGCCGTCTCGTCCAGCCGGATCAACGGCTGGTCGGCGGTGACATGGTCGCCCTCGTTGACCAGGATTTCCTTGATGATCCCGCCCTCGAAATGCTGGATCACCTTATTCTGTCCGGTCGCGACGAAGCTTCCCTGGGCGATGACGGCCGCCGCCAGCGGCGCGGTGAAGGCCCAGAGGCCGAAACCGCCGAAGGTGACGACGATCAGCACCATGCCGATCACCGTATGCCGCCAGATCGAACGCGGAACCTCCGCGTACCAGGTCAGATCCTGTACTTTGGCCATATCGCTCATGATCGCCTACGGAAGTTGGTTTTGTTCGAGCGGGTTGCCTTCGGTATTCACGCCGCGCGACGCAAGTGCCTTGAGTACATCCTGGCGCATGCCGAAGAGCGCCACGGTGCCGTTGACGAGCAACAGGACCTTGTCGACGCTGTTGAGCAGCGCGGGCCGCTGGGTGATGGTGACGACGGTGATCTTCTCGCGCTTGGCATGACTCAGCGCCCGCGTCAGCGCCGCCTCGCCGGCAGTATCGAGATTGGAATTGGGTTCGTCGAGCACGACCATGCGCGGATTGCCGAAGAAGGCGCGAGCAAGTGCCACGCGCTGCTTCTGGCCGCCCGAAAGCGGCGAGCCGTCGGCCGCCACCACCGTTTCATACCCGTGCGGCAACGTGGCGATCATGTCGTGCACGTCGGCAAGTTTGGCGGCGGCATAAATGTCGGCGTCCGTGGCATCCTCGCGCATGCGCGCGATGTTGGCCTTGATCGTGCCGGGGAACAGCTGCACGTCCTGCGGCAGGTAGCCGATGCTTTCGCCGAATTGCCGCTGGTCCCAGTTTCTGAGATCCATAAGATCGAGCCGCACGTTGCCCGACGTCGGCAGGATGGAGCCGACGAGCATCTTGCCGAGCGTCGTCTTGCCGGCGCCGGAACTGCCGATGACCGCGAGCGAGTCGCCCGGCTCCAGCGCAAAGGTGATACCGTTGAGCACGACGCGCTTTGTGCCCTGCGGAACGAAAAGCAGGCGCTCGACATCGAGGCGCCCTTCGGGTCGCGGCAGCTTCAGCCGCTCGAAGTTCAGCGGCGACGTCTGCAACAGCGAGGTGATGCGCCCATAGGCGGCGCGCGCCTGGATAACCTGGTGCCAGCCTTCGATCGCCGCCTCGATCGGGCCGAGCGCGCGGCCGGCGATGATCGATGCCGAAATCACCATGCCGCCCGTCAGATGGCCGTGAAGCGCGAGATTGGCGCCCCAGCCAAGCATCGTTACCTGCGTCAGCAATCGCACCGCCTTGGAAAGCGAGGCAAAGGCGATGTTACGATCCTGCGCCAGAACCTGGGCCTTGAGCGAGCCGGCCATGTCCTTGCCCCAAATGTGCACGGCCTCAGGGATCATCGCCAGCGCATTGATGATCTGCGAATTGCGCGACATGGAATCGAGATGCAGGTTTGCCTTGGTCTGGTAGTTGGTGGCCTCGCCGAAGCCGGCGGCCGTCGCGCGTTGGTTGAGCAGCGTGACGATCAAAAGCAGGACGGCCGAGGTGACGACGATGGCGCCAAGATGCGGATGGATGAGGAAGACCGCCACCAGGAAGAACGGCGCGATCGGTGCATCGAGGAAGGAAAGCAGCGTTCCCGACACCAGGAACGAGCGCAATTGCTGCAGGTCGCCGAGCGTCTGGTATTCGCGCCCGTTGCTGTGGAGTGCTGCTCTTGCCGCCGCACTCAGGATCGGCGCGCCGAGCTGGGCGGCGACCTCTACCGCCGTTCGCATGAGGATCATGCGGCGAATGCCGTCAAACACCGTCTGCAGCACCACGGCGCCGACGATCAGCGCCGTCAGCATCATCAAGGTGTCGATCGAGCGGCTGGTCAGCACCCGGTCGGATATCTGGAACAGATAGACCGGTATCGCGAGCACGAGCACGTTTGTGGCGATCGTGAACACCATGACGATCATCAGGTTCTGCCGGATGGCCTTGATGCCGGCCCTGAGGCTGGCGGAGAAATCGACCGGTCCGAGGCGTTTGTGAAAGACGCCCCCTCCTCCGCCACCGCCGCCGCCCTTGCCGTCGGACGATCCGCCACCCTTATCGGGCGAACGGGCCTCGGCCTTGATCGGTCCGCGATCGGCTTCGATCACCACCATGCCCGACGGAGAATATCGCTCCTTCATCTCCGCCGTCGGCCAGACGACCGGCTTCTCCGCCGGTTTTTCGATGCGCGGTTCCGGCCTCCGTTCCTCCTGCATCGGTCGGCGCTCGCCCGGCGCTTCGTCGCGCGGAGCGGGCTGGATCTCGACGCGCGCCACCGGCTCGGTTTTCGGCGGCCAGGGCCGCTGCATGAAGTTGCCTGCCTCCGCGGCGCCTGCCGGTGGCGTTGCCGTCTGTGGCGCCTGCGGCGTTACCGCCTCGGCGATCCCCATCGGCGCGGCCGCTGCAGCACACACCGGCGCGACGCCGGATGCGGCGACCGCCGCCTGTATCGGCCTTGCAGCGACACCCGAGCCCGCGGGTGAAATGCTCCAATTGCCCTTGTCGCCGGCGTCGGTTGCCGCCACTCTTCTTATCTGGTCCGCCACTCCGTCGATCTCCCTAACGGCACGATTGAGAACGTGTTCTTGATGATTGAGCTTGCGAAGAAACTGCCGCCGCGCGGCATCGGCGCGAGACGTTTCCGACCGTGTTTCCTTTTCCTCCACGCGTGAAACGGCATCGCCGCCGGTTTCGGCGGGCGCCGGCCGTGACGGATTGGGGCGGTCGGTCATGATTATCCTCCCGCACTCCCATCAGGCGACCATGCTGTGCATGGGGTCGGCGCTGGCCGTGTCGATGCTGTGCTGGTTCGGCGAGATCTGGTCCTGCGGCTGGTGGCCGGAATCCGGCGTGAGCATGTCGTCGCCGAGAAAGATCACCGCCTCGCTGACGAGCGCATCCGGGTTCTGGCTTCCGAGATAGGGATCGTTCTTGACCAGCTCCGCCTGGATGAGCACCTCGTCCGAATAGGCGCCGCCGCCGGCATAGATCGTCTTGCCGGTATCGACATCAACGATCCCGGCATAGTTCAAAAGGGCGTTGGAGCCGGTGGAAATGGTCCAGTCCGCATCCGGGCGCGCCTCGAGCGCGTTCATCGCCAGCGTCACCTGATCACTGTCGCCGAGGATGTTGGTCTGCTGGATATAGTTGAGGCTGATGAGGTCGCCGGAAATGTAGAGCACCCGCAGGCCATGGAGCCCGGCAAAGGCGGGATCATGCAGAAAGTCGTCGCCCGACGGCTTCTTGCCTTCCGACAGGTCCTCCAGCGCCGACAGGTAACCGTCCGACATCGGATTGACCGGGCCTGCACGACCGGCCTCGACGATGCCGGCATAGTTCCAAAGCAGGTTTCCGCCAGTCGAGACCGACCCGGCACCGCTGGTGTGGAATCCGCCGACGGCACCAATCAGATCATTGTCGAGCAGGATGTTCGTCTGCTGGATGATGTTGGCGTCGAAGACGCTTCCGCCGACGAAGATCAGGTCGAAGCGGTATCCCAGTTCAAGCAGCGAAACCTCGTTGGCGGCGGTGTTGTCGCCGGCGACGATCGAGAGCTTCGAGCCCGAAGCCGAAAGGGTCGCCGTGTCCTGGTCCGACATGAAGGTAAACTGCTGCAACCAGTTCACCATCATCAGGTCGCCCTTGACCTGGGTGATGGCCCAGGCCTTGGGGAAGTCCCCGGTTTCCGCATGGGCTGGTTCCTGCGCCGGCTCGACATGCTTGAACATCGCGATGTTCAACGCCTGGGTGGCGGCCTGCACCGGACTGCCGCCGCTGAGCGCCGAACTGACGAGGTCGCTGTCGTAATAGGCGTTGACCTGCACGATCGCGTTGAGCGCGACATGGTCGCCGGCCACAGCCAGTACGTCCGCCTGCAGCCAGTTGCTGGTGATCACGACGGAGTTGACCAGCGTGTTGCTGCCGGTTTCCAGTTCGACCGAACTGTTGATCGAAACGGCGCCTTCCCCGTACGCGACGCCGCCGCTGACCTCGACCGGCCCGTTCGTAAGTGCAGGCTCGTCCGGTGTCTCGGTGGCATCGTCCGCGCCTGGCAGATGATCCTTCAGAACTGGCGCTTCCTCGACGATCACGCCATTCACATAGATGCCTTCGAGCGCGCTTGCCTTGGCGACGAAATGGCTGACGGTCATCCCCTCAGCCTCTGCCTCGCCGCTGGCCGCATAGGCATCGAGCCTTTCAGCCGCGTTCGTTACGAGGCTGGCGATCGCATCGCTGGAGTCAGCGACATCGGTGTCGCCGAACAGCGAAATCTGCTGTGCCGCATCGATGAGTTCGGCGATCGTGGCGCTGTTGTCGATCTGCAGGCTGGACGTCAGTCCATGCCCGCCGACGCTGACGAAGTCGTTGTCCGAGAGTTCGGCGATCTGGTTGCTGTAGACCACGACCGAACCCGGCGGGTTGATGTGCGGCTCGACCACCTGGGCCGCCGATCTCGGCGATCCGCCCTGCAGGAAGGCTTCCGTGCTGGCGCGGCCAAAGGAACCGCCAAAAATGGGATACTCCGGCAAAGACACTCCGGCATAGCCGTCCGGAATCGGCATGAAGATGTCCGGTCCGACCGGTTTGTACGGGACGTCGGGGTTGAAATCGTCGAGATCGTAGGGTGCGTGCACCTTGACCGGCGCGGACGAGAGTTCCTTCGGGTCCTTGTGGACCTCTCGATCCGGATCGAATTTCTCGTGGATTTCACGCAGACGGGCCTCTTCGGCCGAGAGCTCGAAAAGACCGATGAAATGGGCAATGGCCTCGGTGATCTTTGCGGAATACAAGGTCAGGGCCTCCTTCTTGTAACCGGCAGTCCCCTCTGGCATGGCGGGTCATGCCGGACTGCGCGAGAGGCTCCCCGCGCAGTCCAATTCAATGCCGATGTCCGCGGCATGCGGTTCGGCATCACCTCATGATCAGGTGTTGTCGTCGTCGCCGACCGCGGTGGTCGTGAAGTCCCCACCAACAACCGTCATGTCGATCGTGTTGCCCTGCAGGTTCGCACCAAGCACGATCTGCTGGTTGAAGGCGTTGGTGTCGATGACGGCATCGGCCGACGCCGAGGAGAGCCCTTCGACGAAGCTGTCGTCACCATTGTACGAGCCCCACATGCCGGCGCTGCCACCAGCGCCGCCGTCGCCATTCGTTGCGAAGCCACCGGCACCGCCGTCACCGGCCGCACCACCCAACGCGTGGCCACCATAGGCATCGCCACCGTCGCCACCCGCAGCCCACGAACCCGTGAGCGCGAGACCACCGAGGCCATGACCACCGGTTGCAGCACCACCGGTACCGTCGCCGCCAGTCGAGTCACCCGTGGAGCCGCCGCCGGCATAGGCGTCGCCACCACCGCCGCCGGCGCCACCGACGCCCGCACCGGCCCCATAGCCTGCACCGGCGCCGAACCCGGCACCGAAGCCACTGCCGCCGTCGCCGGCATCGCCAGCATCGCCACCGTCAGCACTGCCGGTATCGCCGACCGCTACGCTGTTGCCACCGTTGCTGTCGCCGCCGTCGCCGGCAAGGTTCAGGATCGGCAGGATGAAGCCGCCAGCGTCACCGCCGTCGCCTGCATCCGACGATCCGGCCGTGCCACTCGAGACGTCGCCGCTCGTACCACCGTTGCCGGCGCCATTGCTGCCACCGTCACCACCGGCTGCCGCACCGACACCAAGACCCACACCGAGACCGAGGCCGACGCCGAGACCGGCGCCACCAGCACCACCGGCACCGGCTGTCGCCGTACCGCCATTCGCATCACCGCTGGAGCTGCCGCCACCAACGCCGACACTGGCAGCAATGCCCCCAAGGCCTGCACCGCCGGTCGCATCGGCATTGTTGTCTGCGTCGCCGCCATCGCCGTCGCCAGCGCCCGCGAAGCCACCGATCGAATGGCCGCCGTCGCCGCCGTCGCCGCCGTTGGCATAGGCCTTGCTACCGCCCTCGCCACCGTCTGCCCCGGCCTGGATGCCGTCGCCCGAGTGGGCGTCCCCGGCATTGGCGTCGCCGTTCTGGTTCAGCGTGCCGCTGTTATTGATGTCCGACGCGCTGTCGTCATCCGACATGATGGCGTTCTGGCTGAACACGTTGGCAACGTTGCTGTTGCCGTTCATCGAGCCGTTCAGGATGTCCTTGAAGCTCGTGTTTGCCATGCCATGGATGGAGGAGTTGTCGATATCGGCGAAATCGTCATCGGAGGGCTGGTAGCCGCTGAGGTCGAGATCGACGCTCACATCGACGGTCGTCTTGCTGTCGACGTCGACATGCGAGCTGTTTTCGTTGAGGTTGGCATTCAGGTTGGCGTTGCCATTGCCGTTGAGGTTGGCATTGCCGTTGCCATTGAGGTTGGCGTTGCCGTTACCGTTCAGGTTGCCGTTGCCGTTCGCATTGGCATTGCCGTTACCGTTCAGGTTGCCATTGCCGTTCAGGTTGCCGTTGTAGGATTCGCTGTATTGCGACTGTCCCTGGTCCTGGCCTTGGCCTTGATCCTGGCCCTGTCCCTGGTCTTGGCCCTGGCCTTGTCCCTGACCCTGAAGCTGGCCTTGCAGCTCCGCCTGCAATTGTCCTTGACCCTGGCCCTGTCCTTGGTCCTGGTCTTGATCTTGAGACTGGCTGTCATCCCATGGCCACAGGATATTTTTGTCCTTGCTCATAACGATCACCTCAAGTTGAGGCCGCGACAGCCGAGCCGCATTCTTCTCATACGCGGATTTGGGCCATGCGCGGGCTACATGTTGAACTTAATGAAAATGGTTCCTCCTGGACGCCGCAGCGTCCGCATGCCGATATTTCGATTGCTTTCTTCTGGCTGCCTCTCCCCTATTGGGTCGAGAGGACCGGATCAGGTTCCCTAAAGGGCATTTTGCCATTCGATGCAGTGCTAGCCCCATAAGGCCCGATGCGTCCTGCTCGCCGGTTGCGCTGGAGAGTCTGTCGAAAACCGATACACATTGTAAGTTGTCAGTTCGGGCTAACCACCGCGGGCTAGCGGCGACGGCTGGATGTCTTCACCCGTGGGTTAGGTAAAATGTGGCCATCAACCTTCCGCTGGCGCCAAGCCGACGACAGGGCTGGGCGTTGCGTTTCAGGCCCTGCAGGACGCCTGCTGGAACAAATTTACTCGCCGCCAGAATGGGATATTCTAACGTTCGTCCATTGACGGACGAAAGCGTTGGCAGAGGCCCATGGCAAGATTTCATGAGATCCTACTTCTGATCGGACAACTCAACTATACGTGGACCAATACGGAGAGTTTGCTCATCTACCTCATCGCCGGCCTCGCCCGGGTCGACAAGGAAACCGCGATCGTCATCTTCCTGACGCTGAACACGACGCGGGCCCGCATCGAACTCGTCGAGCGGCTGACCAAGATGGGAAAGACACCTGCCGCCCAGCGGCAGGAAATTCTGGCGATCACCCAACAGCTTGGCCGGCAGGCGAAGCTCCGCAACAAATACAGCCACTGCATCTATTCCTTCGACGAAACCGGCGATCAGGCGAGCACGCAACTGATGGCGATCTTCGACAGCAAGGACACGATCAAGTACGGCAAGATCGAGCAGATCAACGAGGCGGAGATCGCGCGGATCAACGAGGTGATCGAGCAGCTGCAGGAGGTCAACCGGGAAATCTGGGCGATCGTCGACCGTTACGCCTTCCCGCGCTGATCGACCGCCACGAACGCTGCTTGCGGCCTGTCGCCATCCTGCCGCCTGCGGGCGGTGACGGACGCGCGGCGGCCCCACACGGCCCGGTTTCCACCCATCCACAATTCAACCGCATTGTCAGGCCATCGCACGAGCGATGGCAACGGGAGGCGATGCGGATGGTTGGAAAGCCCGAAGAGAGGCGGCTTACGAGCCTTGAGGCGCGCATCGACGCTGCGGCCCATGGCGTGCTCGACCGGCTTCCGGCAAGCGGCCCCCTTGGCGGCCTGACCGAATTTCTGGTGTTCGGCATCAAGCAGGCCTTCGCCTGCCTCTTCGGCGGCGCCATGCTGGCCCTGATGCTGGCAACGAAATTCTACTGGCCCGAAGGCAGTGGTCTCGCGCGCTACGACTTCCTGTTCCTGAGCGCCATCGCCATCCAGGTCTCGCTGCTCGTCTTCAAGCTCGAGACGATGGCCGAGGCCAAGGTCATCCTGATCTTTCACGTCGTCGGCACGCTGATGGAAATCTTCAAAACCTCCGTCGGCTCCTGGATCTATCCGGAGCCGAGCTTCTTTCGCATCGGCGGCGTGCCTTTGTTTTCGGGCTTCATGTATGCAGCGGTCGGCTCCTACCTGGCGCGCGTGACCCGCATTCTCGACATGCGCTACAGCAACTACCCGCCACTCCTTGCCACCCTGCTCTTGGCTTTTGCCATCTACGTCAACTTCTTCAGCCACCACTACATCATCGACCTGCGCTACGCGCTCTTCGGGTTGACCGCGATTCTCTTCCTTCGCACCACGGTGCACTATCGCGTTTTTCGCTTTCGCCACCGCATGCCGCTGCTTCTCGGCTTCCTGCTGGTCGCCCTCTTCATCTGGTTCGCCGAAAACATCGGCACATGGTCGCGGGCCTGGATCTATCCCTCGCAGCATGCCGGCTGGACGCTGGTCTCCGTGCAAAAACTCGGCGCCTGGTATCTGTTGATGATCCTGTCCTTCGTACTCGTCACGCTCGTGCATCGTCCACGCGCGGTTGTCGCTTCGGCCGCCGGGGCCGAGAGGAAGGCCGCCGAGATGGGCGATTCAGCCGCCGCCGCAAAGGGTGTCGTCGCGCGATAGCGCAACCCTAGAGATGGGCCGGATCTCCCCGGGAGTTGCAAAACGGCGCGCGCTGGAAAACGATACCGAATCAATCGCTTTCGCAACGAGGGGAAACATGCGGCGTTTCTTTCTTTGCCTGCTGGCGCTCGGCGTGCTCGCTGTCGTTTCAGTCATGATCCTGCCCAGCTTCGTTTCGAGCGACTGGATGCGCGCCGAACTGGGGCGGCAACTCTCGAACGCGACCGGCAGCGCAATCGCGCTCAACGGCCCGGTCAGGCTTTCCGTCGTCCCGCACCTGGCGGTGGTGGCCGAAAACGTTTCGCTCGATGCCGATGGCATGGCCGCAGAGATCGGCGAAGTCGCGGGCTCGGTGACGCTCTCCTCGCTCTGGTCCGACCGCCTGCACGTTAGGGAAGTAAGGCTTGTGCGCCCTGTCGTGGCGCTGCGGCCGAAGGCCGAGGCCGCCGCGGCCGCCCAAGACGGGGGGGAGGCGGGACAGGCGAACACGGGCGAAACACGCGATCCGCTCGCCGCTCTCGTGGCGTTCCTCGAAAAAAGCGCCATCGACAAGATCTCGATCAGCGAGGGAACGCTGCGGCAGGAGGACGCCGGCGGTTCGGTCGATGTCGTCAAGGATCTCGACCTCACGCTCGCCGTTCCGGATATCGATGGCGAATTGTCGCTCTCGGCCGGCGCCGGCGTCGAGGGCCGGCGCTACGAGGTGACGCTTGCCGTCTCGCCGTTGCGTCCGTTGCTCGAGCACAAGCCCGCCGAACTCAGCCTCTCGCTGCAGGCCGAGCCTCAGCTCGCGGCCGGGCTCACCGAACTGACCGCCAGCGGCCAGGTGGCGCTGAATGCCAATGGCGGTTACCAGATCCGCGGCGGCAAGCTTACGATCGGCGACGAAGCGCTCGGGCTCGACGCGCTGTTCGTGCCGGGCAGCCGCCCGCGGTTCCTCGCCGACCTCAATGCCGAGCGGCTGGATCTGAGCGCGTTCCTCGAGGGCGGCGAGACCGCCGCATCCTCCTCGCAGCCCGAGGAACCGGCAGGCCGGACGGACAAGGCCAAGGCCAAGGCGGCAGCGGGCCTGCAGGCGCTGGCCGGCTTTGACGCCGATATCAGCGTCAATGTCGGCGCCCTTGCCGCCGGCGACATTTCCGCATCCGACGTCACGCTGACGGCGACGCTCAAGGACGGACAACTGACCGGGCGGCTCGAGCATCTCGGCATCGACGCCGGCAGTGTTGCCGCCGATCTCGCCGCCGACGTCAGCGCCGCCGAGCCGATTTTCCAAGGCCGCGTCGTCAGCAACGGGCTCGACGTTTCCAAACTCGCGGCTCTGGCCGGCCAAGCGGTGCCGCTGACGGGGACCGTGACGATGGACACGACCTTCGCGTTTCGCGGACTGAGCGCAAGCTCCGTGCGCAAGACGATCAACGTGACCGGCGGCGCAAGCCTGCGCGACGCGACCATCGTCATTCCCGGCATCGCCGATCCGGCCATGGCCGAGGTGAAGGCAAAGAAGCTCACCCTCAAGATCGAGGACCTGGCCAAGCCAATGCGTCTTGCGGGCAGCCTTGAGTGGCGGGGCAAACCGGCCGAGATCGATCTTACCCTACCGGTCCGCGACCTGCTCATGGACGCCAATGCCCGTGCGGGCGACATCCCGCTGAAGCTCGACCTGCGCTCGAAGGAAGCGACGCTTGCGCTGGATGGCAACGCGGCGCTTGCGGGCAGCTACGCCGGCAAGGTGAACTTCGCGGCCGCAGACCTGCGAGCGCTTCTTGCCTCGATCGGCCAGGCGGACGCGGGCGGCATCACGCAATTCGCCTTCAACGGCGACGTGCAGGCAAGCGCCGCCGGCGTCGCGTTCCAGAGGGCCACGCTCTCGGTCAACGGGGTGGAGGGAAGCGGCAACGGCGCGGTCGAACTCGGGACCCCGCTCAAAATTTCGAGCGCGCTCCATTTCAAGGAACTAGACCTCGCGCGGCTGGCCGGCGCGCCTTCGGCCGCGCCGCAGGCGAAGGCCAAAAGCAAAGCGAGTGGTGGCCCTGCAACGGATGCTCCTCTGGATCTGTCCGCTCTTCGCTCCATCGATGCCTCCATCAAGGTCGATGCCGAGAAGCTCGGTTACGGCCGCGTCGTCGCCGGGCCGGTCGCAACCTCCCTGAGGATCTCCGAGGGCATTGCAAACCTCGACATTCCCGAAAGCCCCTTCTATGGCGGCCAGGTGGCCGCAAGCCTCACCGCAGACGGCTCCGGCACGGAGCCGTCGATCGCGGTCAAGGCCTCGATTTCCGGCGCTTCGGCCGCACCGCTGCTCACCGACCTTGCGAACTTCAAGCACCTTGAAGGGGCGCTGCAGACGACGTTCGACATTGCAGGCGCCGGCGGCACGACGGGCGCGCTCAAGCGAGCGCTCAAGGGCACGGCGCAGGTGCGTTTCTCCGACGGCGCCATTCGCGGGATCGACGTCGCCGACGTCTACAACAATCTCGTCGGCTTGATGTCGTCCGGCTTCAAGCAGAACGACAGCAAGGCGACCGGCTTTACCGAGCTCGGGGCGTCCTTTGCGATCGAGAACGGCGTTGCCCGCACCGACGACATCAAGCTCGTCGGTCCGCTGGTGCGGATGAGCGGCAAGGGCGAGGCAAACCTGCCGGAGGACGAGTTGAACTTCCGGCTCGATCCACGCGTCGTCGCATCCTTGCAGGGCCAGGGCGCCGATATCGCGACGGAAGGCATCGGCGTGCCCGTCATCATAGAAGGGTCGTTTGCTGCTCCGCGTATCTATCCTGACCTTTCGGGCCTTCTGAAAAACCCCGATGCCGCGCTTTCGACCTTGAAGAAGCTCGGATTGCCGACCGGCAAGCTGGGGCTCGACGAACTCCTGTCCGGCGAAGGCAAGGGAGGAAAGCTGCGCGATATCCTCAGCGGTGCGATCGGCAAGCAGCCAAAGGATGAAGGCAGCGAACTCTCCATCGAGCAGATCATCGGCGGTGGCGGCGGCGAGCCCGAGGCGGCACCGGCTGTCGAAGGGCAAATTCCGCCCGACACGGCTGCGGAACAGCCGTCGCCGGAAACGCCGCAGCCTGAGCAGCAACCCGCCGCAGAAGCCGAGCAGCCGGCACAGGACAGGAGCACCTTGGGAAAGCTGTTCAAGCTTCTTCAGTGAGCGGGCGCCTCCGCTGAAGGAGCCCGAAGCCCGAGACATGCCCAGAAGACCGTATGTGCCGGCTTCCAACCACGGCCGGCAGTGCTAAAGCTGTCTGCGATTGCTGCAAGGACAGAAAGTTCATGAGACACGACCCGTTGTTCGAGCGTCTGTGGGACGGCACGGCTCCGATGGAAGAATGGACCGCCGCGGTCTCGCATGGTGCCATCACGCACGTCGCCGACGATATCGTCACCGTCCATACGACCTATTTCTGCGGCAGTGTGACGGCCATCCGCACGCGCGAAGGCCTAGTCCTGATCGATACCGCGAAGCCGGAAACGGCAAAGCAGACCCTCGACGTCATACGCTCGTGGGACGACAGCCCCATACACACCGTCGTCTTCACACATGGCCATATCGACCATACCAGCGGGATCACGGATATCGACCGGGAAGCGGATACGCGCGGACTGGCGCGGCCGCGGATCGTCGCCCACCGCAACGTGAAGCGACGAATGGAGCGCTATGAAGCCTCGCATGGCTACAACAGCATCGCGCAGAGCCAGCAGTTCAACAATCCGGGCTACGTCTACCCGATCGGCCAGCGGCGACCGGACGTGGTCTATGACGACACCCTGTCGCTCTCCATAGGCGGTGAGCGGATCGAACTCTTTCACGGCAGGGGCGAGACCGACGACGCAACATTCGTCTGGCTGCCGGAACGGCGCGTCCTTGCGAGCGGCGATTTCGTCATCTGGGTGTTTCCGAACGCCGGCAATCCGCGCAAGGTGCAGCGTTATGCTGCCGATTGGGCGACGGCACTCCGGCGGATGGAGGCGCTCGCCCCGGCGGTCCTCATTCCCGGTCACGGTCCGGTCGTCTTTGGCGACGAGCGCGCGGCCGAGATGCTGCGCGACGGGGCAGAGGCGCTCGAGCATCTTGTGCGCGAAACGCTCGCGCTCCTCAACAGGGGCGCAACACTCGACGAAGTCCTGCATGCGGTGAAGGTGCCGGATGCATATCGGGCCAAACCCTATCTGGCAGCCAAATACGACGACCCGGAATTCCTCGTCCGCGGCATTTATCACTTCTATGCCGGCTGGTTCGATGGCGATGCGGCCCACCTCAAGCCGCCGCGGACCGCCGACCTCGCATCGGAACTGGCCGCTCTTGCCGGCGGCGCCGAAAAGCTTGCAGAACGAGCCGTGCGCCTATCGGAGGAAGGGAGTTTCCGCCTTGCGGTGCAGCTCATAGAATTCGCCAGTGCAGCCGCACCCGACGACCGTGCCATTCAGGCAACCCGCGCGGCGGTCCTGCGACAGAGCATCGAGAACGAGAAGTCACTGATGGGCAAGGCCTTCCTCGCGGTCTACGAACGCGAGGCCGCGCAGCGGTCCAAAGGCTAACGCATGCCGCGCAACGATTTGCGACAACGCTGTAAAAACAAGAGTTTAATTCCTGTCGCGTGAAGCCTCTTCACCAGGCACGCGTTCGAACGAGTTTACTTAGAAGCCAAAGGACTGCTGTGCGGGCTTTGGCTGTTGCTCTTCCAGGTGGACGCCTTCCAGTTCGAGCATGCGCGTCTTGGTGGTCGATCCGCCGGGCGCCGAAAACCCGCCGATCTTGCCGCCGGCGGCCAGCACCCGATGACAGGGGATGATCAGCGACACTGGGTTTTTCGCCATAGCCTGGCCGACATCGCGCGCGGCTTCCGGCCCGACGCCCAATTCCTTGGCGAGCGCGCCATAGGTGGTGGTCTGGCCCCAGCGCAGCGCCCGCGCGGCCGCGTAAATGCGCAGGAAGAGCTCGTTCTGGCCTTGCAGGTCCACCGCAAAGCCGGAGAAATCGACCTCCCTGCCTTCGAAGTAGCGCTGCACGGCTTCCACCGCCGCCTCTATTTCAGGTGTCGGCTCCGATGCCCCGCCAGAAGGCAGCCGCCGTAGCAACAGCCGTTCGGTCGCATCTCGCGTGCTGGTCGGCAATTGAAAGCGCGTGATGCCGACATCGTTCCAGGCAATGCCGCAGAACCCGGCTGCGGTCTCAAAGATGAAATATCGATGCATCGCCTGGCCCATCGACCTTGCCTCCACTTGTGCGCCTCCCTCAAAAATCGTGCAGGACGCCGCCGAATTCAACCCGTTTCCTGCCTATGCGACCGCCGTTTTGGCACAGATTGCCCGAAGCTCCGCACGCCGCCCCTCGCCGTCATTTGCGAAAGCTTTACGCTTGTCGGGCATGGTTTCGCGCGAACATCAGGAGACGATGGTGGACATCCTGCATACCCCGACGATCATGCTCAGTTCGTTCGCGACACTGGTGATCTTCGCCGCTTTCTTCGGACTTGCCTGGCGACAGGAGCGCAAAAGCCTCGAACTGCTTCTGTGGTCCTCGGCCTTCGCCATCGGCGCGCTCGGCTTCGTCCTGTTGACGCTGCGCGGCGACGGCTACAACTTCATCACCATCTCGCTCGGCAACGCGCTCGCGGTGCTGGGGCTGGCGATGATCTGGCTCGGCCTGCGCGCCTTTGACAATCAGCCGCTCAAGATCGCCTCCGCGCTCATCGGGCCGATCCTGTGGATCGTCGTCACCTACTCCTCAGACTATGTTCGCGAGAGCGTCACCAGCCGGATCGTGCTCTATTCCATGCTGATCTTCGCCTATTCGGCACTGATCGCGCACGAGATCTTCCGGTCGGAGAATTTCCGCAAGCTCCCCAGCTCCTACATCGTCGCTTTCGTCTTCGCCACCCACGGCTTGCTCTACCTCTCCCGCATTCCACTGATCCTGATCTGGCCGCTCGCCGGCAACACGGCGGCGGGAACGGCGCAGCCGCTCTGGTACCAGTTGCTGACCTTCGAGCTGTTTCTTCACAGCCTCGCCGGTGGTTTCGCCTTCTTCGCCATGGTCAAGGAGCGAACCCAGCAACGCTACAAGCTCGCCTCGGAGACCGATGCGCTGACGGGTGTGCCGAACCGCCGCTCGTTCCTTGCGCAGCTGGAGAGCCATCTCGCCACGCAACCGGCCAGGGGAGCGCTGCTCTATCTCGACATCGATCACTTCAAGGCGATCAACGATCGCTTCGGCCATACGGTGGGCGACCAGGTGCTCGTGGAATTTGCCGGGATCCTCTCGAAAGCCGTGCCGCGCAGCGCCGTGATCGCGCGCATCGGCGGGGAAGAATTCGCCGCCTGCCTGCCGCAGGCGGATCGCGCCGACGCGATCGCCATTGCCGACAGCATTCGCACCTCGCTCGAGGCGCGCCGGATGAGCACGGCCAAGGGCGTGCTGTCGGCAACGGTCAGCATCGGCATTGCCTTTGCCGACCGGCACGAGGATGTGCACGCGATCATTTCCGCCGCCGACGCCGCGCTTTACGCCGCCAAGGCCGCCGGCAGAAACAGCGTTTGGTCGGATGATCCGTCGGGCGTGCCGCAGTTTGCAGCGGGCTCGATCGCACCCGCCGAAACGGCGGCGACGCTTCTATCATTAAGCCCTGCCAGAAGCAGTGCTGCGACACGGCGGCCCACCGGCTCCTGAACCTTCCGCATCCCGAAAACGAACAATCGGCCGAGCACCCCGTTATCGCGACCCGCCGCCTATCCGTTGACGCGCTTTACCAGCGCGAGCGAGGCAGCCGAGACAAGCAAGGCGCCGCCGCAGCCTCGTTCCATCCAGCGCCGCATCGACGAGGCGGCAAACTGCGTCGTCTTGAAGCCGACAAGGGCGTAACCGAACATGACGGCAAACTCGACGACGGTGAACACGGCGGTAAGCGCCAGGAACTGCGGCAGTTGCGGCGCGGCCGGGTTGATGAACTGCGGCAGCAATGCGGAGAAGAACAGGTAGGCCTTGGGGTTGGTGATGGCCACGATCATGCTGTGGCGGCAGATCGCGAGTGCGGATTCCGTGCGAACGAGATCGGCGTTTTCCGAGTTCTGTCCTTCGGCTTTTTCGGTTCTGCCGGGCCGAAGCATCTTGTAGCCGAGCCAGGCGAGATAGCCGGCGCCTACATATTTGACGACCGAGAACCAGAACTCCGAGGCGGCGAGGATGGCGCCGAGGCCGGCTGCCACGGCGGCGATCAGGAAGAAGTCGGAAAGGAGCACGCCGATCATCCCGGCAACCGCCTTTTTCATGCCGAAACGAGAGCCATTGGCCATCGCCAGGATCACGTCCGGGCCGGGCGTGACCACCGCGATGAAGGTGACGGCCGCAAAGGCAGCCATGGTGCTGATGTCCATGAACGAGCTCCTCCCGTGAGCGGCCTATCTTTGGCCGTTCAGATCGAACGTGTAAAGCACCGCCCGCTCAACCACGCATCGGTTCTCACCTGGCGAATTGCGCGTTGCGTGAAGGAACACGCCCGTCGAAGGACAGTTGAACCGCCTTTCCGGATCCGGCATCGACGGCATGAATGTGCAGATGCGGCTCCGTGCTGTTGCCGGAGTTGCCGACGGCGCCGATCGGGTCGCCGGCGAAAACCCGCGCCCCGACCGTCGCGGTCACGCTCCCCTCGCGCAGATGCGCCAGTTCCACCCGCATGCTGTCGCAGGCGACGATCACGTGGTTTCCGGCCGGGTTGTCCCGGTCCGCCTCGGGCGGCGGCAGGTCGGGAAGCCCGTCGACGACCGCAACGACCTCTCCCTCGCAAGGACTGACGACGGTCTTGCCGAAGATGGCGTAGTCGGCGGGATCCCTGGGCAGCAGTCCGAACGCCCGGAAGCCGGCGTCGCCGATCGCCGTGATGTCGAGAGCGTGGTGTTGCGCCGGGTGATCGCTGTGATGATTGAGCACGCCGATGCCGCCGCCCTGCGCGACGACGAAGCGACCGCCGGTCAGCGGAAAGGTCAGCGCGCGCGGATCGTGCCGTGCACCAATGCCCCAGGTAACATAGGCGAGTGCTGCACCGAAGACGACGAGAGAGGCTACGGTCGGCACCAGGCTGCGCGCCAATGCGCCACGATCGAGCGACAGCCAGGGCCGGCGCCAATGTCGGGGCAACGAAACCAGAGCCGCTGCGACCGCGAGCGCGGCAAGCGCCGCCCGGGTCCAGAAGCCGGCGATATCCCAACGATTGAGAAGCCCGATCAGGGCGAGCAGGACGACGGTTTCTGCAAGCGCCAGCAGCCAGCCAAGCCGGGTCGGCTCGTTCAACCACCACAGTCGCCAGATGAAGGCAAGCGGCAACAGGATGCTGAGAGCAAGCAGAAAGCCGATGACAACGACCATGACCCCACCTGTTGCACACGCCGGCGCTGTTTACACAGGGAAAAAATAGGGATATTTTTTGTCCTTAATAGATGCGAACGGCATCTGCCGGACGAAAAATGATCGTTAGAGCGTATGATCCTTAAGAGCCAAGTCGAATGGGCGTTGCACTGTTGCGCCATTCTCGCCGGCCTGCCCGAGGGCCGCTACCTATCGACCAAGGCGCTGGCCGAATTCCACGGACTTCCGAAGGAGTATCTGTCGAAGGCGCTGCAAAGCCTGTCACAGGCAGGCCTCGTCCACACGACCCTCGGCCCTTCGGGAGGCTACCGGCTGGCGAAAGCGCCAGCGGAACTGACCTTCCTCGAAATCGTCGAGGCGGTCGAAGGCAGGACGCGCACCTTCGTCTGCACCAACATCCGGGCCGACAATCCCTGCCGGGCGCCCGGTTACTGCGACGAGACGCCCTGCGCGGTGGCGCGCATCATGTGGGAGGCGGACGAAGCCTGGCGCGACAAGCTGCGAAGCGTGCGCCTGTCCGATCTGATCGAGACGCTCTCGAAGGAACTCCCCGCCGATCTCTGGAAGCGAAGTTTCGCCTGGGTGCTAGAGCGCGCCGGATGAGCGGCGCCCTGCCGTGGTTTCAGCCGGCGAGATGTAGAGATACGCCGGCAGCGCGAGCGACAGGCCATCTTGCCGGCATTGCTCATGGACGCGTGCGATCACCTCGTTTCGCGCGGGCGTCCTTTCCGCCGGGCTTCTGACGCGAAACTGCAACTCGATCTCGATCGCCACGGCGTCGATCGCCTTGAGGGCCACGGCCGGCGGCGGATCGTGCACGATCCGGGTGCATGCCTGCAAGGCGATCCGCAAGACCTCTTCGGCCCGGCCGGGCGAGTGATCCGCAGCAATGCGGATCAGCAACGAGATCTGATGGGTTTCGTCAGGGCGGCTGAAGTTGGTGAGCCCGACCTTGGCGAGCGCGCTGTTCGGCAGGACGACGACATTGTGGGCGCTGGTGAGCAGAAAGGTGGAGCGCCAGTTGTTTTCGATGACCCGTCCCTCGGTTCCGTCGCCGAGCGCCACCCAATCGCCGATGGCGAACGGCCGCCCCAGCGTCAAGGCAATCCCGGAAAAGACGTCGCCGAGCGTGTTCTGAAGCGCAAGCCCGAAGATGATGGCGACGACGCCTGACGTGGCGACGAGCGTGCCGATCGGCGCTTTGAAGACGAACCCCAGGATCGACAGCGCCACGCCGAGATAGACGGCAGCGACGATGAGATCCTGCAGAAGGCGGGCTTCCTGTGGCCGCCGGTCAAGAACGATGTAGAGGCGAACGAAGCCGACGAGCGACCAGGCGAGGTGTGTCCACCAAAGTACCCGCGCCGAGGTCGCGAGGAACGCCGCTGCGCCTTGCAGATGCTGGTCGTCGCCGCGATGCGGCATCATCCCGGCAAGGAGGAGAACCGCGGTCATGATGGAGAAGAACAGGATCTGGACGATCAGCCGCGCCATCAGACGGCGGCGACCCTGCAGAAGCCAGACGACGATGCCGGCAGCCCCCAGAAGATTGATCAGGATCAGCGGCAAGGGCAGGTGTTCGGCGAACATGGCAGGCTCCAACAATTGAGCCGAAAGAAGGACCGGGCGCGCGATTGGCACCCGGCCCTTGGCATCACGTTATTTCGTCATCGGAAAGGTCAGTTCCTTTTCGGCGGTGTCGACGACGAAGACGGCCAGCAGCTTAGCTGGCGCGGTCTTGCTGCCGTTGGCGCTGACGCCGTGACGGTCGCCCGGCATTTCGGAGAAACTCTCACCGGCCTTGTATTCCTTCACCGGGCCGTCATTGACCTGGCTGAGGATCGAGCCTTCAAGCACGGTCGCATAGATGAACGCCGTGCTCGCATGGGTATGCGCCTCGGACGAGCCGCCAGGCCCGTATTCCACCAGGACACCCTTGATGCTCTTGCCGGGAACGTTCGGCAATTCATGCTCATAGACAAGCGTCACCTTGGCAGCCTCACCGGCGACGGCGGTGCCGAACAGGGTTGCAGTAACGGCAAGAGCGGCGAGGAAAGACTTGATCATGTCGAAAATCCTTTCAGACGAGGGAGACGCGCGACGCGCACCTCCGGTTCGGTTACTTGCGGGGCGCCGTTGCGAACCACTCTTCGAAGGTGATGCGGCCGAGGCGGGGATGGTTGTCGGAAACAAGCGAGCCGTCCTCGAGCAGAGCGCCGAAATAACGCGCCTCCCGGGCGGGCTCGACCTTGCGATTGTCGCCCATCGCCTTGAGATAGCGGGCGACGAGATCGCTGAGGCGCGAGCGTTCGGGACCGGCAATCTCGATCGTGCCATTGACGGGAGCGGCGAGCGCCACGTCGGTCATGGCATCGGCAACGTCGTTAGACGCGATCGGCTGCACATAGGCCGGCGACAGGCGCACGACGTCGCCGACTGTTCCCGGATTGCGCGATCCCGCTCAGGAACTCCATGAACTGGGTCGAGTGCACGATCGTGAAGGGCACGCCACCGGCCTTGATCAGCTTTTCCTGGGCAAGCTTGCCGCGGAAGTAGCCGCTCTCCTGCAGCCGCTCGGTACCGACCACGGAAAGCGCGATATGGTGTTTGACACCGGCAGCTTGTTCGGCGGCAAGCAGGTTGCGGCCGGACGTCTCGAAGAATTCGAGCACCGCCTTGTCCTCGAACGAAGGGGAGTTGGCGAGGTCGACGACGACATCGCAGCCGCTGAGCGCTTCGGCGAGCCCCTCGCCCGTGATCGTGTTGACGCCGGTGTTCGGCGAGGCGGCGATCACCTCGTGTCCACGCTTGCACAGGCGTTCGACCGTCTTTGAACCGATGAGGCCGGTTCCGCCGATGATGACGATTTTCATGGGATCCTCCATTGGCGGCGCCCTTCGCGCCGCCTTGCATGACGGCTGTTGAGGCGCGCTCAGTTGAGCCCGGCTTTGTCGAGCCCATAGAGCTTGTCGGCCGAGCCGGGCACGGACTTGAAGGCGACACTGACGCGGTTCCAGGCGTTGATGGCCATGATGGAGAAGGTCAGATCGGAGATTTCCTTCTCCGAGAGCTGGCCGCGCACGCGCTCGTAGAGTTCGTCCGATACGCCGCCCTCGGGCAATTTCGTCAGCGCCTCGGTCCAGGCAAGTGCGGCGCGTTCGCGCGGCGCAAACAGGTTCGATTCCCGCCAGATCGCCACGTGGTAGAGGCGCAATTCGCTCTCACCGTGGATCTTCGCCTCTTTCACATGCATGTCGACGCAGAACGCGCAGCCATTGATCTGCGAAGCGCGCAGATTGACGAGATCGCGGATGGCCTGCTCGATGACGCTATCCTTCAGGCTGAGGCTGAAGTCGGAGATTTTCTTGAAAAACTCGGGTGACTGCTGGGCGTAGTTGAGGCGCTGGGTCATGGATTTGCTCCTAAATTAAGGACATTTGTTATCCTTATGGATACAAAGTATCCTTAATTGACGGACAGTAAAGCGCGTCCGGCGTAAACTCGGCGCATAAGGCTTATGTCGAAACGTTTGGGGGAAGCCGGATGGACATCGTTTCTGCGCTCAGAGCCTTCCTGCGGGTGGCAGAGACCGGCTCGTTCTCCGCCGCCGCCAACGACCTCGGCCTGACCCAGCCGGCCGTATCACGCCAGGTCTCGGCGCTCGAGGAGCACCTGAGCACGCGCCTTCTGCATCGGACGACGAATGCGCTGGCGCTGACCGCCGAGGGCGAGCACATGATCCCGATGGCGATTAAAGTGGTCGAAGCGGTCGACGCTCTCACCGAAGCCTCCTGCGGCGAGACCGGCCTCGTGGCGGGCCGCGTGCGGCTCACCGTGCCCGCACCGCTCGGCCTCTATCTCAGCGATCGCCTGGCAGCCCTGCTCGCCCGTCATCCGGGCCTGTCGGTCGAGCTGCTGTTTCGCGAGGAGCCCTCGGACCTGGTCGGAGAGGGTATCGATCTGGAAGTGCGCTTGGGCCCGGTGTCGGAGAGCGGCCTGATCTGCCGGCGGATCGGCTGGACGACCGCGTTTCTGGTGGCGACACCCGACTATCTGGACCGGCGCCCCGCGCCCACGTTACCCGACGACGTCGGGACGCATGAATGCATTTGCTACAGCCGCGCCGGCGACGGCCGCCAGTGGACGTTTTCCGACGGCTCCGACGACGTTTTCGTGCGCATCGCGCCCCGCCTCGTCGCCAACAATGCCTTGGCCGTGCATCGCGCGGTGCTCGCCGGCAACGGCCTTGCGATCCTCTCCCATATCCTGGCCTGCCCCGACATCGACGCAGGCCGCCTGGTCAACGTCATGCCGGCATTCCCACCGGCGCGCCTGCCGATCAGCGTCGTCTACCCTTCGCGCAGAAACGTGCCGCTGCGCGTGCGCACCGTCCTCGATTTCCTGGTGGAGGTGGTCCGGGAAGACCCGCTGATGGCGTCCGCCTCCTGACCGCCGCTTGGGTCAGCGCTGGCCGGCCGAGGCACGAAGGGGCAGCCCGCCATAGGCCTTGATCTCCTTCAGCACGAAGGTCGTCTGCATCTCCTTGATGCACGGCAGGCGCCGCACGACCTTCATGGCAAAATCCGAATAGGAATCGAGGTCGGCAGAGACGACCTGGAGCAGAAAGTCCGCATCGCCGGCGATGCTGTAGCAGGCAACGACGCTGTCGAGCTTCATCACCTCGTCGGCGAAGGCGTCCGCTTCCGCCTCCGTGTGGCTGTCGATCTTCACGCGGATGAAGGCAAGCACCCCAAGGCCGATTTCCCGCCGATTGAGAACGGCCATGTAGCCCTGGATCACGCCGTCGTCCTCCAGCTGCCGCACGCGCCGCCAACAGGGCGAGGTCGACATGCCCACTTCCTCCGAAAGCGCCTGGTTGCTCAGGCGCCCGTCACTTTGCAGCGCGTTCAGGATCTTTACATCGGCGGGCGTTAGGGTCGCGGGCATCTTCTATCTCAATTCGAGGTATACTCGGTAAAATCTACCTCATCTTTGCAATTCCTCGCAACATCCGAAAGAAACTGCCTCGCCGCACGGTCTATTCTCCTGTCCGGCAGCCGCCTTGAGATAGAGAGAGGAAACAGACCACGTGCTTCAGGACACCCGCCTCGCCATAATCGTCAATCCCGAACTGGCACCCGGCCATCTCGCCAACACGATCGCGGCGATCTCCATCGGCATCGGCTCGGCGATGCCCGGTCTCGGTAACCAGAAGCTGACGGACAGCAGGCAGAACACCATCGATATCAGCTCCAACCGGCCGGTGCCGATCCTTCAGGCCGATGGCGCGACGATCCGTGCGCTGCTCCTGAAGGCGCTGCAGAAAGACAACGACCGTGTCGTCGTGCCGTTTCCCGCCTTCGCGCGCTCGCTGCACAGCTACGCGGACTACGAGACGCAATTTCCGGAACGCGACCTTTCGCAGGAGACGATCGACGGAATCGGCCTTGCCGGCGACGGAAAGTGGGTCAAATCGCTGACGGGATCGCTGAAATTGCTGCGATAGGGCAAAAGCCTCGCAACGGCGCGGCGGGTCGGGGTCCGCCCCTGCCCGGCATGTACATTTTTTTCACCCGAACCAGACCAATGCGCGGATTGGTGGCGACACATTCGCAACACCAACAGCCATTCGCTCGGAAAGGCAGCGCTTTCCGACTTGCCGGCCTCTTCGCGCCTTGACGGGGCCCGGTCTGCGCGACAAGCTCTGAAAACATTCAGAATATCAGAATTCCTTCACATACCGCATCGGCTCGACGGCTCCCGCCGTTGCCGAGGGTGCATCGCGCGACACGCTATCCGGGGAACAAAACGCATGACCAATCAACGGCTCATCATGCTGATCTTCTTCCTGCAACCGATCGCCTTCGGCGCCTGGTTGCCGCGCATTCCCGACGTGCAGCAAAGGCTCGGACTCGGCCCGGCGGAACTGGCGATCGCGCTGCTCGGCATGCCCGTCGGCATTCTGCTGACGCTGCCCTTTGCCGGTCGTTTCGTCGCCTGGATCGGCGGACGTGCAACCATCCTCTACGGCTTCGTCGTCTTTCTGGCGCTCGTCTGGCTGCCGACATGGGCTCCGAACATCGAGGTGCTCTTCGTGGCGCTCGCCATCGTCGGCGCGGCGCTGACGACGCTTGAACTCGGCCTCAACGTCGAGGCCGACGCGATCGAAAAGCACTCCGGGAAGCTGATCATGAGCACCTGCCACGGCTTCTGGAGCCTCGGTATCATGACCGGCAGCCTGGTTGGCGTCGGCTTCGCGGCGCTGCATGTGGCGCCGGAATGGGCGGTGCCGCTGACGGCTGCCGGCATGCTTCCGATCAGCGTCTATTTCGCCCGGAAGCTGCCGCTCCTGAAGACCGGCGAGGCCGCGGCTGCCGAGGCGGCACCATCCAGGCGCAAGCTGCCGGGCTGGGCATTGCTCGGGGTTTGCTTCTTCGTCTTCGGCATCACCATGACCGAGGGCGCCGTCGCCGACTGGTCGGCAGTCTTCCTGCGCGACATCTTCGGGCTTTCCAGCGCCAGCGCCGGTTTCGGCTACTCGATCTTCGCCTTCATGGTGGCGGCCGGGCGCTTTGCCGGCGACCGGCTGAAGGCGAGCTACGGCCCGGTTGCGGTGGCGCGCGCCTGCGGCATCGCCAGCATTACCGGGCTCATTCTGGTGGTGGTAAGCCCCGCTGCCTGGGCAGCGCTTCTCGGCTTTGCCGCCATGGGCTTCGGCGTATCGGTCGGCTTTCCCTTCGCCGTCACCGCCGCCGCCGACCAGAAGGACCGGCCGGCGGCCGCAAGCGTCGCCATTCTGTCCTTCATTGCGCTGCTCGGCTTCCTGCTCGGGCCGCCACTGATCGGCCTGATCGCCGAATACAGCGACATGCGTTTCGGGCTTGGCGTGCTCGTGCCCTTCCTCGCCGTCAGCTTGCTCTTGACCGGCCGGCTCAAGCCCGCCGCCCGTGTGGGCGTGCAGGACGCCCAGCAAGCCGCCAGCCGCGCGTAACGGCTACGGCAAGACGAGAACGCAAAAAGCCCCGGCCATGCCAGGCCGGGGCTTTCGTCGTTCCTCGTCTGGCGCGTCCTACTTGCGTGCCGCCATGGTGTTGTAGCTGGTGATGAGGTTGCGGTAGTCCGGGATGTGGTTCGAAAACAGCGTGCCGAGGCCTTCGATGTCGTTGCGCCAGTCGCGGTGCAGTTCACAGGCAACGCCAAACCAGGTCATCAGCTGAACGCCGGCGGCGGTCATGCGCGACCATGCGGAATCGCGGGTCACCTCGTTGAAGGTGCCGGAAGCATCCGTGACCACGAAGACCTCGAAGCCTTCCTCGATCGCCGAAAGCGCCGGGAAGGCCACGCAGACCTCGGTCACCACGCCGGCGATCAGCAACTGCTTCTTGCCGGTGGCCTTTACGGCCTTGACGAAGTCCTCGTTGTCCCAGGCGTTGATCTGGCCCGGGCGGGGAATGAAGGGCGCATCGGGAAACTGTTCCTTCAACTCCGGCACCAGCGGGCCGTTCGGGCCGTCCTCGAAGCTGGTGGTCAGAACCGTCGGCAGCTTGAAGTACTTGGCGAGATCACCAAGCGCCAGCACGTTGTTCTTGAACTTGTCCGGGTCGAAGTCGCGCACCAGCGACAACAGGCCGGTCTGATGGTCGACGAGCAGGACGGCAACATCATCCTTGTTGAGGCGTACGTAGGGCTTGGTCATCGGAAGTCCTTTCCTTCGTTTGGTTTCATCACCGCCAGCGACCGTCGTTGCCGCTTGATCCACTGTGATTGAACGTAAGCTACTGCAGGACCGTCACCGCAAAAAGATTGTGAATTTCGACGCAGCGTCCTATCAATAGAACGATGCAAGATCTGAACGACCTCTATTATTTTGTCCAAGTCGTCGAGCACGGCGGCTTTGCGGCTGCGGCGCGGGCGACCGGTACGCAGAAATCGCGGCTGAGCCGGCGCATTGCTGTCCTGGAAGACCGGATCGGCGTCCGGCTTATCCAGCGTTCGCCACGCCGGTTCTTCGTTACCGATGTCGGCCGCGAATATTACCAGCGCTGCGTTGCGGTGTTAATCGAGGCGGAAGCGGCCGATGCCTTCATCGCGCAGCATCAGGGAGAGCCGCAGGGCATCATCCGGGTGAGCTGCCCGACCGCGTTGATCTCGTTCCAGTTCGGCCGGCTCTTTGCCCGGTTCATGACCGCTCATCCCCGGATCGGCCTGCATCTGGAAAGCACCAACCGGCGCGTGGACGTGATCGCCGAAGGCTTCGACGTTTCGATCCGTGTCCGGTTCCCGCCGCTGGAAAAGAGCGAACTGGTGATGCGCAAGCTTGACGACAGTTCGCAATATCTCGTCGCCAGGCCCGGATTTCTGAAGGCGCCGATTGGCGAGCCCGCACAACTGACGGGATTGCCGAGCCTTGCCTGGACCTCGGCGACGCACACCTATGAATGGCGGCTGGAAAGCGCCGATGGAGAGCGCGCCGTCGTCCGCCACGAGCCCCGCTTCCTGACCGACGACATGGCTGCGCTGCGCGAAGCGGCACTCGACGGCGCGGGTATCGTGCAACTGCCGACGATGATGATCTGGAAGGACCTGGCAGCTGGTACGCTGGTGCCCGTCCTGCCGCAGTGGCGCCCCGCGTCCGGCGTCGTGCACGCCGTCTTCCCTTCGCGGCGCGGGCTGCTGCCCTCCGTCCGTACCTTCATCGACTTTCTTGCCCAGGAATGCGCCGCCGATCGCCTGACGATCGACGAGAGCCTGGCATGGCAGGCAACGCCACCCCATATCACTGCCTAGCGCATCCGGCGGTCAAGCGGGCTCACGTCAAGGTGCCGTCCTCGGCGGGCCTCCCGCGGACCCATGCGCCGGCCGCATGGGTGCCATTCCTTGCATATCCGGCCGCAACGCACGATCTTGATGGAGAAGCCGCGTTCGACGCCGGCTCCCCTCCTGGACCCACCCCAGTCGTAGACTTTTCCCCCGGCTTCGGCCGGCGCGGCCATTTCGGCTTGAACAATAGGGAAGGTAATCATGCAGACAACTGCCAAGACCCCCGACGCCAAGACACTGGATGCCATGACGCTGGATGAACGTTCGAACATGATGGCGCTGGTAGCAGAAGCGCTCGAGGCAACGGCCGAGAAGGCCTACGAGATCGGCGACGACCGGTTCGCTGAGAACTCGATCAGCCTCGCCAACATCATCATCGGTTGTGCGGACGACCTGGTCGTCGGCGACTTGCCAGCCGCCGAACTGCTTTTGCAACAGGGCATCGCACTTCTCAGCCTGTTTCCGGGCGAGCCCCGGGAATTCACCCTGCACTAGCCCGTGCGATCACGGCCGACGGCCAGTCGGCCGTGGTCAGGCGTCCCCGAGCGCGAGATCGACCGCGGCAAGCGCGTGGATCTCAGTCGTGTCGAACACCGGGACCGGGCTATCGGCCTGCGAAATCAACAGCATGATCTCGGTGCAGCCCATGATGATCGCTTCGGCGCCGGCATCCACGAGCCGTGCGATGATGGTGCGGTAAGCGTCACGTGAGCTGTCCTTGACGATACCGGCCACGAGTTCGCGGTAGATGATCTCGTGCACCTTCGCCCGGTCTTCCGCCTCCGGCACCAGCACATCGAGACCGAATTTTTCCGCCAAGCGACCCTTGTAGAAGTCCTGCTCCATGGTGAAGGCCGTTCCGAGCAGGCCGACCTTGCGAAGGCCTGCCGCCTTGATCTTTTCTGCCGTGGGGTCGGCGATATGCAAGAGCGGAATGGAGACGGCGGCCGAAACGTCCGCTGCCATCTTGTGCATGGTGTTGGTGCAGATCATCAGGAAATCGGCGCCGCCGGCCTCAAGACGCCGCGCCGCGGCGATCATCTCTCCCGTCAAAGCCGGCCAGTCGCCGTGATGCTGCAGGCGTTCGATCTCGCCGAAGTCCATCGACCACATCAGCGATTTCGCCGAGTGCACGCCGCCAAGGCGCTCGCGAACTGTCTCGTTGATGATGCGGTAATACTCCGCCGAGCTCTCCCAGCTCATGCCGCCGATCAGGCCGATGACCTTCATTTTCTTCTCCCTTTTCAATCCGGACTCCGGGCTAACAAATCCCGCGCCGTCGCGATAGCGCCCACCCGTTTATGCACCTCCAGGACAAGGGGTCCTGCTTGCCGCTGCCGGCGGTTGTGACACGACGACGACAGCCGGTTGACATTTGCAGCTTTGTGCCGTTTTATATTCCAAAATAAAGAACGACATAGCATAACTATGGAATATGAGGAGGAGCAAATATGAAATCGACTAAACTCGCATTGCTTATTGGAACCGCATTGGTGGCATCGGCAACCCTCGCCTTTGCACAGGAAAAGGGCGGCGTGATCACCGTCGCAACCGTCGGCGAACCGCCGACCCTTGACCCGATGGCATCGACGGCCGACCTCGTCGGCATCGTCTCGCAACACATTTTCGAAACGCTCTACACCTTCGACAAGGACTGGAAGCCGACGCCGCTGCTCGCCGCCAGCCTGCCGGAGATCAGCGCCGACGGCAAAATCTACACGATCAAGCTGCGTTCGGGCGTCAAGTTCCACGACGGCACCGATCTCGACTCGAAGGACGTCGTCGCCTCGCTCGAGCGTTGGACCAAGGTCGCCTCGCGCGGCAAGCAGACGGCAACGACGATTTCCGGCATCGAAGCGGTCGACCCGCTGACGGTAAAGATCTCGCTGGCCACCCCTTACGCACCGCTCGTCTCGCTGCTCGCCTTCAACAACTCCGCGGCAATCGTGCTTCCGTCCGAAAAGCAGGCCGAGCCGATGACCGATTTCGTCGGCACCGGCCCCTACCAGCTGAAGGAGCGCAAGGCGGACCAGTATATCCAGCTGACCCGCTACGACGCCTACAAAACGCCGGAAGGCGAGGCCAACGGCTATGGCGGCGCCCGCCACCAATATGCCGACGAAATCCGTTTCGTGCCGGTTCCGGATCCGAACACCCGCGTCGAGGCCGCCGTTTCCGGCCAGTACGACTATGTCGATAGTCTGCCGGTCGAATCCTTCGAGCGCGTCAAGGGTTCGAGCGCCTCCGAACCCGTGATGCTGCAGCCGTTCGGCTGGCCGGTCTTCGTCTTGAACTCCGGCAACGGCATGACCAAGAACCTCGACCTGCGCAAGGCGATCCGCGCTTCGCTCAGCATGGAAGACATGATGGCCGCCGCCTTCGGCACCACCGACTTCTATGCGCTCGACGCCGCTCTCTACCCGTCGCAGTTCACCTGGCGGACCGATGCCGGCACCGAAGGCGCCTACAACATCGCCGATGCGGAAAAGGCCGGCGAACTCCTGAAGGCCGCCGGCTACAAGGGCGAGCCGCTGCGCATCCTGACCAGCCGCCAGTACGAGTTCCACTACAAGATGGCGCAGGTCGCCGCCGAGTACCTGAAACTCGCCGGTTTCACCGTCGATCTGCAGGTGGTCGACTGGGCAACGCTCACCCAGCGCCGCGCCGACCCGACGCTCTGGGACATCTACATCACCCACAGCCCCTTCCTGCCGGAACCGGCGCTGATCGGCATGATGTCGACGAAGGCGCCCGGCAACTGGGATACGCCGGCGCGTGCCAAGGCGGTCGATGCCTTCAACGCCGAATCCGACCCGGCCAAGCGCGTGGCGCTGTGGGCCGACGTGCAGAAGGTGATCTTCGAAGAAGTGCCGTTCATCAAGATCGGCGACTTCAACGCGCTCTCGGCCAAGTCAAAGACGCTTGAGGGCGTCTCACCGGCCCCGTGGCCGTACTTCTGGAACGCTTCGATCAAGAAGTAAGCTCCCCCCTCCCAAGGGACTTCGGCGGATGTTCGGGCAAAAGCCCGGCGTCCGCCTGAAGGGGCGCGTCGCTCCGCCTCCACCTTTCGGCGGGGCGCACAGGAAAGGTTCGAGGCCACCATGTTACGCTACATCTTCCAACGGCTGATGGGCATGATCGTCGTCATGGCGATCGTCGTCACGATCGTCTTCGTCATCGTCCGCGTGACGCCTGGGGACCCGGCCGCCGTCATGCTCGGTCCGGAAGCGACCCAGGAGGACATTTCGGCGCTGCGCACCCGGCTTGGCCTCGACCAGTCGCTCGGCCTGCAATATGTCTACTATATCGGACAGCTGCTGCAGGGCGATCTCGGCCAGTCGATCTTCCTCAACCAGCCGGTCACGTCGGCCTTGGCAGAGCGTGCCGAACCAACCTTCTTCCTGACGCTTTTCTCTATCCTGATCGCCTGCGCCATCGCGCTGCCGATCGGCATCTACGCCGCCTACAGGCGCGGCTCCTTCGTCGACCAGGCGGCAACGACACTCGCCATGTTGGCGGCGAGCATACCGAGCTTCTGGCTCGGCCTGATCCTGATCCAGGTGCTGGCGGTGCGCTTCGGCTGGTTCCCGGTCTCCGGCTATGGCGGCCCCGGTTCCTCCTTCGCGGACCGCATGTACCACCTGGCACTGCCGGCGATCGCGCTCGGCGTGGTCTCCTCGGCACTGATCCTGCGCTTCACCCGCGCCTCGATGCTCGACGTGCTCGGCGACGACTTCATTCGCACCGCCCGGGCCAAGGGCCTTGGCGAACGCAAGGTGGTTATGAAACACGCGCTGAAAAACGCGCTGATCCCGATCCTGACGATCATCGGCCTCACCGCCGCCGTGCTGATTTCCGGCGCCGTCGTCACCGAAACCGTCTTCGGCCTGCCCGGCGTCGGCAATCTCGTCGTCTCCGCCGTGCTTCGCCGCGATTATCCGGTCATCCAGGGCGCGCTGCTCGTGATTGCAGCACTCTACGTGCTGATCAATTTCGCGATCGACATGCTCTATCTCCTCGTTGATCCAAGGGTGCGCTACTGATGGCTATCACCGTATCCGCCCCCTCCGAGAGCGAGGGCCGCAAGTTCATCCGCCGGCTGCTGAAGCGCAAGACCGTTGCCTTCGGCCTGATCGTTCTCACCGTCTTCGTGCTGCTCGCCGCCTTCGCGCCGCTGATTGCGCCTTACGCACCCGGCAAGCTCTCGATCGTCAACCGCCTGCAGCCGCCGAGCCTGCAATGGTTCTTCGGCACGGACGAGTTCGGTCGCGACGTCTTTTCCCGCACCATCTATGCGGGACGCCTGTCGCTGTTTGTCGGCGCCGCCGTCGTCACGCTCGCAACCGTGATCGGCGTGGTGCTCGGCCTTCTTGCCGGCTTCTTCCAGAAGCTCGACACGCCGATCGCCCGCGTCATCGACGCGATGATGGCTTTTCCGGACATCCTGCTGGCAATCGCGCTGGTCGCCGCCCTCGGCCCGTCGCTGACGACCGTCATCATCGCGCTCAGCATCGTCTACGCGCCGCGGCTCGCCCGCGTCGTACGCGCCTCTACGCTGGTCATCCGCGAGCTACCCTATGTCGAGGCGGCGCGTGCGCTCGGCATCTCGACGCCGCACATCATGACGCGGCACGTGTTGCGCAACCTGCTGTCGCCGGTCCTCGTCCAGGGCACCTTCCTCTTCGCCCATGCGATGCTCGCCGAAGCCGGCCTTTCCTTCCTCGGCGTCGGCGTCAGCCCGGAAATCCCCACATGGGGCACGATGATCGCCTCGGGCCGGCAATATATCGGCCAGGCCGACTGGGTAACGCTCTTCCCGGGCATCGCCATCGTGCTTTCGGTGCTGTCGCTGCAGATGGTCGGGGACGGCCTGCGCGACATGCTCGACCCCCGCCTCAGAAAGGATCTGTAAGTCATGGCTAACGAAACCAGCAGCAAGGGGCCGGTCCTGCTCCGCCAGGTGAAGCCCGTCGCCTTCGGCATGGCCGCACCGGCAGAAACCATCGACATCCTCGTCGACGGCGAAGGTCGCATCGCCGCACTCGGCCGGAACCTTCAGGCCCCGGACGGCGCACGCCGTATCGAAGGCAATGGCGCCTGGATCTCGCCCGGCTGGATCGACCTGCACGCCCATGTCTGGCATGGCGGCACCGATATCTCCGTTCGCCCGCAGCTTTGCGGCATGGAGCGCGGCGTCACCACCATCGTCGATGCGGGCTCGGCGGGTGAAGCCAATTTCCACGGTTTCCGCGAATACATCATCGAGCCGTCGCGCGAACGCATCAAGGCGTTCCTCAATCTCGGCTCGATCGGCCTTGTCGCCTGCAACCGCGTCAGCGAACTCTCCGACATCCGCTCGATCGACATCGACCGTATCATCGCCTGCTACCAGGAAAACCGCGAACACATCGTCGGCCTGAAGGTGCGCGCCAGCCATGTGATCACCGGTTCCTGGGGTGTCACGCCGGTGAAGCTCGGCAAGAAGATCGCCAAGATCCTGAAGATCCCGATGATGGTGCATGTCGGCGAACCGCCGGCGCTTTACGACGAAGTACTCGAAATCCTCGGACCCGGCGACATCGTCACCCATTGCTTCAACGGCAAGGCGGGCTCCAGCATCATCGAGGACGAGGACCTGTTCGAGCTTGCCGAACGCTGCGCCGGCGAAGGCATCCGTCTCGATATCGGCCATGGCGGCGCCTCGTTCTCCTTCCGCGTCGCGGAAGTGGCGATCGCCCGCGGTCTGCTGCCCTTCTCGATCTCCACCGACGTGCACCTGCGCAGCATGAACCAGTCCGTCTGGGACCTCGGCACCACCATGTCGAAGCTGCTCAGCGTCGGCATGCCCTTCGAAAAGGTGGTCGAGGCCGTGACCCAGGCGCCGGCTTCGGTCATCCGCCTGCCGATGGACAATCTGCTTACCGTCGGCGCCCGCGCCGAATTCACCCTCTTCGACCTCGTCGATAGCGAGCTCCGGGTCTTCGATTCCCTCGGCGCCGAAGCCCATCTCAACCGCCTCTTCGAGCCCCGCTACGCGGTGATGGGCACCGAGGTGGTTGCCGCCAACCGTTACCAGCCGCAGCATGTCGAATGCCCCGACCACAGCCACGGCTTCAGCTACCGCTGAGGCAAGGCACCAGAATTCAGAAATGACAGGATATCGCGTGAACAGTCTGGATCAGAAGAAGACCACCTCTGCTGCCGTCTCACCCTATGAGCGGCTGCAAGCCCTCGGCATCGATCTACCACCGGCGCCACCGCCGATCGCCAACTTCGTCACCCATGTGCAGGAAGGCAATATTCTCTACCTCTCCGGCCAGGGCCCGCGCGAAGTCGACGGCCACCTGCATGCCGGTAAGGTCGGCGCCGAGGTTGACGTCGACAGCGCCTACCAGCACGCGCGACTGACGGGCATAAACCTCTTGGCCGTCATGCATGACGCGCTCGGTGATCTCGGGCGGGTCAAGCGGATCGTCAAGCTGCTCGGCATGGTCAACGCCGTGCCCGATTTCGAGGAACATCCGCGCGTCATCAACGGTTGCTCGGATCTGCTGATGGATGTTTTCGGAGAGGCCGGCAGCCATGCCCGCTCGGCGGTGGGTTTCGGGTCGCTACCCGGAAACATCACCGTCGAGATCGAGGCGATCGTCGCTCTGCACGACTAACGACAGGAGTTTGGATCAGTGGCTGCGCCAGCCCATCATCTTTTCGATCCGCTCGGCGGAAACCCTGACGTGATCGGCGTAGAACGCCCGGTCGTCGAGGATTTTCTGCTCGGGCAGCACGATCGAGATCGTGGCGGCGCAATTGCCCTTGTCGTCGAGGATCGGGGCGGCGACGCAGGCGACCGCATAGTCGGATTCACCCGCCTGGATCGACAGCCGTGCCGCAAGCGCGCTCTCGGCCTGGTCGGAAAGGGCGGCCGGATCGATGTCAGCGCGACCGGTCGGCGAGGTGCGGGCACAGCGGCGGAACAGCTCGAGCCGTTCATCGGCCGGAAGATGCCCGACGAGCAGGCGGCCGGACGCCGTCCAGTTGAGCGGCACGCGGGTACCGACGCGCGAGGTCACCTGGAAATGGCCGGGACCGTCGGCCATGGCGAGCACCTGCATGTAGTCGCCGTCGCGACCGCAAAGCTGGATCGTCTCGGCGACTTCGCGGCCGAGGTCGTGCATTTCGCGGGTGGCAACGCCGAGAAAATCGAGCGAGCGGGCATAGGCAAGGCCATAGTGATAAAGCCGGTCGCCGAGCCAGACGAGCCCGTCGGCGTCACGACTGAGCAGGTTCTTCTCGACCATGTCGTCGACAGTGACGTAAGCGGTCGACAGCGGCGCGCCGACGGCCTTGGCAATGGCGTAGACGCCGCTCGGGGAACCCGTCTCATAAAGGAAATCGAGCACCTGCAAGGCGCGATCCATGCCGCTCACGCGCGAACGGCGCGGCTTGCCGGTCGTTTCGATATCGTCGGTCGGCTCGACGCCGGTCATCGTCTTGTCCACTGCTTCACTCCTGCACCGCTCGAAGGGCGTGCTGCCGGTAAAATCTCGGCTTCCGCTTTCGCCGCGCCGCCGATGGCGGCCGCGCCAGGTGGCGGAAAGCCTCACTCATACTTCATTACTATGGTAGATATTCCGCGAAAACGGAATAGTCTACCCGTTCCGACCGCCAGAAAATCGCCTGCCAGAAAATCATATGGAGACCACTATGCCTGACCGTGACATTCGCGAAGCTCTCGGACTTCGCCCCGTTATCAACGTCTCCGGCACGATGACGGGCCTCGGCGCATCGATCGTGGTCCCGGAAGCGATCGCGGCCATGACAGGCATACTGCCGCAGTTCGTCGAGATCAACGACCTGCAGCGCAAGGTGAGCCCGGTGATTTCGCGGCTGACGGGTGCCGAAGCCGGCTTCATCACGGCGTCGTGCTCCGCCGGCATCAGCCTCGCCGTTGCCGGCACCATGACCGGAAGCGATCTTGCCGCCATCGAGCGCCTGCCCGACACGACCGGCCTCAAGAACGAGGTCATCCTGCAGATGGGCCATGTGGTCAGCTACGGCGCGCCCGTCGACCAGGCGATCCGGCTCGCCGGCGCCAAGCCAGTATTCGTCGGCCAGGCCACGTCCGCCTATCGCTACCATATCGAAGGCGCCATCAACGAGCGCACCGCCTGCGCCGTCTATGTCGTCTCGCACCATGTCGTGCAGTACGGCCTCGTGGGCCTCAGGGAATTTGCCGAGGTCTGCCATTCCAAGGGGGTACCGGTCATCGTCGACGCAGCCTCGGAATACGACCTGCGCATCTTCCTCGACGAGGGCGCCGACATCGTGCTCTATTCCGGCCACAAGTTCCTGGGCGGCCCGACCTCGGGCATCGTCGCCGGCAAAAAGGAAATGGTGCGCAACACCTTCCTGCAGAACCTCGGCATCGGCCGCGGCATGAAAGTCGGCAAGGAAAGCATGCTCGGCGTGATGGCGGCGCTTCAGGCCTGGGAAACCCGCGACCATGCCGGCATCCGCGAGCGCGAAACCGGTTACCTGAACCTCTGGCGCGAGACGCTCGACGGCCGTCCCGGCATCAAGCCGGTGATCGAGGCCGACCCGACCAACAACCCGCTCGACCGGCTGCGCGTCAACATCGACCCGCAGGAAGCCCATATCACCGCCTGGGATCTCGCCGATGCGCTGGCCCGCGGCGCGCCGCCGATCATCGTTCGCGACCACGAGGCCGAGCACAACTACTTCTACCTCGATCCCTGCAACCTGCATCCGGGCCAGGAAAAGATCGTCGCCAGCCGTCTCGCCGAGGAACTCGACAAGGCGAGAGCCTCGAACGAGATCATCGCCACGTCGCTCGCCGAACGCAACGCACGCCGCTTCGCCGGCCTGCTGCGCTGGCCCGACTGACCCGACGACCAACGACGACACGCGCAGCATCTGACGGAGGAAACGAGATGACCGAGACCAAAGCCCAGCCGGACCGTTTGACGGCACCCGTTCTCTCCGTCGAAAACCTGACGACATCCTTTCTGGTCGACGGTGCCTGGAAGCCTGTCGTCCGGGATATCTCGTTTTCCGTTGCGCCGGGCGAAACCGTCGCGATCGTCGGCGAGTCCGGCTCAGGCAAGAGCGTCACGTCGCTGTCGATCATGCGGCTCCTGCAGAAGGAGACGAGCCGCGTCGAAGGACGGGTGATGATGGGCGGACGCAACATCCTCGACCTGCCGGAATCTGAGATGCGCCGCGTGCGCGGCAACGATGTCGCGATGATCTTCCAGGAGCCGATGACCAGCCTCAATCCGCTGTTCACCATCGGCGACCAGATCTCCGAGGCCCTTCTCTGCCACAGCCCGATGTCGAAGGCAGAGGCGAAAGCCGAAACCATCCGGCTGCTCGAAAAGGTCCGCATTCCCTCGGCCGCCTCGCGCTTCGACGAATACCCGCACCGCTTCTCCGGCGGCATGCGCCAGCGCGTGATGATCGCGATGGCGCTCGCGAGCCGTCCGAAGCTGCTCATCGCCGACGAGCCTACGACGGCGCTCGACGTCACCATCCAGGGCCAGATCCTCGACCTGATCAAGGTGTTGCAGGAGGAGGAAGGCACCTCGGTGCTCTTCATCACCCACGACATGGGCGTGGTCGCCGAGATCGCCGACCGCACGGTCGTGATGTTCCGCGGCGATGCCGTCGAGACCGGCAACACCGAGGACATCTTCCTTCGGGCGAAACATCCCTATACCCGCGCGTTGCTTTCGGCCGTACCGATGCTCGGCTCGATGAAGGGCGAAAGCCAGCCGATGCGCTTTCCGGTGATCGATGCGTCAACGGGCCTGCCCAACGCCGTCGCTGAAGCCACCGATACGGTGCAGTCCGGCCGCAAGCCGATCCTCGAGGTCAAGAACCTCGTCAAGCGCTTCGACATCCACGCCGGCCTGCTCGGCAAGCTCAAGGGCCGGGTGCACGCGATCGAGAACGTCTCCTTCAGCCTGCAGCCGGGCGAGACGCTGTCGCTCGTCGGCGAATCCGGCTGCGGCAAGTCGACGACCGGCCGGGCGATCATGCGGCTGATCGAGCCGGAAAGCGGCGCGGTGACGCTCGACGGCCAGGACGTGCTCAAGATGGATCGCAAGCAGTTGCGCGAAATGCGTCGCACCATGCAGATGATCTTCCAGGATCCCTTCGCCAGCCTCAATCCACGCATGACGGTAGGGGCGGCGATTGCCGAACCGTATATCGAGCACAAGCTCGGCACCGCACGACAGGCCCGGGAGAAGGTCGCCGATCTCCTGGAACGCGTCGGGCTGCAGGCCGACATGGCGGCGCGCTATCCGCACGAGTTCTCCGGCGGCCAGCGCCAGCGCGTCTGCATCGCTCGTGCGCTTGCGCTCGACCCGAAGGTGATCGTCGCCGACGAGTCCGTCTCGGCGCTCGACGTGTCGATCAAGGCACAGGTCATCAACCTCTTGCTCGACCTGCAGGCAAGCCTCGGCCTTGCCTATCTGTTCATCTCGCACGACATGGCCGTCGTCGAGCGCGTCAGCCACCGCGTCGCCGTCATGCATCTCGGCGAGATCGTCGAGATCGGCTCGCGCGCCCAGGTCTTCGAGAACCCGCAGCACCCCTATACGAAGAAGCTGATGGCTGCCGTGCCGATCGCCGACCCGACCCGTCGCCATACGCGCCGCAATGTCGCGAGTGACGAGCTGAAGAGCCCCTTGCGCGCGCCCGACTATGTGCCGGCCGAACGGCGTTACCAGCAGGTCGCCGACGATCACTTCGTCCAGGTCTGACAGCGCACCATACCGACCGAACAACCGTGGCATCAACCGCGGGCCGACGCGCGTCCATATCGTGGGCGCGCGATCGCCGTTGCTGTCGGCGCTTCGAGATTGACGCACTTCGACGGACGCGGCCAACTTCCGTGCGCCAGGGGTGTGGCTTGAGCCACGCCGTAAACATCTCCACTCGACGAAGTTTTAGGAAACAGTCATCCACGCGACGCGGACCAGTCGGCCAAACCCCAGGTCGAACACGGGCAGTATATTCATCTTTTCGTTGCAATCCCGTTGCAAGAGACCTATAGGGGCAGCGGGCGGGTTTCAGACTGAGTTGAGGATGAAACAATGTTTCGACACACCAAGCCCGATCTCCTGCGGCCGATTTCCGAGGTGCTGCGCGCCTATTGGCGCGCCGATCGCTGGATGCTCTTGGCCGTGGCGACGATCGTGCTCGTTTCGAGCGTCTGTAGCGTTGCCGCTCCCTATGTCTTTTCCAGGCTGATCGACACGCTGTCGCAGGAAACCCTCGTACCCGGTCTGCTATGGGGCTTCGTGATCTATGCGACGCTTCTCGGCCTGTCGGCGGCCCTGCAGCACATGGTACAGTATCTGTCGTTCATGACCGCGGAAAACCTCGGCTTCATTGCCAGCACCCGCTTCTTCGAACGCATCCTCAAGAAGACGACCGCCTTCTTCGTCGAGCACAATCCGGCGCAGATCCAGAACGCCAATGCGCGCGGGCGCAGCGCGCTGATCACATTGGTCGAGCTGGGGCTCGTCGCCTTCATCCCCGGCGCCGTCCAAATCCTGCTGACGCTTGCAACCCTCGGCGCCCTCATCAACGCCGAAGTGGTCGCGATCACGGTGATCTACGGCACAGCAGCGATAACGGTCACGCTGCTTTCCGCCCGCCGCGCCCGCGTCTATCTCGATCGGGCCGTGGAGGCCGGGCAGGAAAATGCCCGCTTCGTCGGCAACGCCATGAACGCCATGGAAACGTTGCGCCATTTCGGCAGCCACGCCTGGATGAGCCACCGCTTCTCGGCCAAGGTGCGCGACAATTGGCGCGCCTACGTGCTGCAGCGCATCGGTTCGATCGCCCTCATCGGTCTTGGGTTGGCGATCCAGTTTGCGGTGACGTTCTGGCTGCTGCTACCGCGCTACGAGGCGGGCGCTCTGTCGATCGGACAGATCGTCTTGTTCAATACGCTGCTGCTCCAGCTCAACATGCCGTTCGAGATGATTGCCCACGCCATCGACGACGTCGCGCGCTCGCGCGCCGACCTGGGGCCGATGGCGAGAATGTGGAGCGCGCCGGAAGAACGGCAGGTGTCGCACGCATCGGCGTTCACGCCACGCGAAGGGCGCGTCGTTTTCGACAATGTAGGCTACGCTTACGACAATGGCCGCGGGCTGAGCGCGGTCAGCTTTGCCGCCAGCCGCGGCGGCATCACCTTTCTTACCGGCGAGACCGGCTCCGGCAAGTCGACGATCTTCAAGCTGGCGCTGAAATCGATGGAGCCGGACAGCGGACGCATCCTTGTCGATGGCATCGATCTTGCGACCATCGACCGGGCCGACTGGTACGGCGCGATTGCCGTCGTGCCGCAGGACGTCGTGCTGCTGAATGAGAGCCTGGAAGACAATATCCTGCTCGGTCGCCCGCGCGACGAGGCCAGATTGCGCGAGGCCGCCGAGAAAGCGGCGATCCTCGCCTTGATCGCGGCGCTGCCCGCCGGCTTCGACACCACCGTCGGCGAGCGCGGCCTGAAATTATCCGGCGGCGAGCGCCAGAGGATCGCCATTGCCCGCGCGCTCTACGGCAATCCCGCCATCCTGTTTCTCGACGAAGCGAGCTCGGCGCTCGACGAGGCGACCGAGCGCGATATCATGGAACATATCCGGCTGCTTGCCCGCGATGTGACGGTGCTGGCGATCACGCACAGGCGATCGGTGATCACTGAGGCCGACACGGTTATCGCACTCGGCGACACCAAAGCCGCCCCGAAAGAAGCCCTCGCACCGTCCGCTGAGCGCGCGTTCTGACCGGCAGATCAGCGCCAATAGGTGCAAGGCGGAGCGATGTTCGCCTTTCGTTAACGAACACCCTCTAACGTTGCTCATAGTTAACAACACAACCTTAAGATCACTCGATGTTCGGGGCGGTGGAGGTTTAGAGGAACAGCCGATGATGTCCATCTCCTCCACGAGTTCCGCCGCACTCATCGTCTTGCAGCAGGTGCAGGCGCCTGAGGATCGGGGCAACGACACCAAGCCGAATGCGGTCGACAAGATCGCCGCCATCGTCAACGGCGGTACGGGCGGCGACAGCCCGGAGAAGACCAGAGCGGCGGCCCGGATCAACAGCGGACTGCTGGATGCCCAGCAAGCCAAGGGCGATGCCTCTGCCGCGTTGACCTATCTGGAATCGGGAAAGTTCAAATCGGGCGATCCCAGCGTCAAGCAGACGCTCAAGATGTTGATAAGCGAAGACAGCGAGCGCTTCGCGGCGTTGGTCGAGGAAGAAAAGGCAACGAAACCCGGCATTACGAACGACAACGCGATCGCTAATGCAATCTACAGCCTCATCGAGAGCAATCGCGAACAATTCCCGGCCGGCGAATTTGTCATTGGCTTCCGCTTCGCAAACGGCGGATCGAACCTCATCAACATGCCGGATGCTAACGGCAACAGCACCAGCGGAGCCCTGTCTGCCCGCCACTCCGCCAACATAGCTGCGCTGATCACCGCGAGCGAGACGGGCACCCCCGAAGGATCCGCCTCCGACGGCGGCAAGATGAAGGATGCCGTCCGGTCGCTGCAGGCCAGCATGTCCGATCAAGCCGCGTGGAGCAAACGTTGGTGGGACGCATTCGGCTTCTGACGCCGACCCTTCGGTTTTTCGAGCCGGGATAAGCGCGGCCGTGTTCCCCAGGGAACATCGCGGAAACGATCCGCCGGTAGGTTGCAGCGCCAACCCGAAACCTGCAGGATCGAACACATGCGCTTCGTAGCCTCCGCCCTTCTTGCCCTGAGCCTTGCATCACCAGCCGGCGCCGCTGACCTCATCGGCTTCTGGGACAAGCCCCAGCATGGCGGCAACAGCTTCAACCGGCTGCCGCCGGACGACGCCTATTTCAAGGCCCTCGCGGGTTACGGCGCCACCTGGGTGCGTCTCTCCTATGACAAGTGGAAACCGGCCAAGCGCGACTATCTGATCGGCGATGCCGACAAGTACGCGGGCATTCCGGCCGCTGACCTCAAGACGCTCAAGGAGACGCTCGATCGTGCCGACAAGGCGGGGCTGAAGGTCGTCATCGCGCCGCTGTCGCTGCCCGGCATGCGCTGGGCGCAGAACAACGGTAACCGGTTCGACGGCCGCCTCTGGCAGGACAAGGTCTGGTGGGACCAGGCAGCAGCCTTCTGGCGAGATCTGGCCCGCGAACTGAAGGACCATCCGGCCGTCGCCGCCTACAACATCGTCAACGAGCCGGCCCCCGAAAAGAAGAACGGTCTTGCCGAGCATGCCGACAGAGAGACGATGCAGACATGGTACGGCGACAAGGCGGGCAGCGCCTCGGACCTCAAGGCCTTCTACGGGACGGTGATCGCCGCCATCCGGACGGTCGATCCGGCAACGCCCGTCATGGCGGATGCCGGCTGGTATGCGGCCGCCGACGCCTTTTCCTATTGGCCAGCCGCGCTCACCGACCAGAAGGTGCTCTACAGCTTCCACATGTACGAACCCTATGCCGCGACAAGCGCGCCCAACATGAAGCGCGACACACCCTATGCCTATCCCGGCAAGGTGCCTTTCGGCGATAGTGAAGAGACGTGGGACAAGGCGCGCGTCGAAGCCTATCTGGCAGAGCCGGTGCGATGGGCAAAAGACAAGGGCGTGCCGCTCAATCGCCTGGTTGCGGGCGAGTTCGGCTGCATGCGCCTCTGGTCCGGTTGCAAGGCCTATCTTGAAGATGTGCTGACAGCTTTCGACAAGGAGGATCTGCATTGGGCCTTCTACAGCTTCCGCGAGGATGCCTGGGACGGCATGGATTACGAACTGGGATCGAAGAAGGTCGGATGGAAATACTGGCAGCAGATGGAGGCCAACGAGCGCGACACGACGCCACGCAAGGCGACGCCCGAGTTCGCGCCGATCAGCAAACGGCTGCAAAAGGCAGATTGACGCAGGGCCGGAAAGGTCGGCACGCGCTTGGAAAAAAGCCCAAAACAGCTAGAAGACGGTGCACTTCCTGCAGAGCGACGCGAATTGCGAGCCCCTGCTGCAACATGAGGCATGCGCGTGCAGATCACCAAGCCGGCTGACGCCGAAAAACGGACCCGAACCATTCGTCTGTCGCGCACGCTGGCGATCGTGATGGCAGCACTGGTCGCCTTGACCGCGGCCGTCATCCTGTCAGTCGTCTGGTTCATGTCGGCCGGAACGACGCGTGATCTGCTGGTGCAATCGGCGCATCTCGGGCTGGAGGCGGTGCAGACGCAAATCGGCAGCCGCTTTTCACCCGTGGAGGACCAGCTCGCATTTCTGGCACGGGAGGTCGGCGCAGGTCGTCTCGATCCAACGGATACGCTCGAACTCGAACGTGTGATGACCGGTGCCCTGGCGGCAACGCCGCAGGTTCGCGTGCTCTCCTTTGTCCGGCCAAACGGCGAGATCCTCGGCGTGACGCAGGGGCCCAAGGGTGTCTTTTCCTTCGCCGACAAGGTGACGAGCGATAACGAGCGTTCGGAGATCGAGGAAGCGCGACGCAGCGGCACGCCCCACTGGGGGCCTGTCTACTTCGTGCCCGATCCGGCGATCCGCACCTCGGTCGCGAACCTACAGCAGCCGGCGAACCTCGGGGACGAATTTGCCGGCATGTTCCGAGCGACCATCACGGTCGATGCCATGTCCGATTTCCTGCGCCAGATAGCGCTCTCGAACCCCGGGACGACGCCCTTCGTTCTCTACGGCCGCGACCAGGTGCTGGCCCATCCGCTGATGGCCGCGGGCCATCCGCTGCTGTCGGCAGAACACCGGTTGCCGACGCTTGACGAACTGGGCGATCCCTATCTCGCCGAACTGTGGAAAGGACCACCCGAGACTTTCGACGACACCGACATGGAGGTGCGGGCGGTCAAGCTTGGAAGAGATGACGGGCGGGTCATCCTGACGCGCGAAATCCGCGGCTACGCATCGGCCCCGCTCATCATCGGCGTCGAGGTTCCGATCGAATCGGTGGAGAAGCCGGTCTGGGATCTGCTGCGGGCCGGTCTTGCCGGTCTCGCCGTCCTGTTCGTCGCGATCGTCATCGCGTGGATTGTCGGGCGGCTGATCGTTCGTCCCGTCACCAGCATGGCCCGTGAGGTCCGTGCCGTCGGCATGCTCGATTTTGCGGCGCTCCGTCCGCTTCCCGGCAGCCTGTTCACCGAGCTCAACGAACAGGCCAAGGCCTACAACACGATGCTGACTGGCCTTCGCTGGCTCGAGACCTACGTGCCGAAGAAACTCGTGCGCCACCTGATCGGCAGCGAAGACCTGGCCTCGACCCAACGCGTCGTCACCATCATGTTCACCGACGTGGTCGACTTCACCGCCACCGCCGAGAAGACCAGCGCCGGCGACGTCGCCGCGCTCTTGAACAGCCACTTCGACCTGCTCGGCCACTGCATCGAGAGCGAAGGCGGAACCATCGACAAGTTCATCGGCGATTGCGTCATGGCCTTCTGGGGCGCGCCCGATGCGCAAAAGGACCACGCCGATCGCGCCGTCCGCGCGGCGCGCGGCATTGCCCGGGCGATCGCCAAGGACAATGCGGAGCGACAACGACAGGGCCTGCCACCACTCCGCCTGCGCATCGGCATCCATTCCGGCCCCGTCGTTGCCGGCAATATCGGAATGACCGGACGCTCGGCCTACACGATCGTCGGCGACACCGTGAATGCCTGCAACCGGCTGGAGCAGCTCGGCAAGGCGGTCGCGCCCGGCGAGGAGGTGGTGATGCTGCTGAGTGGAGAGACCTTCGACCTGGTGGCCGAGGATCGCTCCGATCTCATCCCGCTCGGCAAGCATTGCCTTGCCGGACGGACGGAGCTTACGGAAATCTACAGACTTCCTACGGTGTAGCGGCCGGCCAAGGGCCAAGCCGCCGGGCGATGTCGATCACCGCGTCAGAAGCCCGCCGTTCTGCGGGCAGGCGCGCGCGCTTCGACCATGTGGTTGATCTGCTGGCGGTCTCCACGCAGGGTCTCGAAGCAATCGTTTCCGAACCATTCCAGCGACGCATCGGCCTGCGGGTCGCCTGTGATTTCTGAGAGGAAGCGGTCGTAGTCGACGGTGCCCTCAAACAGCGGCGTCATGCCCCGCCGGCTGCCGGCGGCGGCATAGACATTGGCGGGCTCGAACACGGTCAGGTCGGTGCGGTCGACAATGTTCTTCAGGTGATAGTGCCGGATATGCGGCTTCATCGACCGGTGCACCGCGACCGGATCGTCGCCGCCCTCCCACACATGCAGCGTATCGAAGTTGATCGCAAAGGCGGGGTGGCCGACCTCCTCGATCAACCGCACGGTCGAGGCCGCCGTGTCGGCCAGCGTTTTCGGATGGGTCTCGGCAAGCAGCTGGATGCCGTAGCCCGCGGTGATCGCGCAGATGTCCTTCAGCCGCGAAACGATCCGCTGCCGCTCGTCGGCGCTGACCTCGGCGCTGCCGCGATTGCCGGCAAAGGTCCGGATCTTGCGCGTCCGCCACCGGCGCGCCAGCCGGCAAAGCTCGACCGTCTTGGTGCGCAGCGTTTCGGCGTCGCCGTCGAGCGGCAGGTAGTCGCTGATCATCGGCACCGAGAGGCCATAGCCATCCAGCCATTCCGCATTACGGTCCGGGCGCGGCGCGAGATTTCGCGCATGCGCACCCCAGAGTTCGATGCCCTGGAAATCATTGGCTTCGGCCCAGGCGGCGATCTCGTCCAGCGATATGAGGTGATGCCGGAAGGTGATGGTGCAAAGCGAAACTCTCATCGCGCAACTCTCTTCAAGGGGGTGTGGCTTTCCGCGGGGATGGCAAGGTCGCACCAGCGTTCGAAGACTTCGGCGAGCTTGGTTTTCAGTCTCGTTTCGAGCCGGTCCGCCTCGTCGAGGCGCTCGAAGACCGGCGCGGCCAGAGCGCGGTCGCCGGTCTGGGCCAGCTTCATGCAGGCGTAGTGCAGGGTCTTCAGCGCCTGGACCAGCGCCTCGATTTCCTCGCACCACCCTTCGAACTCGCCCGACGGCAGCTTCAGCGCCCGCCAGTAGAAGGCGAAACCGTGCTCATAGGCATATTTTCGGATGGTGATGACCGGCAGCTCACGCACCGCCGCGCCGAGATCTGTAAGCATCACCCCGTTCGTGCCATCGAGATGCGCGGCAACGATCGCTCTGACGGCATCGACGAACGGATTGCGTTCCCGGACGAAGCAGGCCTCGAAATAGGCTTTCAGATCTTCGGCAAACGGCGCGCGTGCCTCGGCATTGTCGAAGACATAACCGCCACCGACGGTCGGCTGCATGATGGCGTGAATGACCTTCTCGCGGGCGATCTCGCCCTCCCAGCGATAGTCGGGATCGTGCACGAACCATGTGTCGGGATCGGCCGTCTCCTGCAGCATCAGATAGTGCGGGAAGGGGTTCTGGTTGAACTTGTTCTCGCGTTCCGGCAGGTGGAACATGTCGAGCATGACCATGACCGAGCCGGTCTCGCCGCGCTGCTTCAACAGCCCGAGGAGCACCGCGAGGTTGTCGAGCTTGGTGCGCTGCGGGTCGTACCACTCGACGACGGAGACGCCGTAAAGCCGCTCGAACCAGCCGCGGAAAAATTCCTGGGTGATGTCGGGTGCATGATAGAGAAGCTCGAAACGCTCGCTGACCGCGAATTTCGCGTCCCAGACGCCGAAATAGAATGGCCGCTGGTCCAGCCCGTTTCGCTTCAGGCCATCCGAAACGCAGCTGACAAAGCAATGGACCTTGATGTCGTAATAGGCCTCGCCGTGCACGCCTTCGTCGGTCGTCCCGCCGGTGAGCGGAAAGGCCGGCACGATGGTCGCGGTGGGCTTGGGCACATAGAGCGCGACGAGATCGGCGACCGTTTCGATCTCCTGTTTCGCGATCGCCTCTTCCGGCACCGACAGCCCGTATTCGAGCTCGAGATTGAGGAAGATTTCGAGGATCAGGACGGAGTCGAGATAAAGATCTTCGTTGAGGCGGGCGTCGAGGCCGAAGCCGTCCATATGCCCATGCGCCATCTTGTCGGTCAGGACGGCCTCGACCGCCACCAGAACTTCGCTTTCGGTCATGATGCGGCTCCCGCAATCGGTTTGTTGAATTCGCCTGCCAGATGACGGGCCGCGACGTCGCGGCGGCTGATCTTGCCGTTCGCCTGGCGCGGAACCGCGTCGATCTGCAGGATTTCCATCGGCAACTGGTGAGATGCGAGGTGGCGGCTGCACCATTCGCGCACGGCTTGCGGCGCCACCGGCGCCTCGGCGCTGAAGAGCAACGCGACACGCTCCCCGGCAAAACGGTCGGCCTTGCGGAAGGCCACCGCATCGGTAACCTCCGGCATCGCCATGACCGCATCCTCCACGTCCTTCGGATAGACGTTGAGGCCGGAGACGTTGATCATGTCGTCCAGGCGGGAAACGAAGATGAGCATGCCGTCGGCGCGGCGGTAGCCGAGGTCGCGCGTGTGGATCGGCGCGCCGTCGCCGTTGCTGACGACGATCTCGCCCGTATCCTCGGCGCTGTCGCCGGTGGCGGCGATCAGATGCGGCAGGACGAAGCCCATGTCGCCGGCAGACGTCACATCGGGATTGATGGCGATGCAGCCGGATTCCGAGCAGCCATATTGCTGGAACATGAAACGGCTCTTGGCGCGGATATCGGCAAACCACGGCTCGGGCAGCAGCGTGCCCGAGGTCATCGTCGCGTGGATCTGCTCGCCCGCGGGCATCAGCCGCGCTAGCGTATGCAGGATCGCCGGCGAGGAGTAGAGCAGCGGCCGTTCGGTCTCGCGCAGCACCTTCAGGAGATATTTCGGGTTCGCGGTATTGACGATGACGGGTGTCTGCCCGCGCTTCAGTGCCACCAGGATACCGCAGATCAGCCCGTAGGAATGGGTGGCCGGGCAGGCGATGACCGGCGTCATGTCCTCCGGCTCGCGGAAGGTGCCGACATAGCTTTCGATCTCGGCATCGATTTCGGCCCACCTGCGCGCCACGCATTTCGGCGCGCCAGTCGTGCCGGAGCTCATCTGCAACAGCGTGCCTTCAGGCGAAAGCTGGCCGGATGGTTCGAGAACGTCGGCCGTCAGGCTGTTGTAGAACAGCCGGTCGCAGCTAGCACCGATCGCGAGCTTGCGCGCGGCCGGATAGGGTGTGCCCGGATGGATCGGCAGCACGCTCGCCCCTGCCTTGCGGATGGCAAAGAACAGCGCCAGCCAATCGGCCGTTTCCGAGAAGCAGACGGCGTAGCGGCCGGTGTCTTGCGCGCTCAGGCCGATCTCGGCTGCGAGCTCTGCCGATCTGGTGCTGAAATAGGCCTCGTCATAGAGCCTGTCGTCGATACGGATCATGGCTTTCTCCTTCGTTGGAGCGTTCTTGCGGCCAAGGCGTTCGCCACCTCGTGGTGGTATTCCGGCTTGAGCGCGAGCAGCTTCCTCGTCATCAGGGATTCGGTCAGGATGCGGGGAAGGTCGCAGGCAAGCTGCGCCAGCCGCTCCGTCGCGCCGTGCTCCGCCTCGTAGGCGGCAAGCACGGTCTGGACGCGCTGCCAGAAGAGCGTTTCCGGCAGGTCGTAGCAGTGGTCGAGAAGGTGGGAGATCTCACTCAGATTGTAGACGAACAGCGTGTCCATCACCAATTCGCGCAGCGAATCCAGGTTGTCCGTCCAATAGAACTGGTCAGGCTCCGCCTCCCGGTAAGCTGGATGGAGCGACAGGAAATCCGGCGCCTTTTCCGGCGCGCGCAGGAAGCCCGGCGAAAACTCGATGCTCTCGTGAAAATCACGAAGGATCAGCCGCACCGGCCAGCCATCGCGATGGACCAGAAGCATGTTCTGCCCATGCGCTTCAACCGCCAGCCCATGGTGCACCAGGAGGTGCCAGACGGGTAGGACGGCGACTTCAATCAGGCGGTTGATCCAGGGCATCAGACCGAAGCGCTGGATCCAGTCGTCGGCGAAGGCACGCCCGTCCGCTTCGACCATCATCAGCGCGTTGAAGGGAATGACGGCCTCGCCTGAGCCAAGCGTCGCTTCCGCACTCTCGCGCCAGATGGCTGCGACCTGTCCGGCCAAAGGGCCGTCGCTGTCGGCGATGATGCCGGCATATTCCTGCAGGACGGTGAGCGGATAGCGGTCGCGAAAGGCCGGATCTCGGGCAACCATCCCGGCGATCCAGCGCGAGATCACCGGCGCCGTGCACACCGAATGCGCCTCAAGGATGCGGCGCGACGAGGTGTTGACCATGTTGAGCGGCAGCTTGATGCTCGCGGCCAGCGGCCGATCCTGGTTCAACAGGGAACGAACTGACTGCGTCGCCGTGTACCGGTCACCCGCCGGACCAAGGCAAAAGGCTTCACCCGCGGTGATCCAGCCCGAAAGCTCAGTCTCGCTGAGTTCGCGCCACTGCCAGGGATGCAGCGGCAGAAGGCCGAACAGGTCAGGCGAAACATCGCACTCGTGCCGCTTCGCCCGGAGTTCGGACCAGGTTTCCTCGCCCAGTTCCGTTTCCCAGAAGGCATCCTCATCACCAGGGATCGCGCAGCGAAGATGCTTGCGCGCCACCAGCAACCAGACGAGCTGGAACGCGCCCCCCATTTCGGGTCCATAGGCTGCATGGTCGGCGACGGAAAAGCCGGTACGTGCCTTATAGCAGGGGTGGTAGGGATGGCCCTCGTCCAGCGCTCCCTCCAACTCGGCAAATGACAAGGCGCGGCGCAGCCGCGTCGGTACCTGACGCTCGTTCCAGGCGCTGAAGGCAATCGTCTGCGTCAGTTCGTTGAGCAGCTTTCCGCGTGTCGGTCCGCTGCCCGGCAGGACGGATACCAACTGCGCCAGCGGCGGCACGACCCAGCCGTCGGCGTCATCGCGCATTTCTACCGATCCGGCAGCCAGCCGCAGCCGGCCAAAGGGACCGATGGCGCCGCAGCAGCGGAACTGCCGACCACCGAGCGACCAGTGGAAGGTGGTGATATCCCCGTCCGTGTGCTCGCTGGCCTCAACGATGCCTTCGAACAGCAGCGCGGCAACGAGCTGGCGGAGCACCCGCTCGTCCGGGCGGCCCTTGAGATCAAGAGGCAATGGCATGGTCGGTCCTCGGCGCAGTCAGAACGGCCGGCGCCCGGAGCGGGTTCGGCACAGGGCGATAAAGGGACGGCGCGTTGCTGGATTGCAGTTCGTCGACGTCGTAGAGGCGCGTCGTCAGGTTAGCCTTGGAGACGATCGTCGGCAGATCGAGCACGTGACGGGCGAAGTCGCGACCGGCGCCACTCATCCGGGTGGCATAGCGCTCGATATGCGCGCGCAATTCGCGCAGGAGCAGGCTCTCGTCGCAGAGCCCGTCATGGCCCATGCGGCTGATCACCGAGAAGACCTGATTGACGATCAGGTAATAGGCGAAGCGATCCCGGATCTCGCTCTCGGCAAAATAGAGGGACGCGATCCTTTCAGTCTCGGGCACATGCCCGGCAATCAGGCTGCGATACCGCTCCGAGAGATAGAAGCCCTGATTGTCGCGGTAGTAGCTGACGGACGGATAGCCGGTGCCAACGTCCAACAGGCTGTTTTGCTGGTGGGCTTCAAGCGCTATCCCGTAGTCGTCATAGAGACGGAGCAGCGGTTCGACGGCGCAGTCGAGATAGCGGCGAAACCAGGCAAGCGCCGCATCCGCCAGGTTTTCGCCGGCGCGCAGAGCAGCCCTCTCAACCAGCCTTGCCAGCCGGGATGGCGCGCCGGGTAGCGGATCGGCGGTCAGGGCCGCGACGGTGACGACGCCCCGCCCGCCGCTCCCGAAAAACGGGTTCTCCCGCAGGATGACTTCAAAGCCGCTCTCGCCGCGTCCCGGCACGTCGAGCGTGATGTAAGCGGGGTCCTGAATGATGCGGAAGTTTCGCGAGCGCTCGGCAAAACCGATCCGGTCGATCAGCTTTGCCATTGCGACGCCCGCTTCGAGTTCCTGGCGACGGTTCAGCCGCACGGAGTTGGTGATGCGCACGGGCAGGGAGAACTTGAGCATCCAGTCGGCATCGGCGCCGTAGACCGTGCGCACCGACGAGGTCGCGGTGAAGGCCGGACCGGCGGGACCGAGATGCCGCAGCCGCCCCTCCCCCAACAAGCCGCTGATATCGGGATCAAGCAGCAGCGCTTCGGCCTGGAGCGGATGCATCGGCAGCAGATATTCGTCGTCGCCGATCGCGAAGCCGTCAGTATCCGGTCCGACCAGCGACCGCACGATCTCGGGCGCTGCAACCGCGCGCGCGCAATCGTGCCTGATATCGCCGCGTTTTGCCGCGAAGTAGTGCAGCTTGAACTGGCCGCGCAGTTCCGGCGCGTAGCTCTCCTGCTGCCAATAGGTCATGCCCTGGCGGCTCTTCGGTGTCGGGTGCTGCCAATGGCCGAAAACGAGCGACTGCTCCGCTTCGATGAAATGTCCGCCGTCCGCCGGTTCCGGCGCGGCCCTGTCGATATAGAGTGCGGTCTGCTGGTAGCTTTCGAGCACGCGCATCAGCAGTTCGAGTTCGAAGCCGCGCAGGGCGTCCGCCTGGGCCTCGTCGACCTGGCGGTAGCACTCGTGCACCAGGATATGGAGCGCCGAAATCAGTTCGATCTGGCGCCAGGTGGCGTCGGACACGCCTCTGCCCCATACCCGGCCGAAATGGTGGGGGCCGCAGAGCGACGGCGACGTCACCTCGGCGCGCAGGATCATCTGCTGCCTGGGAAGAGACCATTCCACGCAGTCGACGGCGCGGCCTGGGGCGCGATGCATGGCCCGGATGCCCGGATTGACTTCGCGCAGGTAGCAGTTTGCGAAGCTTTGAAAGGTGGCTATTTCTGCGATTTGCCTAGACGATTGCATCCTGATCCTCGGCACGCGACACGCATAGCCGCGCAATTGCGTTGGGCGCTTTCGACCAACACATTGAATTTTCTGATCCGAACTGTTTTGAAGCGGGCCGCTTAGCCGCCGGCTTGCCAGGCAAGCGGACCGGGCTCTTCCCGGAATGCAAAGCGCAGAAGATGGCTTTCGATCACCGATTTCGTGTCGGCGAGTTCGGCATCGTCGGGCGAGCGGGCGCGAATGCTGAGGCCATCGGCGGTCGCGTGGAGATAGCCGGTGCCGCAGTAGAACCGGAGCTCGGCGCGATCGCCCGCCTGTTCGACGTCGATCTTGTGGGCGAAATGCTTGCAGAGTTGCGTCAGGTACTTCTGGCCGTCTTCCGTCGCAAAATGGGTGGTCGCTTCTTGCATCTGGAACTTCCTGTCTTTCGGCTTTCGCTGCTCTGGCGGCCGGGACTGACCGCCTGAGCGTCTTGGGCGGCTGCCGCCGGGAGGATCCGTCAGCCGCAGTCGGGACCGCCGACCTAGAAGGTCGCTCTGGCGGTCAGGATAAAGGAACGTCCGGGCTCGTAGAGCGGCGTGACTTGACCGAATTCCTGACCGTAGGTCGCGCGGTCCGAATAGGTTTCGTCGAAGATGTTCTTGAGTTCGGCGCGCAGCGTCAGGTTTGGCCGCTGCGGCGGCACATATTCGACGAAAGCGTTGAAGACCTCGTAACCTTGAAGGGGCTTGGAGCCGGCGGCCACGTCGTCGTAGTCGAGCGCGATTTCGGCATCGGCGCCAAAGGTGACGCCCCAATCCGTCAATGTGTGCACCGCCTGCAGGGTGATGATCTGCCCGGCGGGGGTGGCGAGATAGGTGCCGAGGTCGGAATCGGCCGGCTTGCCATCGATCTCGACGTCGATATTGGCGTATTTCACCTTGAAATAGCCGTCGCCCCAGTTGTAGCCGCCGCCGATCTCGAACCCGCGTGAGCGGACGTCATGGGCCTCGATCCCGCGCGCAACGGCAAACCGTGGCGTGCGGGCGTCGTCGAGATCTGTCTGGAAAACGCTGCCTTCCACGGTAAAGCCGTTGTAGTTTGCCTCCAGCCCGAGGATGTAGTTGTCTGCCGTCACCGGCTTCGGGCCGTTGCCATAATCCCAGTTGGGATTGATGATGAAATTCTCGGCGAGCGGAATTCCGGCCCACACATGCGAGTAGCCGGCTTTGGCCGTCAACAGGTCTTCGACGAGGTCGTATTCGCCCGAGACGTTTCCGCTGAAACCGGAGTTGTTCCACGTCTGGCCGGTGGTGCCGGTAAAGCGCTGATTGTCGCCGCGCGCACCGAAGGAGAGGCGTGTGCGCTCGAAGGGCTCCAGCCGCGCCTGGGCATAGAGACCGACATTGCGCGCCTTCTCCGAGCCCGGATCGAAGAGATCCCTGAGCTTTGCCTCGTCATCGTAGAAATCGATGCCGGCGACGACGTTGCCGATATCGAAGGAGAACTTGTTCTCGAACTTGCCGTTGAAGCTGTCCGACGCGCCGACACCCTGGTAGCTCACAGGAATGCCCGGCGTCGGCTTCGGATAAACAGGCACCTCGACTTCGGTCTTGCTGTAGGCGAGCAGCAATGTCGGATCCCACCAGCCCTCGGGCGTGCTGTCGGTATAGGTGAACACCGTGTTGCCCCGTTCGAGCGTGTAGTCGCGGATGCGTGGCTCCCAGGGCTTGCTGCCCGTCGTCGATCCCATATTGGCGCGGAACGGTCGCGGTGCATCGTCGCGTATGCTGTCGTGGCTGATCTCGAAGCGGTCGCCGCTGTCGAACTCGTAGGCGAGTTTTCCAAGCCCGCTCAAGAGGTCGGTGGAGGTTCCCTGCACTTCCTGGCCGTTGCCGGCGGTGAAATCGTTGCCGGTTCCGAAGTTGAAGTACCCGAGGAACTCCAATCCGTCTCGCATGCCGTAGGCCGAGAGCCCGGTTGTCACCGTGTTGCTGTTGAAATTGTAGCTGGACGTGACGGAGCCGCCAAAGCCGTCGCCGTCCAGCAGATCGCGCGCATCGATCGTTTCATAGGAAATCGCGCCGGCGAGCGCCCCCGGACCGGCATCGGCCGGCGCGACGCCGGCATCGACGTTGACGGCCTTGAGCAGGCCCGGATCAATCAGGTTCGTGCCGTTGTGATGAAAGACCTTGTTGTTCTGCCGGCCGCCGTCCATCGTCACCGCGAGGCTGGTTTCCTCGATGCCATGGACATAGACCTTCTGCGACATCGGCAGCGAACTGCCGACCGAAATGCCGGGCTCGCCGGAAAACACGTCGGCAATGTTGGCGGGGTTCTTGCGCTTCAGGTCTTCCGACGAGATGACGATCTCGCCAGCGCCGAGCGGCCCGGCGCCGAAGGCCGAAATCGGATCGAGCACCGTTGCGCCGTCCGCAGCGACAGCAGCGCTGCCACCCGCCGAAACGGCCGAACCGACCAGCGCGGTCCCGCCCGATATCCTGTAGGAAATGCCTGTGCCGGACAAAAGCCGGGCAAGCGCCTGGTCCGCCGTCATCGTTCCGCTGACCTTGGCCGAGCGAAGCCCCTGCGATGTTGAAGCCGCCAGGGTCACCTGCAGGCCGGACTGTCGCCCGAAGGCGTTGAGCGCGGTGGAAAGCGGCTGCGACGGGATGTCGAAGCTGCGGGCATTGCTGACGCGCGACGCGGTCTGCTGGGCGGAGACCGTGGAAACGGGCATCAGCGCGAGGGAGGAAAACGCGGCGATCGCCGTCGTCGTCAGCAGGCGCCGTCTTTCACGGCGACGTCCCGTATCGAATTTCAGATGTCCCTTGCGGCATTTCGGCGAACGCATCTTACCCCCGTCTCGGCATTCCACGCGGCCTTGCGGGCGCGCGTTTCCAACCAAAGACGACCGGCCCCGGATTTTTTTTCACCGGCGCGCGATTTTTTCCTGATTTTTTTACTCCAATTAAAACCGCGTCAGGATGCGGCCATAGCGGGTCACTTCGCGCACTTTGCCGCCGAAGGGCTGCACCAGCGCCTGGAGCGCACGATCCGGATCCTTTAGGTCGTAGACGCCGGTCACGCGCCGCGCCGCGAGATCGGGCTGCGGAATGGAGATCCAGGCGGAATGGTAGCGCTGCAGCCGCTCGGCGGCTGCAGCGACCGTCACATCATTGACGAACATCCTGCCGCTTCGCCAGGCGCCGATCTCGTCTTCCGCGATCGCACTCCGCACGACCGCGCCGGTCGCATGGCTCACCGTCGCCATTTCTCCCGGCGCCAGTTCGAAGTTCTGCCTGTGCGCGTTGGCGCTGTAGGAGACGGCGACCGTGCCGTGCGCCAACTCGACGGTCGTCTCGGTGCTCGCCAGCTGCACATCGAACGCGGTCCCGAGCACGGACACCTCGACGCCCCCCGCCTCGACGACGAAAGGACGCGAGGGATCGCGGGCCACGTTGAAAAAGGCTTCGCCCTTCAGGAGCCTGACATGGCGGGTCCCGGCGCCGATGTCGGTGGCGATGGCGCTGCCGCCGCCCATTTCGATGATCGTCCCGTCCACGAGCGTAACCGTCCTGTTTTGCGCCGTCTCGGTCACATGATCGGCCTGCCACCACACGAAAAGCGACGGCACGGAGACGAAAAGCGCGAGGCAGGCAGCAAGCGCCAGCGCCACGCCGGCGGCCAAGCCGCTCGTCCCCATCCGGCGGCGTTGGCGGATCGTTGTTTCGACGGCAACGGACGGTCTTGCCCCGCGCCAAAGATGCTCGTTCACCGGCGGCACCTCGCCGAGCAGCTGCCAGGTCCGCAAAGCCGTCTCCCAGGCCTGGGCATGCAGATCCGACTGGCCCAGCCACGCACGGAACCCGGCCTCCGTCTCGCGACAGTTCGGGCGCGCCTTCAACTCGAGGAACCAGTCCATGGCCTCCTCGAGCAGAGCCTCCGATATGTGGTTGTCCTTGGTCAAAGCCTTGCCTGCCGCTTGGATGATCGACGCCCTAGCACCTTGTTTCTGTAGCCCCCTACCCCGTCAAGCGGCGTCACCGGGAAGCGGGACGCTTCCGTGGTTCCTTCGCACTGTCTTAAAGACGATCAGCACCGGAATTTTTTTCACACGGGGACCCCTGAAATTCTAGGAGGCGCCGCCGGCAAGCGTTGTCGCAACCCGCATCATGGCGGAGCGCACGTGGCGGTGTGCCGTCGCGACGGAGATGTCGAGGTGGGCTGCGATCTCTTCCAGGGTATAGCCGCCGAAACGGTGCATCTCGAGTGCAACCCGCACGTCCTCGGGTAGGTCTTCGAGAATACCGGAGATGCGTCTTATTTCATCGCTGACGAGGATGATGTCTTCGGGCGTCGGCACCTCGATCGGCATGGACCAGAACGGCGGCTCGCTCTGCTCCTCCCGCGCTTCGATCTTGCGTCGTTTCAGGAGGTCGAGGGACAGGTTGCGGACGATCTTGTAGAGATACGCGAGCGACAGGCCGGACGGCCCCGCCGAGGGCGGACTGCCGGTATTTGCCGGCGCGAATCGGATGAAGGCCTCCTGCACGATATCTTCGGCCGTTTCCCGCGATCCGACGATCCGCGTGGCATAGGCGACCAGGGCAGTGCGGTTGGCGAAATAGACCTGATGGCGCGTGTCCGTGTCGACCACTGTGTCTGATCCGATCAAATAATTTCGATTTGGCGCGCCGTGCGCACCCCTGCCGGCAGGCGATCGATGGCCAGGGACCGACCGAGCGCGGTGTCTCTTAGCACGCAGAAATAAACTTGTCTGTAATACTCATGTTAAAATTTCAAGGCACGCACGAAGGCGTGGAGAGAGCGTGCGCTTCGGGGGAGCGGGCGTTCCCGGAGCGAAGCTCCCGAACCAGATCGATCAAGGCACGCAGTTTCGCCGGCACGTGTCGGCGGCCAGGAAAATAGAGGCAGAGTCCGTCATATGGCGGCGTCCACTCCTCCAGCACCGGAAGCAGGCGCCCGGCCTTGACGTGGTCGCGCACGTGGTGATCGGAGAGATAGGCCAATCCCACCCCGCAAAGGGCCGCCTGAAGCATGAGCTCGCTGTCGTCGAGAGTGAGCGGTCCCGGCACATCGATTTCGGTGCTTTCTCCACGCCGGGAAAACTCCCAGTGGTAGATCCTGCCGCTCGCCATGCGCGCCCGGATGCAGGCATGTTGCATCAGATCGCCCGGCCGCAGCGGCACCGTTCTTTCACGAAAATACTCCGGCGACCCCACGACGATCATGCGTGACTGAGGCGCCACCGGAACGGCGATCATATCTGGCGGAACCGCTTCGGCGAGGCGAAACCCGGCATCGAAACCGAGTGCCACGATATCCACCAGCGCATTGTCGGTCGCAACCTCCAGCGCCATGTCCGGGTAGCGCCGCAGATACTCGATCAGCAGCGGCCGCAGAACCATCTTCGCCGCTCCCGGCGACGTGTTGAGCCGCAGCATTCCGCTCGGCCGCGCCTGGGATTCCGTCGCCCGCTCGACCGCGTTGTCGATGGCGGCAAGCGCCGGCAGGATCTCGGCAACGAAAGCCTCGCCGGCCGTCGTCAGCGCCACCGATCGCGTCGTGCGGTTGAACAGGCGCACGTTGAGCCGCGCCTCCAGGGCCAGGACGGCATGGCTCAACGACGAGGACGAAACCCCGAGTTCCCGGGCAGCGGCCCGAAAGCCGCCGAGCCGCGCGATCGCCGCCACGGCCTCCAGTTCGGGCAAGCTCGCCTTCATTGCACTATCTAACTCATCAGAGTGTCTTCGATTGATAATCTTATCCTGACGATCGTTCGGATGCATATCCCTGTCATCGCAACAGGAAATCGGACGATGAAGATCATTGAGCAGATGTATGTCGATGGCGCTTTCGTTGCGCCTCACGGCGACGAGCGCTTCGCGCTTTTCAATCCCGCCACGGAGGAAAAGATCGGCGAGGTTCGGCTGGGCGACGCGCAGGATGCACGCGCGGCGATTGCTGCCGCGAAACGTGCTTTCCCTGCCATGCGACGAACGACACCGGCCGAACGGATCGCCATGCTGCATGCGTTGAGGCAGGCCGTCGCTGCCAGCGCCGATACCCTTCGCGCGGCCATGGCCACCGAGTACGGCGCGCCGCAGTCCTTCCTCGCCTTCTCCGTGCCGCACGCGGCAAACGTGTTCGACGTCGCGGCAAAGACCGTGGCCGACTACGCCTTCACCCGACGCGTCGGTAATGCGGAGGTGGTGATGGAACCGGTTGGCGTGGCTGCGGCAATCACGCCCTGGAACAGCAATATCGGCTTCATCTGCACCAAGCTTGCAACCGCGATCGCCGCCGGCACGACCATCGTGATCAAGCCGTCGGAAATGAGCGCCATCCAGACCCAGATCCTCCTCGAAGCCTTGCACGAAGCGGGACTACCCGATGGCGTCCTCAACGTCGTCAACGGCTACGGCCATTTGGTTGGCGCGGAACTCAGCCGGCATCCGGACATCGCCAAGGTGACCTTCACCGGCTCGACGACGACCGGTCGGGAGATCCTGCGCAGTGCGGCGGAAAGCTTCAAGCGCGTGACGCTCGAACTCGGCGGCAAAGGCCCTCAGATCCTGCTGGATGACGCGGATCTCGACCGCGCGATCCCGCATATTCTGGCATCTGCCTTCCGCAACAGCGGACAGGCCTGCATCGCCGGAACCCGGCTGCTCGTCTCAAGGCAGAGCCATGCGGAAGTGATGTCGCGCCTTGCGCAAGCCGTTTCCGCGTTGCGCACCGGCCCTTCGAGCGATCCGGCTTCCGATATCGGCCCGATGGTGAGCGCTCGCCATTGGGAACGCGTTCAGTCTTACATCCGTCTCGGGCAGGAGGAAGGCGCAACGCTTCTGGTCGGCGGCGAAGGTCGACCGGATGGCTTGGACCGGGGCTGGTTCGTTCGCCCGACCGTCTTTTCCAACGTGGCCAATGACATGCGGATTGCGCGCGAAGAAGTCTTCGGCCCGGTGCTCAGCGTTCTTTCCTACGACACGGAAGCAGAAGCGATCGCCATTGCCAATGATAGCGAATACGGGCTGCAGTCCTATGTCCTTGGAACCGATGCCGAACGGATGCGCGGTGTCGCCCGTCGGTTGGAGACAGGCCGCGTCGTCATCAATGAAGCTCCGGCCGGCACACAGGCGCCCTTCGGTGGTTTCAAGCACTCGGGCATCGGGCGCGAATTCGGATCGTTCGGCCTCGACGCCTTCCTCGAACCGAAGGCGATCATCGGATGATACCTTGCCCGGACGGCCCGGACCCAGAGCCGTCCGGGCGACGGCCACTCCACAGCGCCCTTGGGGGCAAAGTAAGAGCGATCCCGGCAAGGGCAAAACGATCGCGGCGGCCTCCTCTCGAAGGCCGCCGCGTTTCTTGTCACGGTCGGATGAGCTCGGGCGTTATGCCGGCAGTTGCTCATCCTTGGTCTTTATCAGGCTCCAGACAACGCCCGAAGCGATGATCGCGAAGGTGACGCCGAGCGACAGAGCCGCCGGGAACTTCTCGAGCCCCAGGAGATCGGCCACGAAGATCTTCGAACCGATGAAGATCAGGACGACCGCCAGCGCCGGCTTCAGGTAGCGGAAGCGATGGATCATGGCAGCAAGCGCGAAGTAGAGAGCGCGAAGGCCGAGGATTGCGAAGATGTTCGACGTGTAGACGATGAACGGGTCCGTGGTGATCGCGAAGATCGCGGGAACCGAGTCGACGGCGAAGATCACGTCAGCCACCTCGACCATGACCAGGGCCATGAAGAGGGGCGTGATGAACCAGGTCATCTTGCCGGTCTTCGGGTTCACGAGCTTCACGAAGAAGCGTTCGCCGTGATGCTCTTCGGTGACGTTGAAACGGCTGCGCATGAAGCGCACGAGCGCGTTGTCCGAAACGTTGGGCTCGGCCTCCTTCATCACCAACATCTTGATGCCGGTAAAGACGAGGAAGGCAGCGAAGATGTAGAGAACCCAGGAGAACTGAGCCACGAGCGTCGCGCCGACGCCGATCATGATCGCGCGCAGCACGATGACGCCGAGGATACCCCAGAAGAGCACGCGGTGCTGGTAGATGCGCGGGACGGCGAAGAAGGAGAAGATGAGGGCGATGACGAAGACGTTGTCGAGCGCAAGCGTCTTCTCGACGACGAAGCCGGTCATATAGGCAAGGCCGGACTCGGCACCCAGATACCACCAGACGAAGCCGCCGAAGCTCAGGCCGAGGGCGATATAGAAGGCGGAAAGCTTGACGCTTTCGGCAACGTTGATCTCCTTGTTCTCCTTATGGAGAATACCAAGGTCGAACGACAGGATAGCGATCACGAGGGCGAAAAAGCTCGCCCATAGCCACAGTGGCGTTCCCAGCCACACTACAGACATGAAGGAAAAGTCCACAGACGGGTCCCCAATCGGCACATGTTGTCGGAATAAGGTCCGACATCGCAAGAGTGCCGAAGCTCTCGCCAGAGGGGCCCGGACCAGCGGGTTAGGCAGCAGATGGGAGCTCGGTTTTCCGGTATCAAGAGAGGCTCGCGATTTTTTTGTGAGGACTCGGCCGCGCTTGCCGGCGGCCGAACCGTTGTGGTCAAAAGGACCGACGAGATCGTTTCTTGCAGCGTGTGAGGTTGGACCGTGACGGCAGAAGACCGGACCGAAGCACCCGCGTTCGCCTGGCGCGGGCCGTTCGAAAACAGCGAAGTGAATACCCTGCACGCCGAATGCTTCGATCACGCCGTGACCGAAGACGACTGGTGGGACCAGGTCAACCGCTTCAGCCTCGGCTGGGTCACCATGCGGATTTCAGGCACGCTCGCCGGCTTCGTCAACGTCGCCTGGGACGGCGGCGTGCATGCGTTCCTGCTCGATACGATGGTGACGTCAGCGTTGAGGCGTAAGGGTTACGCCACGCTGCTCGTCGAAGAGGCCGTAACCCACGCCAAGGCCTCGGGCTGCGAATGGCTGCATGTGGACTTCGATCCTGAGCTTCGGGATTTTTACCTCGATCGGTGCGGCTTCGTGCCGACGGATGCCGGTCTCATCCAACTTCGATAAAAAAATTCTCCAGCATCTGGCCTTTGAGCATGGTCGTCCTCGCAGCCAAGTCGATGTGGTGGCTTGATAAACTTCCTATATAAGCGAACGCGACGTTCGAGGTTTCCGCCAAGACAAGGACAGATTTGATGACCGAAAAATCCCCCGCTGACAATTTCCCCGCCGGCTACGACGTTCCCAAGGTGTGGACCTGGGACAAGGGCAATGGCGGCGCGTTTGCCAGCATCAACCGCCCGACCGCCGGAGCGACGAGCGACAAGGACCTGCCGGTCGGGAAGCATCCGCTGCAGCTATATTCGCTGGCGACGCCGAACGGTGTGAAGGTCACGATCATGCTCGAAGAGCTGCTGGCGGCCGGCCATAAGGACGCCGAATACGATGCCTGGCCGATCCGCATCGGAGACGGCGACCAGTTCGGCTCCGGCTTCGTCGACGTCAACCCGAACTCCAAGATCCCGGCGCTGATGGATCACGCGCCCAAGGGCGGCGGCACGCCGGTGCGCGTGTTCGAATCGGCCTCGATCCTCACCTATCTCGCCGAGAAATTCGGTGCCTTCCTGCCGAGCGAGCTTCGCGCCCGCACCGAAACCCTGAACTGGCTGTTCTGGCAGATGGGCTCGGCACCGTTTCTGGGCGGCGGCTTCGGCCATTTCTATGCCTATGCGCCGATGAAGATCAAATACGCCATCGACCGCTACGCCATGGAGGTGAAGCGCCAGCTCGACGTGCTCGATCGCCATCTCGCCGAAAACCGGTTCCTCGCCGGCAACGAATACACCATCGCCGACATGGCCACCTGGCCCTGGTATGGCAATCTGGCGCTCGGGCAGGTATATGGCGATGCGGGTACCTTCCTCGAGGTCCAGAGCTACGAGCACGTCCAGCGCTGGACGGCAGAGATCGCCGCCCGTCCGGCGGTCAAACGCGGCCGCATGGTCAACCGCTTGAGCGGCAACCCGTCCGAACAATTGCATGAGCGCCACGACGCCTCCGACTTCGAGACGAAGACTGAGGACAAGATTGGCGAGAAGCAGACCGCCTAAGGAGAATAGAATGGCCAAGCTGGCTGATATGACGAAACACCGGGGTTTTCCCTACGCCATGCCGGGCACGGGCATCCAGTTCGTCATCCGTCGGGCCAACCCCAAGGGAGCAACGCCGATTAAGGCACTGCCCCGCCATGCCCGGCCGGGCTCCGGAGCGCACCGCATCGATGCGGCCTTCCTCCACGCCCTCTGGCATCATTTCGGCGCAGAACCATTCGAGCGTGGCAATCTCGATGCCGCTCGGCTGAACCTCCTGTTCGGACGCGAGGTGCTGCCGGTCGACAAGGATTTCGATCCGGTGTCCTACGAAGCTTTGCTCGTCATCAACGAGAAGGTTGCCCGGCAAAGCTTCCCGGAATCGTTCGTCGACGTATTCGAGGTGTGATGTCCGCGGCGGCCTGGCCGCTGCAAATATCTGAGGTGGCGCACCGCCTGCCGGTGCGCCACCTCGCTTTTCCAGATCACGCGCGGAGTGCGCCCGTCATCCGCAACACATCCTCGAGCGGGACGAGGCCCTTCATCGCACCGCTGCCGGCGGCAGGTTCGCCATCCTCGATCGCCACGGCGAAACGGAAGGCGGGATCGGCCTCGATGCGCTGGCGCAGCGCGTGGATGCGCGGGTAGCTGCGCGCATAGTCCTTCGGATCGATCGCCTCGTGGAAATCGACCCAGCGGGCCACGCCGGCAAAAACCGCATCGGCAAGCGTCGGTCGGTCGCCGAGCAGGTAATCGCTGTCGCCCATCATCGCTTCCAGCTGATTGTGACGCTTGGCGACGAATTCGCGGCCGAAGGCGCGCAGGGTTTCGCGGTACTCCTCCGTGGCGTCTTCGGTTTCCAGCGCCACCCACATCGTGAAGAAGGCGCCGGTGAAGCCGGTGTTGAGGAAGGCGATGAACTGGTGCATGCGGGCCGCCTCGAAAGTGCCCGGGGCGAAGCTGATGCGGCGCTGGTGATCGCGCGCCTCCAGCCACAGTGCGATCGCCATGGTCTCGGTCAGCACGTCGCCCTTATCGGTCACCAGCGCGGGCGTTTCGACCCGGCCGTTGAAGCGCTCATAGGCGTCGGTGCGCATTTCCCCAAGCATGTCGACACGGGTGAGGCGATAGGGTTGGCCGAGCCATTCGAAGGCGGTGACCAGGCCGGCGGAGCTGCCGAGCGGAAAGCCTGCGGTAAAGATCGCTTCAGAGACAGAAGGCATGGTGTCGTTTCTCCATTGTTGGTGTCATGGATATATCGACGTGGACGGCGGCTCTGTAGTCGGCCAAAATTGGACTTATCGTCCGCAAATGTAGACGACAAAGTTGAGGGCTGCGCGAACGAGGCCTGATTTTCGCCGAACGCCCTCGCGGGCGTTCGGCAATGTGCGGGATCGGCCGCTGATTTGGCCCCGCCGCTACGCGGAGCGAACCGGAGACGGATAGAGGCCGCCTTCGTCGGCATCGACGGTGATCGACAGGGTCACGTGCCGCGGCCGCGTCAAGGCGAACAGCACCGCTTCGGCGATGTCCCGGTTGGTTGCCGCCTCGCCCTTCTTGCGACTGCCGGCCGCCTCCCATGCGCCATCAAGCGGAGAGACATCCTCGAGGTAAGGCGGGTGCACGACGATCGAACGGGTGGGTGTACCGGCGAGCTTCTGGCGCAAACCATCGGCGAGGGCGGCCTGCGCCCGCTTGGCGGCATAGAAGGGGACGGACACGGTCTGGAGCGCTGCGTTGGGCAGGCCGCTGATCGAGCCGATCGTGACGATATCCGGCCGGGCCGAGTGAGCGAGCAAAGGCAGCAGACCCTGGGTAAACAGGAAGGTTCCGGTAACGGCCGCGTTAATGACACTGATGACCGCATCATCAGGATGATCCTCGTCGCTGTCTTCGAGCCACATGGCGCCATTGTTCACGAGGATATCGACGCGGGTGTTCTCCGCCCTGATGCCCTCGACCGCCGCAGCGACGCTTTTCGCATCGGCAAGATCGAGCGCAACGGTTTGTACCCGTCGCCCGAGATTGCGGGCAATCGGTTCGGCTACGTCCTTGAGGGCACTCTGGCTGCGCCCGCACAAAACGAGATCGCACCCCGCTTCGGCCAGGGCATAGGCCAATGCCGCTCCGAGCCCGCGACCAGCGCCGGTAACCACTGCAACAGTTCCATTCAGTTGTATCATCCGCATCCCCTAAGGCGCGCGAGGAGAAGCCCCGCGCGCGTATCGAAGCCGCACAATTAGGTATCAGGGGTTGAATTTCCAACGGGAAACCGGCGGATGCGACGACCCGGCGCATGTGGATCGGGCCGACATTGCACCCGGCAAACGCCCCCGCCTGGGAATATCAGGGTGGAGAAACGGGGGCGCCGACCTATCTCGCAGGGCAGGTGGCGAAGGAAACGGCCCATCCGGCTTCAAAACGAAAGGACGCGTCATGGCCAAGAACACGATCTGCCTCTGGTACGACAAGGAGGCCGAGACGGCCGCTCGCTTCTACGCCGAGATCTTTCCCGATAGCCGGGTCAGCGCCGTACACCGCGCGCCCGGCGACTTTCCGTCCGGCAAGGCGGGAGACGTGCTGACGGTGGAATTCACCGTCGCCGGCATTCCCTGCCTCGGTCTCAACGGCGGCCCGATGTTCAAGCACAACGAGGCCTTCTCGTTCCAGATCGCCACCGACGACCAGGAGGAGACCGACCGCTACTGGAACGCCATTGTCGGCAATGGCGGCCAGGAGAGCGCCTGCGGCTGGTGCAAGGACAAATGGGGCATTTCCTGGCAGATCACGCCACGGGTCCTGACCGATGCGCTGGCGGCCGGCGGCGCCGAGGCAAAGCGCGCCTTCGAGGCGATGATGACCATGGGCAAGATCGACGTCGCCGCGATCGAGGTGGCGCGGCGCGGCTGACGCCGCCTCTCTGAGGGAACTTTCCGGCCCGCGACGGCTTACCCAAGGGTGTGCGCGCCGTGTCAACCGGACGTGACAGGGATGGCGAACATGGCGGTTTTTCCGGTTTCCCGCCATGGCCGACGCAATGGCAGTCGAGCGCCCCACCTGTCCGGTGCGCCACACGCTGTCGGCGAAGCATCGCCGGCAGCACGATCGGAAGGACTTTGCCGGACTTTCAAAATGCCCGGCGACGCCGAACTCAGGCGCTCAGGAGATCGCGAAGCGCCTCGCCGACCCCGGTCGCCGACTGCGGGTTCTGGCCGGTGATCAACCGGCCATCGACAACCACCTTCGATGTCCAGTCCGCGGCCGGATGATGAGTCGCACCGCGCTCGACAAGCGTGCTTGCGAGAAGGAACGGCACCGTCTTGTCGAGGCCGACGGCGCGTTCTTCGGAATCGGTAAAGGCGCTGACATTGCGGCCGGCGACCAGGTAGCGGCCGTCGGAAAGCCTGACATTCACGAGGGCTGCCGGACCGTGGCAGACCGCCGCGACGGCACCGCCAGCCTCAAACACCGAACGCGTCACCCGGTCGACGGCGCTGCTTTGAGGCAGGTCCCACATCGCACCGTGACCGCCGGCGAAGAAGATGGCCGCGTAGCGGTCGGGGTCGACATCGTCGAGCCTGGCTGTTGTGCGGATCGCGGCGCGAAACGCCTCGTCGTTCCAGTAGCGTCGATTGGTGTCATCCTCCAGGTCGAGGCCGTCAACCGGCGGCTCGCCACCCTTGATCGACGCGAATTCGACCGCAATGCCGGCGGTTTCGAGCACGGAAAGCGGATGGGTGACCTCGCCGAGATAGAAACCGGTCGGCTGCCCGCTATCCCCCTTGGTACCATGGCTGGTGAGGACAAAGAGTACGGGCTTCTTCGGATTAGCGTTGGTGTTCGGCATCATCTTTTCCTGTTTGAAGCGGGTCTGAGCTTGCGACCGTTGACTGATGCTGCTTATTTATTACTTCGATTTGCGGCGATAAATGCGCCGCCGTGGAAATGATTTGGTCTTGAGAGGCAAGAATGCGGCGCTTCGATCATCTCGCCGACGTCGAGGCCTTTATCACCGTCATGGACAAGGGATCGCTGACCGCCGGGGCGGTGGCGCTCGCCACCACGCCTTCCGTGCTCAGCCGTGCGATCACCCGCCTCGAAACCAAGCTCGGCACGCAGCTGGTACGGCGCACCACGCGGCGCATCAGCCTCACGGAAGCGGGCCGCGCCTATCTGGATCAGGTCCGCGTGGCCTTTGACGCGATCGACCAGGCGGAGCGGGCCATCCAGGGCGAAGGCGCGCTTGCCGGCCGGGTCCGTCTCAGCGCCTCCACGACCTTCGGGCATTTCCAGCTACCGGAGAAACTGGCGCGTTTTGCGCTGCGCCATCCAGGCGTTACGGTCGAACTGTCGATCGCCAACCGCAATGTCGATCTCGTCGCCGAGGGCTACGACCTCGCCATCCGCCTCGGCCAGCTTCCAGACAGCGGCCTGGTCGGACGCAAGCTCGGAGACGCTCCGTTGAGGCTGGTGGCCTCTCCCGGCTACATCGCCCGGTGCGGCGCGCCGCAATCGGTCGAAGATCTCGCGGCCCACACCTGCCTGCCCTTCGTCATGCCGAGCACCGGCCGCCCGGCTCCCTGGCTGTTGCGGGTCGACGGTTCGGATGTCGACTGGGTGCCCCATGGTCCCGTGCAAGTCGAGGACGATGTGCTGGGCACCGTGTCGCTGGCGGAGGCGGGTCTCGGCATATGCCAGACCTATGACTTCGTCGTGCGCGATCGGCTCTTGCGCGGCAGTCTGGTCGAGCTTCTGCCGGAATCCGGTGGCCGGTCGCGTCCCTTCTCCCTCATTTATCCGCCGCACAAAAACCTTGCGGCTGCGACCCGAGCATTGATCGACTGCCTCATGGAGTAAGCCTGAAGGATGAGCTTGTCGGCTCAGCCGCGGAAATCGACCTCTGGCGTGCAAAGCTGGTCGCCCGGGCCAAGGCCCCAGCGACCGGCCTCATCCTAACCGTGCCAGTGCGAGCAGCGGATCACGCTGCAGAAGTTGCCGCGACGGGAGTGCGGTTCCTTGTCGGCGATGACGTCGGCCTTGACGTTGCCGAAGGTGGTGTCCGGCTTGTGCCTGATGCCGTCGTAGAAGGCCTGGATGATGTCCTCCTTGAAAGTCGGCGTGCGCGGGAAGGCGCTGACCACCGCCTCGCGCTCGGCGTCGGAATATTGCCTGTAGGTCAGCCCGAGCACGTCCATCTCGACGCCGGCCGTCACCAGCGCCACGACGGGATGCATGTGTTCGGGCCCGCCCGGCGTGGTATGGAGCGCGATCGCCGTCCAGACCGTGTAGGCATCCGCCTCCGAAATGCCGTGGCTGCGCAGGAAATCGCGGCCGGCATGGGCGCCATCGACTTCGAAGCGCTCGGTCTGGCTGCTATGGCTCGGCATCAGGCCGATGTCGTGAAACATCGCGCCGGCATAAAGCAGTTCGCGGTCGAACGTCAGGCCGCGATGAACACCCGCAAGCGCGCCGAAATGGTAGACGCGGCTCGAATGGTTGAAGAGCAGCTCCGTTTCCGTATCGCGGATGTATTCGGTAATCGCCCTGGCAAGCTTGCTATCGGGAACGGTCGCATCTTCGGCAAGGAATGGCATCGTCTTCTCCTGGGTTTCTAAGCACCCAAAGGATAGAACCGCCTGGATTGTCTGTAATCGACGTGATACGTCAAATAAGGACAAATCCGGTTTGGAGCGGCCGCGGATGCAGGAGAAGACCAGAACCGTCGTGATGGTGGCGCTGCCCGGCGTGCAGCTCCTCGACGTCTCCGGCCCGCTCGACGTCTTTGCCGAAGCCAATGCGCAGGTCCGCCGGGAGGCTTACAGTCTTCTCGTCGCGGCGGCCGGGCCGGAGCCGCTGCGCAGCTCATCCGGCGTGCGGCTGATTGCCGACCGCGTGATCGGCCGCGACTTAGACGATCCGATCGATACCCTACTTGTTGCCGGCTGCCCCAATGCCATGGACGTGCCCGCCGGCGGCATCGTCCTTGATTGGCTGCGGCAGCGTGCACCGACGGTCCGGCGCTACGGTTCCGTCTGCAGCGGCGCCTTTTTCCTGGCGGCCGCCGGCCTGCTTGACGGGCGGCGCGTGACGACGCACTGGGCCGTCGCCGCGCGGCTGGCGCAGCGTTATCCCGAGGTCACGGTGGACGAGGATGCCATCCATGTCGGCGACGGTCCCGTGCGCACGGCCGCCGGCGTGACGGCCGGTCTCGATCTGGCGCTTGCTCTGGTGGAGGAGGATCTCGGGCACGAGATCGCCATGCGGGTGGCAAGCCAGCTGGTGATGTTCTTCAAGCGGCCGGGCGGGCAGATGCAGTTCAGCCGCAAGGGCGAGGCCATGCCGGCCGGCCGCTCGGCGCTCCAGGAGTTGCAGCGCTGGGTCGTCGCCAATCCCGGACAGGATCACAGCGTCGCGATGCTTGCAAAACGCATGGATCTCAGCCCGCGCCATTTTTCACGGCTTTTCCGCAGCGAGGTCGGCATCACGCCGGCGAACTGGGTGGAGGAAGCCCGTGTCGCGGCCGCCCGGCGCCTGCTCGCGCAGGGACAGGACGCCCCCAAGCAGGTCGCCGCCCGCTGCGGCTTTGCCGATGCCGACACGCTCCGGCGCGCCTTCATGCGCCATGTCGGCGTCACGCCGGCCGAATATCGCAAGCGCTTCGCCAGCCCGGCTCTTTCCGCGGAATGAGCCGGGCCGGCGCTATTCCTACTCCGCCGCCTGCATTCTGCTCTGCTGCTTGCCCAGATAGGGCAGCGCAAAGAGATAGAGGCCAGTCGGCACAAGCACGGCCAAGGGCGGCAGTGGCGTAAGATAAACCCACTCCGGAAGCGTCGTCAGGGCCATGCCGGCGAAGATCGCAGCAACGGCAAGCGAAAAGATCAGCGATGTCCAGCGATGGATCGTTCGTATAAGAGAGGTCATTGCGATACCTCGCGTTTGAGAAACGGTGATGGCACAAGCGGATGTCAGTCGAGCCTTGCGACGACCTCGGAAAGCTGGTCGATGAAGCGCCGCCATCCGACGGTTGCACCCTGGTAGTAGGACTTCTGGTCCGCCTTGAAGCCACGCTGCTCCATGCGCAGGCTGGTCCCGCCGCTGGTCGGGACAAGGGTCCAGGTGACGACGCTTGAGAGATCCTTGGTGTCCCAGCGATAGGCGAGCGAGCGATCCTTCTCGATCGTCTCCACCTGACAGTCGACGTGGCCCCAATCGGCCGACAGCGTGAACCGGCGGCCGACTTCCGGCACGAAATCGTTGCGCATCAGCCATTCGGCGATCAGATGCGGCTGGGTCAGCGCCCGCCAGAGCTTTTCCGGCGCATGGGCAAATTCGCGTTCGACGACAACGGAGCGGGTGGTTTCGGTTGTTTCGGTCATTGATCCATTCTCTTTAACAAATCATCGAGATCATCGAAGCGGTCCTGCCAGAAGCCGGCCATCTCCGTCGTCCAGTCAACCAGCGTCGTGAGCGCTTCGCGCCGGGCGCTGTAATAGGTGTAGCGGCCCTCGTGCCGGTCGTGCACGAGCCCCGCAGCCTTCAGGATCTTGAGATGCTTGGACACGACCGGCTGCGAGACCCCGGCGTCGGCGAGCAATCCGACGACCGTGGTATCCCCCTGCCGGCAAAGGTGTTCGAAGAGCCCACGGCGTGTGGGATCGGCGAGCGCCCGAAAAACCGAGTCCTGTAGTTGCGACATGTTTCATACCCGATTGGCTATGAGATGACATATAGCCAATTGGGTATGCGTTTGTCAAACGCTTATGTTGTGCCCGCCGACACCCGTTTCAAGCCCGCTGCCGCTATCCACTCCGGCACCGAGAAAGCTTGTGCTTGTTGGCGAAATGCAGCGCCCCTATAGAAGACGCATGATCGGTCAATGTCCGCCAACGGCGGCTGAGGTAGTCAGATGGTTTCGCATATTCGTGCCGTTCCTCTCGAAAAGGCGTACCGGCTGCTGAACCATGGGCCGACGGTCCTGGTTTCCGCCCGCCATGGCGGCGTCGAGGATGTGATGGCGGCAGCCTGGGCCTGCGCGCTCGACTATGATCCGCCCAAGCTGACGGTGGTGCTCGACAGCGCCACCCGTACCCGCGGCCTTGCAGAGGAAGCGGGCGTGTTCGTCATCCAGGTGCCGACCGCCACCCAGGCGGTTCTGACCCATGCGGTGGGCACCACGAGCCTCCACGACGATCCCGACAAGCTGCGCAATGCCGGCGTCGAACTGTTCCAGATGCCTGACCATGACCTTCCGCTCGTCGCCGGCTGTTCCGCCTGGCTTGCCTGCCGGCTGATCAGCGAGCCGTCGATCGAGAGCCGATACGACCTGTTCATCGGCGAAGTCTTCGCGGCCTGGGCCGACGATCGGGTGTTTCGCGACGGGCATTGGATGTTCGAAACGGCCGATCCTGCCTTGCGCAGCCTGCACTATGTCGCGGGCGGGCATTTCTACGCTATCGGCGAGGCGATCGACGTAACGTCCCGATAGGCCGAACGCGACCGCCAACGGTGGCGCGCCGGGATGGTTACGCTCGGCTCTACACATGGAGAAGACCCGGCCGCGCCCTTTAGCACGACCGGGGCCCGCCCCGGGAGGCTGCGCACCTTTAAAAAGCACGCCAGATGCCTGGCGGCAAAGCGAGGGCCGTGACGTTGCCTCAGCTCTTTCCGGACAGGGCAATCACCCGGTCGAGCGCTGCGGCAAAGCCCTTGAGCGAGACAGCGAACGCTACGTCCTTTTCGCTGTCGCTCGCAAACGCGCCGATCTTCAACGCCGTTCCGCTGCGCAGCAGCACAACTGTCGATTCGGTAAAGGTCAAAGGCACGATGCAGCCGAGCGGCAGGCAGGTGCGGAAGCCGGTCGGCTTGCCGCCGGTCGCCTCGTCGACACCGAGCGTCACGCCCTTATCCAGGTAGAGACCGAAGGGGAGCGCGAGGCTCCCCTCGAGGCCCGCGTCCGCCGCCGTGCGGAGCTCGATCGTCAGCACATGCTGACCGCCCTTGTGGAACTGGCGCTGCGAGAGGAGGCAATGCTTCTTCCCCTCGATCTCGGCGCAGGCGACGCTCCAGTCCTCGTAGGTCTCCGAAAGCTGGGAGGGCGCTGCCGGCTTTCCGGCGGCGTCTTGCCCATAAAGCGGCGTCATGGCGACGAAGGTCGCCATCAGCATTGTCGAGAGCCAGACGAACCTGCGCATCAGAAGCGCACGTCGAGTTTGGCGTCCACGGCATTCTGCGTCGTGCCGGAGCCGAACTGGCCGGTATAGGTGATGCCAAGGCTCGCGTTGCCCGTCAGCGCGAAGTCGATGCCGGCCTCGATGATCGCCGCATCCTCGGCGATCGGCGTACCGGCGACCGAGAAGGCACTGCCCGTGCCGAACGCCATCGACGAGAACGGTGTCGTATCGCCGAAGGCATGCTGCCAGCCGAGCATGCCGCGCAGCTTTGCTTCCGTGGCGCCGAGAGCGAGCGGAGCCGAGGCGCGAAGACCAAGCGTCGTGAACGTCGTGTCTGTCGTGTTGCTCCTGCTCGACAGCGCCGCTGCGGCACCGCGCTCGGTAAAGCCATCGGTGTGCAGGCTGACATAGGCGAGGTTGGCGAAGGGCTCGAGCGCGACACTCGGCAGATCGATGCGGTAGCCGACTTCACCGAAGGCCTGGAAGGTGCCGGCGTCATAATCGGCCTTCAACTGATCGCTGAAGCCCGGGAAGGCGACATTGCGCGACGTGTTGATCGAGTGCCAGGTGTAGGCGAGGCCCGAGCGCAATGCGACGTCGCCCCAACGGCTGCCGCTATAGACGCCGAGGTGGTAGTTGTCGCTGTTGCCGCTCGCCGAGCGGCTGTCCACGTCGAAGCTGGTGCGGCTGTAACCGGCCATGATACCGACGATCGCATTGTCTGCGATTGCCGCATCGAAACCGGTGACGAAGCCGCCGGTCGACTGGTCGAGCGCACCGGCGTTGCCGTTGCCGTCGGTGTTGGTCCAGGAGCCGAATACCTGGCCCCAACCGACCATGGCCGGCGGCGCCACGGGGACAGAGTTCACCGCCGCGACTGCGCCTGTCGTGATCTTGTCCTCCGGACCGTAGGCCAGAACCGGGACGTTTGCCGCGCCGACATCGCCGAAAGCATCGCGGATGCGGTCGTTCGCCGCGTTGCGCAACAGGCTGCTGTCGTTGATCAGCGCGGTCTGCGCCGATGCATGGACTTCGCCGGAGAGCTGATCAAACGCATGGCGTGCCCCTGCCCCATCGAGCAACGTCAGCGCGTTGTAGAGGCCGACCGACGGGCCGCTCTGGGCAAGCGTGTTGAGCGCAAGTGCCGTCTGCCGCTGGTTGCCAGTGGCAGCCTCGCCTTCGAAGACACCAGGCTTGGGCTCTCCGCCCGGTTCGCCCGGCTTCGGTTCTCCACCCGGTTCGCCCGGTTTGCCCGGCTCTTCGCCGCCCGGCGTGCCGCCGTTCTTGACCTTGATCGTCAGATCGACCTGCTTTTCCTTCTGGTCGAGGGATATCTCGAGGAAGGCGGATTTCGAAATCGCTTCAGCGAACTTGCCTTCGATCGCACGATCGGCAGTCAGGATCGTGTAGGTCTGGCCGGTCTTGTAGCTGGTGTTGGCATCGAGCGCCGTCACCTGGACATTGGTGCCGGTTCCGATCTTGGCGATACCGGTGTTGTCGTTGGTGCCTATGCTCTTGACAACGATCCGGTCGGAACGACCATCGCCGGCGATATCGGCCTCATAAATCGAGCCAGAGGCCATATCCAGCCGGCCCATGATCGTCAGCGTGCCGGTCGAATTGTTGCCCGGCGAAATGATCGCATTCTTGTCGATAAACGTGTCGCCGACCGTGCCGGAGCCGCCGAGCCTGCCGAAAGCGGTCGAGTTCGGATCGCGGATGCGGTTCAACTCGCCGAGCACATTCACTTCATTGGTATAGAAGCGATCGCCCTCAACACGTCCCGTTTCGCCATCGACGATCAGGGTGCCGCCGCTCACTTCGAAGCGGGTCTCGCTGAAGTCCACGGGACCGTTGTCCGGGTCGTTGTCGATCGTGTCGATATTGCCCTTCAGGACCAGCTTGCCGCCGGAGACATTGACCTTGCCGTAGAACTTCGACAGGTCGCCGCCAACGATGGTCTCGCCGGAGAAGTTGGTGATCGTGCCCTTGCCGACCATCGTGTTGGCGAACTCGTAGCCAGTGTTCGTATGGTTGAAGTTGACGTAGCCCTTGCGCGGTCCGAAATCGATCTTGGCCGAAGAATTCACCGTGCCCGCCGCCTGCGCCTGTTCGGCAATCGGTTCGGCGATATTGTTGAGATTAACCTTGCCGCCAATCGTCAGGTTTCCCATGCCCTCGTTGTTGATGCCGCCGACGGCCGAGAGCACGATGTCACCGCCAACCGAGAGCTTGCCGCCGTTGGCGATCGAAAGGTTCGCCCGACCAGCCTCGCCGATAAGCAACCTGTCGGCGACCTTGAGTTCACTGCCGGCGCCGTCGATGGCAGCCTGGATGGTGTCGGTGCTCTCGTCCTCGCGCAGGATCGCGGTGTTTGTCGAGACGACAGCGCCCTTTTCGACGATGAACCTGTCGCCGATCGTGAGTTCGCCGGTGTTGACCCAGCGCGTATTGTCGCCGGTGACGAGTACCGTGCCGTTTTCGAAATAGGCCTTGTTGGTGTTGACGAGGCCGCCATCCTCGAACCGTGCCGTGGCGGTATTGAGCGTCAGCCCACCGACAGAGATGCCGAGAAAATCGGTGGTGAGCATGGACCCCGCGCCGCGGACGATAAGTGTTCCGTCGCCCTCCTGCAGGGCGCCGACATAGGTCTCCTTGGCCGAAACCTTGCCGCCGTTCTCGACGATCAGCGTGCCCTTGCCGCCATAGATACCGCCTTCGAAGCCGCCGACGAAAAGCATGCGGTCGCCGTTGGGATTGGCATCGACGATGTCCCAGGTCGAGCCCGGCCCGGAGACGACGACCGTCCCGACGCTGCCGCGGCTGTCTGCGATGTAGCCATCGGTGCTTTCAACCTTGGCACCACTGTTGATGGTCAGCGTCGCGCCGCCCGGCCCGCCACGGATCACGAGATTGCCGTTGATCGTATGGTCGCTGGACCACGTCGTGTCGGTTGGAACCAGCAAACCGGCCGCCTTTGCCGGCGACGCTGCGAACGGCGCCGCCGCCAGCAGCATCGAAACAAGGCCGGCCCGGCCGAGCGCGGTCGAGCTCAAAAGGTTGATCCTCAAAACGTCCGCCTTCGCACAGCTATTCAATGTCTGCCCCTTTTCCTTTGCATTCGTGGGCGCACAATTCCCAGGCGATCGGAATCGCCGGGAAAGCACGGGTCATGGGGCGGCTATAGCAAGCCCGCAAAAAGCGAGAATTCGGCTTTCTGCAAACGGCAGATTGCGGCGTTGAAGGGCTGTGGCTTTCTGCAAACGGCTTGTTTTCGGCGACGAACGGCAATCGACAACCGTATGGTCTTGAAGGATAAAACCTAGGTGGCGCGAGGATGAGACGGTTTTGCCTGACGAGGCTGGATATGCCGCAAGCGTTCGGCGAGCGACGCTCGTCCTCGGGCTCTTCTACCAGTTCATGCAGTTTGTCATCAGCACGACGCTCTGGGCTTTCCTCGGATATGACGCGATCGCGATCGCGCCAGTCACCTTGATCCTGATGCTGAACGGGACACTCATGTCCTATGTGATGGCAGCGGCGCTCTTTCGCTTCCGGGGCCGGTCCATCCTCTTCAAGCTTCTGCTCGGCTCCGCCCTGGCGCTCGTCGCCGCGGCGATCAATGCCAGCGTCGATTTCCCCAGTCACGGCCTGATCGAGCATGTCGATCCGGGCCCAATCAACTGGACCAATGTCGGCTACACGCTCATCTATTGCATGGCGTTGTTTCACGGAGGGGCGTTTCTCTACATCGCCCTTCTTGCCAACTACGAACTGCGCGAGCGGGAACGCCGGCTTGCCGTGACACGGGAGGAAGCGCTGACGGCGCAGATGCGGGCGCTGCGCTACCAGGTCAATCCGCACTTCCTGTTCAACACCTTGAACTTGATTGCCGGGCTGATCGAAGAGGGCGCGTCGACCACCGCCCGCCGCATGGTGCTTTCGCTCTCTTCCTTCCTGCGCACGACACTCGAGCTCGATCCGATGCAGGACGTCTGCCTAACCGACGAGTTGGCCTTGCAGCTCGGCTATCTCACCATCGAGGGCGAGCGCTTCTCTGACCGCATGCGGGTCAAGCTCGACATTGCACCGGGCCTGGAGCAGGCGCTGGTGCCAAGCCTGATCCTTCAGCCGCTGATCGAAAATGCGATAAAGCACGGCGTCGGCGGCTCGATCGGCGTGGTCGAGATCGTGATCCGGGCGGCAAGACAGGGCGAGACGCTGGAGCTTTCCGTCGAAAACGACCTGACGAACGAGCCGCCGCGCCCGGCGATGAAACCTGCCGGAACCGGCACCGGGCTGAGGAATGTCGCCGACCGCATCAAGGCTCGGTTTCCCGAGGTCGGCGCCTTCATTTCCGGCCTCGTTGCACCCCACCGCATTCGCGCAGCGATCACCATGCCGCTGCGGCTGGCCTGATCGCCGTTCTCCGGCCAACGACGGCCGGTAAAGGTCGAAAGTCCGGGCCTTTCTGCCAACGGCTCGATTTGACCGACGAACGGCAATCGACATCGGCGGCCGGTTGAACGATAAAAATGGCCATGAACCCTGAGGATGACGCAAGATCGGTAGACGAGAGCGCCTATATCGCCAGCGTGCGGCGCGCGACGCTCTGGCTCGGTTTTCTCTATTGGTTCGTGGAATTCCTGGTCAGCAGCATTCTTTGGGCGATCCTCGGGATCGATCCGATCATGTCGGCGCCGGGCAAGCTGCTGCTGATGTCCTGCGGCATGGCCTTCTCCTATGGCATCGCCGCTGCGATGTTCGGCGTCCGCCACCAGCATATCGCGCTGAAGATCGTCGTCGGCTTCGCGACCGCTCTGACGGCCGCCATCGCCAATACCGGCGTCGACTTTCTTCTTTATCTTTTCATCGTGCGTCCCGACCCGATCGCCCCGGACTGGACCAGCATCGGCTACACGCTGGTCTACAGCATGGCGACCTTCGTCGGCTGGTCCTTCTTCTTCGTCGCCTTGCTCTACAGCTTCGAACTGCGCGAGCGCGAGCGGCGCCTGGCCATCACGCGCGAGGAAGCCCTGGCCGCGCAGATGCGGGCGCTGCGCTACCAGGTCAATCCGCATTTCCTGTTCAACACGCTCAACTCCATCACCGGCCTGATCGAGGAGGGGCAGCCCCTTGCCGCCACGCGCATGGTGATGTCGTTGTCCAACTTTCTGCGCACGACGCTGGAGCTCGATCCGCTGCACGACGTGCGGCTCGCCGACGAACTCGCACTCCAGGCCCGTTACCTGCACATCGAGGGCGAGCGCTATTGCGACCGCATGCGGCTCCGGATGGACATCGCCAACGGCCTTGAGGAGGCACTGGTGCCAAGCCTCATCCTGCAGCCGCTGATCGAAAATGCCGTCAAGCACGGCGTCAGCCGTTCGCCGGATCAGGTGGAAATCGTCATCAGCGCCGCCAAGGTGGGGCAGGCGCTGGAAATCGCCGTCGAAAACGACATTGCGGCGGCGCCGGATACCGCCCGGTGGCCGGGCACGGGGATTGGTCTCAAGAACGTTGCCGAGCGCGTCCAGGCCCGTTTTCCGGGTGTCGGCGCCTGTGTTTCGGGCCTCGTGACCCCCCGTCGTTTCAGAGCTGCAATCACAATGCCCCTGAGGCTTGCATGAATGAAATCCAGACTGTTCCGCTTTCGATCCTCGTCATCGACGACGAGCCCCTGGCGCGGCGGCGCCTTCTGCGACTGCTCGGCGCAATACCCGCAGTTGAGGTGGTGGGAACGGCCGGCAACGTGCAGCAGGCCTGCTCGATGGTGGCCGAACTTTCGCCGGACGCAATCCTGCTCGATATCCAGATGCCCGGCGGCACCGGCTTCGACATCCTGGAGCAGTTGGGAGACAACGCGCCCGCGGTCGTTTTCGTGACTGCCTTCGACCACTATGCGCTGCGCGCCTTCGAAGCAGCGGCGGTCGACTATGTCACCAAGCCGATCGAATCCAGCCGCCTGCGCACGGCAATCGAGCGCGCCCGCGTTGCGATCGCCGCGCGCACGAGCGCCGAGCGGGTGCTCGAACTCAACGAAACCGTGACGTCGCTGCGCCAGGCGCTGCGCAAGCACGACACCCAGACCAGCGATCTCTGGATCAAGGCCCGGGGAGAATTCGTGCGGATCGCGCTCGACCGGGTCGTGCGCTTTCAGGCGGAACGCGACTATGTTCGCATTCACGTCGATGGACGGTCCTATCTGCACCACGAAAGTCTTGCCTCGCTCGAGCGTCGCCTCGATCCCGCAGAATTCCTGAGGCTGCATCGCAGCTCGATCGTGCGCCGGGACTGTATCGTGGGGCTGAAGCAGGCCCCCTTCGCCGCGCTCATCGCCCTTCTCTCCGACGGCAGCGAGATCCGCGTCGGCCGGACCTACGCCCGCCACATCCGGCCGACGACGGGCGAACGCAACCAGACGGACTAGGGACGCTTGCCGCTATCGCAGGACCGCGCGCAGCCGCGGGGCCGCGAAATCGACGAAGGCCCTGAGCTTCATCGGCACCAGCCCCTGCGGAAGATAGACGAGCTGGACCGGCAGCGCCGGGTGCTCGAACGTCTCCAGCAGAGGCACGAGCAGGCCATCCGCCACCTGGCGCGCCACCTGATAGGACAACACCCGCGTCAAGCCGAGACCGGATATCGCCGCGTCGACGGCGGATTCCGCCGTATTGACGATCAGCCGCGACCGGATCGGCGCAGCCAGCTCGCGCCCGTCGTCGAGGAAACGCCAGACATGGGCGGCCGTGACGTTTTCGAAGGTGATGCAATCATGGTCGGCAAGTTCGCTCGGATGCCGGAGCACGCCGTGTCGCGCGACATAGTCGGGGCTAGCATAAACCACCCGACGCACCGCGCCGATCTTCGTCGCGACGAGATTGCTGTCGGGCAGGTTGCCGATCCTCAACGCCACGTCGATGTGATCGTCGACGAGATTGGCGAACCGGTCGCCCAAGGCGAGCCGCATATCGACCTCGGGATGGGCCTTGAGGAATTCGACCAGGACGGGAAGCACGTGTAGGCGCCCGAAGACGATGGGTGCGGAGACCGTCAGATCGCCCTTGATCGTTCTGTATTCGCCGGCCGCCACCCGTTCCGCCTCTTCGACACGGGCGAGAATCTCCTTGGCCGCCTCGACATAGGCGCGGCCGGCCTCGGTCAGCTGGATCCGGCGGTTGGTCCTGGTGACGAGCTGCGCGCCCAGATGCGCTTCAAGCTCGGAAAGCTTCCGGCTGATCGTGGCGAGCGGCACCTTGAGGTGTCGGGAGGCGGCCGACAGGCTGCCGTGTTCGACGACCGCAAGCAGAACCCCCATAGCATTGAGGCGATCCATCTCCATCCTTCCGATATTTGGAAATCAGACTATCGAAATTGCATTCTACTGCCGAAATTTGGAAAGTCATAGATTGATCCTCGAAGGCGGTTCATCCCGAACCGCCGGAGGGCCGTGACGGTTCTCAAGCTCTTCGAGGACATTTTCCATGAAACTCTATCGCCACCCGCTCTCCGGCCACTCGCACCGGGCGCAGCTTTTCCTGTCGCTGCTCGGCGTGCCGCACGAGCTGATCGACGTCGATCTCAAGGCGCGGGCACACAAGGCGCCGGATTTCCTGGCGCTCAATCCCTTCGGCCAGGTGCCGGTGCTCGACGACGAGGGCATTGTCATCGCCGACTCAAACGCCATCCTCGTTTATCTCGCCAAGAAGCTCGGCCGCATCGACTGGCTGCCGGAAGATCCGGCCGCAGCGGCGAAGGTGCAGAAATGGCTCTCGGTTGCCGCCGGCGACATCGCCTTCGGTCCGGCAGCCGCACGTCTCGTCACGGTCTTCGGCGCCAATCTGGATGCCGATGGAGCGATCTCCAGGGCCCACCGGGTGCTTGCACAGATCGATGCCGAGCTTGCCGGCCACGATTTCCTCGTGGGCGCAAGGCCGACCATCGCCGACGTCGCCCTCTACAGCTACGTGTCGGCAGCACCGGAAGGAAACGTCGATCTTTCCGACTACGCCCATGTCCGCGCCTGGCTTTCGCGTATCGAGCGCCTGCCCGGTTTCGTCAGCTTCCAGAAGACCGCAGTCGGCCTCGCGGCCTGATCCAAGCTTCCCGGGGCGGCAGCGCTGCCCCGGTCCCCTTGCAACCGGGACACCCGACCATGCCGGACAACGCACAGCAGAAAAAACCGGATTCGCCCTGGCACGAAGGCGAACTCGCCATCCAGCGCAGCCTCGGCGTCGCCGAGCGCATGGATGCGACCGGGCGCAATTTCGTGCGCAGTTTCATGCCGGAGCAGCACCAGCAGTTCTTCCCGATGCTGCCCTTCGCCATGTTCGGGGCCGTCGATGCGAGCGGCGATGTCTGGGCGACGATGCGTGCCGCAGCCCCCGGCTTCATGCAGGCGCCGGACGCCTGGAACCTCGACATACGGTTGCCCCGCGACCCGGACGATCCGGCCGATGCCGGCATGGACGACGCGCACTCCATCGGCATGCTCGGCATCCAGCTCGAGACCCGGCGCCGAAACCGACTGAACGGCGCGATCCAACGCGATGGCGGCGACGGCTTCACGCTCCGCGTCCGGCAGAGCTTCGGCAACTGCCCGCAATATATCCAGCTTCGCCAGTTCACCTTCGTTCGTGACCCGCACCAGCCGGCATCGGTGCGCCCGGTACATGGTAGCGTGCTCGACGCGCGCGCCCGGGCGATCATCGCCAAGGCCGACACCTTCTTCGTCGCCTCCTACGTCGATCGCGATAGCGGCGAGCGCCAGGTCGACGTCTCGCATCGCGGCGGCAAGGCGGGTTTCGTGCAGATCGGCGAGGACGGCGTGCTGACGATCCCGGACTTCTCCGGAAACCTGTTCTTCAACACGCTCGGCAACTTCATGGTCAATCCGCGCGCCGGCCTGCTGTTCGTCGATTTTGCGACCGGCGACATGCTGCAGATGACCGGCAGCGCCGAAGTCATCCTGTCCTCCCCGGAAGTCGCGGCATTCCAAGGAGCTGAGCGGCTCTGGCGCTTCCGGCCGGAAAAGGTCATCTACCGCGAGGACGGCCTGCCGCTTCGCTGGGCCTTCGCGGAGGGCGGCTGGTCTCCAAGCCTCACGTCCACCGGCGACTGGGACCAGGCAAAGGTCCGGCTTGAGGCCGCAACCCTTGCCGATGCGTGGCGCCCGTTCCGGATTGCCCGCGTCGAGGACGAGAGCACGACGATCCGCTCGCTCTACCTCGAACCGGATGACGGCGTCGGGCTCATGGCCCACCAGGCCGGCCAGCACCTGCCGATCCGCATCAAGGTCGAAGACGGCGAAAGACCGCTCGTCAGAAGCTATACCCTGTCCTCGGCACCGACGGATGGTCTCTACCGCATCAGCGTCAAGAAGGACGGCGTGGCTTCCCTCCATCTACATGGGCTGACGCCGGGAGACCGGATCGAGGCGCGGGCGCCTGCCGGTGCCTTTACCATCGACGGAACCGAGCGGCGTCCGGCCGTGCTGATCGGCGCCGGCGTCGGCATTACGCCGATCCTTGCCATGCTCAAGCACATTGTCGCTGAAAGCCGCCGCAAGCGGCGCATGCGTCCGACCTGGGTCTTCCAGGCCGCCCGCTCGCTGGAAGAACGCGCCTTCGATCGGGAGATCGCCGACCTCGTCGCGGAAGGAGAGAGCAATATTCGCCTGGTGCGGGTGCTGAGCCAGCCGGCAACAGCCACCGAAGGCCAGGACTATGACATCGCCGGTCGCATCGACCTTACCCATCTCAAGGCCACCCTGCCCTTCGACGACTACGATTTCTACCTCTGCGGCCCGGCCGCCTTCACCCAGTCGCTCTATGACGGTCTGCGGGCGCTCAACATCGCCGATGCCCGTATCCATGCGGAGGCCTTCGGGCTGTCGTCGCTGACCCGGCGGCCGGACGGCGGTTCTACCCCGACGATGGAGCCGGCGGCAAACGCCCCGGTTCACGTCGTCTTTGCCAAATCGAGCAAGGAGGCGCGCTGGCAGCCGGGCGAAGGCACGTTGCTCGATCTCGCGGAGGCACGGGGTCTCAACCCGGACTACGGCTGCCGCAACGGCAGTTGCGGCACCTGCCGGACGCCGGTGCTGGAGGGCAAGGTAACCTATCCCTCGCAACCTTCTTTCCCGGTCGCCGAAGGCGAAGCGCTCATCTGTTGCGCTGTGCCGGCCGAAAGCGAGGCGGGCAAACTGCATCTTTCGCTCTGAGCCCTGGTTCGGCTATGGATGGTGCACCACATCATCAGGCAGTCGACCTCGGCCGAGCGGGATGCGCCATGAACGACCAACAGCTACGCGATATCGTGCTCTGGCTTTCAGAACAGGGCCTAAAAGGACTGGACGAGCCGGAGCTGTTTGCCGGCTTCTGCGAGCAATGTCGCGCAGCTGGTCTCGACCTTGCCCGCGCGCTCGGGCTGATCGACACGCTGCACCCCGAATTCGAGGGGCGCGCCTTCCAGTGGAACGATGAAAGCGACATTACCCCGGAAGTCATCCAGTACGGCTCGACGACCACGGGTGAGGCGCTGCTGAACTGGCAGAACTCGATCTTCTACCACATGCTGCGCGACCGGACCGCCGAGCGCCGCATCCGGCTTTCAGCCGACGAAGGCACCACCTACAACATACTGGACAAGCTGAAGGGCGAGGGCCACACCGACTGCGTCAGCATGATCCACCACTTCACCGACCAGGGCCGTGTCGGCGAGATGGACTGTTTCTATTCCTATTGGACGACACGGAGCGACGGCGGCTTCAGCGAGGATGACATCGCAGCGCTCAGGATCCTGTTGCCGACGCTTGCGCTGGCGGTGAAGGCCGGCTCCTGCGTTCGCATCATCAGCACGCTTGCCGACGTCTACCTCGGCGCCGATGCCGGCCAGCGCGTCGTCAAGGGCAGCATTGCGCGCGGTTCGGCCGAACGCATCGAAACGGTCATGTGGTTTTCCGACCTGCGCGGCTATACGCGCATCTCCGACACCGCCGCCCCCGACGAGATCATTCCGCTTCTCAACGATTATTCAGGAACCGTGATCACCGCCATTCACGACCATGGCGGCAGCGTGCTGAAGCTGATCGGCGACGGTGTTCTGGCGATCTTCAATGCCGACGATCCGGGGACGGCCTGCGCCAACGCAATCGCCGCCGAACGGCAGCTGCGCCGTATGCTCGCGGAACTCGACGCCCGCCGGCAGGCCGAGAGCAAGCCGACCACAGAGGTCTATCTCGGGCTCCATATCGGCGAAGTCTTCTACGGCAATATCGGCAGCCAGACCCGCCTCGATTTCACCGTGGTCGGCCCGGCTGTCAATGAAGTGAGCCGAATTGCCTCGATGTGCCGTTCGGTCGAGCGGCACATGATCATGTCGTCTGATTTCGTCGAAGCCTGCCCGCCGGATGAACGGGGTCACGCGGTCTCGCTCGGCCGCTTTGCACTGCGCGGCATTGCGAGGGCCAAGGAGCTGTTTACCTGGGATCCGGAGCTGCCGGTGGCCTGAGCCGCGGCGGCTACTGGCTCATTGCTCCTGCGGAAAGGCGCGAGAGGTGGCGATGCTGCAGCTCGATCTGGACCTCGTCCTGGAAGTCCATCACCTGACGGCGGACTTCGTCTTCCGAGCAGCCGCAGGCAAAAAGCTCGTCGGCTAGAGCGCGGCAGCGGCGGCGCCAGAATTGCAGCGCCTCGGCACCGTGCAGATCTTCAAGCTCGGCGGCAGCACTGCGAATGGCATGCAATCTCCTGACCACGGGAAACGGAACAATGGTGTTGGTTTCCGTGGCTTCCACTGATTGATTGCCTGCCATCGTCTCGTTTGCCCCCTGGACTTCGTGCGCTCACTCGAACGCACAAAGACGCCCTACGCGTTTCGGTATCGAACAATCGCTCCGCCTCCGGTGTCCCCAATCGAAGGCGAATTGTTCTGCTGATTCCATTTCTACGAAGCCTATGGTTAACGTTTCCTTCCCACCGGTGCCGAAGTGAACCGATTGCGTCTCCCAGGTGCCAGAGACATCGGTCGCGTCACGTGGCCGACACGCTTTCGCGCTTTTCTGGGTTGGTTTCGGTCCAAAAACATGACATTGACCATCATCTTTCTATCAGCGCCCCACGGCGCCCCCCGCCCCCAGTGAGTGCACGTGCATGCTGAAGCGTTTCTTCGCGTTCTACCGCCCCTATCGCGGCCTGTTCATTCTCGACTTCTCCTGCGCCGTGCTCTCGGGCCTGCTCGAACTCGGCTTCCCGATTGCGGTGAAGCTGTTCGTCGACCAGCTGTTGCCGAGCCAGGAGTGGACGCTGATCCTGCTGTCCTCCGTGGGGCTGCTCATCGTCTACCTGCTCAACACCGGCCTGATGGCGACCGTCACCTATTGGGGCCATATGCTCGGTATCAATATCGAGACGGACATGCGGCGCATGGCCTTCGACCATCTGCAAAAACTGTCCTTCTCGTTCTTCGACAACCAGAAGACCGGCCATCTCGTCGGAAGGCTGACCAAAGATCTCGAGGAAATCGGCGAGGTCGCGCATCACGGACCGGAAGATCTGTTCATTGCCGTCATGACCTTCATCGGCGCGCTGATCCTGATGCTGATGGTGCATTGGCAGCTGGCGCTGATCACCGCCGCCGTCGTACCGTTGACGGCCTGGGTGACCAGCCGCTACGGCGGGCGCATGACCCGGAACTTCCGCAATCTCTACGGCCGGATCGGAGACTTCAACGCCCGGATCGAGGAAAATGTCGGCGGCATGCGCGTGGTTCAGGCCTTTGCCAACGAGGAGCACGAGCGCAGCCTGTTCGAGACCGACAACCAGAACTATCGCCGCACCAAGCTCGAAGCCTACCGCATCATGGCGGCGAGCACGTCGCTCAGCTACTTGAGCATGCGGCTGACGCAGCTGATCGTGATGATCACTGGATGCTACTTCGTGCTGACGGGCGAGCTGACCAATGGCGGCTTCGTCAGCTTCCTGCTTCTCGTCGGCGTCTTCTTCCGCCCGGTCGAGAAGATCAACTCGGTCATCGAAACCTATCCGAAGGGCATCGCCGGCTTCAAGCGCTTCCTTGAGCTGATGGAAACCGAGCCCGATATCGAGGATCGCCCCGGAGCGTCCGACGTCGCCGATCTCAAGGGCGACATCTCCTACCGAAATGTCTCGTTCGGCTACAGCGCCGAAAAGCCGATCATCCAGAACATCGACCTGACGATCCATGCCGGCGAGACGATCGCTTTTGTCGGTCCCTCGGGCGCCGGCAAGACGACGATCTGCTCGCTGCTTCCGCGTTTCTACGAAGTAATGGAAGGCGCAATCACCGTCGACGGCACCGATATCCGCGACATCACCTTGGCGTCGCTGCGCGGCCAGATCGGCATCGTGCAGCAGGATGTCTTCCTCTTTGCCGGCACCATCCGCGACAACATCGCCTACGGGCGGCTCGGCGCGAGCGAAGCCGACATCCTGGACGCGGCGCGCCGCGCCCGGCTCGACGGCATGATTGCCGCCCTGCCAGACGGCATGGACACGGTGATCGGCGAACGCGGCGTCAAGCTTTCCGGCGGGCAGAAGCAGCGGCTGGCAATCGCCCGCATGTTCCTGAAAAACCCCGCGATCCTCATTCTCGACGAGGCCACCTCGGCGCTCGACACGGAAACTGAGAGAGCCATCCAGCAGTCCCTCGCCGAACTCTCCAAGGGGCGCACGACGCTGATCATCGCACACCGGCTGGCGACGATCCGCGATGCCGACCGCATCGTCGTCGTCGACGGCAGCGGCATTCGCGAGCAGGGACCGCATGCGACGCTGCTGGCCGCCAAGGGCGCCTATAGCCGGCTCTATCACGCCCAGGCCAGCGCCGGCTGAGGAGAGCGGTCGACGCGGCATTGCAAGTGCCGGGACGGGGCGGTACGAACGAAGGCAGACACCGCCCTGCCCTTCGTCGGACCGATCCTTAAGCGCCATGACCACTTTTGAACTCTCCGCTCTCGAACGCGCCGTAAAAGCCCTGCCCCAACACTATCCTGGTCCCGGCGGCGTCGCCGGTGTGGTCCGGGATGGCCAGGTGATCCTCAGCCACAGTTGGGGCTATGCGGACCTCACCGCCCGCAGGCCGATGACGGCGACGACCCGCGTACCGATCTGCTCGATCACCAAGCAGATGACCTGCGCCGTGCTTCTGGACACGGTCGGCGAACCGGCGACGCTCGACCGCGCGCTCGATGCCTATCTGCCCCTCCTTGAAGGCAGGCGCCCGACGGTCAACCATCTCTGTCACAACCAGTCGGGACTGCGCGACTACTGGGCGCTGACCGTGCTGCAGGGCGCCAGGCACGACGGTGTCTTCCGCCGCGAGGACGCACGTCCCCTGCTCTCCTCCGCGCGCTCGACCCATTTCGAGCCGGGCACGCGCTACTCCTATTCGAACGGCAATTTCCGCATTCTCGCCGACCTCATCGAAGAGCATACCGGGCGCTCGATGGCCGAGCTTTATCAGCGCTCCGTCTTCGGCCCGGCCGACATGCGGACCGCCGCCCTCACCGCCGATACGAGCCTGCCCCCCGACGGCATTGTTGGCTACGAGGGGAACGAGACGGCCGGCTATTTCGAGGCGGTCAACAATATCTACTGGGCCGGCGATGCCGGTGTTTCGGCTTCGCTCGACGATATGCTCGCCTGGGAATGCTTCATCGACCGGACGCGTGATGACGCGAACGGCCTCTATCGCCGCCTGTCCGCACCGCAGACCTATGCCGATGGCCGCCCGGCCCATTATGGGTTCGGCCTTGCGCATGAGAAGATCGGCGAGATCGCCATGACCGGCCACGGCGGCGCGCTGCGCGGTTTCCGCAGCCGCAGGCTCTATGCGCCCACCGAGCGCCTTTCCGTCGTGGTGATGTTCAATCACGAGGCCGATGCCCATGCGGCCGCGACGGCGCTGATGAAGGTCGCCCTTGGCCACAGCGATGCCGAGCCCGCGACCGGCACCTGGGACGCCGACGGCACCGGCAGCTATCTCGACCCGGAAACGGGCCTTGCACTCGTTACCAGGCCGACCGGCAAATCCCGCGTCGCGCTGAGCTTCGCCACGGGCGCCGAGACGCTTGCCGTCGGTCCGGATGGCCGCGCGCAGTCGGCGGCCGTTACGCTTCGGGTGGAAGGCGCCTCGCTTCACATGGAGCGCCCGCGGGAGAACCTGACGGTTCACGCTGCGCGCATCTCCGGCACCGCCAAGCCGGATATCGCCGGCCGCTACCATGCAGCAGAACTCGACGCCCATCTCGACATCGTCTCTGCCAACGGCGTCTTCTATGGCGGTTTCGACGGCCCGCTTGGCAGAGGCGCCATGCACGCCATGCGGCCGCTCGCCGAAGATGTCTGGCTGCTGCGCTGCAAACGCTCGATGGACGCGCCGGCACCGGGAGACTGGACCGTACTCGTTTCGCGTGACGCAGACGGCAAGGTGACGGGGCTGACGATCGGCTGCTGGCTCGCCCGGCGGATCGACTATAGCAAGATCGGCTGATGTCCAGATCGCGCCGCCGGCTATGCTTGGCATCGAGACCATGCACCACGAGATGACCAGGAACCGGAAGACCAGCACGTGAAACAGAAGCGACCGACTGCCGCCCGAGATACGGGCCGCCGCCCCGCGGCCGATACGGGCAAGCGCGTGACTGTCGCCCGCGCCCTTTCCAAGCTTGGCTACTGCTCGCGCACGCAGGCCGAAAAGCTGGTGCTTGAAGGCCGCGTCAGCATCAACGGCCGCAAGGCGCCTGGTCTCTCCGCATGGGTCGATGTCGACACGGACCGTCTCGCCGTCGACGGTAAGGCCGTGCTTGCCGAAGAGAAGGTCTACCTGATGCTGAACAAGCCGCGCGGGCTGGTGACGACCAGGCATGACCCGGAGGGCCGGCCGACGGTCTTCGACTGCCTGAAGGACGTGGATTCCACCCATCTGTCGCCGGTCGGCCGCCTCGACAAGGCGAGCGAAGGTCTTCTGCTGTTCACCAACGACACGGTGCTTGCGCAGCGGCTGCTCGACCCGGAAACCCATGTTGGCAAGATCTACCACGTACAACTGACAGGGCAGATCGACGACACACAGCTTGCGCAAATGGTCACCGGCATCGATGAAGGCGGCGAGACGTTGCGGGCCGCCCGGGCCGAACACTTGCGCGCGGGAGACCGCAACATGTGGATCGAGGTGGAACTCGAAGAGGGTCGAAACCGCCAGATCCGCCGCATGCTCGACGCGCTCGGCTTCGAGGTGCTGCGGCTGCTGCGGGTCTCGATCGGGGCGATCGCTCTCGGTGATTTGCCGAAGGGTGCGGCACGAGCGCTCAGCGCCGACGAAATCGCCGATCTGAGGCGGCGCACCGGCCTCTAGGAAATCATGGGCGTGGCTTTGCGAAACGCGCGATGGGTGGATTTCCACCCACGCCAGCGCCGCCATGTTTCCGAATCCACCCAAAGTCCCTGTCCCCTCCCGACAAATGCGTCTGATCGCCTGGACAGGCCGTTGTCTGCATCCAGATTGCGTCTGCAAATGGGGGCATCCAGTACCGGCGTGGGAGGAAACCTTGCCGGCTGGCCATATTTCATCCGGGAGGAAGAAGATGAAAACCCTCAATGCATTGCTCGGCGCCGTCGCCGCCCTTTCCATTTTCGCCGTTTCCGCCAACGCACAGACCTATCCCGAGCGTTCGATCACCATGGTCGTGCCCTTCTCCGCCGGTGGCCCGACGGATACGGTTGCGCGTCTGGTTGCCGAATCCATGTCGAAGGATCTCGGCCAGCAGATCATCGTCGAGAACGTCGGCGGCGCCGGCGGCACGCTTGGCGCAGGTCGCGTCGCCCAGGCCGATCCGGACGGCTATACCGTTCTGCTCCACCACATCGGCATGGCGACCAGCGCCACGCTCTACCGCAAGCTCGCCTATGACACGCTGAACGCCTTCGAATATGTCGGCCTCGTCACCGAGGTGCCGATGACCATCGTTGCCCGCAAGGATCTCGAGCCGACCGACCTCAAGAGCCTCGTCGAATATGTGAAGGCGAACAAGGACACGGTTACCGTCGCCAACGCCGGCATCGGCGCCGCCTCGCACCTTTGCGGCATGATGTTTATGAGCGCCATCGAAACGCCGCTGACCACCGTTCCCTACAAGGGCACCGGCCCGGCGATGACCGACCTTCTCGGTGGCCAGGTCGATATCATGTGCGACCAGACGACCAACACCACCAAGCAGATCCAGGGCGGCACGATCAAGGCTTACGCCGTTACCTCGCAGGAACGCCTCAAGGTCTTCCCGGACCTGCCGACCACCTCCGAAGGTGGCCTGCCGAACCTGCAGGTTGGCATCTGGCACGGCGTCTACGCGCCGAAGGGTACGCCGGCTGAAGTGACCGAACGTCTGTCGAAGTCGCTGCAGGTCGCGCTCAAGGATCCGAACGTGGTTGCCCGATTCGGCGAACTCGGCACCGAGCCATCTTCGGACGCAGACGCCACGCCGGCCGCACTGAAGACCAAGCTCGAAGGCGAAATCGCCCGCTGGAAGCCGGTCATCGAAGCCGCCGGCCAGTACGCCGACTAATCCATCGCTCATCGCGCCGCGCTCTCGATCCGTCTCGGGGCGCGGCGGTTCTGACATGGGCATCCGGCGGTGTCCGGGTGGGCGCCGTCAACACTGGTTGACAGCTGTCAACGCGACGTTGCCCAATGTGCGAACCCGGCGCGAGCCGGCAATGCCAATGCGGGGGGCCGTCGACGCCTCGGCCCGGCTACCCCCGCGAAAACAAATGGGGACACGATGAAATCACTCTCCTTCGATAGCACCAATGCGCTCTGCGGCGGGATCCTGACCGCGGTCGGCCTGTTCTTCGCCTGGCAGGCCTTCAACCTCGAGCTCGGCACGGCCTTCCGCATGGGGCCCGGCTATTTCCCGCTCGTGCTCGCGATCATCCTGACGCTCCTCGGCATCGTGATCCTCGTACAGTCCACCCGCGTCCAGGGGGAACCGATCGGCGCGATCGCGCTGCGTGGCATGCTCTTCATCTTGCCGGCACCGGTCTTCTTCGGCCTCACGGTCCGCGGCCTCGGCTTCGTGCCATCGCTGTTCTTCACGGCACTCATCGCCTGCTTTGCCTCTGGCCGCATGACCCCGCTCATGGCTTTGGCGCTCTCCGCAGTGCTCACGGCCTTCTCCGTCGCCGTGTTCAGCTATGGTCTCGGCCTGCCCTTCCAGCGCTTCGGCCCCTGGGTCCAGTTCTAGGAGACGCGCAATGGAACTTTTCAACAATCTCGCGCTCGGCTTTGTGACCGCCGGTTCGCCCGCCAACCTGCTCTTCTGCCTGATCGGCGTACTTCTCGGCACCCTGATCGGCGTGCTTCCCGGCATCGGCGCCACCGCAACCATCGCAATGCTCCTGCCGATCACCTTCCAGCTCGAGCCGGTCTCCTCGCTGATCATGCTGGCCGGTATCTACTACGGCGCGCAATATGGCGGCTCGACCACGGCAATCCTGATCAACATGCCGGGCGAATCCTCGTCGGCCGTCACTGCGATCGACGGCTACCAGATGGCCCGCAAAGGGCGAGCGGGCGCGGCCCTTGCGATCGCAGCCCTTGGCTCATTCTTCGCCGGCACCGTCTCCACCTTCCTCGTCGCCGTGTTTGCGCCGCCACTGACGGAAATTGCCCTGCAGTTCGGCGCCGCCGAGTACTTCTCGCTGATGATCGTCGGTCTCGTCTCGTCGATCGCGCTTGCCCATGGGTCTATCGTCAAGGCGCTGGCGATGGTCGCGCTCGGCCTGCTACTCGGACTGGTCGGCACCGATATCTACTCCGGCACACCGCGCTTTACCCTCGGCATCCGCGAATATGCCGACGGACTGAATTTCGTGGCCCTCGCCGTCGGCGTCTTCGGCATAGCCGAGATCCTGCGCAACCTTGAAAACGAAAGCACCCGCGAGGTGCTGATGGCCAAGGTCACGGACCTGATGCCGACAAAGGACGATTTCAAGCGCATGTTCGCGCCCGTCGTGCGCGGTACCATCATCGGCTCGGCGCTCGGCATCCTGCCCGGCGGCGGCGCGATCCTCGCCGCCTTTGCGTCCTACACCGTCGAGAAACGCGTCTCGGACCATCCCGAGGAGTTCGGTCACGGCGCCATCGCCGGCGTTGCCGGTCCGGAAAGCGCCAACAATGCCGGCGCGCAGACCTCGTTTATTCCACTCCTGACGCTCGGCATCCCGGCCAACCCGGTCATGGCGCTGATGATCGGTGCGATGATCATCCAGGGCATCGTGCCCGGACCGAACGTTGCCACCGAGCAGCCGGCCCTCTTCTGGGGCATCATCGCCTCGATGTGGATCGGCAACCTGATGCTGGTGGTCCTGAACCTGCCGTTGATCGGGCTTTGGGTGAAGCTGCTCAAGATCCCTTACTACGTGCTCTTCCCGATCATCATGGCCTTCTGCTCTATCGGGGTCTACAGCGTCAACTCCAACGTCTACGACCTCTATGCCGTCGCCTTCTTCGGCCTGGTCGGCTACCTGCTGTTGAAGCTGCGCTGCGAACCGGCGCCGCTGCTGCTCGGCTTCGTGCTCGGGCCACTGCTCGAAGAAAACCTTCGTCGGGCCATGATCCTGTCGCGCGGCGACCCGACGACCTTCGTTGCCCGGCCGATCAGCGCCATCCTGCTTCTGATTGCGGCTCTGGTGCTCGTCGTCGTGTTCCTGCCCAGCGTTAAGGCCAAGCGCCAGGAGGTCTTTGTCGAGGAGGATTGATCCTGCCCGCCAATTTCGTCACAATACCAATATAATTCAATAACTTAACCGCCGCGCCTCCAATTGGAAGCGCGGCGTTTTGCTGCCTGCGGCATTCTGCCCCTGCGCGGTTTGCCACATTGAGCTTTATCAAGCCAGTCGCCTATCTCTGCCCCATCGAAACAGAAACGAGCCGGGGCGATGACACGTCGCGAGAAAGCCAGATGGAACAATGCCGTGCGCATGCTTTGCGCCGCGGCTCTGTTCCTGCTTGGTTTTGCCCATCTCGGCCCTGCGCTCGCCGCGCGCCTGCCGGCGGCGGAACTGGCGCTTTATGACCTGCCCGACGGATCCTTGCCCGACTTTTGCCAGACCGGTTTGGGTGAAGACGGCAAGGAGCAGCCCGGTCATAAACATGTCTGCAGCGCCTGTCGGTTCTTCTGGGCGCTGCTGGCACCGCCGGACGGTTCTCTTAGCGAACGTCTGGAGGGTAGCCGCACGCCAGCAATCCGGGTGTCGGCAGTTCAACCGACGCCGCAAGTTCACGCTCCCAATGCCCGTCCCCGAGGCCCACCGCAGGTCGTCATCCGGCTTTGACCTCCGTTGACAGCTGTCAACATCCTCCTTCGACGCCGGTCGGCATCGGGGCGTCACGCCCCCTTGCCTCGGTCATGCGGACGTTTTTCATGCCAGAAACCCTGATCACCACTGCCGCGCCAGCGGCTCCTCCCCGCGCGTCCTCGATAAGGCCGCCTCGCCCGGCATCGCGCAGCCGTGTCGTCGGCGAAAACCTGACCCTGCTCTATGAGGGCGGACGCAACCGCGCGCTCTACCGTGTCATTGACGGCTGCGTCGTGCTTTCGCAACTCCTCGACGACGGTCGTCGGCAGATCACCGACGTGCTCGGGCCGGGCCGGCTCTTCGGCTTCACCATCGACGGCCGCAATATCGCCACCGCCGAAACCCTGAGCATCGCCCGCATCGAACCCTTGGGTGATGCGGATCTCAACGCAACCAATCCGGCCGTAGCGAGCGAGCTGAAGACGACGCTTCACCGGATGCAGGTCCATGCCACGCTGCTTGGCCGCAAGACCGCCAGCGAGAAAGTCGCCAGTGCATTGGTGGAACTGTCGCGCCTGTTCAATCGAACCGGCCGCAACGGCGCCCCTGCCCGGTTGAGCTTCCACCTGCACCTGACCCGCGCCGACCTTGCGGACTGGCTCGGTCTTACCGTCGAAACGGTGAGCCGTTGTCTCAACCGCTTCAAGCGCGAGGGCCTGATCGACTTCAGCCATCCGAAGACAATGCGTGTCCTTGATCCCGAACGCCTCGAAGCGGCCGCTGGCTTCACCCGTCAACGAACCGGCGACACGATACGCCCCTGAATAAAACCCGCGCCGCCTGTCCCCCCAATGCGGCCACCTACGCAAAGGAAAAACCATGATTGCGAGACTTGTCTACCACGTGCCGGTGTTCGGCTGGATGCTGAAGGAAGCCGTGCAAGGTTCACAGACCGCCAAGGTGCTGTTTCTCGTCAACTGTGCGCTGCTCTGGCTGCTCGCCATCCTCACCTTCGGATACCCGGCAATCATCATTCCGGCCCTGATACTGGTGCCGGTGATCTTCGTTCTCCTGATCCTGATCACGATGGGCTGAACGCCACCTCATCCCGGCATCAAGCTTTCAGGCCTGACGCCGTCTCAAAGCACGCCCCAGCCGCGGTAACGCCCGCGGCCGGTCATCTCGCGGATGCCAAGCTCGCGAACGAGGTTCAGCGCGCCACGCGGTGTTACGCCGACATGCTTGGCGACCAAAGCCGCCGAAACGATCGGCCGCGACAGAACCAGGTCGATCAGGGCCGGCAGACTGCTGTTGGAACGACGATCGCGGATGCGCATGTCCATCTGAGTCTTCGCGAGCGACAGCCGGTCGAGTTCCCTGAGACCGAGATCCGCCGTCACCGTCATCGCCTCCAGGAACGCGCTCCAGCGGGTCAGGGGATCCTGGGACCTCCGTCGCTCATAGCGGATGGTCTTAAGCCCTATGTTGAACGACAGCAGGTGGGAGGTGACTTTGCCTCTGGAGCGCAGGTAAGCGCCGACCAACAGTGCCCCCAGCCAATGCTGACGGCGCAAGGGTTCCTTCCGATCCCAGGCATCGAAAAGCAAGGCGGCGCCAAGGCAGGGCGGCAACTGATCAGCCGCAGCTGTCATCTGGCGCCATTCGTCGAGACGTGCATCCTCGTCCCAATCCTCGTCGAAGAGCAGGCCGAGCTGTCCCACCGGCTCGCGCGCGGTGGCAAGCGCCGTCCGTTCGACGACCTCCAACGTATCTTGGTCATGGGCGTCGAGCAGGCGTTGCGATCGAGCGATGGCCGCATCGATGGCCGCGAACTCGGCTGCCATCGGATTGTTGTCGCCTTCGTCCTCCACCTCGCGCTCCGGCTCACGGTCGACACCTGCTGCCCGATGCGTTTCGCCGCGGCCAAGCGCGGGGAGATCAAGCTCCGATGCAGGGCTGTGCTCGCCCCTCAGCGTTGCAAGCCCCGGGGCGGAAAGGGCCCAACCAGGCTCGCCGAGCCAAATGCGGCGGCGGGTTCTCAGGACCGAGTGGGCGATGGTCAATTCGTGGGTCGGCGTACGGACGTCCATGTGCGCATCGTGCAGCACAAGATCCTCGACGTGAACGAGTTCGCCCGCCACCCACAGCGCTGCCGTCGCATCGAAGAAATGGCCGCGTTCGCGGTATCCGTCCTCGACGACATGACGGTTGGTGCGCTCATCCAGGCGCGCCAGGGCGTCTTCGGCCGAAATCATCAGCGGGATGAGCGTTGGATGGTAGGGATCGGGAGACTGGTATCGCATTTTGAATGTAAACGGTTGCTGCGGATGTTGACCGTAACACGAGAATCATTTCCCCCAACAGGCAGGAGACGCTTTCTCCACCGCTTGAAGACGGCAAGCTGCGCCGACTGATTACGGTTGCTCGACGGCGCGAGCATCACTATTCAGATGGGAATTGCCTTATTGAGGTGCGTTGCGTTGACAGCTGTCAACCCTGTTGGTCTCCTCGTTCTTCGCGTACCATACTCGCTGTCTCCTCCGGTCATGCTCGTGTTTCGCAATCACGCGGCCACGGGGTCCGCCTGTCTGAAGCTTGTACGCCTTACGTTACCTTTTCGCGGCTCAGCGTTTTGAGGGTAGGGGGCGCAGCTCCAAACCGTCAACCTGTTGACAGCTGGCAACAGCCCGCTCATTTGCCACCTAAACAGCTTGGATTCCGCCGCTAAATCGGGCTCTAGTAAGGATCACTGAAGAGGCTCAATCTCTCGCTCGAGTTCAAGGAATTCGAAACCTTGGAGAACATATCCGCGCAACGGAACAGAACACCCTTTTCCTTTCCAAAAGAAAGAGAAACAGCAATGTTTTCCGAGGAATGGCGAGAGGCTGAAAACGATCTCAGAGGTAAGAATAACCGAGAGATGTCAACGAATCCCTGCACTTCCAGTGTCCCGCATTTCACCGTCACAGACAAGCCGCACCGTTTCTGAACGGCCCATGCGGTTGCGCTGTTCATCCGCTCATGGCAACCGCTCCAGCCTGGGCTCGTAAGCGGGCCGATAGCATCGCCGAGACGGTGAATGTCTGGCTTCTCGCCCGACGCGTCAGGTCACGGAGGTAACCTCCGGCCGAATGAATGTGCTCGGATCGTTCGAGAAGGCAGGCGAGTACCGTTGCCGTCGTTTCGGGACCAAGCACCGTGCATGCCTCATCGTAGGCCTCCGGGCTGACGCCGAGCATCGTCCTGACGACGGTTGCCGCTACGAACATGTCCCGCCAACTGCCAATTTGCCCCGTCGGGCCATAGCCGCGGATCTGTGGGCATGCTTTCAGCACGACCGGCAGCGCGCCGGCATGATCGTGAAGGCGGGAAGGGGTGGACGACCTTGCACGACCTGCAACAATGTCAGCATCGGCCGTGCATGACGTCTTGGTGCCAGCCAGATCCGAAAATGCTGCTTCAGACCTTTCACAAGCGAATTCAGATTCAGAGTGATAATCGGATTCTGAATTCTGTATGTGCCGCTCATCCTGGCGTTCATTGGCAGCCGTATTCTGCGTTTTCAGCAGGTTTTCCAGATAATTAGTTAGATTGTCGCGGAGTGCCGACAAAACGGCAAGCGCGCGCTCCACTTCGGTGATGAGCGGCTTGCGTGAAAGTGCCGTGTAGATGGCCTGGCACCGGGTTTCGGCTTCTTCCGCTTGGGGAACATCGGACTGGCGCAGGAGCTCGACGAGCTTGACGACGTCGCGCCGGCAAAGGCTGAGACGTTCGCGCATTACCTGCAGGTATCGACGGTCCGCTTCCAGCCGAGCGGCCTCTGCCGCGAACTCAGACGCGCGTGCGAGCATCGGTGCGAGATCGAAGCCAAAGGCCTGGCCAATCGCGCCCTTGCGGTCACGGCGTGCATAACGCTTGCCGTTTGGGCTGTCGCGCCTGAGGATAAGGCCAGCCTCGACAAGAGCCGTCAGATGCCGCCTCAGCGTCGTTTCGGCCATGCCGTGCGTGCGGAGCGAAAGCTGCGCATTCGACGGAAACACGACGAGGCCGGCAGCCGGGTCGAGTTCGGTCTTCGGATAAAACGACAGCAGTGCATTCAGCACCGCGAGCGAACGGTCGGAAACCCCAAGGCTTGTCTTGGCGGCACATACCGTTCGAAACAATTTCCACTTGTCGACGCTCCCGTCGTCGACGGCCGAGGCGCTGGAAAGTTGGTGTGCCAACATCCCAAGCGTCATTGACCGCCGCCCAAAGGGCGTCGTGACAATCCCACGATCCATTTTCTTCACCTTTTCCAAGGCAAAAGAAATCCGTTCGCCGAAACGACGTTGAAAACTCTTGACACCGATTCGCGGAAATGGGATTCTCTAGTTGCTACACGAGAGAAGGGTTTCCGCAGCGCTAGTCGTTCGGAAGCCTTTTTCTTTTGCTCAGTTAGTCTCCTGTTTCCTCTTGATATTCGAGGTACAGAGATTTGAGCCTCTGCCTCACGAAATCTGCAAAGCCTGGTGCCGTCTTGCTGTTGAAGGCAAGCGTTGTCTCGCTGTCCGTTTCACGGATCCGCACCGGGGTTGTGTTGTCTGGCGCCAGCCATGGGATCGGCCGGGCACGCGCCCTGGAGGCGCTTAAGAAAGTACACAAGGCGTCGAAGCGCTGATCGCTGCCGGCCTTCTGGAATTCACGGCTTTGCATGAAGGCGTCTGCCGCCCCCTGCTTGCCGTCTTGCGCGACGAGGTCAGCGAGTTCAAACCAGCGGCGCCGTCCAACCGATGGCGCGGGCCCGATGGCCTCGATCAGTGCAATCGGTAGCCGGCGAACAACCGAAATCATCTTCGACAGGGCGGCTTTGTCGACACCCAGCGCCGACATGATGATCTCGCGCGAAAACCCACGATCTTCAAGGCGACTGCCGAAGAGCGACCGCTCGATGAAGGAGAGGTCGGAACGGGTGTTGTTTTCCTGTCCCTGGGAGACGACCAATTGCTCGTCATTGAGATTGCGAACGATCGCACGAACACTGCTGCCGATGTCGCGGGCAGCAGCCAGACGGCGATGGCCATAGGCGACCTGGTAGCGCCCCTCGGCGGTCGGGTGCGGACGGACCAGGATAGGCACCTGTTGTCCGTGCTCCCGCATCTGTTCGGCGAGGCTCAATTGGGCTTCGGCGGCGATCCCGAGGCGATCGACGATGAAGGATGCATCGATGAGCGATGGATCGAGTTCGACGACCGCTTGCCCTTCGGCGAGCTGCCGTTCGAGCTCCTGGGCACGCTCGACCTTCTGCGTGATGTTCGACAGGGACCGGGTGATGCCTCCGACCGCGGTCGGGGGGCGGGCACCGGCCATCAGCCCGGCGATCGGTCGGTCTTTGCCCGGTGCGCCGTTGGCATCGTCGATGCGCTCGTCCGATATTCCGATCAGGTTTTTGCGGGCCATGGATTACTTCCTCCCCCAGACCTTGCGGACCAGGTCCTCGATCTCGCCATTGACGAGATTGAGAGAGTCCATGGCGCGGTCGTAGGTGCCGCGGACAAACTGCGCGCGCTCGACTTCGTAGAGCGTTTGCTTCGTCACGCCGGCGTCGGAGATGGCTGTCGACTTCACCATGGCGTTCTGCAGCATGCGATTGCCGAAAATGGCGCGCATGAAACCGGTCATCTGGCTTTGCGGGCCGTCGTTGGGCTCGAACCGTGTTCCGAGATAGCGCATCCAGTCATAGCTGGTGCGGCCACCGGCCTTTTCGACGACGCTCATCAGCTCGCTCGTCATCGACAGGAACTGCGACATCGACATGACGTCGAGCATCTGCGGATGCACGGTGATCAGCACGGAGGTTGCAGCACAGAGCGCGGACATGGTGAGGAAGCCGAGCTGCGGTGGGCAGTCGATGACGACGATGTCGTAGAAGCTCTCGATATCGGCGAGTACGTCGCCGATACGGGCAAAGAAAAGGGTTTCGGCGGCTCCGTCCGTCATCATCGCCTTCGGCGTTTCGTGCTCGAACTCCATAAGCTCGAGGTTGCCGGGAATAAGATGCAGATTGGCCGTGTAGGTCGACCGCACGATATCGGCGATCGGCCGCGGGGCATCATAACGGATTGCGCCATAGAGCGTCTCGCCTTCGCCGACATCCAGCTCCGGCTGGTGGCCGAAGAGGGCCGATAGCGAGGCCTGCGGATCGAGGTCGATCGCGAGTGTTCTATAGCCGCGAAGCGCCAGATATTGGGCGAGGTGGGCGGAGGTCGTCGTCTTTGCCGACCCGCCCTTGAAATTCATCACAGACAGGACCTGCAGCTTTTCATCGCCGCGCCGGTGCGGGACATATTTGCCCGACTTGCCGCCGTCGTCGAGAACGCGGCGAATGCGTTCGATGTCGGAAACGGCATACATGCGCCGACCGTTTGACAAGGGCGCTGGGCCGTGGCCCTCTGAGGCCACCTGCCTCAGATAGCCTTCGCCGATTCCGATGAAGGCTGCCGCTTCGGCAGGGCTGAAGAGACGCATCTGCTTTTGTGCGTGCGGTGGGAAGATTTTCTTTTGGTGCTGCTGCAGCTGATGGGCAAGCTCCAAAGCGTCGGCAGCCAGAAGCGTCGGCAGATGCTCCTGCGCGTCCTGGCTTTGAATTTTTTGCTGCAACATTGATATCCCCGAAAACTGCGCAAAAATCGTCATATCCGGACAATATGCGCAGATGCACTATGCTCCGATTCGGCGCGGTTTTACAAATGCATAGCGTTTTGGCGGATGTCCGGCCCTGGTGGCGGGAAGGGGGCCATGGCGCCGTCCGGTTGTCCGCGGACAACTGCCGTTCGGCGATGCTGGCACATCTTCAATTAGAGCATAGATTTAGTAGACTATTGACAATCGATTTGATTGTGTCAGGATTGTGGTCAGTTGGCGATTGGATGCACGGAGCTTCCTGATGTTCTATCTCGGCGGAATGACCCTTGGCTATCTTGAGCCGCCCCCGCCTTTGCCGAAGGCGATGAAGGCAAAGCGGCAGCCGGAAGTGGATGTCGCTTCCACGACGCTCGATACGGCGACGTGCGAAGAGTCCGATCGTAATCAGGAATGGGCGCGAGCTTTGCTGACGCCCTGGCACCTCCTTTACTGAGGAGCGTCGGCGTGGCGCAAGACTGCGCCGGTCCAGCCGTTGCCAGCTGTCAACGCGCAAGTCGATTTCCGCGGTCGTGGAAAAGCGCAAATCGGAGAGAGAAGGGCTGTTTCGTGGCTGCGAATTGATTAAGTTCGCTGTCATGGACACCAAGCAAGATCGATCCGTTTCAAGCGCTCCGCCTGGCGATGCGGCCGACAATCAGGGGCAGGTGCTGTCGCTGCATCAGCGCATACTCGGTGACGTCGAAGGGCGCATCCTTTCCGGGGAGTGGCCGCCGGGACACCGCATCCCGTTCGAGCACGAACTGACCGAGCAATACGACTGCTCGCGCATGACGGTGAACAAGGCCCTGACGGAACTCGTCAAGCGCGGGCTGATCGAGCGGCGGCGCAAGTCGGGAAGCTACGTTACATTCCCGCAGGTCCAGTCCGCCGTCATGGAGATCCACGACGTCAAACTGGAAGTCCAGTCGCTGGGGCTCGATTACAGCTTCCGCGTCGATGAGCGAAAAGTGCGCAAGGTCGAGGGCCGGGATCGGGAACGCCTGGATCTCCCGAGTCCGGGCAAGCTGCTGGACGTAACGTGCCGGCATTTTGCAGGCTCACGTCCCTTTTGCTTCGAGGAGCGGTTGATCAGCCTTTCTGCGGTTCCGGAGGCCGAGGAGGAAACGTTCGAGACCGCGGCGCCCGGTTCGTGGCTGCTCGGCAAGGTGCCGTGGAGCACGGCCGAACACCGCATTCGCGCCGTGGCGGCCAGCAAATCGGCGGCACAGGCGCTCGACATCGCCACCGGCACCGCCTGCCTCGTCATCGAGCGGCGCACCTGGAGCGGACGGGCGCCGGTCACGCATGTGCGGCTCACCTATCCCGGCGACCGCCACGAGCTCGTTGCTCAATTCGCGCCGAGCCCGATCGGCTAACCGGCCTCACCGGTTGTCCGCGGACAACTCGTGAGGCCGGGGTAGCAATAGCTCCGGCTATCCCGCGGCGACGCGCAGCCTCGGCGATGGTTCGTTGCCGGAAAAAGCAAAGACCTCAATCGGTTCGCCGATCCCCCTGACGGGGTAGGCGCCGAGATGCTCCATGCTCGAGGCGCAGCCGGCGAGCTCGACGAAGGCGCGCGACAGCAGCACCGGGCGCTTTGTTTCCTTGGTCAGGCTCTCAAGCCTCGACGCGATGTTGACGGCGGGTCCGATGACCGTGAAGTCGAGCCGGCGGCGCGAGCCGATGTTGCCGTACATCACGTCGCCGACATGCACGCCGATCCCGTAGCCGAACGGCTCGCGGCCCTTCGCGAGGTTGTCCTGGTTGAGCAGGACGATTGCCGCTTCCGCCTCCCGGATGGCCTGGAGCAGGTTCTCGGCGGCGTCGGGGTTGCTCAACGGAAAGATCGCCAGCAGCCCGTCACCCATGAATTTGAGGATCTCGCCGCCATGGCGCTCGATCGGTTCCGACATGGCGTCGAAATAGGCGTTGAGCAGTTCGATCACGTCGTCGCGGGGCCAGAGATCGGAAAGCTTGGTGAAATTGCGCAGGTCGCAGATGAGGATGGCGGCGCCGACTGTGACCCCGCTACCCCGTGTCGTGGCTCCGGCGAGGATCTGTTCGCTCGCGTGCGGGCCAACATAAGTTTCGAGCAGCGTTCGGACAAAGCGGTTCTTCAGCCGGATTTCACTGACCAGCGCTAGCGCCGGCACCATTTTCGCGAGGAAGGCCAGATGCTCATCTTCGAAGCCGCCCTTCCGGTCGGTGGCAAAGGTGACGATGTGGCGTTTCCCGAGCGTGTGCTCGAGTGGCCAGGCGATGTATTCGGTCAGGCCTTCGGCTCTGAGGTCAGCATAAAGCGAGCTCTGCTCCTGCTCTTCCGTCAGGTCCTCAAGGTTGGTGCGAACCTCGGTGCCCCCGTTGTTGATCACGTAGAGCGGGCTGTTGAGGTAGAGAGCGGTGTTCTGGGTGCCATAGTCGTAGAGATCGATTTCACCCTCGGCCAGTCCCTTGCGCCAGAGGATGCGGGCGCCCAGCCATTGCGGATGGTTGATGCGGAAGTGCAAGGTGGCGCGCGCAACGGGAACACCGGCTGCCTGCAGCCGTTCGCCCAACTCGACGAGGATGTTGTCGATGAAGCGCTCGTTGCGCGTTTCGATGATCAGCCAGTCGAGCACGCCTTGGCGTCGAGCCGGCCAGCTGCCATCCTCGGGTGAAGGCGAGGGGGCCTCAGATGGGGTCTGCATTGCTGTTCTCCATGACGCTCAAACGGGTGACGCCGCGTAAGCCGAACGATTTATCGCAGCAAATGTGGAGCATCGGCACCGCCTTGATAAGGGGCAACCGGAAAAGCTTTTGAGAAATCTGGGGCGGCATGCCGCCCGCTTCTGTCAGGCGATCGGGCGTGTCGGCGCGGCCGCAGACCGATTTCCATCGGTCAGCGGCAATTGCAGGCGCACCCGCGTGCCACGCCATGTGCCAGCGAGAATGTCGATACGCCCGCCGTGGAGCCGGGCGATCTCCCGCGCGAGATTGAGCCCGAGGCCGGCGCCGGTGGAGCGCGGGCGCAAGCGATAGAAAGGTTCGAAGACGCGATCGCGCTCCTCCGTGGGAATTCCGGGGCCCTCGTCGTGGATTTCGAGCCCGCCTGCGGCATCGACCAGCACGGTGATTGTGCCGGCACCGCCGCCATGTTCGATGGCGTTGCGCAGGAGATTGGCCACAGCCTGCTCGATCTGCCGCGGGCGCGCGCGGACCAGGGCGGCCGGCGCTTCGCCTTCGAATGCCAGCTCGTAGCCGGCTTCAAACGCAAGCGGTGCGAAGTCTGCAGCCATAACCCTCCCGAGAGAAACGAGGTCGACCACCTCGAGCGGGCCGCCGGCATGTTCGAGGACTTGTCGGTCGAGAAGCTGCTGGGCGAGATGCGACAGGCGCTCGATATCGAGCCTCAGGCGGGTGGTTTCGGGGTCTTCCTGCAGAAGCTCGGCGCGGGTTCGCAGGATCGCGATCGGGGTGCGCAATTCATGGGCGGCATCGGTCAGGAAGCGGTTGCGCTGGTCGTATCCCTCTCCAAGCCGCGCCAGGGCCCGGTTGAAGGCCCGCACCAGAGGGGCGATTTCGGTCGGCACTTCCTCGGTTTCGAGCTGCACAGCGCGGTTGTCGATGTCGATGCGCCCCGCCTGGTCGGCGGTCGAAACGAGACTTGCAAGCGATCGGCGCACGACGGCCGGCGTCGTCAGCAGGGTGGAGACACCCATGACCAGGATGATCGGCAAAAGGAAGCAAAGGACGACGAGGACAAGTGTCGGCATGACCTTCATCCAGGCCGTCTTGCCGTCGAGGTCGCGCGCCATGTCGACATTGATGCTGATCTGCACGTCCAACGGTTCGTTGTCGCGGCGGGAAGAAACGGTCGCGGTGAGGATCTGGACCCGGCCGGCTTCGGTCTCCACATTGTGCAGGACCGCGTCCGGCAGCGTGCCGCCCTCTTCGAAAAGCAATTTCGCTCCCTCCACCCGTTGCAGCAGGTCGTCACCGGCTCCCTCATAGGGGGCAGGGACGTTCCCGTAGCGCACGACCTGGCCGGCGGCGTCGCGGACGATGTACCAGAGATTGGGATAGGACTGGCGAAGCTCCCGCAGGTCCTCCGTCTCGTGCACGGTCAGCAGGCCGTTCGCGTCGCGCCCGACGGCGCGGTCGAGCACATCCACAGCGGCTTCGTTGTCGACGAGGAGGCGTGGCTGGGCGATGAACACGCCCAGGAAGAGGAGCCCGATGAAGACGACCAACGTGGCCGCCTGCAGGAGGATCAGCCGACGGACGAGGACCCATTGCAGCGAGCGCGGGCGAACCTTGATCATGTCGTCGCGCGCAGGAGATAGCCGAGGTTGCGGATCGCCCGGATTTCGACGCCGGCGCCGACATCGTCGAGTTTGCGGCGCAGGCGCGAAAGATGGGAGTCGAGCGCGTTGGATTCGATCTCGTCTTCCATGGCGTAGACCGATTCCTCAAGCGTCGCCCTGAGCACGGTTCGGCCGGGCCGCCGCATCAGCGCTTCGAGCGCAAGCCGTTCCCGGCGCAGGAGGTCGAGCGGCTTGTCGTCCACGGCAGCCTCCCGGTGGCGGAAGTCATAGATGAGCCGCCCGACCTTGGTTTGCTCCGATTTGAGCGTGACCGGCCGGCGGGCAAGCGCGCGCAACCGCGCCATCAGTTCTTCGACGGCAAAAGGCTTGGAAAGGTAATCGTCGGCACCGGCATCGAGACCGCTGACCCGGTCGTTGATCGATCCGAGCGCGGTCAGCATCAGGATCGGCGCCTCGACGCCGAGGCTTCTGAGCTTCGGAATGAGGTCCAGCCCCTCGCCATCGGGCACCCGCCGGTCGAGCACGACCACGTCATAGGGCCAGAGCTCGGCAACGGCCTCGGCGTCGGCGAGCGTCGAGACATGATCGACGATCACCTGGCGCCGCGCGAGCGCCGCCTTGAGGGCCGAGGCCATCTCCGGCTCGTCTTCCAGCAGCAAGATGCGCATGCGAGTTTCCCCCTGTGCCCGCACCTATGCGGGTCGCCGATCCGTCTCGTCACCTGCCTGAGGCGTCATTCGCATTCCAGCTTCGGCTGGCGGAAGTTGGTGATGTACCAGCGGCCCTGCTGCATCCGGGCGTAGAAGCTATAGAAGCACTCCTGCTCCTCGACATAGCCCGGCGTCGAATACTCCTCGTAGCGCATTCCGCGCCGGGTGTCCCTGATTTCGCCGCTCGACGAGCCGGAGACGACATTTGTCGAGATCTTGCGCCATTGATAGGCGCGCTCGTTCCAGCCAAGATCAAGAACATTGGTGGGCGGACCATAGTCGATGATGACGGATTCGACCGGTTGGCCGATATAGGTCTTCATCGTATCGGATGCACAGCCGGCCAGCAGAACGGCGGCGGCGGCGAAGCAGGCGAGGGTGCGAAACCCCTTAATGGAGAGCATGGCGGATCCCGGTTTTCCTGCAGCGCCTGCCGTCCACGGGACGCGCGAAGCCAGCAGTTGTCGTTGACGTCTCGCATGAGCGGATCGACTGCGATCCGGATCGTTGCGGCGACTGACCGGGAGCTAAAGCGCCAAGATTACAGGGGCATTGCAGGGTCGGCGTGAAGCTGGCGAAAGCTGCGCCGACGAAGCCGGCGGCGGGGCAACGGATGTAGTTTCGACCGATAAAGTGCTGCTTGCTGCTTAGGCAGCGCGGTCTGTGTCAAGGGTTTGCGTGGCCTTGGGATCCGCCGCGTAAACCAGGCCCGGCTTGACGATCCATTCGCCCGTGCGAAGCGCCAGCACGTCAAAGCCGCCGCCTGCCAGGCGCGGTGCCACACCGACGAAACGGTAGACAAGACCATCTCCGTCGCGCACGGCTTCCCGTATAGGGCAACCGCCCAGAGAGCCGATAACGGCGCCCTCGAACGCGACATCCGCCAGCATGAAATATTCCGTCGGCAGACGGCGGCTGGCTCTGGAGGAGAGTTTGAACCCGTTTGTGAATTTCATAATCTTGCTCGTCTGAGACGCTTTCGGATCCGGCAAGGCCGGTGCCGGCAAGCGTCTGCGTTGTTCTGCTCGCGTCCGGAGCCGGACGGCATGCCGCCAACGGAAAATCCGGCCGATCGCAGGAAAGGTGAATGCAGCGGCACCGGGTTGCGGCGCGGCACGTCTCAAGCCATTCAAAAGCGGCGCCAGCATGGCAGCTTGCCTGGGGCAAAACGACCTATCGGCTCATTGCCTTCAACTGCTTCTATCGCGCGGATCGGCGTAGGATTTCGCTTGGGAAGGCGGGACGGAAAGATCAGGAAAGCATAAGGGGTGGGCTGTGCACTTGCTTGATTTGGCGGAACGCTAGCAAAGCATTGCGCTATGCGCTGGGCGTATCTCACCGCCAAACAACGGGCTAAGCGTCGGCTCGGAGAGCAGGAACCCTTGCACATGCGTTGCGCCGGCGCCTTGAGCGGCCTCGAATTGCGCGTAGGTTTCAACGCCTTCGACCACGATGACGGGGGCGACGCAGGAAGCCAGGCCTACCATGTGCAGGAGGAACCGCTCCGCGTCGGGGCGTCCAAGCCGCAGGAAGAAACCGTCGATCTTCACGATATCGACCGGCAGGGACAAAAGTGCCTCCGGTGTCGAAAAACCCGTTCCGAAGTCATCGACGGCGACCCGATATCCAAGGTCACGCACGCTTCGCACGAAGCGTCCGGCGGTCGGGAGCGCCGAGATCGGCAAGCTTTCGGCGAGTTCGAGCACGAGGCGCGATGCCAGCCACCGATGGGTTGACAGCAGATCCAGGAGCAGCGCCCGGTTGCGCTCGTCACAGATGCTCTCGACCGAGATGTTGCAACCGAGGTCACCGGAGGGATGATGCGCCAGCCATTCGAAGGCAAGCGTGAGCATGTGCCTGTCAAGCGCCGCGATCCGCCCGGCCGCCTCCAGATAGCGTACGAACTCGCTGGCGGTCATGACCTCGCCGTCCGGTCGGATGATCCTTCCCAGACACTCCGAATAGAGTACGGTGCCGACATCGGCGACGGCATTGACGTGTTGAAGTGAAAACCCGACGCGGCCTTCTTTTGCTGCGTAGTCGAAAATTTCCACAACACGATCAAGCATTTAAACTCCATTGGCTTGGACGCGGGTTCGGTCGCAGCCGCCGACTCACCAGAGATGAGCCGGCGGCCAGCTTCTGGCTATTGGGCAATCTCCGGTTCGGGCTCGACGACGACCACCGTCGGCGGCGGCAGCGTGCCGCGGATTTCGTCGATCTTGCCGACGGCCGGGCCGACGCCAAGGATGCCCTTAGCTTCGTCGACCATACCGTCGGTTACCACGCCATCCTTGGTGAAGCCGGCAAGCGCCTCGCGCAGGGCTTCGTCGCTGAGCGCCGGATCGGTGGGGATGGCGTCGACGCCGTTTTCAGCCTCGAACTGGGCATAGGCAACGGCATAGGCGGAAACCGCTGACATCTTCGGATCGTTCGAATTGAGGTAGGCGTGGTAATTGCGATTGAGCGAACGGAAGCCCGGTGTTGCACCAGGCGCCAGAGGCTCGACGATCACCGGATCTGCGACAACCGGATCAATGACAACTGGCGCCGATTTTGCGGCCTTCTCGATCTTTTTCGACTTGGTTGCCTTCTCGGAAGCCTTGCCGCCAGTGGACTTCTGCTTGTGAGAGGATGTCCCGCCGGATTTTTCGCTTTTGGTTCCCTTGCTCCCTCGGGAACTGTCGGACTTGCCGTGACTGGAGCTCCCACCGTGGCTGCCGCCATTGCCACCACCGTTGCCGCCACCATTGCCGCCGCCATTGCCGCCGCCGCCGTTGCCGCCTTTGGCGTAAGCGGAAACAGTGAGCCCCAAAGTGCCGGCAGCCATTGGCGCAACGGCAAGCGTCAACACCATGATGCTTCGGGTGATCAGATTCGTCACAGGCATGATAATCTCCATACTTCCAGCCAGTTGTTCTTGGTTCCTGCATGGATTGAGCGAACAACCTAAGATGCAGCGACGATATCTGCGCCTCGTATAGCGCGCCATCGGCCCCCGACCATTGCCTTTGCAGCTAGGACCTAGGTCCTATTTCCACGGGTCAAAGGTCCGAAGCGGGCGGGCGAAATGGCGGCGTCATTGACCACGCCGCGAGAGTGGTTAGGTTGGCGGGGCCTTGCTACAATCGCGCGCCGCACAGACCGGCGGCCCGATCCGAGAGACCTGGTGCGCGTCCATCAACTTATCACCCACTGGAATTCTCAATCCCTTGCCAGGCAGTTCTTGCTGATCGGCGGAGCGGTCGCGGCTTGCGCGATGGTTCTGGTCGGCGCCTTTGTTTCCAACCGGATCGAAGATGCGGTCACCCGGAATTCCGCCGCGACGACGGCGCTTTATGTCGACAGCGTGATCGCACCGCTCTTGCCCGACATGCAGACGAACGAGGTGCTTGACGAAACGGTCGCCCGTGCGCTGGACGAGACGCTTGGCCAGGGAGCCCTGGGTGAGCGGCTCCTCTCGTTCCGGCTTTGGCGTGCGGACGGCACGCTCCTTTATGCGAGCGATCAGGCCGCCGTCGGCACCAAGGTCGAACTCAGCGGCGAATTGCAGGCGGCCTTCTCCGGCAGGATGGTCGCGCGGTTTGACCAGGACGGCGATGTTGCGACGGACAAGGGGGCGGGCGTGCCGGCGCTGGCCATCTACAATCCCGTGCTGCAGCCCTGGTCGGGGCAGGTGGTTGCGGTGTCGGAATTTCATGAAGTCGCCAATGACTTTCAGAAAAGCCTCGATCAGGCGCGTGCACACACCTGGCTGGCGGTGGCAGCCTTCACGCTCTCCTTCTTTGTCGTGCTGTCGGCGATCGTGCTTCGCGGCAGCAAGACGATAGAGAGCCAGCGGCATGCGCTCGCCCAGCGCGTTGACGAGCTTTCGGCATCGCTGGCACAGAACGAAACGTTGCGCGGCCGGCTGCAGCGCGCGTCGCAGCGCGCCACTGCCTTGAACGAAAGCTACCTGAGGCGCATCGGCGCGGATCTGCACGATGGCCCCGCCCAGCTCGTCGCCTATGCTTCGCTGAGACTGGGCAGCGAGACCCTGAAGCGCGACGCGACGCCGGCGGCCACCCGTGCGCGCGAAATCGGCGCGATCAAGGCGAGCCTCGACGAGGCGATGCAGGAAATCCGCACGATCTGCGGCGGCCTGGTTCTGCCGCAGATCGAAACGGCCGGGCTGGCAGAGATCCTGCAGCGATGCGTGAAGGCCCATCATCAACGCACCGGGTCGGCGGTCGAACTCATCCTTGCCGATCCGCCGGACCGTCTGTCGCAGGCGGCAAAGATCTGCATCTATCGTTTTGTTCAGGAAACTCTCAACAACGGCTATCGGCACGCCGGCGGCGTGAGGCAGCAGGTGTCGCAACGGACGGTCGGCGACCGTGTCACCATCGATGTCGGCGATGGCGGTCCCGGATTTGACCCGGACAAAGTTCCGCCCACAAGTGTTGGTCTTGCCGGCCTGCGCGAACGGATCGAAAGTCTCGGCGGAACGTTTGAGATCATCATCGGGCCAACCGGCACCACCGTTCGCATGACGACCAGCGTCAAGGAGATCTGACTATCATGACGTCAAGGATACGCGTTGCCGTGGTCGACGACCATCCTCTGTTTCGCGAAGGCGTGACCCGGAGCCTGTCGGAGATCGAGGGATTTGAGATCGTCGCCGAGGGCAGTTCGAAGGACGACGCGACCAGTATCGCGCAAAGCCTCGGACCGGACGTGATGCTCATGGATATCTCCATGCCGGGCGGCGGGCTGGAGGCGATACCGGCAATCCTGGAGGTCACTCCGTCGCAGAAGATCATCATGCTCACGGTTTCCGAGGACGGAGACGACGTGACCACGGCGCTCGATCGCGGCGCGACCGGCTATGTGCTGAAGGGCGTCGGCGCATCGGCACTCGCCGAGGTCATCCGCACGGTCGCCTCGGGCGAGCGCTATGTGGCGCCGACCCTGTCGGCCAAGCTTTTGTCGACGAAAGCGCCGGCTCAGCCTGGAAAATCCGGCCTGGTTGCAGGCCTGACGCCGCGCGAAAAAGAGGTTCTGCACCTGGTGGCGGCCGGCATGAGCAACAAGCATGTCGCCATCGAGCTGGACCTGCAGGAAAAGACCGTGAAGCATCACATGACGCAGATCATGACGAAGCTGGGGGTCGCCAACCGCACCGAAGCGGCGATGGTTCTGCGCGACGCGCGCGAGCTTTAGCTGCCGGGAACGACGGAAACCGCGGCCGCACCGGCGCAGATCAGCGGCGCATGCTAATGCGCGAGGGTCTCCATGCGCTGCTTGTCAGCTGATGTCGCGCGCCGGTTGATGATCGTCCTTCCGCGGGCATCCTTCATGATGTAGCGCCCCTTCCGGACCTGCTCGGTTATGCCGCCCTTGTGGCGGATACCGGTTTCGTCATCGTCGGTGGCGTCTTCGCTGGCACGGGAGGCCTTGGAGTTTCCGCCGGAACGGTTTTCGTTGGAGTTTCCGTTTCCGTTGCTACCGCCATTGCCGTTATTGCCGCCGCCGTTCCCGTTCCCTCCGCCATTACCACCACCGTTGCCGCCGCCACTATTGCCGTTCTTGGCAAGAGCGATCGCCTCGCTGATCGACAGGCCTGCGCGGGTCAGATCGAGCTTATAAGGAAGGGTCGTCACCAACAGGACCGAGGGCCAGAAGAAGGCAGCAAGAAAAATCCGGCACTTGGGCATTTCGGTCCTCTGGCGATGTCGCAGCACCGGGTTGGCACACTCCGGCGGATACCGGCAAGCTCGACTTTGCTCATGGCCGGCATGGCCAGTCAACGCGCGTCTGCGCCGGTTACGCTTTCTCAGACCTTTCCCCGGCGAAAGACCGGACAATCGTCGGAATCCCTTAGGACCAAAGTCGGGCTCCTTGCGACGTCGCTTGGCGGCCGTTACCTGCTGAGCCGCGGATCGGGGCGTGATGCAGGTCGTCGGGCCATGGCGCAATCGAAATTGTCATGCCTGCCGTTGCATCGTTTCATTTGGCCATATTCTCGACACCGAGATCGTTGACGTCTCCGGCAGGCTGGGACCACCCGGCGCTCATCGAGCGCCCGCTCCTGCGTCTCATAGGAGGCCCGGGGGCGGGCGTTTTGCGCCTATTGAAAGATCAACCATTGTCACACGACAAATCGACCGGGCACGTCAAGAAACGTATCGTGCTGCATTTTCCCGGCTTCGAGCCGCTGGATGCCGGCAAGCATCAGGCGCGCTACCAGCGATCGGCCTTGAAGACCGCCAAGCTGCAGGACTTCGCCGTAAAGGTAGGGACTGTGCAGGGCGAAGGGCGCAGCCGCTATTTCGACGTCGAGAGCGAAGGCCTCGACTGGCAGACGACAAGCCGCGTCTATCTCTTCGACCACGACGACCTCGTGAGGAATCTGAACGACCGGTCGACGCTGACGAGAATAGCTGCCGGGTTCTCAAGTGCTGCCCGGGTCGTTTGGGAAGGTGGAGCGCTTGCCTATTTTCGCCATGCGTGGCGCTTCGGCCTGTTCTTCGTCTTTCCGTTTCTGCTGGTGGCGATCGGGCTGGCACTGAGCGTGCTGATCGGCACGGCGCCCTATTGGCTGGCGCTTGAATCATCACTGCTGATTGTAAGTGCTCTCGCTGCGTGCCTGGTGTTCTTCAAGCTCTTTCTCCCCTGGTCGGAGCGGTGGCATACCTTGCATCTCTTCGCCGATTGGGAACTGGCCGTTGCCGTTGCCAGCCTGGAAAAACTCTATTTTAAACAATGGGTTGATGAATGTGTCACGTCGGTGCGCGCTGCCCTTGAGGAACCCGCCGACGAATATGTGATCAGCTCCCACAGCATGGGATCCAGCATCGCCGCGCAGGTGATCGGTGCGTTGGTCGAGCGGGACCCCGCCCTGTTCGAAGGAAAACGCGTGGTCTTCGTCACGCTCGGCGGAGCAATCCTGCAATGTGCGCTGCTGCGGTGCGCCGAGGTCCTGCGGGCGCGTGTCGGTGCGATCGCCCGTGTCAAGGAGATCTTCTGGTTCGACGTGCAATGCCTGACCGATGCAATCAATTTCTACCGCTGCCAAGTGGTCGCGCTCGCCGGCCATCGGGATGCGCCGCAACCGCCGATCGTCTTTATCCGGGTAAAGCATCTGCTTTCCCCCGAGCGCTATCGCCGGATCAAGCGCGATTTCCTGCGGGTGCATCGCCAATACGTGCTGGATGCCGATGTTCCCGCGAGTTTCGATTTTACGATGATGACCGCCGGGCCGTTGCCGGCGGCATCCTTCGCGACCGCTTACTGATAGCGGCGAACCTGCGTCGGCCCCGGAAATGCAAGACAGCCCGGCTTTGGCCGGGCTGATCTCTTGTGACAAGTGAAGGCGCCGGTCTCACGGCTTTCGCAGGGACAATCCGCTTTCCCGATCGAAGAGATGCAGCCTATTCGGTTCGAACACGAACGAGACGGCCTCTCCGGGCTTCGGGCAGGCGCTGGCCTTGACCAGCGCACCGATCTCCTTGTCTGCGAAGAGGAACGTCACCAACGCGTCATTGCCGTGAAATTCGACGAGATCGGCGGTGCCAAAGAGACGGCCTGGCCCCGTCATTGCCGGTTGCAGGTCGGCAGGGCGAATGCCAAGCACCAGCTTCTGCAGATGACGAAGCGCGAATTCGTCGTCCGAGACCGGGAAGTTGCCGCCGGCGCTGCGCAGCAGCCATCCGCCTTCAGTCTTCTCGGCGGTAACATCAATGAAGTTCATGTTGGGCGTGCCGATGAAACCGGCAACGAACAGGGTGCGCGGACGCTCGTAGATTTCCGAGGGCGTACCGACCTGCTCGATCGCACCGCCCTTCATCAGGACGATCCGGTCGGCAAGCGTCATCGCCTCCAGTTGATCGTGCGTCACATAGATCGTCGTGGTCTTCAGCTTCTGGTGCAGCCGGGCGATCTCGACCCGCATGTGATTGCGCAGCTTCGCGTCGAGATTGGAGAGCGGCTCGTCAAAGAGGAAGACCCGTGGCGTCTTGATCATCGCGCGGGCGATAGCGACGCGCTGCTGCTGCCCGCCGGACAGCTCGGTCGGCTTGCGGGCGAGATAGGGCTCGAGGCCGAGCGTTCCCGAAACAGCGCGAATCCGCGTATCGATCTCCGCCTTCGGCACCTTCATGCGCTTCAGTCCGAAAGCGATGTTGTCGTAGATCGTCATGTGTGGGTAGAGCGCATAGTTCTGGAAGACCATGGCGACGCCGCGGTCGCGAGGCGGCAGGTCGTTGACCGCCCGCCCGCCGATCGAGACGATGCCGCCGGATATGTCTTCGAGACCGGCAATCATGCGCAGCAGCGTGGACTTGCCGCAGCCGGATGGACCGAGAAACACGATGAATTCATGATCGGCGACATCGAGGTTGAAATCCTTGATGACATCAACGGCGCCGTATTGCTTGCCGACGTTGGAGCAGACGATGTTCGCCATGGCTCAATCCTTCCCACTGTCCATGCGGATCTGCAGTTTGATATCAGTCGGTCGGGCGGATGCGGCCCGCTCGAATGCCCTGATGCTGTCTTCGAAGCGAAAGGTTTCAGTGATCAGCGGCTTCAGATCGACCTTGCCGGACGCGATCAATTGCAGGGCGCGGTCGAAGATGTTGGCGTAACGAAACACCGTTTCGATCCGGACTTCCTTGGAGATTGCGCCCGGAACGTCGAATTGTACCGGTTCGACCGGCAGGCCCACCAGAACCACGGCACCGCCCGGGCGGACCAGATCGAATATCCTGGAAAAGGCCTTGGCGCTGCCGCTCGCCTCGAAGACGAGATCGGCGCCCCAGCAGCCGGTTTCCGCGGCGATGACATCGGCAAAAGGCCGCTCGGCGATGTTGACCGGGATGATGCCCGGATACTGAGCGGCGATCGCCAGCTTCTCCGCGCTGAAATCGGAGATGAAGACACGGCTGCAGCCACCGGCAAGGGCTGCGAGCGCCACCATGATGCCGATCGGCCCGCAGCCGATCACCGCGGCGACATCGCCCGGTGCAATCCGCGCGCGGGCGGCTGCCTGCATGCCGATCGCGAAGGGTTCGATCATGGCACCCTCGGCAAAGGAGACCTTGTCAGGGAGCTGGTAGGTGAAGGCGGCCGGGTGGATGACGAAAGGAGCGAGCACGCCATGAACCGGCGGCGTTGCCCAGAACCGCACCTTGGGATCGACATTGTAGATGCCGAGTTTGGAAGCGCGGGAGGTCAGTTCTGGAACACCCGGCTCCATGCAGACCCGGTCGCCGACGTCGAGCGTTTCGACATTGCTTCCGACCGCGACGACGGTGCCGGCCGCCTCATGACCGAGCACCATCGGTTCGCGCACCACATAGGGGCCGATGGCGCCGTGGGTGTAGTAGTGCACGTCGCTGCCGCAGACGCCGACCGTGTCGATGGCGATCTTGACGTCATCGGGACCAAGTTCCAGCGGGAGATCGATCTCCCGGATTGCGAGCTTGCCTTTTTGCTCGAGGACCAACGCTTGCATGAGGGATTTCCTTGTTTTTCCAGTCTTGGGATTCATTGGGTCTTGCGCTTGAAGGCGCTGTTGAGCATGCCACTTAGAACCCCGATGAAGAGCAGCGGCGGGATGGAGAGCAGCACAACGGAGGCGTTGAGGATGCCCCAGGGCACGTCGCGACCGAGCTGCGTCAGCTCCGAGGCGACGATCGGCAACGTCTTGGCGTCGGACGTCGTCAGCATCAGTGCAATCAGGAATTCGTTCCAGACGAGCACGAAGGCAAAGGCGACAGCTCCGATCAGCGACCGAAGGGCAATCGGCAGCGCGATATGGAAGAAGATCGCATAAGGACCGTAGCCATCGACGCGGGCAGCCTCCTCGACTTCCTTCGGCACCCGCACAAAGGCCGGGACGCTCAGCCAGATGATGGTCGCGAGCGTCAGCAGCGAATAGGTGACGATCATCGACAGGCGGGTGTCATAGAGGCCGAAATCGAGCCAGATCACCATCAGCGGAATGGCGATCGCGACCGGCGGCAGGAAGCGCAGCGACAGAACGAAGAACTGAATGTCGCGGGACCAGCGGTTGGGATAGCGCGCGATCGCATAGGCGGCGGGCAGGCCGAGAGCGGCACCGATCAGCACCGCAGCGCCCGATATCAGCAGCGAATTGACGAGGCCGGCAAAGACGCTTTCGCGGCCGAGCACATAGGCGAAGTTGTCGAGCGTCGGCTCGAAGAAGAAGAGCGGGGTCGGTGTCACGATGTCGACCCGGTTCTTGAAGGCATTGAGCGCGGTCCAAAACATTGGAAACACGGCAGAGAAGGCGGCGGCGGCAAGGATGAGCCGGCCAATGAAGCGGCCAAGGGCGTGGGCGGTCATCACTGAACCCTCTTCCAGATGAAGGTGAAGGCGATCGAGGTGGCGATCATCATCAGAACCGCCATGCTGGAGGCGTAGGAAATCCGGCCGGACTCGATGAAGCCTTGCGAGAAGGCGTACATGTCGAGCGTTTCGGTCGCGATGCCGGGGCCGCCGCGGGTCATGACGTAGATCAGGTCGAAGGCGCGCAGCGACTCGATCATCTTGACGAAGGCAAGCGAGATCAGCGGCGCCTTCAGCATCGGCAGCGCGATGAAGGCATAGATCTCCCATGTGCGGGCATGGTCGAGCTTTGCTGCCTCGAAGGGCTGCGGTGGCAGCGTTTCCAGGAGCTTCAAGACGATGACGGCGAAGAAGAGGCCCCATTGCCAGACATCGACCAATGCGACTGTCGCAAGTGCAGTCGCCGGATTGGACAGGAGATCGAGTGGCTGACCGGTGATTGTCTTGTAGGGATAGGTGGCGATGCCATAGAGCGGATGGAAGGCGAACTTCCAGACGAAGGCGGCCGAAACGCGTGGCAGGATCACCGGTACGAGAAAGAGGAGCGCCAGCAGGTTGCGCGTGCGCGGCGAGACGCATTCGAACAGCAGAATGCCAAGGCCGACGGCGATGGCGAGCGTTATACCGACGGTCACGGCTTCCCAGGTCAGGGAGACGCCGATCGCATTGATGAAGCGGCGGTCCGAGAAAAGGTCGATGTAGTTGGCGAAACCGACGAAGCTGCCGTCCGGACGGCTGAGTTCCCGGTTTTGGAACGATATGTAGATCGCATAGGCCGTCGGCACGAGGGCGAGAACGGCAAGGATGCCCATGGCCGGGGTGAGGAACACCGCCGGCAGGCTGTTTTTCTGCTTCATATGATCAGTCCTACGGCTGGGCTTTGAGCGCCCCCGATGGTGCGGGCCACCGGCGGCTTTGCCGGCCGATGGCCCTTGGGAGGAACCGGCTTACTGGCTGCGGGCAACCAGGTCTTTGGCGAAGCCGTCGAGTTCGTCGAGGCCTTCCTTGATGTCGGTGCGCGTTCCGGTGATCAGCTCCTCGAGGATGATGCCCCAGCGGTCGCCAAGATCAGGCCATTGCGGGTTCTGCCAGAAGTTGACGGCCGTGACCTTGCCGGTATCGGCGAGCGCCTGACCGAGATCGGGGCCGTAGAGCTCGGCGAATTTCGGGCTGGTCATGATGCTTGTGCGATTGAGTTCGCTGAACTGTCCGGCTTCGAGCCGCCGGGCCTCGTTTTCCTTCGAGGTCGCCCAAGCTACGAACAGACCGGCGCAGGCCTTGGAGGCCTCATCCTTGTTGGCCTTCATGCCGATCGCGAGACCATGGCCGTAGCCGCCGCCCGTCAACGGTGCCGGAGGCGGCAGGTAGCCGACCTTGCCGGCCACCTTCGAGGACTTCGGATCGATCGCCATGCCGACGAGCGGGGTGGATTCGATCAGCATCGCCACCTGGCCGGAGGTAAAAGCACCAACCGCCTCGTCCCAGCCGCCGGTCTGGCTGCCCGGTGCCGAGTACTTGAAGAGTTCGAGATAGGTCTCGGTCGCCTTGACCGCCTGTTCGCCGTCAAAGACCGGCGTCTTGCCGTCGAACCAGTTGCCGCCAAAGCCCTTGAAGAATGGCATCCAGCGCCAGACATTCGCGCCCGAGCCGCGCTGGCCGCGAAGGGCTGTGCCGTAGATACCCTGGTCGGGCTGATTGAGCTTCTTCACTGCGGCAACATATTCGTCGAGCGTCTTCGGCGGCGTAATGCCGGCCGCCTCAAGCAGGTCCTTGCGGTAGACCATGAGGTCCCCGCCGCCAGTGACCGGCGCAAACCAGACCTTGCCGTCATAGGTCGCGACCTTCTGGCGGCCCGCATCGAAATCGGCGTAGTCGTAGTCGGCAGGATAATAGTCCATCAGCGGCGCGACCCAGCCGGCCGACGCAAATAGCGCCACATTTGCCTCGTCGATGTAATAGACGTTGTACTTGCCGATGGTCGAGGCGTCCGCCTTGGTCTTGGCGCGGCGGTCGTTTTCGTTGAGATAGTCGATCTCGAAGGATGCGCCGCCCGAGAGCTTCTCGAATTCGGACTTGTAGTCTTCGAGCAGCGTCAGGCCGTCGCGCGGCTGGGCGAGCACCTTGATCGTGCCGGAGCATTCGGCAGCGATCGCAACAGTCGTCAGGCCGGTGGAAAGAAGGCATGCGAAGGCGATGCTCGAAACGAGCGTTTTGGCTTTTTTCATTGTGAAAAGACCTCCCCAGGTCTGCGATGCGCGCCGGATACTCCTCAGATCCAGTGCGTTTTCCTCATAGCGAACCGTTTCGCTGGGTTCGATGATAGGCCTTACGCTCTGCCGAGCTAGCGTGCGCGATGCGGCGATTCTGTACTTTCTTGCAGAAAATTGCCACATGCCAGCCGTTTGCAGCGCAGCAAACGCAAGGATTCATCGCCTGGGTGGGTGAAACGCGCCTAAGAACGGGAAGTACGACGCTGGCCTGTCAGCCGCCTGTAGGCCGAAGGCGTCATCTTGTGCTGGCGCAGGAAGGTGCGGTTGAAATTGGAGATGTTGAGGTAGCCGACCTCGAAGCAGATGTCGGTGATCGGCATGTCGGTTTCGGCAAGCAGCTTACACGCCTGCCAGATGCGCAGCTTGTTGACGTGGTCGGTAAAGGTGTTGCCGGTATTCTTCTTGAAGAAACGGGAAAAGGCCGTTTCGCTCATGCCGGCCTGCCGGGCAAGATCGGCAAGATGAATGTCGGTGGCGATGTTCTCATAGATGAAGGCCAGAGCGCCGCGCAGCACGTCAAGCGATTGTTGGTCGAGTTCTGGCGCGAATTCCGGCGAGGAGAGCAACTCGTATTCCTCGGTGTTGACCAACAGATCGAGCAGCTGGATGAACAGCGAGAAGCGCGAGAGCCCTTTCAGGCTGCCCATACGTTCGATCAGATCGGCGCCCTTGGCGCGAGCTTCGCCATGAAACACCAGGCCGCGCTCGGCGCGGGCGAAGAAGGCCCCGAGCTCGGCAAATTCCGGTAGGGCGTCGGTGATCTCGCGCATCCTGTCGGGATGGAACTGGATGACGATGTCGCGCCCTTCGATGATCTCGTCCGGTTCGGTGACCGTCACCCAGTCATGCGGCAGGTTGCTGCCGATCACTGTCAGATAGCCGGGATCGAACTGGCCAATATGATCGCCGACGAAGGCAAGGCCCGAGGCCTTGCGGATGAGATGGATTTCGATCTCCGGATGGAAGTTCCAGACGTTCCGTTCCCAGGGATAGTTGTCGAGACGCCATAGGAACGTCTCGTTGACGCCGGTGACGATGTGCTCGAAGGTCGGCGGGTTGGTCGCGAGCGAAGCGGGCTTTGCCGGCGCACGTTTTGAGCCTCGCGCCGTGCTCATCGCCTGACCCTCCTTCGCGCCGTGTCGATCGGTCGTCTCCTTTGGAGAAGGAGCGGCTGCCTATTGCACCCAAGCCGCCCCGTTTTCCGGACTATGTCAGGCGCGTTCGGCCCAGATCTTGGCGAGCTCGACCAGCGTCTTGACGCTGCGCTCCATGTCCTGGCGGCTGACCCATTCGAGCGGCGAGTGGAAGGCATGGCCGCCGGCAAAGAGGTTGGCCGAGGGCAGACCCATGAAGGACAGACGCGAGCCGTCGGTGCCGCCGCGAATGCTGCCGCGCACCGGCTGCATGCCGGCGCGACGGATCGCCTCGATGGCATTCTCGACGATCTCCGGGTGGCGGTCGAGGATGGCCTTCATGTTGCGATACTGCTCTTTGACCTCGAAGCTGTAGGTGGATCCGGGATAGGCCGTCATCACATCCTTGACGATGCCTTCGAGCATGGCTTCCTTCGTGGCCAGGCCTGCCTCGTCGAAGTCGCGCACGATGAGGCCTAGCTGCGCCTTGTCCATTGAGCCGCTGACACCGGTCGGGTGCACGAAGCCGTCGCGGCCTTCTGTGCCCTCGGGAGACACGTCGCGCGGTAGCCGGCTAATGATGTCGCCGGCGATCTTAATCGCGTTCTCCATCTTGTCCTTGGCAAAGCCCGGATGGATCGCGACGCCATGAATGACGATCTCGACGCCATCGGCGGAGAAGGTCTCGTCCTCGATATGTCCGGCTGTTTCGCCATCGACCGTATAGCAGAATTCGGCACCGAGCTTCTTCAGGTCGACCTTGTCGACGCCACGGCCGATTTCTTCGTCCGTGGTGAAGAGCAGCTTGATCGTGCCGTGCTTGATGTCGGGATTGTCGACGAGCACCTGAGCGGCTGTGACGATCTCCGCAAGCCCGGCCTTGTCGTCGGCGCCGAGCAGCGTCGTTCCATCCGTGGTGACGATGTCGTTGCCGATCTGGTCGTTGAGGACGGGATGGTCGCTGACGCGGATGACCTGCTGCGGATCGCCCATCAGCTGGATGTCGCCGCCCTGGTAGTTGCTGACGATCTGCGGCTTGACATTGGTGCCGGTGAAGTCGGGCGCCGTGTCCATGTGCGAGCACCAGCAGATGACCGGCACTGGCTTATCGACGTTCGAAGGGATGGTGGCGTAGACATAGCCGTTTTCGTCGAGATGGGCGTCCTCAAGTCCGATCGCCAGCAGTTCTTCGACGAGTACGCGACCGAGGTTTTTCTGCTTCTCCGTTGAAGGCTGGGTCTTCGACCTGGCATCGGACTGGGTGTCGATGACGACGTAACGGAGGAAGCGTTCGAGAACGGTATCGGTCATGGGCGGGATCCAGTGCTGGTGAGCGTGCAACCGCTATACTCCCGCGTCACGATTCCTCAAACCGGATTCGGTGGCGAAACGTCGAGGCTGTCGGCCCAGGCCTGTAATGTCCGGCGCTTGATGACGCGGCCCGCGTCGACATCTGAGCGCGCCTCAGTAAGACCCGCCCGACCGTTCCACCGTTCCGGCATCGCCTCTGATGCCTTTGAACTCCGCGGCCAGCTTGGAAGTCGCGCCGACCAGCAGGCTGACGTCATTGCCGACGGCGACGAAGGTGGCGCCGAGTTCGAGGTAGCGGCGGGCGAGCGCCTGGTCGGAGGTCAGAATGCCGGCCGCTTTCCCGTACGACTGGATGCGCACCAACGCCGCTTCTACGGCTTCCTGCACTTCCCGAGCGCCGGGCTTGCCGAGAAAGCCCATGTCAGCGGCAAGGTCGGCCGGGCCGATGAAGACACCGTCGACGCCGTCGGTGTTCGTGATCTCGTCGAGCGCGGCAAGGCCGGCCCGACTTTCGATCTGCACAAGTAGGCAGACCTCGTCGTTGGCGGTCTGCAGATAGTCCGGAATGCGATTAAAGGCAGATGCCCGCGCAAGCGCGGCACCGACTCCGCGCACGCCATGGGGCGGATAACGCACGGCGCGCACCAGGGCGCGGGCCTGCTCGGCGCTTTCGACCATCGGGACCAGCAGCGTCTGCGCGCCGATGTCGAGGATCTGCTTGATTATCCAGGTCTCGCCGATCGGCGGGCGGACGATGGCATGACTTGGCGACGCGGCCAGCGCCTGGAGTTGCGCGGCCAGTAGCGGTACGTCGTTCGGGGCATGCTCGGCGTCGATAAGCAGCCAGTCGAAACCGGCACCGCCGCAGACTTCGGCGGCGTATGGATTGGCAAGCGCCAGCCAGAGGCCGATTTGCGGGCGATTCTCGGCAAGCGCCTGTTTGAACGGGTTGCGGGGAGCGGGCATGGTCGATCCTATTCGAAGAAGCAGCTGACGGTGCCCGACGGACCGAAGTCGGCGACAATGGTATCGCCGTGGCGGGCCTCGATCGGGCGGATGAAGGAACCGGCAAGCACGATCTGGCCGGCCTCGATGCGTTCGCCGTAAAGCGACAGGCGATTGGCGAGCCAGGCGATGCCGCGGGCCGGATGGTTGAGCACGCCGGCGCCGAGCCCGGTTTCTTCCACCTCGGCATTGCGCGAGACGATTGCGCCCATCCAGCGCATGTCGATCGCATCGGGCCGCATTTGCCGCCCGCCGAGAACGATGCCGGCATTGGCGGCATTGTCCGAGATGGTATCGACGATGGTGCGGGCCTTCTTCGTTTCCGGATCGACGCGCAGGATGCGGGTGTCGAGGATTTCGAGCGCAGGGGTGACATAGTCCGTGGCGTTCAACACGTCGAAGACGGTGACGTTGGGGCCGACAAGCGGCGCCTTCATCACGAAGGCGATCTCGGCCTCGATGCGTGGCTGGATGAAGCGGTTGCCGGGAATGCGCGCACCATCCTCGAACAGCATGTCGTCGAAAAGCACGCCGGAATCCGGGATGTCGATGTTCAGCGCATATTGCATCGCCTTGGAGGTGAGACCGATCTTCCAGCCGATCACCCGGCGTCCCGCCGCGATCTTCTGCTTCACCCAGGCGGTCTGCACCGCATAGGCGTCGTCCATGGTCATGTCGGGGTGCTGGAGCGAGAGCAGTCCGGTCTGGACGCGCTCGCGTTCGGCGGTGTCGAGGGCGCTAGCTGCGGCCTCGATCTGGGATTTGTCGAGCATCGATCAGGCCTCGTCGGCAATGGGGTTGATGAGGGTGCCGATGCCCTCGGCCTCGACCTCGACGATGTCGCCGGGCTTCAGCCAGATCGGCGGATCGAAACGGGCACCGGCGCCGGTCGGTGTGCCGGTGACGATAACGTCGCCGGGAACCAGCGTCGTGAAGGTCGAGACGTAGCTGATGATTTTGCGGAAGGAGAAGATCATCCGGCTGGTGCGATCCTGTTGGCGCACCTCGCCGTTCACCCGCGTTTCGAGCTTGATATCGGCAAGCTGGGCCTCGTCGGTGAAGGGCACCAGCCAGGGGCCGATCGACCCCGTGCGGTCGAAATTCTTGCCCTGGGTGACATTGAACTTGGCATGGCGAACCCAGTCGCGGATCGTGCCTTCGTTGCAGAGCGACAGTGCCGCGATATGGTCGAGTGCGCTCGACTCGGGAATGCGTCGACCGCCCTTGCCGATGACGATGACGATCTCGCCTTCATAATCGAACTGTGGGCTTTCCGGCGGGCGGATCAGCGGCTGGGCGTGCCCGGTGAAGGAGCGCGGAAAACGGATGAACAGCGAAGGATTGGAAGGTGCCGTCTGCCCGTCCTTGTACTCTTCGTTGCGGTCGGGGAAGTTGACGCCGACGCAGATGATCTTTTCCGGTGCCGGCACCGGGATTTCGTAGCGAACGTCCTTAAGCGACAGGTCCGGCGACATTCCCACTGCGTCGTCGGCGAACCGGGCAAGGGCGCCCGCCTCGATCACTTCGCGCAGGGTCGGGAAGGTCGATCCGTAGCGTTTTGAGAGGTCGATCAGGCCGTTGCCGGAAACGAGACCGTAGCCCCGTCTGTCTCCGAGCGAAAAGGTGACGAAACGGGGAGGGGTCATCGGGAAGCCTTCGTCTTTTCGTGTTGTCCTTCGAGCGCTGCGGCGACCTCGGTAATGACGTCGAAGGCCACCTCGGCATCTTCCTCCATCATGTCGAACTGGCCGGCCTGGAAGCGGATTGCGACGTGGCCGTCGACGCGGGTCTGGGTCAGGTAGATGCGGCCGTCGTCGTTAATCGCGTTGACCAGCGCGATGTTATGGGCATCCGCATCGCCCTGGCTGCGATGACGGAACGAAAACAGCGACAGCATCGGCGGCGTGATGATCTCGAAATCCTTGTGGCTGCCCAACCGCTCCGCCAATTGTTCCGACCAACGCACATGGTTGCGGATCATCGTCTGCAACCCGTCGAGTCCGTGGAAGCGCAGCAGGAACCAGAGTTTCAGCGCGCGGAAGCGCCGGCCGAGCGGGATCGTCCATTCGGAATAGTTGATGATGCCGTCGCGGCCATGGGTCTTCAGATATTCCGGCTGGATCGCGAGCGTTTTCACCAGATCGCCGGGACTGCGGATGAAATGCGCCGAGCAGTCGAACTGCGCACCCAGCCACTTGTGCGGATTGAAGACGACGGAATCCGCCGTCTCGACGCCGGTCCAGAGGTCGCGAAACTCTTCGCAGATCATCGCGGCCCCGGCCCAGGCGGCGTCGACATGGACGTAAAGACCGTGCGCATGCGCGACCCGCACGACCTCGGCGATGTCGTCACAGGCGCCCGTGCTGGTGCCGCCGGTGCAGGCAATCACGCCAGCCGGCAACAGGCCTGCCGCCTTGTCCTTGAGGATGGCGGCTTCCAGCGCGCCGGTGTCCATCGCGCGTCGTGGTCCCTTGGCCGGAATGCGCACGAGGTTTTCCTCGCCAATACCTGAAACCCAGATCGCCCGGTCGATCGAGGTGTGGACCTGGTCGGAGGAGTAGATGCGGAGCTGCTGCTGGCCGGAAAGTCCCTTCTTGTTGCCCTGCCAGCCGAGCGCCTTCTCGCGCATGACCAGCACGGCAGAGAGCGTCGCCGAGGAGGCGGAATCCTGGATCACGCCGGAAAAGCCTTCGGGCAGCCCGATCGCCTGGCGCAGCCAGTCGAGCACCTTGGTCTCAAGCTCGGTCGCTGCCGGCGAGGTCTGCCAGAGCATGCATTGCGCCGCCATGGCGGTGACCAGATATTCGGCGACGACAGAGACCGGCGCGGCATTTGCCGGGAAGTAGGCGAAGAAGCGCGGATGCTGCCAATGGGTCATGCCGGGCAGGATGATCTTCTCGAAATCCTCGAAGATCGCCTCCATGTCCTCGCCCGTCTTCGGCGGCTGCGACGGGATCTGGGCGGCGATCGCGCCCGGTGCCGTCTGTGCCCGCACCGGCCGGTCGCGCAACGACGCGCGGTAGTCGGCGCCCCATTGCGCTGCCTTCAGCGACCATTCTCCGAAACTTTTCTGATCCATGTGCGTCCTCCCGTCTGCTCTCTGGCTCTACCCGACCCTTATCTCCAAACCGTCAAGGCGCGACGATCGGCTGGGCTTTCAGGATCGAGTCGCGGATCTCGGCGCCGGCGAAGGCACTGCCTTCCTCGAACCAGGATTTTGGCGCCGGCGCGCCCCAGAGCGTCTGGCGCTGAGGGTCCTTCAGATCCCACTTGATTGGCTCGAGATCCGGGTCGACGGTTTGGTAATCCGAGCAATAGATCTCGATGCGGTGGCCATCAGGATCACGGACATAGAGGAAGAAGGCGTTGGAGATGCCGTGGCGGCCGGGGCCGCGCTCGATATTGGCAAGCCAGCCGGAGGTCGACATCAGGTCGAGCAGGTCGATGATGTTGAGCGGCGTCGGCACCCAGAAGGCGGTGTGGTGAAGGCGCGGACCGCGGCCGTTGGTAAAGGCGATGTCGTGCACGCCGCCCTTGCGATGGGTCCAGGCAGCCCAGAGACGCCCCGTCTCCTCGTCGGCGGTGTATTCCGTCACCCGGAAGCCGATCTCGTTGTAGAAGGCGACAGCTTCGTCGACATTGGGCGAGAAGCAGTTGAAGTGGTCGATGCGGAGCGGCTTCACGCCGCGATAAAGGGCGTACTTCTGGTGGATTGGTGGCAGGCGGTCCATCTTCGAGTAGAACTCGAGCGGGATGCCCTGGGGGTCACGGGTGCGGAAAGTGCGCGCCTGATACGGGCGCTCGATCCACTCGACCGGCAGATCCTTGGTCTTAAAGAAATGCGCGGCCTTTTCGAGGTCCTCGTCGCCAAAAACCTTGAAGCCGAGGTCGCGTGCTTCTGCCGATGCCGCCTTCTTGAGGATGATGCAGTGGTGGCCGCGCTCCTCCATGGCCCGCAGATAAATGGTGTCCGCCGTCTCGTCGGTGACCTGCAGGCCGAGCACGTCGACATAGAAGGCGCGGGACTTGGCGAGATCGGTGACGGCGAGCTCCACATGGCTCAGCCGCACGATGTTGAAGGGCGGGTGAAGGTTCGGTTTCGGCAAGGGCATTGATGTCTCCTCCAGAATATTCTGCCAGCGCGCTCAACCGCCGAGCTTGGCGATCGCATGCGCCGAGCTGGCAAAGGCGATGTTCTTGGTTTCCATGTAAAAGTCGAACGACCAGTCGCCGCCGTCGCGGCCAATACCCGAACTCTTGACGCCGCCGAAGGGTGTCGGCAGGTGGCGCACGTTTTCCGAGTTTACCCAGATCATGCCCGCTTCGAGGTGGTCGGTGAAGCGGAAGGCGCGGGTGACGTCGGAGGTCCAGAGGTAACCGGTCAGGCCGTATTGTGTGTCGTTGGCGAGCGACAGTGCCTCCGCCTCGTCCTTGAAGGGGATGGCGGTCAGCACCGGCCCAAAAATTTCTTCCTGGGCGATGCGCATGCCGTTGTTGGCGCCGGTAAAGAGCGTCGGGGTGACGTAGCAGCCACCGCCAGGGCCTTGGAATTTCTCGCCACCCGCAGCAACAGTCGCCCCTTCCTCGCGGCCGATGCGGATGTAGTCGAGCACCTTCTTCTCGTGCACAGGGTGAATGAGCGGGCCGACCACGGTCTCGGGGTCGAGCGGATGACCGACCTTGATGCGCTTGGCTTTTTCGGCAACCAGTGCGGTGAAGCGATCGTAGATGCTGTCTTCGACGAGGAGCCGCGAAGACGAGGTGCAGCGTTCGCCGTTCAGCGAATAGATCATGAAGACGGCGGCGTCGGCGGCGCGTTCGAGATCGGCATCGGCAAAGACGATGACAGGGTTTTTGCCGCCAAGTTCGAAATGCACGCGCTTCAGCGTGTCGGCACCCTGCCGCATGATCATCGAGCCGGTGCGGCTTTCGCCGACGAAGCCGATCGCCTTGATATCCGGATGTTCGGTGAGCGCCCGGCCGGCATCTTCACCGAAGCCGTTGACGAGGTTCCAGACACCCTTCGGCAGGCCCGCTTCCTCGGCGATCTCCACCAGCAGCCGCGCCGTCAGCGGTGAGAATTCGGCCGGCTTGTGCACGACCGTGCAGCCGGCGGCGAGCGCCGGGGCGATCTTCCAGGTCGACAGCATGAAAGGTGTGTTCCACGGGGTGATGATGCCGACCGGGCCGATCGGCACGCGCGTCGTCATGTTGATCTGGTTTCCGCCGCGCAGCACCTTGCCGTCGCGCGCCTCCGGCGCCCGGTCGGCAAAGAAGCGGAAGTTTTCCGCACCGCGCAGCGCCGCCTTGGCCATGAACTTCAGCGACTGTCCGGTATCCATGCACTCGACGAAAGCGATCTCCTCGGCGCGGGCGACGATCGCGTCGGCGATTTTGTGCAGGAGCTTCTTGCGCGTCTCGCCGGGCATCGCGGCCCATTCGGCGAAGGCCGCTTTCGCAGCCTTGGCGGCGCGGTCGATATCGGCTGCCTTGCCACGCGCGATCTTTGCCAGCGGCTTCAAGTCGACAGGCGAGATTGTCTCGAAGGTCTCGCCATCGAGCGAAGGGATTGCCTCGCCGTTGATGTGGTTGAGCACGCCGTCGCTTTTGAAGCGGGCAAGGTAGCGTTCCGCCTTGGCGAGATTTTCGTCGAGCTTGGACATGGTGTTCTCCGATGCTGGCGCAGACCTTCGCCGCGCACTGCCGTGTTTTTGTGGGAGGGCCGCGCTCAGCCTTTGGAGGCGCGCAGCCTGGGGTGAATGGCGTTCTTCTTCCAGCTCAGATCCGGGTCGATCTCACGGATTTCGAGGCTGAGGGCGAAGTGCGGCGTGGCGAAAAGCGTGGAAAGTTCGTCGCTCACGGCCTTGAAGATCGCTTCGCCGGTCGCCTTCTTCTCAGCTTCCGTACGCCCGCGGCCGATGCGGAGGGACATGTCGATGAAGCCGTTCTCGGGCAGAAGATCGGCGATCGCGTAGTCGAGGCTCCGGATCGTGCGCACCCTGACCGCACCGAGCTCGAAAAGGCCGGTGCTGAGGATCGTCCTGTGAACGGTCCGGCAAAGCCGGGCAAAGTCGACCTTGGTGTCGAGATTGCCGGAATATTCGATTGTCAGGTGCGGCATCTTTCCTCCCGATGCGCCATGATTTAATTAACACGTTAATGAAATTGGCGACCGTGTCAAGTAACTCTCTTTCAGCACTTGTGGCTGACAATTGCGGAATGACGGAAAATGTCCGATAGAGCGCTTATGAGCCGTGAGAAAACCAAGACCGATCTCGGTCCCGACGCCCTTTTGCCGCACAATACGCGCCGATCGCTGCCGATCGCGCTGCTGCGAGCGCGCGAAGCGGTCATGGCGCATTTCCGCCCGATGCTCGCCCGTCACGATATCACCGAGCAGCAATGGCGGGTAATCCGCATCCTCGCCGAGGCTGGCCGGGTCGATGCTTCCGAAATGGCCGACAAGGCCTTCATCCTGGCGCCGAGCCTCACGCGCATTATCCGTTCGCTCGAAGAGCGCGGCCTGATCACCAAGCACAAGGACGCCGACGACGGACGCCGCGTGCTTCTGGAGATCGCGCCCGAGGGCATGCGGGTGATCGCCGATGTCAGCCCGGAAAGCCGCGCGATCTACGAGCAGCTCGAAGCTCGCTATGGCCACGAACGTGTCGAAGTTCTGCTCGACATGCTCGACGAGCTTGCCACCCTCAACGACTGAGGGCTTCGACAGCGCCCGGATCATCATAGAGCCAGTTCTTCGGCAAGCGTCAGCGTCTCGTCGGCGTAGTGGCGGACGCGCTCGCGGGCGCCTGGCAATTCCGGTCGTGCGGCAAACCAGCCGATATAGGTGAGGCTGCGAAGCACGAGAAAAAGCGGCAGGTGGGAGAGCGCTTCGTCCGGCAGGGCACGGCGGCTGCGATAGCCTGAGATCAGCGCGGATTGGATCGCCTCGTACGCCGGCTCGCGGCGGTTCTTCAACAGAGCGGTGGCGATGTCGAACAGGCGAAAACCATGGCCGGCATCATCGAAATCGATGAAGGTCACGGCGTTCTCGGCGACCAGAACGTTTTCCCGAACAAGATCCGCATGGATCAGCCCAAAATCCTGAGCCGGCGTCGGCAGCGTTGCCACGTGCCGTCGGAGATCATGCCGCAAGGCCGAAAGCCCGGCCGCCTGCGCCGAAGAAAGGCCGTCGCAGTCCCAGAACCTTCCCCAAAGCGGTCGCTCGCCAAGCAGCCCGTCCGCGTCCCAGGCTGGACGCCAGAACTCCGCAGGCGGCGCCCAGCGGTCGGCAATGTCGTGCATTCGCGCCATCGATGCGCCGAGTGCGGCAAAGATCGTGCTGAGCATTTCCGGCGGAAGGGCCAGCGCTTTGCCGCTTTCGCCCAATGGTTCGCCGCCCATCCAGCCGATGACATCGGCGTGCTGCGCGGCAAACACTCCATCTTCCGGCAGAGCGACAAGCAACCGCCCGTCCACTGCCGTGATCGGCTGCGGCACAGCAAGACCGCCATCGCCGAGTGCTGCCATCCATTGCAGTTCCGAGCGGAGCGAATCCTCGCCGTGATAGCCGGCACGGTGCAGCCGTAGCGCCGCCGGGCGACCATCGCCAAGCCGGACGCGAAACACCGCGTTTTCGCGGTATTTCAGAAGTTCCGGCCGTTGGTCGGAGACGCCCCAGTGCGTAAGCGCCTGGCAGGCGCGCCTGTCGAGCGCGGCGCGAAAGTGCGGAGGCAGGTCGGCGACCATCGTCGGATCACAGACCCGAAAGCACGTCGTCGAGCGTCGACAGCATGAAGTCGGCGTTGTCGCGCGTGAACGGCATCGGCGGCCGGATCTTCGTCGTGCATTGGTGGATGCCGAGCTTGCCCATCAGGATGCCGCGGTCGCGCATGCCGTTGATTACTCGGGTCGCGAGATCGCTGTCCGGCGTTTTGGCTCCGCGGTCGGTGACGAGTTCTGCGCCGAAGAACAGGCCGCTGCCCCTGATGTCGCCGATCACCCCGTGCTTGTCCGCAAGTCGCGTCAGGCCCGCCTTGGCGTAAGAACCCACCGTGACGGCGTTTTCGATGAGCTTCTCGTCTTCGATCACGTCGAGCACCGCCATGGCCGCGGCACAGGATACCGGGTTGCCGCCGAAGGTGTTGAAGTAGCGAAACGCTTTGCGGAAGGCGTTGAGCGTGTCGGCCCCCGCCACCACGCCACCGATCGGATGACCGTTGCCCATCGGCTTTCCGAGCGTGACGATATCGGGGACGAAACCTGCCTTCTGGTGTCCCCACATATGGCCGCCGGTGCGGCCGAAGCCCGGCTGGACTTCGTCGGCAATCACAAGGCCACCGGCCTTTCTGACGGCGGCGATGGCGCCATCGAGAAAGCCCGACGGCAATGCCGGAAAGCCCTCATTGGCAAAGAAGGGATCGATGATCAGCGCCGAGAAGCCGTGCGGGCTCTCTTCAAGCGAGGCGATCGCCTCTTCTACCTTGGCGGTGAAGGCGGCGGCAAAGGCGGCACCCGGTTCGCGCCCAAGCGGCCGGTAGCTGTCGGGCGCCGGCACGTGGCGCACATGGCCGCCGAAGCCGCCGACCGGCGGCATGCGGGTCGAAAGCTGCGACACGGCCGTGGTGTTACCGTGATAGGTATGATCGGTGGCGATCACTCCGGTCCTGTCGGTCACGGCTTGAGCCATGCGCAGCGCCACGTCGTTCGCTTCGCTGCCGGTGCAGGTGAGGATCGCCGTATCGAGGCTCTTGTCGAAGGTGGCGGTCAACCGCTCGACATAGTCGAGTATGCCTTCGTGCAGGTAGCGGGTGTGGGTGTTGAGGATCGACGCCTGCCTTGCGATTGCCTCGGTCACCCGCGGGTGGCAATGACCGACATGCGGCACATTGTTGTAGCAGTCGAGATAGCGGCGGCCGTCGGCGTCATAGAGCCAGACGCCTTCGCCGCGCACCAGATGCACCGGCTGCTCGTAAAACAGCGACATGTTGCGCCCGAGCAGCCGCTCGCGGCGCGCGATCAGATCCGCGTTGTCGGCCATCGCGTTATCCCCTTGCGGCGGTCAGGCCGGCGTCGAGCGCCGAGAGGATACGGGTGACGTCAGCGGCGGTGATCACCAGTGGCGGCGACAGGATGACGTTGGCGCCGGACGTCCGCACCATCACGCCGGCGTCATAGGTCACGTCCTGGACCCTTTGGACCACATCCTTCGCGGCACCGGTCTTCTTGTCGCGATCCGAAACCAGTTCGAGCGCGCACATCAGACCCTTGCCGCGCACGTCGCCGATCAGTTCGTGCCTCTCCTTGAGTGCTTGAAGACCGGCCATCAGCTCCTCGCCGCGCGCGCAGGCATTCGCCGCCACGTTCTGCTTGCGTGTCTCCTTCAGCGTTGCCAGCGCTGCCGCGGCGCCGACCGGATGGCCGGAATAGGTGTAGCCGTGTCCGATCGATCCGGCGGCCGTCTTGTTGCTTTCGAAAGCTTGCGCCACCTTTTCGGCGATCATCACGGCGCCGAACGGATAGTAGCCGTTGGTGATCGCCTTCGCCGTCGACATGAAATCCGGCTTCACGCCAAAGAGACGCGAGCCGGTCCAGGCGCCGGTGCGACCGAAGGCGGTGATCACCTCGTCGGCTACGAGCAGGATGCCGTGGCGGTCGCAGATCTCGCGCATCAGCGGCATGAAGGTTTCGTGCGGCACGATCACGCCGCCGGCGCCGAGCACCGGTTCCATGATCAGCGCGGCGATCGTGTCAGCGCCCTGGAAGGCGATCTCGTCCTCGAAAAGCCGGGCAATCGCCTTCGCAATGACGGCGCCGTCGGTCGTGTCGAAGGGGTTGCGGTAGGTGTAGGGCGCCGGCAGGTGAAAGACGCCCGGAAGCAGTGGCTCGTAGTTGCGGCGGAAATTGGCGTTGCCGTTGACCGAGGCGCCGCCGAAATGGGTGCCGTGATAGCCCTTCTTCAACGCGACGAACTTGGTGCGCTCGGGCTGGCCGTTGAGCTTGTGGTACTGGCGGGCAAGCCTGAGGCAGGTCTCGACGGAATCCGAGCCGCCCGAGGTGAAGAAGGAGCGGGTAAGGCCATCCTCGCGGAACCATTCGGCGAGCTCGTAGGAAAGCTCGATCAGCGGCGAATTGGTAGTGCCGCGGAAAGTCGAATAGTAGGGCAGCTCGTCGAGCTGGCGGCGGATCGCTTCCTTCACCGGTTCGCAGGAATAGCCGAGATTAACGTTCCAGAGGCCGCCGACCGCGTCGAGCACCTTCTTGCCGTGGATATCGACGATCTCGACGCCTTCGCCGGCATTGATGATGCGCGGTGGCGTCGCCTGCATCTCGGCCGGATGCGCCATCGGGTGCCAGAGATGGCGGGCGTTGTTCTCGATGAGGAAGTTGGTTTCGCGCATGGTCATGCTCCTGTCAGTTCAAGGCCGAGCATCTGAAGCGCTCTGGCATAGCTTTCCGCGGGGCGGGTGACGTCGAAATGGACGTGAGGCAGGCCGACGGCCCGCGCACCCTCGATGTTCTTCAACTGGTCATCCACGAAGACGCAGGCCTCGCGCGGCAGGTTGAGCTGGCTCAGCACCAGCTCGTAGGCGCGGGGGTCCGGTTTCAGGATGTTGGTGTAGGTGGCGTCGACGATCGTCTCGAAGCGATCGATCAACGGGAAACGCTCGCGGAACGCGATCCCGTAAAAGAGATCGAGCTCGTTGGAGAGGATCGCAAGCCGGATGCCGGCCCCATGGGCGGCGAGGATCGCGTCGCGTGCCTCCGGTCGGAGCACGAGTTCCGGCTCCGCCCCGCGCGCCCGCTGCACGAAGGTCTTCATGTCGCTCCAGTCTTCGCCGAGCAACTGGCCGACCTCGCTGGTGCGCGTCGTCCAATAGTCCCGTTCGGTGATCTCGCGCCGCTGCATGGCCGCCCAGAGCGGATCGGTGGCGGGTTCGAACGGCCCGCGCCAGGTGAGCGTACCGGGCTGAAGCCCGAGGGTGCGTTCGGTGACGTCATGGGTCTCGAACAGCGTGCGGGTGACGACGCCGCCGAAATCGAGGATGAGGGCCTTGGCGCTCATGTTCGTTCTCATGGCCGGCCCTCGGGCACGATGCCGCGCGCCACCCAGTCGTCGAAGATTGCCAGCGCTGCCATCGAAAACTCAGGCGCGTTGATATGGCTGTCGACCTCGTGCAGCGCGATGCCTGACGGGATGGAACGGCGCATCTCGTCGATGAAGGCGCCGAGCGCATCCGGTTCGTGGAGCGGCTCGTCCGGTTGATCCCACTCCTGAATGCCCTTCAGCGGCAAGATGAAGGCGACCTCCGCCTCGGTGTCGGCAAGTTTGCCGCCGATGACGCGGGCGATCTCGCGCCGCCCTTCGGCCGAGGTGGTCACGGAGCCGAGCAGCCGGTTGTGGGCGTGATAGGGACGGTCGGCGAAAGCGTCCGGAACGGGCTGCCAGGCCGGCAGGTCGACCATGTCGACGGCGCCGGGTGCGATGATCTGCGGGATGCCGGCGCGTCCGGCATTCTCCAGCCGGTCCGGTCCTGAGGTGACGACCGTGCCGTGGTGATGGTTGCTGACCTCCTGGATGCAGAAGTCGAAGACAGCGGTGAAGCCCTTCTCAGCGGCGATCGCCTCGAAGGCGCGCCCGCCCATGCCGGTCGAGTGGAAGACCGCGACGTCATAGCCGCGACGTTCGAGCTCGGGCTTCAGGTATTTCATGTATTTGAGGCAGCTCGACCCGAGCGAGGTCATGCCGATCAGCGGCCGCGATCCGTCCGGCTTTGTACCGAAACGGGCCGCACCGACGACCGCGCCGCAGGCCTGTGAAAGAACGGAACGGCAGATGCCGTTGAGACCGTAGAGACCGCCGGCCCAGAGGATCATCATCAGGTCGGGGGCGATGCGCTCCGGCGGAAGCAAGTGCGAATAGGCAATTGTTGAGACGATGAATTTCGGCACGCCGAGCGGCAGGGCAGCGGCAACATCGAGCGCGAGATCGGTGCCCATGGAACCGCCAAGAATGATGACACCATCGGCCTGGCCAGCCTCGTAGAGCGAGCGGGTGAGGGCGCTAGCACCTTCTGCCATCAGCGCCATGGCGCTGTGTTCGTCGCCGCTGGATGCGATCGCGGCGATGGTGACGCCGGCCGCTTCGGCGATGTCGTGGCGCGAGTATTCCGGCTGGTAGGGCGGGTCGCCGAGAATGCTGACATCCATCATCACAGGCAATCCGCCGGCTTCGCGGATGACGGACGCCATGAACTGGAGTTCGTCGCATTTGGTGTCTCCCGTACCCACGACCAGGATATTGGGGAGACGGTTCATCGCATTCATCAGCCGGCCCTCCTTGCCAGCGGATCGGCAGCAACCTGCTCCAACCCGAAAAGTCTTTCGGAAATGCGCCTGGCCGTTGCCATCGCGGCGCGGCCCATCTGTTCCACCGTCTCCTTGTCGGCCCGTGTCGCGGGGGCGGCGATCGCGATCGCGCCAACCGGCGTGCTGCCGGGCGCTCGGATCGGGGCGGCGACACTGACGACGCCGGTTTCGAGCCCGTGATGGCAGATCGAGTAGCCGCGCCGGAGCGTCTCGCCGAGTGTCTGGCGCAGCGCCGCCGGGTCGGTCAGCGTGTGGTCGGTAAAGGCTTGAAGCGGCGCCGACAGCGCCGCATCGATGTCCTTCTGCGGACAGAAGGCGAGAAAACCGAGGCCGGATGCGGTCGCGTGGAAGGGCAGGATGCTGCCGACATCGACGATGACGCGATGGGCGCGCTGCGAGTCTTCCACATGGACGGTCGAGAGGCGGCCGGCTGCGTATTCGGAGAGGTGAACGGTCTCGCCCGCAAGGCCTGCGAGTTCCCGCGCAAAAGGCGTCGCGACGCTCAGATATGGAAAACGCGCCTCGCGGATGCGGGCAAGCCGCACCGGCGCGCCGCCGAGCCGATAGCGCCGCGTTTCCGTGTCCTGCTCGACGAAGCCGTGTTTTTCCAGTTCCACGAGGAAGCGTCTGGCCGTCGCCTTGTCGAGCCCACAGTGGCGGGCGATGTCGCTCAAACCCGCTTCCTTCTCCAGGCGCGAGATCGCGTCGAGCAAAGTCAGGGCCTTACCGATGGTGCTCATCCATTCCTCCGTTGTCGAGCGCCCCGTCAGTCCTCTCGCCTGTTCCCTCCTAAGGAGCGGTAGGCCCGCTCTCCCGGTCGTTTTGGGTCGAGATACTTAACATGCGAAATAACTTGACAGGGCCAGATGCAATTTGCAAGTCTATATTTGAAGCTGAGGTTCAAATAATGAACCGAAAGACTTGCGCGGCAAAGACAAAAAGCAAGCCCCGCGCCTCAAGTCCGCTTCAGGGAGCAGCCGCCGGAGAGAAGGACCGGAGGCGAAAAGGCGTTCGCGCCAGCAAGGGGAGCTTAAGACCATGACCAATTCACCCACGCCCGTGACCGGGGCGAACCAATTGCGCAAGAACGCCCTCGGCGTCGGCGCCGTCACCTTTCTCGTCGTTTCCGCCGCCGCACCGCTGACCGCGGTTGCCGGCGGCGTTCCATTGTCGATGATGCTCGGAAACGGTGCGGGCATTCCCGGCACCTTTCTGATTGTCACGCTGATCTTGCTGTTGTTTTCCGTGGGCTACGTCGCGATGGCGCGGCACATCCGAAACGCCGGTGCCTTTTATGCCTATACGGCCCAGGGCCTCGGCGGGCTGATGGGCGGTGCCGCCGCGATGATCGCGATCCTCGCCTATAACGCCATGCAGATCGGGGTCTTCGGCCTCTTCGGCGCGGCGACGGCAGGGCTCTTCGCCGGCCTGGGGATAGATTTCCCCTGGTGGGTCTGGACTTTCGCCGGCATCGCAGCGGTCGGCATTCTCGGCTATCGCCGTGTTGACCTTTCGGCCAAGGTGCTGACCGTCCTCGTCATCCTCGAATATCTGGTCGTGCTCGTCATCGATGTCGCGATCCTCGCCAAGGGTGGTGACGGCGGTTTGGGCACGGTCTCGTTCACCCCCTCGGCCATCCTCTCCGGCTCGCCTTCGATCGGCATTCTCTTCTGCTTCGCCGCCTTCATCGGTTTCGAGGCGACGACGATCTACAGCGAAGAGGCCCGCGATCCGGAAACGACCGTACCGCGCGCGACCTATATTTCCGTGCTGATCATCGGCATTTTCTACATGTTCACATCCTGGCTGATGGTGAACGCTGCCGGTGCCGACAAGCTGGTGCCGGAACTGCAGGGCCTTGCCGATCCGACCACCTTCCTCTTCGGTCTTGCCGAGCGTTTTGCCGGTGGCTGGCTGCCGCCGCTGATGAACGTGCTCTTCGTCACCAGCCTTTTTGCCGGCGTGCTGGCGTTCCATAACGGTGTCGCGCGCTATCTCTACGTCGCCGGCCGCGAGCGGCTGCTGCCGGCCTCGATCGGCGTGACCCATCCGGTCTATCACAGCCCGCATGTCGGCTCGCTGATCCAGACGGTGATTGCCGTGCTGGTCGTCGCGCTCTTTGCGGCTACGGGCCAGGACCCGGTGCTGGCGCTCTTCTCCTGGCTGACGAATGTCGGCACGCTTGCGGTCATGACGCTGATGGCCTTCACCGCCTTTGCGATCGTCGCCTTCTTCGGCCGCAATCCTGGACTTGAAACGAACCCGCTGGTGACCAAGGTCATTCCCGTCGTCACCGGCCTGATCCTCGTTGCCGTCATCATCGCGATTGCCGCCAATTTCGGCGATCTCGCCGGCGCCACCGGCATGCTCGCCGTCTTCCTGCCGGGGCTGGTGGTGATCTTCGGGGTCATCGGGCTCTTCCTGGCGGCATCGCTGAAATCGGGCAACCCGATCGAGTTCGCCCGCCTGGGCGCCGGCCAGGAGATCTGATCTCTCGGGGACATCGCCTTTGGGCATGGTGGCTCGCCGCCATGCCTGCAACAAACGGGACAGGACACCATGCAGGACAAGATCGATCAATTGCGCAACCTGCCCGTCGCGGCTCAGAAACTGTTCATCGGCGGCCGTTGGCAGGAGAGCCTCTTGGGCGTGACGCTCGACGTCGTCTCGCCGATCGACGGTCGGCATCTGACGACGATTGCCGATGCGGCAGCCGGTGACGTCGATGCGGCGGTTCGCGCGGCGCGCGCCGCTTTCGAGAAGGGAAGCTGGTCGAAGGCTGCCCCGGCGCAACGCAAAAAGGTCCTGACGCGCATTGCCGAGATCATCGAGGCGCACGCGCTGGAACTGGCCGTTCTCGGCGTGCGCGATAACGGCACCGAAATCTCGATGGCGCTGAAGGCGGAGCCAGGCAGTGCTGCCGGCACATTCCGCTACTATGCCGAGGCGCTCGACAAGGTCTATGGCGAAATCGCGCCGACGGCCGACAATATCCTCGGCCTCATTCATCGCGAGCCGATCGGCGTGGTCGCCGCGATCGTTCCCTGGAATTTTCCGCTGATGATCGGCGCCTGGAAGATCGCGCCGGCGCTTGCCGCCGGCAATTCCGTCGTGCTGAAGCCAGCCGAGGGCGCATCGCTTAGCCTGCTGAGGCTCGCTGAGATCTGCGCCGAGGCCGGTTTGCCCGAAGGCGTGTTGAATGTCGTCACCGGCCGCGGCGCGACGACGGGCGAAGCGATCGGGCTTCACGGCGATATCGATGTACTCGCCTTCACCGGTTCTGGCGGCGTCGGTCGTCGGCTGCTCGAATATTCCGCCCGCTCGAACCTGAAGCGCGTCTATCTCGAACTCGGCGGCAAGTCGCCGAACGTCGTCTTTGCCGACGCACCCGACCTCGACCAGGCCGCACGCATTTCCGCCTATGGCATCTTCCGCAATTCCGGCCAGGTCTGTGTCGCCGGCTCCAGGCTCCTAGTTGAGCGCTCGATCTATGAAGCCTTCGCAGAGAAGGTGGCGGCGATCGCGGCCGGTCTGAAGTTCGGCGACCCGCTGCTTCTTTCGACGGAGGCCGGCGCCATCTCCAGCGATGCGCAACTTCAGAAGAACCTCGAATTCGTCGGCGAGGCCGAAGGGGAAGGCGCGCGCCTGCGCACTGGCGGCAAACGTATCCTCAAGGAGACCGGCGGCTATTATATGCAGCCGACCGTTTTCGACGTTCAGCCGGAGATGAAGCTGGCAAGGGAAGAGGTCTTCGGCCCCGTGCTCGCGGTCATTCCCTTCGACGACGAGACGGACGCGCTCCGGATCGCGAACGCGACCGAGTACGGTCTCGCGTCGGCCGTCTGGACCGCAAACCTGTCGCGCGCGCACCGCATGGTACGCGGCATCCGCGCCGGGGTCGTGCACGTCAACACCTATGGCGGCGCTGACAATACGGTGCCGCTCGGCGGCGTCAGACAGTCGGGCAACGGTCACGACAAGTCGCTGCACGCGCTCGACAAATACACCGACTTGAAGACGGCCTGGATTCAACTCTGACCCGGACGAGAAACCGTATCGGCGTTGGGCCGGGTAGCCGGCTATTCCACCGTCGTCCGCAAAGCCCGGATGATCTCCTCGGCAAACATCGCGGCGGCGAGGCCATGGCCGCGCCTTTCCCGCTGCACCAGCGAAAGCACGTTCTTGGCGAAAGTCCGGTCGCGGATCTGCAGGTAGGTCAGCACGCCGTTTCGCTGTTCCTCGGTAATGTCGAATTTGCTGAGGAAGGCGATGCCGTCGCCGGCCGCGGCGAGAAACTTCATCGCCTCGATGGAGTTGGTGAGATAGCTCGGCTCGACCGTTAGCCCAGCCTCGGCGAAGGCGTCCGCGACGATGCCATGGATCTGCATCGACTTGTCCGCGAAGATCAGCGGGTAGGGCTGGCAATAGGCAAGCGGCAGCGTCTCCATGCCGACGAGCGGATGTTCCGGCGCCACCACCGCGCCGAGGCGGGTGTCCATCTTCCAGAGTGTCTCGAGCTGCGGCGTAGACGGGAGATTGAAGGCAAAGCCGAGATCGGCCTCGCCATCGGCCACCGCCTGGGCGATATCGCGGGCAAACATCACCCGGATCGTGATCTTGAGACGCGGATGGCGTGCGCCGAAGATCGCGGCCACCTTCGGCACGATGCCGCCCGCAAGGCCGTTCATTGTGGCGATGATCACCTCGCCGCTCTGCAGCGCCTTGATATCGCGGATCTCGGCCTCGACCTGGCTGTATTCCTTCATCGTCCGGCGCACATGCGCAACGAGGATTTCGCCGGCCGGCGTCAGCCTCAGGCCACGCGGCAGCCGCTCGAACAGCGGTTCGCCGATGTCTTCCTCAAGCTGCAGCACATGCTTGTTGATGGCCGAGGCAGCGACGTTCAGCCGCTCGCTCGCCCCGCGGATCGAGCCTGAGCGCGCCACCTCGTCGATGTAGCGCAGTACGCGTGAATGCAGCATGGCCATCCCTCACAATCGTTCTCGAAAAGCGAACGGTATGAGCAGAAAATACTGCTTTTCGGAAGCGGTGCAATGACTTCTTATGGTTGGCGAGGGCGCGCTGCCGGCACCGCACCCGCTGAGAATGGCGGGTTGTCGGCAGGCGCCGACGACTATGAAAGTGGAGGATTATTCGTGAACCAGACTGAAGCCGCGCATTACGAAAAGGTGCGCGCCATCTTCGATATCCTGAACGGCGAGAGGGAAGCGGATCTTCTCCTGAAGAACCTGAACATCCTCGATGTCCATGGGGAGACCGTCTACCAGGGATCCATTCTCGTCTATGACAAGCGCATCGTTGCGCTCAACCCGGACGAGACCGTCTTGAAGGTCAGGCAAGTCTTCGACGGCAAGGGTCTTTACGCGATCCCCGGCCTGATCGACGCGCATATTCATTTCGAATCCCAGCTCGCGCATCCGACGGCACTCGCCGAAGCGATGGTGCCCTGCGGCACGACCACGATCTATGCCGAATGCCTGGATCTCTTGAGCGCTGCAGGCAAGGAAGGCATCGAAGCCGCCGAGAAACTCTTCAAGGATTACGATCAACTGCCCTACCGGCTCTATGCTTTCGCGCCGGGCAAAAAGACGGCGGCGTCGGTAACGGAAGCAGTGCTCAAGATGGAGCCGGTGATCGGCCTCGGGGAATTCGAGCATTTCACCTACAGTTCCGGCAACGATGACGATTTCCGCAAGGCGGCCTGGGTTCGCGCCAAGGGCGGCTTCATGAACGGCCACTGGGGCGTCACCGCGCTCTCCGACATGATCCTCAACTACCTGCCGGCGATCGGCGTCTCCAACAATCACGACGTCTGGAACGAGAAGGATATCGAGAAGAGCATTCGCTACGGCTTCCCGACGCACATCAAGTTCGGGGTCGGCAGCAGCGAGGTGATCAAGGTGCTGTTGCGCGCGATCGTCGACCGCAAATGGCCGACCGACAACTTCATGCTGTGCACCGACAACATCTCGATCGAGCGACTGCTGACGATGGGCCACATGGACTGGATCATTTCGCTTTGTGCAGAGATGGGCATCAACCCCATCCACGCGATCAAGATGGCGACCTACAACACTGCCCGCTCGTTCCACATGGAAGACAGGATCGGTTCGCTGACGCCTGGCCGCTTCGCCGATATCGTCTTGACCGACAGTCTGTCGAAGATCAATCCGCTCTACGTGTTCAAGGACGGCGAACTGGTCGCAAAGGACCGCAAGCTGCTGAAGAATGCCGACATCGACTATTCCGGCATGTGCAAGGACGGCGTTACCGGTCTTGCCGATCTCTCGCCGGAGCAGCTCGACATCGTGCCCCTGGAGGTGACGGAAGACGGCACGCAGGCCAAGGTCTATCTTTTCGACGTCTACGGTCGCGGCCACGCCAAATTCTACCAGGAAATCTGGGTGCCGCTGAAGGATGGCAAGGTCGTTGCCGAGCACGAGGGCAAGAAGTTGAGCCGGCTGTCGGTCGTCCAGCGTTATGCCGACGGCAAGCGCCATGTGGTGAACGGGCTGTTCAAGGGCGTGCATGTCGATCGCGGCGCGGTCGCGACCTTCTGGCCGGCGCCGAAGCCCTATTTCGTCGCCGTCGGTCAGGACAGCGCCGAAATGTGCCATTGCCTCAAGCGGGTCGATACCCATGCCGGCGCCTGCATCGTCACCGAGGAGAAGGTGGAGAAGGCCGTCATGCCGCTCGAGATCTATGGCGTCATGGCAAACATGAGCGTCGACGAACTGACGGCCAGCGCCGCGGCGATCGACGCAGCGCTCGAAGCTCTCGGCAACCGCAACGAAGGCGAACCGGTGGTCAACAAGCTGCTCAGCCTGTTCATCTCGTTGCACCGGTTCCGCTTCATGGCCTAGAGCCGTTCAGGAAAAGGAGACGGACGTTTCGGCGTCCGTCCGCCAGGAAAGTGGCGTGCTGTCCCGACAACAGGTGGCACGCCGAGGGATTAAAAAGCGCATCGCTGAGGGGGCGATGGGCAGGCGGGGCAACAAACCCGCATCGTTTCGAGGGAGGAAACAATGGCACACAATGCGGCGGAAGCCGAAATCGTCGATACCGGTAGCCTGACGCGGCGCTGGATCATGTATGTCGTCGGCATCTACGTGCTGACCTTTGGCGTCAGCCTGGCGATCCGGGCCGGCATCGGCATTTCACCCCAGAGCAGCCTGACGCGGACCATGACGCTGGTCTATCCGCCCTTCAGCCAGGGCACCTACAACTTCATGCTCGAACTGATCATGCTGTTCCTGACCTATCTGGTCTTGCCGAAGGACTTCAAGCTCAAGAACTTCGCGTCGCTGATCCCGGCTTTCGTGCTGGCGGTCTTCCTGGATTTCAACCTGGGCATCACCGAGTTCATCAAGCTCGAAGCCTATCCAGTCCGGGTGGCTTTGCTGGTCTTCGCCGACGCGGCGCTCGCTTTCGGCCTGTTCCTGATGATCCGCGCCAATCTCGTGCTGATGCCGATCGACATGTTCGTCAACACGATCTTCAAGCGCACCGGCTGGAAGTGGGGCAACATCAAGACTGGCTTCGACTGCACGCTGCTGGTGCTCTCCGCCTGTATAGGCCTGCTCTTCCTCGCCGAGGTCAAGTTCATCCGCGAGGGTACGATCCTGAACGCCATTCTCGTCGGTCAGTACATCAAGCTCTACTTCTTCCTGTTCAAGAAGTTCCAGGGCAAGCCTGCGCCGTCGCCGAAGGGCCTGGAGGCGGCCGCGGAATAGCATCCCGCAATAATGCGAGAGGGGGCGCCTAACCGGCGCCCCTTCATCATGTGTCGTGATGGATGCCCATGGGCGAACAGGCCTATCCGAAAGCGAGTTCGAGGTTCTGCCGGTCCCGCGCCACCACCTGGCACTTGGTTTCGAAACCATCACCGGCAACGACCAGGACGAGTTCGGGCGGTATACCGGCGGAATTCGAAACCGTAACCGCGGCGCCATCGGCGCCCAGCGACCGGATGGTGCAGTCGATCCGCGAATGCCTGTCATCGAAGAGGATGGTGCCGGCCTTCAGCACGCGCTGGCGCGGGCCGAGCGGATAGCCGGCTTCGAGACTGCTCCATTCGACGCAGCGGTTTCGCCCTCCGGCCTTGGCGAGATACATCGCCGCATCCGCCTGGGCGAGCAGCGTGGCGCCATCCCTGCTCTTGGTCGAAAGGGCGGCGGTGCCGAAGCTCGCGGTTACCGCCAGTTGGCCGAAGTCGCCGTGGATCGTCTGGGCGGCGATCGCTGCCCGCAGCTTTTCCGCCGCGGCCAGCGCTCCCCTCGTGTCGACATGCGGCAGCATGATCGCGAATTCCTCGCCGCCGAGCCGCCCAAAGAGGTCGCTTGCTCGCAGGTTTGACTGGCAGATGGAGGCGACTGCCTTCAAGACCTCGTCTCCCGCCGCATGCCCGTGGGTGTCGTTGACACGCTTAAAGTGGTCGACATCGAGGACGATGCAGGACAGATCATGCTGGTGCCGCACGGCAAGCGAGATCAGCTTGTCGGCTTCCTCGCGAAAGGCGCGCCGCGTCAGCGTCCCGGTCAGCCCGTCCGTCGCGGCCGAGCGGAGCAAATCGATTCGGTCCATCGCCACGCCCGCCAGTTCCGTCAGGATCGCAAGATTCGTCGCAGTGAACTGTCGTGGCGCGCGGTCGATCGCACACACGGTCCCCACCGTATGTCCGTCCCGCGTCTTCAGCGGAACGCCTGCGTAGAACCGGATATGTTCGGGGCCGGCCACGGCCGGGTGCTGCGAAAAGCGTGCATCCTTCGTCGCGTCGTGGACGACGAGAGGCTCCTCGGACGCGACGACATATCGGCAGAAGGTGTCTTTGCGCGGGACCTCGTCGGCCGAAAGGCCGGAGCAGGCCTTGTACCATTGGCGATGCGCATCGACCAAGGAGACGATGCCGATATCGATGTCGAAGACCTGTTTGATCAGCCGTACGACGCGTTCCAGGCCTTCATCCCTGGGCGTGTCGAGGATATCGAGATGTCCAAGGGCGGCCAAGCGATCGAATTCCCTGCCTTTCGCGTCCATCGTCGGACGTCCGGCTGGCCTAGCCATCACCATTCCGTTTTCCTTTCTCATTCCGCGCCTGGCAATAGACGCGTTTCGGGGAGAAAACAAAAGGCGCTGAAGAGCAACTGGATGTGGATTGCGTCGGCTCTATGGCGAAAGATGCGGTGTTGGCACCCGAACCGCGGTGCCGCGTCCGCGCCTAGCCGCCGAAACTTCCGAGCTGGGTCGGCACGTGTACGTAGTTGCGGTCGAAGTAGAGCAGCGCATTGCCGTCGCTGCGCGAACGGATGCCGACGACCCGGCCGATCAGGATATGGTGGGTGCCGAGGAGCCGCGCCTCGGCCAGTTCGCAGTCGAGCGAAACGATCGCATCCTTAACCGCGAAGCTTCCGGAGCTCATCTCCACCCAGTCGGCCGCTGCATAACGGGCGGCCATGTCCTGCGTCGCGCCGGCGAAATGGCCGGCGAGGTCCCGGTGGTCGTGGCTGAGTACATTGACGCAGAAGCGCCGGTTCTCGATGAACAGGCCGCACTGGGTGGAGTTGCGGTTCATGCAGACGAGCAGCGTCGGCGGCTCGTCGGTCACCGAGCACATGGCGGTAGCGGTGAACCCGCCGCGTCCGGCGGGTCCGTTTGTGGTGATGACGTTGACCGGCGCGCAGACCCGCGCCATGGCGTTGCGAAACTCCGTCTTTGAAACAAGCGGCTCCATGGCGGACCTCATTCGGCGGCGTTGCTGAGAACTTGGCCGTCGCTCAGCGGCGGCAGCCAGGTGTTGCCGGTCCAGCCGTTCTCGTCATAGTCGGCCATGCACTGGTCGACGAGCGCTTCCATCTCCTTCAGCCGCCCGCCACGCTCGGCGCCTTTCAGCACCTGCAGCCGCACTTCTTCCGGCGCGCCGGCATAGTTCAACTCATAAAGCGCGTGGCGGCCGCCAAACTCGGTGCCGGTCGCATCCCACAGCAGCTTCATGATCTTGATGCGCTCGATATGGCCCATGTCGTTGGAGCCGCGCACATATTGCGCCAGGTAACGATCGATTTCCGGATTGCCGAAGTCGCGCGCCGAGGACGGCAGGTAGATCAGGCCCGACGCGATTACCCTGCGGATCGTCTCGACGACCCGCGGATAGGCCTCCGACATGAAGGTGCGATAGGAAAGGGCGGCCTCCAGATTGGGAAGCACGGCGCCGTCGGCCCAGGGGATGGGGTTGTGCGCCATGGCGTTGGAGAAGCTCCAGAACATGTGACGGAGCGCGATGACCTCGCCGAGTGCTGCCTGGTTGCCACGGAACGCATCGCCGCCGGTCGCCTTCAAAGCCTTGGCGAGCAGGCCGGCGAGGAAATCGAGCTTCACCGCAAAGCGAGTGCAGCCCTGGAAGCAATAGCCGTGCATGAAGCCGGAGGCGGGGTGGAAGGAGAGGATCTTGGCGGCGTCCCTGAGGACCAGCACGTCCTCCCAGGGCACGAAGACGTTGTCGAGCACCAGGATCGCGTCGTTCTCGTCGAAGCGCGACGACAGCGGATAATCGAAGGGATGGCCGACCGTGTTGGCCGTCTGCTCGTAGGAGACGCGGCAGAACATCTTGATGCCTGGCGCATTCATCGGCACGATGAACATGACGGAGAGCGAGGGATCCTCCGTCACTGTCGCCGAGCTTTGCGCCAGGAAATTATAGTGCGTGAGCGCCGAAGACGTGGCGACCACCTTGGCGCCGGAGACGTAGATGCCGGCATCGGTTTCCTTGGTGATGTGAACGAACACGTCCTTGACCGCATCCGCCGGCTTGTGGCGATCGATCGGCGGATTGACGATCGCGTGGTTCATGAAGAGCGCGGCTTCCTGGGCGCGTCTGTGCCAGGCGAGCGCATTGTCCTTGAACGGCCCGTACCAGTTGGCATTGGCGCCCAGCGTGTTCATCAGCGCCGCCTTGTAATCGGCGGTGCGGCCCATCCAGCCATAGGACATGCGCGCCCATTCGGCGATCGCGCCCTGCTGGGCCGCCAGGTCGGTGGACGAGCGGGCGACGCGGAAATATTTGTGGGTGTAGCCACCGGAACCGGTGTCGGTCGGTGACGTCAGAATGTCTTTCTTCGCCGGATCGTGCAGCGCGTCATAGAGGCGTGCAAGCGACCGGGCGGAGTTGCGCATGGCAGGATGACTGGTGACGTCGTGCACGCGCTCGCCGTTGATGTAGACCTCGCGGCCGTCGCGCAGGCTCTCCAGATATTCGGCGCCGGTAAAGGGCCGCGTCCGGTCGGCGCGGAAATCCTCTGCTCTCATGTTCTCCTCCCTTGAGTTTCGTCAAGGCTAGGCGTTGAAATCGTCAGCCGCCATGGACAGAATGGCAAAATGACTTGGACTTTTTCGGGTGGGTATGAGCAGCAGCATTCCAAGTTTCTTCGTCTACGGCGAGCCGGAGCAACAGCTCGAGCCCGGGTTCTTCCACGTCGAGACGGTGATGGCCCGGCGCGGCCTGCATCAAGGACAGGTGAAGGCGCACAAGCACGACCAGATGGGGCAGATCACCTACTGGCTGAGCGGCGGGGGAACCTACTTCATCGATGACAAGCCATTGGACTTTTCCGCGCCCGCGGTCAGCTTCGTGCCGAGCGGCATCGTGCACGGCTTTTCGGTCGACCGGGAGACGAGCGATGCGGTCGTCGTTTCGGTCGCCGACGGCGCGCTGCTCTCGATCCGCGAGAACTCGACGCTGGCGCTCGATAGGCCGACGATGATCCGTGGCGACAGTGAAGACCGGCATTGGCGCCGCCTAGCCGAACTGCTCGATATCGTCGCCGACGAATATGCCGGGGGTGCTCCCGGCACCCAGCGGATGCTGGCGTCTCTGGTTACTGCGGTGCTGACCCAGATCGCCCGTCTGGCGGCGGCCACGCCGGACACCGCCCAGCCGACGCAGGCGATGTTGGCAACGGAATTGCGCCGGCTCATCGACCTGCGGTTCCGCGAGAACTGGAGCGTCGGGCACTACACCGAAGCGCTCGCCACCACCCCGCACCTGCTTGCCAAGGCGAGCAGGGACGCCTTCGGCATGCAAGTCAAGGAGCTGATCAACGAGCGTCGATTGCTCGAGGCCAAGCGTTTGCTGCTCTTTACCGTCCGGCCGCTCGAAGACATTGCCTATGAGATCGGCTTTGCCGATGCCGCCTATTTCTCGCGCTTCTTCCGCCTGCGTGTCGGCGCGGCGCCGAGCGACTGGCGCCGGGCGCGCGTGGGCTCAATAGGAGCCGGCTAAGTCACCGGCCCCGAGAGGTATCGGCAGGGCTGACGGTTATCGGCCATAAGCCCGCATCAGCTCCATCAGCGGTTCGTGCCGGATGGCCTGAATCTTGAAGCGATCATGGGCCGTGCCGCCGGAATCCTCAGCTGCGATCATCGCATTCACCACCGCCTCCTCGACGCTGTCGACGGTCGCGAGGTAGACAGGATCGAGCAATTCGTCGTTGACGATTTCGAGCGACAGACGCGGCGGCGCCTTATGCGCCATCGGCTGGGTGTTGGCGGTCGAGAAGGCGAGAAAGATGTCGCCGGAATTGTTGCCGCCGGGCGTGCCGTTGCGGCCGATGCCGATCGCCGCGCGGCGCGCCAGACGCTTCAACTGATGCGGCGCCATCGGCAGGTCGGTGGCGATGACGACGATGATCGAGCCGCGCTCCTGCATCTGGCTCTGCGGCGTGCCGTCGCGCATGTGCTCGCCGACCGGAACGCCGCGGATCGTCAGCCAGTCGCGCTGGCCGTGATTGGCCTGGACCAGCGTGCCGATCGTGTAGTCGCGTCCGCCGAACGCGACGACGCGGGACGCGGTGCCGGTGCCGCCCTTGAAGCCATAGGCGATCATGCCTGTGCCGCCGCCGCAATTGCCCTCCTGGACCGGGCCGGACGTGGCGGCGTCGAGTGCGGCGTGCACGTCCGTTTCGGTGATCGGCTGGCCGTTGATGTCGTTCAAAACGCCGTCATAGGTCTCGGCGACGACAGGCATCAGCCAGAGGAAATCATCGGTGTCGTAGGTCGTGCTGTAGCGTTCCAGCATCCACTTTATGGTGGCGTGATGCGTCATGCCGACCGCGTGGGTGTTGGTGATCATCACGGGTCCGAGGAAGAAACCGCCGTCCTCGATCCAGTGGGTGCCGGTCATCTCGCCATTGCCGTTGAAGCGGTGCACGCCGGCATAAACCGGGACCGGCGTTTCCGATCCGGCATGCGGCAGGATGGCGGTGACGCCGGTGCGCACCGGACGCTTTCGGCCGGGCCGCGGCGTCTGTTCCTCGATGGTGCGGAAACCGACGGCAATGCCTTCGACATCGGTGATGGCGTTGAAGCGGCCGGTGCGGCCGGCAAAGGGCAGGCCGATATCGCGGGCGCGGGCGCTGGAGGGCGTAGAGGTTTTGTCGTTCATGATCATTTCTGCCGGGAGCGAAGGTAAAGGCCGAGCGAGGCGACGACGAAGGAGAAGGTCAGCATCATCACGGCGATGGCGTTGATCTCCGGTTTGATGCCGCGCCGAAGCATGGAGAAGATGAACATCGGCAGCGTCGTGACGTCGACGCCGGCGATGAAATAGGTGATGACGAGATCGTCCATCGAGATGATGAAGGCGAGCAGCGCGCCGCCGACGATCGCCGGAAAGAGTTGCGGCAGCACCACCCGACGAAAGGTCATCCATTCGTTGGCACCGAGATCGGCCGACGCGTGTTCCAGCGTCCGGTCCATGCCGGCAAGGCGCGCCGAGACGACGATGAAAACGTAGGAGATCAGGAAGGTGCACTGGCCGATGATGATCGTCGTCAGGCCGAGCTTGATGCCGGAATTGACAAAGAAGATCAGGAGCGCGATGCCGAGCACGATATCCGGCATCAACATCGGCATGAACATCACCACCCGGTAGAAGCGCTGGCCGACGAATTCGAAGCGATAGAGGGCAATCGCGATCGCCGTGCCGAAGATGGTCGCAATCGCGGTGGTCGAGGCGGCAATGACGAGGCTGTTCCACACCGCCTGAAGCAACTGCCCGGTCGATTCGATGTAGAGCGCGCTTTCTGAGACCTTGGTCTTGAAGCCGAGAACCTGGGCGTACCATTCGGTGGTGAAGCCCGTCCAGGTCATCATGTTCACCGGATTGGCATTGAACGAATAGACGGCGATGACCACGAGCGGGATATAGATGAAGGCGAAGAACAGGCCGGTGTAGGCAAGCAGGCCACTGGCAAAAAGGGATCGAGCGATCTTCATGTGCGCCTCACCGTGCCAGCGCCGCGGCGGCAGCGCTGCGCCGTCCGGAGATGACCACTTGGGCGATCATCATGATCAGCATGACGCTCATCACCATCATCGCCAGCGCCGCACCGAAGGGCCAGTTGCGGGCAGCGAGAAACTGCTGCTCGATGAGGTTGCCGAACATCATCACCTTGGCGCCGCCAAGCACCGCCGGCACGACGAAGTTGCCGAGCGCCGGGATGAAGACGATGACGGCGCCACCGGCGATGCCGGGTGCGGTCAGGGGCAGAATCACGCGCCAGAATGTGCGCACCGGACCGGCGCCGAGATCGAGCGAGGCGCGCACCAGCGTCCAGTCGAGCTTTTCGACGCTCGCATAGACCGGCATGAACATGAAGGGAATGAACACATAGGTCATGCCGAGAATGATCGCGCCCTGGGTATAGATCAGGTCGAGCGGCCTTTCGATCAGCCCCGTGGATAGAAGCACCTCGTTGACGAGACCGGTCTGGCGCAGGATCAGCACCCAGACGAAGAGCCGCACGATCAGGCTGGTGAAGAAGGGCAGCGTGATCAGGAACAGGCAGAAATTCTTCCAGCGCTCGGAGAGCCGGGCGATGCAGAAGGCCGCGGGGTAGCAGACGAGAAGGGTCGCAAGCACCGTCAGTGCGGCGATCTCGATCGAGCGCAGGAAGATCGCGATGTAGATCGGATCGAATTCCTCGAACATCGGATCGGCAAAGCCGAGAATGCGGCCGAAATTATGCGGATAGAAGGTCCATTCCACGCCGCCATAAAGGCCGGGCGCGAGGAAGCTTGTCACGATCATGATCGCGAGTGGCCCGAGGAAGAAGACGGCGAGGAAGGCCGAGACGGGCCCGAGCAGGAGCGCAAGCTGGAAGCGGCGGCGACTGGCGATCGTCATCTTACGCCACCCCCGTGTTTGCGCCGATCAGGTGCACGGCCGCGGGGTCGTAGGCGAGCCGCGCCTTGCGGGTCTGCTCGACCGTGCCGACGAGATTGCGGCGGTTGGCCGGGATCTCGGCAACGACCTTGCGGCCCTCGGCGGTGCGGCCGAACAGCTCGAAGGTGGACCCGACGAAGACGATCTGGTCGAGATCGACGTCGATCGTCGGGAAGGGGGCGTTGTCCTCGGCGAGGAAAAACTGTTCCGGCCGGATCAGCGCCGTCGCCTCTGTCGAGATTTTCCGCTCGCAGGGCCGGTGGCGGATCGCCATGCCGTCAGCCGTCATCAGCCGGTCGCCGTCGAGCCTGCCTTCGAACAGATTGCTGGCGCCGATGAAGGTGGCAACGAAAGTGTTGACCGGATGGTCGTAGATGGCGCGCGGTGTATCGAGCTGCTGGATGCGCCCGCCTGACAGCACCGCGACGCGATCCGACATCGTCAGCGCTTCCTGCTGGTCGTGGGTGACGAAAATGAAGGAGATGCCGAGCTCGTTCTGCAACGTCTTGAGCTCGATCTGCATGGCCTGGCGCAGGTTCTTGTCGAGCGCCGACAGCGGTTCGTCGAGCAGAAGCAGCTTCGGCCGGGCGATGATCGCGCGGGCGAGCGCCACGCGCTGTTGCTGCCCGCCGGAGAGCTGGCGCGGCTTGCGTGCTTCCATGCCTTCGAGCCCGACCATCTTCAAGGCGGAGGCGACCTTCTCCCGGCGCTGCGGCTTGGCAACGCCTGCAACCTCCAGCGAATAGGCGACGTTTTCGCCGACCGTCATATGCGGAAACAGCGCGTAGTTCTGGAAGACAGTGTTGACCGGGCGACGGTAGGGCGGCCGGTCCGTCATGTCTTCGCCGTCGATCAGGATGGAGCCGCCGTCGAGTTCGACGAAGCCGCTGATCGCCTGCAGCAGAGTGGTCTTGCCGCAACCGGATGGGCCGAGCAAGGTCAGGAACTCGTTGCGGCGGACATCGAGATCTATACGGTCGAGAGCGGTCACGGTGCCGCCTTCCGGAGTGGTAAAGGCCTTGCTCGCCTCCACCAGCCGGACGATGGAATTCTGCATACTTCTGTTCCCCAAAATGTTATGCAAATAACGCTTGTGCGTTTTCGATATATGGATACCATTTGCCTATCGGAGTCAACGGCCACGAGAAGCCGTGATCCGTAAGCGGCCGGTCAAGGTCGTGTCAGGCCGTCCGGCCAGAAACCATCAGAGGAGAATTTCAATGACGACGACAAACGGGACGACCCGCGGAGGCAGGAGAGCTTTCGCGACCCGTGCACGCACAGTGGCACTTTCCCTGGCGACGCTGACAGCCCTTTTCGGCACGTCGCAGGCGGCCGAGCTCAACATCTACAACTGGGGCGAATACATCAATCCGGCCGTGCTGAAGAAGTTCGAGGAGGAGACTAAGATCAAGGTCAACCTCTCGACCTATTCCTCCAACGAGGAAATGCTGGCGAAGATCCAGGGCGGCGCCACGGGCTATGACATCGTCTTTCCGTCGGTGCACATGCAGGACATCATGGCCAAGCTCGACCTGCTGGAAAAGACCGACATCAACACTTACGAGGGCTTCAAGAACATCGACCCCACGTTCCTTCGTGCCAAGAGCGACCCGAAGGGCGAATATTGCCTGCCCTATGCCTTCGGCACGGTCGGCATCCTCTATAACCGCACACTGCTCGGCAAGGACGTAACCGGCTGGCGCGACCTGATCGAGACGGTGAAGGCCAAAGGCCTGAAGTTCACGCTGCTCGACGACATGCGCGAGGTGCTGTCGGTCGGCCTGATCCTCAACGGCCACAAGGTCAACTCCACCGATCCGGCGGAACTGCAGCAGGCAGCCGATACGATCATCGCCATGAAGCCCGAAGTCGCCGCCTTCACCTATGACACCCGTCCAATGGTGGCGGCCGGCGACGTGGCGGCCGGCCACTTCTTCGTCGGCTCGATGGTCGACGTCTTCGGCAATCCGAAGGATCTCGGCTACGTGATCCCGGAGGAAGGCGCGACGATGTATCAGGAGGATATCTGCGTCCTGAAGACCGCGCCGAACAAGGAGAACGCCGTCAAGTTCATGCAGTTCTACACGCGCCCCGAAGTGGCTGCACTCAACATCGAGCAGCAGACGAACGGCACCGCCAACGTCCCGGCGCGGCAATTGACCCCCGAGCAGATCAAGAATAGCAAAGAAATCAATCCGCCGCCGGAAACCATGCAGAAGCTGCAGATTTTCGAAGATCTCGGCCCCGGCGTGCGCCAGCTCGATCGGGTCTGGACGAAGGTGAAGACGGCGCAATAAACAGGCGATGCGACGGAGCGGGGTGTGCGGCGAAGCCTTGCCGGCATCCCGCTTTGATCATGCAAGGGGAGGGGACGTGGCACAGCGAATCCTGAAGCTGGTGCGCAGCGACGAGCTCAGACGCTCGAAATCGGACAAGCTCATCGCCAATTACATCGAGCGAAATCTCGCCGACATTCCCTTCGAGACGGCGCGCTCGATCGCGACCCGGCTCGAGGTCTCACCGATGACGGTCGGGCGCTATCTCCGGCGCATGGGCTTCGACGGTCTCGACGAGCTGAAGCTGGAGCTTCGGCGCGACGGCTCCAACAATCCGGCCTGGCAGGTGAAGGGATCGGTCGGCCGGCTGCGCGACGACAATCGCGAAGGCAAGCTGCTTGCCGGTCTTATCCAGCAGCAGATCGACAATCTCGGCATGATCTATGAGCTGACGACCGCGCCGGAATGGCAGCAGGCGATCGACGCGTTGATCTCTGCCAGCGAGGTCTATGTCGCGGCCTATCAGAACGTGCGCGGCATCGCGCAATATTTCGCCAGCCAGCTTTCCTATACCCGGTCGCGGGTGCAGTTCGTCGACGGCCTCAACGGCACCTATGCCGAGCTGCTCGACGGCTCCGTCGAGGGTCGGGTGCTGTTTCTGCACGACGTGCGCCGGTTTGCCGCCAAGGCGCGGCCCTTGGCGGAGGAGGCGCGCCGGGCCGGCGTCAAGGTTATACTCTTCACCGACGAGTTCTGCCCTTGGGCGCCCGAGGTTTCCGACATCTGCCTCATCGTGCCCGGTTCCCATGGTCCGCTCTGGGATGGGGCTGCGACGACGGTCGCGGTCATGGACCTGCTCTTGAGCAACGTCATCGTCGTGCTCGGCGACGAGGTCGGCGAGCGTGTCGCCCAGCTGACCCGGCTACAGAACGTCTTCGGCGACTTCGAGGATTGACGCCGCAGCCTCCGCTCAGGGCGTCGGCGCCTGCGGGATGTAGTCGAGCCCGATATCGATCGAGGCCGGGCGACCGTCGAGGAAGAGTTCGCCGATGCGCGGCGCTGTCCGTGCGATGACCTTGCCGGCCCTGATAACGGCGAGCCGGTTCGGCTTCAGCCTAAGGGCCTCGCTGACATCGGCCGCCTGCAACAGGACGAGGTCGGCCTTACAGCCGACATCGAGCCCATAGCCTTCGAGACCCATGGTCCTTGCCGAGTTCACGGTGATCGCATCGAAGATCTTCCGCTTGTCCTCGATGCCGCCCATCTGCGTCACATGGATGGCCATGTGGGCTACTTCCAGCATGTCGCCCGATCCCATCGAGTACCAGGGATCCATGACGCAGTCGTGCCCGAAGGAGACGTTGAGGCCGGCCGCCATCAACTCCTTCACCCGCGTCATGCCGCGGCGCTTGGGATAGGTGTCGTGGCGTCCCTGCAGCATGATGTTGATCAGCGGATTGGGGATCACGTTGATCTTGGCCTCCGCCATCAGCGGAATGAGTTTGGAGACGTAGTAGTTGTCCATGGAATGCATCGAGGTCAGATGCGAGCCGGCGACGCGGCCTTGAAGACCGAAGCGGACCGTCTCAGCCGCCAGCGTCTCGATGTGGCGCGACATCGGATCGTCGGTCTCGTCGCAATGCATGTCGACCGGCAGGCCGCGGTCGGCGGCGATCCGGCAAAGCGCTTCCACCGAGCGGGCGCCGTCCTCCATCGTGCGCTCGAAATGCGGAATGCCGCCGACGATGCCGATGCCCATGTCGAGCGCGCGGTTCAGTGACGCCACTCCTTCAGGCGCGCGAAAATAGCCGTCCTGCGGGAAGGCGACGAGCTGCAGGTCGATATAGGGTGCGACCGTCTCCTTCACCTCCAGCAGTGCCTCGGCCGTCACCAGCCGCGGGTCGGACGTGTCGACGTGGCTGCGGATGGCAAGCAGACCCTGGCTGACGGCGAGGTCGCAGTAGCGCAGCGCCCGCTCGATCAGCGCCTCCTTGGTCAACATCGGGCGCAGCTCGCCCCAGAGCGCGATGCCTTCCAGTAGCGTGCCGGAGACGTTCATGCGCGGCAGCCCGAGCGACAACGTCGCGTCCATGTGGAAATGCGGGTCGCAGAAGGGCGGGCTGAGCAGGCGGCCGCTGGCGTTGATCTCTTCGCCTGCTGTCGCGGCAAGTGCCTTTTCGATCGCTGCGATCTTGCCGCCCTTGAGGCCGACATCGAAACCTCGCCGTCCGTCCGGAAGGTTGGCATTGCGGATAATCAGATCGAACATGCTGGTTTCTCCGGTGGCGGTAACGGCGCGGGCCTTGAGCGAGGCTTAGGAGCCGAAGCTCTTTCGATAAGCCGCCGGCGACGTGCCGAATCGACGAACGAAGGAACGACGGAAGGCGATATCGTCATGGAACCCGATATCGGTCGCAATCTTTTTGAGCGGGATGCTGGTGTCTTCGGCCAGCCTGCGCCCGGCCTCAAGCCGCATGCTCTCAACATAGTCAGCCGGCGTCATGCCCACCTCCTGCTTGAATTGCCTGGAGAAGTTTCGCTCGCTCATGCCGGTGCGCCTGGCGATCGCCCCGACACCGAGATCGGCAGAGAGGTTGTCGGCAATGTAGTCCTGCGCCGCGCGAATAGGGGTCTTCTGCGCAAGCTGGCCGGCAAGGAGCGTGCTGAACTGGGTCTGGCCGCCGGGTCGCTTGAGGAAGACAACAAGTTCCCGCGCTACTTTCAAGGCGATGTGCAGGCCGAGATCCTTTTCGACGATGGCAAGTGCGAGGTCGATGCCGGCTGTCACGCCCGCCGAGGTCCAGACATTGCCGTCCTTGGTAAAGATGCGGTTGGGCTCGAGCTTCACCTCCGGAAAGCGCTTGCCGAATTCCGCCGCTTGCGACCAATGCGTCGTCGCCCGCCTGCCGTTCAACAGGCCCGCTTCGCCGAGCACGAAGGCGCCGGAGCATACCGATCCGAAGCGACTGGCACGGGCGGATGCGTCTTTCACCCAAGTCAGAAGCGATATCGGAAGCGGTCGTTTGTGAATGAGCGGGTCCCCGGCAACCAGCAGTGTATCGATGTCGGCAATGCCGTCATCCATCGCACGGTCGGGAAGGAGGGTCAGCCCGGAAGACCCACGCACCGGGGCGGTGGAGGCGCTGACTACCTCCACCGAATAATGGTCGGTGCCACTCTGACGGTTGGCCTCCGCGAACACGTCCGAAGGGCCGATAACGTCGAGGAGCTGGACGCCCTGCATTGCGACGATCGCGACTTTGTGAACGGCCATCAGCGAACCTCGAACAATCTGCCGGTGAGGATGATGCTGATCGTCCGATAGAAGACAACCGCAATCGCGCCAGCCAGAAACAGAAAGAACAGTCCAGCCAGCGCGGTGAGGACGGTGCTCTCGGCAGACGCAGCATACCGGAAGAAGGCGATCGAGAGCGCAGCAAGCGGAAAGCTGATCGCCCACCAGGCGACGCTGAAGGGGACATGGGAGCGGAATACCATCGGCGACAGGACGAGCATCAGAAACAGCGCGAAGTAGAAAAGGACCGTGGCGAAGAGATCGACCGAACCCGTGACATTGGTATAGGCGAGGAAGCCGACGGCAAAGGGGGCGACCAGAACCATGAGAGACGGCCGAGCCAGCGCCGGAAGCGGATCTTCATGGCGCAACCGCGAGAAGATCAGCGCAATGAAGACTGCGGCGATGACGCTGCCGACCGAGAAGGCAAGCATGTTGACCTCATGTGCCCAGGCGAACGGCATGGCGTGGCCGGTAACGGCGATATCCAGAGTGGCGACACCGGGGATGAGCAGCGGCGGCAGCGTCGTATCGCGCGACTGTTGCCGGCCGAGGAAGCCCCTGGCGACGACATAAGCGAGGGCGAAGGTCAGCGCCGACGCAGCCGTCCAGACGACTTCTGACAGCAGCGGGCTATAGCGGTTCAGAAAAGCTGACTGCAGAAGCAAGCCGATTGCGACCGTTGCGAAGAAGTTGCTTTGAACCGGATGGGCGAATTCGGCGGCGACCGAGGCCGGATGGCGGTGCCACTTGAAAGCGTAGCCGAGCGCAAGGCTTAGAAAGATCGAAGTCCCGAGCCAGCCGACATATTCGCCGGGAAGGGCCGGCAGACCGATCGTCCTGGTGGCTTCGCGCCAGGCGAGGCTCAGGCCGGTTACGCCCATTACCGAGGCGAACAGGTTGATCGGAAGCTGCGAGATCGACCTGCGGGTCAACGGCGTGCTGTTCGAGAGGTCCATGGATTGAACGGTCATTGGATTATTCCTGTCCGAAAGAGTGCTGACAGGATTAAAACACGCCACGCCGTTGTCTTGAATGATCCAGATAGTACGATTCCGGACTCGCTGCGTATGTTTCCGGCCAAGGACCGATCAGTCGCGCCGTCATATGGATTGCGGACGGCGAAGCCGGTCACACGGCTCCGTAGCTGCGCCAGAGAACGTAAAGGCTGACGGAAAAGATGATCGCACGGAAAATCTTGGTCAACGTATCGCGCTGGGTCGAAAGCTGCGTCGAAACGATCGTGCCGATCACGCCACCCGCGACGCCACCCAGGATGAAGTAGCCGGCGATGCGCCAATCCACCAATCCAGAGGCGGCATAGTTGATCGCGGTCGTCAGGCCGAAGGTGCCGACAGCAAGCAGCGACGTGCCCACAGCGTTGATGAGCGGCATGCCGGTCGCAAGCAGCAGTCCGGGAACGATGAGGAAACCGCCGCCGATGCCGAAGAAGCCGGAACAGGTGCCGGTCAGAAGCGCCGTCAGGCCGGTCTTGCCGTGTGTGCCGAGAGAAAGCGACTGCGGTGTCGCCGCCGTGTCGCATTTGACTTTCCGCATGGCGAAGCTGATGAACATCATCACCAGGCCGAAGAGAAACAGCAATCGCTGGCCGTCGATCAGCTTGCCGAGGCTGGAGCCGAAAAACGCCCCGAGCGAACCGGCGACCGTGAAGATCAGCGCGCAGCGCCACCAGAGATGGCCGCGAAGTGCGTGGCTGATGAGGTTGAGATAGGCGTTGGCGGATACCGCAAGCGCGCCGGTGCCAAGCGCCGTGTGCACGTCGCGGATGCCGACCACATAGATCAGGAGCGGTGTCGCCAGGATCGAGCCGCCGCCGCCGATCAGGCCGAGCGTGAAACCGGTGAGAGAACCGGAGCCGATCGCAAGCAACATCTGCTGGAAGGGATCCACCACGATGCCGCTACCCCCAGACCGAGCCGGGGAGCGCGTCGAGCGGGATCTTCAGATAGCGCCGACCGTTGTCTTCCGGCGCCGGCAGCTCGCCGCCGCGCACGTTCACCTGCAGCGCGTGCAGGATGAGCTTCGGCATCGGCAGGGTGCGGTCGCGTGCCTCGCGCAGGCCGACGAAATCGGCCTCGGTCTTGCCGGCCACATGCGGGTTCGTGGATTTCTGCTCGGCGACCGTGCTTTCCCAGCGCGCCTCCCGGCCGCCGGGGCAATAGTCGTGACCGGTGAAGAGCCGGGTTTCATCGGGCAGCGCCAGAATGGCCTGGATCGATCGCCAAAGATCGGCAGCGCTTCCACCCGGAAAATCGGCGCGGGCCGAGCCGCTGTCTGGCATGAACAGCGTGTCATGGATGAAGGCGGCATCGCCGATCACGTAAGAGATCGAGGCGAGCGTATGTCCCGGCGAATGCATCACGTGGGCCTTGAGTTCGCCGATCTGGAACATGTCGCCGTCGGCAAACACCCGGTCCCATTGCGAGCCGTCGCAGGCGAAGTCCGGCCAGTTGTAGATCGCCTTCCAGATCCGCTGCACGCCCTTCACATGTTCGCCGATACCAGTCGGCGCGCCGGTCTTCGCCTTGAGGTAGCGCGCGGCCGAGAAATGGTCGGCGTGCGGGTGGGTGTCGAGGATCCATTCGACGGAGAGGTTCTTGGCGGCGATATGGTCGAGGATCGCGTCGGCGTTGCGCGTGGCGGTCGAGCCCGATTTTTCGTCGAAGTCCAGCACCGGATCGATGATTGCGCATTTGCCGGTCGCCGGGTCGGCGACGACATATTGGATGCTGCCGGTGCGGGGATCGTAAAAGCCGGTCACATCGGGCTTATGCATAGGCGAGGGCCTCTTCAGCCGCGGCGCAGGGGAAGAAGATCGCGCGGGCGGGGTCAAAATCGTAGTCGGCTTCGAAGCTCGGCGCGTCGGCGGCCAGCTGCATGACGCAATCGAGGATGTATTTCACCTTGTCTTCCGAAAGCAGCACGCTGAAGTTCAGCCGGGTGAAGCCCGGCTTCTCGATTTCCTCGCCGGCAAGGATCGCCTGGCGGATCTGTTCGGAGTGCGCGGCATCGATCGACAGCAGCCGGTGCACGTAAGGTCCGGCGCAGGCGCAGCCGCCGCGCGCCTGAATGCCGAAGCGGTCGCTCAGCATGCGGGTGACGAGCTGCTGGTGGACGTAGCCGCCCTTGCCGTTCTTGATGCGGAACGAAAAGATCGGCAGACGGTCCGGTTCCTGCAGGCCGAGCAGCTCCAGTTGCGGAATGGCCTTCCAGGCGGCAAACGCCTGCTCCGCCAGTTCGCGGTTGCGCCGCTCCATGTTCTCAAGGCCGATGGCGTGCTTGACGATAAAGGCGAGCGCCGCCCGGATGTCGCCGACGACATTCGGCGTTCCGGCCTCTTCGCGGGCTTCGATGTTGGCGCTGTAGTCGTGCGTATCCGGCGAAACGAATTTCACCGTGCCGCCGCCCGGCCAGGTCGGCTTGTCCGTCGTGACGCTGTCGCGGCGAACGATAAGGATGCCGGAAGCGCCCGGCCCGCCGATGAACTTGTGCGGCGAAACGACGATGGCGTCGATTTCGGCACCGGACGCAGGGCACATGGCGATCGGAACATAGGGGCCGGCGCCGGCATAGTCCCAGATCATCTTCGCGCCGGCGGCCTTGACCATGCGGGTGATCGCGGCCACGTCGCTGGTGATGCCGGTGATGTTCGAGCCGGCCGAAAGCGTACAGACCATCAGCTCGGGCGAACCGGCATTCAGCGCTTCGCGAAGCTCCGTGAGGTCGGGTCCGCCCGCCGGGCACTCGGCGATCTCGACGATCTCAGCGCCGCTTTCGCGCCAGGGCAGAATGTTGGAGTGGTGCTCGTAGGGGCCGATGATGACGCGGACGGTCTTGCCGGCGGCAACCGCGTCGGTAACGCCGACGAGCTTGACCAGCCGGTTGATACCGGAGGTCGCACCGGAGCCGGTGAAGATCACGGCGTGGTCGGCCGTGGCGCCACAGAACTCACCGATCAGCGCCCGTGCTTCCCGCCGCATCCGGGTCATGAAGCCCCCGCAATAGGAGGCTTCCGTGTGGCTGTTGGCGTAGTAGGGCAGGACCTCTTCAAGCACGAAATCCTCGATCACCCGCAACGCGCGCCCGGAGGCGACATAGTCGGCATAAACCAGTGCCTTCGTGCCGTAGGGGCCGGCGATCCGCGCCTTCGCTCCGACCAGATCGTCGCGAAGATCGGCGATAAGACCCGGCCGGTTGAGGGATTGGCGGAACCGGGCGAGCGGCGAGAGCGCCTCGCAGGGCTGGTGGACGGCGGGCACGATCATCGCGCTTACTCCTCGGAGCGGACATTGACAGCAATTCTAATCCCGTCCAGGGTCGAAAACTTCACCTATCTTCTGCGGTTTCATCGAGGAATTGTGTCAAATGATCGAATCTTCGTTCAAAATCGATGCGTTCGATCTGAACATTCTTACCGCATTGCAAAAAGATTCGTCGCTGTCGCAGCGGGATCTGGCCGAGAAGGTCGGCCTGTCGCAAAACGCCTGCTGGCGCCGTCTGCAGCGCCTGCAGGCGATCGGCGTGATCCGGGGCTCGCACGCGGACATCGATCTTGACGTTTTGGGGCTGGATCTCACCGTGTTCGTGATGATCCGCACGCGCCATCATTCCAAGGAATGGAGCGACGGTTTCCGCCAGCATGTCGAGCGACTGCCGGAGGTGATCGATTTCTATCGCATCGGCGGGGATTGGGATTATCTGATCAAGGTGGTGACGCGCGGCATGCGCGGCTATGACGGCTTCTACCAGAAGCTCATCACCAATTTCGACCTCGCCACGGTCACCGGCTTTTTCTCGATGGAGGCGATCATCAATAGCCGCCCGGTGGATTTGAGCCGATTGAAGTGAGGCGCCGGGGTGCGGGCGCCTCATCCTGTGCTTACATCACACCGAAGCGCTCGAACGCCTCGACGGTGCTCATGCCGGCCTCGATGGCGAGCCGCACCTTGTTTTCGGTCTCGGCCTTTTCCAGCGCCAAGGCGATCGCCTCGCGCCCCGCCTCTTTCGGGATGACGAGCACGCCGTCGCGGTCGCCGAAAAGGATGTCGCCCGGCCGAATGCGGATGCCGCCGATCTCGATCGGGATATGGTAGTCGACGACCTTGCCGCGCGGTCCCTGGTCCTGGGCATAGGAGCCGTAGCAGAAGGTGGGGAAATCGAGCGCGAGAATGCCGGCGCTGTCGCGGCAATAGCCGTCGCAGATTGCGCCGGCCGCCTTCAGTTTCATGGCCCGCGTCGACATCAGTTCGCCCCAGACGGCGTATCGCGGCGACGAGCCGGAGCAGACATAGATCTCGTTTTCCTTCAGGCTGTCGAGCGCATGGAACATCAGGCCAAAGGGCTTGGCGCTGAATTCCGAATGACCGCCGGCCTCCGCCGTCGCGAAGAAATCCGCTTCAAGCACGGGCATCGCGCGGCCCACGGCGACCATGTCGTCGCGCAGCGCCTTGATCTGCGGCGGCAGGAACTGGTGCTGCAAGCCCATCGTGTCGAGAATGTCGCCAACCACGGCCGTGAACAGCCTGCTGCGCATGGCGGCAAAGAGTTGGGTATCGTCTTCAAAATGTTTCATGTCTTCCCTCAAGCCTTATGCGCCATGGCGGTCGCGATGCCCTGCATGACGCCTCTGATTTCTGCGAGACCCTTCAAGCGCCCGATCAGCGAATAGCCGGGGTTGATGCGCTCCTTGCCGATGTCGTCGGCAAGCAGATGCCCGTGGTCGGGCCGAAGCGGGATCTGCCAGTCGGTGCGCCCCTCGCGGACGCGGCGCTCCTGTTCCTCCATCAGCGCGAGGATCACCGCGGGCATGTCGCTCGATCCGCCAAGATGGTCGGCCTCGTAGAATGAGCCGTCCTCTTCGCGCCGGACGTTGCGCAGATGGGCGAAATGGATGCGCGGACCGAATTCGCGCACCATGGCCGGCAGGTCGTTATCCGCGCGCGTGCCGTAGGAGCCGGTGCAGAAAGTGATGCCGTTGGCGGGACTGTCGACGGCTGAGAGAATGCGCCTGACGTCGGCCGGCGTGGAGACGATGCGCGGTAGGCCATAGAGGGAAAAGGCGGGGTCGTCGGGATGAATGCAGAGCCGGATACCGACTTCTTCGGCGACCGGCACGATCTCCTTGAGGAAGCGCGCCAGGTTGTCATGCAGCGCGTCGGCGGTGACGCCGTCATATTCCGAGAGGGCAGCGAGGAAGCTTGCCCGGTTGAACTGGCGCTCGGTTGCCGGAAGGCCGGCGATCAGATTGCGTTCGATCCGGTCGATTTTCGCCTGGTCCATCTCATCGAAGCGCTGACGGGCGACGAAGATCTGCCGCTCGGAATAGCTGTCCTCGACGCGCGGACGCTTCAGCACGAAGAGATCGTAGGCGGCAAAGTCGACGGCGTCGAAGCGCAGTGCGTAGCCGCCGTTCGGCAGGGGCTGCACTAGCTCCGTGCGCGTCCAGTCGACCACCGGCATGAAATTGTAGCAGACGATCTCGATGCCCGCCCGCGCCAGGGCGCGAAGCGTGTCCTTGTACCAGCCGATGTAGCGGGCACTGTCCGATGTCGCGAGCTTGATCGAGTTGTGCACCGGAATGCTCTCGACGACGCTCCAGCGCATGCCGGCCGCCTCGATCAGCGCCTTCTGCTTCAGGATCGCCTCATCGGACCAGGGCGAGCCGTCGTAGATATGGTGCAGCGCCGAGACGATCCCCGTGGCGCCTGCCTGCCGGATGTGGCTGAGCGGCACCGGATCGTTTGGCCCATACCAGCGAAAGCACTCTTCCATCATTCTCATGCAGAACTCCTACCCGCTTCCGTGGTTATTGTTGGACCACGCTCGGCAATAATGTCCCATTGGTCCAACAATTCAAGCCTGAAATCGGCGAATTTGCGCGAAAATCAGTGATTCAGATGAGAGTATCAAATTTTCTCTTGACGGAAACTGTGATCTGGACCAACAAATAAAACATCGCAGGGAGGAGAGCCGGTGAGCAGTTCGGTACGGGAAGATGCACTGTCGGGCGTGGAGGCCGTCGAGCCGGGGAAGACCTCGGCCGTCGATCGCCTTGTCGAGCAGATCCGCGACATGATCTCCGAGCGTGGCCTTGGTGTCGGCGACGCGTTGCCGACCGAGCGTGATCTTGGCGAGCAGTTCCAGGCGGGCCGCAACACCGTGCGCGAGGCGCTGCAGGTTCTGCGCGCCTATGGCATGGTCGAGACCCGCCCGAAGGTGGGTGCCGTCATCAGCGGCGGCCACGGCGAGGCGATCCGTCGCCTCTTTGCCTTCCACAACGGTATCTCGCCGGACTCGTTTCATGACCTGCAGGGCTTCCGTCGTATCATCGAGACCGGTGTCGGCGAACACATCATCCTGACGGCCAGCGACGCCGATTTCGACCGGCTGGATGCGATCAATGCCCGCATTCTGGAGGCCGAGAGCGTCGAGGCGGCCGCACAGTGCGACTATGAGTTCCACTCGGCGATCGTCGAACTCTCGGGCAACCGCACGACGCTTGCCGCCTATCACATGCTGCGTTCTGTGATCGAGGAGGTCATGCGTCTCGGCAAGGCCGAGCGCCCGGTGCATGCGGCGACCTTCGAGGCGCATGCCGAGATCATTCGGGCGCTGCGGGCGCGCGATCGCATCGCCTATGTCTACCTGATGAGCCGTCATCTGGAGTTCGGCATTCGCTTCGTCGATGCCCCGCCGGGCGGCCTGCAGCCACGATAAGCATTTTGGAGATTGGGTCCGGACCGCGCTTCATGCGGTGCGGGCAGCCATTTGCCGGATTTTCGCCCGTTGGTCCGGCGGCACGAACAGGGCACTTGGGAGGAGAACCAATATGAGCAACATGAAACGTCTGGCGCTTGCCGCACTTCTTGCCACCGTCAGCTTCGCGCCGGGTGCGGCCTTTGCCGGCGGCAAGGCGATCGCCGGCATCGTCTTCCAGCAGGACCAGTATTTCCGCGGCATCCAGATCGGCATGGAAAAGGCGGCGGAAGCCGCCGGTGACGAGCTTCTGGCCGGCAACAGCGACAGCAAGCTGGAGAAGGAAGCGCAGCTGATCGACACCTACATCGCCCGCGGCGTGAACTCGATCGTCGTCGCTCCGCTTTCCGCCGATGCCTCGGTGCCGGCGCTGAAGAAGGCACGTGACGCCGGCATCACCGTCGTCACCTACGGAACCTCGGCCAATGGCGACGTCGCCCAGGCAACGGTGACAAGCTCGGACCGCGATATCGGCATCGGCACCGGCAAGGCCGCGACCGATTTCCTGAAGACGCTCGGCAACGGCGGCAAGGTCAAGATCGGCACGCTCGCCTTCAAGGCACTGCTGCCCGAACAGTCGAACGCCCGCGTCGACGGGTTCCTGAGCGTCGTCAACGATCAGGTCGACATCGTCGCCCAACAGGATGCCTGGCTCGCCGAAAAGGCGCTCGCCGTCGCCAGTGACATGCTGACGGCCAATCCCGATATCCAGGTGATCTATGCGGCCAACGAAGGCGGCACGATCGGTGCGGTCCAGGCGGTGAAGAAGGCTGGTCTTGAAGGCAAGGTCTTCGTTTTCGGCACCGACGGTTCCGAGCAGCTCGCCAACATGCTGCTCAATTCCGACAACGTGCTGCAGGCAACGACGGCGCAGCAGCCGCTCGAGGTCGGCAAGCAGGCGATCGAAGCGGCGCAGAACCTGCTCGACGGCAAGAAGATCGAGACCAAGGTCAACGTGCCGGTGCTGCCTCTGACCCGCGCCGATACGCAGGCCGTCGCCGCCTACAAGGAAGGCCTGAAGGCGCTGAAGTGATTGGGTTCTGACGTGAGCCGAGCGGCGGGTCATCGCGCTCGCCACTCCCTTGTCTTGCACAGCAGGAAATCCGCATGAGCTATCCGCAACCGAGTTCAGCCGCGTTGCAAGGGGTGCAGGGACGGCTGGACTTTCGGGCCGTAACCAAGCGTTACGGCCCGACTGTCGCCCTCTCTGAATTCACCCACAGCTTCGCACCCGGCCAGGTGCATGCCCTGATGGGCAAGAACGGCTCGGGCAAATCGACGCTCGTCAAGCTGCTCGCCGGCGTCACCGAGCCAACATCGGGCACGATCAGCGTCAATGGCGAGGATCGCCATTTCACTTCGCCGCACGACGCCTTTGCCGCCGGCATCGTCACCGTACACCAGGAGCTTTCGCTGGTGCCGGAGCTTTCCGTCGGCGAGAACATCTTTCTCGGCCGTCTGCCGCATCGGCGCCGGGCCGGCTTCAGCGTCGTCGACTGGACGGGCCTGCACAAACGCGCCGGCGAATTGCTTGCCGACATGGGGCTCGCAATCGACTCCCGCCAGCCGGTTTCGGCGCTCAGCGTCGGCCAGCAGCAGGTGGTGGAGATCGTCAAGGCGATGTCCTTTAACCCGTCGATCCTGCTCTTGGACGAGCCGACTTCGGCGCTGGCGTCGCGCGAGGTCAAGCAGCTCTTCACCCTGATCGAGCGGCTGCGCGCCCGCGGCGTGACGATGATCTACATCACCCACCGCATGAGCGAGCTTTTCGAGATCGCCGACACCTGCACGGTGATCCGCGACGGCCACTATATCGGCGCGGTCGAGATGAAGGCGACGACGCCGTCGGCGATCGTCGGCATGATGTTCGGCGATGCCGCCCGTGCGACGCGGCCGCCACGGCGCACACTCGATCGCACCAGGCCGGTGCTCGAAGTGCGCGACCTTAGCCGCTCCGGGCATTTTCAGAATGTTTCTTTCGATCTCTATCCCGGCGAGATTCTCGGCATTGCCGGCCTGCTCGGCGCCGGGCGCACGGAACTGATGCGGGCGATCTTCGGCGCCGACCGGATCGATGGCGGTAGGGTCACATTCGACGGTCGTGACATGACCGGCGCGAGCCCCCGCGACATGCGCAAGGCGGGGCTCGGCTACACGCCGGAAAATCGCAAGGAGGTCGGCCTGGTGCAGTCGCTTTCGACCGCCGACAATCTCTGCATGGCGAGCCTCGGCCCGATCTCCAACAAGGGCTTCATCTCGCGCCGGCGCGAACAGCCGCATGTGCGCCGCCAGATCGCCGATCTGCACATCAAGTGCGGCGATCCGGAACTGCCGGTGTCGTCGCTGTCGGGCGGAAACCAGCAGAAGGTGGTGATCGGCAAGTGGCTGAACCGGCAGCCGTCGGTGATGTTCTTCGACGAGCCGAGCCGCGGCGTCGACGTTCAGGCCAAGCGCCAGATCTTCGACATCATCTGGCAAAAGGCCGCCGACGGCCTCGCCAGCATCTTCGTTTCGACGGAGCTTGAGGAGGTGCTTGAGGTCGCCGACCGCATCCTCGTCATGCACCACGGCGCCGTTGTCGCCGAAGTGGATCCGACGAAAACCGACCTGACCGAACTTTACGGCCTGTGCATGGAAGGGGCCAAGCAATGACACTCGTAAGCCAGACCACGGAAGGCGGCGGGCAGAACACCCCGCTCAAATTCCTGAAAACCTACCCGATGGAGATCATCCTCGCCGCCTTGGTGATTTTCCTGATCTTCGTCGCACCGGGCTTTGCCTCCACCAGCAACGTCTTGAACGTGCTACGCACGGTCTCGATGCTCGGTATCATCGCCTTCGGCATGACGGCTGTGATCATCAGCGGCGAGATCGACCTTTCGGTCGGTGCGGGTGCTGCCCTTGCCGGCTGCATCGTCGCCTGGTTTGCCGATCGCTTCACCGATGTCTTCGGCGACTGGGGCGCGGTCACGGTAGGTTTTGCCGCGGCGTTGCTGCTCGGCTTCTCGCTCGGCTATCTCACCGGCCGCTTTCGGCAGTGGTTCAACGTGCCGACCTTCATCACCACGCTGGCGCTTTTCGCAGCGCTTCGCGGTGTCGCCAATCTGATCACCGGCGGCTTCCCGATGTCGTCTTTCCCGCTCGGCTTCGATTTCCTCGGCGGCGGTTACCTCTTCGGCATCCCGTTCCCGGTCTATATCTTCGCGCTGACCTTTGCGGCCATGCACTTCCTGATGAAGTACACGAGCTTCGGCCGCGAGGTTTACGCGGTCGGCGGCAACATGGAAGCGGCCCGCCTTTCCGGCATCGACATCTGGAAGGTGAAGGCGCTGACGCTGGGCCTGACGGGCGCTCTCACCGCCGTCTCCGGCACGCTGATCGCCTCGCAGATCGGGGCCGGCACCGGGACGACGGCGACCGGCATGGAGCTCGACGTGATTGCGGCCGTGATCATCGGTGGCACCTCGCTCTTCGGCGGCAAGGGCCGCATCTGGGGCACGCTGATCGGGGTGCTGTTCCTTGGCTGCATCTCCAACGGCATGACGCTGATGAATGTCAGCGAATACTGGCAATACGTCGTGCGCGGCGGGATCATCCTCGGCGCCGTGCTCCTGAACCAGGTTCTGGAACGGGTGCGCTGAGACCGGTGCGGGGTGTCCGCATCCCGCGCCCTCTATGAGTAACGATCACGCTTATGGTCCCGTGCCGACGCCGGCCCGGATCATCGCGATCCATCGCGGAGACAATCATGACTGAATTCAAGGGAAAAGTGGCACTGGTCACCGGCACGTCGGGCATCGGGCTTGCCTCGGCAATCCGGCTCGCCTCGTCAGGCGCGACCGTGCTTGCCTGCGGCAACGACGTCGCCACCAACGAGATCTTCGACCGCATCGCGAAAGAGCGTGACCTGCCGATGTCGACCCGGCTGACCGACGTCTCGTTCGAGGCGGAAGTGGAAGCGGCCGTGCGCGAGGCGGCGCTGCGCCATGGCGGCCTCGACATCATCGTCAATGCTGCGGCCGTCCATCCCTATGGCACGGTGCTCGATACCAGCGCCGAGACCTTTGCCCGCTGCCTCGCGGTCAACGTCGGCTCGATCTACCTCACCGGCCGCTTCGGCATTCCGGAAATGATGAAGCGCGGCGGCGGCGCGATCGTCAACATCTCCTCGGTGCAAGGCCATGCCTGCCAGCAGAATGTCGCGGCCTATGTCGCCTCCAAGGGCGCGATCCACGCGCTGACCCGCGCCATGGCGCTCGATCACGCGGCAGCAAAGGTCCGGGTCAATTCGGTGAGCCCCGGCTCGGTGCGCACGCCGCTGTTGGCGCTCGCTGCCCGCACCTATGGCGGCGAGGGCGTCAGCGAGGCGGAAGCCTTTGCCCGCTTCGGCGCTGCGCACCCGATCGGCCGCATCGGCGAACCGGAGGAGGTGGCCGAACTGGTCGCCTATCTCGCCTCGGATCGCGCCGCCTTCGTCACCGGCTCGGACTTCCGCATCGACGGCGGCCTCACGGCCGGCATCGGCGTCAAATAATCGGATAGGAAAAGACAAGATGAAAATCGGCCTTGGGCTCTACCGGGAGCAACTCACCCCGGATAACTTTCAGTTTGCCGTGCAGGCGGGGGCGACCCATGTCGTCGCGCATCTCACCAACTATTTCGCCGGCAAGGATCCGAAGATCGACAGCGGCGATCAGGGCGGCTGGGGCGATTGTTCCGGTGACCGGCTCTGGACTTACGAAGAGCTTTCGGCGCTGGTGAAGGACGTCAGGGCCGGCGGGCTGGAGGTTGCGGCGATCGAGAACTTCTCGCCGCGCTTCTGGCATGACGTACTGCTCGACGGGCCTGAGCGCGCTCAGCAGATCGAGGGGCTGAAGCAGCTCATTCGCGACGCCGGCCGCGCCGGGATTCCCTGCATCGGCTACAATTTCTCGCTCGCCGGTGTCTATGGCTGGACCCGTGGTCCTTATGCTCGCGGTGGCGCCGAATCCGTCGGCTTCGGCGTCGAAAACAGCATCGCGCCAAGCCCGGATGCACCGATCCCCGACGGCATGATCTGGAACATGCGCTATCGTCGCGGCGTCGCCGGCGCTGCCTCCGTTTCCGTCAGCTCGGCGGAGCTCTGGGAGCGCCTCGGCCACTTCCTGAAGGAGGTCGTGCCGGTCGCCGAAGAGGCGGGTGTCGTGCTTGGCGCTCACCCTGATGATCCGCCGGCCGAGGAACTGCGCGGCACCGCGCGGCTCGTCAACCGGCCGGAGAAGTACGATCGGCTGATGTCGATCGTCGACTCGCCCTCGAACGGGCTAGAACTCTGCCTCGGCTCGCTCCAGGAAATGCCGGGCGGCGACATCTACGAGCATGTCCGCCGCTTCGCCCGCTCCGGCCGCATCGGCTACATCCACTTCCGCAACGTGCGCGGAAAGATGCCGCGTTATGTCGAGACCTTCGTCGACGAGGGCGATATCGACATGGCGGAGATCATCCGCATCCTGCGCGACGAGAACTATCAGGGCGTGATGATCCCCGACCATACGCCGGCCATGACCTGTGGCGCCTCCTGGCACGCTGGCAAAGCTTTCGCGCTCGGCTACATGAAGGCGCTGGTGCAGAATGCCGAGGCGCTCGGCCCGTCGCGGTCGATCCCGACAAGCATCGCAGCGGAATAGGAGGTGGCGATGGCCCGTGAGCTTATCTGCGTCGCGCCTGTCGGTGACCGCTGCGGAGAGGGTGCCGTCTGGTCGGCGGACGAGGCGGCGCTCTACTGGACCGACATCAACCGGTTTCTGATCCATCGCTATGACGAGGCAACGCGAGCGGTCCGGACGTGGCTGTTCGACGAGCCAGTGGTGGCGATCTCGCTGACCCGTGAAGACGGACGGCTGCTGGTCGCCCTCGGTTCGAAGCTCATCTGGTGGTGGCCCGAAACCGACCGGCAGGAGGATCACGGCTTCGTCCTGCCCGGTTCGCCACGGGTTCGGCTGAATGACGGCCGCGCCGATCCAGTCGGAAATTTCTGGGTCGGCTCGATGAAGAACAATGTCCTTCCCGATGGCCAGCTTGGAGACGTCGCGCCGGGCGAGGGTATCCTCTACCGGATCGCGCCCGATGGTGCCGTCACCGAATGGCGGCGAGGCCTCGGCATTTCCAACACGCTGTGCTGGAGCCCGGATCGAACCACTTTCTATTTCGGCGATACGCTGGCCAACGAGATCTATGCCTTCGATTATGATGCAAGGGCTGGAGCGATCTCCGGCGAACGATACTTCTTCACCGGTTTCGGCCGCGGCGCGCCCGACGGTTCGGCGATCGACAGCAATGGGTTCCTCTGGAACTGCCGTTATGGCGGTGGCTGCATCGCGCGCATAGCGCCCGATGGGAGCCTTGCCGAGGCGATCGACATGCCGGTCACCAACATCACCACTTGCACCTTCGGCGGCGCAGACTTGAAGACGCTCTACATCACCACGGCCGGGGGAGGGCCAGCCGAGCGCCTTGCTGGCAGCCTCTATGCCATGCGTGTCGAAGTCCCGGGCATGCCGGAAAATCGGTTTGGGGTGGCAAGCCGGTGAGCGCGGAGACGACACGGCGCGCCCTTGCCTGGGCGCATGGCTGCCTCACGGTGCAGTCGCTCGGCGGCATGCTCGGCCCGGTGCTGTTCCTGCTGCCGGATGGACGCCAGGTCAGCCCCTTGCATGTGGCGCCATGGGGCAACAACCCCGAGCGGGAGACGCTGCCGGAAATCCTGAGGGAGTTGCGTGGTGAGTGGCCGTGTGTGCCTTTCGGCAGCGACACGGACCGCACGCTTCCCGCAGGCTGGCCCGTAGACGGTGAGAGTTTTGCGGGCGCCGACGTGCCGCATGGCCAAAGCTCCAACGTCCATTGGGACTGGGGCGCCTGCGACGACCGTCAGATCACCATGGAATGCCAATATCCGGAGACCCATCCGATCCGCCTGCTGCGGCGGCGGATCGTGCCGGATCCCAATGCGGCGGCTGTCGACCTCACCTTGGAAATCGAGGCTCGGCGTCCGTGCCGCCTGCCGATCGGCCTGCATCCGACGTTCCGGCTCTCGACCCGCCCCGGTTCGGTAGCCATCGAACCCGGTGCTTATGACCAAGTCTGGAGCTTTCCCGGCGATGTCGAACCGGGCGCGGCTCTGTTTTCGCCCAACCGGCAGTGGTCGTCGCTCGGTAAGGTCGATACGCGTGGCGATGCGAGCATCGACGCATCGCAGGTGCCGCTTGTCGAAGAGACCGAGGACCTGCTGCAGCTCTCCGGTATCGATGGCAGCTTGGTGCTCCACTATCGCGACGAGGGTTTTCGCGCGCGGCTTGCCTGGCAGAAGGAACATTTTCCGAGCCTTCTGCTCTGGTTCAGCAACCGCGGACGCAAGGCCTATCCCTGGAACGGGCGACATGTGGCGCTTGGTGTCGAGCCGATAGCTTCCGCCTTCGATCTCGGACCGGCGGTCTCCACAGGCGACAATCCCATCGCGGCATCCGGCGTTGCAACGGCGATTGCCTTCGAACCCGATCAGACTTTCACCACCCGCTATCGGCTGTCCGTCGAGGCCGCTCCGATCGGCTGAACGGCGTTCGCCCGGACCTATACAACTGAAAGGCCAAGAGAATGAAATTGCTGCGTCTCATCGTCGGCGGCTCCGCCGTGCCCTGCATCCTCGATGGCGAGGGCAAGGCGCGGGACGTGTCTTCGCTCGTCCAGGACTTCACGGCGGAAACTTTGCCTGGTGTCTTGGCAGTGCTCTCCGGCGCCGATTTCGCGGCGCTCCCTTTGATGCCGGTGGTCGATGCGGACATCCTGCCGCCTGTCGCAAGGCCCGGTACGATCTGGTGCGTCGGCCTCAACTACTCCGACCATGCGGAAGAGGCGGGACTGCCAGTGCCGTCCGAACCGATCCTCTTCAACAAGGCGGCCGGCACCTATTGCGGTCCGAACGCGCCGCTTCTCCACTCCGAAAACATGTCGAAGCTCGACTGGGAGGTCGAGCTCGGCATCGTTATCGGCAAGCGCGCACTCGGTATTTCTCGTGACGCTGCCATGGACCATGTCTTCGGCTATACGGTCGTCAACGATGTCTCCGAACGGGCCTGGCAGATGGAGCGCGGCGGGCAATGGGTGAAGGGCAAGAGCTTCCCGAACTTCTGCCCGACGGGCCCCTGGCTCGTGACGAAGGACGAGGTGCCGGACCCGCAGGCGCTGTCCATGTGGCTCGACGTCAACGGCGAGCGCATGCAGGCCGGCACGACCGCCCGCATGATCTTCGATGTCGCGACCATCGTCTCCTACATGAGCGAGTTCTGCGTGCTGGAGCCCGGCGATCTCATCTGCACTGGCACCCCGCCGGGCGTCGGCATGGGCAAAAAACCGCCGCGCTACCTGAAGCCCGGTGATGTGGTGGAACTTGGTATCGATGGCCTCGGCCGCCAGCGGCAGGTCGTTCAATCCCTCTAGACATGCGGAAGGATTTCACCATGAAGGAAAAGTCGGGACGATTGGCCGGGCGCATTGCCGTGGTCACGGCCGCCGGCCAGGGCATCGGCCGCGCCGTCGCCGAACGGCTGATGGCCGACGGTGCCGAGGTCCACGCCAGCGACATCAATGCCGAGCTGCTCGCCACCCTCGACGGTGCTGCGACGACGCGGCTCGATGCGACGGATCACGGGGCCGTCAGCGCCTATTTCGAAGGCTTCGATCGGGTCGATATCCTCGTGCATGCGGTCGGCTACGTGCATCAGGGCACGGTCGAGGAATGCTCGCCCGCCGATTGGCGCCGCTCGGTGAACATCACGCTTGATAGCGCCTATAACGTCATTGCCGGCGCGATCCCGAAAATGAAGGCCAATAGCGGCAGCATCATCACCATCGGTTCGGTCGCTTCTTCGATCAAGGGTTTCCCGCGGCGTGCCGCCTATGGTGCTGCCAAGGGTGGTGTTATCGGTCTGACCAAGGCAGTGGCCGCCGACTATGTATCCCAGGGCATCCGCTGCAACTCGGTCTGCCCCGGAACGGTGGCTTCGCCTTCCCTGGAGGAGCGCATCGGCGAACTCGGTGAAAAGCTTGGAAGCCGGGATGAGGCCTATCGATCCTTCATCGGTCGGCAACCGGCCGGGCGTTTCGGCACGGTCGAGGAGGTCGCCGCCATCTGCGCCTTCCTCGCCTCGGACGAGGCGGCCTTCATTACTGGCCAGGCCATCAACATCGACGGCGGCATCACGATCTGAGACCTCGTCTTCCCAAGGCCGGAAATGCAAAACACCTCCGGATGCGCTCCGGAGGTGTTTGTTTCTCAAGTTCCCGCTGGCGTCGGTGGGACGCCCGCATCTGATCTGTCGTCGTTTAAGCCGACAGCGCCTTGAACTCGGCGAGGATGGCGTCGCCCATCTCCGTGGTGCCGACCTTCTTCGCCCCTTCGGCCATGATGTCGCCGGTGCGGATGCCCTGGTCGAGCACGTTGGCGATCGCCTTCTCCAGATTGTCGGCTTCCTTCACGAGGTTGAAGGAGTAGCGCAGGCACATGGCAAACGACGCGATCATCGCGATCGGGTTGGCAATGCCCTTGCCGGCAATGTCCGGCGCCGAACCATGCACCGGCTCGTAGAGCGCCTTGCGCTTGCCGGTGACGCCATCCGGCGCGCCGAGCGAGGCCGACGGCAGCATGCCGAGCGAACCGGTGAGCATGGCGGCCACGTCCGACAGCATGTCGCCGAACAGGTTGTCGGTGACGATGACGTCGAACTGCTTGGGCTGGCGCACCAGCTGCATGCCGCCGGCGTCCGCCAGCATGTGCTCGAGCTGGACGTCGGAGTACTTCGCCTTGTGCGTCTCTGTCACCACCTGGTTCCAAAGCACGCCCGACTTCATGACGTTGCGCTTTTCCATCGAGCAGACGCGGTTTTGCCGCGTGCGGGCCAGTTCGAAGGCGACGCCGGCGATGCGCTCGATCTCGTAGGTGTCGTAGACCTGGGTGTCGATGCCGCGCTTCTGGCCGTTGCCGAGATCGACGATCTCCTTCGGTTCGCCGAAATAGACGCCGCCGGTCAATTCACGCACGATCAGGATGTCGAGGCCTTCGACCAGTTCGGGCTTCAGCGACGAGGCGGCCGCGAGCGCCGGATAGCAGATCGCCGGGCGCAGGTTGGCGAAGAGTTCAAGATCCTTGCGCAGGCGCAACAGACCCGCTTCCGGGCGAACCTCGTAAGGCACCGCATCCCACTTCGGACCGCCGACGGCGCCGAACAGCACCGCATCGGCGGCGAGCGCCTTTGCCATGTCCCCTTCCGAGATCGCCTGACCGTGGGCGTCATAGGCCGAACCGCCGACCAGGCCCTCGTCGGTCACGAAGCCGGCAGAAAGCTCGGCATTCATGTAGGCGATGATTTTGCGGACTTCCGCCATGGCTTCCGGGCCGATGCCGTCGCCGGGGAGGATGAAAAGTTTGCGGGCCATTGTCGGCACTCCTGTGGTTTTCAGTCTGTGTAAAGCGGCACGGCCGCGTTGATGATGATGCGGGCTAGGCCGCTGCCTTCGCGCCTTCGATCTGTCCGATGCGCTCACGCAGCGTATTGGCGACTGCTTGCGAGGCCGAAGACACGGCGATTTCGAGGCTGGCCTTGCCGCCATCCACCTCGATCGCGAGTTTCGAAACGCTGACGCCGAGCCGGCGAACGATGTCGAGCAGGCGGGAGACGATGTTTTCGAGATCGCCGCTCTCGATGGTGTAACGCATCGTGTCGCTCATCATGCGACCTTCGGCCAGGGGCGTTGCTCAGGGCGCATGATCTCGAAGGCACGTGCGAGGCGAAGCACGCCGATATCGTCGAACTGCTGGCCGATAATCTGCAGGCCGATCGGCAGGCCGCCTGCGGTATAGCCGCAGTTGAGCGAGATTGCCGGCTGGCCGCCCATGTTGACGGCGACGGTGAAGGCGATGTGCTCGAACGGCTTCTGCGGGTCGTTGACCGGCGAGGCCCATTCGGCCGGATAAGAGGCCGTCGGCGCGGTCGGCGAGAGGATGAAGTCATAGCCGGAAAGTGCTGCATGCAGCGCGTTGCGCATCGCCTCGATCTGGGCGAAGCCGGTATAAACCTCACGGCCGTTAAAGTCCTCGGCGGTTTTGATCCAGTCGAAGATGTAGGGCAGGATCTGCGCCTGCTTTTCCGGCGAAAGACGCGACACGTCTTCCCAGCCGCGCGCCCGCCAAAAGCGGTCGAGACCGTCGATCATCTCGCGCGTCAGGAACGGGCCGATCGGTTCGATGATCGCGCCGGCGTCGGCAAAGAGCTGGGCCGCCTTCTTGACCGCCTGCTCCGTTTCCTCCGTGACCGACTGGCCAAAGCCGGCGTCGAGCCAGAGGCCGATCTTCAGCCCTTTCAGATCACGATCAAGATCGAGCCAGGGAATGTCAGCATAGGGCAGGGACATCGTGTCCCGGGCGTCCGGCTGCGACAGCACCGACATGTAGAGCGCTGTGTCGGCGACCGTCCGGGTCATCGGGCCGGCGACGCGGCCGATGAACGGCGGGTTGATCGGCACGCGGCCGGCCGAAGGCTTCAGCCCGACGATGCCGCACCAGCCGGCCGGCAGGCGGACGGAGCCGCCGATATCCGTGCCGATGTGCAAAGGCCCATAACCGGCTGCGGCGGCCGCGCCGGCGCCGGCGCTCGATCCGCCCGGATTGGCCGAGAGGTCCCACGGGTTGCGGGCCAGCTTGTGGAAACTGGAAAGGCCGGAAGAGAGCATGCCGTAATCGGGCATGGTGGTCTTGGCGAGCAGAACGCCGCCTGCCTCACGGGTGCGGGCCGCCGGCGGTGCGTCGGCGGCAGCCGGCGTCAGCGACACGGCGGCGCAGCCGAGCGGCACGGCCGTGCCCTTGGTCGCGATGTTTTCCTTGATGGTCACCGGCACGCCGTCGATCGCCCCCAGAGGCTCCCCCTTTGCCCAGCGTTCCTCCGATGCCTTGGCGGCCTTGCGGGCTTCGGTCGGATCATAGGCCCAGAGCGCGTTCAGTTTCGGTTCGGAAGCGTCGATGCGGGCAATGACGGCTTCGGTGACCTCGACGGGGGAGAGCTTTTTCGAGCGGTAGGCGTCGACAAGGTCGACGGCGGTGAAATCGGCGAGTTCGGACATGGGGCACTTCCTAGGCAAAATGGCAGCGGGCGGACCAGGCCGGCGTCACCGGCTTGGCCTCAGGCGTTCGGTTCAGACAGATCTCCTGTCTCGCGGGACAGACGGCGGCATAGGCGCAGCCGGCTGCGGTCGTTGCGGTATGGACCGGCGTTTGCGGCGGCCCATCGGAGCGCACGCGCTTGCGCCGCCCGGAAAACGGCTTGGGTACGGCGGCGACCAGCGCCTGGGTGTAAGGATGGCGGGGGTTGTCGAAGACCTCTGATGTCGGCCCTTCCTCGACGATGCGGCCGAGATGCATGACCGCTACCCGATCGGTAATGGCGCGCACAACACCGAGATCGTGGCTGATGAAGAGGTAGGAAAGACCGAGCTTCTCTTGCAGGTCCATCATCAGGTTCAACACCTGCGCCTGGATCGAGACATCGAGAGCCGACACCGGCTCGTCGGCGACGATCAGCGCCGGCCGAGTGATCAGCGCGCGGGCAATGGCGATGCGCTGGCGCTGACCGCCGGAGAATTCGTGCGGATACTTGTCGGCCGACGCCAGCGGCAGGCCGACCGCCTCCAGCACCTCGGCGATGCGGCGGTTGCGCTCTGTGGTGCCGGTCTCGCGCTCCAGCGAAACGATCGGCTCGGAGATGATTGTCCTCACCGTATGGCGCGGATCGAGTGAACCATAGGGATCCTGGAAGATCGCCTGAAAGCCCTTGCGGGCCTCGCGCAGCCCGGCACGGTCGAGCGCATAGATATCCTTGCCGGCGATCGAGACCTGGCCAAACTGCGGTCGTTCCAGCCCCATCACGGCGCGTGCCAGCGTCGACTTGCCGGAGCCGCTTTCCCCGACGATGCCGAGGCTCTGGCCGGCGGCCAGTTCGACGCTGACGCCATGGAGCACGCGCAGGCGGCTCTGCTTCGAGAAGATCGACGGGCGCGGCAGGTCGTATTCGCGCACCAGATCGGTGGTCTTGAGGATCACCTCGCTCACGATGCCACCATCCTTTCGCGCGGATGAAAGCAGGCGGCGCGATGCTCGACATTTTCATCGGTGTTGATCAGGTCCAGCGCGGGGATCGCCAGACGACAGTCCGGTTGGGCATAGGAACAGCGGTCCGCAAAGGAGCAATGGGACGGCCGTCCGAAGGGATCGGGCACGATGCCCGGAATGGCGTTCAGCCTTGGCCGCCCTTCGCCGACTTCACGGGGCGTAAGTGCCGCTCCGTGTGGCAAGGCGGCAAAGAGGCCTCGGGCATAGGGATGCGCCATGCGCGCAAAGACGTCGTCCGTGCGCCCGGTTTCGATGATGCGGCCGGCATACATGACGGCGATGCGGTCGGTCATCTCCGAGACGACGCCGAGATCGTGGGTGATCAGCATCAGCGCCGTGCCGGTGTCTTCGATCAGCTCGTCGAGCAGGTCGAGGATCTGCGCCTGTACGGTGACGTCGAGCGCCGTCGTCGGCTCGTCGGCAATCAGCAGGTCCGGTTCGCAGGCGATCGCCATCGCGATCATCACGCGCTGGCGCTGGCCGCCGGAGAGCTGATGCGGGTAGAGATCCAGATCGAAGCGCGGCGCCGGCAGGCCGACGCGGTCGAGAAGCGCACGCGCCTTCTTCTCGGCGTCGGCTTTCGTTTCACCGAGGTGTAGCCGCCGACCCTCGGCGATCTGCGCACCGATCGACTTGACCGGATTGAGCGCGGTCATCGGCTCCTGGAAGATCATCGCCATGCGCCGGCCGCGATAGCCGCAGTAATCGGCTTCGCCCAAGCCCGCGAGATTGCGGCCGTCGAAGGAAAGTTCGCCGCGCACCCGCATGCGCTGCGGCAGCAGGCCCATGACGGCAAGGGCTGTCATCGACTTGCCGCTGCCGGACTCACCGACGATGCCAAGCCGTTCGCCGCGGTTGAGTTCGAGATCGATGTCGCAGACGATATCGACCGTGCTTTTGCCGGCCGTAAGTTCGACCGACATGCCGGCCATGTGAAGCAAGGGTCTGGTCATCGTTGCCGCCTCACGCGCGGGTCGAGAATGTCGCGCAGGCCATCGCCGAGCAGGTTGAGGCCGAGCACGGCAAAGGTGATTGCCAGGCCCGGGAAGATCGCGAGCCAGGGCGCTTGATAGATGAAGGTCTGGGCGTCGTTCAGCATCTTGCCCCAGCTCGGCATCGGCGGCTGCGTGCCGAGGCCGACATAGGAAAGGCCGGCTTCGGCAACGATTGCCAAGGCGAACTGGATTGTCACCTGGACGAGCAGCACGTGGTTGATGTTGGGCAGGATGTGCAGAAACGTGATTGCCACGTCGCCGCGTCCGGCGCAGCGCGCGGCCTGCACATATTCGCGTTTCCAGAGCCCCATCGAGGCGCCGCGGGTGACGCGGGCAAAGACCGGGATGTTGAAGATGCCGATCGCGATCATCGCGTTGGTGGCGCCGGGGCCGAAGATCGCGGTGATGATGACGGCGGTCAGAAGCGCCGGGAAGGCGAAGGCAAGGTCGCTCATGCGCATGACAAGACCATCGACCCAGCCGCCGCGGGCGGCCGCCCAGGCGCCGAGCGGCACGCCGATGCCGGCGCCGACCAGCACCGCGACGATCGAGACGCTGATGGAGTTGCGGGCGCCGACCATGATCATCGACAGGATATCGCGGCCGAAATTGTCGGTGCCGAACCAATGGGCAAGGCTCGGACCCTGCAGCTTGTCGCGGAAGTTCATCGCCGTCGGCGAATAGGGTGTCCAGACATAGGAGACGAGCGCCATCGCCACGAGGATGATGGTAACGGTGGCGCCGATCGTCAGGTTTCGGCTGTCGATGAGCTTTGAGAAGAGGCTGGGTTGCGCGGCGGCTGCTTGAGCGGACATCAGTGGCCTCCCCTCGACAGGCGCGGATCCAGATAGCCGTAGACCAGATCGACGAGGAAATTGATGGTGATGACCGAGGCCGCCAGCAGCGTCACCAGCGTCTGCACCGTCACGAGATCGCGCTGGGCAATCGCCTGGAAGACGAGGCGGCCGATGCCTGGCAGGTTGAAGACGTTCTCAATGATGATCGTACCGGCAAGCAGGAAGGAGAACTGCAGGCCGATGATGGTGACGACGGGAATGAGCGCGTTCGGCACCGCGTGCTTCCACAGAGCGCCGGCGCGGCTCAACCCCTTGGCGCGGGCGGTGCGAATGAAATCTTCGCCAAGCGTTTCGATGACGGCGGAGCGGGTGACGCGGCCGAGAATGGCGGCAAGCGGCAGGCCGAGCGCGAGCGCCGGCAGGATCAGCGAATGCAGGCCGTTCCAGATGCCGCCTTCCCAGCCGGCAAAGCCGGAGGCCGGGAACCAGGCGAGCTTCAGGGCGAAGAGCAGGATGAAGAGAAGCGCCAGCCAGAAATTGGGAATGGCGACGCCCACCTGGGCGATGCCCATGACGACGGTGTCGCCGGCCTTGCCCCGGTTGGCGGCGGCATAGACGCCGATGGCGATGGCGACGACGACGGAGATCGCCATGGAGAGCAGCGCCAGCGGCAGCGTCACCAGGATGCGCGGGCCAAGCAGCTCCCGGATCGGCACCGAATAGGTGAGGCTCATGCCGAAATCGCCGACGACGAAGCCGCCGATCCATTGGAGGTAGCGGATCCAGATCGGCTGGTCGAGGCCGAGCTGCCGGTGCAGCGCCGCGATCGCGTCTGCGTCGGCATTCATGCCGAGCATCAGCACGGCCGGGTCGCCGGGCAGCACCTGCATCAGCAGAAAGACGATGACTGAGGCGACCAGTGTCGTCAGCAAGAGCGACACGAGGCGACCGCCAATGAAGGAAATCACATCAACCTCCCGGAAAGAGCGAGCGTTGACCGGCGCCGGGTGCGGCGGCCAACGACAGATCTGCGCCCGCCCCAATCGAGAGGGCGGATGCTGGAGCGGGATGAGGAAAAGTGCATGCGGTTTCCGCCCGCATCCCGCTCAATGAACGTCGATCAGTTTTCCCAATAGGTCTGGGTCTGGTCGTCGGCCGGCACCGGCATGTTCTTCCAGAGACCCTTCACCTTCTTGTTCCAGACGCCGATCTTCGGCAGTGCATAGAGGAAGACGTTCGGTTCGTCCGCAGCCAGCTTGCGCTGGAGCTGGCCGATCAGGTCCATCTGCTCGGCTTCAGTCGAAGCCAGCGTGTAGGACTTGTAGAGCGCCTTGTACTCAGGGTTCTGGTAGTTGAAGTAGTACTTGTCGCGGGCATAGATATCGAGGTCGCGAGCTTCCGCATGGGCGATGATCGTCGCGTCGAAGTTCGAGTTCTTGAACACCTGATCCAGCCACTGCGCGAACTCGATCGGCACGAGGTTCACCTTGATGCCAACTTCGCTGAGCATGGCCGCGATGATCTCGCCGCCACGGCGGGCATAGGCCGGCGGCGGCAGCATGATGGTGATTTCGAGGTTCTGAACGCCTGCTTCCTGCAGCAACTGCTGCGCCTTGCCGGGGTCATAGGGGTAGGTTTCGTTGAGATCCACATAGCCGGGCTCGACCGGGGAATAATGCGAGCCGATCGTCGTGCCGAAGCCCGAATAGGTGCCTTCGACCAACGCCTTGCGGTCGATCGCATGGGCGAGCGCCTGGCGGACGCGAACATCGTCGAAGGGCTTCTTCGCATTGTTGAGCGCGAGCACCACCTTGCCCGAGGTGCTGCCGACCTCGACCTGCAGGTTCGGATCGCTCTGGAACTGGCTGACCAGTTCTGCGGCCTGGAACATCGGGAAGGCATCGACATTGCCGGCGAGAACGGCGGCGGCGGCAGCCGACGGGTCGCTGATGAACTTGAACGTCACTTCGCTGAGCTTGGCCGGTTCGCCCCAATAGTCGGCGTTCTTTTCAAGAACCACCTTGTCGCCCTTCGCCCACTCCTTGAACTTGAACGGGCCGGTGCCGACGGGCCTGGTCTTGTTGTCTGCGGCCGACGACGGCGCGATCATCACCGCGTCGCCCCAGGCCATGTTGAACAGGAAGTTGGAGGCCGGGCGCTTCAGCGTCACCACCGCGGTCGCCGGATCCGGGCATTCGGTCTTTTCGATCGGCTCGAACAGGCCTTTCTGCGCATTGGTGGAATCGGCCGAAACGGCGCGCTCATAGGAGAACTTCACCACGGAGCAGTCGAAGGCGGTGCCATCGTGGAACTTGACGCCCTGGCGAAGCTTGAAGCTGTAGGTCTTCTGGTCGTCGGAGACCGTCCAGCTTTCGGCGAGCAGCGGCTTCACCGTGCCGTCTTCGACCACGCGGACGAGACCCTCAAAGAGGTTGCCGTAGGTGATGTAGCGGATCGGTGCTGCGGCACCGGCGGTCGGGTCGAGGCCCGGCGGCTCGAGCACCTGGCCGACAGTGATCGTATCCTTGGCCATTGCCGGCGTCAGCGACGCGGCGATGAAGCACGAGGCAAGCGCCAGTTTCGTCAAGTTCATGATGGTTCCCCCGCTTTGCGGTTTCGTTGTTCATGGTCCCAGAAATCGGATCGAAGTAATCAGATCGAGCGTCCGCCGTCGACGTCGAGCGCCACGCCGGTGATCATCGACGCCTGCGGCGAGGCGACGAAGAAGGCGGCCTCGGCAAGGTCCTCCGGTTTCAGCAGGCGTCCGAGCGGAATGGAATCGCGGAACTTCTTGCGGATTTCCTCGGTATCCTCGCCCATGAAGGTCGAAAGCAGCGGCGTTTCGCCGGCAACCGGATTGAGCGCGACGACGCGGATGTTGAACGGCGCGAGTTCGATCGCCAGCGCCTTGGTGGCGGAAACGACCCAGCCCTTGGTGGCGTTGTACCAGGCAAGGTTCGGCCGCGGCCGGTTGGCGCCGGTCGAAGCGATGTTGACGATGACGCCGGCCTTGTTTTCCTTCATGTGCGGCAGCAGCGCCCGCGTCATCAGATAGACGCCGCGCACATTGACGCCGAGGATGCGGTCGAACTCGTCGGGTTCGACCAGTTCGGCGTTTTGCGGCTTGTGGCCAATGCCGGCATTGTTGATCAGGATATCGACGCGGCCGAACTGCTTGAGGCCTGCGGCAACGGCAGCTGCGACATCCGTCTCCTTGGCGATATCGGCAACCACGGGAAACGCGTTCTTGCCGAGTTCCTTGGCGACGCGCTCGGCGCCTGCGGCATCGCGGTCGACGACGATGACCTTCGCGCCGCCTTCGATGAACCGCTTCGCAATGCCCTCGCCGAAGCCGGAGCCTGCGCCGGTGATGAGAGCGACCTTACCTTCTAGTGACACGTGTAGTTCCTCCCGAGGAGACTTGGATCATGGGTTAGAGCGGGATGCGGGCGGAAAATCGCACACACTTTTCCTCATCCCGCTCTAGCCGTGGTAGACAGAAATGGTTTTCATGCTGGCAAAGCCGTAGAGGGCCTCGAACCCCTTCTCGCGGCCATGACCGGATTTCTTGACACCGCCAAAGGGCAGCTCGACGCCGCCGCCGGCGCCGTAATTGTTGATGAACACTTGGCCGGCGTGCACGGCGCGCGCCATGCGCAGCTGCCGTCCGCCGTCATTGGTCCAGACGCCGCAGACGAGACCAAAGGCGGTGCCGTTGGCAAGCCGGATCGCCTCCTCTTCACCGTCGAACGGCATGATCACCTGCACCGGGCCGAAGATCTCTTCCTGCACGGTGCGGTGCTCGTGCGGCACATCGCGCAAAAGGGTGGGGGCGACATAGGCGCCCTCGGCCGGCGCGTCGGCGACGATCTCGCCCTGCGCCGCAACCTTCAGGCCATCCTTGGCGGCGTCGAGAAGGAAGCCCTCGACGATCGCCTTCTGCCGCTGCGAGACAACTGGGCCGACCGAGAGATCGCTTCCGGCCGGACCGACCTTCAGCGCGCGGTATCGCTCGCTCATCCGCGCCACCACCTCTTCGTAGACGGCGCGCTCGACCAAAATGCGCGACGAGGCCGAGCAGGTCTGGCCGGCATTCTGAATGCCGGCATTGACGAGGAAAGGGACCGCGCGGTCGAGATCCGCATCGGCAAAGACGATCTGTGCCGACTTGCCGCCGAGCTCAAGCGTCACCGGCACGGCGTTCTTCGCCGCTGCCGCCTGCACCATTTCACCGGTGCGGACCGAACCGGTGAACGAGATGTGGTTGACGTCGGGATGCTCGGAAAGGGCCGCACCCGCCTCCGAGCCGAAGCCGGTGACGATGTTCAGTGCGCCTGAAGGCAGGCCCTCTTCCTCGGCGATGCGGGCGAATTCGAGGATTGTCAGGCAGGCTTCTTCCGCCGGCTTGACCACGGCCGCGTTACCCATGGCAAGGGCAGCGCCGAGGCTGCGGCCGAGGATCTGCATGGGATAGTTCCAGGGGATGATATGGCCCGTGACGCCATGCGGCTCGTAGACGGTCAGCACGGTGAAGCCGTTCTGATAGGGGATGGTGTCGCCATGCACCTTGTCGGCGGCGCCGCCGTAGAATTCGAGATAGCGGGCAAGCGCCACGACGTCGGCGCGCGCCTGGGTCAGCGGTTTGCCGACATCGCGCGCCTCAAGCTCCGTCAGAAGGTCGATGTTGCGCAGCACGCCCGCCGAAATCCGGGTCAGAACCCGGCCGCGCTCGGTCGGCGTCAAACGTCCCCACTCGCCGGAGAGCGCTGCGCGTGCAGAACGCACGGCGAGGTCGATATCATCCCGGGTGCCCCGGGCGATGCGTGCGAATTCCTGGCCGTTGGAGGGGTCCCTGACGGCAATGAACTCGCCGTTCGTTGCGTCCTGCCACTTGTTCGCGATGAAATTGCCGTAGCTCTTCACAGTCATGCCTCTTTGTCAGTCCCGCGCTCTTCAAGCAGCGCCTTCAGTCTCATGGCCGTCGCGTTGATGTGGGCGCGCGCCAGCTTCTCGGATTCATCAAGGTTGCGTGCGGCGATCGCCTCAACGATCAGCCCGTGTTCGGCGACGGCCGTGCTCGCCCGTTCGCTGGACAGCGAAAACGCCGGCGCAAACACCTGCGAGGTCATGCGCAGCAGCGGTCCGAGCGCGGCCAGCGACGCATTGCGCGAGGCGGCAACGATCGCCTCGTGAAAGACGACGTTGGATTGGGTGTAGGCGCCGGGATCCCAGTTCTCGACGATCTTGCGCTGGCGTTCGACCTGCTTTGCCAGGTCCTTGATCTCGGCAGTCGTTGCCCGCTCGGCGGCGTTGCGAGCTGCCACCCCATCCATCGCCTCGCGCACCGCATAGGCGTCCAGCAGCTTCGGCAGGTCGGCGGTTGCGACCCGCACGCCGCTGCCCGGCTTGTTGACGACCAGCCCGTCGCGCTCGAGCACCCGCAGGGCCTCGCGCAGCGGCGTACGGCTGATGCCGAATTCGGCGGCGATCTTCTCCTGCCGGAGCGTCGCGCCGGGGGCGTAGACGCCGGCATAGATGCGTTCGCGAAGGGCCTGCGCCACTTCGTCGAGCAGCCGTGACTGGCTTCGCCATTCAAAGGATTGGTTCATCGATCCCTCCCAAGATCGAGGCAAATTGTATCCAGGATACAGACCGTGTCAATCCGGTGATGGCATTTAAGTCCCAGGGATTATCGCCAAGCGCTAGCGCCGCCGCCGGCTTCGGCAATCCCGACTTGCGCCACCGCGTTGACGCGCCGCTCGTCGCGGCTTCTATTAGAAACAGCTATGGTGGGAGGCCGGCCGTGCAGATGCTTGATTGGATTGCGATTATCCTGTTCCTCGTGACCTGGGTGGGACTGGAGCCGATGATGGCGCTTGGCTGGCCGCGCCGGACCGACAGCCTGATGCTGGACATGGTGCGTGTCCGGCAGGCCTGGATGCGCGAGGTGCTGACGCGGGACAGCAACTTCATCGGTGACGCCGCCATCCTCGGTCACACGATCAACTCGGCATCGTTCTTCGGTTCGGCCAATCTCATCGTCATCGTCGCCATGAGCAGCGCGCTGTTCATCCAGCCGACGATCGGCCTTCAGTCGGGCATCATCGCGATGTTCGCGCCGATCGAGCCGCTGTGGCTGTTTCAATGCAAGGTGCTGCTCGTCATGGCGACCTTGCTGCGCGGGTTGTCCGAATTCATCTGGGCGGTCCGGCAGATCAATTATTGCCTCGCGGCGATCGGCGCGAGCCCGTCGCGCGAAGAGGCCCGCGACATTGCCGCATGGGCCCACGCCCTGTCGCTGATGATCAATCCGGCCCTTCGCTCCTTCAGCCAGGGTGTCCGCTCTTATTACTTCACCGTGGCCGCGGCGCTCTGGTTCCTGGGGCCGATCGCCTTTGTTATCGCCATCGTCGGCTCGGTCGCGCTTCTCGTCTGGAGACACAGCTGGTCGGATACGGCCAAGGGCGTGATGGAAGTGCGCAGGCTGCTCGACGAGAGCCATCCGGCGGCCGCCGCGGCAGAACCCTCAACAGCCGTCCATTCTTCGGCGGCAAACAGCTGAGGGTTTTTGGCGTGACCGGTTGGAATCGGCCGGCGAGGGTACCACCTAGTATTTGTAACGCTCTGGAGGTGGTCGCCCATGTCAGACAAACCGATCAAGATCCCCGGTCCCGATCATCCGATCACCACCGAAAGAAACCCGGGCCGCGTCGTCGTCACACTCGGCGGGCGCGTCGTAGCCGACACCCGCAATGCGCTGACCCTGCGCGAGGCATCCTATCCCGCGGTGCAGTACATACCGCGGGAGGATACCGACATGTCCCTGCTTGAGCGCACCGATCATTCGTCCCATTGCCCCTATAAGGGTGACGCCTCCTATTTCAGCATCCCTCTGGGCGGCGAGCGGTCGCGCAATGCGGTATGGACCTATGAAGACCCGCACCCGGCGGTGGCCGCCATCAAGGGGAGGTTGGCTTTCTATCCGGACCGGGTGGATTCGATCGAAGAGAGCCAGTCCTAGAGCTTCCGCGCTCACCCGACGCATGCGCTCCTGGCCGCAGGGTCACGCGTCGCGAAGCCGAAACGTTTCGCGCACGGCCTTCAAGAATTCCGCCACTTTCGGCAGATCGCCGAGTTGTTGGTGGAAGAGATAGTAAATGTGGGTGGACGGCCCGGACCACGCCGGAAGAACCGCAACGAGCCGTCCGGTGGAGACGCCGTCGGCGGCAAGCGCTTCGCTGAGCATGCCGATGCCGAGGCCCTCGGCGATCAACCGTTCGCTGATCGCCGGATCGTCGACGACGATCGACGGCGGGCGCTCGAGCGTAAACTGCCTGGTGCCGTCGGAGAGCACCCAATGGGCAAGGTCCCGCCGCATGCGCGTCCGGTAGGCGATCAGAGCCAAATGCATCAGGTCTTCCGGAGACGAGAGCGCCAATCCGGCGCAATAGGCCGGGGCTGCATAGAGGCGCGGCGCGATCGTTCCGATCTTCCTGTAGATCATCTCGCTGTCGACCGGCTGTCCCATCCTCAAGGCCACGTCGACGCCTTCGCCGATCAGGTCGACATTCTGGTGGGTGGTCTGCACGTCGACCTGGACTTCGGGGCAGAGCTCCGCATAGCGCTTCAGGATCGGCGGCAGGAAGGTGCGGGCAAAGGCGACCGATGTGGCGACCCGCAGGCGCCCCCGCGCCGTACCGTCGGCGGGCTGGAAGCCGGCGATGCCGCGGTCGATGAGTTCGACGGCACCGCCGACCGACTCCAGCAGATGTTTGCCGGCCTCGGTCAGCGAGACCCGGCGGGTGGAGCGCAGCAGCAGGGCAACGCCAAGGGCGGCCTCAAGCTCTCCCAGGCGCCGGCTGACCGTGCTCGGTGGCAGGTGCAGGCGAAGCGCTGCTGAGGAAAAGCTCTCGGAGCGGGCGACCTCGAGGAAAATCCTGAGGCTGTTGAGATCGGCAGATTGGGGGGATTTCATGCGTTTCCGGAACAATCACTTCCACGATCGCAGGATAATCGACCGGCGGTTGAATTGATAGCGTCTCGGCATCCAATCGAAGGAGCCGATCATGACCACCCGCAGACAAGCTTTGGGCCTTCTTGCCGCCACCGCCCTGTTGCCGCTCGCGCCGCGTTTCGCCTTTTCCGCCGCGCCATTCTCGACCGTCGCCAATGCCGGTTATTACCGCTTCCGCTTCGGAAAGTTCGAAGTCACCGCCTTGTCGGACGGCACCGTGGCGTTGCCGATGACGAAGATCTATCAGAACGAATCGGAAGGCGAGCTGCAGCGCAGGCTGGAGGCGAATTTCCTCGGCAAGGAGCCGCATCTGTCGATCAACGCCTACCTCGTCAACGACGGCGAACGGTTGGTGCTGATCGATGCCGGATCGGGCGCCCTGCTCGGTGCTGCCGCCGGCAAGCTCGTGCGGCATCTCACCGCCTCCGGCTACCGCGCCGAACAGGTCGACGCCGTGATCCTGACCCATGTGCACGCCGACCATTCCGGCGGCCTCATTGTCGACGGGAAGCCGCAATTTCCGAACGCGGAGATCCATCTCGCCGACCGCGAATACCGCTACTGGATCGAGCGCGAGGGCGTAACGGCGCTGACCGAGGCGCAGAAGACCGACTTTCAGCGCGCGCACGATGCCCTTGCTCCCTACATTGCCGCCGGAAAGGTGAAGCGGTTCGCCGATAATGGCGACGTCTTGCCGAACCTCGGATCGACTTTGCGTGCCGGCCACACGCCCGGGCATTCCGCGATCGCGCTGAAGGGGGATGACGGCCAGCGCCTCGTCTTCTGGGGCGACGTCATTCACGGGGATTACATCCAGTTCGACACGCCCGACGTCTTCGTCAGCTTCGACGTCGATGGCACCGCGGCGGCGGCTACGCGTGCCGTGGCGCTGGCGGATGCGGCCGATGGGCGATACCTCGTTGCCGGTGCGCATCTGCCGTTCCCTGGTGTCGGCCATGTGGCGCGCGACGAAACGCTCTATCGCTTCGTCCCCTGGAACTACGTCGAGTAGCGGGGGCTGCGTCTGCCCGGTCTACGAGATGACGTTGCGCACGAAGGTCACGACATCGTCGCCGTCATTGATGTAGGCATAGGCCTGGGCCGAGCTGTAGACGGTATAGGCGCCGGTTGCGTAGCGCTTTCGCTCGCCCGAGAGCTCGAGCGTCAGGGCGCCTTCCGTCACGAACAGCATCTCATGCCAGCCCTGCGGGTCGGGCTCGGCGTCGTAGCGTTCGCCGGGCGCCAGCGACCAGAGCCACATCTGCGCCTCGCTCGCAGCCGGGGTGGACGCAAGCAGCCGCGCCTCACTTTCCTTTTGCCGACCGCGCCAGGTCACCGCGTCGATGCTGTCGCCGGATTGTCGTTGCGGATCCCGGACGAGATCGATGAAGCCGACCTTCATGGCGGCTGCCAGCTTGTCGAGGCTGGAGAGGCTGATGTTGGCATCTCCGCTCTCGACCGCGACGATCATCCGCCGGCTGATGCCGGACGCATCGGCCAGTGCGGCCTGGCTGAGGCCGGCCGCCTGGCGGATCCGCTTCAGGTTTTCGGCGACGTGAGACAAAACGTCGGACCGATCTTGACTGTGCAATATATTGCTCATAACGTCTTTCTACAGCGACCGAACACCAATTGCCACAGCTTTTCCAGGGGGCTCCGATAGCAACGGAGTGTCTGTGCGGAGGCGTGTCAGCTCGTCGGTTCATGTCACAGCAGACGGCAATTCTCAACGAGAGCGTCGTGGCCGTCTCGACCATGGCACCGGCATGGTCGGGGCCATGCTTTCAACATTCGAAAGGAAATCCGCATGAAAATCCGCGACTTCGGCGTCGAGATCTGGATGAACCGCTACGAGAACCATTGCGAATGGAACCTCGCCGAAACCTGCGTCGAGCCCCTGACCGTCGCGGAACTCCTCGACATGGCGGGCAAGACGGATACGATCCTTGCCGAATTGCTGCCGCTGAAACTGACCTATGGCGCGATCGAGGGATCCGAGCGGCTGCGCGGGCTGATCGCGGGCCTCTATGCGAAACAGGCGATCGACAATGTCGTCACCACTCATGGCGCGATCGGCGCAAATGCGCTGGTGCACGAAACGCTGGTCGAACCGGGCGACCGGGTGATTTCGGTGCTGCCGACTTATCAGCAGCACTATTCGATCCCCGAGAGCTACGGCGCCGATACGCGGATCCTACGCCTGACGGAAGAGACCGGCTTCCTGCCCGACCTCGAGGAATTGCAGCGGCTGGCGATCCCCGGGACCAAGCTGATCGCCATCAACAATCCCAACAACCCGACCGGCGCACTGATGGACCGCGCCTATCTCGAAAGGATCGTCGAGATCGCGCGCGCTTGCGACGCGTGGGTCCTCTGCGACGAGGTCTATCGCGGCACGGATCAAGAGGGCAGCGGCCTGACAGCGTCGATCGCCGACCTCTATGAAAAGGGCATCAGCACCGGCAGCATGTCGAAGACCTTTTCGCTCGCCGGACTCAGGCTCGGCTGGATCGTCGCGCCGCCCGAATTGATCCAGGCCGTTTCGGTCCACCGCGACTACAACACCATCAGCGTCGGCATGCTCGATGACCATTTCGCGGCCATCGCGCTGGAAAACAAGGACAAGATCCTTGCCCGCAGCCAGGCGATCACCCGCACCAACCTCGCCATTCTGTCGGACTGGGTGGATGCTGAGCCGCTGATCTCTTGGATCAGGCCGCAGTCGGGCACGACGGCGCTTCTGAAATACGACCTGCCGATGACATCAGAGGCGTTCTGCCTGCAACTGCTTCAGCGAACCGGCGTGATGTTCACGCCGGGCAGCGCCATGGACATGGAGGGCTACATCAGGATCGGCTATGCCAACAACGAAGCCGTCCTGCGCGAAGGCCTGAGGCGCGTCTCCGCATTTCTGCGCGAACAGCGGGCTGCCGCCGCGTGACGTTGGCGGCGCATCTCCTCAGGGCGCGATGTCCAGTTCCGGATAGCGGCGGAAGATTCCGTTCTCGTTGAAGGCCAGCCGCCGCGGTGAGGCGAGATAGGCGGCGATGTTGGGCCGGCTTTTCACCGAAGCATGCAGCTTCAAAAGCCCGGGATATTGCGGCTCATAGTGGCGCATCGCCTTCGGGAAGGCATAACGCAGCCCTTCGATCACCTGGAACAGCGACAGGTCGACATAGCTGGGGCCGCCACCGACCGCGTGGCCGCCGCCCGCGGGGTTCTGCTCAAGCATCCGCTCGAAGTAACCGAGAAATTTCGGCATGCGGTTTACGACAAACTCCAGGGCCCGGTCCTTCGCTTCCGCCTTCTGGTCTTCGTAGTATTTCGATGTCGCGATCGGATGGTGCGTGTCGTGCACTTCGGCGATGAAATCGGTGATCGTCAATTGCAGGCCGTTGGCGAACCAGCGCAACGCTTCGTCTTTCGGCGCCAACCCCAGTTTGGGGCCGAGGTAGAAGAGGATGTTAGCCACATGCGAAATGATCTGGTCGCCGTCCCTGAGAAAAGGTGGGGCAAAGGGAATGTGCGCTTCGGTCGTGCTTTCCATCAGCCTCATCATTTCGCCGGTGCCGCGGCCCAGCTCGCGCGTGACGTCGACATAATCGGCGCCGGCATCTTCGAATGCCAGCCGCACGAACTCGCCGCGCCCCTGAATGCCGTCCCAGTAAAACAGTTCATAGCTCATGGAAGCCTCGGTGTGATTCTGAATACCGGCTTGATATAGGCGGCGAACGAGCGATGGCGAGGGCGGGCTGAACGAGGACAGACACTCTGTCGAGCAAGCCTCGCCCTATGCTAAGGCGTTACAGGCGGGCGTCGTTGGTCTATATGAGGGAAGTCTCCGTGAGCAAGCCGAACTATCGCGACATTGCCGAGCTTGCAGGCGTCGGAACCGCGACGGTCGAGCGGGTCTTGAACGGCCGCGGTGGTGTCCGCCCGGACCTCGTCGAAAAAGTCGTCGTCGCGGCGCGCGCTCTGAACTATCCGCGAACCCTTCCCGAGGCCCATCGCGGGCTGCTGCGCATCGACGTGCTGATGGTGCGGCCGGAGACGACCTTCTATCGCCGCCTGTCGCAGGCCTTCCAGCGGATCGCCGAGACGCTCGATCCGCTCGTCGTCGTGCATCGCAGCTTTACCGAGGAAATGAAGCCGGAGGAAATCGCCAGGCGCATCCTCTCGACCGAGGTCAGCCGCGCCGGATTGATCCTGGCCGTACCCAACCATCCGCTGATCAGCGCCGCCGTCGAAGCCGTGATCGCGCGCGGCGTGCCGGTGGTCCATGTCGTGACGAGGGCCTCGCACGAACTGGGCGCGTTCGTCGGCATCGACAATCATGCGGCCGGACGAACGGCGGCGCTCTTCATCGCGCGCGTGGCGCGCCAGACAGGGCCTGTCGTCGCCCTTTGCCACCCGATCTATCAGGTCCACCGCGACCGCCTCAGCGGCTTTTCGGATTATTTTGCAGCGCATCCGGGCGAGCGCCGGTTTGAGTGGCTGGGCTTTACCCGCGACGAGGAGCATTACGGTGCCGAAGCCTTGCGATGGGCGCTCGACATGTATCCTGACATGGCCGGCCTCTATAATGCCGGCGGCGCGAATGCGGCCCTGATCGACGTGCTTCGCCGGCATAAGCGCGGTAACGAGATCTTCTTCGTCGGTCATGAACTGACCGACTACACCCGCAAGGCGCTAAGCGATGGCATCATGGACGTGGTGCTCGACCAGGCGCCGGAGGCGCAGGCCCGTCGCTCGCTTGACCTGATGCTGCGCCGGATCGGGCTTTCCGAGATGGAGCCGGATACGGCGCCCATTCGCTTCATCACCATCACCGCCGAGAGCCTTTGATCTGATTTGATCAAACAAGCTTTCGCCGTTCCCACCGCCCCCTGCTAGATTTTTATCAAGAAGGAACGCGGATCGGACCGAACCGGACAGCGATCTCCTTCATCGGAGTTTGGCGGAGCGCATGCGGTCCGCCGGGAGGAGAGCGTCATGGATGATCTGAAATATGGAAAGCGCAACAAGCGCGGCGACTGGGCGCCGAACGACCCGATCGAAACCGCGCCGCTGTTTGCCTTCCCGCCAAAACTGCTGGCGCTCGTAAAGTGGCTGCCACACTATTTCTTTCCGTGGAATGCGATCTTCGCGGCCTCGGCCGTTGCCTATTGGGCCTGGGTCATCCCGCCGGTCGAGACGATGCAGAGCTTGAGCGTCGGCTGGATCGCCTGGCTCTATGCGGTCAACGCGGTCTGCGTCTTCCTGTTCTACGGCGCGTTCGAGATGCACCTCTATGTGCTGAAGCGGCAGGAAAACCGCTTCAAGTACAACGGCAAGTTCCCGGCCGAGCAGAAGAGCAAGGCTTTCTGGTTCGAGAGCCAGAACCTCGACAATATCCTGCGCACGTTCTTGTCCGGCGTGACTATCTGGACCGCCGTCGAGGTCGGCATGCTCTTCGCCTATGCCAATGGCTATGCGCCGTGGCTGACCTTCGCGGACAATCCCTGGACGCTCGCTCTGGTCGCACTCGTCGTGCCTGTCATCCACGAGTTCCACTTCTTCTGCATCCACCGGCTCATCCACACGCCGCTGCTCTACAAGTGGGTGCACTCGGTCCACCACAATTCCGTGAACCCGTCGCCGTGGTCGTCGCTGTCGATGCATCCGGTAGAGCACCTGCTCTACTTCGGTACCGCCTTCTATCACCTGATCCTGCCGTCGAACCCGATCCTGATGCTTTATCAGCTGCACTATGCGGGCTTCGGCGCCATTCCCGGTCATGTCGGCTTCGACAAGGTCGAGGTCGGTGAAGAGACCCTGGTCGATAGCCACGCCTATGCGCATTACCTGCACCACAAGTACTTCGAGGTGAATTACGGCGACGCCCTGATCCCGCTCGATCGCTGGTTTGGCACCTGGCACGACGGCTCCAAGGAGGGCGAGGCGCGGATGCAGGAGCGCTATCGCAAACGCAAGGAAAAACTCGCTAGCCGCAAGGCACGCAACACCATCGGGGAGGCAGCAGAATGAGCACCGTGATCACCTGGATACCCGCCTGCAAGCTTGACGACATCGAACAGGAAGGGGCGATCCGCTTCGATCATGGTGGCCGCACCTACGCCGTCTACCGCGGCCCCGACGATAGCGTCTATTGCACCGCCGGCCTCTGCACCCACGAGGCCGTCCATCTCGCCGATGGCCTCGTCATGGACTACGAGGTCGAATGTCCCAAGCATTCCGGCGCCTTCGACTACCGCACCGGTGAAGCCATCAGGCTTCCGGCCTGCGAGAACCTGAAGACCTATCCCGCCGAAATCGTCGACGGCGAGGTTCGCGTGGCGCTCGGCTAGGGCCGCCCACGCAAGCATTGATCAGGCCCATCGGGGCCTCCGGAATGCGATCGGGTGATCCGGCACCCTCGGGAGGAAATCATGAAATCCATGTACCTGGCGGCAGCGCTTGCCGCCTTGATGGGAAGTGCTGCCTCGGCGGAGACGATCGGCGTCTCGATGCAGAGCTTCGACAACAACTTCCAGACCCTGCTGCGCGAGGGCATCAATGCCCGGGTCGGCGAGGTCAACGGCGCCACCGTCCAGATCGAGGATGCGCAGACCGACATCTCCAAGCAGCTCAACCAGGTGAACAACTTCATCGCGGCGGGCGTCGACGCCATCATCATGACACTGACCGATACCTCGGCCGCAGCAGGGATCAGCGAAGCCGCCGAGAAGGCGGGCATTCCGCTCGTCTACCTCAACCTCGAGCCGGAGAACCTCGGCAAGCTGTCGGCAAAGCAGGCCTATGTCGGCTCGAAGGAAACGGACTCCGGTAAATTGGGCGCGGAAGCCGCCTGTTCGCTGCTGAAGGAAAAGGGCAAGGCCAGCGATGCGCAGGTCTACATCCTGATGGGCGATCTTGCCCACCAGGCCTCGCGCGACCGCACCTCGGCGTTCAAGGAAACGCTCGCTGCCGGCGACTGCAAGGGTGCCACCATCGCCGACGAGCAGTCGGCCGCCTGGACGCGCACCAATGCGATGGATCTCACCACCAACTGGATCACCGCCGGACAGCCGATCGACGTGGTCTTTGCCAACAACGACGAAATGGCGATCGGCGCCATCCAGGCGCTGAAGGCCGCTGGCGTGTCGATGGACGACGTGATCGTCGTCGGCATCGACGCGACCCAGGACGGGCTTGCCGCCATGGCTGCCGGCGACCTCGACGCAACCGTGTTCCAGAACGCCAAGGGGCAATCGGCAAGTGCCGTCGACACCGCCGTCTCACTGGTGCGCGGTCAAAGCGTCGAAAAGAACGTCTGGGTTCCCTTCGAGCTCGTCACGCCGAAGAACATGGCCGATTACGCAGCGCGCAACTGATCTTCTACGGTCCTTTGATCGTCGCCGGTCAAGGGACTGCAGGAACTCGAAGTCCTACAGCGACCGTGTCTGATCAGACGTGCGGCGCTGAGGGCCGGCGCATTTCTCCTGCCTGCGCCGGCCACCTTTTTTGAACGGACTGACAAATCTACGTGCGGTTCTGCTGAACCGCACCCGTCAACGCCTGGTCTACGGAGCAAGCCATGGATCGCATCGTCATCATCGGTGCCGGGGAATCCGGCACGCGCGCGGCCTTTGCGCTGCGTGAATCGGGCTTTGCCGGCAGCGTCACGCTCATCGGTACGGAACCGCATCTGCCCTATGAGCGCCCGCCATTGTCGAAGCCGCTCAATGGCGCGGTGCAGATGAAACCGATCTGCGGCGCCGAAGCGCTGGAGGCTGCCGGTATCGACTATATCAAGGGCGTTTCCGCGTCTCGACTGGACCGGCATGCACGCTCCGTGACCTTGAGCGATGGGCGGACACTCGCTTACGACAAGCTGCTGCTCGCCACCGGTGCCCGGCCGAGACGGCTCACGTGCCCCGGTGCCGAGCGCGCGCTCGATTTCCGCACGTACACAGATGCGGCGACGATCTTCGCCCGCGCCGATGCCGGCAGACAAGTCGCGATCATCGGCGGCGGGCTGATCGGCATGGAGCTCGCGGCCGTGCTGCGCGGCAAGGGCATCGCTGTCAGCGTCATCGAAATGGCACTGAGGCCGCTCGGTCGCGCGGTGCCGCCACGCTTCGCCGCGAGGCTCCACGCCCGGCATCTCGACGAAGGCGTCACCTTCCATCTCGGTCAGGGGATCGCTGAAATCACCGAGGATGCGGTTGTTCTTTCCGATGGCACGTCAGTGCCGGCCGATATCGTTGTCGCCGCGATCGGGGTCCAGCCGGATACAGCACTCGCCGAGGCGGCAGGGCTCGGCGTTGGCAACGGCATCCTGACGGATGGCCATCTCTTGACCAGCGATCCGAACATCTATGCATCAGGCGATTGCGCCGCCGTGGCCCAACCGGGTGGCGGGCATGTTCGGTTTGAGAGCTGGCGCAATGCCCGCGCCCAGGCGGAGGTCGCCGCCCGCAATATGGCCGGCGGCAAGGAGGTTTTTGCCGCGATCCCCTGGTTCTGGACCGATCAATATGATCTCGGTCTGCAGGTGGCGGGTCTGCCGCATCCGGACCATCAAAGCGTGACGCGCCGGCTCGACGGCGGCGAACTCGAATTCTACCTGAACGGCGGTCGCCTCGTCGCGGCCGCGGGCCTCGGTCTCGGCAATTGTGTGGCCAAGGACATCAAGCTTTCGGAAATGTTGATTGCCGCCGGCATCAGCCCTGATCCGGGAGCGCTCGCCGACGCCAGCGTGAACCTCAAGGCGCTGCTGAAAAGCGCGCGGGCTGCGTGATGCAGAAACTGCTTGTCTTTCAGTCGCTCTGGGCGATGGAGCGCCGGCATGCGGACGGTCATGAGCGCAGTCTCGAAGAGAATATCGCTGCTATCGTCGAGGCCGGGTTCGACGGCATCAGCGCACACTATACCAACCGTCGGAATGTCGAACGCCTCAACGAAGCGATCCGCGGCACCGGCCTGAAGATCGAAGGTGTCTGTTTTCCTCGAAGCGTCGAGGATCTGCGCTTGACGCTGGAATTGGCTGCGGAATTTCCGGTCAGCCACATCGACCTGCAGGCCGACATTCGTCCGCGCCGGGTCGAGGACTGCCTGCCGCTTCTCGACGGATGGATGCGGTTTGCCGAGGATACGGGCGTTCCCGTCTATATCGAAACCCATCGCAATCGGATCACCAGCGACCTTCTGTTCACGCTCGACCTGCTCGACCGTCGCTCCGACCTGCCGCTCTTGGCCGACCTCTCGCATTATCTCGTCGGCCGGGAGTTTGCCGTCCCGGTCGAAGACGAAAGCCATGCACAAATCCATCGCATCCTGCGCAACGCTAGGGCTTTCCACGGCCGCATCGGCTCCTGCCAGCAGATCCAGATCGAGATGTCCTTTCCGCAGCATCGGCTGTGGGTGGACCTCTTCCATCAGTGGTGGACCTACGGCTTTCGGCACTGGCGCTCCCGTGCCGCTAAAGATGCCGAACTGGTCATGACCTGCGAACTCGGCCCAAGGCCCTATGCGATCACCGACAGGAACGGCAACGATACGACCGACCGATGGGCCGAAGCGCTTTTGCTCCGCGATATGGTCCGCGAGATCTGGGCGGAGAGTGCCACTTCCCCGACGGGTGAAGCACGGGAATTGCGGACGCCCGAACGCGTCACTTAACGAAGGACGGCCGGAACGGCAGATTGTGCTCGAGACCAAGCCATGGCGGGTTTTCCGCATACATCTCCACGATCAGCGCCTTGATCAGCTCGATGTAGCGCGAATTGTCGCCGACCCGGTGGTTGAGGATAACGGGCGAGGTCGCCCGCTCGCCCTCGATCATGCGATAGTGCAGGTCGGAGCGGACCTGACGCGCCGAGGAGGGGACGATGCAAAGTCCGGCATCCGAGGCGACGAGGCCAAGTGCACTCTGGATTTCGCGCACCTCATGCACTTCGGCCGGGCGCACATCCTCAGCGTGAAGCAGGCTCAACACGTGGTCGGCATAGCTCGGGCGCGGTTCCTTCGGGTAGACGATCAGCTTTTGCCCGGCAACCGCGCTTAACGGCAGCGGAGACGTATCATCGGCAAACGGCGTGCCTTGCGGTATCGCTAGGGCGAGCCGCTCTTCCCGCATGAGGATGCCGGCGACGTTGGGGTCGTTGTGATGCAGCCGGCCGAAACCGACATCGATCCGGCCCTCCTTCAACGCCGCGATCTGCTGCACCGACACCATCTCCAGCAGGCGGATGTCGAGTTCCGGCGCGTTCTGCCTGAGCTTGCGCACCAGCGTCGGTAATCCGCCATAGAGCGTGGACGCGACAAAGCCGATCGACAGCACCCGGTTCTGGTTGAGGCCGACACGACGCGTCGCCTCCACCATCTGTTCCACCCGGCCGAGCACCTGTAGCGACTGTTCGTAGAACAATCGGCCTGCCTCCGTCAGCCGCACCGGCCGGCTCTTGCGGATGATCAGCGGCACGCCCAGTTCTTCCTCAAGAAGCTGGATCTGCCGGCTGAGCGGCGGCTGGGCGATGTGCAACTGCTCGGCGGCGCGGGTGAAATTGCGCTCGCGGGCCACGGCGACGAAGTAGCGAAGCTGGCGCAGATCCAATGTTACGGCCCCTATTGTCCTACCATTGCGGTATGTTGCAGTGCGGCAAGCGCATGAATGCGCGTAATCTTTGTCATACTATACCGTGAAGGTATCGTAGATAACCTATTTGGTGTTGGACGTCACCCGGTGCGTGAGCGCACAGTTCACGGCATGAACACGACCCTTGCACCCATCGCTCCGACCGCAGCCTTTTCTCCCGTCGTCGAACGGGTCGAAACTGTTCTGGTCGATCTGCCGACCATCCGGCCGCACAAGCTCTCGGTCGCGACAATGACCGGCCAGACCCTGATGCTGGTGAAGGTGCATTGCAGCGACGGCACGGTCGGCCTCGGCGAGGGCACGACCATCGGCGGTCTCGCCTATGGCGGCGAGAGCCCGGAATCGATGAAGCTTGCAATCGATACCTATTTCGCACCGCTTATGGTCGGCGAGAACGCGACCCGCGTTCGCGCCCTGATGGCCCGCATCGGCAAGGCGGTGAAGGAAAATCGCTTCGCCAAGAGTGCTGTGGAAACGGCGCTGCTCGACGCCCACGGCAAGCGCCTGGGTCTGCCGATCAGCGAACTGCTCGGCGGGGCACTGCGCAAGCGCCTGCCGGTCGCCTGGACGCTGGCGTCGGGCGACACGGCCAAGGATATTGCCGAAGCTGGGAAGATGCTCGACCTTCGCCGCCATCGGATCTTCAAGCTGAAAATCGGCGCACGGCGGCTGAAGGACGATATCGCCCACGTGGCAGCGATCAAGCACGCCCTCGGGGACCGCGGCGCGGTGCGCGTCGACGTCAACATGGCCTGGAGTGAGTTTGAGGCGGCCTATGGCATGGCAGCACTTGCGGACGCCGGTTGCGAACTGGTCGAGCAGCCCGTCGCCTCGACCGCAGCACTCGGTCGCCTGGTCCGTCGCTTCCCGGTGGCGCTGATGGCGGACGAGTCGCTTACGGGACCGGAGAGCGCGTTCGAGATTGCCAAGACCAAGGGTGCCGACGTCTTCGCGATCAAGATCGAGCAGAGCGGCGGCCTCTTCAATGCGCAGCGCGTGGCTGCCATCGCCGATGCCGCCGGCATCGAACTTTATGGCGGCACGATGCTGGAAGGCGGCGTTGGCACGGTCGCGTCAGCCCATGTGTTTTCCACCTTCGCCAACCTGCAATGGGGCACGGAACTCTTTGGCCCGCTGCTTCTGACCGAGGAAATCCTGGCGACGCCGCTCGACTACAGCGACTTTGAACTGACGGTGCCGGACGGGCCGGGGCTCGGGATCGAACTCGACGAAGACCGGCTGAAATTCTTTGCGCGCGACGGGCTGCGCAAGACGATCAGCGTTGCAAAGTGAGGATCAAGCCATGCTGTTTCACGTCAGAATGGACGTTCACATCCCTCACGATCTGCCGGCCGAGCAGGTGGCGGAGATCCTCGCCCGGGAGAAGGCCTATTCGCAACAGCTGCAACAGAGCGGCAAGTGGCGGCATATCTGGCGGATCGCCGGCCAGTACGCGAACTACAGCGTCTTCGACGTGAAGGACAATGCCGAGCTGCACGAGCTTCTCTCGGGCCTGCCGCTCTTCAAGTTCATGCAGATCGAGGTCACGCCGCTGCTCCGGCACCCATCCTCGATCCGTGACGACGATAGCTAGAATTTGTGAGCGCCGCGGCCGGGAGGTTTGGCAGGCGGCTCGAGCTTCAAGACAATCCAAGTGGAGGAATTGATATGAGCGTGAAGATTTTCGACAAGCCGGAAACGCAAGCTTTCCTGAAGACCTTGAGCGGACTCGACAAGGACGGCGGCAATCCGCGCGTCAAGCAAATCGTGCACCGGGTGATGTCGGACCTGTTCAAGGCGATCGACGATCTCGACATCACGCCTGACGAATACTGGACCGGGATCGCCTGGCTGAACGAGATCGGCGCTGCCGGCCAGGCCGGCCTCATCTCGCCCGGCCTCGGCCTCGATCACTTCCTCGACGAGCGTCTCGACGCGATCGACGAAGCGCTCGGCATCCAGAACCAGACGCCACGCACCATCGAGGGCCCGCTCTATGTCGCTGGCGCGCCGGCTTCGGAAGGCTTTGCCCGTCTCGACGATGGCCGCGACACCAATGGTCAGCCGCTGATCATGCACGGCACCGTCTATGACGCCAATGGCCAACCGCTGAAGGGCGCGACCGTCGAAGTCTGGCACTGCGATACCCGCGGCTTCTACTCGCATTTCGATCCGACCGGGCTGCAGGCGCCGTTCAACATGCGCCGCACGATCGTCACCGACGCCAAGGGCTGTTACAAGTTTCAGAGTATTGTGCCGCACGGCTACGGCGTGCCTCCGGGCAGCCCGACCGAGCAGTTGCTTTCCGCCCTCGGCCGCCATGGCCAGCGCCCGGCCCATATCCATTTCTTCATCAGCGCCGATGGCCACCGCAAGCTGACGACCCAGATCAACATCGCCGGCGACCCGCTGGTCAACGACGATTTCGCCTATGCGACCCGTGACGGCCTGGTGCCCGATGTCACCGAGCGCACCGACGAGGCGAGCATCAAGGCCAACAATCTCTCCGGCCCCTTCGCCGAGATTGTGTTCGACATCCATCTCACCTCGCTGGTGAACGGCGTCGACAACCAGGTGAACGAGCAGCGCAAGCGCGCCGCCGCTTGATCACCTCTGCGGCGGCCGACTGAGCCGCCGCCCCCTGACATCAGACATTGTTGCAATCGCTAGAGCCGAGCACGGATCAGCTGGTTGCGGGAGAAGAACCATGTCCGCAGTTATCGACAAAGCCCAAGCCCTCGACGACCTGCTCGCCACCGCGGTCGAGGACGATCATGAGGCCGGCTCCTTCCGCTGCCGCCGCGACATCTTCACCAACGAAGACCTCTTCGAGCTGGAGATGAAACACATCTTCGAAAGCAACTGGGTCTATCTCGCTCATGAGAGCCAGATCCCCGAGAACAACGACTATTACACCACCACGATCGGCCGGCAGCCGGTTGTCGTCACACGCGACAAGACGGGCGAACTGCACGCCGTCATCAATGCCTGCGCCCACCGCGGCGCCATGCTCTGCCGCCGCAAGCACGGTAACAAGGGCAGTTTCACCTGTCCTTTCCACGGATGGACTTTTTCCAACACCGGCAAGCTCCTGAAGGTGAAGGATGAAAAGACCACACAATATCCGCCGCAGTTCGCGAAAGACGGTTCGCACGATCTCAAGCGTGTCGCCCGTTTCGAAAGCTATCGCGGCTTCCTCTTCGGCAGCCTCAATCCGGATGTGACTTCACTCGCAGACTATCTCGGCGAAACTAAAGTCATCATCGACCAGATCGTAGACCAGGCGCCCGGCGGGCTGGAAGTGCTGCGCGGCAACTCCTCCTATATCTACGACGGGAACTGGAAGCTGCAGATGGAGAACGGTTGCGATGGCTACCACGTCAGCTCCGTTCACTGGAACTATTCGGCGACCATGGGCCGGCGCCACGAGGAGGGCACCAAGGCGGTCGATGCTTCGAGCTGGAGCCGGTCCGTCGCCGGTGTCTACGGCTTCGACAATGGCCACATCCTGCTCTGGACCAACACCATGAACCCGGAGGTCCGGCCGATCTACAGCCACCGCGAGGAGATCAAGGCGCGCGTCGGCGAGGTGCAGGCGGATTTCATCGTCAACCAGACCCGCAATCTCTGCCTCTATCCGAACGTCTTCCTGATGGACCAGTTCAGCACGCAGATCCGCGTCACCCGTCCGATCAGCGTCGACAAGACCGAGATCAGCATCTTCTGCTTTGCACCCAAGGGCGAAAGTGCTGCCGATCGCACCCTGCGCATCCGCCAGTACGAGGACTTCTTCAACGTCTCCGGCATGGGTACGGCCGACGATCTCGAGGAGTTCCGCGCCTGCCAGCAGGGTTATGCGGGCATTACCGCGCTCTGGAACGACCTGTCGCGCGGTGCGCCGCTCTGGATCGACGGACCCGATGAGAATGCCAAGCGCATGGGGCTTCAGCCGCTGCTCTCCGGCGAGCGCAGCGAGGACGAAGGCCTCTTCGTCCGACAGCACGAATATTGGGCGAAGGTCATGCGCGATGCGCTTGCCTTAGAGAGACAAGGAGCGGTCGCATGACGATCTCCTATGACACCGCCTGCGCTTTCCTCTACCGCGAAGCGCGCCTGCTCGACGACCGGCAATGGGACGAATGGCTGACCTGCTATGCGACCGATGTTAGCTATTGGATGCCGGCCTGGGACGACGACGATCAACTCACCGAGGACCCGCAATCGCAGATCTCGCTGATCTACTATCCGAGCCGAGACGGCCTGGAGGATCGCGTCTTCCGCATCAAGACCGAACGCTCCGGTGCGTCGACGCCGGAGCCGCGCACCAGCCACAACGTGAACAATGTCGAGCTTGTGGCCGATCGCGGCGAGGAAGCGGACTTCCGCTACAACTTCCATACGCTCAACCACCGCTACAAGGTCACCGACCATTTCTTCGGCACCATGTTCGTCACGCTGCGCAAAAGCGGCGATGGGCTCGTGATCTCGCGCAAGAAGATCGTGCTGAAGAACGACTACATCCGCCAGGTCATCGACGTCTACCACATCTGATGACCGGCGCCTGACAGGACTGGGAGGAACAACCATGATCAGCTACAGGATCGCTTTGAATTTCGAGGACGGCGTGACCCGCTTCGTCGAATGCCGGGACGACGAGAAGGTGCTCGACGCCGCCTTCCGCAACAAGATCAACCTGCCGATGGACTGTTCCGACGGTGTCTGCGGCACCTGCAAGTGCCGCGCGGAAAGCGGCGCCTATGACCTCGGTGACGATTTCATCGACGACGCGCTGACGGCGGACGAGGCGGCAAGCGGGCTGGTGCTGACCTGCCAGATGAAGCCGTCGAGCGATTGCGTCATCGCCGTGCCGACGACGTCGTCCGCCTGCAAGACCGGGCAGCAGAAAATCTCGGCAACAGTCGCGCGTGTCACCCCGCACAATGATGCGGCGATCGTGCTGGAACTGGAGGTGGACGCAGCCCCCGCCTTCCTGCCCGGTCAATATGTCAACATCGACGTGCCCGGCAGCGGCCAGAGTCGGTCCTATTCCTTTTCGTCGGCGCCGGGCGAGCAGCGTCTCGGCTTCCTGATCAAGAAGATCCCGGGCGGTGTGATGAGCACCTGGCTGGAGCGCGCCGAAGTGGGCACGAAGCTCGATCTGACCGGCCCGCTCGGCAGTTTCTATCTGCGCGAAGTCCAGCGCCCGTTGTTGCTTCTCGCCGGTGGAACGGGCTTGGCGCCGTTCCTGTCGATGCTCGAACAACTCGCCCAGACGAACCGCGAGCAGAAGGTGCATCTGATCTACGGCGTCACCCGCGATCTCGACCTGGTGCTGGTCGACCATATCGAAGCCTATGCGAAACGCCTGCCCAACTTCACCTTCGCAACAGTCGTGGCTGATGCCGGCTCCAACCATCCGCGCAAGGGCTGGGTGACCCAGCACATGCCCGAGGACGTGCTCAATGGCGGGGACGTCGACGTCTATCTCTGCGGCCCGCCGCCGATGGTCGACGCGGTGCGCAAGCACCTCGACGACACCGGGGTGAAACCCAACAGCTTCCACTACGAAAAATTCACGCCGAATGTGGTCGCGAAGGTGGCGGCATGACCTCCGCGCGCTTCGAAGGTCGTTTTGCCGGCAAGGTTCTCGTCGTTACCGGTGCGGCGCAAGGCATCGGCCGCGCCGTGGCGCTGCGCGCGACTGCCGAAGGCGGCAAGGTGGTGTTCGTCGATCGCGCCGATTTCGTCGCCGAGGTGGCGGCGGAGGCGGGCAGGGAGCGGGCGGCTTTCGTTGCTGATCTCGAAACCCATGAGGGGGCAGCCGCAGCGATGCGCTTTGCCGCCGATACATTCGGCGGCATCGATATCTTGATCAACAATGTCGGCGGCGCGATCCGCATGCGTCCCTTCTCGGAGTTCGAACCGGCACAGATCGATGCGGAAATCCGCCGCTCGCTGATGCCGACGCTCTATTGCTGCCATGCCGTGCTGCCGCATCTTTATGCCCGCGGCGGCGGCACCATCGTCAACGTGTCGTCTAACGCCACGCGTGGCATTCACCGTGTGCCCTATTCGGCAGCCAAGGGCGGCGTCAACGCCATCACCCAATCGCTGGCGATGGAGCTTGCCGAGCGCAATATCCGCGTCGTCGCCACCGCACCCGGCGGAACGGAAGCGCCGCCGCGCCGTATTCCACGCAATGCCGCGGGCGACAGCGACGCCGAAAAGGCCTGGATGGGCGAGGTCGTCGCCCAGGTAAAGCAGTCGAGCTTCATGAAGCGCTACGGCAGCATCGAGGAGCAGGCGGCGCCGATCCTTTTTCTGGCCTCGGACGAGGCCTCCTACATCACCGGCAACGTGCTGCCGGTCGCCGGCGGCGATCTCGGCTGACGGTTGTTTTTTGAAACGCGCAAACACCTGGGGAGGAGATGATGCGCTCTATCGATGTGAATGAGGCGATTGACGGGAGCCCGCTCGGGCGCTTCCAGTGGATGGTAGTGGCGTTGACCGCCCTACTTTTGATCGTTGACGGCTACGACGTCTTCGTAGCCGGCACGGTGCTGCCGACGCTGATCAAGGAATGGGGCCTGAGCAAGCCGCAGGCTGGCGCGCTGCAGGCCTGGGCGCTGTTCGGCATGATGTTCGGCGCGCTGATCTTCGGGCCGCTCGCTGACCGGATCGGCCGCAAGAAAGGCATCGCCATCAGCTTTCTGCTGTTTACGCTCTCCACCCTTCTGACCGGCTTTGCCAATTCGCCGGAGCAGTTCAAGGTCTTCCGGTTCTTCGCCGGTCTCGGCTGCGGCGGGTTGATGCCGAATGCCGTCGCCTTGATGAACGAATATGCGCCGAAGCGGCTGCGCGGCACGCTGGTGGCGCTGATGTTCTCCGGCTACTCGGTCGGCGGCATGGTCGCCGCCGGTCTCGGCATCGGCCTTATTCCGTCCTATGGCTGGAAGCCGATGTTCTTCATCGCCGCCGTGCCGCTGCTCCTCTTGCCCGTGATCCTCTGGAAGCTGCCGGAATCGCTCGGCTTCCTCATCCGTCAGGGCAAGCAGGACGAGGCCAAGCGCATCTACGCCAAGATCGACCCGAACGCGCGTCTTGGCGCCACCGACAGGCTGGTCTTCTCCGAGACGAAGGGTGCTTCCGCATCGGTGCTGGAGCTCTTCCGCCATCAGCGGACGCTGCGCACCGTCATGCTCTGGGTCGCCTTCTTCTGCTGCCTGCTGCTCGTCTATCTCCTGTCGTCCTGGCTGCCGAAGGTACTTCAGGAAGCCGGTTATGCGGAAAAGGCAAGCCTGCTCAGCCTGTTCTCGCTGAATTTCGGCGGCATGGTCGGCGCGATCGCCGGCGGCTGGCTCGGCGACCGCTTCGGCTTGCCGAAGGTGGTGGTCGGTTTCTTCGTTGCCGCCGCCTTCTCGATCGCGCTGATCGGCTTCAATCCGCCGACGGGTGTCCTGTTTCTGATGGTCTTTGTTGCCGGCGCCACTACGATCGGCACGCAGATCCTGCTCTATGCGAGCGTGGCGCAGCTCTACAACCTGTCGGTTCGCTCCACCGGGCTCGGCTGGGCCTCCGGCGTTGGCCGCATCGGCGCGATCGTCGGCCCGACGCTCGGCGGCGTGCTCCTGGCGCAGGAGCTTCCGCTGCAGCAGAACTTCGCGATCTTCGCCATCCCGGCGGCGATCTCAGCCGTCGCCATGCTGGTCTTCGCGGTCAGCAATGCTCGCCGTGTCGAGATCGCACGTCTGGCGGCCGCATAGGTCGAGGCGAGGCGGTCGGGCCATGAAAGGCCCGGTTGCCACCCCTTGAGCGCGCGCTGTCGATATCTACCTATTGCAGGGCGCGTGCCACCTGAGGCGCAGTGTTGCGCCAAGAACGACAAAGCCGCCCTCGCTGGCGGCTTCCCCGATCGGAGCTTCTCTTTCATGGCCTATTTCGACCTGCCCAGCCACCGGCTTCACTACCGCATCGACGGCGACCAGAGCGGCAACGCGCCCTGGCTGCTCTTCTGCAATTCGCTCGGCACGGACCTCTCCATGTGGGATGCGCAGATCGCTGATCTGTCGCCGCATTTCCGCGTGCTGCGCTATGATCGCCGCGGCCATGGCCGCTCCTCGGCGCCGCCGCCGCCCTATGCGCTGTCCGACCTCGGCCAGGATGTGCTCGCGCTCATGGATGGCCTGGGGATCGAGCGGACACATTTCTGCGGCCTGTCGATCGGGGGCCTGACCGGACAATGGCTCGGTATCCATGCCGGCAAACGTCTCGACAAGATCGTGCTCTGTGCCACGGCGGCGCGGATCGGGACGCCCGAGAGCTGGGGCACCCGCATCGATAGCGTGCGGGTGGACGGTCTCGCAGGGCTCGCCGCGGCCACGGCAGAACGCTGGTTCAGCCCGCAGTTTGCAGCCAGCTACCCGCAAGCCGTCGATCGCACTCTGGGCGCGTTCACCGCCACCTCGACGGACGGCTACAAAGGTGGCTGCACTGCGCTCGCGGGCGCGGATCTGAGGGAGGAGATCGTAGCGATTGCCAACCCCGTGCTCGCCATCTCCGGCAACGGCGATCCGGTATGCCCGCCGGCGGACCTCGAATATATCGCCGCCCGGGTGCAGCGAGGCCGGCACCTGTCGCTGCCTGGTCGGCATATCGTCAATATCGAGTCGGCAAAGGCCTTCAATTCGGAGCTTCTCGACTTCCTTCGGCCATAGGTGCCGCGCAGATCCGTCACTTGATCGGAACGAGCGGCGACGCCTTCGCCGGCGGTGCCAGTCGCAAGCTCAGACGTGGCTCCGAACAATCCTGAAAGCGGCCAATCATGAAGGCGGAGACCAACGTTCAGGCGGGCCGCGTCAGCCATCGAGCCAGGCGGCAAGACTGTCAAGCGTCTGCAGCCCGTACTCCACCGCGCCGAAGTCGATGACCGCTTGGCGGCGCTCGCGACTTGGGTGAAGCTGGCGCAGGGTCAGCACGGTCTTGCCGTCGGCCTGTTCATCGAAAGTAATCGTCATATAGAAGCGATCGGGGTCATCGGGCTCAGCAGTGCCATAGTCCACTACGATCAATTCGTTGGGCACGATCTTCAGGAAGCGCATCAGACTGGGGAAGCGCTGCTGCCGATCATCAAACTCGCCCACCATGTCGAAGCGCCATACCCCGCCCTCACGGATGTCAGCCTCATGGTTCTCGATGCTGAAGCCAGCCGGGCCATACCATTGTGCCAGCGCTTGCGGGTCCATCCAGGCGGCGAAAACCTTTTGTCGCGGGTGCTTCAGCACCTTGACCAAAACGATTTCGCGGTCGGGCGACCAGGTCTCAAAAATCGGTTCCATTGCCGCTCCCTACGTCTTGTCCAGATAGGCTTCCAATCGGTCGAGCCGTTCGGCCCAACGTCGTCGCTCCGCTTCCATCCAGGTTGCCGCCTCTTCAAAGCGCCCCCGCTCCAGTCGACACCAGCGGCTGCGGCCACGTTTCTCGCTTGCGATAAGTCCGCAATCTTCAAGCACCTTGAGGTGCTGGGCGAAGGAGGGCAGTGCCATGTCGAAGGGCTCGGCAAGGACACTCACGGGCATCTCCCCGTCCGCAAGCCGTGAAACAACGGCGCGGCGCGTCGGGTCGCTGAGTGCATGGAAGGCAAGGTCAAGCGGGGTCGAATGATAGGGCATGCGCCACACTAAAGCGGACCGCGCACGCGCGTCAATGATAATAAGGTACTTGCCTTTGTATTCGGGTGAAATTAATAAGGCATCTACCTTACTATTAGGAGAGACCAATGTCAGTTCGTGTCGATCTCAACATTTCCCTGGACGGTTTCGCGACAACCACAGATCAGACCCCGGACAATCCGTTTGGCGCTGATTGGCCGCGTCTGGTTGCCGCCTATGCTGCGACCCGAACGATGCGGGAGCGCGTGTTCAAGGACACGTCCGGAGCGGGCACCACGGGCGTCGATGAGCAATATGCGCAGTCATACTTCTCAAACATCGGTGCTGAGATTATGGGCGCCGCCATGTTCGGATTTCACGCGCACCCAAACGATCCCGACTGGCGCGGCTGGTGGGGGGAAGAACCTCCGTTTCGTGTCCCGGTCTTCGTGCTCACGCACAAGCCGCGGCCTCCGATCGAGATGGCCGGAGGCACCACATTTCATTTTCTGAACACGTCCCTTGCCGATGCACTCCAGCAGGCGACGAGCGCCGCTGACGGTAAGGATGTCCGTATTGGCGGCGGACCCACGGTCGTGCGCGCCTATCTCAAGGCAGGCCTTGTCGATAGCTTGCACGTGGCGATCGCACCCATCCTGCTCGGGCGGGGTATCCGTCTTTGGGACGATCTGCGCGGGTTGGAGGCCGGCTACACCGTCAAGGCAGAAACGGCCGAGAGTGGGACCGTCCACCTCACGTTTCAGCGCTAGCAGCGGACCAGAGCGATGGCAGCTTCTCGTCTCCTCGGACGATGCCATCTCTCCGGGCAAGACCGAAATCGAACAGACCGAGCGCAGGGCGACGTGTCATCGCCCTGCGGCCAGTATGACGAAGCTATCGATTCGCCAGTGTCTTCTGGAGGGCCTCGCGGGTCAGCTTGCTGATCTCGGCATGAATATCGGCGCGCGGCCGTTCCGTCGTGCCGCAAATCGGGTCGACCTCGCCGAAGGATTTAAGCAGTTCGGCGGCGCCGTCCTTGCAAATCGGCAGGAAGCTGAAGTGGTCCGCTCCGGCGACCGCGGCATAGGAGCCCTTCGGCGTCAGCGCCGCCAGCGGCTCGGAGGCGACGGCAAGCGGGATCGTCTCCTTGCTGCCGAGATTGATGAAATGCATCGGGATCGCGATCGCCTTGAGGCTGTTTTCTACATAGGCCTGGGCGAGGCCGGGGTCGACGAGTACGGCGGCTTTGATCCGAGGATCCCGGTTCGACTGCTCGAAACGCGCCTTGTCGACGGTGCGCAGATCGAGCTTGTCGACGTCGACCGGCGCATCATCGACATAGCCCCTGCCGCCGACAAACCAGGCGCAGTCCCACTTTTTATAGCTGTCGCAGTAGCTGGCATAGGCATCGAGACTGGCCCTTGCCCCTGAAATCTCCATGGCGGTCGAGCCGCCGAGAGAGAATCCGAGGACGCCGATCCGCTCAGGGTCGATTGCAGCGCTCCATTGCGGATCCCGGGTGAACGTGTCGATCAATGCCGAGAGGTCGGCCGTCCGTTCCCAAAGCTTCGGCGTGTTGGCGGGCATCGAGTCGCCGCTGGTGGTGCCGGGATGGTTGGGGCCCGCGACGATGAAACCCGCTTGCGCCAGGTCGGCTGCAAGCCAGCTCATGGCTTCGACGCGACCGCCCGACCCATGGGACAGAACCACCAGCGGATATCGGCCTTGGCGCAAGGGGGCGTTCTTCGATGCGGGCGATCCCTTGAAGATGCGGTTGTCGCCGATAAGCACGGGCTCACCCCCGGCTCCGGCGGGATACCAGACGGTGACGGCAAGTTGGCGTTCCCGCTTGGGTGCGGCAACGTCGATCTCGCGGACGCCGACGTCATCGGCCTGCGCCGAGGCAGCCAGGCTCAGAAGGAAGGCAGCGGCGGGAATGAACTGGAGGAGGGGCATGGGTATCTCGCTGTGTTGGAAAAGACGGCCGATCGTCACAAACGCCCCGCTTGTCCGCGTCCTCGATCGTGATTGAGGTCGTCCCGAATCGCGATCTAGGCAATGATCTGCCCATCGAATGCTTGCTCGCCTTTCGTCTGCCAGCCTTTCCTTTGAAGGACATGTCTTGATCTTCCTGCCGCTCCCGTTCGTCGTCGCCTTGCTGCTTCTTGTCCTGCTTGCCTTCGTGCTGCACGGCGACGAGCCGGCGCGGCGGAACCGGCCGTTCTTTGCCCTGTTGACGCTGTGCGCACTCCAGTCGGTGACCGTCGGGCTGCGTTGGGGCTATGACCTCGCGGCGCTGAAATTCGCACTGCCGGTGCTCGCGAGCGGTGTGCCGCCGCTGGTGCTTGCGAGTTTCCACAGCCTGATCCGCAAAGACGAGCGCAGCGCTGCTGCGGCGGGGTGGGTTCACGCGGCACCGACGATCGGCATGCTCGTGCTCGTGCTGTTTGCGCCGCGCTACATCGATTTCGCCTTGATCGTCGAATATGTCGGATATGCGCTGGCGCTCCTGAACCTGGCGCGCGTCGGTACGGATGCGCTGGACGAAGCGCGTTTCGAAGGCGCCACCGCGGCGCACCGCGCCCTGCTCATTGCCGCGTTCTCGCTCTGCCTGTCGGCGCTCTTCGATCTTGCGATCCTTCTGGATTTCGAATGGACGAAGGGCGCGAATATCGGCCTTATCGTCAGCAACGCGAACTTGCTGGGCCTGCTCTTCATCGGGCTGACAGCCGTGGTCGCGGACCGTGCGCGCGCGCTTCCGGCCGCCGGCGCGGTCGCCGAAGAGGATCCGGTTGCAACGCCGCAGGATCGCGAAATCCTCGACAGGATCGAGCGCCTGCTCGTCGGCCAGAAACTGGCCCGCGACGAAAACCTCACCCTGTCGCGATTGGCGCGCCGCGCGGGCCTGCCCGCCCGGCAGATATCGACCGCCGTCAACCGGCTGGCGGGCAAGAACGTCTCGCAATACATCAACGAGATCAGGATTGTAGAGGCCTGCCGGCTGTTGCGCGAGACCGATATGTCGGTGACTGCGGCCATGCTTGAATCCGGCTTTCAGACGAAATCGAATTTCAATCGCGAATTCCGCCGCGTCACCGCCTTGAGCCCCGTCGCCTGGCGCGAGCAGAACCGGGCCGGTTCGCTTGCCGCCTGACTGCTGCCATAGCGATGCCCGGTCGCGATGCGGCCGGGCTAGCGGGATGCAAGGTATACGGTGACGCCCTTGCGACCGTTACTGCTGATCTGCGGTATTGTCGCCGATCGTGATCGGAACGTCCTTCGTCTTGCCGGTCCGCCATACGCTCACGTTCTTCGAGGTGCCGGGCGAGAGGTCGGCGACCATGCGTGACAGGTCGCGCGGCGACCTCACCGGGTTGCCGCCGAGCGCGATGATGACGTCGCCGGCCTTGATGCCGGCCTTGGCGGCAGGCGTTCCGCCGTTGACGCCGGCAACGAGCGCGCCCTCGGGCTGGGCAAGGCCGATGGCGTCGGCGATATCAGCCGTGACCGGCTGTATCTGCACCCCGATAAAGCCGTGCTGGATCGAACCATCCTTCATCAGTTCAGTGACGACTTTCTGCGCCTGGTCCGAGGGGATGGCAAAGCCGACGCCGACGCTACCGCCGTTCGGCGAGTAGATCGCCGTGTTGATGCCGACCACCTGGCCCTTTGCGTCGACCAGCGGTCCGCCGGAATTGCCGTGGTTGATCGGGGCGTCGATCTGGATGAAGTCGTCATAGGGGCCGCTGTGCAGGTCGCGGCCGCGCGCCGAGACGATCCCCGACGTCACCGTCGTGCCGATGCCGAACGGGTTGCCGATCGCCAGAACCTGGTCGCCGACCCGCAAGGTGTCGGAATCGCCCCAGGCAACTGTTGCAAGCGGCTTCGGCGCCGCGATTTTCAGGACCGCCAGGTCGTTCTTCGGGTCGGCGCCGACAAGCTTGGCGGGTATCTGCGTGCCGTCGTCGAGCGTCACCATGATGCTCGACGCCTTGTCGATGACATGGTTGTTGGTGACGACGTAGCCGTCCGAGGTCACGATGAAACCGGAGCCGAGCGCTTCGGCACGTTGCGGTTGGCGCTGCTCGGGCGCCTGGTCCGGAATCGGGATGCCCTGATCGTGGAAGAATTGGCGGAATTGTTCGTCGAAGGGCGAGTTTCCGCCCTGTTGCGAAGGTTCGCTCGCACCGGTGTTGTCGGCCTTGATCACGGTCGTGACCGTGACGACTGCGGGCTTGTCGGCCGATACGATCGGCGCGAAGGACCCGCCAGATGCGGCCGGGACTGTAACGGCCGGGCCGGCCGCGGCGGCGGCCACGTCACGGCCTGAGAAGGCTGCCACGGACAGGGGCGCAATGATGACGGCTGCGCCGAGGAGGGCGGCAGCTCTATACCTCGTGAGAATGTTTGACATGATCCTGTTCCTTTCGCTGCCTGTTTGCCGGACGAACGTGGTCGGGCGCAGCCCGAGGCAGGTCGGGTCTGCGGCGCGGCGTCGGCCGGCTTCGGATTAAGGGGCGTCTTGGTGCCGAAGGACCGGACCGTGGGAAGGGCCCGGCGCCATCGGCTACGGCTCACCCGAAGACCGGGTGAGCCTCAACGTGTCGGTCAAGCCATGCGGGCGATGTCACGGTTGAGGTGATGAACGTCACCCTGAAGCCGGGCATAGGACTTGTCCGGCAGCATGCCGTGATGGGCGGCGGCGGTGTTGATCGCTTCGGCGCGCACGGCGCCGTCCTCGCGTTCAAGCTTGCTGTAGTTTGCTGCCGTCAGCTTGCCCTGTTCGCGATCGACGTTGATGCGGTGATTGTCGACCCGGAGTTCATGCAGGACATGATCGAGCCGCGTCGATGCCATGTGGGTCGGTGTCCGGTAGACCGGCATGGCCGGGGTGGACATGTCGTCCTGGGCGAAAATGCCCTGGTAGTAATCGCCGGTATAGGCACCCTTTTCGTTGTCGCGGCCGAAATCGTGATGATCGGCGGCAAAGGCGGCGCCGCTCAGAAGGACGAGGGCGACGGTTGCGATGGTGGTGGTCTTGAAGGGCGAGCGCATGACTGCATCTCCTGAATTGAAGGAAGCGCTGTGCGCTTCCATTCGAGGCCGTCTCCTATTGTCGCGTCACGGCCGAAGCGGTCGCCGGCAATATTCAGCCTCGAAATGAAGGTATTACTTCCGTGCGCCGCCGTCATGTTAATAACGCGTAATATTTCGGTAAACATCTCCGGGAAGCCGCTTCATTAACATTATTTAATGAAGGCAGATTTGCTCCCATCTGGCGGTTATTCTTTTCAGGAGCGTGTATTGTGGCCCTTTTGCGGCGGTCAGCCTGCGCCTTTTCTAGTCAGCCCAGCCTTGGGGTTGCGAGCGTGGAGAAGGAGCTACGATCCCGCATAATGGGCGCGCGGCCGGATCAGATCACCGCTGATGACCTGTTCTATCGCGTGTGCGAGCCAGCCGACGGTGCGCGCGAGGGCGAATATCACCATCGGCGCGTCGTCGGGAAGCGCATAGGCGGCCGCGAGTGCGGCCAGCGAGAAATCGAGATTGGCCGGTTCTCCGAGCAGTTCTTCGCCGGCTTCGGCCAGCGCGGCATAGAGCGGCGGCACGTCGAAGCTCGACATGATCGCCTTCGCGCGCGGGTCGCCATCCGGATAGAGCCTGTGGCCGAAAGCCCGGACCACGCCATCCGAAGAAAGCGTGGCACGGATCGCCTCGCGCACCCCACCCACGGCCGCCTGTTCGGCAAGCCGCGTGACACTCAGCCAGGCGCCGCCGTGCCTTGGGCCGGTAAGGGTGGCAAGGCCTGAAAGCGTGGCGGCAGAAAGTGCTGCACCGGAGGACGCGGTGACCCGTGCCGCAAAGGCGGAGACGTTGAGCTCGTGTTCCGCCGTCAGCACCAGGCATCGGCGGATCGGTCCCGCCGCTTCCGGCCGCCCCCATCCCTGCGCCAGGCGGTCGTGCAGCAGCCCGTTTTCCCGCGAGGGCGCAAGGCCTGCGGCAACGGTCGCAAGTACCTCGGCGGCCTCGGCCTTCAGGATGGCGTGCCTGCGTCCGAGTGCCGGCAGGTCGGCTTCGATGCGCCCGGCAAGAAGCGTAAAGGTCGTTGCAAGCCGCGATTGGCCGCTGCCGGGGTCGTGCGCTGGAACAGGAACCGCCGCCGGTGTCTGCCAGAGCAGCGCGGCAATCTCCTCCAGTGTTGCCGTGGCGGCAAGTTCGATCGCGTTGCTGCCGCGATAGGAGAGCTGTCCGCCGGCAATGCTGGAGATCGTCGTCGGCAACACCGGTTCGCCCCAGCGGATCGTCTCGGCCGCCACGACCGATGCCTGTCTTCTGCCGGCGTGGCGCTCGGCCAGCCGGTGCACATCGTCGGCCTGGTAGAGGCTGCGGCGCGGATCGGCAGGGTCGGGCTTGGCGCGAATGCGGCCGCGGCTGACATTGGCATAGAGCGTCTGCCGCTTGCTGCCGAGCCTTAGGAGTGCCTCTTCGGCGGTGATCCAGAGTGTGTTCATGTTGATCAATTGCATCAAGATTGACGTCAATATGTCTAGGTCGGATCATTCTCCTCGTAAAGGAGAAACTTGATGATGAAGAACGGACTTGAAGACGTCGTCGCCGCCGAAACGCAGCTCTCCCATGTTGACGGCGAGGCGGGTCAATTGATCATCCGCGGTGTCTCGCTCGATCACCTGGCCGGCCAGGTGAGCTACGAGGATGTCGTGGCGCTGTTGTTCGAGGGGTTGCTGGGGCCGATGCCGGACCGGACCGAACTCGCGAAGCGCCTGGGTGAAAAGCGGGTGGACGTGTTCGCCCATGTCGGCGCCATCGACGACGCGCTGCTGGAACTGCCGCCGGTCGACATCATGCGCGCACTCATCGCCCGGCTCCCGGATGGGGAGGATCTCGATTCGGCCTTACGTCTGCTCGCCGCGCCGGCCGTCTTCCTGCCGGCGGCGCTGCGCATGAAGAGGGGCGAGGCCCCTCTCGCGCCGACGCCGGCGCTGTCGCACGCCGCCGACACCCTCGCAATGCTCGGCGCCAAGGTGCCGAGCAGGCAAGACGTGGCGGCGCTTGATGCCTATCTGGTGACGATCTCGGACCACGGCCTCAACGCCTCGACGTTCGCTTCGCGCGTGGTCGCCTCCACCAAGGCCGGTCTCACCTCGTCGGTGCTTGCCGCCATCGGCGCCCTCAAGGGGCCGCTCCATGGCGGTGCGCCCGGGCCGGTGCTCGACATGCTGGATGCGATCGGAACGCCCGAGAATGCGGAGGCCTGGCTTTCCGACGCGCTCGACCACGGCGAACGGCTGATGGGCTTCGGCCACCGCGTCTACCGTGTTCGCGATCCCCGCGCCGATGCGCTGAAGGGTGCGCTGAAACGACTGATCGCCACGCATCCGGCGAACCGCGATCGCATTCAACTGGCAGAAGCGGTCGAACAATCGGCGCTCGCCATCCTGAAGGCGCGCAAGCCCGATCGCCCGCTCGACGTCAACGTCGAGTTCTATACGGCGCTGCTGCTCGATGCGCTCAATTTCCCGCGCGACGCCTTCACCGGCGTGTTCGCGATCGGTCGCACCGTCGGCTGGATCGCCCATGCCCGCGAGCAGGCGCTGGAAGGCCGCCTTATCCGGCCGCGTTCGCTCTATGTCGGGCCGCTGCCGCAGCAGGCCGCGTGAGTGTTCTATGCTGAGGCGGAGACCATCCGCGCATTTCGCAGGTGTTGTTGAAAGAACGCCTTCAGGTCGCGGAAGTCATCGAAACCAAGGACGGTCGCAAAACGGGCGACCGTCGTCGGCGAGACGGCGCAGGCGAGCGCGATCGACCGGGCGCTGCCGAAGGCGACGAGGTCGGGCTGCGCCAGCGCGAACAAGGCGATCTGTTCGAGCTGGCGCGGAAGTCTGAGCGCTCGGGACGCAAACATCCCCTTCAATTCCCTCATGTCGCCGGGGCGCCTTTGCGCCGCGTTCGTTTCGGCGTCCGCATGTCCATGGCCTATCGGCATGCTGGTGCTCTCCATTCACTATCCTCCTCAACGCGCCTGCGCAGGCGCATCCCCACGAAAGCAGCCGGATGCGGGCTATTTCCCCACCTGCTGCTCGCCTTCATGATTTTTCACTTTACTGTACCGTCTGGACGGTATAGTAATTCAATCATCGCTGATCGCAACAACACGTTTTCTGGGGAGGAGACGAGAATGCGTTGGATGAAGTACTTCAAGGCGGCCGCCATGGCCGGCGTCGCTTTTGCCGCCATGCCGGCGGCTGCGGCCGAAGTCTCGATTTTCTGCAGCTCGGCCGGCGCGGAGCTTGAGCTCTGCCAGTCGGCCTCCGAGGCCTGGGCCAAGGAAACCGGCAACACCGTCAAGATCAACAAGATGCCCGCCAACTGGGGCGAGGCGCTGCCGCTCTACCAGCAGCTACTCGCCGGCAAGTCCGGTGACGTCGACGTCCTGACGCTCGACAACATCTGGGTCGGAACGCTGGCGCCGCATCTGGTCGACCTGCGCGAAAAGGTTCCGGCCGACGAAATCTCCGCCCATTTCGAATCCTCGCTCGCCGACGCCACCATTGGCGGCAAGCTTCTGGCCATGCCCTGGTTCGTCGATGCCGGCCTGATGTTCTATCGCAAGGATCTGCTCGAAAAGTACGGCAAGGGCGAGCCGAAGACCTGGCAGGAGCTGACCGAAACGGCGAAGTTCATCCAGGACAAGGAACGCGCTGGTGGCAGCCCCGATATGTGGGGCTATGTCTGGCAGGGCCGCGCCTATGAGGGGCTGACCTGCGATGCGCTCGAATGGGTCGCTTCCTTCGGCGGCGGCAATTTCATCTCGCCGGATGGCACCATCACGGCGAACAATCCTGAGGCCGTCAAGGCGCTCGATCTTGCCCGTTCCTGGATCGGCAACATCAGCCCCGAGGGCGTGCTGAACTATGATGAGGAAGGCTCGCGCGGCGTCTTCGAGGCCGGCAACTCCGTCTTCCATCGCAACTGGAGCTATGTCTGGGGCACGACCCAGGCTGAGGACTCCTCGCTGCGCGGCAAGATCGGCGTCATGGCGCTGCCGGTCGGCGCCGAGGGCCAGAAATCGAGCGGTTGCTATGGTGCAGGTCTGCTCGGCGTTTCGAAATACGCTGACGATGTCGATGCGGCCGTGAGCCTTGTGCGCTACCTGACAGGTGCGAAAGAACAGAAGCGCCGCGCGCTTCAGGCCTATAGCCCGACCTTGAAGGCGCTTTACGCGGACAATGACATCCTTGCTGCCAATCCGTCGCTGGCCTTTGCCGAAAAGGCCTATGCCGAAAGCGCCTCGCGGCCGTCGCAGGTGACCGGCGCTTCCTATAACCGCGTTTCGCAGCGGATCTTCAACGGCGTGCACAATGTGCTGAGCGGGAAGGAAAGTGCTGCGGATGCACTCGCCAAGGTCAGCAGCGATCTGGAGCGGTTGAAGGCGCGGGGCTGGTAAGCCCGCCTCGACGATACGGGGTCCGGTGTGACGGACCCCGCCACCACAGCATCTGAGGAAACCAACGTGAATATTGCGATCGCACCGTGCTGCTGGGGCATCTATTGGCCCCAGGGGAATGAACTCGGCTGGACCGACTATCTCGACCGCATCCGTGCGGCCGGTTACCGGCACACCGAGCTCGGCCCCTATGGCTATTTTTCCACGGACGCCAAGGTGCTTTCGTCCGAGCTGGCAAGCCGTGACCTAGAGGTCGTCGCGGCCGCCCATGTCCATACGCTTGCAGATGCGTCCACCTGGCCGGTGCTTGAGGAAAAGACGCAGGCGATCTGCAAGCTGCTTGCCGAAATCGGTGGCACGCATTTCATCCTGATGGACGAGTCGGAGTTCTACCCGAAGGATCGCATGGGTTTGGTTGACGAAGCCGGCTGGCGTGCGGTTGTCGATCAGACGAACCGAGCGGCGGCGATCGCCCGCAGGCACGGGCTGGCATTCAGCTTCCACCCGCATGTCGGCACCTGTGTCGAGCGTGAAGATCAGATCGAGTGGCTGCTGGCCGACACCGATCCCGATCTCGTCGGGCTTTGCCTCGATACCGGCCACCACGCCTATTGGAAGGCCGACCCGATCGCCTTTTATCGGCGCCACCGCAACCGCATCAACTCGGTGCATCTGAAGAATGTCGACGGTGCTTTCCGCGAGCGCGTGCTTTCCGAAGGCATCCATTCGGATCGTGCCTTTGAAGAGGGCATCATGACCGATCTCGACCGTGGCGTCGTCGATATCGCCGCCTTCGTGTCGGCGCTGCGCGAGACTGGTTACGACGGCCCGCTGGTGGTCGAGCAGGATCTGGCGCTGAACCATGCCGATACGCCGGAAACGATCGCCCGACGCAATTTTGACTTCGTCTCGAAGCTTCTTGCGAACGGGGCCGGCGCATGAAGGTCGAGATCCACGATACGCCGGCCGCCATCGGCGAGCGTCTTGCGGACCGGATCATTGCCGGTATCCGGGAAGCGAGTGCTGCAGGCCGCAACTACGTTCTCGGCTGCCCGGGCGGCCGCAGTCCGTTGCCGGTCTATGAGGCGCTCGGACGCCGTCTTGCTGGCGACCCCGTCGATTGCTCGCGGCTGATCATCGTCATGATGGACGAGTATCTCCGTCCCGCAGAAGGGGACGGTTTCGCCCCGCCGCCGGCTGAGGCGCATTACTCCTGCCGCGGCTTCGGGGAACGTGAGATCGTCGGCCGCATCAATGCGGGGCTGCCGGAAAACTTCCGCATTCCATTCGAAAACTTCTGGATGCCGGATATTGCGGCACCTGGCGGCTACGATGAGCGCATCGCTGCCGCGGGCGGTATCGACCTTTTCCTGCTTGCCTCCGGCGCCGGCGATGGACACATCGCCTTCAACCCGCCGGGCTCTGCCCGCGACAGCCGCACCCGCATCGTCGCCCTTGCCGAGCAGACGCGGCGCGACAATCTCGCGACCTTCCCCGATTTCTCAGGCATCGACGAGGTGCCCTCGCATGGCGTTACGATCGGCATCGGCTCGATCGCCGAACTGTCGAAGGCCGTCGCGATGATCGTCTGGGGCGAAGGCAAGCGCCACGCCTTCTATCGCCTGACGAGCGCCCGCGCTTACGACCCGAGCTGGCCGGCGACCATAGCCGTCGAATGCCGGGGCGCCGAACTCTACGCCGATGCGGATGCAGCCGGCGAATGGGGAGCGCGGTGATGGGCCAGCATGCCATCGGCATCGATGTCGGGGGAACGAAGACCAAGGCCTGCCTTGTGCGTCTTGCCGACGGTGCCGTGATCGCCGAGCGCACCGAGCCGACCCGCTGCCAGGAGGGCGGCGCTGCCGTGCTCGACCTGGTGGCCTCGCTTGCCGAGACCATCCGCCACGAAGGCGAAACGCTCGGTGTCGAGACGACGGGTCTCGGCGTCTGTCTGCCGGAACTGGTGACCGGCGCGGGCGAACCCGCTTCCGCCTGGAACTTCGACTGGCGCGGCCTCGACTATCACGGCCGTCTCAGCGGTTTCGGGCCGCTGCATATCGATAGCGACGTGCGGGCCGCCGCCTTCGCCGAGGGCTGGATTGGCGCCGGTCGCGGTATCGATCCCTTCGTCTACGTGACCATCTCGACCGGGCTTTCGCATTCGCTGGTGATCGGCGGCGTGCCCTATGCGGGTGCCCGCGGCTTTGCGATCCATTTCTCCGGCAGCGATCTCGTTGCCTTCTCGGGCGAAGGGCAGGACCAGGCGGTTCGCCACAACCTAGAGCTTTTTGCGAGCGGCAAGGCGCTCGGAGAGCGTTACGGCCGGTTGATCGGCCGACCGGACGCAAGCGCGCTGCAACTCTTCGAAGCCGAAGCGGAAGACCCGCGGGCCGCACAGATGGTGGCCGACGGTCTTCTGTCGCTCGCCTCCTATCTCGGCCAGCTTGTCAACACGCTCGATCCGGCCGTGCTCATCCTCGGCGGCGGAATCGGCGGCGACCCGTCGGTCAATGCGCGGCTCGCCGCGCTGACGCGGCCGTTCATCTGGGCCGACGGCGCGCGCGACATGCCGATCGTTTCGAGCCTCCTCGGTGATGCGGCCTGCGCCATCGGCGTTTCCGCGCTTGCAAACAGGACTGCCAACCAGACGGTGCGCCAATGAGTGGAATTGCCCTTACCAATGTCGTCAAGCGTTTCGGTGCGCTGACCGTGATCGACAAGGTCAACCTTTCGGTCGCAGAAGGCGAGTTCGTCGTCTTCGTCGGCCCCTCCGGATGCGGGAAGTCGACGCTGCTGCGCATGATCGCCGGGCTCGAGGAAATCACCGACGGCGAGCTGCAGATCGGTGGCGCGCGCATGAACGAGACGGCGCCGGCGCGCCGCGGCATCGCCATGGTGTTCCAGTCCTACGCGCTCTATCCGCATATGAGCGTCGAGCGCAATCTCGGCTTCGCGTTGGAAACGGCGCGGCTTGCCGGCGGTGAAATCAAGGAGCGCGTGGCGAAGGTTGCCCGGTTCCTCAAGATCGAACATCTGCTCGCGCGCCGCCCGGCCCAGCTTTCCGGCGGCCAACAGCAGCGCGTCGCCATCGGCCGCGCGCTTGTTCGCTCGCAGAAGCTGTTCCTGTTCGATGAGCCGCTCTCCAATCTCGATGCCGATCTGCGCATGGAGATGCGGGTGGAGATTGCCCGCATCCACCGCGAGCTCAAAGCCACCACCGTCTATGTCACCCACGACCAGCTCGAAGCGATGACGCTGGCGGATCGCATCGTCGTGCTGAAGGACGGTCGTATCTCGCAGGTCGGCACGCCGATGGAGCTTTACGAACGCCCAGCCAACAAGTTCGTCGCCAGCTTCATCGGCGCCCCGCGCATGAATTTTCTGACCGGGACGCTTGCCAGTGACGCGGGCGGAAGCCGCCTCGATGTGCTCGACGCCCGCCATGGGCTTGGGCACTTCGGCTATGAGGGCGAGGTCAGCGTCGGCATCCGGCCGGAAGACCTGATCCTCGGCGGCGGTGACGTCCGCCTACCCGCGACCGTGCAGCTTGTCGAGCCGCTCGGCGGCGAGGCGCTCGTTCACGCGCGCCTTAGCAACGGCCAGTCTCTGGTCGTCAAGGCGCAGGGCAAGCCCGATCTCAAGCCGAACGCCGACATCACCGTCGGCTGGCTGACGTCGAAGGCGCATATCTTCGGTGCCGACGACATGGCGCTTACGGCCAAGGGAGCGTGAGGCCATGATGGCGGGTTCACGATCAACAGGACTGCGGCAGGCGCGCGTTCGTACCGCCTGGCTGTTTCTCGCGCCAAGCCTGCTTGTCCTCACCGGCGTGGCGCTCTGGCCGCTCGGCCGCACCTTCCTTTTTTCCTTCACCGACGCCCTGCTCACCGAGCCGGACTTCTACAGCTATGTCGGCTTCGACAACTACTATGCGCTGTTTGAGGATCCGCTCTGGTGGCAGTCGGTCCGCAACACGCTTTACTTCACGGTCATTTCCGTGTCGATCGAGACCGTGCTCGGCCTAACGATCGCGCTGCTCCTGAACTCCCATATCGCCGGGCGCGGCATGATGCGCGCGATCATCCTGATCCCCTGGTCGATCCCGGTCGTCGTCAGTGCGCGCATGTGGCAATGGATGCTGCATGACCAGTTCGGCATCGTGAACCACGTGCTGAAGCTTGCCGGCGTGATTGAAAGTGGCGTCGCCTGGACTGCCAATTCGGCGCTGGTGATGCCCGTGATCATCGCGGTCG